>CAKRHW010000004.1 GCA_934339365.1 uncultured Lachnospiraceae bacterium | reverse complement strand
TACTGCAAGCAGCTTGGTATCAACTATAAAAATCTGTCAGACGAAGAATTTCGCTGGCTCATTCGGATTCTCAAAAAGTCAAAGAAAATGGGCACGCCTATCAGCCAAAGGAAAAAACGGTAAAGAAAAACCGCTGTTGCATGGTTTGTTGGCTTCCATGTAGCAGCGGTTTTTGCTGGGATTATTCAGTTGAATTTTTAGAACGACAAGCTGGAACTTCTATTCTTATTGCTGTGACAGATGAAAGGTATCTTGGTCATGAACTGAATTTTTTCTAATATCGAGGTTTTTTATTATTCCGATTCTGCGGATTCCATTTATTTACACTACAGTAAAATAATCATTCATACTAATACTATTTGCACTTGGTTTAATGTTCGGCTTTCCATTCTCTCCAACAAGCGTCGGGAGCAAACCAATTTGCGGATGAATTTGGTTATATACCTCTTCAAACAAATCAACAAGTGCGTCGAAATACTCGCAGCACTCTTTATAAACGTCGTGAATCTTTAAGCGGTTTGCATCAACACAATCCTCATAACGAAAAACTTCCCCTTGTGTATATTCATAATCTATAGAAAAATCATCTGCATAATCATATTTAATTTCTCCTACTTCATTATTAGGATTCTCTTTTTCTAAAATTTTTTGCTTGAATCTTACCCCCATATGTTTCTCTCGCATATTGATCTTTTGTCCATCTATATTCAACCAAAAATCATATGGTTCATATAATTCTTCAAAACTTAATGCATGATTATGCTTTAAGGCATTACACAACGAACGCACTGTAAATGGTTTGCCAGCTTCTTCAATATAATCAGCAGAAAATTTATTTATTTTTGTCTCAAGTGGATTGGATGTCGTCTGTAAATACGCCATAACTTTCCTGCACTCACAATCCCGTTCGGCTAAAAACACCCAATCCTGTGTATTTCTTATTATCTCATTTCTATTTTTAAGCTGTCTTGTTCGAAGTGATGCTCCCTGATTAAACTCCGCCCATATTCTAAAATAAAACCATGGAATTTGAAGCAACAAGTCGAAAGAACTATTTAAATCTTCAATAGCATGACGAAGATGGATTGTCTTAGCAAAGTTCTTTCCTAACTCATCACTTGGTGTATCTTCAATATAGGACAGAGAAAAATGAGCCATTGCCATCGTATCTCTTGCATCATTAAACTTTTTTATCGCTATTCTACCATCGTTTCCAGGAACATCCATATAGTATTCTGGCGAGTATAAATTATCAAATCTTAAATCTTTCATGTTTGTATCCTTTCTATTTTTTCCTTGAAAATTTGTTGTCGAACGACAAAATCACATATTCTATTATATCCTAATTCCGATTTGTCATAATCATTCTATCATACCGTTATGAATAAATCATCTCATGCAAAACAATTTCTTCTGCCCGGTTGTGGATATTATTGCACCGTTGCACCCATTCCATTTGACGGGTACGCTTCAAGTCCTCGGTCACGCCCTCGGCAGCTTTCATTTGCTCCATGATAGTGTCTAACCGTTCCTGTGCCTGTTCGTTCAGGTCTGCAAGATATGTCCACAATTCTCCGGTCAGTATCAATGTGTTCAATCTGGCTGGGTGGACTTCTCTTAAATATTCCCGGTGCATCCGTCCATACTTTCCGATGGGGCGGTGTTCTTCCGACAGCTTCAAATCCGGGATGTAGTAATCTCCGACAAGGATATAATCAATTCCGTTTTCTGTTATTCTTGGTTTCAATTCGCTCATGTTTTTAATCTCCTCATTCTGGCTCATTTTTTTGCAAGTCTGGCTCTCCAGAAATATTGGTAAATCTTTGGTAAATTTGAGACTGAAGCACAAAAAACGCTTAAAAACGAGGCTTATGAGACGATATGAGACTTTTATCATCTTCTTATAACTCCTTTTCCTTCTCCACTATTACAACTGATTGTACTTGACCGCACTCCCTTTTGCCTTTTCTACCGGATACTTTGCTTCATTCTGTGACATCTTCATACTTATGATCTCATCCGCGTCCAGTTTCAGCTTATCAAGCAGATTCTGGCTATAAACTAAAACATCCGCCAACTCCTCCTTGACATGCTGCAGATCATATTCTTCATCAGACCACTGGAAGCACTCCAATAACTCTGCCGCCTCAATTACGATTGATTTTGCAAGATTTGCTGGCGAATGAAACTGCTCCCAATCTCTGTCCTCTGTAAATTTTCTAATTCTATCTATTGTTTCTTGCTTCATAATTAAACTTACTCCTTTATTTTGCTGCTTCTAATAATGCTTTCTGAAGTTCCGGATCACAGGCATAAATATACATTCCATTAACTCCTCGTGTCATTAAGACTCTCACTTCATGCTGAATCAGTATTTCACCAAATTTCTGTTTTGTTCCATCAGATAATGTTCTATTTCGAATTGCCTTCTCATTACAACTTTCCGAAGGATCAAATATTACCTTTCCATTACGATATTTCACCGATGGTCCAAGAATAACTCCAGCGTAATTGAGATCAAATCCTTGAATTGTAAACGTTGAACCAACTTCATTTATCGTTTGCGGTTGTTCAGCCCACGCTAATCCTTTGATAGCTTTTTTTTCTTTTCTTGTAAGTTCGGACTCCAACTCCCTATTCCAAGGCTTGTGCCATTTTCCAATCAGTACTTCCCAATACCTCATAAGCCTATCCTCTGGTTTATGATTTGAGCTATATTCCCAATCATAAGTTGCAATCACTCTTGATAATATCGAATTACTTTCTTTTGCTCTTTTCTGAATCTCCCCATCAAGCAATTCAGGCTTATCAAATACCTTGATGTCATATCCACCCAATGTATCAGGAATTTTCTTTAAGCATCTCTCTTTTGTAAAGGAATCAATCCAATCCATTGTTGCAGAATCTACCTGCATTCGAAGCTGCTTATATAATGCAATATGATTATTTCCCGCTTTTGCTTGTTTTCTGTACTTCTCAAGAATCTGGGATTCCCAAAACTGCTCCGTTGTGAGAATCTGATTTTCATCAAACATTACCACCGTTACACGAGCTCTATCTATAATGTCTTTCAACTGATTTTCGCCTCGATATGACTGTTTTCCTTGTGTAAGAAGCAAATGTGCTTCATCAACAAATGCCACATCAATAGGATTATTTTCCGAATGATTATTGATAAATGTCGTAGGTTTACTAACAACCTTCCCGTATTTTTCTGTCAACCCAAGTTTCTCTGCTATTTGCTCATATACTATAATCTGTTCACCATGATTAACCAACAACTGACATTTTAATTCTTTATTACTCTCCTCTGCCTGACAATATAATTCATAAAATGTACTACTAGTTAAAACAGTCTTTCCCGTTCCAGCTTCACCATCAATAAAAATTAGTTGCTTCGTCTCTTCTTTTTCAAGTGCCTCAGAAACTTTTTTGACAATAAGTTCCCTTGCCCTTTCCTGTTCTTTAGTTAGTTTATGAAGTGGTGACGCTTTATATATTGCTGAATCTTTTATTGCACTTTCTGTCGGAAATAAATCCTTATTTTCTTTTCTGAGTCCTCTCCAAATTTTGCTGAATATTTCATCAAATTCTTCCATGGGGTAATAACTTGTCTGCGGATTATCTCTTAAATTATATACACGTTTCACACGCTCTACGCTCATCATATAATGCATTAAGCGATTCTCTATATCGAGCGTTAACGATTTATTGAAATGTTCATGACCTATAATAAAAAGACTTGCATCTTTTTTCAACAATTTACTTCGCCATCCTGGTTAATTTAAAGCAGCATCATAATGCTGTCGTGTTCTCCTAAAAATATTATTTGTCTCCCCAACATATACTTCAAATGCTCCAGAATCCTGCCAATTATGAATATAAACTGTAGGAAAATTCATTATAATAGCCTGCGTTTTCTCATCCTCTGCAGGCAATGATACTGTCTCAAAGAAGTCCAATGCTTCTCGACTATCTCTAATTTGTTTAATAATTGGTTTTGCCACACTACACACTTTCGCCAACCTCTCTTTTGTTATATATTTTAAGTACATTCCTTATTTCTTCATGTTACAAATAGAATATTGCATCTGAACCTAACATACGCGTCATGCTCTCATTCATTAACCATCTAATTAGTTTAGTTACTAAACCATCCTTTAATCTTCTATTCCAAACATAAGATATGCATAGATATTTCCTCTGAATTCTACAGGAATATCCTTTTGCCTTTCAATTATATCATCAATGGTTTTAAATCCATTTTCACGCAAATAATCCAATGTACTCTTACGTACTTTTAAGGTTTCTATACTTTGTTTTCTTACTTCCTCTGGAACTTTGTACACGATTTTTTCTGACATAGCATCATCCTCCCAATTTTTTTGTACATATAAATTGCTATCTTTTCCACTGATATTCATTTCCGCCATAATCTATTCAATAATCCATACCACTTCAACAGATGCTGTTTTTGTGGTTATTGGTGCTTTTAACTGATTAGAAAAACGTAAATTACCTGGCGGAATAATACCATACGCTTGATCTAAACACATATAATCAATTTCACCTTCATAGCACCTATCTATTATTTTAACTGAATCTATTCCTGTAATTTTCTGATTCATTGCATTTGCAATGAAAGTTGCTTTATTTTTTGAATCTTCTATGGCCAGTTTAAGAAGTTCATCATTTATCTCTTTATTCTTAGAAAGACGTGGATTGATATCAAGATCTACCTCATATTCTTTTTCCCGAATAAGTTCCATAAAATAATTAGAAAATCCTGTATCAAACGGCAGTCTCATTGAAATTTCTCTTGTTGCAGTAACATTCAATTTATCATTCCTATATTCTTGTTCAACTGAATCTTCTCCTATCCTGATATTGTCCATAGAAATTCCCTGTTCATTTAAAATAGATAAACACTCTTCGCATTGCATTGTCACTTTCATTATTGCGTATGCAGATGATTTTTCATGCACTTGAAAGCGAACTGTTATTTCCATCAAATCATAATCATATTCTTTTTCTGCTTTTCCTTCAATTGTAAGTTTTCCCATGTCAATCCTCCTTGTTTCGTCATTATTTATATCTATTAATTTGATATTGTTATTTTACAACAAATGGCTATACAAAAATTATACTTCATCAATATTTTCTTTTCAATTCATTGTTTTGTTTCTCCTTGTTTTGCCCCGGAATGCCCTGTTTTGTAAAGGGTTATGGGAATTTTATCAAATGTTCTGAAATGACAATTTCTTAAAAGCTCTTTCCATCAAAACATTTTTCACGAAGAACCAAGTCAATCAAATCTTGCGATATTATTCCGTTATTTGGAACACTATATCTGCAAATGCAAACACCATCTTACTCCATTGTTATAATAATAAATATACTTCTTACTCCCAAGGATTATTTACTGAATTTTGCAAAAAAAGAACCCGACGCAGCAGGTTCTCCCAGGTATAATCCGAAAATATCCACCGCAATTCTTATTTATAAAATACTACCTCTGCACAAAATATGTAAGAATTTTAAGACATGCTGATAAAATTTTGTAAGGCATTCATATTGGGGCTACCATTTGTAGGTACAATCATTCCTCGGTTACGAAGTATTGTAAGTTGCTAATTAAAATTTTTAAATTCCTTCATCCAATGTATCTCCCTAAAAAAAATGGTCAGGGCGTCGTACGCTTCCTGACCTAGTCTTATACCAGTATAATATGCACATTTTTTCAGTTTGTATCAAGATTTCTTTTGCCAAAAACGAATTGCAAAAAGATTATTTATCTTCTGTCGTTTCGCTATTCTCTATTTCCTTAAGTGAATGTCCTTCATCATCTTTCCAACTAGTCAGACCATTTGCACTCTTTCCGATAACAAACATCGCAGCATATGATGGACTTGAAAATAAAATATCCTCCTGAAGTACCCCATCAATAACATTGGCTTTTCTTCTCTGTTCTTTTAGAACAGCCGGAATTGTATTATCATCCATAATAGCAATATGGCTTCCCTGCAATACCACAAACCCCTCTGAAGTACGGACTCCATCTGCCTCAACTTTTCCCAAGTCTTTAATTGTTCTTTCCAAATGAAGACTCAAATCTTCTATATCAGAATCATTTTCACTCTCTTTTATACCGGCTATTGGTTTATTTAGCGGCTCAAGAACCTTATATCCCAATGCACTAATGAGAATCTTAACATTATCAATAAACTCCTCCATAACAGCAATCTGCGATTCTTTCATAACTGTATTCTTATATGTATTCTTTGTAAGTACAGTATATCTCTTACAGATTCTTACTATTTCCACAAAACGATTCTCTAAGTATCGAATTAATGCCTTATTCAAATCTCTGCCAATAAAGATTACCGCTGTTGTCCAATAATATTTTTCTTTTTCGGCTTGGTAATCACGCAAGTGTTGTACCAAGCGATCTTTAACATTTTCTGCCTCTCCAATGTAAACGGAATCAGAGCCATCTTCCTCTTTACAGAATAGAAAATAAACTCCAGCCTGTGTTATATCATCTCTGTTATAAGCTGCCACCTCAATACGAGGTATCTTGATTGCCTTACCATTCCAATTAGATAATTCCGCTGTTATTAAACTGTCTGCACTTCCATTTACTAGAAACAATTCTATCATTTTTCCGTATGCCATTTCTATTTTCCCTCCAAACGAAAAGCACCCACGAACTATTCCCGTATGCTAACAACCTTCCATAATATTATCCATATGGAATGAATTCTTTACATTGGTGCCTTGTTATTATAGTCCTAAATATTCACTCGGCAGAATTGCCTTTACTTCTGATACTAAATAATCCGACACATTCCTTGTCACAATATATTCTGCTCCATAACTTTTTGCGCATTCCATTTGCAAACAATCCTCAAAATCCAAAAACTTTGCATTAGCAAGACTAGATAATAATTTTGCTTTATCTATGCCCTCTACATCAAAGATTGTGCATAGTTTTGATAATATTTCTCGTCGTTCCTTTGCCGTATAATCCTTCCTTAATATGAAGAACATATTAGAAACAGAATAAGCTGCAATACAACCTTTTGTATTTCCTTCGATACATGACAGGATTACTTTCTTTGCATCATCAAAGAACGGTTCTCTTTCAAGAAGATAATCAAGTAATACATTAGTATCAATCAAAATTTTACTTACCATATTTATCTTCCCTGTAAGAAGCTAATTCTGCTACATCATCGATAACAGTTCCCTTTTTGCGTAACTGTTCTAATCTTGTAAAAGCCTCTTTCCTTTCCTCATTAGAATCATTGTATAATCCGTTTACCCCCTGCATAATCTGTATGATAAATGATAATTTATCTTCCGGTATCTTTTCTAGTTCCATTATGGCACTCTGTCTTAATGCTGTCATAGGTCATACCTCCTTTAAAATTTGAGATGAAACTGCTGTTCTTTTTTATGTAATTATTCATCCTTTTTTTGCTTGTTTTGTTCCCTACTGTAACAATATCTATCCCCATATCCTTTTCAAGTAATAAAATTACTAATTGATTCATACTCATTCCCTTTGATTTTGCATGAACCTTGATTGTTTGTAAATATTCCCCTGGAACTCTTAATTTTATATCTTTAATTTTCCTCATATATTCTTTTAAACTATCTTTTTTATCAGTAGTAGAAGACACAAGCTAACACTCCATTTCTATATTCTTCTTTGTAATAAGTATACAACACAGCCACCTTTATTTCAACAAATTATATGAGTGCATAAAAAGTGAATTCTTTATTTCTTATACTGCCCACTTATTCTTTGTTCCAGACGCAAATCCACCATATATAAAAATACAAAAGCAAGTCCACGCCGCTGACATTTTCGGCAATCTGTATTGCGTATACAATTTGAAAAATATTAAGTAATATCCGCAAGGCCACTGATACTACAGAAATTTGTTATATTTATGTATCAAATAATCCCTTGCAATTTCAAGTCCTTTCACAGGAGCACAAAACTTCTGATTATGTTTCAGACACTCTTGGTAGGTATTATCCAAATCAAACCACTCTACACATTCTAGTTCTTCCTCTTGAACTGTCACCTTATCAATCTCTACTTGTTCTAAATACACATACACAAATGCAATCTCGTTATCCTTAAATAATTTACCATGAAACTCTTTTTCGTACTGTATTCGGAATGTGCCTGCAAATTGCAGTTGTTCGGGAGTTGCAACTATGCCAAGTTCTTCTTTCAGTTCCCGCATTGCCGATTCTAACGGTTCATCACCTGCCTGTATATGTCCTGCTGATGATGTATCATACCTTCCCGGAAAGGAATCCTTCGCCATGGCACGTTTTTGTAAAAGCACCTGCCACTTTCCCATCACCTTTCTTGCAATCCATATATGCACAGTTCTATGTCTGACACCATTTGCATGTGCAAGACTACGTTCTATCGTATCACCAGTCGGATTCCCATTCTCATCAACAATATCCAATATCTCCATGTACTTGCTCCTTCAAATTTCTGTAGTAATAAACCAAAAATATCCCCTACAGTAGTTACATTTAATCTTATTTACTTTAATCTTCTATACCTTTTGCCAAGATCAATATGATATTTCTCCTTTAATTTCGAGCATCTATTAAGTGGCAAAATTCCATCATGCTGTAGCCTTCCAGCTACAATTCCCGGATGAATTCCTATGTAATTTGCAAATCGAACTATTTCATCGTCTGAAGTATATTTAGATGGTGCAAACTTTCGCAATTCAACTGAAGGAATTAAATAATTACTTGCAAATTTATCTGCATCATCTTCTAATTTTTTATTTACTTCTATCATTTCATTCTCTGTATAACTTATAAATGTTGTTTTCGTTTTCTTCTGAAGCACATGTTTAATCTCATGAAAAAGAGAGAACCAAAAAATATCCGCATCAAGTCGTCTATTATTCATAGCTAGAACAACCTGATCTTCATTTAGCCATTTTACTGCTCCGTTAACTCCTGAATTTCTTAAATTCGGTAATAAAACAAAAGCAATTCCACACTCTGCAAATATCTGGCGCATTCTCGGCAGAAAAATCTCAGGTTTTTGAATTGTCATACTTCTTAATTCCGGCAAAAAAGATCTTAGTTTTTCTGCATTATATACTTCAGTTTCAATTGTATGTGAAAAATTAATTGCTGTTTGCACCCATGCTCTTGAATTAATTATATTCTTCTCATTTATTGAATTAATTCCTGTCCTGTAATTTACCAAAAAATCCGGTGTCAACATAATCCTTAAATCGGATACTTTTAAATACTGACATAAATTGCTTATTTTTTCATTAATTACTCTTGTTGCAGGCAATCCTGCCACATCAACAAAAAACTTATAGTCAATAAGCTTAACTAAACCGATCTGTTCATCAAAATCTTTTTGTTTCTGAATTTCAATTAGTTTTTTGTCATAAGAACTTTGCAAATTTAACCATAATTCTTCGCTCGTTCCCATCATAACAGATAATTTCTTAGCTAAATCATTCGAAATATTGGCCTGCCCATTAATCAAATAACTCAGTGTTTTTGTATTTGTACCTAATCTTGTTGCAAACTCAGCTTGAGTTATCCTCATATCTTCAAGAATCTCTGCAATATAGTAACCTGGATGAAATGCAACTAAATCTTTATATTCTGTTACATTACTCATAATGATTTGACACCTCCGTTACCTTTACTATTTTTATTATATTTAACTTCTCCTCTTTTTGTTACTATTTTGGTAATAAAAATATATCACACCTAGACCCATTTTTCAATATATTCATTACCATTTTGGTAATATTTTTTACTCTTTAAATAATTTGATATCTTGTCCATTTCTGTGATTTCAGTCTCCAGATAAAAATCACTCCACGAAATACCAGGTCCATGCTCATACCGATTGCTACACCGATTACCCCCCAGCCAAGCCACAGGCCAAACAATGCAGAAAACAACAGTCGTGCACCGATTGTCAGGGAAATCGACACAATCATGGTAAACTTTACATCGCCTGCAGCACGAAGCCCATTTCCCAGTGAGCCGGCAAATGGATATGCCAGTCCATTGAAAATATTATTAATCAGAACCAGCCAGATTACCAGTTTCTTTGCTTCGGGCGAAATGGCAAAGTAACATACAATGATTGGTGTGATTGCAAAAATCAATGCATTCCACAGAACGGACAATACAAATGTAATTTGTCTAGCTTCTTGAAATAATAATTTGCCGCATCAATGTCCCTTGCCCCCATACACTGACCTATAACCGTAGTATAAGCCGGAGCCATTGCAAGTCCCATGATAGAAGCCAGCGACCAGATACTCTGTGCCACTCCATTGGCAGCAATCTGATATGTACCAAACAAAGCCACCATACTAGAAAGTGCGACTTTTACAAGCTGATACACACCATTTTCAATGCCGTTTGGCAAGGCAATTCCCATAATCTTTTTAAGCAGACTGCCATCCCAGCTCACGATATCGTTCATTTTGTATTGCACCTGATTTCTTTTCCGAAAACAAAGAACAGTAACTGCAACAGCAGATAGTATTCGAGAAATCAACGATGGATATGCAACACCTGCCGCTCCCATTTTTAATACAAACACTCCTATACAGTTGCCTAAGACATTAATAACATTTGCAATAATAGAAATGTACATTGTGACATTTGTTTTGCCGATACTCCGGCAAAGTGCCGCCCCGGCATCATATATCGCAAGGGCAGGAAGGGAAAGAGTTGTAATGAGAAGATAGGAATCACAAGCTGCCATGACATCCGGCTCAATCTTACCAAATAAAAGTTTTAACAACTGTGTATGAAATACCAGAATCAAAACCGCCATAATCACAGAAACAACCGTAGAAATCATCAAAAGCTGCCCTGAAGAACGAGAAGCTAACTTGCTATTTTTACTTCCAATATACTGACTGATGATAACTGCACCTCCGGAAGACAAAGCAGTAAACAAAAAAATCAAAACTGTATTAAAAGATGTAACCAGTGATACACCAGAAACATCCGCTTCACTTGAAAAGCTGACGACAAACGTATCCGCAATTCCAACAAACATCAAAAGAAATTGTTCAACAAAAAGTGGAAGAATCAAATTTTTCAAATCTTTATTCGTAAACATATGACACCTCGTATTTCTTTGTAAAAGCACTTTTACAATCCTCAAGCATCTTATTTATTTTATTCATATCCCAGTTACAAAAATCTGTAGCAACCATAGACGCTATTCCATGTGTGTGCATCCACAAATGATCATGGAGAGCATCGGCTTCTTTATGGTCGATATGATATAGCTCCATAAGCTCCCGGATGGACCGTTCAATGATTGGAAGCAGCAGACTTTTTATTTCCGTAAATGCATTTGCACGCATAAATAAAAAGCAGAAAAGTCTTGGCTCATTCTTAGCCAGATGGATATATTCTATATCGTAAAGCCGAACCACACCCTTTTTGCTGTCACTTTCCATAAGACGTTCAAATTCCTTTACCGCTAAAGGAATCAACTCCCTCCGCAATTCATCCATGCCAGAAAAGGACAAATAAACCGGCTGCGTAGAACATCCCAGTTCCTTAGCAAGACGCTTTATTGTAACCGCTTCAAATCCCTGTTCTTTCAAAAGTTTTAATGACGTATCTAAAATCATATCTCGTGTAATTTGTTTCTTGGCTGGCATACTATAATCTCCCTTCATAAAATAAACTTGTTTATTTTATTCCTGTCTTATGATAAAGTCAAGTAAGCGAGTGTACTTATCTATTTCCACATTTTCTCTTCACATAACCATCTCTTATCAAATCTTAAATTTGCTTGAATAGATTCTACCACTGGTATAAGCACATTTTTTACTAATGCAATAGCATCCATAAAACTGATATCCTCTATCGCTTTTTTCTTTTTTACAAAGGCCTTCCATCTATTCTGTCTCGTAATATCTTCCACAAACTCATCCTCAAAAGCTATAATGTCATCAAATGTCGTACTTCTATGGGAAAAAGTTTCCTGTATTGCTTCCTGCAATTCTAAACCAGATAAATCAAATCTACCCGCCAATACATATATATCATAGAAATCTTTATATCTTCCGTTGATGATTCCCAAAGAAACAATCGCTTCAAACTTTTCTGCAATAACAGAATATATCGAATAAACAAATATTCTTGGTTCATCCATGTCCAAAATCACAGGAAAATCCATCTGCATTCTTTCAGGATAAATCACATCTCCAAAACCAATATCAATGGATACCGGTATCTTTGTTCTATTCAGATATGCATTTATAGACACGTTTACCCCATGATATTCCTTGAATTCTGTAATACTTCGAACATCTAAAGAATCTATATCGTATCGTAATGCATCATCATACTCTATAGCAAAAATATCTCGAAATACCTCTTTCATTTTTTCCACATCATTTGGGATTCTTTGGGCAAGTAAGTCAATATCCATGGTTGCTCGTGCAAATTTTTTATCGAACAAAGCATACAGAAATATTCCCCCTTTTAGGGTAAATTGATTTACATATTTTGAAATCGATAATCTGTAAATTGAACGTTCCAATGCATATGTTATAAGCTTATCCTGCATGGTTCCTCCATCTTTTATAGCCAGATTTTTTAATCTCGCCTTTACTGATTCTGCATTCATTATACAAGTACCTCCAGATAATTTTTCATGATATCTCCACACTTCATTAGCTCCGCATATCGGATCAGGCGATTAAGGTTTCTGTCTTTTCTCCTAAGATAATTAACAAGTACTTCCTTCATTTCTTCCATTCCAACCTTCTCACGATAAAAAACAATATCTACAACTGTTTTCTCAATATCATAAATACGAAACTGATTCTTCCCATCAACAATAGCTTCTATACCAAGCTCAAACCTATCATCTGTGTAGTAATATAGCTTAACTTCCGGCCAGTCAGGAAGTGTTGACACACGTGCTTTTCTTTCAATTGCTACATCTATCGCATCTGGTCTATAGGTGGTAAGATTGTAATAAACTGCAGCACTCATAAGGCAGATTACTCCAGCCGGGACATACGCATATGCATAATAGAAATCAGATTCTTCACCTTGATAACTTGTATTCTCATAAAATTTCTTATTCAGTTTCTTAAGAACTCCCTGATCTACAAGCTGATTTATTTTATAAAGAGTAAGTCCCTTTTCTTTAAGCTCTTCGATAGAGACAATCATTTGATCATTTGCTATAATACTTATATCTTTCATAATATATCACCTTTTTATTTATTTTCGGCATTTTCGTAATTTGCCGAATTTTAATTAAATATTACTCTGTTTCTACTAGTATGTCAATAAAATACAAAAATATAAGATATTACATTTTTATAATAAATTAAAAACTGATATAAAAAAGAACTCAACGATATCCGCATTACTAAGCGGCACGTTGGGTTCTATTGATAACCAGATTCCTTACAACCACGACAAAACCATTAAAATCTGCATTCATCCTCTGTTTCAGTTAACTCTGACCATCTGGCTGACATAAATTTGGCATACATATTGGGATCAAGGCCATAGGAACCAATGACACCCGATACATTAACTTCAATAAGATTTGTCGTTCCCTTATCTGTCACACCAAAATCAATTGCATATGTATTTATTCCTTCTTTGTACTCCTTCACGCAATTTGCTATTGTTTCTGCATCTGGAAAAATTGACCAGTCACCCGTATAATGTCTTACATCCAGAATTTCTCCATACCTTACAAACACTCTGTATTCCGAAACAAAATTTAATATTTCACTAACATATATTTCCTGATCTCCATTTGTAGCACCACATCCGATTAAGTCTGTAGCACTTCTTATCACTCTGCCTTTAAATGATTTTCTTCGTATCGGTTTTACAAATACGTTCCACAAATCAGGATTATTATTAATTGTATTCATCGTTGATTTCCATATCTTTCTTCCAAGATATTTCAAGATTGATTCCGGATAATCAACATCAGGAATCATTACCCCGAAATCTCGCAATCTGGTTTCAATTGGTCCTGAATATCCAACTATCACATCATTTCTTTCTGACTCTTTCAATGTATCATATGTTTCAAATTTACCTGATAATTTTCCAGTCAAAAACATTTAATCTGATGTCAAATATATATTCTGATACATTCTAAATCATATAATTCCAGTAGCTTTCTTCTACATCTACGCAGCTTTCTCTTACCACCAGATGTCCTTCTAATTCCATCGTTGTAACGGAATGATGCTGTCCTTTTATCCTGTCTGTCAGCAAATATACTGCAAATCTGGCCATCTCTGTCTTTGGCAATGCAACACTGGTAAGCATCGGTCTGGCAAACTGCGCCTGTTCGATATCATCACTGGATATGACTGAGATATTCAGATATTTATTTTTTGACTTTGCCAGTGCCTTTAGCATTCCAATTGCTGTAATATCATTGGCGCAATAAATCGCCGTAGGAATATCTTCTGATTTTAATATTTTCTCCATAATCTCATATCCTGCTTTTTCTGTCTGCTTTGTTTCAAAAATATATGCAGGATTGAGTTCTAAGTCATGTCGCATTAAAGTATCGACATATCCCTTATATCTGGACTCTCCATGACACTCACCTACATAAGCGATATCATTATGTCCCAGACCAATTAAATACTCAATAGCTGTCGTTGCTATCTTTTTACCATCACAGGTTACTTCATCGATTTCCCGATTGGTTGGATTTCGGTTAATCGAAACTAAATTTTTAAATTTTGCTTTTAAAATTTTAAGTGCCTCTTTATTGCATCTTCCTATTACAATTAATCCATCACTTTTTCCTTCTGTTTCCTGATACAATTCCTCTACTAATTGATTCACATTATTTAATCTGCACTGTTTATCACTTGAAAAAACTGACATATACCACACTTGCGATAAAATGCAGGAACTTCTATGTATTTCTGACTCAACAATCCTTAAAACTTCTGTGAAAAAAGGATCTGTCTGACTTCGTTCTGTCCTGGTCATCAATACTTGTATATAACGCATCTTTTCTGCCGGATTTTTCACTCCCTTTTTTAAATTTCTTGCAGCCTCGTTCGGTACATAATTTAATTCCATTGCCGCATTCCAGACTTTTTCTCTGATACTTGGATCGGTACAATGATAATTAGGATTATTTAAGATTCGCGAAACAGTTGCCGGTGATGTCCCGGCCATTTTTGCTATTTGTTTTACAGACATCTTTCTCCTCCTTCCCTGAAATTATATCATTAAAGCATTCTACCCCACAATAAAAATTTACCATTCTTCCAGCCATTTAGAAAAAAATCATCCTTACAGAATCCGGTAAATTCTGCACTTATGTTTTCTCTTCAGACTCTGTCTAAGTGTCTGATATATGGATATTTTTCTTCTTCCTCTTTTCTGCGGGCTGTATATGTTTCTTCTCTGACACTTAATGGCTCGATATACCAGATGGCAGACAAATCCACCTCCACACCTTTTTTCTCCTGCAGAGCAACATATATTTTTTCAAAGGCCTTACCGGCTGTCACAGATTTTACAGGTTTTCCAATGATTAAAAAACTCCGTTTGTCTTTCGATAAAAGATTGATTGCAACCTTTCCATCAAACCAGATTGCATGAACCAGATTTTTATTAATCTGTGAGCTTTGAATCAAATCATAAAATACAATTTTATCCTCTTCCACATGAAGACTTCCTTTGTATGCTACATGCGGAATTCCCTCTCTGCTTACTGTTGCTACAGACTTTAACGTCTCTTTATCATTGATTATTTCTACTAATTCCTTATTTAAAATCATAGTTGAACCTCCTCATAAGTTCTCATCAAATCAAGTCCTACATGGGCACCGCATCTTCTAAAGTCATCATTATAAGGGTTGGTAATATATTTTCTTTGTAATCGGTCAAACTCTCTGTATACCCTTACAAAATAATCCAGCGACGGAGAAATCTGATTCTGAAAAATTGACTTTGGTGTTGGTCTCCAGATATTTGCAGCCAGTGCAATTCCATGAGAAATGATACTTTCTGCTTCCTCTACAACTTTTTCAAACGCTTCGTCTTCTGAACGGAATCCATTTGGTGTGGCAAGTTCTGTTCCAAGCACTGCCCCTGATGTTACATTTCCTTTTCCAAAAATATCTACTGCTGCAATTAATCTCTTCTTCCACTCATCATATCCAAGTTTATGTGCCTTTCCCGGGCAAATCCATTCAAATTTTTCCTTGTCAAAAACTTCAATATCTGTTGTATACATTGTTAATCCGGTTTCTTTGTAAAGTCTTTCTAGCTGTCTTACACTGAATGCGGACGAAATCAACTGTGACGGAAATCTTTTCCCCGGGAAAAATTCACCTATCATTTTTAGGACTCTGATATAGCTTTCTAACTCATCATCAAACAATTCTTCCCCTGAAAGAATGGAACCTCCCGTAAGAAGCACCTGCGTATATCTTCCTTTTTGTTTCCATGCCTCTGCAAATGCTTCCCGCATGTATTTCAAATCACTTTGTTCTTCTGTACTTCCGCTTGCCTTAAACGAAGGAGTCAGTGGGCAGTACTTGCATCCTTCTTTCGGGCAATCCCAAAAATGGCAATACTTATTGACACTGACCTCTATCCGCTGTGGTCTTGCCTGGACATAAGTGCTCAGTGGTTGTCCATTGGATGCTTTTTTATTATAAAAATCAGGTTTTTCCCAATAGCCCTGAAAATCTCCTACGATTTCTCCCTCATCGATTATGACATATTTTCCATCCACATAATCTACGACATAAGGATCTCTTGCCGGATGTTCCTGATCAAAGTCAAAATTTGCAATTAAATAACTTCCATCATTCCATATCAGACCTTCCGGTACAAAATCCACATTGTTTCTAAATAAATCTTTTCCATCCTGATGAACCGCATGAATCGCCGGATCAATCTTTTCCACTGCATTTTTGGTATACCAAAGTCCTCTCCTTTGAATATCTGCCTTCAGTATCCAGCTTGCAGGCATATCCGAATATTTTTTTATGACCTCTTTTAACGTCGGTTCCTTTTTTCTCCAATCTTTATCTCTGGCTTTTATCATAATGACTCACTCTCCTACTTTACTGCTTTGCTATTTTACTTTTTTGCTAAATGAAAAATCCACATAATCCTTTACTTTTATTTCCGCCGAAATCAAATTTTCATTTTTCAGAAATTCTGCCGTATTCTGCAAATCACTGACATCTTCTTCCGTAATCGCCACCGGCTCATTCACATGCGTAAGTGCTGCACGAATAATATTTTTTTCTAATCCGAAATTACTGCTATACTTCTCCGCATATTTCTCGGTATCATCTTTCAATAACTGAACCGCCTTCTTGTATTCATCGAAAAATATCTGAACAATTTCCGGATTTGCATCTATGTACTTTCCTCTTGCAATAATCGGGTTCTCACCTAAAAATACACCTGTACCATCTGCTAATACAACATTTTTGCCATCTGCAGTAAGTTTCGAAATGGTTGGTTCCCAGGTTGCTACTGCATCTACTTCCTTTGTTTCTAAAGCCTGTTGTTGTTCTCCTGCAGATAAATTAACGAAAGTTACATCACTAAAGTTAAGTTTATTCTCCTGAAACACAGCCAAAACGAGATTTTGTGCAATGGATCCAACAACCAGCCCTATTTTCTTTCCCTTTAAATCAGATACCTTTTTTATATCTGAATCTTTTGGTACAATAATGGCTTCCGTCGCTTCTCCGTTATAAGCAATTCCTATTATTTTTCTGTCCTGACCGGAAGCGATTCCTGTCAAAGCCGGAACATTTCCCAATACACCGATGTCTGCAAGTCCTGCTGCAAAAGCCTCATTTTCGGGAGGTCCTGACTCATATTCTGTATAGGTCACATCCACATGGTATCCTGCATCCGAAAGTGCCTTCTCTAAAGATTGATTGTCTTTCATAATATATAAAGGCAAAAAACCTACCACCGGCTGAATTGCAATATTTAATTTCTTATTAGAAGAACTTTCTGTCTCTTGTTTCTTTTTTTCTGCGTTGCATCCGACCAGGGAACTGATTGCTAATGCTGACGCAATTGCAAGTATCGCTAATTTTTTTATTTTCTTTTTATTCATATCCGTTCCTCCTATATACTATAATCTTCAACAATTTCATGTGTTTCAAAGAAATACCCGTAAACCTTTTTTCTTAATTCATTAAAATACGGACTATTCCGGTCTCTCGGTCTTGGCAGATCATCCTGAATAATTTTCTTTATTCTTCCCGGCTCCTTATCCAGAATGATAATGCGGTCTGCAAGATACACAGCCTCTTCAATATCATGCGTTACCATAATCATGGTTGTACCCTCTGCACTTCTTATCTCACATAATTTTTCCTGCAAATGAATTTTCGTAAATGCATCGAGTGCTCCAAATGGTTCATCTAATAAAAGTATTTCCGGTTTATTTACCAGTGTCCTTGCTATATTCGCTCTTTGTGCCATTCCTCCGGACAAAGTCTTTGGATATTGTTTTTTTGCAAATTCAAGTCCAACCATTTTGATTGCTTCATCTGCTTTTTTTCTCTTTTCTTTTTTCCTTTCTTTCTCTAAGGCGAAACTTACATTCTCCTCAACGGTAAGCCAGGGAAATAACCTGTTTTCCTGGAAAATATATCCTATCTTTTTGGAAGGCTTTTTCACTTCTTTGTCATTGACCAAAACACTGCCTTCATAGTCTGTATCAATTCCTGATACTGCTCTTAGGAGGGTGCTTTTCCCACATCCGCTGCTCCCAACAATACATATAAATTCCCCTTTTGAAACCTGAAAACTTATGTCACTCAAAATGTTTCTTTCGCCAAAATTTTTACTCAGATTTTTCACTTTCAGATAATATTTATTTAACTGTTCCAAACAAGCACCCTCCCTTCGATTCGTTTCAAAATTACATCCATAATTTTTCCAACAATACCTACCGATATCATTCCAACAATCACGACATCCAGCTGCCCAAAATTCCTTGCATTGGAAATCATATACCCCACGCCACTACTAGAAGCAACAAGTTCCGCTGCTACAACACAGGTCCAGCAGGTTCCCATTGCGACCCGCAATCCTGTAAAAATGGAAGGAAGTGCAGCCGGTATGATGAGCTGAAAAATATATTTTATTTTAGGTGTCTCCATTACCTTTGCAACCTCAAGTAATTTTTTATCTGTATATCTTATGCCATCTAACGTATTTAACAAGATGGCGAAAAATCCTCCCAGAAAGATTAAAAACACTTTTGCTTCTTCTCCAATTCCCATCCACAAAATGGTAAGCGGAATCCAGGCGATGGGAGGAATTGGTTTTATAATATGAATCAGTAAATCTGTCATTCGATATACATGTTCTGACAAGCCAATGATGATTCCAAGACCAATTCCTAAAATGGCAGCAATGATATAACCGGACACTACCCTTTTTAAACTAATTCCAACGGCCAAAAGTAATGAGCCATCTTTTACCTTTTCAAATGCTGTTTCAAAAACCTGTGATAATTTTGGAAAAAGAAGACTATTGTAGTCCTCCCTTTCCGTCACGAAAAACCAAATGAGCAAAAGTATCAGGATTGGGAGTATTTCTTCTAATTTTCTCAATAACTTTTTAACCATATTTCTCATTCCTTACTAAATATATTTCTTGATTTCTTCTACCTTATCTAAATGCTCCCAAGGTAAATCAATATCTGTACGTCCAAAATGTCCATACGCTGCTGTCTGCTTATAGATTGGTCTTCTCAGATCGAGTGCCTCAATAATTGCTTCCGGACGAAGATCAAAAATCGCTTCTATGATTTCCACTATTTTCTCGTCTTTTATTGCTCCGGTTCCAAATGTTTCTACTGCAATTGATACCGGTTTTGCCACTCCAATTGCATAAGCAAATTCCACTTCAATCTTTTTTGCCACACCCGCAGCCACTAAATTCTTTGCTACCCATCTTGCTGCATAAGCTGCTGAACGATCCACCTTTGTAGGATCTTTTCCTGAAAATGCTCCACCACCATGGCGTCCTGTTCCACCATAAGTATCTACGATAATTTTTCTTCCTGTTAATCCTGAATCTCCCTGTGGTCCTCCAATCACAAATCTTCCTGTTGGATTTACATAATAAATAGTTTCATCATCTAATAATTCTTCTGGAATAACCGGTCGAATCACATACTGAATGATATCTTTTCTAATCTGTTCAAGACTTACCCCTTCTGCATGCTGCGTCGAAATAACAATTGTATGAATTCTCTTTACTGTCTGTCCATCTTCTGCAAACTCAACGGTTACCTGAGATTTTCCATCCGGTCTCAGATAAGTAAGTGTTCCATCCTTTCTGACCTTTGCTAATTGTCTGGTAAGTCTGTGTGCAAATGAAATTGCCGGCGGAAGATACTCTGGTGTTTCATCGGTTGCATAACCAAAAATAATTCCCTGATCTCCTGCACCTGTTCCAAAATCTTCTGTTGCTCCTTTCTGTTTCGATTCATACGCCTGATCCACACCTAATGCAATATCTGCTGACTGTTCATCAATTGATGTCAGTACCGCAATTGAATTTGCATTGTATCCATCTACATTGTTTACATAGCCAATTTCTCTGATGGTATCTCTTGCAATCTTTGCAATATCCACATATGCTTTTGTCGTAATCTCGCCAACAACAAGTGCAATTCCTGTTGCTACTGTTGTCTCTGCTGCTACCCTTGAATAAGGATCCTGCTTTAATAATTCATCCAGAATTGCGTCTGAAATCTGATCTGCTATCTTGTCTGGATGTCCTTCTGTTACTGATTCTGATGTAAATAATTTTCCCATAATCTTCATTCTCCTTTACTTTTGATTGAAATATTCCAAATAAAAAACGTTTATTATTCGAGTGATACTGGTGGGAGTCGAACCCACAACTTCAGCTTTGCAAGCCTATGCCCTTCCAGCGGCTACAGCATCTCGTGTTGTTTTGTTAGTGCTATGATACTGTCTGTCCGAAAAAAAAGAAACTATAATTTGCGAAAACGTTTTCAATTCTATCTCATTTTTCTCAAGGAAAACTATCACAGGCATGATACATTTCATCACCTGCGAAATTCTTGTAGAATAGGCACAAAATGGCGAAAAATGGAAATAAAAAAGACTCGTTCAGGCAAAAAAAGGACCGTAACATGAAATCATGTACGGTCCTTTTTTGAAATCGTTATCAGCCTTATTTCTTCAAGTATTTCTCTATTATTTCTATCCTACAACCTTCTTTTCAGTGTTCTTTCCTTCTTTATTGTTCTTCACTACACGAATAATCTCTTCCCAATGTTCCAAAACATATCTTCCTACAATCGGATCATACATTTTGCCAAGGTTTTTTTCGATTTCCTTATAACAATATGCAAAATCATGTGCTTTGCGGTAACACCGGTTAGATGACATCGCATCTATTGAATCACAAATAGCAATAATTCTGGCTCCTATTGGTATCTCTACACCTGCTTTTCCTAATGGATATCCCTTTCCATCAAAACGCTCATGGTACATTAATACAATATCCGATAATTCTTTCAGTGCCTGAGATTTTCCAAGAATCTCTGCTCCGATTGCCGGATGTTTTTTAATATATTCAAACTCTTCATCCGTAAGTTTTCCTTCTTTATACAAAATTGCATCTGGAATACCTATTTTCCCAATATCATGCAAATGTGCTGCAATATGTATCTTTAAGGTGTCTTTTTTCTTCAGTCCAATCAATTGACAAACCTTCAGTGCCATATCACTGACCCGTTTTGAATGCCCTGCAGTGTATGGATCCCTTTCATCAAGAGCGCAGGTAATACAGTCAATAATTTCATGGTAATGAATTTCGTTCTGACAAACTTTACATTCAGACATATATTTCCTCCTTTCCCATTCCATTGGTTATCCATACTCTACTATAGTATTATAGTACAAAAGACTGTCAGATTGAATGAACTTTCTGATAACCTTTATCAGCTGCAAAAGACAAAATCTCAATGGTACAAAAAATCCACCTGTCTCATAGACGAGCCAGGTGGATTTTTATTAGTCGTGTGGATACACATATGATATTGATTCCATTCTTAATGATTATTTTACTTTCACTACAACTGATTTTGATTTATAACCCTTCTTAGATACGGAAACCTTTACCTTCGTACCTTTTTTCAGCTTGCTAACCTTAACCGTTGCAACACCCTTACTGTTTGATTTGCTTTTATAAGTTTTCTTTTTGATGGTTACTTTTACATTTGCCTTTTTCACTGTAGTAACCTTAACTTTCTTCGTACCCTTCTTGGCTGTTACCTTCAAAGTCTTAATTGATTTCTTCTTGCTTGACTTTGTTGTCTTAGCTCCTGCCCAGGTTGGGTTTACAGTAACTTCACAATAATATGGGTGAGATACTCTGATGTAGTATGTTCCTGCCTTTAAATTGGTTGCTGTAATAGGTAAACTATTCATATGCTGAAGATCAAAATTACCCTCTCCAACAACAGCACCAAGACTGTTTAACAACTGTACTGTACTGATTCTATCGATTGTTCCACCTGTTCTGCTAAGCACAACATCTGAATGAAAGTTCTTAGCACCCTTAGGTAAATCTACCCTAAAATACTGTTCCTTAATACTAGCAAAAGGAATTGCTCCATCATATCCTTTTACACCCGAAATTGCACCTTTAGAGATACCACCATTTGTTGTAGGAATTGCATCTGCCATGGATGCTCCACTACGATTGCTTGTACCAAGCTCCTGAGCCTGAACTCCAATCGATGCTGTTGGATTTGACACTAAAGTTGCAAGGGTATCAGTATCCTTGACAATAAAATCTAATTTGTATGTACCTGCTTTTAATATATTTACATAAGATGAAGATGATGCACTAGAGCCATCACAAAACTTATCATCAATGATCTTTACAGCATCTGAATTACCCTCTCCTCTTAAAACAATATCATAAGAACCATGAAAGTTATATTTATAAATTTTAGCATAAGCTGTAATATTTACATAACTAGGTTTGTTAAGAGTAAATGTATATGTAATCTTCTGTGTATCTCCCTTACTCATCTTATTAACTTTTGTAAACGTAGATAATTTTGTATTTGTAGCGCTCCCGATAGAATCTGTATAATCTACTGTAAGATTTCCTTCCGGTAAAACCCATTCCTTCGGTTCCCTCGTTTGTGCTGCCTGAGCAGTAACTACCCCAGCAGGACTACTCACTACATTAGGAATCTGTACACCTCCAATTGCTAATGATGCAGTTAATGCCGATAATGCTACTTTCTTAATATTCATAACATACCTCCTAAAAATAAATAATATATTATACATTACTATAGTATAGTCTAACATATGGCTTGCGTAATCACAACAATTTTATTGTATGAATGTTGTTGCTAAGCTACGAAAATGGAAAATATCCTATTTCGCAATCCTGTTTTTCAAATATTCCCTCAAACCTTCATCAACACAATATACATAACATCCTTTCATTCCTCTTGTCATTAGTGTTCTATAGGTATTTTTAATTATCTCATCTGCTTCATGCAATGCTTTTTTAGGATTTTCTTTATATAATTTTTTAATTCCTTTTAATGATTGATCTGTTTTTGCTCTTTTTGTAAAATCTGTTACAATATGTCCATTTTCATACCTTAAATCATCACCGATTATAACACCAACATAATCAAACTCAAGTCCTTGCGAAGTATGAATACATCCTGCTTCATTTATAGAATCTTCATCAATTGCAAATGTTGTCGTATTGGCTAAATTCCAACTCATTTCGAAATCACCAATTTTAATATCATGAACAGAAGAATCATTTTTCCCATTAGAAATCCAATTCCAACAATAACCTGCCAGTATTCTTGCTCTATTTGCAAGCCTATTTTTCTCTATAATAATATTTTGCATTTTAAACGGTGAATCACAGATTTGTATATCATAATCAATATCTTTTAAATCATAATTAGCAGTGTTTTCAATTTCTAATACATCATCAACCCATGCAAGATAACCATCTGAACCATTACATCTAAATTGCGAATATAGTTTCATCTCTATTACCTCAGATTTTTCTTGTTTCGCCCATTTTTTTATCTCAGCAACACTTCCTATATCACTCAATGTTACTTTTTGATGTTCATCAATAAAAAAAACATTGCACAATGACGAATGTATAATTTCTTTAATCTGATTTTCTCCCATGTTTTTAAACATTCCTGACTTCTCGTTTAACCTATGTGCTTCATCCACTAAAATTGTATCAATAACATTTTGTTCTGTCTTTGTATAAATTCCAGAGCCTTTAAACATATTGTCAACTGTGCTCTTTCTCATTTGACCTTTTAATTTCTTTAAATACACATTTCTTGGTGCACTATTTTTTGATACATACTGAGCAAATTGTCCATCATTTGTAAGTTTTGCTAATGCATTAATTGCAACAACTGTTTTGCCTGTTCCAGGTCCACCTGTAACGATAATGGTTCTCTTTATATTGTCTTCTATACATTTTCTCGAAGTTGACAATATTTCTTCATAAACAACTTTTTGTTCATCGAGCATTATAAATTCTCTATTCCCCTTAAGCATATTTGAAATAGCATTTTGTAAACTCTTAGAAGGTTTAATTTTCCCCTGATCTATCTGATAGATTAATTCTTTATTATCTCCTTTTCTAATACACTGTTTAATAAAATCTCTCAGCTTTGGAACTTCCCCTCTCGTAAAAACAGGTGAATCTTTTATATATTCCTCATACTGAATTTTATCTAAATCATCATTCGGTTTTCTTCTGTAATTATGCAAGTATGCACATGGCCATAATTGAATATTATTTGTTTGAACAGATTCATTATAATCTTTGATCAGCATTGAATATGACCACGCCTGATAAGATGGATGAACAACCTTTCTAAGTGCATTTCCTGTATAAGTTTCCACTAATCCATCTAATCCATCAATTGCTGTAATTTTATCCCATTGTTTAAGCTCAATAATTACTATATTGGGATCATTCTTATTATCAAATCCTGATACAATAAAATCAACACGTTTTGAAGTCTGCGGTATATTATATTCAATAGCAATTCCTGCATCATTCGGTATCTCCACATCGTTTAAGACTTTATACATATATTGGAGTGAATTTTCCCACGAACGAAACTCATTTGCTGCTGTTCTCTTTTTCATTTTCATGTAAATGTTTTTCTCAATTTCAACCGCTATGGTATCATTTTCCACACTTACTAAAAAATCTGTTTTGTTTCCATCATATACTATCATCTGTATTCCCTTTCCTATATATATTTTTCTTTGTCCGATTTTCATTTCTCAACAAAACTCTTTTTATAAACTATTATACTTCTTACTATTTCCTTTTGCTTTTTTTACTAGATACTTCATCTAATTTTGTGTCATTTTCCATTCTTACCTTCCTATTTCTAATTTTCTATTTTTCTAATCCTTGCTTCCCGATTCAACTGATTTCTATTTTCATAATCAAACAACACCCAGTTATTTTCTCCCAGATATGGAACTTCCTTTGCACTCTGCAACATTTTACCCGGGTCTATTTCAAAGACTGCATACGTAAAGGGTTCTATATGACAATACTTTTTTTCTAACTGAAGTGTCCGCAACATCTGATTCGTTTCCCGATGATATTTCGAAAGATCCACTGCCCACTCTGGTCTTGCCTTAGACTTTTCCCGTACATATAAATCAAATATCAAAGTTTCCTCATATATTTTTTTATGCTCTGCATCTTGTTGCAAGGCAAACTGATACAGATAATTTGCCCTTGCAATCCTTGTAAAATTAAGATTCTCTAATCCTTTTTCTTTATAAAATTCTGCCAGCTCTAAATACATTTCAAACGGACTTTCAAATACTGTTTCTAGAACTGCCAGAGTTCTTAAAAACTGCCTGCTGTTATAATAAATTTCCAGCATGTCTTCTACCATTTTTATCTTTTCTACTTCTTCATAAGACAGCCATTTCGTTGCTAATACCTCGTATGGCGGCTTATCTCTGTAAATCAGTTCATATTTTTCTGCCATATCATACATATAAGACCCTTTTAAAACTTTTAAAAATCCCAGTTGTAACTGATCAATTTTGAGGCGATAAATTTCATCAAAGGATTTTTGAAACGAATCATATCCCTCATATGGCAAACCTGCAATCAGATCCAGATGCTGATTGATATTCTTTCCTTCTGCAATCTTTTTCACCACATATTTTAGCCGTTCCAGATTCATGGTCCGATGAATTTCCGTTATTGTATTCTGGTTTGTCGACTGTACGCCTATTTCTAACTGAACAAGCCCCTGACGCATCTTTTTTAATAATTCTAATTCTTCCTCATTGATTAAATCTGCAGATACTTCAAAATGAAAATTCGTGATTCCATTATCATGTTCTAAGATATAGTTCCAAATACCAATTGCATGCTTGTGACTGCAATTAAAAGTCCGGTCTACAAATTTCACTTGTGGAACCTTATGATCTAAAAAAAACTGTAGTTCCGGATAAACAAGTTCTAAACTTCTCATCCGCAAGTGCTTATCCACAGAGGACAGACAATAAGAACAGGAAAATGGACATCCCCTGCCAGATTCATAATAAATAATCCGATTCTCAAATTTTTCAATTTCCTGATAACAGAATGGAATTTCATCCATAGAAAAAAGTTCGGTCTTTGGATGTTCTAATATTTCTCCATCCTTATTTCTCCAGGCAATACCATCCATCTCATTGAGCAAATTGTCTGTTTGTCCCTGCTGATATAACTGACAAAGTTTTGCAAATGTTTTCTCTCCTTCGCCAATTACAATACCGGTAACGGCAGGATTTTGCTCTAAAAATTCTTTGGTGCGAAAGGATACCTCCGGTCCTCCAAACCAAATAGGAACTTCTGGTTTTAGCTTATGAAATTCCGCTGCCAGTTCCTTTACATATTCAATATTCCAGATATAGCAGGAAAAACATAACACAGACGCATGTTGGTCATAAATCTCCCGGAGTACTACTTCAAATGGCTGATTTATCGTATATTCTCCAATTTCCACACTCTGTCCCATTTTTCTTGCATAGACCTGCAAGGTATAAATTGCCAGATTCGAATGAATATATTTTGCATTCACTGCGACTAATAAAATTTTCATTTTATTCTCCTTACCTTCTCACATATTTCCATCTTAAAACGATGGATTGATTCCGTATTTCCATGTGATAAGTATAACATAAGGTATTATTTTTTGACACTGCAATCCTAATTAAAAATCTCCCTGCATAGAGCTTTCCATTCTCTATACAGGGAGATTTTGTCTGGTTATTGTATTTCTTTATTGTATTTCTTTCTTCTTTTTCATCATATCAATGAATGCCAAAACAGCATTAATCAAACACCATCCGGCCCAGATTGCTAAATCTGAATAACTTCCATAAAGTGAAAATCCAATAATTGCCGCTAATCCAAATAAAACAAGTAGTGCAATATCTCCACCCTTTTTTTCCTGATTCCTTGTGGCAATAGAAACAATTCCACCTGCAAGCATAAAGATTGCAACCAAAATACCTGCTGATCCAGAAACCTCTTCGCTTTCATTAAGGGAATTCGATATCCCTGCAGCACAGGATTGAAATGCAACCACTGCAAATAACACAATTGATAAAATACCTGATACTAATTTCCAAACTTTCATTCGTACATCCTCCTCATATCATTTTTTCTAGGTCGAAGTCTTTTCTAACTTCCTGACTTCTTATGGAAGAATTATACTATATTTTTCCTTTCCGCGTTCCCCCCGTAGCGGTGGCAATTTTATCAATCCTGTGCTCCACTTGTCCTTAATGGATTCTGTCCATTCTTTTTTAATATTTCATTGACCTCAATGATTCCACCCGGTCTCTCATTAAAAATAATCATAAGCAGGGCATCTCTTGGTTCTTTTGCATACAGTTCCGGCATTTTATATTTTTTTAATGCTCTCTGTGTCTCTTCAAGTGTAAATTCCCCTGCATAACAAAGTCTCAAAATAACATCCCTCTGTCTGGTATGTTTCTCTCCGGACAAAAGTTTATAACCATATCTTTCTGGAATATCTCCCTGTAAAAATACAGTCTGTTGTGTAATCCCTTTTTCCGACAATAATTGTTTCATATAAACCTGAAAGGATTCTTCTATCAGATTCATACTCTCTCTGTTCTCGTTACAATACTGTTCATATTCTGACAAATGAGTCTTTCCTAATATATTCTCCAATTCGGTTGTATTTTTTTCACCCATAATCTCCTCCTTCTGATATAATAATCTTATAAAATACTCTAATAAACGAAAGGATGATTATATGAATCTCACAAAACGTCTTGCAATTTCCTTCTATAAGACAATTGCAGTTATCAATGAATCACATAAAATATATTTCGTTCAGCATCAAGAAACAAATAAGATTTATGTCAAAAAAATCCTTGATGTATATAATTTAAGTATTTACGAGTACTTATACAATCATCCTGTTGCTGGAATCCCAAGAATTATTGAATATTATGAAGAGAATCATCAGCTTACTCTGATTGAAGAATATATTTCCGGCTGTTCTCTTCTAGAAAAAATACAATCTGCATCCTTAACACTTCCAGAGATTGTTGATTACATGATTGATCTTTGCAACATCCTTGAACAACTACATACCCTTCATCCCCCCATTATTCACCGGGACATTAAACCTTCTAACATCATAATTACAGAGTATAATCGTGTTGTATTATTAGATTTTAATGCAGCCAAGCAGTTTCACGCAACTGAATCCCAGGATACCGTTTTGCTAGGCACACAGGGATATGCAGCTCCGGAACAATATGGTTTCGGTTCTTCTTCTCCGCAAACAGATATTTATTCTTTAGGAATCCTCTTAAAAGAGATGCTTTCCTCCCTATCCTTATCTTCGCATCCCTATCAGTCGATTGTAAATCGTTGTACACAAATGGATCCAAAAAAAAGATATCAGACCGTAGCAGAATTAAAAAAAGCTTTTGAGACACCCCACGAAGAAAAAGAAAAACCATCTGTCCAAAAGAACAGATGGACAAAACTGATTCCACCAGGTTATCGCTCACGAACTCCATGGAAAATGCTTCTCGCCTCTTGTAGTTATTTAACTATTTTTTATGGTTGTTTTACGTTAGAAGTGAAAAATACTTATGGTGCTGCCTTATGGATAGAGCGAATTTGCTTTTTATCCATCCTGCTCTCCATCATTGCCGGGTGCTATAACTACTTAGAAGTCCAACGGTTTCTGCCCTTATGCTCCCATCCAAATCGTATTATTCGCTACCTCGGAATTACTATCCTTGATTTTGCATTTTGTTTCTTTCTATTCTTCCTTTTCAGTACCATTGAATCTATTTGTTTCCATAAATAGATACCTAAGGTATCCTTTTTCATTATATCATGTCCATTCTTTATCTGTTGCCACCCTCGCGGTGGCATTTTATTTTAAATATTCTCTGACTTCAAGAAGATCTGCAAGAACCACCTCTGCAAGTGCTTTCATTTCATCATTCGCCTCAAGCAGATCTGGTACCATAATCGGATGCAGTTTTCCCGCAGATACCGCTCTGATTCCATTGTAAGAATCCTCTATTCCATACGCGCGTTCCGGAATAACTTCTAATGCACTGCAGGCTTTCAGAAAAATATCCGGTTCCGGTTTACTTTTTGCAACCATATCCCCGCAGATAACTGCATCGAAATAATGGAAAATTCCTGCCTCCGTAAGCTGACTGAACACTGTCTGCCTTCTCGTAGACGATGCAAGTGCAATTTTCTTTCCCTGTTCTTTTAAAAATGTGAAAAGCTCCACTACACCTTTTTTCATCGGAAGCCTTCCTCCATCGTATCTTTTATGAAACAGCTCAGAAGCTTCCTTCGCATACGTATCATATGGAAAATCTTTTCCATATCTTTCTAACATAATTTCCCTGGTTCTAGTCATCGTTGTTCCTGTGCAGGAAAGTACCGCATTTTCTATATTTTCAATATGATATTTTTCAGACAGCTCCTTCCAGCACTTCATAACCGCTCTCTCCGAATCAAAGATGACACCATCCATATCAAATATCACTGCATCATATTCTGCTCTCATGTTGCCTCCTTCTATTACAAATGTCTGGTATATCTACAGTTTGGAAAATTGCTGCAGCCGTAAAATCTGCTGCCTGCATGAGCTCCTTGTTTTGCTTTTCTTAAAACAAGTTTCGAACCACACCATGGACAGATTTTTCTGCTTTCCCTGCTCTCATATTGTTTTTTAATATCTTTTATATGTTCTCTTTTGATTTTTCTACTTACATTGCAATATGGTTCCAGAAATTCATAAATGCTTTCCATTTCCTGCTCCGATAGAAAATTCCTGTCTCTTCTCCAAATATCTCTGATATTCGCATACATTTTATCTCTTTTTATGACCTTTACACCATCACTGGAAATATCCATTTTTTTGATTTCGCAACGTTCCGAAAATACAATCAGCGAAAATAACGGAACATCAGAAAATCCTGCACGATTCAATAATTTTCTAAGCCATTTGATATGTGTTTCATTCTGGAATACCGGATTATAAAATCTGTTTTTTTGTCCATTTGACAATAAGGAAATCCAGTAAGTCGACACATCATCTCCGTAAATCCATCCGGAATAATTCTTACTCTCTATTACAATGATTCCCTTTTTCGTAATATAGATAAAATCTATTTCCGATGTTTTTCCATCCCTTTTTGGTACATAAATATTTTTTAATATTTTCCCTTTCCGCCCAAAAAAACGAACAAACTTTAATTCATCCTCGGTCAGTTTTTCTCCATGCCTTCCTATTTTTTCACTTTTACTTCGAAACGGAGCTAACATTACATCAACCAGCCAGCCCATAATTTTTTTCTCCTGTTATTTCTTTTCCTTTTTTGCTTTCTCTTTTTTTGCTTTCTCTTTTTTAGAGTTCTCTTTTTTCAGATTCTTTTTTATCTTTCCTTTTAATTCTTTATATAATTCTTCTCTCGTGGTGCTTTTTTCTAATTGTTTTACAACTTGTTTTGCTTTCAGATAAGCGGCTTTCGTTCTTTTCTTTTCTGCCTTTTTTACAGCATCTTTCGCTATTTGTTCTTCTTTTAACAACTTTGATACCTGCGATTTTAGATTATTGGTCCAAATCCGATATCCCTCCATTGTCATATGTACATACCCATCCGAAGAATATTTTAAATCTCCCTGACTATTCGTCATACCCTGTCGGATATCCAGATAATACGTATCCTTTTTCTTTTTGCAATACTGCTCCATTTTTTTATTTAAGGCATTAATACAGGCATTATTTAAAAAAGCTTTTTTTCTTGCATCACACATTGGCGTTGTACTCTGAATAAAGATGATAATGCCCGGATTTTTTCTGCGAATTCCTTCCACATAATCTATATATTCCTGAGACGTTTCCGAAGCAGAATGCCACAAATCATTGATTCCCATGCTGATAAACACACGTTTCACTTTTGCTTTGGCAATCGCATCTTTTGCCTTGTATTTCTGTCCCTGATAGCTAATCATAAATCTTGTATTTCCTGTTCTGTCATTTGCAAAAGAATAGCTTTCCTGTACCAGCATACAGGGATGTCCCAGAAAATTTTTTCCCTGATAATCAAAATACATTTGCAATCCTTTACTAACCGAATTCCCTACAAATGCAGATTGCGAAAAATATTGTTCCACTTTTTTATTTTCACTTTTCTGCGATGATGAAGCTTTTGCAGGCTCCGTTAATCCTAAACTACACGCTAAAGCAATCCCTAATAGAATTCCTTTTTTTAAGTGATATCTCATAATTCCTCCATTTCTTTCCATCCGTCTTTCGTTTCTCTTTGCATTATACCATATATTCCTTTCCTGTACAGTCATTGCATTTTGCCGTTAAAAGTAAAAAATTATGTTGACATCTTTTTTCTTAGATGGTAGAATCCTAACCAAGAAAAAAAATATCGGACAAGGGAGTCAGTTGAATTTCAGCTGACTCCCTTATTTTTTTCATTGTGCGCACAGTCTTTTTGTCTGATTCAATAATATTTTGGAGGATTATGCATATGATAAAACAAACATTCAGAACTGAGAAACCAGCAAAACCTCATCCAATGATTCGTCAAAAAGCTGTAAAGAAACTGGCAACACTTGGGTTGGCATTTACATTTGCATTTTCAAGTGTAATTTCTTCTTCTGCGTATTCCGGAAATAGTGGAGAATACACAAGAAAGGTTCGCCTGGAGCAGACAAGTATTACAACCAGTTTTGAAAAAGATGAATTAGGCGTTGTAAACTTTGATACAGCCTGGGGCGATAAAGATGCAAATATTAAGAGTATGGATAAATATATTGAAGAAGCAGATAAAAAAGGGGTAAAAATTTTATTATTCCCGGAAATGTGTGTAACGGGATATGTTTCATCGAGTGATGAATCATCAAAAGCCTATCAATATGCGGTAAGCAGTGCGGAACCTATCGATGGTCCTACCGCAAAACATTTTGCCGAACTTGCTGACAAAGATGATATGTGGATTATCTATGGTGCAACAGAAACAGTGGAAAAAGATGGTGTAACAGACAAAAAGCATGCTTATAATTCTGCTTTTATCTGTTCTCCCGAAGGTGAGGTCACCACTTATCAAAAAATTACACCGGTAGAAGGATCCTGGTGCACACCTGGTGAAACACCTGTAATCATTGATACCGGAAAGTATGGAAAATTAGGTGTCAGTATTTGTTTTGATACCTATTCTACTCCCGAATTAGAGCGATATTATTCTGCAATGGGCTGCAATATTCTTGTCAATCCTACTGCAAGTGGTGGCGGATGGGCTGCTGGCAATCTTTCGGCATGGCAGGAATACTATCGTTTACGACTAGAAAGTATTGCTTCACGTGATGGCTATACTATTCTTAGTTCTGATTTAGTAAAAGAGAATGAACAAGACGGAAATAGCGTTGGTTTTCCTGGCGGAAGTGTAATCCTCGGTGGCTCCTTTGATGGTGCAACCTATTATGCCGGTTCAAAAAATTCCAACGGTAAAAAAACAACCGATGCGGAAATTTTAACAGATACAGAAGGACTTCTTACCAATGAATCTCCTCTTACGGCAAAAACAGGAAGTACCTGTAGTAATCAGGATTTTAACCCGGAATTGTATACAAAATTATACAGTGAATTAGAATTTGATATGCGGGCAACTTCTAATGATACCTTATCTTTTAAACCAGTTACAGAAAACGGTCCAAAAACAGCCGTTGTAAATATGACCGGATATTGGGGCAATAAAACGAAAACAATTGCAAAAATGAAAACTTATATTGAAGAAGCCGCCAGCCAAAATGTGGAACTGCTAGTATTTCCTGAAACCGTATTAAGTGGCTATGGCTGGGTAGAACCAGAAAAAGATCCGTTTTATAAAAAATATGGAGTTTCCATGCAGGTTGCAACAGCAGAAACTGTTCCCGGTCCATCTACAAATGAACTTTCAGAATTAGCCAAAAAATATCATATGTACATTATCTTTGGAATGTGCGAAAAAGATGAACAAGGGAAAATTACAGAAGACGGAGTCGAAAAAGTCTATAACTCTGCAGCAATTTTATATCCGGATGGAAAAATTGATTCTTATCAGAAAATTCATCGTGCAGGATTAGAAAGTAAATGGTCTGTTTGTGGAACAACACCAAAAATTATTTCAACAAAATGGGGAAAAATCGGAATTGACATCTGTCGTGATGGTCATTTCTACCCGGAACTTGGTCGTTACTACGCAGCAAAAGGATGTACTTTATTTGTTCACCCTACTGCTACTACCGGAAATGCATGGTATCGCTCTACCAGAATCGGCTCTTATGTGGATCGTGACGGCATGGCAGCCATTACCTGTAACTTACTAGGTGGCGATGGTATCTATACCACAACCGGCAATTATACACCTGATATAAATGACATTGATGAAAATGGAGACTTTATCGGTGGTTCAAAGATTCCTGATACCATATATGATCAAAACACAATCTCTGACGATCCATATTGGAACCCAGCTCACTGGATTGGAACAGGTGGAATTTTTAACAGCACCAGCTTTATTGCAACAAAGGGTTCTACTGCATCTACAACATTAAAACCAAGAATCAATTACAACCAGACCGGCCCATATTCTGATGGTTTTGAAAAAAGAGGCAATACAAGCCCTCTTGGACTTGAAATTGCTACCATGAATTTAAAGGGAACTGGATTTACCGGAACATCTTATACATTTAATCCAGGTCTATACTCAAAATTATATGATAAGCTTGCCACTTTATACCGACAGGGATATACATCCGTCTATGGAGCAAACGCAGTTGCAACTCCAAAAACGGTTGATTTAACCCCAGCCAAAACTACAGTGGCCGAAGAAACAACAACTCCTGCTCCTGCAAACACCAAAACAAATACTTCTGTGAAAGCAACAGCTAAGAAAAAGGTGATTCCTGGTAAAACTACTATTAAAAAATATAAGAAATCTAAGAAATACCTGACCCTTCGCTTAAAGAAAATAAAAGGCATTTCCGGATATCAGATAAAATACTCTGCTTCTAAGAATTTTAAGAAGAGTACAACAAAAACTACTAAGAATACCGTAGCAAAAATGAAAGCACCTTCTAATACTTACTATGTAAAAGTTCGTACTTATAAAAAAGTTGGTAAGAAGACCTATTATAGTAAGTGGAGTGCTGTTAAAAAAATAAAATAATCTATAAAAAAGGGGCGGCACATAAAACCGCTCCTTTTTAAGTCAGCTCTCATACTCACTAATTTTCATCCTGACATTGTCTGCAAAAATGCAAAAATTCCGGAAAAATTGCACGATACCCCTCTTCTCTTATATGCATTCCTTCAATTGTATATTCGGCCTTTAAATTTCCATTTTCATCTTTCAATGGCAAACTAATATCGATATATCTTGCATGATGTTTTTCTGCAAGTTTCTGAACTGCTTGATTTGCTTGATTTATTTTTTCATTTGTGCGTATGAGAAGACATGGTTTCATCTCCTCTGTTGCTGCATCGTAATTGATTGGATAATACGCCATCAAAAATGTTTTGGTCAAGCTTTTTTATAACACTATTTTCCATCCATACAAATTCATGCTATACTAATTTCATAATTATAAATGATATAGAAAGAAGTAAAAATATTATGAAACGAATTGATTTTGAACATGGCTCTATTCCAAACAATATCTTAAATGCTGCCATCCCCATGCTGGTTGCCCAGCTTTTAAGCCTGCTTTACAACATCATAGACCGTATTTATATTGCAAGAATTCCACATATCGGTACGACAGCCCTCGGTGCAGTGGGTTTGTGTTTCCCGATTATCGTGATTATTACCGCTTTCAGCAACCTGTTTGGAAGTGGCGGTGCTCCGCTTTTTTCTATCAGCCGGGGAAGGAATGATTCTAAAAAAGCTACTGAAATCATGAATACGTCCTATACCATGGTCTGTGGTTGTGCATTGATATTAATGATAATCGGGCTTGTATTTGCACGTCCGATTCTTCATCTGTTTGGAGCCTCTGATGCTGCTTTGGTCTATGCTTATCCATACCTGATGATCTATCTGATTGGTACACTTCCGTCTATGATTTCCACCGGCATGAATCCATTTATTAATGCTCAGGGCTATGCCACAACCGGTATGATTTCGGTGGCTATCGGTGCCATAGCAAACTGTATTCTCGATCCCGTTTTCATCTTTGTACTGCAGCTTGGAATTCGTGGTGCAGCTATCGCAACCGTAATTTCCCAGGCACTTTCTGCAGCATTTGTACTTTATTTTCTTAAAAAACGTTCAGAATTGAAAGTTCGTTTTTTAACCAAAAAGGAACTTTCAAAATCCAAAGAAAATGCCAAAAATATCGTCAGTCTCGGAACTGCCGGATTTATCATGCAGATTACAAACAGCCTTGTCAGCATCTGCTGCAATAACGTTCTCTCTGTTACCGGAGGCGATATCTATATCTCAGTCATGACGATTATTTCCAGTGCCCGACAACTTGTTGAAACTCCAATTTATGCCATGAACGAAGGAAGTTCTCCGATTTTAAGTTACAATTACGGTGCCCGTCGCCCAAAACGTGTCAAACAGGCAATTCTTTCCATGGCATCAATGATTTTAATTTATACAATTGTCATGTGGTCCGTTATTATCCTTGCACCACATTTTCTCATCCAGATTTTCAGTTCCGACAGACAACTGATAAAAGATGCAGTACCTGCACTAAAGCTTTATTTTGCAGCATTTATTTTTATGGATTTGCAATATATCGGGCAGACAACTTTTAAATCATTAAACAAAAAGAAGCAGGCAATTTTCTTCTCCCTGCTTCGTAAAGTATTCATTGTTGTGCCACTAACCTACCTGTTTCCATATACCCTTGGCATGGGAACCCGAGGTGTATTTATGGCAGAACCGGTCTCTAATGTAATCGGTGGAAGTCTGTGCTTTATTACCATGCTCTGTACCGTACTTCCAGAATTAAATCATATGAAAGAAAAATCCCATGAATAATTTTCTTATTTTTCCACATTCTCTTCCACTATTCTCAATTTCTTCCTTATCTATATACAAAGCTGAAGCATACAACATTACAATTCTTCAGCTTTGTATATAACATACCCTTCAGAGTAATAACTATGGTCTATCCCCTTCATGTATATTTCTCAATCATTCACTCTGTCTGTTAATGCCTGTTTTAAGATATATTTTATTTCTATATCTTTAATGGGACTTCTTTCCATAGCAAGCAGATAATCTTCTTTATCAACAGCACTCCAGTCAATAACCCTGTTCAATTCCTTTTTCAGAATTAAATCCAACCATATTCTGGTACTTCTTCCATTTTGGTTTCTTAATACAAAGAGCATCGCACTAACTAAGTTAGCGCGATGTCCTTTCGCATTCTGCTTTTTATTATCTTACTTTATTTTTAATCTCATTATCAATCTTTTCTACAAATTCATCAAGTGAAAGAACAGTAGTATCCTGTTCTCCATGTAAACGGAATGAAACAGTTCTGTTTTCCTTCTCATTAAATCCAATTACTAACAAGTAAGGAACTTTCTGAATCTGACCTTCACGCATACGATATCCAAGCTTTTCTGCTCTGTCGTCTAATTCTACTCTGACATTCTTCTCATCTAATGCTGCGCAAACTTCCTTTGCATATGCATTAAGTTCTTCATTATCTGTCTTAACCGGCATAACACGAACCTGAACCGGTGCAAGCCATACAGGAAGATTTCCCTTTGTCTCTTCAAGAATATATGCCATAAAACGATCCAATGAACCAAGAATTGCACGATGCAATACCACTGGTGTTTTCTTTTCTCCATCACGATCGATATAAGACAGATTGAATTTTGCAGGCAGACAGAAATCTAACTGACAAGTTGATAATGTAATCTCATTACCCACTGCCGGTTTTACATTTACGTCTAACTTCGGACCATAAAATGCTGCCTCACCAATTTCTTCTGTGTATTCAATTCCTAAACTGTTCATAACTTCTCTAAGAGCATTTTCTGCCTTATTCCACATTTCATCATCATCATGATATTTTTCTTTATCTTCCGGATCTCTTAAAGATAATACACATCGGTAATCTGTAATTCCAAAATCTTTATATGTGCTGAAAATCAAATCAACAACTCTTGAAAATTCATCCTTAATCTGTTCCGGTGTTACAAATAAATGGGCATCATTCTGACAGAAATGTCTTCCTCTCTCAATTCCCTTTAATGTTCCACTTGCTTCATATCTGAAATCATGGGCAATCTCACCGATTCGAATTGGAAGATCCTTGTAAGAATGAATTCTATTTGCATAAATCATCATATGGTGTGGGCAGTTCATTGGTCTTAATACAAATGATTCGCCCTCTACTTCCATAGCCGGGAACATGTTTTCTTTATAATGATCCCAGTGTCCGGATGTCTTATAAAGATTCACTGTACCAACACATGGTGTCATAACATGCTGATAACCCAGTTTTCTTTCTTTATTTCGAATATAATTCTCTAATTCCTGCCAAACAATGTATCCCTTTGGTAAAAACATTGGTAAACCACGACCAACAAGATCATCTACCATAAAAAGATTCATATCTTTTCCAATCTTTCTGTGGTCTCTTTCCTTTGCCTCTTCTAATAACTGTAAATGTTCCTCTAACTCTTCTTTTGTAGGGAAGCAGACACCATAGATTCTCTGAAGCACTTTGTTCTTGCTGTCTCCCTTCCAGTATGCACCGGAATGTCTGATTAATTTAAAATTACGACATAACTTTACATTATCCACATGAGGTCCTCTACAAAGATCTGTAAAATCTCCCTGCACATAACAGGTAATGTTTCCATCTTCAAGATGTGAAATCAAATCTAATTTATATTCATCATCCTTGAACATCTCAAGAGCTTCTTCCTTAGAAATCTCTTTACGAATAATCTTCTTGCCAGACTTCGCAACCTTTTTCATTTCCTTCTCAATTACCGGGATGTCTTCATCTCTGATGACATCATCACCAAGATCCACATCATAATAAAATCCTTCTTCTACTACTGGTCCAACCCAGAATTTCGCCTGTGGATATAAATGCTTAATTGCCTGCGCCATAAGATGTGCACAGGAATGATTTAGTGTGTTCAATTGTTCATCTTCTTTAAAATTAACCATCTTGATCTTCTCCTTATCTCTTACAATCTATTTTCCATGATGTCTAAACTACTCAGGCATTCATCAGGAACAGAACTTTTGTTCCAACCTTCCATATTGAAAAAAGCACCCCTAAGTATATCAAAAACATACTTAAGGGTGCTTACACACGGTTCCACCTTAAATTTCACTCTTTGCTTATAACGCAGCTACACGGTAACGCTTCGAATTCCAAACCGAATCTTCCTTCTTCTACGTACAGCTCAAGAATGGTCTTCATGTAATTCTCCCATAAGCAACTTCCACCAAATGTTGCTCTCTCTGCATGGTGTCCTCACACTACTCTTTCCGTCATCGCCTTTTCAATATCTTTGCAGTTATTGTACCACGAGATTATTTTTTTCACAATAGCTTTCTCTTAAAAACTATCTTCCATTTTTTGTTTTTGCCTTTGCTGCATCTGAGCATGCCCCTGTAATCTTAGAACCTGAAGCAATCTTATATGCTCTTACCTTAAAGCGATACGAAGTATTTTTCTTAAGATTCTTTATAACCATTGTAGTCTTCTTCGTTGCCGCATAGAACTTATATTTCTTAGAGTTTCCTACATTTGTATAAATCATGTAACCTGTAACATTCTTCTGTTTCTTCCAGGTAAGTTTAACACTTGTTGACTGAATACTCTTAACCTTCGGTTTCTTCATAACAGCCGGACGAACCGTTACTTTGACTTTGACACTCTTTCCATTTGAAGTGATTGCCGTAACACTTGTCTTACCCGGTCTTTTACCCTTAATGTAACCATTGGCATCTACTGTTGCAATCTTTGTATTTGCACTAATAAATGTAACCTTTGTATCTGTTACATTAGAAGGAGTAAGTGTAATTGTTACCTTCTTTGTTTTTCCAACAATTACATTTGCTGTTGTTCTGTTCACTCTGATACCGGTTGCTACTACTGCCTTCGTTGTTGCTTCTGTTGCTGGCTGTGTTGGCTGATCTGCTTTTGTTGTTGTCTCTGTTGTAGGCTGTGTTGGCTGATCTGCCTTTGTTGTTACTTCTGTTACCGGCTGTGTTGGTTCTTCTGTCTTTGTTGTTGTCTCTGTTGCCGGCTGTGTTGGCTCTTCAGACTTTGTTGTTGTCTCTGTTGCCGGCTGTGTTGGCTCTTCTGTCTTTGTTGTTGTCTCTGTTGCCGGCTGTGTTGGCTCTTCAGACTTTGTTGTTGTCTCTGTTGCCGGCTGTGTTGGCTCTTCTGTCTTTGTTGTTGTCTCTGTTGCCGGCTGTGTTGGCTGATCTGCTTTTGTTGTTGTCTCTGTTGCCGGCTGTGTTGGCTGATCTGCTTTTGTTGTTGTCTCTGTTGCCGGCTGTGTTGGCCACTCTGTCTTTGTTGTTACTTCTGTTACCGGCTGTGTTGGCCACTCTGCTTTTGTTGTTTCCTCTGTTACTGGCTGCGTTGGCTCTTCTGTTGGCTGGTTCGAAGATGTAACCGGCTGCTCTGGCTGTGTTGTTTCCTCTGTTACTGGCTGCGTTGGCTTTGTAACCGGTTCAGTTACCTCTGTAACCGTTACAGTCAATACTTTCGAAACTTTTCCATTGACTGTGACCGTAATCTCTGCCTTTCCGGCTTTTCTTGCATATACAACTCCCTGAGCTACAAATACAACATCTGAATTACTTGAATGCCATTCCACTGTATCTACCGTCGCATTTGATGGAGCCACCTGATAAGAAAATTTTGCAATTCCTCCTAGTAACATAGAAATTGCACGAGCTTCGTCTCCCTTTTCATCTACAATCCAGACATTTTCTACAGAATCTTCGCCTGTTCCATCTGTCGTTGGCTGCTGTATGGTAGAAGTTGTTGTTTCTACTGTACTTTCCGTTGTTGCCGGATTTTCTGATGTTGCTTCATTCTTTGTTGTTACTTCTACTGTTGTTGTCTCGTCATTTGTTGTTGCTTCTACTGTCGTTGCCTCGTCATTTGTTGTTGCTTCTACTGTTGTTGTCTCATCATTTGTTGTCGGTTCTACTGTTGTTGTCTCATCATTTGTTGTCGATTCTACTGTTGTTGTCTCGTTATTTGTTGTCGGTTCTACTGTTGTTGTCTCGTTATTTGTTGTCGGTTCTACTGTTGTTGTCTCGTCATTTGTTGTCGATTCTACTGTTGTTGTCTCATCATTTGTTGTTACTTCTACTGTTGTTGCCTCATCTCTTGTTGTTGCTTCTACTGTTGTTGTCGGCTCTTTTGTTGTTGCCTCTACTGTTGTCGTCGGTTCTTTTGTTGTTGCCTCTGCCGTTGTATCAGGTTCTGTTGGTGTTGGTGTCTCGTTATAATAAGTAGATACACTAATACCATTCTTACCTAATGCCTTTGCATGATCAAGGCCAATGAATTTTCCATCATTTGTCTGCCATAATGTTTTCTTAAGAAGACCATACTTATCTTCATCCCAGTTTATAAATGATGAATCTAATAATCCACCAGTATCTCCTGAGTTTGGATTCAGGCACCAGAATGTGTGACTGATATTTTTCTTATTCATATATCCGGCAAGTAAGTTTAACCATTTTTCATTCTTACCGCCGTCCATATGACCACCCCATTCTCCCATGAGAAGTGGAGACTTATGTTCCTCAACTAAGTAAGCCCATGCTCTGTACCAGTAATCATCTAATAATGTTTCTTCTGTAAAATCCTTATCAAACCATGCCTGGTTGTATACACTTGGACCATAATCATGTGGTGAATACATAATCTGCTGATTCCATTCCGGATGGTCTGCAAAACTAATTGGATCGGAACCTACCAGACGCAGGTTACCACCCCACCATGCACCTTCATAGTTAATGTATCCTTCATTGGTTTTCTGTGCAGGATCGGACCATGATGTTCCTTCTATCGGATTCTGTTCGATACCTTCAACCAAAATTAACATATTTGGATTAATCTTTAAAATTTCTTCTGAACACTTCTGGGCTGCATATTTCCAGTTATTTACATCTGTGGAATCATCCCATTTTGCATATTCAGTCTCATCACGCTTACCATGAGGTTCATTCTCTAAGTCTGCTGCGATAAATGTATCATCATTCTTATAACGGTCTACAATGAACTTCCATCCATCAATCCAGTCCTGTGTTGTAATTCCTGCTTCTGTGTTATACCACATTGGATATACATGTCCTGAATTATCTGCCTTGGCACTGTGACAGTCAATTAATACTTTGATACCATGTCTCTTACAAAGTACCATTAACTTATCCATAACCTGTAAAGTATTCATTGGTGTACCATCAGCATTTACAAGTTCCGGATTGAATGTCCAGTCCGAACTGTTTGAAAAGTTTCCTGCCTTGTCTGCCTTTCCGTCTTTCCACTCTAATAATAATTCTGTTGAAATTGGAATACGTAAAATATTAATACCTCTGTCTGCACACTGGCTTAATAATACATCAATATCTGCAGACCATAATCCATGAAGGACACGCTCTCCACAGTTGAATCCAAACCAGTTTGCTCCTGTCAGACGGACGACATTTCCGTTTTTATCCTTGATGTCGGAACCGTCAATATGTAACCAGTCATCATTATTGGTATTAGATGATCCTGTATTAGAATTATCTGAACTCTTCGTTGTAGTTACTGCATTTTCTTTTGTTGTATTTTGCTGTTCTGCCTTTGTTGTCGTTTCTGTTGTTGCCTGTACCGTTGTTGTTGCTTCCTGTGTCGTTGTCTCTGGTACAGAAATGGCTGCCTGTTTTGCTTCTGATTCTATCATCGCCTTTACTAAATCAGGATAGTACCAGCTTCCATCTGCACGATTGTATAATCCGAAAGACTCTTCTCCTTCTGTTGTTGCATTGTTATCCCACACAACACAGGTAATTCCGTTCTTTCTTGCCTCTGATACATAATATTTTGCCTGTTCAATACGGTCGTTGATATTATTTTTATTAATGGTACCAAATTCTCCAATAATAACCGGAACGCCTTTGGCGATAAACTGATTATGCAGTTTCTCAAACATAGAACTTAATTCCCATTCTCTTGAAGAGCTCCAGTTCGATACACCCGGATACTGCATTGCAAAATCATATGGTGAATATGCATGCACAGAAATAATAATATTGTTATCATTTTCCGGAAGTTTAATACTATTTAATGTAACATCCAATGAAGATGCTGCAACACCTGGAATCATTAACTTTCTGACTGCATTATTGCCACCTGTTGCGCGGATTGCTGCAACTGCTGTTAAGTCATATTCGCTTACAACATTTCTTACTTCTTCTGTTGCACCCATCCATTCATTCTCGCCACCTTCTACACGTGGCTCGTTTAATACTTCAAAAATCAGATTACCATTGTATTTTTCAAATCTTTCTGCAATCTGTGTCCAAAGTTTTGTAATAATCTTCTTTCCTTCTTCTTTGTGGTCATTATCCGGAATCAGATTTGCGTTCTCATGATGTGTATTTAAAATAACATACATATCATCTTCGATTGCATACTTTACTACTTCTTCGACACGATTCATCCATGTCTCATCCACCTTGTATTCAGGTGCCGGACCTAATTTATATGTCCAGGTAGTTGGTATACGGATGGTCTTAAAGCCTGCTGCTTTAATATCATCAATCATCTTTTTCGTAATCTGTGGATTGCCCCAATTGGTTTCATCCTTATCTGCTCCTAAGGCGGAATCTAGTGAATTACCAAGATTCCAGCCGACTCCCATGTGATCTACAAGTTCCTGTGCTGAAACATCAAAACTTGTAATCGTTTCTGCTTTTGTTTCTGCTTTCGTTTTTTCACCATATACAAATAGTGACGAAACTACCATTGTAACGGCTAAAAAAAGCGATAGCACTCTTCCCTTCTTTTGCATTTGCAAAACCTCCTTCATTTTTTTAAGAAAAAGCGACAAGCCCTACTCTCTTCTTATGTTAACAAATCCACCTGAAAAACGCAACTGTTCCCGAAAAAAAACACGACAGCATATGGAAAAATTTCCATATGCTGCTAAGCCAGAATTATTAGCAAAAACTTGTATCCATTGTATTGTCTGCTTTTAAATTTATTTCTGTTGTATCTAGGATATCGACAAAAAAGATTTGTTTTTTGTCGAATACTTGCTATAATAGATTTATAGAAAATTTATTCACATAGGAGGATAAACAAATGAAAAAATTCATTGAAGAATTCAAGGCATTTGCACTTCGTGGCAATGTAATGGACATGGCAGTCGGTGTTATCATCGGAGGTGCTTTTTCTTCCATTGTAACATCCCTGACTGACAACTTCATCAAACCAATTTTGAATTTTGTGACAGGTGGTGCAAGATATTCCCTTCAGGATATCTCCGGTTTTGCATCTTCCTTCCTTTCATCTGTAGTAAACTTCCTGATTATGGCGTTTATTTTATTCTGTCTGTTAAAGGCTATTAATAAACTGACCTCGCTCGGACACAGAAAGGAAGAACCTGCAGCACCTACCACAAAGATCTGCCCATTCTGTATGTCTGAAATCGATATTAAGGCAACCCGTTGCCCACACTGTACTTCAGAATTAATTACAGAAGAAAAATAATTACCAGACACACAACAAAAGGCTGTAAAGAAATAAGATTTTTCTCATTTCTTCACAGCCTTTTTCGTGCTAATCAAAGTCTACTGTAAACGTTCCTTCCGGAGCATGAATCGTAAGTACTCCCAGGTTAAAATCATCTTCCATCACTGTAATCTGATACATAAATGTGACATCTTCTTCAAACTTCGACAATAATACATACTGTCCTTCTTCTTTATCATCAATCTGTTCACAAATATCCTGATATACCTCTTCTCCATGAATCTCTCTCTGATATCCGGAATCTTTTATTTTTTCTTCAATTGCCCTGTATAATTCCTCCATCTTTGCTTTTCCTTTTTAATTTTTTGTCTATAACCACTTTTCTACTTTACTTCCATTCAGAAGCTTTCCTTTTTTCCATGAAAGATCTGGATATTCTTTCTTCAAATTCTTTTCTACATTTTCAATTCCACTACCACCTGATGTTGCAAATGGAATGATGTCTTTTCCTGAAAAATCATAGCTTTCTAAAAATGTGTCAATAATCCTTGGTTCTACATACCACCAGATTGGAAATCCTACATAAACAGTATCATAAGCATCCATATTCTCTACTTTCTCCGCAATCTTCGGGCGCGATGCTTTGTCATTCATCTCTACAGAACTTCGACTTGTCTTATCCATCCAGTTCAAATCTGCTGATGTATAAACCTCTTCCGGCTTGATTTCAAATAAATCTGCATCTGTCTCTTGTGCTAATGCTTTTGCTACCTTCGCAGTTACACCGCTTGCACTAAAATATGTGACTAATGTTTTCCCCATAATATTTACCTCGCTTTCTGCTACCTTTTTCTTGCATTTTATATCATAACACTTCTCCCCCTGTCATGTCTAATGCTTATTTTTTTACCATTGTATGTTTCCTGAGCATTTCTTATTTATAATCTTCTTACAAACTCTCATCCTACATGAGTGTTTTATAAATGAAAACTTTCTCATATTTTTGTGCCTTTTTTATTTTCTTTTTTCTCTGGTTAGGTTAAAATAGACTTCATAAAACAAATATATTATCTACGAAGAAAGGACTTAAAAATGAGAAAGAAAAAACTTTTTATTCTCCTCTCTCTGTCACTTCTTGTTCTGACAGCGTGTAGCAATACTAAGAGCATTCACTTTGGTTCAGCTGACGTTGGCGGTATGTACTATTCTTTTGCAAACACTTTTAGTGGACTTGCATCTCAAGAAAATCCTGATTTCAAATTTGAAGTAAAAAATACCGCCGGTTCTGCAGCAAATCTCCGGCTTTTATCGAACCATTACATTGAATTGGGTATTGCACAGGAAGATTTAATTCTAGATGCCTATCAGGGCAGCAATTCCTTTAACGGAAAAAAATACGATGGCTATAAAGCAATTGCCAGTCTGTATACAGAAGCCTGCCAGATCATTGTCCGAAAGGATTCTTCTATCCAGTTGCTCGATGATTTACAGGGAAAAACAATCAGTATTGGTGCAAAGGAATCCGGTACAGAACGAAATGCGAAAGAGATTCTTGAAATGAGTGGCCTGACTTCTGAGCTGGTTCATACCGTTCAACTTGATTATACGAATGCCGCCAAAGAATTAATTTCCGGAAAAATAGATGCCCTTTTTTGTACTGCCGGAATTCAGACAACTGTAATTGAAGAATTATCGAAAGAATGTGAGATTCGTTTTCTTAACATCAGCAATACTTGTCTGAAAAAATTACAGGCGGCACATCCTTGTTATTCCAGGTATACCATTCCTGCCAATACTTATACCGGACAGACGGAATCTATCGAGACAATTGGTGTAAAATCGATTCTTTTAGCATCTGACCAGCTATCCAAAGATACGGTCAGCCATATTACTGCTATGCTTTTTGAACATGCAAAAAAATTGAAATACAGCACCTCAGTTGATTTACAGCTCGATGAACAAACAGCAACAAGTGGAATTACTATTCCATTTCATCCGGGTGCCATCGACTATTACGAAAAGAAAGGGATTAAAGTATCATGAAAATTCATTTAGACATGTATCAGACCTTAGCAGTTGCTGTTCTGGTACTCATGCTTGGTAACTTTTTAAAACATAAAATTGCTTTTCTAGAAAAATTTTGTATTCCTGCACCGGTAATTGGAGGTTTACTATTTGCAATCACCACCTGTATCTGCTACGTAACAGGAATTGCTGAATTTTCCTTTGATGATACATTACGCGAAGTCTGCATGGTATTTTTCTTTACCTCCGTTGGTTTTCAGGCCAATCTTAAGGTACTAAAAAGTGGTGGAAAATCTATGATTATTTTTCTCGGGCTGATTATCACGTTAATTGTCTCACAAAATCTGGTTGCAGTAGGATTATCTCATGTACTCGGTTTAAATCCTCTCGTCGGTATGTGTACCGGCTCCGTTCCAATGGTTGGTGGACATGGAACCGCCGGAGCCTTCGGCCCTGTTTTAGAGGATTTTAATGTCAAAGGAGCAACTACCATCTGTACCGCTGCAGCTACTTTTGGATTAATTTTCGGAAGTTTAGTTGGTGGACCATTAGGAAAAAGACTCATCGAAAAAAGAAATTTATTATCCACCGCTGTACAGGAAGATGACAGTCTTTTAGTCGAAGACGAAAAAAAGCATGAACGTCATACAAATATGTATGCTTATGCAGTATTTCAGCTAATTCTGGCAATTGGGTTAGGAACTATTTTTTCTGCTTTACTTACGAAAACAGGTATGACATTTCCGATTTATATCGGTGCCATGCTTGCCGCTGCATTGATTCGTAATATTTCCGAATACAGTGGTTCCTACACCATTCACATGGGAGAAATCAATGATCTCGGTGGTATCTGCCTTTCCCTGTTTTTAGGAATGGCTATGATTACATTGAAGCTTTGGGAACTGTCTTCCCTTGCCCTGCCTCTCATACTTTTACTGACAGCCCAGGTCGTTCTCATATGCGTCTTTACTTATTTTATAGAATTCAATATTATGGGCCGGGATTACGATGCAGCAGTTCTGGTTGCAGGAACCTGCGGTTTCGGTATGGGAGCAACTCCAAACGCAATGGCAAATATGCAGGCCGTCTGCGACAAATATGCCCCTTCCGTAAAAGCCTATCTGCTCATTCCACTTGTAGGAAGCCTGTTTGCCGACTTTATCAACAGCCTGGTCATAACACTCTTTATTAATGTTATATAAGATGCCAGGGTCCAAAGTTTATAAGCCATTTGTGCTTGCACAATATGGCTTATAAATTTGGGACCCGCCCAAATATGAGGAATTAGCGATTTACGAAGTAAATCTGCGGTTTCCGAATATTTGCCGTATTGCGGGAACAGCTTTGCTGTGTAGCAATACGGAGGCATCTTATTTATGTAAATCTGATCCCAAGTTCATAAGCTATTCGTGCTTGCACAATATGGCTTATAAATTTGGGACCCTGTGAATAAATTTAATTTGAGGTGAAAGAAAATGTTTCAACGAAAAAATAAGAAAAAGAAAAAAGATTATAATTTAACTTATGACAATCTTGCAATTCCGGAGATTCATACAGGCAATCATCCTGATGAAGCTCAAAAAAACGATTCTTCTACTGCTGCGGATTCTTCCTCTAATGATACTTTAGATGTCATTACAGAAAGCGTGGCTGTTCCGGAAATCCGGATTCACAAAAAGAAAGAGAACCAATAAGAGAGGCGGCAATACTTCATTGTATTGTCGCCTCTGGCTTATAATCCATATCTCTTATTTTTTTCTGGCAAGTCGTGCTTTTGCAAGTAAACATAGTAGATTTTGTACGACTGTATCTGCAACAAAGCTCGTTATCTGTGCCGGCGAATCCATCGTAGGTGCTACACAAACAATATCGGCTGCTACAACATTTATTCCTTCTAAGTTGCGAAGTACCTGACATGCCTCACCCGAACTTGGTCCTCCAATTACCGGTGTGCCGGTTGCCGGTGCAAATGCCGGATCAATACTGTCTATATCAAAGGTTAAATATACCGGCATATCACCAACAATTTCTTTTATCTTTTTCGCTAATGCCTCCGGTCCCATTTTCAACGCTTCCGGAGCAAAAATAATATTATATTCCGGCTGTGGAATATTAGAATCCATAGGAAAATCGGTACGAATATAAGCCTGAACCGAATGCTTATCATCAATGCATCCTTCCTCCCATAAATCATAAGAAAAATTTGCATGACTATAATTTCCATAGCTTGGCCAGCAATCCTGATGGGAATCAAAATGTACTAACGCTAATTTTCCATATACCTCATGTGCAGCTCTTACCATACCATATGGTATCGTGTGATCTCCACCTAATGTCATAAGATTAGCACCGGATTCTAAAATTCTTTTTGCATGCTCATAAGATTCCTGAAACATCACCTGAGTCGCATTCGAACCATATGAAACTCCCACATCCCCATAATCTATGATATTAGGACAAGCTTTATCAAGGGTAAACTCCTCCGTATCCCAATTATGATTAAAGTTCATTACTGAATAAGATACATCTCTCATTCCCCTTGGACCCATTTTTGCACCTGATCGATACGTAACTCCTGCATCATATGGAACTCCCATAATTGCAATATCTACATTCTCTAGTTCTCTTGTATTTGGATATTTACCAAAAGTTGCGATTCCTCCAAAAGGCAAAGGAACATTTACATCAAATTTATTTTCTTTACTTGCTGACATCGTATCACTCCATTTCTATCTATATACATCCATATTGATTGATCAATCTGGTTTTATTATAGAGCTTTGTGTAACACAAACCGCAAGTAGTAATTATTCATATATCTCTTTTTTAATATACCCGCAAAAATTATGCCCGCAAGGGGAAGCGTTAAATCAAAATCTGATATTCAAATAGTCTCTCTTCTTCCATATCCGTAATCGTATAATCGATTAGCACATTCTCTATCACGATTGATCTTACTATTTCGTAATGATTCTCCTCAATACTCTGATATAATAATTGGAGACTTTTTTCTCTTTCCCAAAAGGGACCTCTTGACTGCACACATAAGTATTCTCCCTCCGGTAAAACCTTTGTATCACTTATATCATTCTCACTCTCTGTAAAAATGATAAGTTGTACCGATTTTTCATGCGAATCCTGCAAAGAAAATATTCCGCCATACCTTGTCGTAGCATAGATTGGTACATATTCCTCTTTTTTATATATTTTCTGTTCGAGTCGCATTGCTTCATACGAAAGTTCGATTTCATTGCTTACCTTTTTTTCAGATGCAATATAGTACCTTTTCGGCAAATGTCTGATATATACTTCGTCTATTTTTACATTGCTTTCAACAGCATGCAAAAGATGAATCTTCCCATTTATTTTTTCCTGAAGCTTCTTTAAAGTTTTCATTTGATTCTGAATGTATTCCTTCTGTTTTTCTAACAGTGCCATTGAACTTTGACAATTTCTATTTTCAAAATATCCTTTAATTTCACTAAGACTCATCCCTAGCTGCTTTAATTCTTTTATTGTCCCAAGTTTTTCGTATTTCAAAACAGAATAATAACGAACCTTATATTCATTTACAAAATCCGGTGTCAACAGGCCGATTCTATCATAATGTCGTAAAGTTTCTGTTGTTACCCCTCGTAATTTCGACATATCTGTTATACTTAAATATTCTTCTTTTTCCTTCATCTATCGCTTCCTTTCGTCATTCCACTTTTCTAAATAATTTCAAGCATAGAATAAATACAGTACCGGCCCCAAAAGTCAGACGAAAAAATAAACTTTTGAAGACCGGTACCATATAACAGTTTCTATTTTAAAAAATCATAGTTCTACTGTAAATTCAATTTTTTTGTTAATATGTATTTTGTGATAAAAAAGCAAAATGTTCCCATAATGACCAGATTAATAATGGAACCAAACAATGTAATGGACGTGTAGCTCGTAATCTGTTCTGCATTTACTGCCTGCTCATTTACCATTCCATTTCCACCAACAATGACAAGATAAACACTTGAAATCACAGACGAAATCATACTAAGGAAAAGATATGCTCCAATTGATAAAATGGAACGATACTTATTTACCAGCTGCCCCACTGCCATCGCTGCATAAAAATATAATGGCTGAATAAATACCTGTAAAACAAGGCATACAATCAATAAAATCTTTAATTCTGTTGTATCTACTCCCGCAAAACTCTGTACGATATTATCCCATATTTTATTTACCATCTGCAATGTACTCGCATCTGCAATCATAATAAACAACGAAATAAAAAATACAACTGTTCCTAAAACAGACCAGATTCCCGTCACAATCACTTTCGATACAATATGCTGTGTTGCAGTTACCGGAAGTGTAAAAGATAAATATCCTTCTTCCCCTAACAGATTCTTCCAAAACCGGTAAATCATAATGAAAAAGGTCGACAGAACAACTGCAATTAATACAAACGTATAAATAAGGGTAAGGAATGACTGTACCAGTTTCATTGATCCTTTAAACTGTTCACTGATTCGAATAGTTGCAGAAATCACAATACAAACCAGATACAATGGCAACATGATTCTTCCTGTTGCACGAAATTCATGTTTTAATAACTTACCTAGCATGCAAACACCTCCCTGAATAAAGCATCTATACTCTTTTGTTCTCTTTCTCTTAGTGTATTTGCATCTTCATGCAACACAATGTGTCCCTGTTTCAGAAAAATTACTTCATTCAATACCTTCTCAATATCCGCAATTAAATGCGTAGAAATAAGTACTGTTGCACCCGGATTATAATTCGTAAAGATAGTATTTAAAATATAATCTCGTGCTGCCGGATCCACTCCTGCAATTGGTTCATCTAAAATATACAACTGTGCATCCCTGCTCATAACCAGTACCAGCTGCACTTTTTCTTTCGTTCCTTTTGACATTGCTTTCAGTTTCATATTCTCACTAATCTGCAAATGTCCTAACATTTCCTGTGCCTTTTTATAATTAAAATCTTCATAAAAATCCTTCATAAAATGGAGCAGTTGTTTCACACTCATCCAGTTATTCAGATAATTTTTATCCGGAAGATACGACACTATCTTCTTTGTTTCCACTCCAACCGGCTCTCCCTGAATGAGAATTTCTCCCATAGTCGGAGAAAGCAACCCATTTATCAATTTAATCAATGTCGTCTTTCCACTTCCATTCGGTCCTAACAGTCCGACGATTTTTCCCGGCTGTAACTGTAAATTAATATCTTCTAATGCCTGAAATCCTCCATATCTTTTACATAAATCCCTGCATTCTAGCAAAGCTGCCATTGCTCAACCTCCTTCAAAAATCCTGATCTTTAAAATCTAAAATCTACTGCACTACTTTTTTTATATTCTTCTCTACCTGTGTTCTTGGCAACATGACCTGCCTCTGACAGCCCATACATTTCAAACGAAAATCAGCTCCTGTCCGAAGTACTTCCCATTCTTTGCTTCCACAGGGATGCTGTTTTTTCATTGTAATAATTGCTCCCACCGGAATCTCCATCCTGACTGCTCCTTTCATCTTCTACTGTATAATATCTGCAAACTTTCCCCGGCATACTTTAATTAAATCATTCGGAGAAAGCTTGATCGTTGTTCCAACCTTTCCACCACTTACATAGATTTCATCATATTTTAATGCTGAATCATGTATGACTGTCTGAAACTGTTTTTTCATTCCAATCGGACTGCATCCACCACGCACATAGCCTGTAACGGCTAACAAATCTTTCACATGCAGCAGCTCAACTGATTTTTCTCCTACTGCTTTTGCGGCATGTTTTAGATTCACTTCCTCTTCAATTGGGAGAACAAATACATAATATTCGCCACTTTTTCCTTTTGCTGTTAATGTTTTAAAAGACTGTTCATGTGGCACATGTGTCGCATCCGCTACATGAATTCCATCTACGAATTCTTCACACTCATAAAAAATTGCTTCATATGGTATTTTATTTTTATCTAAAATACGCATCACATTCGTCTTATTATCTTTTTCCTTAGCCATGATTTCCTCCAATTATAAAATTCCTGTTTTATGGTGATTCTGACAAAATACAATCGCATTCCACAGTTCTTTCTTTCCATAAGGTTTTTTCAGCTGATAATCTAACCTGCAATCTTCAAAAGTCTGTCTGTCTACTGCAAATTCACTGGCAGTCATCGCTATAATCGGAATGTTTTTTGCATCTTCACGTTGTAATTTCCGAATCTCCTTCGTTGCCTCTAATCCATCCATAACCGGCATCATGAGATCCATAAATATCATATCATAATAATGCAATTCTGAGTTCTTAAATTTTTCTAATGCCTCTTTTCCATTTTCCGCAAGTTCTGTCACAATGTTTATTTCCTGTAAATATTTTCGTGCAACAAATGCATTAATATCATTATCTTCCACGACAAGTGCACGTTTTCCCTTTAACTTTTCTAAATCATTTTCTGTATAATCCTTTTTTCTTTCTGGGACCAGATTCTCTAGCATTTCTTCCCGTAGCCGAATCTCCGTTGGGAATACAATTTCTGCTTTGGTTCCTATTCCTTCCTGGCTTTCAATCTTTAATTCTCCGCCTGCGAGTTTGGCAATTTCCCTGGTAATTGCAAGTCCTAATCCACTTCCTCTTAAACTTTCTTCTTTACTCTGCTGTGAAAAAGGTTCCATTGCCACCTGAACAAATTCCGGACTCATTCCAATTCCATTATCCATTACATGAAATGTAATCCTGACATGCGTCGCATCTAATTTCTCCGCATCCACACGTAATACTACCTTTCCACCTTCCTGTGTATATCTGACTGCATTAATCAGCAGATTCAACACCGCCTGGTACAATCTGCCTTTATCTGCCCAGATTTCATAGTATTGCATTTCATCCACTTCACACGAATATAAAATATGTTTCTTTTGTGCCTGTTCCTGAATTACCATAGAGATTTCATTTATCAACTGTTCTACTCCAACCCATGATTTCAGTAATTCTATCTTACCACTTTCTATTTTTGCCATATCTAAAACATTTCCAATGAGTCCGTCTAAGTGCTGTGCCGACACTAATGCCTTCTGAATATATTCTTTTCTCTCCTCTTCCGTACAATTCTGCGTTAATTCTAAACATCCACGAATTCCATTTAATGGTGTCTTCATTTCATGACTCATGTGCGATAAAAAGTCCTTCTTCGCCCGATTCGCCTTTACTAACTGCTGGTTTTTCTTTTTCATCACTACCAGAATGACCATTGCTGCTAAAAATAACAGCACAAGCGTAACTACCGCCACTGCAATTAACATAACCTTAAATGGATTCGCATAAAAATAATCCTCCAATGTTACTTTTTGTTCCATTCCGGCGATACTAAACATCTGATGAACTTCTTCCTTCGGAATAGCTGCAATGGTCTTATTAAAAATTGATATGAACTTCGAATCACATTTTTTAGATACTCCAAGACAATATTCATTTAACTGTCCCTCTAAAATATCATAGTCTAGTTTCGAATATTTTGATTTCGTAGAAAAATAATCTCCCACTAATTGTGCACAGACTAAAGCATCTGCCTCTCCCTGGTATACTTTTTCAAAAGCCTCTTCATTTGACTCACACTCAATCATTACAAATTGCTTCTTTTCCTTTAATTGTTCTTCTAAGTAAGAACCTTTCGTAACGGCAATTGTTTTTACCGCTTCCCTACTCATAGTACTTTTTCTGACTTCATAGGTCTGTTGTGTAAAATAACTCTGTGTCAGCCACAGATTTTTCTCATCTGCCCATTGATAATCATTATTCATGGCAAGCACAACATCTCCCTGCCCATTTTGAATCTTTTCAAACATCACATCTAACGACTCTGCCCGGATGACCTTGAAATGCAATCCCGATATCTGACTCATTTGTTCTAGCAGTGCATCAGAACCATTCTTTTTTGACGTATACTTCTTGTTATAGTCTCCTGGACCTAACACAACATTAACTGTTCTATTTTCTGATATAAACTGCTCTTCTTCTTTTGTGAAAGAAAGAATCGAATTTCCTGTCTGTCTCTGGTATTTTTCATCCAATTGTGCAAACAAATATGGATTCTCATTCTCTACCTGCTTCTTTGCAGACTCAAATTCCTGCATCAGCTCTGCATGCTCTTTTTTACAGACCACATATTCATTCTTTAATCCAAGTCTGCTGACTACTTTATAATTCTGCACTTCTCTTGAATTTTTATCTAATGCCGCATCAATCTTTCCATTTGAAAGATCCTCTGCCAGGCTCTTCCCATCCGGATAATTCCGAAATGTCACTTTGCAGTTGTTCTTTTTCAGAATCTCTTCTAATTTCTTCTGATCCTCTTTTTCTGCGTAGCATCCAATGACCATTTCATTTAATTTCTCATATTCTTCATATCCAATCGTCTTCGATGCATTCGTAACCAGAACCACCTGGCTGTCACAAAATGCTTCCTTCGAATATAATAAATCTCCATCCACCTGCTCTGTTTTTCGCATCGGAAGATATAAATCTACTTCTCCCTTTTTTATCCGGTCTGTCCCTTCCTCTTCTGTTCCGGAAATAAATTCATATTCCCAGCCATTATACATTGCAAGTGCTCTCAGATATTCGTATGCCGCACCGGCATATTTTCCATCCTTATCCTGGTATAAGAACGCAGATGTGTCTGCATATCCCACACGAACCACCTGCTTTCCTCCTGTAGCATTCGTAGCATAACTACGAATGACAGGGAAAAACAGACTTCCACATGCAATAAGCAGACACATTCCTATCATCCGGTATAAAATTCGATTCTTAATATTCTTTCCTCTGTTTTGTAGTATCTTCATATCTGTCCCCCTCTTCTGATATGTCCTCGTAAAATTGTCTTTCTTAGCGATTGCAGATTCTATCCATTCACTGCATCTACAAATCTTTCAAAGAATTGTAAACCTTCTTTATTACACTTAAATACACCTGCATCCTCTAATACTTCTTCAAATACCTTACCAATCTCAGATTTTAACACCTTCATCACTTCCTCTTCTGCACTTTCGGTATTCCGTCCCTGCATCAGAACATTCCTATCAAGCTCTTTATGTGTCTTTTGGATAACCTGAAACCACTCTAAATGCTTCTGCAGACATTCCTCTTCTTCTAAATTCTCGCCTGCAATATATTTTTTAGCTAAAAGCTCCATTTCCTGTTTCAATCTTGCCGGAAGAACTGCCAGTCCCATAACTTCAATCAGACCGATATTTTCCTTCTTAATATGATGCAGCTTCTCATGTGGGTGATACACACCAAGCGGATGCTCCTGTGTCGTAATATTATTCCGAAGCACAAGATCTAATTCATATCTTCCATCACGAAAACGTGCAATCGGTGTTATGGTATTATGTGGTTCTCCCTCTGTCTCTGCATAGACAAATGCATCTTCATCTGTGTATGCTCTCCAGCATTTTAAAATCTTATCTGCTAACTCTACTAACACTTCAGCGTTCTTATCACTAATACGAATCACCGACATCGGCCATTTGACAATTCCGGCTTTTACTGATTCATAACCTTTGAATACAATCTGCTTCAAAATGCCTGCCTTAGCCATTGCGAATTCATATCTTCCACCCTGAAAATGATCGTGACTTAAGATAGATCCTCCTACAATCGGCAAATCTGCATTCGAACCGATAAAGTAATGTGGAAATAACTTCACAAAACTAAGCAGTCTCTGAAATGTCTGTCTGTGAATCTGCATCGGAACATGCTCTCCACAAAAACAAATACAATGTTCATTATAATACACATATGGGGAATACTGCAATCCCCATTCGCCATCTTCTAAAAAAATTGGAATTATTCTGTGATTTCCTCTTGCCGGATGATTCAATCTTCCGACATACCCTACATTTTCCTTACAAAGAAGACACTTCGGATAACTACTTTGTGGTGCATTTTTTGCTGCCGCAATTGCCTTTGGATCCTTTTCTGGCTTTGAAAGATTAATAGTAATATCAAGTTCCCCATATTTTGACTGATATTTCCACTTCACATCCTTTTTTACCCGGTCTCTTCTGATATAATTAGAATCCTGGCTTAACTGATAAAAATAGTCCGTAGCCTTTTGCGGTGACTCCTGATAACATCTTTCAAATTCTGCTAACACCTCTGATGGTCTTGGCATTAATGCTGCCATTAACTTTGTATCAAATAAATCACGATAAGTAACCGTATTTTCTTCTATTAGCTGATGCTCATAAGCAAAATCTACTAAACGGTCTAAAATCGTCTCTAAGGAATACCCCTTTCCCTCCTGATAAAGCTTCTCTGTCTCCTCTTCACAAGAACAATCATAGGAATCTAGATGTAAAATCTCTAAAATTCGATTCACTGTAAAATCTTTGTCGAATTCTGTTATTAAATTCTTCTGTAATCCATATCTTACAAGCGCATAAATATATGTATCTATCATTTTTCCTTCTCCTGTTATCGAATCTGTTATTTTCAGTTACATAATACTTCCTAGCACTTTTCACGATCAAGCAGTTCTCTTGGACCATCTCCAATTTCAACAACATAAAAATCAGCCTTATAACCAATTTTTTGTTCATATTCTTTTCCGACCGTTTCAATAAACTCCTCAATACAATTATCTTCTACGATATTTACAGTACATCCTCCAAAGCCGGCACCTGTCATTCTTGCACCAATGACTCCCTTTTGCTTCCATGCACTCTCTACCAATGTGTCTAACTCTTCTCCTGTCACCTCATAATCATCTCTTAATGAGCAGTGCGATTCATTCATTAACTGTCCAAATGTTTTCAAATCATTTTCCTTTAATGCTTTTACCGCCTGAATGGTTCTCTCGTTCTCTCTTACCGCATGTCTTGCACGTCTTCTCTGTGTCTCATCTTTGATTACATCCTGGTACTGTTCAAACTGCTCACTTGTAAGATCACTTAAAGTCTCAACATCTACGACCGTCTGAAGCTGCTTTAATGCTGCCTCGCACTCTTCTCTTCTTTCATTATATTTTGAATCTGCGAGACCTCGTTTCTTATTCGTACATGCAATGACGATTTTCTGATACTTTAACTCAATTGGTGCATATTCACATTCTAATGTTGCTGTATTCAAAAAGATGGCATGATCTTTCTTACCCATTGCAATTGCAAACTGATCCATAATTCCGCAATTTACGCCATTAAAGATATTCTCTGCCTTCTGTCCGAGCAACGCAATATGAAGATTATCAATCTCAAAATCATATAACTCTCTTAACACTTCTCCTGTTAATACTTCTAAAGAAGCTGAGGAAGACAATCCGGAACGATTCGGAATATTTCCATAAACAAAAATCTCGAATCCCTTGTCTACTGCCATCCCCTCCTGACGGAACATTTCAATAACTCCCTTTGGATAATTAGTCCATCCATCTTCTTCCCGATAAACCAATGAGTCCATTGGAATCTCAACAACACCAAGCTCCTTGAAATTCCATGAATAAAAACGGAATACCTTCTCTTCAATCTTTCGTGCAACACCATACGTTCCAATTGTCAATGCACATGGAAAAACATGACCTCCATTATAATCTGTATGTTCTCCGATTAAATTCACTCTTCCCGGTGCAAAAAAGATTCTTGCTCCTTCTTCGTTCCCGTAAACTGATGCAAATCCCTGTATTAAACTCTCACGCATTGTAAAAAACCTCCTATATCCTATAACTAGTATTCCTTTCTATTTTGCTCTCTTCTATTTCTATTCTGTTCTGATCCTTAAAAGCATACCTTTAATTCAATACTCTGTGGATAGTCTCCAAATTTATCTCCAAAAATATTAACTCCTCCGGCATTTTTCGCATCTGCCTTCACACCGATGCGGACAGTCAGATAGTCCTGTTTCTTTAACTTGTAATCCTTTAATCCTAACTTACTTACCTTCTTATTATCGATATAACTTCCCTTATTCGTAATCTTCCAGCATTTCTTCAGACCAAATTGTGTATTCTTATCCGGCCACCAGCTTGGATTCAGTCTTCCTCTTCTTCCGCCAAAATCTCCCGGACAGGTAAAGGTACCAACTTCTTTCCCATTCAGCGACATGGTAATATCGGATGGATAATCTAACTTATAATCCGGTGCCTCTGAACATACTTCAGCTGAAATCTCAATTCTCTTCTCTGTTCCATCTAAATAATCAACCGGGAAACGATATTCCACATATCCGGTCTTACCAAACCAGATGATCTGAGAATTCACTCTCTCCGGATGGAAGTAAGACTTCGGCTCATCCTCTGTACCAATCGGTCCATATTCACCGGCAAGTCCGCAAGTCGGCTGAACCTTATAATCCGTATAATATCCGACAGGCATAGAGATTACTTTCTCTTTCTTCTTGTCATCGGTTGTAATGAAGTTCAAGGCAATCTCTGCCACTCCTCTCTTACAAACCTTCATATATCCTCTCACTGCCGGACGTAATTCTGTATCAATCAGCTTTCCTTCCTCTAATGCCTTCACATGAGAAGCTGCTGAAGAAACAGCTAATCCTGTTCTTGCTGCAATCTCCTGCACATTCAATTCTTCCTTGCATAACAGACGTAAAATCTCAATACGAACCGGTACAGATAACGCTCTGCCAATTGCAGCTACACGTTCTTCATCATCCAATGTCAAAGTATATTTGTTCTCCATCTTCTCTTCTCCTTTGTTACAATTTTATTGAATTGTTTCAAGTTTTATGTTTTCTTAATCATAACATCTTTCTAGAAAAAATCAATACTTTTTTTGAATTTTTTTCGTTCTTTTTTCCTGTTTTTTATCCATCCCTATTTGACTTTTCTTTCTCTATCAAGTACACTTTTTTTAAGTATTGCTTCATTTAAAAAATGACAGCACAGATCCTGATGATACAGATTATCCTGTGCTTTGCAATCCTATATTTTGAAAGGAGAATTTATGTTTCAGATTCCTATGAAAACAACTGGTGCTTTTACAAAAGAAACAATCACCAGTCTCAATACAAGAAATGTGCAAAAGCCTCATTCATTCCAGTATTTACAATCTATAAATACAAAAAAGCATGAGAACTCTGCTCCGATACAGGCTACGCCTCCGATACGGACTGCCGCTCCGGTTCAGGCTACGCCTCCGATTCGAACTGCCGCTCCGGTTCAAACCACACCACCGGTTCAGACTACAGCTCCAGTTCAGACTGCCACTCCGGTTCAGACAATGATGGAAAAACCAGTTCCTGCTTTTTTGCATCCGGTTCAAAAAGGGCAAAGAGTACCACTTTCTCTTTCCAATCCAAATTGCAGACTAAAAGTTTCTCTTGGATGGAACGTCCGGAATGCAGCTTGTGATTTAGATGTTTCCGCATTTCTACTAAACCAGACCGGAAAAGTAATCGGAGATTCCTGGTTTGTTTTTTATGGTCAGACTACAAGTCCTGATTCTAGCACCATCTTTCATGACAATGAAATAGATGCCCGCGAAAGTATTACCATTGATTTATCAAAACTCAATCCGGAAGTTTCTAAAATTGTTTTTGTCCTGACAATCAACGAAGCTTTTGAAAAACAATTGAACTTCAGCATGATAAAAGACGCCTACATACAGATATCGGATTCTACAACCCATACGGAACTTGTCAGCTTTCAGATGACAGATTATTATTCAAATGTCACTTCTATGATGATTGGAGAATTATATCTGCATCATCAAAATTGGAAATTTAACGCGATTGGAAATGGTGTTGCACGAGATTTAGCAGGATTATGCGAATTATATGGTGTCGAAGTAATATAATTACAAAAAGAGGAGGAAGAAAATGCTAACTTTTGAAATACTCAACGAACTTACATTAAAGGTAACAAGTACCGGAAATGATGTACTGTTTGCCAAAGCCGGTGCATTTATTGCAGGTGATAATGCCGGCGGAAAAAATTATAAATTTGATAAAGTCCTTTTAGGACCACAGAATTCATTTGGAAGAGCTTTATTAGGACAGCTTGCCCGAAGAGTGACCGGTGAAAATCTTCCACTGATGAAGGTACAATTTCAGGGACCTTCCACAACTTATTATGCTAACTATGGGCAACACGTTGTTGTTTATCATCTTCAGCCTGGAGAAACTATTTCTGTAGAATCTGAAAATATCTTAGCTTTTACACCAGACTGCGATTACAGTGTTCGATTTATTGGAGTTGGTATTCTTTCACAAAAGGGGCTTGCCACTTCCACACTGACTGCAACCGGTAATAATGCTTATGTAGCAGTATTGGCTGATGGTAACCCTCTTGTCTTAAGTAATGTTACATCCGGCAATACCATCTCTGTCGACCCTGATGCAGTTGTATGCTGGGTTGGAAATGGGCATTGCGACCCTCATGTAACAACTGATGTTTCATGGAAAACCTTTATCGGTCAGGCTTCCGGAGAATCTTATCAGTTTGAGTGGTCTGGAAATATGGGAGTTACAGTCATCATCCAGCCATCTGAGCGTTCCGGTGGAATTCAGGTTGGAATTGATTAATTTTCATTTTTCATCATTTATTTCTATGAAACAAAAAGCCATTGCTACACATCAATTCGTGGAGCAATGGCTTCTTTATTCTTCTTTTACTTTCTATTGTAGTTAATTAAACATCCCTTTAAGATAATTTCTCTTTCATCGTCTGTCATCTCACCAAGCTGGAAGTGTACTTCATTTAATGAACCATCTTTTACTACAAATGCCTGAATATCAGACTCTTTGTTCTCTAATGCTTTTGCAATACCTGGTACAAAAATGTAATCGCCATTTGCAAATGGAAGCTTTTCATCTGCATATAAGAATGGAAGCATTCCCCAGTTCATTAAGTTCGAACGATATCTCTTTGTTGCATATTCCTGTGCAATATTTGCCCATCCGCCTAAAACCTTCTGGCAAGATGCAGCCTGTTCTCTGGCTGAACCATCTCCTGGTTTTACAGCATAAATTGTAGAACCAATTCCTAAATTACTACGCTTAACTTCTGGATAAGCAACCTTGATGGTATCCATAACCGGCTTCAATTCTGGTAATGCTTCTACCGGACATGTATCTGCTTCGATTGCCTTCTGAGCCTTCTGTACTTCTTTGGCTCTTCCAACGTATGCCGGATCCTTTCTTGAAAGTGCAAACTCTGCCAATCCTAATGGATTACTTCTATATGATGATGTCTCTCCTGATGGAATCAACTCATCTGTCGTTGTAACAGGATCATGAATCTCTGATACTACCTTCAATAATAAATTCTCTGGAAGTGCAGGCATCTCTGGCCAGTCTTTAATATTTGGTCCAAACTTAATCTCAACAGATGGATCTGCAACACCCTTTGAATCAAATACACGATTCTTGTAAATGTTCGCATCAAAATGATAAGTCGGATTCTGATATTCTACATCTAAATCAGTTGCAGGTGTTAAGAATCCCTTGTTTGCTGCAGTTGCTGCAATCGAACGTGCATCCATAAGAGCAACAGAAGCAATCTGTCCATTCTGTAACTTCGATCCTTCTCTGTTCGGGAAGTTTCTTGTAGAATGACGAATTGAAAATGCATTATTTGCCGGAGTATCTCCTGCACCAAAACATGGTCCACAGAATGCTGTCTTAATAATTGCACCCGTCTCCATTAACGCTGCTGCCGCACCATTCTTAATTAATTCCATATAAATCGGAGTAGATGCCGGATATACATTCAGAGTAAATTCATCTGATCCAATATATTTGCCCTTCATAATATCTGCTGCAGCACAGATATTCTCAAATCCACCACCGGCGCATCCTGCAATGACACCTTGATCTACATATAATTTGCCATCAATGACTTTATCCTTCAAAGAATACTCTACCTGTCCATCTAAACTTACAAGTGCTTTCTTCTCAACATCTGCAAGTACGTCTGCCAGGTTCGCATTCACATCTTCGATTGTATAAGTATTACTTGGATGGAAAGGCATAGCAATCATTGGCTTAATCTTGCTTAAATCTACATAAACAACGCCATCATAATAAGCAACCTTACCTGGTTTTAATTCTTTATATTCTTCTACTCTTCCATGAATATCATAGAATTCCTTAATCTTTTCGTCTGTCTGCCAGATAGAAGATAAACAAGTTGTCTCTGTTGTCATAACATCGATTCCAATTCTGAAATCAGCACTTAACTTAGACACACCAGGTCCAACGAATTCCATTACCTTATTCTTAACATATCCGCATCCGAATACTTCACCAATAATAGCAAGTGCAACGTCCTGAGGTCCAACACCCTTCATTGGCTCTCCATCAAGATAAATGGCAATTACATCTGGCATGTTGATATCATAAGTCTGGCTCAGTAACTGCTTAACAAGTTCCGGACCACCTTCACCCATCGCCATTGTTCCAAGTGCACCATAACGGGTATGGCTGTCTGAACCAAGAATCATCTTACCGCCACCGGCAAGCATCTCTCTGGCAAACTGATGAATAACTGCCTGATGAGGTGGAACATAGATTCCGCCATACTTCTTGGCACATGTAAGTCCAAACATATGATCATCTTCATTGATTGTACCACCAACTGCACATAAAGAGTTGTGACAGTTCGTAAGTACATATGGAATTGGGAACTTCTCAAGACCAGAAGCTCGTGCTGTCTGAATAATACCTACAAATGTAATATCATGAGAGGTAAGTTTATCAAATTTGATCTGTAACTTATCCATATTACCGGAAGTGTTATGATCTTTTAAGATTCCATACGCAATGGTATTCTCTGCCGCCTTCGCCGGCTCTACATATTCACTTCCAAGCTTACTTTTAACTTCCGCTTCATTATTACACTCCACAATGTCCGTACCATTCACAAGATACGCACCATTTTCACTTATTCTAACCATGAAAGTTCCTCCTAAAATCAAAAATATAGATATATTCTAACATTTTTTACTTTTTATCGCAATCCCTTTCTTTGCTTTCTATCAAGACGCAAACATACTTACAATCTTTTGTCCGGGTACCGGTCTGCTAAAATAATATCCTTGCACGTAATCCACCTGAACACTCTTTAAAAATGCAAGCTGTTCTTCATTTTCAGCACCCTCAGCAACCGTTAAAAACTGCAATTTCTGGAACATCTGAACGGTATTCGTATAAATTACTTTTGCCCGTTCGTTATCCATGCTGTCCCAAAGCATTAATTTATCTAATTTAATCGTCTTTAACTGCAAATCAACAATGGAACCGGAATTCGAATAACCGCTTCCATAATCATCCATGGAAAAACGGACTCCCTGCTCTGACAAGCGTTGCATTAAGCGGTGTAAACGGTCTTTGGAAGAAATAACTGCACTCTCCGTAATTTCTAAAACCAGCACTTCCGGCGGAATCTGATATTTCTTTAAAACTGCTTCAATCTTAGCCGCTAACCCCCTCTGCATACACTGAATCGTAGACAAATTCACATCTACAAATTCTAATCCACGTTCACATAACTCATGTTCCATAATAAACATACAGGTCTTTTCAAGCACAACCATTCCAAGGAAATTAATCATGCCGGTTCTCTCTGCAATGCTGATAAATTCATCCGGGAACAACATCCCTAATTCTTCATTTTGAATTCTCACCAAAGACTCCATTCCAATAATCCGGTCTTTGGAAATAGAATAAATGGGCTGATAATACACAACCACTTCCTCTTCCTTCAGGTTGCGGATGACTTTCTCAATCTTAATCGATCTCATTAATTCATTCGAAACTTCTTCATCCACATCCACAAAAGACCCACGTCCCTGCTTCTTAGTATAAGAAGTAACCTTTTCAATGAATTCCATAATCAGATTCGGATTGTTTAAATAATTCGATATTGCAATCCTGCTGATACTGGCTGTTAATTTGATTCGTCCATCATTGATATCCCATTCCTCGCAAAATCTCTGACGAACCGTTTCTGCAAGTTCCGGATCCTCATGGTCTAGCAGAAAAATAAAATTATCTCCATCCACACGAAACAGCTCCTTTTTTTCATTGCGAAGTGATAACAAATATTCTGCGATATCCTTGAGCAACTGATTCACTCCATGATTTCCAATGAGTTCATTTACTGCTTTCATCTCATTCAAATCAATGATTAAAAGTTCTGCATATTGATGATTCCGCAACCGATTCTCTAAAATCTCTAAAAAAGCATTTCTCCGGTATAACCCGGTAAGCCCGTCTGTATAAATATCTGGATTCTGAAATGCCATGTAAATCATCAGTGTTGCAAATACTACCATAGGCACCGTAATCCGATATTGTGAATACTGACTCTGAACAGCCTCAGCAATCACAACTGCCACCGGCTGCAAAAATAGAACAAAAAATTCTATTTTGTGCACCTTTTTGCGTTTTTTTATCATGACACCTATGCAAAATACGGAATAAAATACAATGATTCCCTCTATCAGATTCATGGTGATATCTTCCATTCCGCTGTTTCTAGAAGTAAATTGCATAAATAGATTTCCTGCAATTGCAATCACTCCTGCAAGTCCGGGAATCGCCACAAACACACCTAAACAATAGTTCTTCTTATTAAATAAGCCCACCTGACTCATACCATACACTGCAAACAGCCAGCCTAATAATACCTGATTGATTTGATGCAGGCTATGAACAATTGCATACATCTGATGATTCATCTGATATACACTTTCCTTTTCATAAGTCATTGCCATATCTGCAAGCAGATCAATCAGTAACGCAAATAAAAAGACTGCGAATATCTTCCCATTTATCTGATACAATCGTTCCTTCCCGAAGAAGAAAAACATAACCGCTAACAGCACCATACATGCTGCAAATTCATATTCTAAATGATACTCCATTTCCTCTACCTCCCGTATTCTCATTCACTCTTATCTATCCTGTCAAATCAATCTTTCTCAGACTGTGCACATTTATAGATATTTTTCCACTTCTTCTCTTAATTGTTTTGCTGCACTTTTCGGATCATCCTGTGCAAAAATTGCTGATACAACTGCAGTTCCTGCAATGCCACATCCACTTAACAGTGCAATTTTATCCCGACTGATTCCACCAATTGCGACAACCGGAATCTCTACTGCTCCTGTAATCTTTTTTAACTCTTCCTTCGAAACGTCTTGCGTATCCTTCTTCGTTGACGTAGAAAAGCAGGCTCCTACTCCCAAATAATCAGCTCCACCTTCCTGTGCCTTTCGTGCTTCTTCTACATTGTGAGCAGAAACACCAATAATCTTATCGTCCCCAAGCATCCTTCTTGCCTGTGCAAGACTCATATCATCCTGTCCGACATGTACGCCATCCGCATCTACTTCCATTGCAATCTCTACATCATCGTCAATCACAAATGGAATGTGATAGCGATCGGTGATTGCTTTTATCTTTTTTGCTTCTGCTAAAAAAGCTTCTTTCTCTAAATGCTTCTCTCTCAATTGTATAAAAGTTGCACCACCCTCAATTGCGGCTTCTACCATTTTAGAAAGTTCCCTTCCATTCAGCCACTGTCTGTCTGTCACTGCATAAAGCCGTAACTGTTCTCTTACTACATTTGACCGTTTCTTCATGCTTCTAGCGTCATCTCCTCTCTTCGAAATATTCTGCAAATTTCGCGACTGCTTTGATTATATCATCTTTTTTGTAATAATACAATTCTTTTTGTACAAAAAAGACCACTGCAATAAAAACAGCGGTCATTTTTTTGTTGATTTTAACTCTTTTTTAATTCTTATTCATCAATTAATGTAACTTTCTCTCCTGCCAGAATCTTATTGACAGTTCTTGCTGCACACATTTTTCCACACATTGAGCAGGTATGTCTGTCTTCCGGAGGAAGGCTTTCAAAATATCTGCGTGGTTTCTCTTTATCAAGTGCAAGTTCAAACATTTCTTCCCATTCGATTCTTCTTCTGGCATCACTCATTTTATTATCCCAGTCTCTTGCTCCCGGAATTCCATTTGCAATATCTGCGGCATGTGCAGCGATTTTACTTGCAATGATTCCTTCCTTAACATCATCTAAATCTGGTAATCTTAAATGTTCTGCCGGTGTAACGTAGCATAAAAAGTCTGCTCCATTTGCAGCTGCAATAGCACCTCCGATTGCTGATGTAATATGATCATATCCCGGTGCAACATCTGTTACCAAAGGTCCTAATACATAAAATGGTGCTCCATGACAAAGTCTTTTTTCTAATGCCATATTTGCAGCAATTTCATTGATTGCCATATGTCCCGGTCCTTCAATCATAACCTGTACATTCTTTTCCCATGCTCTTTTTGTTAAAATTCCAAGTTCAATTAATTCTGCAATCTGTCCTGCATCCGAACTGTCATGTGTACATCCCGGACGAAGTGCATCCCCTAAACTGATTGTCACATCATATTTGTATAAAATATCAAGAACATCGTCAAAATACTCATAAAATGGATTTTCATTTCCTGTCATTTCCATCCATGCAAAAATCAGAGAACCTCCACGCGATACAATATTGGTTAAACGTCCAGATTCCTTAAAGGTTGAAATTGCACGACGGTTTAATCCTGCATGAATGGTTACAAAATCTACTCCCTGTGCCGCATGTGCCTCTACTACTTCTAAAAAATCTTTTGCTGAAATATGAAGCAGATCCTTTTCTAAATATCCAATGGCATCATACATCGGAACCGTTCCAATCATTGCCGGTGACATTCCAATCAGCTGCTCACGAAATGTATTCGTTTTTCCATAATTACTTAAATCCATAATTGCTTCTGCCTTATAATCAATGGCGCACTGCACTTTTTTCATCTCGTTCGTATAATCCACGCAATCTCCGGAAACTCCTAAATTGACATTAATCTTTGTCTTTAATCCTTCCCCGATTCCTTCCGGACTCAAAGCCTTATGGTTCACATTTGCAGGAATAACAACTTTTCCTTCTGCAATCTTCTGTCTTAAGACTTCAACATCCATCTGTTCCTTTTTTGCTACCACTTCCATCTGTGGTGTAATTATATTTTTTCTTGCTGCTTCTAACTGTGTATGATACTGCATTTTTACCTCCATTTTCTAAAAAAACACACTGCCCTGGCAGTGTGTCTACGTCTTCTAAAAAGTACAGGATTCCTCCATCTACTTTAAAAATCTACTATGACTCCCTACGTTGGCATGATCCAAATCAGGTACGGTCGAGACCAATGTCTCCTCTCAGCCCATTCAGGCTCCCGATATTTTCTAATCAAAAGTTCTTCTGTCAAAGAATCACTTCTGATATCTCTGTCTAGAGTAACACAAGAAAAACGATTGTGCAACTAAAAAACTAAAAAGTCTAAGCATGAATGCCTAGACTTTTTATCTCGTATCTATATCGCAGTGCTATTCACTGTCCATACACGATTCCCACCAACCCATTATTGTTCTTTCTCTTCAAGCCCATAAAAACTCTTAAGAACAATTTTCAAACGAAAACAGTGGCCTTTGCCTCTGTTCACGAATAGCATACCACAATTTTTTTGAAAAAATGGATTTTGTCATATTGGGTAGGTTAATTGTCATATTTTGCAAGTGACAGCACTTAACTCATCTCTTTTTGCGCGATAATTCCTGCTATATCTTCCCGATACGCCCTACTGACCTCTATGATTTCATCATTACTAAGTAAAATCTGACTATATTTTGCAGCTGTGACATGACGGTAATTTACAATCACTGACTGATGCACCTGAACGAAATTCTCGCTTAACTGCTCTTTCACTTCCTGTAATTTCCCGTAAAATTCAATCGTCCTTCCTGATGTTAAATGGATATAGATTTTTCGCATCTTACTCTGAAAATAAAGAATGTCTCCGCATCTTACGTATTGTTTATTTCTTCCCTTAACATAAGTAAAATATTTTGAATTCTCTAAAAAATTACGTTTTGCTGCTTCCATACAGCTGTCAATATCTTCCTGCTTTAATGGTTTAATCAGAAAATCTAACGGCTGACTTCGAAACAACTGCATTGCATACCGAAACTGACTGGAAATATATACAACCTGTAATGAAAAATCCTCTAATTCCTCCCGGATAATTCTTCCTGCCTCGATTCCTGTTACCTGCTCTGCAAATTCAATATCTAAAAATACTAATTGAATCTGCTCTTCCTGATAACACTCTAAAAAATCCTGTACCGAAAGAAATGTACTGATTTTATGCGTCCCTCCGAATCGTTGCTCATAATCCATAATTTTATTTTTGATATCCTTACAGATCAATTCTTCATCGTCGCATATCGCAATATGCATAAGTCCTGTTCCTCCTGCTCCTTTGTACTTTTCTTCTTATTCTGTCATTTTCTTAATTCGCTCAGATTCCCCAGGTACCTATCATAAAAATTATTTTCTAATACTCCACTTCAATCAATGTCAGTCCCTTACCAGGTGCTGTAAATCCTGCCGCACTTCTGTCCTGTGCTTCAAAGATACTTACAATCTCCTCTGGTCTTCTCTTCTCAAGTCCGATCTCAATGAGTGTTCCCACCATAATGCGAACCATATTATGTAAAAATCCGTCTCCATAAAACATAAAATCAATCTCATTATCAATCTTTTCTACATCTACTTCATACAATGTACGTACCGAAGACTTTGTCATTCTCTTATTCGAACAAAAACTCTTAAAGTCATGCTTTCCCATTAAATATGATACTGCCTCTTCCATGGCTTCTAAATTCAATGGTTCTAACACCTGATACACATACTTGCGCTCAAATACATTCGATACATTTGAATTATTAATCCGATACAGATATCTCTTTGCCTTCGCATTCAGTCTGGCATGAAATCTTTCATCTGTCTCCTCTACCGAAACCACTGCAATATCTTCTGGCAAATATTCATTTAAATAATCTTTTACATATTGAGCGGTTACCTTACGTTCCGTTTTAAAATTGGCAACCTGTTCCTTTGCATGTACACCGGCATCTGTTCTGCCAGAACCATGTACTGCAATCTCTTCTCCTGTCATCTTTGATAATACAAATTCTAATTTTCCTTGAATTGTATTCTCTCTCTTGGCTGAACCATTCTGTCCCTGTTTTTGCCATCCGTCATATTTCGTCCCGTCGTATTGTACAACCATTTTAAAATTCGTAACCATAATGTCCTCCATTCCGATACAATCATGTCTCTAATTACTTTTATTTCTTTCATTTTATCACAAAAAGAAGAATAGATAAACAACATCTGACAAAACTTTCTTACATTATTATGATTTTTTATTCTGAACGAAGTGCCTCTACTGCATCCTTCTTGGAAGCCATTTTTGCTGGTATATGTCCGCCAAGCACCGTCAGTATAGTACTTACAGCTACAAGAATTATGGCATGCTTTGGATTTAAGACTGCCACATTTTCTAAATCTGTCATATTGTACAGAACATGATTAATCGGGAAGGTACACAACCATGCAATGAAAATTCCCAATACCCCGGAAAAGATTCCTAAGATAAAGGTTTCTGCATCAAATACTCTGGTAATATCCTTCTTTCTGGCGCCAAGTGCACGAAGCACACCAATTTCTTTTGTCCGCTCAAGTACAGACGTATACGTGATGATACAAATCATAATCAGACTCACCACAAGAGAAATTCCCGCAAATGCAACGAGTACAATCGTAATCGCATCCATAATTCCGCCTGTCATATCTGACATGGTCCCTGCCATATCCGTATAGATAACTGCAGCGTCTTCTTTTTTTCCTTCATTATATTTATCTAAATATTCTAATACACTATCTTTGTTATCAAATGTTTCCGGATATACGAGAATCGCATATGGAATAGAATTCTCTCCCAAATAACCAAGGAGCTGAGATTTTTCTGTATCACTTTCAAATTTTTTCATTGTCATAATGTTTGCGTCACTATTTTTTTGAGCTTTCACAATCTCTGAATTCTGATTTAATTTGATCAATTCTTCTGCAAGATTATCACTGTAAGCAATTCCTGTTGTAAGTGCTCCAACAGTCACATCTTCTTTCTGTCTTACAACGGCTGAAATCTTAATATCAATGGCATTCTTTGCTTCATACATAGCCTGATAATCTGTACCCGGCACATAATTTCCCATTTCTGTTTTGGTATAATATGCATCATTTGGAATCACCCGCATCTTTGTTCCCACAATGTCTTTAAAATCTATGGAATCTTTATTCTTAACATCAAATCCCAAAGCTTCCATAATCTTTTCCGAGATACGGTTTTTATCATCAATAACTAATACGACTTCATGATCATTGGCAGGATAACTTCCTTCCATTACATCATAGCATTTTTCTAAATATGATTTGCTACTGTCTGCTAACTGGTTCGGATACGTAGAAAGTCCCATGGAAATTCCTGCATTCGACGTCATTGCACTCATATCCGTATTGCCCGATCCTCCCGATATGCTGACCGGAACAATTCCTTTTTCTGTTTTTCGAACCATATTCAGATTCACCAGACGGATATAACCAATACTTCCACAAACCTTCGGATCAATCTTTTTTAAGTAATTCATATATTCATCGGTAAACTGATTCACATGTACTTTTTTACTATCCTCAGGATTATACAAATATGCCTTATCTGATTTTTCAAATTTAGCGGTTCCCTTAATTACGCTCATCCTTTCATCTGATAGCTTCTGCATCTCTTCTTCATCCATCTGTTGTACATTCTGGGAAATAATAACCGGCATATCTGCCATAGCATCTGACTGGAACTTTAGAATCTGTTGTTTAAATCCGGAAGAGAGACTTAAAATAACTGCAATTCCAATAATTCCAATGCTTGATGCAAATGAAGTTAAAAAAGTTCTTCCTTTTTTTGTCTTCAGATTATTTAAAGAAAGCCCCAATGCTGTCTGAAACTTCATCGCCGTTTTCTTCAGTCGGAATTCATCCCCTTTTTGTCTTTCTACATGCGGATTCGTATCATTGATGATATTTCCATCCTGAAAACGAATAATTCTGTCCGCATATTTTTCTGCCAGTTCCGGATTATGTGTCACCATAATTACCAGACGATTACCGGCTACTTCCTTGATTAAATCCATAATCTGAATACTCGTGGCAGTATCTAATGCACCTGTCGGTTCATCACATAAAAGTATCTCCGGATCATTTGCAAGTGCTCTTGCAATCGCAACCCTCTGCATTTGCCCACCGGATAATTGATTCGGCCTCTTATGAATATGTTCTTTTAAACCTACCTGTTCTAATACTTCTATTGCTCTTTTGTGTTTCTGCTCTCTTGAAACTCCGCTTAATGTCATACCGAGTTCCACATTTTCTACAATACTCAAATGCATAATCAGATTATAACTTTGAAAAATAAATCCAATTGAGTTATTTCTATATGCATCCCAGTCACGATCCTTAAAATCTGCTGTTTTTTTTCCTTTAATAATAAGTTCCCCACTATCATACCGGTCAAGTCCACCAATGACATTTAAGCAGGTCGTCTTACCGGAACCACTGGTTCCTAAAATAGCAACAAACTCTTTTTCCCGAAATGCCACATTAATATTATTGAGTGCCACTGTCTCCGTTTCACCCACATGGTATACCTTACGAATATTTTTTAATTCGAGCATATTTCCTCCTTTTTCACATGCATTCCTGTATTTTCGTAATAATCGTAACTATCATACCATATCCCACTGTCTCTTTCTACAAAATCTGTAAACGAAAAAATGTGCATGCCGCTTTTCATAACGACATACACATTTTAAAAAACTATTTTGTCTGACCTTCTTCCCATAATGCCTTTGGTCCTCTTTCACCGGTACGAATTCGCACAGCATCTAGTAATTCATATACAAAAATCTTACCATCTCCATGCTCTCCGGTATAAGCAGTTTTGCAAATAGCATTTACTGTTTTTTCTGCCCACTCTTCATTCGATACTACAACTTCAAATTTTACCTTAGGGAGAAGATTGACATCTAAATCAAATCCACGTACTTTTTCTTTATAACCCATCTGGGTTCCACAACCCATAACCTGCGAAATTGTCATTCCATGTACATGAAGCTTTTGCAGTACATCTTTGACTTCTTCCATTTTTTCTTCGCGAATCATCGCATCAATTTTAATCATTCTTTCCACCTCCGACTTATGCACATTTCCCATTGCATAGAGTTCCTTCTATATTAAATGTTACTATCTTGCTAAGTATCCTAATCTAGACCATTGAATGATGGATAAGCAGATTCTCCATGCTGGCTCTTGTCCAATCCAACTCTTTCGTCCTTTTCTGAAACACGAAGTGGTGTAAAGATTTTTACGATGGAAGCACAGATAAACGTTCCAACTGCGGCAATGGCAATTGTGATTACAATACTAAGAACCTGTGCTCCGAATAAATGCCATTCACCATGAATTAATCCATCCCAACGTGCTACACTATTGATCGACTTATCTGCAAAAATACCAGTTGCGATACCTCCCCAGATACCACCAACACCATGACATCCAAATGCATCTAAGGCATCATCATAACCAAATTTTCTCTTTACAACTGACATCATAAAATAACAAATCGGACTGACCAGTGCTCCAATAATAATGGAAGACCAAAGTGGTACAAATCCTGCTCCCGGTGTGATAGCAACCAGACCCAGAACGGCTCCTGTACATGCACCAATGGTTGTTGGTTTTCCATCCTTAAATGTATCAATTGCCATCCATGCTAACATACCACATGCTGCTGAAGTATTCGTAGTCATAAATGCGTGAATTGCAAGACCATCTGCTGCTAATGCACTTCCTGCATTGAATCCAAACCATCCGAACCATAATAACGCTGCACCTAATACAATGAACGGAATGTTATGAATCCGATATGCTGTTTTCTCATATCCTCTTCTCTTTCCTAACATCAATGCAAGCACTAAACCACTGACACCAGAACTAATATGTACTACATTTCCACCGGCAAAATCAACTGATCCTAATACTTCTCCTAAGAATCCACCTTTGCCCCAAACCATATGTGCCATTGGATAATACACTACGATAAGCCATAATGCAATAAAAATAAATAATGCTTTAAATCTCATTCTTCCGGCAACAGAACCTGTAATCAGTGCTGGTGTAATAATTGCAAACATCATCTGGAATGCTGCAAATAAAAGTGCCGGAATCGTATCGGAATATGCTCCGGGATCTGCTCCAACCCCGTTCATGCAAAATTGCTTCAAATTTCCAATTACGCTTCCAATATCTCCACTAAAACTAAGAGAATAACCAAATAATACCCACATTACAGATGCAAGACCCATAATAAAAAGCGATGACATCATCGTATTAAGAACATTTTTTCTTCGAACCATGCCTCCATAAAAAAATGCCAGACCTGGTGTCATAAAAAATACAAGTGCTGTTGAAACCAGCAAAAACGCTGTATCTCCTGAATTAATCATAATTTTTCCTCATTTCTGCACTGCAAACTTGTTTTTTGCAGTTCATAACGCAGTGCCGTTACAAACTAAGATAAAATTAATCGATATTTCATGAAAATCAATGCGTAATGAGCAATCTGTCTTATTTTTGTGTCTATAAAATTCTTTTATAAGCACAAAAAAAGCGCTTCTATCGAAATAGAAGCACCTTTGCTCTTTAACATGCATTAATATACCATACATTTTTGCTCCTTGCAAGCACTTTTTTGTTTTTTAACAAAACATTAATCTACTGTTTTTCTCTTTCTAAGTATGTTATGATATAACTAAATATTCTTATTGGGGAGGGTTCTATGCACTTTGGTTTTGACAAAAAATATTTAAAAGTTTCGATTTATGTTATTTTCACTGTAATGGTAATCAAGATTCTAGATATGGTTATTAACTATATTCCAGCCGTTTCGATTACCGCTTTTACATTTTTACGGGCTGCACTGTCTTTACTTACACCAGTCATTCTATCATTAGCAATCGCCTATGTACTGAACTGGCCGACAAAAGCATTAGCATCTCTATTTCAGAATAAACTTCATATAAAACGGAAAACTGTTTGCCGCGGTCTTGCCATTGTTGTTTCCTATACTGCATTTATCGGTATTATCGTTGCAATCTTTCTTGGAATTTACTATATGATTGGTGGTAAAATTGCAAACAATACTTCTTTTTCTGATATTGTTCATTTTTACAACACCTATCTGTCCGAAGATAAAATGAACTCTGATGAACTAGCTAAACAGATTGATTCTCTGCATATTTCCTGGTTAAAAGACTTAACACCTAAGATTACAGTTTTAGTAGAATGGCTTCAGAATTTTCTCCAAAAACTATTAAGCGGAGTTTTCGATTCCCTGCTTTCCTTTGGAAGCAACCTTTTTAACCTGCTGATTGCTTTCATTTTAAGCATTTATATCTTATACAGCGCAGATTATTTTCTTGAACTTTGGGATAAATTAATGTTTATTATTTTCAAAGACAGTCACTTAGGTCACAACCTTCGCCGCTGCCTGAAAGTAGTAAACTATACTTTTTCAAACTATATTCGTGGACAACTGATTGAAGCCTTTTTTGTGGCAGTGATGATTTCTGTCGTCTTAATGCTGTTAGGTGTCGATTATGCATTGGTGATCGGTATTATTACCGGAATTTTGAATCTGATTCCTTATATTGGAGCTTTTATCGGTGTTCTTCTTGCAACCCTTATGGGACTGCTAACCGGCGGCGGATGGCTGGCATTCTGGTCACTTATCTGCACTGAGATTGTACAACAGATTGATGCCAATATTTTATGTCCGAGAATCGTCGGGAATCAGGTAGGTATCCATCCTGCATTTATCTTAATTGCCATTACCATAGGCGGAAGTAAATGGGGATTACTCGGAATGATTCTTGCTGTTCCTGTGACAGCTTCCCTCATCTCTCTCCTTAAAATCTGGTATCGCAAGGATTTTGCGAGCCGTTATCAGAATTTTAAAAAACAGGGAACAGAAGATGTTGAGGCCATGTTAAATAATCCTCATTATTTCGATCCTTCGTCTAAAACGGAAACAACCGAAGGCTCTACGAACACAACTGAGAAAAAATCCGGCATTGTAAAAGAATTAAAAGAAGATATTAAAGATATCATCAAATAAGATTACAGTGTCTAAACATCTAAATCAAAAAGAAGAGACGAACATTTTATTGTTCGTCTCTTCTGCTATATTCCTATAGCTATTATGAAACAGATGGAAACGCCACGTTTCTAATCTTATCTGTTGCATTCATTGCTTACTGCTCTGAAATTGCTCCTGTTGGACATGCTGCTTCACATGCTCCACAATCTACGCACGCATCTGCATTCACAACGTACTGTGTATCTCCCTGTGAGATTGCTCCAACTGGGCATTCAGCTTCACAAGTTCCACAACTAACACATGCATCTGAAATAACTCTTGCCATCGTCAAATACCTCCTTTAATCTAAATCCTAATAGATTCTCATCCGCTTATGTATGCACTTAAAAATGAATCTAAAACCATATTCACCATGTACCGACAAGTGCATCTTCGCTTATATAAGAATAAATTTTCGATGCCAGGCTTCAAACCCGTCACCGTCCTTATATGGTTATAATAATATATTTTCTCAATAAAAACAAGTGTTTTTTGTTTTTTCTTTTCTCAATAAGTGTCTCATTAAGGCTGATTTTTTCTACACTTTTGGCTTTTTTCCAATTATTGCTTCTTTTTTTCCTGAGATTTTTTATCTTTTTTACGTCTATGAAACCATCCCCGTTTTTGTTTCCCTGCAATCTCCGTTGCAGCTACCTGTGCCCGTCCCTGCTGGTAACTCCGAATTGTCTCATCTAACTTCTGATAACGTCTCTCCTCCTGCTCTTCTTTCATCTTTGTTAAATAATTCATCTCTTTGATCACATTTTCACTTACTACAGTACTTACTTCCTGACTTAGATCTAAATTATTCTCTTTTAAAGCCTGTGTTACAATATTTCCCAGAATCTGCTTGAACTGTTCCATTTTCTCTTCTTTTTTTGTTCCTGCTTCTTCCTCTAAGATTCCCTGATCGGATGTAATTTTTGCAACAACAGCCTCTTCTAATGTTTCTTCTAGTGGTGGCGGAGTGATTTCTTTTCCCTCTGCCATCTCTTTTACCAGGGTTCGAATTATTTTTAACCCATAACCCTGTTCTTTTAATTCCTTTACCTTCTTTAGTAAATTAATATCATTCTCTGTATAGTAGCGGTGTCCCATTTCATTTCGCGGGATATTTATCTCTAGTTCTTCTTCCCAATAACGCAGCACATGGGATTCTACATCTACCAGTTTCGCTGCATCAGAAATCATAAACCGCTTCTTGTCCATTCTGAACCTCCTATACTATTTTCCCTGTAAACCAGGATATCCTATCCAGCTTTTCTTTTTGATTTAGTTAAGAAAAAAGCCGGTCTACATTTAGTATACCGACTCCTAAAATATTTTTCAACCAGCCTAGAACTGTTTTTTCTATTATTCCCTTTCTCGATTGACGAATTTTGTATAATTCGGTAACCATAATAATTTGACAGTTCCTACGGTACCATGTCTCTGCTTTGCAATAATGACTTCTGCCACTCCCTTTTCCTCTGTATCCGGGTGATAATAATCATCACGATATAAGAACATAACCATATCTGCATCCTGCTCAATGGCTCCGGATTCACGCAGATCCGATAACATTGGTCTTTTATCATCTCTCGATTCTACCGCACGACTTAACTGTGACAATGCCACAACAGGCACATTTAATTCCCTTGCCAGTCCCTTTAGTGATCTTGAGATCGTAGAAATCTCCTGTTGACGGCTCTCTTGCCTGCCTCCGGCAGTCATTAACTGCAAATAATCTATAATAATAATTCCTAAATTATATTCTGCCTTGAATTTTCTGCATTTTGAGCGCAATTCTGAAATCGAAATACTAGATGTATCATCAATAATCAGATTCGAATTACCAACCACTGATGCACTTTCAATCAGCTGATCCCATTCGCCATCATTTAGATTACCCGTTCGGATATTCTGTGCATCTACTTTCGATTCCATAGAAAGAAGACGATTTACTAACTGCTCTTTTGACATTTCCAGACTAAAGATCGCTGCTGTATACTTCTTCTTAAAGCACATATATTCCGCAAGATTTAATACAAATGCTGTTTTTCCCATTGCCGGTCTGGCAGCAATTAAAATTAAATCAGACGGCTGAAATCCTGCCGTCTTATAATCTAAATCAATAAATCCTGTTGGAATTCCTGTTACGACACCCTGTGTCTTCGAGGCTGACTCAATCTTATCTAATGACCGAAGTACCACATCACGAATCGGTTCATAATCTGAGACCCCTCTTGTCTGAACCAGATCAAATACCTGTTTTTCGGTATCTGTTAAAATCTCTTCAACGTCCTCATGCCCTAAATAACAACGATTCGAAATATCTTCTGTTGTCCGGATAATCCTTCTTAAAACAGCCTTCTCCTTTACGATATTGGCATAATCACGTGCATTTACAGATGTTGGAACAGATGATAACAATTCCTTTAAAAATTCCAGACTGCCTAGTTCCGGCGGTGCTCCATTCAATTCAAGCTGTTCCTTTAATGTTAACACATCTACGGCTTTTCCCTGATCAGAAAGCTGAATCATTGATTCATACAACATCTGGTGCTGTTTTCCATAAAAATCTTCCGGCTTTAAAATCTCCTGAACCGTAATAATGGCATCTGCATCCATAAGCATACATCCGATTACAGACTGCTCCGCTTCCATGCTATGTGGCATAACTTTCTTTATTAATGCTTCATCCACAGCTGATTCCTCCGATTATTTTCTAAACTTCTACAACCTTCACTGCAAGTTTTGCTGCAACGTCCTTGTGAAGCTTCACTGTTACTTCAAAACGTCCTGCTGACTTAATCTGGCTTGCAAGAACAATCTTTTTCTTATCTACTTCTAAATTCTTCTGTTCTTTTATTGCCTCTGCAATTTCCTTATTAGACACTGAACCAAAGGAACGTCCACCATTTCCACCCTTAATGGTTACCTGAACATCTCCTTCTTCTAAAAGCTTTGCAATTCTCTTTGCTTCGTCTAATTTTTCCTGTGCAACCTTTGCATCATTTGCCTGTTTCAGTTTCAAATCATTTCTGTTTTTATTTGTAGCCTCTACACCAAGCTTCTTTGGAAGGATAAAATTTCTGGCATATCCTTCATTCACTTTCACTAAATCTCCCTTTTTCCCTAATGCTTTTACATCCTGTAATAAAATTACTTCCATATTGTGCCTCCTTTTTATTTTCCTGTATCATTCTGTCTAAAAATCACCATCTGCATTCATTTGTTCTACTGTCTGTTTTACGATTTCCTTCGCCTGATCTAGTGTATATCCTTCTAACTGTGCTCCTGCCACATTCAGATGTCCGCCTCCACCAAGCCGTTCCATAATCAGCTGTACATTGACATCGTCAATGGATCTGGCACTGATATAAATCTTATCATTATACTCTGTCACAACAAAGGATGCCCGGATATCTTTGATATTTAATAATTCATTTGCCGCCTGTGCACCTATTACCGTCGGACTCTCTAAGCCCTTTGATGCACACTCAGTAATAATAAATACATCATCAAAAATCTCTGCTTTTTCAATTGCCTCTGCTTTTGCTTTATACTCTTTCGCACTATCCCGGAACAGCTTCTTAACCCGGATGACATCTGCACCATTTCTTCTTAAAAATGCAGCTGCTTCAAAAGTTCTGACACCTGTCTTATTCGTAAAATTATTCGTGTCTACCATAATTCCGGCATATAAAGCATCTGCTTCCTGTGGTGTTAATCTTACATTATCCCGAATATATTGTAGAACTTCCGCAACCATCTCACATGCAGATGAAGCATATGGTTCAATATAAGAAAGTACAGCATTACTGATTGTCTCTGAACTTTGTCTGTGATGATCAAGAATAACCGTTGCTTTTGATTTAGAAATCAGTTCCGGACACTCTGTATAACTTGGCCGGTTCACATCTACCACAATCACAAGTGTATTATCATCAATCATATCAAGTGCCTGAGAACTTGATATAAATAAATCTTCCTCATATCCTGCCTCTTCTGAGAATCTCTCATACATCGGTCTCAGTGAACTGGTTACCGTATTGATTACAATATGAGATTTCTTCTCAAAGGTCTTAATCGCACGATAAATTCCAATGGCAGCACCAAGCGAATCAATATCCCCAATGGAATGCCCCATAATAATCGCTTTGTCCTTCGTTGCAAGAATCTCTCTTAGTGCATGTGCCTTGATTCTGGCCTTCACTCTTGTATTCTTCTCAACACTCTTAGACTTTCCACCGTAGTAATAAACCTTCTCTCCAACCTTTAACACTGCCTGGTCACCACCACGTCCTAATGCTAAATCAATCGCTGTTCTTGAGAAATCACAATTCTGAATATAATTTTCTCCGCCGATTCCAAGTCCAATACTGATTGTCACCGGCATCTTATTTCCAATATTTACTGTCTTAACATCATCGAGAAGGGCAAACTTATTGCTCTGCATCGTACTGACATATTTTTGCTTTACCGCAATAAAGTACTTATCCTTCTCTAACTTCTTCACAATTCCATTCACATTCGAGATATACTTATTAATCTTACGGTCAATCAGTGCAACCAGTAAAGAACGACGCACATCTTCAATACTCTCTAATGCTTCATCATAATTATCAATATAAATCAAACCGGCTACCATTCTCTGATCCTGGTTTTCTTTTACCAAATGCTTAATCTCTGTCTTGTCGTAAAAGGTTACTGCCATAAGATAATCATCCGGAACCGATTCTGCAACTGCTGCCTGGTCAAATGCATCTGCAACATTCATTCTCTTTAGTTCCACCTGAAAATACTGTCCTTCATAATCGATCTCAACCATTCTGCTTTTCTCTTGAAATCGTAATTCAGTCTCTGATATTTCCGAAAAAATAGAACCAATGGAATGTTTGTTCAGTGAGATTCGCACAGAATCCCCAAACAAATCCTGAAAGCGGTTATTGTACCACAAAATCTTCCCATCAATATCTAATATACAATATGGAATTGACAGTTCTTTTAATATCGCTCTCTGCAACACTCCGTACTCTGTTGCAAAATCGATCATGCTCTTAAGAACGCTCGGCCTCTTTATCTTGTAGATACAAATCGATACAACAATGTATATAAATGTAGCCGATGCCAGTACCCATCCTGCCTTCCTGTCGATTGCAAATATCACCAGATTAACCAGAATCAACATAAGACTCATCAGGATTGGCCATCGCATATATCTCTTAAGGCTTCCTTTCAACTTGATCTTATTCCTCATTCCAACCTCCATGTACATCCCTTGATATACACATATACTTAAATTTGATTATAGCACTATTTCCCTTACAATACAATGAGAAAAAGCAATTCCACCTCTCCACAAGACTGATTCTGGCGGAAAGATGGAACTGCTTTTATTGTTGAAATTTTCTTATTTCTTTACAATTACAGTTTTTCCCTGCTTCTTCAAAAGTTTCTTATAAGCCTTAACTTTTGCTGCTGAAACTTTTACAGTTACTTTCTTACTTCCGCTCTTAAGTGCCGCGGTTCCAACTGTTTTTAAGTTCTTAGACTTAACAATTATCGTAGAAAGTGTTTTATTCTTTGCAAATGCCTGTTTTCCAATGACAGTTACATTTGCACCGATGGTAACTTTTCTCAAGTTCTTAACATTCGTAAATGCCTTTGCTCCAATTGAAGTTACTTTTAATGTTTTCTTTTTCCATGTTACCTGATTTGGTATCACAAGATTCTTTGCTGTCTTTTTGACAAGTCCAATTGCTGCAATGCTTTCTTTTCCCTTTCTGGCATTAGTTACTTTATATCTGACTCCCTTTACAACAAATGTTTCTCCCTTTTTGATGGCTGCCGCAGTCGTTGTTGTCTTTGATGCATCTGTTGTTGTCTGGTTTGTCTGCTGATTTCCTGCCGGCTGTCCTGCGGATGGCTGGCTTGTAGATGGCTGATTTGTATTTGGCTGCTGTGCCGGTTCTGTGATATTAAAGGTCACACTTAAGTCTGCATAAACGCCCTTTTTGTCATGTACTACATAATTATAACGTCTGGCTTTTGTCGTTGCAGGGAAGGTAATCTCTGTCGCTGTTGCCGTTGCTCCCTCTAATTTTTCAACAGAATATTCTGGATCATATCCCTCTGGAAGTTTTCCTAATGAGACACTTGTTTTTCCATCTGTAACAACAGCGTCTTTCACAGTCAGGTCACACTTAAATTTCTTTGGAAGTACAATTGGTGTATCGAACTTCAGATTAAGTGTTCCCTTATTTGTATAGTACGTTACATTTGTAAGAGTCTTTCCAATCATCGATTCATAAGATTTTGAATTTGTCGGACATCCCTTTACCGATGTTGTGTATCCTACACACCATGCAAGTTCTGTATTTCTCCAGATATTCTCTAAATGACGGAGTCCATACTGATATCCATCTTCTGTTGTAAGCACTGCACCATAAACAGTAACCGGATCATCTGTCGTTCCTTTTAGTGTTTCACTATCTACATTTAACTGATAATCTCCATATTTTGAAGTACTCTTAAATGTTACCTTTGCATCTTTGATTTCTGATTCTGTTCCCTTCCCTTCACTAAATGAAAGATTTCCATTTGCATCTTTCGTTAATACTTTGTAATAAGAAGGTTCTTCTTTTAACTTATAATAAGCATAACTTGCGTTTTCAAATAATGCTTCTTTTCCTGTAAATGTCTCTGTTTTTTTCTGTCCTTTCAGCTCTGTCGTAATTTCAACAGAATCCTTATCTGTAATTTCTTTGAACTTTGCAAGGTCCGCATAAGTAACACCTAACCCTAATTTTACCGGATAAGTAACACCTGTAATTTCTGAACCATCTGCCTTTTCATGATAAGAACCATTTACAAGTCCACTATTTCTTGTCTTATTCTTCGTTGCAGAAGAAACAATATCTGCATCTACCGTATTTTTTCCCTGTTCATTTTTATAATACTGTGCATACGGAATATTCATTAAAACATAATTCTTTTCTATTGCATCGACATTATCATCTGCAATATTTTCAGCTTTTGCTTCAAAATTTACAACATAATCTTCATTTCCTAAACCATAAATGGTTAATGTCCAGTATCCGGTTCCATAAGTATCTTTTGGAAGCTGGCAACGGAAAGAATCTGTTAAACCTAACTGTACACCCATGGATTTATGCATCCAGTTATCTGCTGCAAATTTTGTTCCATAAGAAGCAAGTGCTGTTTTTCTTGAGGCATCGTTTCCGTAATAGTCCCAGCGAACTGCCTGCATTTTTTCTCCAATTTTACTATAATCGGCACCTGTCAGATCCACACGAAGAAATTCTCCGTATTCTCCGTCCCCAGGTTTTACTGTTACAGTAATATTTTTTGAATCAATCGTTTGAAGACTCTTATCTTTCAGACCAGAATCTGTTCCTTTTGCTCTTGCACTGAATGTAAAAGTTCCGTCTGCATTCTTTGTTACAGTCTTTAATCCATTTGTTTTTTCTGTAACATTTGCTGTTTCTTCGTATGATTTGATACTTCCCTCTCCATAACCACCTACAAGTGCCTTGCCATTTTCCGTTACCGGATATTTTTTGCAAAACTCAGCATAATCTGCTGTCTTCACTTTGACCGGTACATATTTGATACCTGTTACCTCATAATGCTCAAGTTTTACTGTTTTATCTCCAACGATTAAAACACCTTTATTGTATCCAACTTCTCTTCCATCTGTTAAATACAGTGTTTTTCCATCCGCACTCCAATGCGATACTTCATACTTGTTCTTGTCATCTCCATAAATAGTTGCAAGACACTGATAGCTTCCTCTGTGAAGTCCATGATTCACTGTTGCTCTTGATACCACATCAAATGCACCACGATCCTTTTCATTTCTGGCATCCACTTTATCATTCTTTGCAGTAATATCTCCACTACAATAAACACCTTCTGACTTCCAATAATCTGCCCAGGAAATTCCTGCATATACGTAAGTATATTCCTGTGTACTTTCCTGATCCTGTGTTTGTGCTGCCTGTACGGTTACACCATCTGCAAATACTGCAGTCGGATATGAACTTACTGCCAATGAACCCGCTGCTAAAAATGCAAAGGTACGTGTTAGAAACATTTTCTTGTTCCTCATATATAGATCCTCCTTTTGGTAAAAATAATATTAAAAGTCGTCTGATACGACTAATAATCCTTTGTAATAAGTTTGTTCTATTTCAAGTTTGTATTACCTAACCTAAGACTAATTTTAAAGAGCCTGTAATTTTAGATGCCAAAAAACCAATCAATAATCCAGTTAAAATACCTGCAAATAATAACACTGCCAGATAATACATGATATGTATATTTCCAAGTACAACTGTTGCTGCCAAAAGCTGTCCAATATTATGTGCCACTGCTCCTGCAACACTGATACCAGCCATCGATAATTGATTTATTTTCTTTAGTAACATCATCACTGTCAGACTTAAAATTCCGCCTGCCAGACTATATAGAAACGATATTCCATTTCCGAATAACAGCCCCATCAAAAAAATACGGATCATGGAAATCATCCATACTTCTTTTATATCTAAAAAATAGAGTCCGGCCACAATTACTGTATTGGCAATTCCAAGCTTTACACCCGGAATTCCAATTGGAAACGGAATCAAAACTTCTACATAACTAAAAATCATCGCCAGTGCCGCAAACACACCGACTCTTGCTACCCTTTTACCCATTTTTATTTCCTTTCTATTGCATTTACTTTGCAATGATATCTGCATCATCTGTCTGTTTTTCCTGATTATTTACAACTTCAACCACTAACTTATGTGGCAGACAGACAATCGTCTGCTTTGTTTTTTTTATCTTTCCTTTTGAAACACAATATTTGTCCGGACAGTCTGCCTCTTCCATCCACACAATTCCATCTTTGATTTTAATACGATTCGTTCCTCTTTCATTCTTCACCAGAATGTCCTGATTTTTTTCTATTGGGTATCGTCCATATTCTTTTCCATCCACAGTAATGACAATTTCTGTTCCGGTTTCCTTTTGTTCAGATTTAGTAAAAACATAGAGTCCCATACTAATGACTAAAAGTCCCACAATAAAAATCCAATCTTTTTTTCTGTTTTTTTCCTTCATCTCTAAACTCCTGCAAAATAAAGTACCAAAAACAGTATCACAGCCCGCAAAATCGTAAACCAGAATTCATTTCCTTTCCATGGAAGTTTTGCAATTCCGGCATTTTTCTTTGGACAGACTCCGATACACTTTCCACATTGAAAGCATTCGCCGCTCACTTCCCCTTTCTCTACCTCCGGCAATTCTATTCCGGCCACACAGATGCGTTCACATGCCTGACAGCCTTTTACACACTGTTGTCTGTCTCTTCGTACTGCAAACAGGGGAATGGATGGCAGTAATGCAAAAACTGCTCCCATCGGACATAAAAATCTACAAAAAAATCTTTCACAGAAAAACATGCCAACGATGATACAAAGTAATAAAACCAAGCCGATTCCATAAGCTCCTAAACGAAAATTTCCGGCACGCATCATGGAAAACACATCCCATGGACTCGTTCCCTGACATTTTTGATATACTCCGTTAAAACAAAGCAGCACAATAACCAGTAACACAATATATTTAAAAAGTAATAATTTTCTTGTAATTTTTGAATTCCAGACTATTTTTTTCTTCTTTGTTTTCTTGCAAAGCAAGGTATACAGCCCATGAACTGCATCTCCAAAGCTTCCAAATGCACAGGCATATCCGCAGAAAAACCTGCCAAATACAATCGTATAAATTCCTGTCACAATCAGAATCGTTACAAATGATGTACAGGCGACTCCTGCACCATTTCCCATCTGTGTAAAAATATATTTTACCCCCGCAAATGCTGTCGTAAAAGTTGACGGCAACAATAGAAAAAATAATAACTGTATCACAAATCTTATCCACGCCTGGATCTGCCTCTGTTTTTTCACTGATCGTTTTTTTCTTTCCATCTTTTCCTGTTTCTCTTTCCTTGTATCTTATTTCATTGCTTTTTCAAGTGCCTGTTTTGTTGCCTCACGAATACCCGTAGAACTAAACGTTGCACCACTTACGGTATCCACATCTGCCGACTGGGCATCTAACATGTCATTTACAATACTGCTGGCCGATTCTAGATAAGCCCGGTCTTCCTTGTCTGCCGATTCAATTTCTATATCTGCAATCTCACCGTTTTCAATCGTCACTTTCATAACGATTTCTCCACCAAATCCCTTTGCACTTCCTTCATACTCTCCATCACGATACAAAGAAGAATCCTCTTCCTCTGATGTCTCTGTAACACTTGATGTTTCACCCTGTGTTTCTTTTTGACCTGACTTAGCGTCTTCATTCAGGCTTGCCTGCCATGCCTTCAGCACAGCTTCTACAGACGCTCTTTCTGCTTCCTGTTCAGAAAGATTATTTTCTAACTGTTCCTTTTGTGCCTTAAGATCGGCCTCTTTTTTTGCTGCTGATTCATCTGATTTTCTCTGATCAATCCGACCATTGTACAAAACAATCACAGCTATGATTAAAATCAAATTCAATGCTTTTGCAGTAAAACGATTCATTTGTCTCTCTCCATTTTCTATTTTCCGGTGGAATCTGCCATTTCGAATGCCTTTTGAATAGCACGAATCAATGTTTTTGAGGAACAGGTTGCTCCCGATACCACATCAATTCCCTCTGTATTTCCTTTATTCATCCCTTGTGAAAGAATTCCGGCAATCTTCTTTGTTCCATTTAAAGCTCTTGAAAGATACCATTCATCTTCATCAATATAATCTGCACCAAATCCAGTCACATCACTGATATTTTTTAACTTTCCACCTGTAATGGTAATCTTTGCCGAAACCTGGTATGCAAAAAAGGCCTGGTCACTGTCTGGTTCACATACCTCTTCTACCTGATACACACCATCCTTATATTTTGTCTCATTCGAATTTGACTGATTTTCATTCGAACCTGTGGTAGTAGCCGGTTCTGTTGCCGCACTGCTCGTCTCATTTTCTTTTGTAGTGATTCCCGCTGCTTTTTTTGCTTCGTTTCGTGCATTCTCAATCGCCTCTAATATTCCTTTCGAACTATAGGTTGCACCGGACACAACGTCCACTTTAGTACTTTGTTTTTCAACAACAGTCTTTACTAATTCCTTTGCTCTTGTAAAGAATTTTTCATCATCCTCTGACTTTGTTACTAAAGCATATTGCAATTTTTGGTTTTCAATAATAATTGCAACGGTAATTTCTCCCCGGTATCCCTCTCCGGTTCCAAAATAAACACCATCCTTATACGGAAACTCTGTCGAACCTGTATTTTGTGTATTCGAAACTGAAGACTCTTTTTTCTGGTTCGAACCAGATTTTTTCTTCTTCGTTGTACCCGTCGTCTTTTTTGATGTTCCACTCTTTTTTTCATCAAGTGTTGCATTTTCTAAAGCATTCTTTACTGCCTCTATCAGCCCGTTAGAACTATAGGTTGCACCGGATACAGTATCTACAGCAACTGTCTGCTTTTCCACAATCTGTTTTAAAAGCTCCCTGGCTCGTCCAAAAAAAGGTTCATCATCTGCTGTTTCTAACACAACAATCTGCTTAATCTTATTCTGTTTCACAACAACTTTTACCTTCGTTGTTCCGCCAAACCCGGTTCCTTCTCCATAATAAATTCCGTCTTTATATCCCTGCACAGCTGTCTGCACTACATTTGTCTGCTTCGCACCGCCAGTTTCTTCTTTTAACTCTTTCTCCATGGCAGTCTGCGCAGGCAATGTTATATTTTTTCTATTTGTTCTTTTTGTTGTCTGCTCTTCTGTCTGGCCTGTTTTCGTTTTCTGCTCTTGTTCCGTTCCATTTGCTGTCTCTGCTTCTGTCGGTTTTTCTCCAATTTGCCATTCTCCTGCAGATGCATTCTTATTTTGTGCTGCTTTGTTCTGCACCACAACCTTTCCCTTGTATTCCGGACTCGTATAGGCACTTAACGATTGTACATAACATACTGCAACAAAAATTGCCGGTACAAAACAGCCTAGTTTCGCCAGTTCTTTCCATGATTTTTTCATGAAGTCGTTTCCTTTCTTACTCTGTATCTTTCTACTGCTTCTTTATCACTGTAAATTCTTTCTCTGATGAAAATTCTTTTGCAATCCCCTCTGTTACATATAACTTATGGTCTGTCGTAAAAAAAACAGCATTAAAATACTCACAATTCTTCTTCCAGTACTTTTCTGCCTTCTCTCTTCCCATTACGAAAAGTGCTGTTGACAATCCATCTGCCAGAGTTCCATCCTTACTTACAATTGTAACGGATAACAATCCGCTTTTTGCCGGATATCCGGTATCCGGATCTATAATATGATGATATGTTTTTCCGTCTTTTTCAAAGTAGCGCTCATATCCGCCGGATGTAATTACTGCTTTATCCTTCACCGATAAAACACCAAGATACTGATTTTCCTCTTCCGGATCCTGAACTGCTACCTTCCATGCACTCCCATCCGTTTTACTTCCTAAGACCTGAGCATTTCCCCCCAGACTAACCATTGCACTTTTCATATTCAATTGTTTGAAAATCTTCATAATCTCAGAAGAAGTATACCCTTTTGCAATTCCTCCAAGATCTAACTTCATATCCTTCTTCCCTAAAGTAACCTTCCGTTTTTCACTGTCTAATTTCACCTGCGATGCATCCGTAAGTGCAAGACACTTCTTTAATTCCTGTTTTGTCGGAACTTTATACTTTCCTGTAGTAAATCCCCAGGTTTCCATTACCGGTTCCATCACCGGGTTAAAAGCCCCCTGTGTATCTTTCCATAATTCTAAACTTCTTTCAATCAGATAACTCGTATCATCTGAAATCTCTCCCGAACCATTTTGATTCACCTGATAAATCTCACTATCCTTATTCCCTACAGATAATTTTTTGTCTAATTCTTCAATCCTTTGTTTCGCTTCCTGTAATCCTTCTTCTGCCTTTTCTCCATAGGCTGTAAGCGTCATATACGTATCCATTGCAAATATCTGTAGCGTTTTTTTCTCCTCTGCTTCCTGCGTACTGCCTTCCGTCTGTATCTGTTCTGTTTTCCCGATCTGGTCTGAGCTCTTTTTCCCACAACCACTAAAAATACTGATTCCAACAAGGAAGGATGCTGCAAATACAATTCCTTTCTTCATGTATTCTCCTTTATCTTTTTATTAGTCAAGTCTTATCGTTGTTAGTCAGTTCATACGCAACAAACAGTGTAACATTCCAAAATTTCTATGTCAATTGTGCTTATCGGGATTTTTTCTCATTAATTTGTTTGCAAATTGTTTCTAATTGATTCTTTTCTTGCAATTCACAAAAAATACGTTTACAATAAAAAACATGTACTATGATAATATGGAATAAAGGTTTAAGATATTTTTTTAATTAGAAAATATCTAAACATTTCACCTACAGCATTTATATAAGAAAGGTTATGAAAAATGTATACTATTTTCCTATGTGATGACAATCACATAATTCTAAAAAAATACACAGAACTTCTAGATTCGATTGCAAAAAAAAATCATATCCCAGTTCAGATTACTGCATTTTCAAGTGCAGAAGAACTTCTGTATCACTTACATGAAGTTCCCTCTTTCCCAGATATGATTTATCTTGATATATTTATGGGGAAGCTAAATGGCATTGACCTTGCCAAATATCTTCGCAAAAATAACTGCAATTCCCAGATTATTTTCCTGACAGGCTCCGCAGATTATGTTTTTGATGCTTTCGATACATTACCTTTTCACTATATATTGAAAGCAAATACCACTGTCCGGCGTTTTGAAGAAATCTTTATCAGCGCCATTGATACCATTCAGGAGCAAAAAGAAGATTTGCTCATTATTGAAAGTAAAACCAAAATTGAAAAAATTCCATTACATCAAATTGATTACTTCGAAGTATCACATCGTCTTGTGCTCATTCATTATGCACAGAACCGTATTTGTTCGTTTCATTCTTCTTTAGATCTTCTTGAAAAAAAGCTTTTCGATAAAGGATTCATCAGATGCCATCGCGCCTATTTAGTCAACCTTGAACACGTGAAAGTTTTTAATTCGAAAAAAAATAATTCTTACATCTGACACGACTCTTCCCATTGGCACAACTTATAGCAAAAGACTCCGTCTTTATTTTCATACCAGACTTTTCTGATTATTACTCCGTTATTTTCTCTATAATTTCATCCGCAATTGCCTCGGCTGTTTTTCCATCTGTCTGAATCGTAACTTCTGCTGCATTCTGATACATAAGACGACGTTTCTCCATCAGATTTGCAATATGTGCGACACTCATGTCCTGATTCAGGATTGGCCGGTCCTTGCTGTCCTTCACACGCTCATAAACCGTCTCAGGTGTTGCAGTCAACAAAACAACTTTTCCACTCTTCTTCATATAATCACTGTTCTCACTGCGAATCACCACTCCGCCTCCACAAGAAACGATTACATGGTCCTCACTTTTTAATTCTTTTAACAAATTACTCTCTACATCACGAAAATAGGTTTCCCCATGCTTCTCAAAAATCTCAGCAATTGACATTCCCTGACGTTTCACGATCTCTGTATCCATCTCCATAATATCCATTCCTAACTTGTCTTGCAGAGCCTTTGCAATCGTGCTCTTTCCACATCCCATAAATCCAATTAAAAATATATTAAAATCAACCTGTTTCATTGTTCTTCTCTCACCTTTCTGTTCTCTTATTTTCCTATTTGGAATTCCTATGATGTCTAGACATTCCAATGCCTTCGCATTATATATATAAGAAAAGAGACAAGCAGAAAGCCTGTCCCTCAACCTATTCATTAACAAGCGTAACAGGACTTGAACCTGTGACCTCCAGAGTCAGAATCTGGCGTTCTACCAACTGAACTATACGCCTTTATATTGTTTTGTTCTGTGTGAACATCAGAACAGTAACTATTATATCGGATGATGCAAAAAAAAGCAAGTACTTTTTTTAATTTTTTAATTTTTTTTTTCAGAAACCTGTAAAGGAATCTATAAATCCCCATTTGACAAAGCATTCTCCATTCGATATAGTTAAAAAAAACAGGAACAGGAGTATCTTATGATTGAACAAACTTATCATCTAAATCATTTTCGTTACAAAAAACCATTTACCGGAAGCGATGATCATCTCCACTTCCGTTATCGCATTTTAATGGAAGGCGAAGAACCTGAGGCAACTCTATCGGTAGTCTGGTGGCCCGGACCATTTTCTTTTGAAAAAACACCAGATGAAAAAAAGCACAGCCAGTCCTTTGAATTCTCAGAGGAAGGCTATGCTTCTGCCATTGCCTGGCTAAACGAACAAGAACAACTTCTTGCTACTTCTTCTTTTTAGTTAATTCACGAATTTCATTTAATGCTTCTGCATACTTACTTGACACTGCGCCCGGATTACGTTTTAACAGATTCGCAGAACGTCTGTAGGCGCGGTTTGTCAGGGAGTGAATCTCACCCATAATTTTCTTGATTGTTTCCTGATAACGTCTGCCTTCCGTATTGGTATTCTCCGTTTTTTCTTTGAATTTTTCTGTTACAGAACGATATAAATTCTCTAACTGTGCCATTCTCTTATTCTTACTTGCTTCCACATTCAACATAAACTGCTCTCTCCGGCTCAGTTTCTTTGCAGCTTTTTCCTTACGATTCTCTTCTGCAAATGCCGCTGCAACATCTAATCTCCGCTGAATTCTACGAATCTGCTCATTACTTTCCGTAAGCTTTGTAAGCATATCCCGCAGATCCAGTGCCTCATTAAAGGACTGCGTATAATCAATAACCATTAAAATAGTAAGACCAAATGCAAGCAGTTCCCCTACCGGCTGACTGATCATTAAAATCAGATGTTCCACCGGTACATGAATTACTTTAATCAAAAGTACCGAAAAACATCCCCATCCAAGCGAAACCGGAACACAGATATAGCCTTTTACATTCAGTGGCTGATTACTATAATCCCAGTATCTTACATGAAACATTCTCTCCATGCAGGCACCTGTACAAAACTCCAATAAAGTAGATGACAACATTCCCACCAGAAATATCATTCCAATATGTTCTTTCACCGGAATGGTGGTAAGCAGAATTGCCATTGCTCCCGACCCATAGATTGGCAGCCATGGGCCATGTAAAAATCCCCGGTTCACCCATTGTTTCTTCTTTGCAGAAACATAACAGGATTCCCAAATCCATCCAATAAAACAATAGACATAGAAAAATAAAAACCATTGTTCAATGGTATAGGTATACATTCCTTCACATCCTTTTCTTTTCAATAATGCCTTTATTATACCCCATTTTGCCAAGAAGAAAAACCCCAAAAAAAGAAATCCTGTGACGCATCCTTCACATATTCTCCTTATTTAAGACAAAACTTTTTCACAATTCTTTTGTACTATATAATTGTCAAAAGGATATAGGAACACACACAACCAAACCTTTTGATGCACTTAGATAATTTTTTCATAACTTTAGGGCTGCAATCCCCTGCAGCCCATCCTCCCTAAAACAATCACTATTCTTTTTTAAGCTCTGGTGAATTACATAAATTTTTTTCTCCTTTTATTTTTTTATAAATACAAAAAAAGTTATTGCTACGACCGAATCCGTAATGCAATAACTTTTTTAATTTTTATCTTTATTTTCTTTTGCAGACTTTACTGCTACCAGTTCAATTGGAATTAAAATCAATAAAAATCCCATAATATCCATAATCTGAAATTTTGCAATTCCTAAAATGGCTGAAACTAGCGCACAAAACACCGGTTCAATCGTTACAAAGAGACTTGCTTTGATATTTCCAAGAATTGCAACTCCCCTTCCATAAGTAATCATCGGAAATAAAGTACTGAAAAAAGTAATACATAGAGTAAGTACGATTGCACGTGTATTCAAAGGAAGAACGGTATCTGAACAATCCGTAAGGAAATACAAAACTGCTCCGCCAATAAGCATAGACCATCCCATTACTTCTAAAATTCCATATTTCTGATAAAGCCTTTTAGGAGCTATCGTATACACAACGAAAGATATTGCTGCTGCAAATCCCCAGGCTAATGCCTCCATCGATATTTGCAAAGAAGTAATCTTTCCATGTGTCGCAATCAATACAATTCCAATGAAAGCAGAAAAAATAGCTGCTATCTCGTATGACTTTGGCATCTTTTTTTGTTGTACCGAAGTGACAATCAAAATAAGAATCGGATAAGTATACTGCAAAACAGTCGCTGTTGCTGCATTTGCCGCATGAATGGCTTCAAAATAAGTAAACTGCATTGCCATTACACCAATCAGTGCAAAAGCAATGCATCCGGCCGCATCCCTTAGATTCCCGAAAATCCGTAAACACTTTTTTCCTTTCTTTCTTATTAAATAGGCAATGATACAGATTCCTGCAATTAACATCCGGATTGTAGATAACCATCCTGCGGTCATGTTCTCCCAGGTAAAGAGGATCTGGCCCATAACTCCGCCCAGACCCCAGACCATACCACAAGATAACACAATTATAATTCCCATTTTCCCTTGTGAGATCTTTTTCATATACACCTCCGCAACCCGAGATTTTCCAAAGATTCTTTTTATAAATGCTTATAAATCTCCATAATATTTTCTTTTGTAACCTCTTTTATCGTATTTGCAGGGCTGCCGCTCTTTAATGCATCCTCACTCATTTTTGGAATTGCTTTTGCAAATTCATCCATATCAATTCCATATTCCTGAAGAGATGGAATCTGTATTTTTCTGCACAACTGCTCTAAAGCCCTCAAAAAACTTTCTGCAGCTTTTTTATCTCCATCACTGTCATCCGCAGCACCAATTAACTTTCCTAACTGTGCAAACTTTTCATAGCAACCATCCACAGCAAAACTTAAACATTCTGTAATTAACATTGCATTTGAAATTCCATGTGGCACATGAAACAAAGCACCAATCGGACGGCTCATTCCATGTACAAGCGTTACCGATGCATTATTAATACAAACTCCGGCCTCATATGCTGCCATTGCCATCTCTTCCCTGGCTTTTTCATCCGTACCATCTTTCCATGCCGCAGGCAGATAATCAAATATCCTCTTAATTGCTGATTTTGCATACATATCGGTCAGTGGATTCCCTTTTCGAGATGTAAATGACTCCACCGCATGTGTCAGAGCATCCATTCCTGTCGCCGCTGTTACAGACGCCGGCGCAGTTTTGGTAAATGCCGGATCCACGATTGCAATATCCGGTAAAATTGCATCTCCGGCCAACAGCATTTTTACATCTGTTTTAGTATCTGTAACAACAAAAAACTTTGTAGCCTCTGAACCGGTACCGGCAGTTGTCGGAATCATCACTGTTTTGGGAAAATCTCCGGTTATATTGATTCCCATCAGCTTGGCAAAATCCGTTTTTAAAGTTGCTGCAACAGCAATTGCCTTCGCACTGTCTAATGGACTTCCTCCCCCAATACCAATCAGAAAATCACACGCTTCTTTTTCAAATATTTCTACGCCGGCTTCAATCATTGTATCGGTAGGTTCTCCCGGAATATCATTAAAAACAGCATATTCTATCTTCCATGCATCCAGGGCATCCGTCAGTTTTTGAACCAGACCTGTCTTGGTTACTACCTTTCCGGTAACAATCAATGCCTTTTTTCCAAGTGCTTTTATGGCGTCTTTCGCAAGAGAAAGTGCATCTTCACCAAAATAATTTTTTTCCGGAATCATAAATTGATACTTCATACGGCACCTCCATTTTTCATTCTATAACATTTCTTTATCTACAATCGCTAAAACTTCATCCACCTTTACTAGTTCCTCTTTCAACTGTTCTTCTGTAATAATTAATGGAGGACAGATTAAAATCATATTTTCATGAGAATAAGTCATAAATTTACGTTCTTTTAACATTCCTATAATCTTTCCCATTTTTCCTTCCGGATCAGAGCCATATGAAACCAGTGGCTCCTTTGTTTTTTTATCTTTTACTAATTCGATACTTGAGAACAAACCGATATGTCTTACATCACCGACACAAGCATATTTTTCCTTCATTCCATCTAATGTATCCGCAAGCACTGCACCTACTTTATTTACATTCTCTAAAATATTTGCCTCATCATAATAATTAACACAGGCAACTCCGGCTGCACATGCAAGAGGATGTCCACTATATGTCAGACCACAAGATAATAAATGATCGTCAAAATAAGAAGCAATCTTACTACAAACAGCTGCACCACCTAACTGAACGTATCCACATGTAACACCTTTTGCAAAGGTAACAATGTCCGGAACCACATCAAAATTTTCAAAGGCAAATGTTTTTCCTGTTCTGCCCCATCCGGCCATAACCTCATCACAAATCATTACAATGCCAAATTCATCACAAATTTTACGGACTCCAGGTAAATATCCCTTTGGCGGAATAATGACACCATTCGAACCGGTAATGGTTTCCATTACAATAGCTGCCACATTATCTGCACCTTCATATAAAATCTGTTCTCTTAATTTTGTTAAATAATACTTTGTTGCCTGTTCCTCTGACTCAAATTCAATCGGCTCACGATAAATATATGGGTCAAAAAACTTTACAAATCCTGGAATTCCAGGCTCTAACGGATATCTTCTTGGCTCTCCAGTCAGATTTCCTGCACCAAAGGTAGAACCATGATAACTTCTGTATCTACTAAATACCTTTTTTCTTCCGGTATACATTCTGGCTATTTTAATTGCATTTTCATTGGCATCTGCACCTGCATTAGTAAAGAACACTTTACCAAAACTATCCGGCAGACGATCAATAATCATCTTCGCAAGTTTTGATCTCGATTCTGCTGCATAAGATGGTCCCACAAAACAAAACTTATCTACTTGTTCTTTAATTGCATCACCGATTGCCTGATTTCCAAATCCAAGATTCATATTTACTAACTGTGATGACATATCTGTATAACGATTTCCATCATAATCATAAAAATAAATTCCTTCTGCTTTTTCTATTGGAAGTGGATTGATACTTCCCTGCTTGCTCCATGACTGTAATACATATTTCTTCTGATATTCCTTAATTTCCTCTGCCTTCATATGAATTCCTCCTATTCGAAAAAGCCTCACCATTCTTCTCCTGATTCTGGCTTTTCTAATTGTTTTCTATTTCCTGTTACTGATTGCATTATAGCATTCCATGTTTCCTACAACAATAGACGCACGAACAATATAATATGTACAATTGCATATATGTTTTACAAGATATCTGCAATGTGATAAGCCATTGACAACTTCAGTTTCTCTTCTAATCCAAAGGTATCTAATTCCAGAACTTTCTCAATCTTTTTCAAATAATTGTTCACTGTATTCCGATGGATAAACATCCGCTGGCTGACCGCCTGAACGCTTCCATACTCTTCTAAATAAATTCTCATAAATTCATATAAATTACCATTGGTTTCTTCATCGTATTTCTTCAGTTTCCCAATGGTTTCTTCATAAAACTGTAAGAGAACATCCCGTTCTTTCACAGCCATAATAATTTTATCTACTCCCATATCTCTGTATGCCAAGATACGCTCCCTCCGTTTCCCTGCAATCACATTCGTCATATATGCAGAATCAAAATTTCTTTTTTGTTTTAATAACCCCTGCAAATTCTCTCCTAATCCAATATGCACTTTCGATAAGATCTTTTTCTTAGATAACTCTTTAAAAAATGCATCCTGAAAATTATTCTGCTCCTCATCTGTATAATCCACAAGTGTAACCACTATTTTTTCCCGATATGTAAAGGCAATATACAACTCATGAATCATCTTCGCCTTTCTCTCTGCAATTTTCTTAATTTGCGCAATTTCTGAGAAATAATTCTGTGTTCCATATTCTGTATCCGTAGAGATACAGACAAAATTATACCGGTAATCTTTCCGGTAACCATGACGCTCCATCTGCGCAATCTGTTCTTCCATATTACCCGATTCAAACAAAATATTTTTCATCAAAGATTCCACGCTTATTTGTGTATTCTCATTCTCAATAATCTTCTGACAAAAAGACCTTGTCATATCAACAATTCTCGTCTCCCAGGGAATTGTAAATAATGGAAGGTCCATTTCATTACAGTAATCAATCAATTCTATTGGTACTTCATGAATATATCCACCTAAATTTAATACAAAAGCACTGGCATTGCTTGAATAAAGATTTTTAGCAAATTCTAAAAGCCACTTCGTATCCTGCATCATAATACCGGTTGTAAAAACAATTTCCTGTCCATGTAAAAAAGTGCCGACCTGCTTATCTTCGACCACATGTACCCATTCTACCAGATTACCAAGCCCACTTTGCCCGGCTAAAAGTTCTGAATGATATCGTTCTTTCGCATTCTGAAATAATTTTCTTACTGTAACTGCCATCGTTTGTCACCTCATATCTTAAGAGAACTTCACTTCTCTTATCTCTTTTAAGAATATAAATAATTTACTGCATCTGTCATCATTTTCACACACCCCTCTACACCAAAAGCTTCCACATCCAGTAACATTTCCTTGCCGTTTCGATCTCCTCGATTCTGACCGGTAACGTATTTATAGTAATTATGTCGCTGTCTGTCTACCCTCTTAATTAATTTCATCGACTCCCTGCTGTCTAACTGGTATGCCTTCGCAATATGTTCAATCCGATACTCTAATGGTGCATACAAAAAGAAATTAATTACATATGGGTGTTCCCGTAAAATATAATCGGCGCATCGTCCAAACATAATACAAGACTCATTTTTATTTGCCAGATCACGAATCACCTGTGCCTGTGCTGTAATCGCTTTTTCTGAATAAAATGCTGTGGACGAACCATAACCAAACATTTTAAAAAGTGAACTTTCTTTTTTTACTACTTCATCCGTATCCCGAAATACATCGGTATGAACCCCTGCTGCTCTTGCTGCCATATCCACTAATTCTTTATCATACAAAGGGACTCCCAATTCACTGGCGAGTCCTCTGGCCACATCACGTGCACCACATCCAAATTCACGACTGATTGTAATTACATACGTCTTCATAAGCATCCTCCATTCTATAAAATCAGCTTTCGATTCTATCTGTTTCTATCTCTTTTTTCTTAACAATTTATGTTCTGTAAATTTCAACAAAAATGACATTACAAGACAAATGACAAGATAAACGAATGCAACAATTGTATAAGACTCAATCGTTGTAAATGTCTGGGCAATATAGGCCTTTGTCGTCTGCAAAAGTTCCGGTGCAGTAATATATGCCATTAATGAAGTATCCTTTACCAGTGTAAGCAAATAGTTTCCAAATACCGGAATCGAATTTCGAAATGCCTGTGGAATTACAATTCGAAACATTGCCTGTCTGCGGGAAAATCCCAAAGCCAGAGCAGCTTCTGTCTGTCCTTTATCAATTGCTAAAATCGCTGACCGGATGACTTCTGAAATATACGTTCCATAATTAATTGTCATACCAATAATTCCTGCTGTTACCGCTGACATCGTATACTTATAGTCAGGCACTCCAAAGAAATACGCTATAATTTCAATCAATAATGGTACAACATAATAAATATACACTAACTGTACCAACAACGGAGTTCCACGAATAATCTCCTGAAATACAATAATGATACCCGATAATAATTTGCATTTTGATAATCTTCCAAGTGCAAGAATAAACCCAAATACAATGGCTAAGACAAATGAAACAACAGAAACTAATAAAACAATTCGCAATGCTTCTCCCATTAACTTTGGCATTAATTCTGTCCATGCTTTGGAAAAATCAAGATTTTTTAAAACAGTCATAAGAATCCTCCTTCCTTCACTCAACTACAATACACGAGATAAAAATTCTTTCGTACGTTCATTTTTCGGATTCGTAAACATTTCATTCGGACTTGCATCTTCTACAACATATCCACCCTCCATAAAAATAACCCGATTGGCTACATCACGTGCAAATCCCATTTCATGTGTCACAACAGCCATTGTCATTCCTTCATCGGCAAGCTCTCGCATAACATTCAAAACATCACCTACAAGTTCTGGATCTAATGCCGATGTTGGTTCATCAAATAACATAACTCTTGGATGCATGGCAAGAGATCTTGCAATTGCAACACGCTGCTGCTGACCTCCTGATAACGTATCTGGATAAACATTCGCCTTAGATGCAAGTCCCACTTTATCTAGCAGTTCCATTGCCTCTTTTCTGGCCTGCTCCTTTGGTGTCTTTAGTAAATGAATTGGTGCATACGTCACATTATTTAATACAGTCATAAACGGAAATAAGTTAAATCTCTGAAAACACATTCCAACCTTTTCCCGGTACTTTCTCACGTTAAATTTCTTTTCCAAAATATTTTTACCATCATATAAAACTTCTCCTCCTGATGGTTTCTCCAGCAAATTCAAACATCTAAGAAATGTACTCTTTCCAGAACCTGACGGTCCAATCAAAACAAGTACTTCCCCTTCTTCAATTGAAATATTAATATCCCTTAATACTTTCAAATCACCAAAATTTTTCTGCAAATTTTTAATTTCTAATAAAGCCATAGTCAGCACTCCTTTCATCACATTCTACTGTTGCCAAAGAAATATACGAATTTTAATACAAAAGGTGCCCCTGACGGAGCACCTTTACTTCCAGTTTTATTCTTCTCTTGTATTAACACTACAATGTTCTTCTCCTTCTTTTACAGCATGTAATTTCGGATCCAAACCACATTCCTTAAACGCCTTATCAATAAATCCTTCTTCTCTAAGCTTTGCAATGACATTATTGACTTCTTTCATAAATGCTATATTTGTAAATGAAACAGATGGAGCAATATGTCCTAATTCAGCTTCTGTATCTTTATAATTGTCTGCAAACTTCAAACCTTTCAATGCTTCTGGTGTACGAGCCTGCATATCTTCCATAACCGTAGAATCTGTTAAAAACGCATCAATCTTTCCATACTGTAATGCTGTTAAAGATGATGACTGATCACCAGTAGCACGAGCCTCTTTAATCAGGCCATCCTTCTGCCACTGTTCTACACGTGTCTGCCAAATTGTTCCTTCTGTATAACCCACTACTGTAGAGTTCGGATCAAACGTATCCTGTCCATCAATCTTACTATTTTCCGGTACAACTAAAATACCACCCTGTGTATACCAAATATCTCCATAATAAATCTGCTTTGCACGATCCTCTCTCGTATACATACCATCAGCAATCATATCAATATTTCCTTCATTACAGTTTACAATCAAAGCAGAGAAATCAATTAACTTCATCTCAACCTTTTCAATTCCCAGTCTCTTTGCAATTTCCTTACAAATCACTGCATCAATTCCTGAAAATTCACCTGTCTTCTGATCAATGTATGCATAACTATCACCAGAAGAACCAACTACTAATGTTCCTTTTTCTCTTAATTTAGTAAGAAAATCACTTGGTTTTCCATCCACACAGTAACTATTATCATACTGCTTTCCTGAATCTGCTGCATTTCCTCCAGCCTTTGACTCATCTGACGATGAACTGCTTCCACATCCTGCTACACACACTGCCGCAAACATTGCAGCCATAAACATTGCAATTACTCTCTTTTTCATATGCGCAACCTCCATTTCTGATCTTGTTCTCTGTTTTCTTTTCTCCTATTTTATCCTTAAATACAAAATGAGGCACTCGGAATACCGAATGCCTCATTGCACTAACGATGATGTCATTATATAGATAATTAAAAATTATTTCAATATCAGAATGCATAAAAAGGATTGTTCAACTGCACATCCTATTTCTTAAACTCATTAACTAATTCTATATTACCAAAAACTCTGGTTATAATAAAAGAACCATAAGAATAAAATCTTACAGCTCTTCCTCTTCTTAGAGGCGACAACCAGATTCGAACTGGTGATCAGGGTGTTGCAGACCCACGCCTTACCGCTTGGCTATGTCGCCTTATTAACACTATATCAGTATAATAAGAAATTCATTATACGTCAAGTATTTACTAATATATTATATGCTTAATCTTAGTAAAAAATGACTCCAAGGGGATTTGAACCCCTGATACCGCCGTGAAAGGGCGATGTCTTAACCGCTTGACCATGGAGCCAAAACTTTATTTATTACAAAACATGTTAGTAATAAAAAACTCCCCGAGTTGGGCTCGAACCAACAACCCTTCGGTTAACAGCCGAATGCTCTACCATTGAGCTATCGAGGATTATTCAATTCTTTACAGAATAAAACAAATGGAAGATTGCCCCTTGCGAAGTAATTTCCCATTTGAATGTACACATCCTCTGGATGCTTATTG
>CAKRHW010000003.1 GCA_934339365.1 uncultured Lachnospiraceae bacterium | reverse complement strand
CAGATCATCTATAAATCTATAGAAAGAATAAGTGCATAACCATCATTTCTATTGGTCATACACTTATTATACGAGGATGATTAATATGAAGAACCCTAATGGATGGGGCAGTATAACTAAGCTGCCTGGAAGCAGAAGAAAACCTTGGAGGGTAAGGAAAACAGACGGATGGAAAATCTATGATCGCTTAACAGAAAAAACTATTGACCGAATTCCGGATGAATGTAACCCTCTTGAAACACTGGAAAATGGAAAAATGAGATTCAACAATAAACAATTGTATGTGAATATTGGATATTATGCAACCAGACAGGAAGCAATGGCTGCTCTTGCAGAATTCAATAAGGATCCTTATGATTTACACCATGAAACAATTACATTTAAAGAAGTCTATGAAAATTGGTCCGAAATTCATTATGAAAAAATCAAAAACTCTAATGGATATAAGGCCGCGTATAAACTATGCAAGAAACTTGAAAAAATGAAATTTGCTGAAATAAAGCTTGACCACCTGCAGCAGGTTGTTGATGAATCAGGTAAGAACACACCAACCTTGAAAACATTGAAGAATATGTGGTCTTTAATGTGGAATTATGCAGTCATGTATGAAATTGTTCCACCAGACAAAAGAGATATGATCAAATACGTGAACATTAGCAAACCGGGTAATCCAAATGCCTACGACAGGAAACCATTTACTAAGAAAGAAATCAAGACTGTTTGGAAATGGAAAGATACCAATGAATATTTTAAGGTGGTCCTGATGCTTATATATTCAGGTGTCAGAATCTCTGAACTGTTAGACCTGAAAAAAGAGAATGTAAACCTGGAAGAAAAATGGTTTGATGTGACAGCTTCCAAAACACAAGCAGGAATTAGAAAAGTTCCTATCAGTGACAAGGTTCTTCCCTTCTTCCAGGAATGGATGTGCAAAAATAACTGTGAATATCTTATTTCCACACCTGATGCAACGCATTTTGAATACCGCAACTATTATGACAGCTATTGGACACCGCTGATGCAGCAAATGAACATGGAGCACACACCACACGAAACAAGACACACCTGTATTTCCCTTTTAACTGAGGCAGGTGTTGATGAAAGAATGGTTAAAAAAATCGTTGGTCATAAAGGTCAGGGAGTCACACAAACTGTTTACACTCACTTTGAAATTGATGCATTGCTAGATGCAATTAATAAAATTTAAGGTGGTGAACAATATGGACAAAAACAGATACAAGCAACAATTCTATGATGACCATTATGAAAGAATACATCTTGCAGTTCCCAAGGGCATGAAAGAAATAATCAAGACCCTTGCAAGTGAAAAGGGACTGTCAATCAATGCCTACCTTCAAGACCTAGTAAGAAAAGATGAGGAAGGAATGTTTGACACCATGCAGATTGCAGACAAGAACAGGGAACAGATTGCAGGCATCAAGGGCAACATACATGATGGATATGATGTCATCTTCAAGGATGGTCACCAAATCCATTGCAGAACCAAGAAAGATGTCAGAGCAGGCATAATTGAATATTGCAAAGGGAAGGGTGTCTGATGACGCCCTTTTTTTTATACAAAAATAGTATCTTGCACAAGACATCAAAAATCTTGCACAAGATACCTTTTTTTATGTGTCCTACTTGTGTCTTACTTGTGTCTTACGCATATAAATCGACCTCTTCTTGCACAAATTCTTTACTAATCGAAATATAAGAAATCCCCGAAAACTCGATGTTTTCGGGGAAATTGCTTTTTTCTGATATTCGTCTGAATTATCTCTTTGAGAACTGAGGTGCACGACGTGCTGCCTTGAGTCCGTATTTCTTTCTTTCTTTCATTCTTGGATCTCTTGTTAAGAATCCTGCTTTCTTTAATACTGGACGGAATTCTGCATCAACATGTAATAAAGCTCTTGAAATACCATGTCTGATAGCACCAGCCTGTCCTGTATATCCACCACCATGTACATTAACTAATACATCATACTTATTTACTGTATCTGTAGCAACAAGTGGCTGACGAACGATAACCTTTAATGTTTCTAAACCAAAGTACTCGTCAATGCTTCTCTTATTTATAACGATATTGCCATTTCCTGGTACTAAATATACTCTAGCAATACTTTTCTTTCTTCTACCTGTTCCATAAAACTTAGCTGTAGCCATTGTATCTTTTTCTCCTTTCAGTTACGATTAAAATGTTAATGTTTCAGGCTTCTGAGCGTCATGCTTGTGCTCTGGTCCTGCATAAACATATAATTTCTTGATCATTGCTCTACCAAGTGGTCCCTTTGGAAGCATACCCTTAACAGCAAGTTCAATTACCTGTTCTGGCTTCTTTGCTAACTTTTCTCTTAAAGTCTGCTCTTTCATACCACCTACATAGTCTGAGTGATGATAGTAAACTTTCTGGTCTAACTTCTTACCTGTTACCTGAATCTTATCAGCATTAACAACGATAACATAATCGCCTGTGTCAATGTGAGGAGTATAAGTTGGTTTATTCTTACCTCTTAATACCTTAGCTACTTCAGATGCTAAACGACCTAATGTATATCCTGTAGCGTCAACTACATACCATTTTCTTTCAATTGTTGATGGACTGGCCATAAATGTCTTCATTGGTTTCTCCTTCTATTACTATATTATTTATTATGAAATGTTCTTTACCGGGGCTTGGTTGGAACATTTATAAGCCTCTACATAGGCTGTCACAATAATGTATTATAACCTACAGCTTTTTCTGTGTCAAGACTTCCGCCTAAATATATTATATTTTATTCCACTTTCTGTATATCGCCATAAGCAATCTCAAGAAGTGTTAACCCTTTTGCCGGTACCTTAGGACCTGCCTTACTACGATCACATGCCTCTATAATTTCTTTTACATGTTCCGGTGGGTAAGCCCCACCACCAACTTTTAATAATGTACCAACAATAATGCGAACCATATTATATAAAAATCCATTTCCTCTAATTGAAAATGTAATAATATCATTTTCCTTCTGAATCTCTAAATCATAAATCGTGCGGACTGTGGTCTGTACCTGTGAATGCATTGAACAAAAACTTTTGAAGTCATGTTCTCCAATGATATATTGTGCTGCTTCTCTCATTTTCTCAAGATTCATTGGAAAATAAACATAATGGGTGTAAAAACGTTCTGTTGGTCTCTCAAATGAACAATTCAAGACTTTATATTCATATGTTTTTGAAATACTTTTCGTATACCTTGGATGGAAATCATCCGCAACCTGAAAAGATTCCTGAATACGAATGTCTTCCGGTAATCTCTGATTTAGCGCATAACTAAAACGTGTTGGTGGAATAGAGGACATTGTATCAAAAACAGCAACATTTCCCATTGCATGAACACCGGAATCCGTACGGCTTGCACCAATTACAATAATCTTTTCTCCTGTCAAATCAGATAATTTCTGATTAATTACCTCTTCCACTGCCAATCCATTTTTCTGAATCTGCCATCCGACATAATTTGTTCCATCATAGGCGATTCTCAGAAAAATTCTTTTTCTTTTCTCTTCCTTTTCTTTCTTCATTCTTCCAATCTTATCTTTCTATTTTTATCAAACATAATCTCAAACTTCTTGTTGACTTCGGCTTACAGTATAACATACATTATAGAAAAATAAAAACAAGAAATAAAAATATCACATAACCTAGATATGCTATATAATCATTTTTCTGATAGAGTAATGGTTTCATCTTTGTTCTTCCTTCTCCACCGCGATAGCATCTCGCTTCCATGGCAACCGCAAGGTCCACAGCCCGGCGTACCGCAGAAACAAATAAAGGAATCAAAAGTGGTAACAGACTTTTTAATCTCTTTATCAGCCCGCCTGACTGAAAATCAGCACCCCTTGATTTCTGTGCTTTCATAATCTTATTTGTCTCTTCCATCAGAATTGGTATAAATCTAAGTGCAATCGAAATCATCATGGAAAATTCATGCACCGGTACATGAATGCGATTCAATGGATGAAATGCTTTTTCTAATCCATCTGCTAAATCATTCGGTGTCGTAGTTAATGTCATAATAGAAGTACCAATAACTAAAAAAATGAGCCTTAATCCTAATATTGCTGCTTTCCTTAATCCTTCTTCTGTAATTTTAATGATCCCTAATTGAAAAAGTACGTGTCCCTGTGTCCAGAAAATATTAAAACTTACACTAATCAATAATAAAATTAATATTCCCCTTATCCCTTTCATCAGCTTAATAGGGGGAACCTTTGTTGCATAAATAATTGCCATTAATAAAAATGCCATGATTCCAAATCCATAAAATGTCTGGATATGAAATATTGCAATCATAAATAAAAATGTTCCCGCAATTTTTACACGCGGATCTAATTTATGAATTACAGATTCAACAGGATAAAACTGCCCTAATGTTATATCTTTCATTCCTTTATTTCCTTCATATTATTTATATTATTTTTATTCAAATCTTTTATAATTTCTTCCACAGCTTCTTCCACTGTAAGAATGTTATCTCTTACCTCAAATCCTTCTGTTTTCAACTGTGACATAATCTGCGTGATTTTTGGAACATCTAATCCCATGGAACGTAATTCTTCCTGATGGCAAAATACATTTTCAGGCGTTTGATCAAAAACAATTTTTCCTTCCTGCATAACGATTAGTCTTGTTGCATACTTAGCCACATCTTCCATACTGTGTGAAACAAAGATGACTGTTATTTTCCTTTCTTTGCGCAATTTTTCAATCAATTGAAAAATGCGTCTCTTGCCAGCAGGATCTAATCCTGCCGTTGGTTCATCTAAAATCAAGATTTCCGGATTCATTGCTAAAACACCGGCAATTGCCACTCTTCTCTGTTGACCACCGGATAATTCAAATGGGGATTTATGATATAATTCCCGGCTAATTCCAACCTGTTCTAAAGCTTTGCATGCTCTCTCTTCTATCTCTTTTTTCGATAAGCCAAGATTTTTGGGGCCAAAACAAACATCTTCAAATACATCAGAAGCAAAAAGCTGATGTTCCGGATATTGAAAAACTAATCCTACCTTACAACATAACATTTTTTGATCAAATTCATCCTGATATATATTTTGATTGTTATAATATATGGCTCCCTGGTCCGGCCGAAGTAATCCATTGAGATGTTGTATCAATGTTGATTTACCTGAACCGGTCTGACCAATAATTCCAATCCATTCATTTTCACCTATATTTAAATGAATATACTGCAACGCTTTCGATTCATAAGCTGTATCTTTTCCATACGTATAATTAACATCTTCTAATCTTAAGTTCATGAACTAACTCCTCTATTGTTATAATTCCATCCGGCAACGGGATTCCTGCCTGTTGCAGGCGATATGCCACTTCAGTAACCTGTGGCAGTTCTAATCCATATTCCTTGATTTTTTCGACATTAGAGAATATTTCTTTCGGAGTTCCCTTCATAACGACCTTTCCCTGACTCATTACATATACCAGATCTGATAACAGTACTTCATCCATATGATGTGTAATTAAAATAATTGTAATTCCTTCTTCCTCGTTTAATCGCTTTAAGGCATCTAATACTTCTTTTCTTCCTCTTGGGTCTAACATCGCTGTAGGTTCATCTAATACAATACACTTTGATTTCATAGCCAGAATTCCTGCAATTGCTACTCTCTGTTTCTGTCCTCCAGACAACTTCATTGGTGATTGCATTCGATACTTTTCCATATCAACTGCCTGTAGAGATTTCGTAACTCTCTCTAGAATTTCTTCTGTTGGAACTCCTAAATTCTCCGGACCAAATCCTACATCTTCTTCTACGACATTTGCAATCATCTGATTATCTGGATTCTGAAATACCATCCCAATTTTTTCACGAATTTTCCATAAAAAATTATGATCCTTCGTATTATTCCCATCGATAAACAAATCCCCTTCCGAAGGAAGTAACAATGCATTTAATTGTTTTGCAAGCGTTGATTTTCCCGAACCATTATGGCCTAAAATCGAAACAATTTGTCCTTGCTTAATATCAATATCAATTCCCTGCAAAGCCGTTACATAGGATGTCTCCCCTTGCTCGTTTAATTTCTTATATCTATATTTTAAATCCTTCCCCTTTATTAAATCCATATCTAAGTCTCTCCAATGTTATCTTTCAATTGCTATAGTTGTTATTTTAATATAGAACACAAGAAAAAGCAAGAAAAACTTCCTGTTTCTAATATTTTCCTTTAACTGAAAAAAACTGTTTATCATTCTCTGATAAACAGTTTCTTTCTTTCAAGAATTAAACTAACTCTAATAATACTTCCATAGCTGCGTCACCCTTACGCTGTCCAATCTTAACGATTCTTGTATATCCACCGTTACGATCAGCATACTTAGGAGCGATCTCATCAAATAATTTCTGTGTTAAGTCGATTGATTTTGTATCTTTCTTCTTACCTGCAGCATTTGTAGGAACTTCCTTTACTGTGTAAAGGACTTTGTTCATTTTTCTTCTAGCATGAAGACGAGATGGTTGATCTTTTTTGATTGTCTTATCAACTTCATCAAATACTGTAACTTTTTTACCATCTACTACTTCTTTTACTCTCTTGCCATTTTCATCTTTACGAGCAACTTTTGCCTTTACTGTAACTTCTTCAAAGTTATCCTTTTCTTTAACAGCTAAAGCAATAAGACCTTCTGCTACTCTGCGGATTTCCTTAGCTCTTGCTTCAGTTGTAACAATCTTACCGTTATTTAATAAGCTTGTTACCTGACCTCTAATTAAAGCCTTTCTCTGGCTTGAAGTTCTTCCAAGTTTTCTATAACCTGCCATCTTTACAGCTATCCTTTCTACTGATCTATTATTATAAACCAGCTTTTATATCTTTTCTATTCGCGCCTCCGCTCAATATCAATCAGATTAAAATTTATTCATTATCATCACGTAATTCTAAACCAAGTTCTTTTAACTTCGCAAGAACTTCATCTAATGACTTACGTCCTAAATTTCTAACCTTCATCATATCTTCTGGAGTTCTGTTTATTAACTCTTCTACGGTATTAATACCAGCACGCTTCAAACAATTATATGAACGAACAGATAACTCTAATTCATCTATGTTCATAACAAGAACTTTTTCTTTCTCATTATCTTCTTTTTCTACCATAACTTCTGCATTCACAGCATTTTCTGATAAATCGATGAATAATTTTAAATGTTCGCTTAATACCTTTGCTGCCAGACTGACAGCTTCATCTGGCTCTAATGTACCGTTTGTATATACATCTAAAGTAAGTTTGTCATAATCAGTAATCTGGCCGACACGAGTATTCTCTACATTCATATTTACTCTCTCTACCGGAGTGTAAATAGAATCAACTGCAATTACACCGATTGGTAAGTCATCTCTTTTATTCTTATCTGAGCTGACATAACCTCTTCCCTTTGTAATTGTTAACTCCATATATAATTTGCTGTCGGCACCTCCATTAAGCGTTGCAATCACCAAATCTGGGTTAAGGATTTCAATGTCAGGATCAGCACTAATATCTGCAGCAGTTACAACCTTGTCTCCACTTGCTTCAATATAAGCAATCTTTGGTCCATTAGTATCACTGTTGTTCTTTATTGCTAAATTCTTGATGTTCATGATGATTTCTGTAACATCTTCCTTTACACCCTCGATTGAACTGAATTCGTGTTGTACTCCTTCAATCTTAACCTGGCTGACCGCTGCTCCTGGCAACGTAGAAAGCATGATTCTTCTAAGTGAATTACCAAGAGTCGTACCATAGCCTCTTTCTAGAGGTTCTACTACAAATCTACCATATCTTTTATCTTCTGAGATCTCTGCTATCTCAATATTAGGTTTTTCGAAATCGAACATATAGCCCCTCCTTCTTTGGGAATTGCTTCATCTTACTTAGAATATAATTCGACAATAAGCATCTCATTAACAGGTACATCAATCTGCTCTCTTGTAGGTAATTCCTTAATTGTTGCCTTAAGGTTTTCCTGATCACAGTCAATCCATTCTGGTACTAATCTACCACCTGTAACGGCAATAATATCTTTATATCTCTGTGATGCTTTACATTTTTCCTTGATTTCAATAACATCCCCAGCCTTAACTAAGTATGAAGGGATATTAACCTGCTTACCATTAACTAAAACATGCTTGTGATCAACAATCTGTCTTGCTTCTCTTCTTGTTCTAGCTAATCCCATACGGAACATAACATTGTCTAATCTAGACTCTAATAAAGTCATAAGATTATCACCTGTCATACCGTTCATTCTATCAGCCTTAGCAAAGTAGTTTCTAAATGGTTTTTCTAATACACCATAAATAAATTTTGCTTTCTGCTTTTCTCTTAACTGAAGACCATATTCACTAACTTTCTTATTAGCTCTCTTCAATTGTCTATTCGATTTCTTATCTATTCCTAAATAAATTGGATCCAAACCAAGTGATCTACATCTTTTAAGAACAGGAATTCTATTAACTGCCATGTGAATTTATACCTCCTAATTACACTCTTCTACGTTTTGGTGGACGACATCCGTTATGTGGTACTGGAGTAACATCCTTGATACTTGTAACCTGAAGTCCGCAAGCTGATAATGCACGAATCGCTGCTTCTCTTCCTGAACCTGGTCCCTTTACCATAACGTCAACTGATTTTAATCCATGAACTAAAGCTGCCTTTGTAGCAGTTTCAGCTGCCATCTGAGCTGCATAAGGAGTAGATTTCTTTGAACCTCTAAATCCAAGACCACCAGCACTTGCCCAAGATAATGCATTTCCCTGAGCATCTGTTAACGTAACGATTGTATTATTAAAAGATGATTGAATATGTGCTTGTCCATGTTCAACGTTTTTCTTGACACGTTTCTTTGTCACTTTCTTTGTAACCTTAGCCATTAAACTAACCTCCCTTATGGGTTCTTTCTATTTTCTATTTACTATTTTTTCTTATTTGCAACAGTTCTCTTTGGTCCTTTTCTTGTTCTTGCATTTGTCTTAGTCTTTTGACCACGAACAGGAAGACCTTTTCTATGACGGATTCCTCTGTAGCATCCGATTTCCTGTAATCTCTTAATATTTAAAGCGATTTCTCTTCTTAAATCACCTTCTACTGTCTGACTTTCATCAACGACAGCCGCGATAGCCTTAACTTCGTCGTCTGTCAAATCCTTTACACGTGTGTCAGGATTAACTTTAGCTTCTGCTAAAATACGCTTTGAGCTTGTTAAACCAATACCATAAATATATGTTAAACCAATCTCAATACGTTTCTCTCTTGGCAAATCTACACCTGCAATACGAGCCATGTATGTGCACCTCCATTAGTTTTGTTTTCTTAAGCAATAAAATTACGTAGCCCGTCACTATGTAACGTCTGAAATGTGTACGCACCCCATTACTTAGATAAATTAATAATCATTGAATGAATCTGAAATCAGCAATTGATTCATTCTGCCACAAAACTGTAGCCTGTTAGAAAAAGCTTAAGATATCACTTCTTCTAATCCAATCTGCCTATCTGATAGGCACTAATTTATTTGAAGTAGTGTATTCACTACTGCAGCCGCATAATCACATGCAAACAAAGACAAGTTTCTTACTGATTAACCTTGTCTCTGTTTGTGTTTTGGGTTTTCACAGATAATTCTGATACTTCCCTTTCTTTTAATAACCTTGCACTTTTCGCAAATAGGTTTAACTGATGATCTAACCTTCACTGTAAGATCCTCCTTTCAAAAAAGTCCGATATGAAGTATAACACAATGATTTCCAAAAATCAAGTGCTATTTACTTATCTCTCCAAATAATTCTGCCTTTTGAAAGATCATATGGAGACATTTCAATTGTTACCTTATCTCCCGGAAGAATTTTAATAAAGTTCATACGTAATTTACCACTAATATGTGCTAATACTACATGACCATTTTCTAATTCTACCTGAAACATTGCATTTGGTAATTTCTCAATTACCTTTCCTTCAATTTCAATTACATCAGCTTTTGACATCTCATTTACCTCCTATTATAAAGCTTGATACATCTTTTAATCTCTTCATCCATGATGTCGCCCATATTTACTTTTGATACAAATTCTGTATCTTTATTCATAATCAACTGAATATGCTTTCTGTTTTTTTTCTTTAAATGATTTAAAGTTTTTAATCTTCCATCAGCCAGATATACATATTCCTTATCTGCATCAATTATGACATAGACTTCATCCTTATCATGTCCAGCTTTTGATTTTGCTAAACTACCTCTTATATTTTCCACTGGGATTTCCTCTTTTTATAAACTTAATATTTCCGGCTCTCCTTTTGTAATCAGCACCGTATTTTCATAATGTGCCGAAAGAGAACCATCATGTGTTACAATTGTCCATCCATCATCCTTAAAATCAATTTTGCGGCTTCCCATATTGATCATAGGCTCAATGGCTAACGTCATACCTGCCTGAAGACGTATTCCTCTTCGATGTTGTTTAAAATTCGGTATATTAGGACTCTCATGCATACTACGTCCGATTCCATGACCGACTAACTCACGTACTACGCCATATCCAAAGCTTTCTGCATATGATCCGATTGCAGCAGAAATATCATGCAAATAGCATCCTTCTCTGGCATATTTGATACCTTCAAAAAAGCTTTGCTTCGTAACAGCAATCAAATCGGACGCCTCTTTGGAACCTTCACCTACAATCCATGTTCTTGCAGCATCTGAATGAAATCCCTGATAAATAACACCTGCATCTAGACTTACAAGATCACCTTCCTGTAGTATACGATGTTTGCTTGGAATTCCATGTACAATTTCATCATTTACAGAAACACAGACCGATGCTGGAAAACCATTGTAATTTAAAAAAGATGGAATACAGTCAAAACTACGAATCATTTCTTCTGCAATCTGGTCTATCTTTTTTGTTGATATTCCCGGCTTAATTTCTTTCTGAAGATCTTCATGCACTTTTGCAAGAATTTTCCCTGCTTTCTGCATTAACTCTATTTCGGATTGAGACTTAATCGTAACTGACATATTAGTTTTCTCCTAAAACCTTAACGATTTCATCAAAGACATCGTTGATTTCCTTTGTACCATCAACTTCAACTAAGATATTCTTCTTTGTATAATAATCAATTAATGGCTGTGTCTGATCATGATATACACCTAAACGTTTCTTTACTGTTTCTGGCTTATCATCATCTCTTAAAATCAAATCACTTCCACATGTATCGCATTTACCTTCTGTCTTTGGTGGCATATATGTTAAATGATATGTGGCTCCGCAATTTACACAGGCACGTCTTCCACCCATTCTGTTAATGATATTTTCATCAGGTACTTCAACATTTACTGCATAATCAACTTTATCGCCAGCTGCTTCTAAAGCCTTATCTAAACTTTCTGCCTGAGGTATTGTACGTGGAAATCCGTCTAAAACATATCCCTTTTTGCAATCATCCTGTTTTACTCTGTCAACCACTAAATCAACCACTAATTCATCTGGAACTAATAATCCCTGATCCATATATGTCTGTGCTTTTTTTCCAAGTTCTGTTCCATTTTTAATATTAGCCCGGAAAATATCTCCTGTAGAAATATGTGGAATATCATACTTCTTTGATAACATCTTTGCCTGTGTACCTTTTCCTGCACCAGGTGCTCCTAACATGATAATCTTCATCTTTAACTCCATTCTTTGTAAGTTTTATAGATTTATAGTTCAAATATCAATAAAAGAAATACTTTTATGAAATAAAAAATAAAATGGGGCTACCAGCATATTCACCGGTATGTCCCATTTTATCTGTGTACGACTAATCTAATAAAAATCCTTTATAGTTGCGAACAACCATCTTAGATTCTATTGTCTTCATAGTCTCTAATATAACACCAACTATGATGATTAATGATGTTCCACCGAATGATACATCGGCTGAGAAAATTCCAGACATTAAGATTGGAATTACACAGACGATAATCAGTCCGATTGCACCGACGAATACTACATAATTTAAAATTGTCTGTAAATATTCTGAAGTTGGCTTACCAGGACGAATACCTGGAATAAATCCACCCTGCTTTTTCATATTATCTGCAACTTCAATAGGATTGAATGTGATTGAAGTATAGAAATATGCAAAGAAAACAACAAGCAGGATATATACAACAAATCCGATTGAATATTTTAAATTATCTGGATTACACCAATATGTAGTTGTTAAATACTTCGTCCATCCATCCTGACCATGTCCAAAGAAGGAAGCAATAACAACTGGGAACTGTAAGATTGATTGTGCAAAGATAACTGGAATTACGTTTGCAATATTAACCTTTACAGGAATGAAACTTGACTGTCCACCCATTGCTTTTCTGCCCTGCATCTTTTTAGAATACTGAACAGGAACCTTACGAACACCGTCATTTAAAAGAACAACAAATGCTACAACTACAATAATTACAGCTGCAATAACAACTGCTGCCAATGCTGAACCTCCAACGGAAGATGCACCACCAACAAATTTCTCATATAATCCAATAATATCAGAAGGCATTCTCGAAACGATATTTATTAAAAGGATAATAGAAATACCATTTCCAACACCTTTCTCTGTGATTCTTTCACCCATCCACATCAATAATGTTGCACCTGCTGTCATAGCAATAACAGCAACAATAATTACACTTGCGTATTTCCATCCGCTTGTGTCTGTTCCAAAAAGTCCACGTCTTCCGAAACCAATTGCCATTGCTAAGGCTTCAAGAGCTGCTAAAAATACAGACATAATACGTGTAACTTTTTGTATTTTCTTTCTGCCATCCTCACCATCTTTTTGAATCTCTTCTAATTTAGGGATTGCAATTGTTAATAACTGCATAATAATTGATGATGTGATGTATGGAGTAATATTTAATGCAAACACTGACATCTGACTAAATGAACCACCCGTCATTGCATCGAAAAAGCCAAACGCACCTGACGAAAACTGATTTGTTATCTCTTTGATTGCATCTGAATTGGTGCCAGGTAATGGTAACTGGCATCCAATTCTAACAATAATCAACATAAGAAATGTATAGATCAATCCTTTACGTATATCCTTGACTTTTAATGCTTGCTTGAGTGTTTTAAACATTAAATCACCTCACAGGTTCCACCAAGAGCTTCAATTTTTTCTTTTGCTGATGCACTGAAAGCATTTACTTTCACATTGAGCTTCTTAGTTAATTCTCCATTTCCCAGTATTTTAACACCATCTCTAGGATTTTTAACAATGCCTGCTTCAATTAATGTTTCAACAGAAACCTCTGTTCCATTATCAAATACTTCAAGAGCATTTAAATTAATACCAACGATTTCCTTAGAGTTTCTACATGTAAATCCTCTCTTAGGAATACGTCTGTATAAAGGCATCTGACCACCTTCAAATCCTGGTCTTGTGCCACCTGAACGTGCTTTTTGTCCTTTATGACCCTTGCCCGCTGTCTTACCATTTCCTGAACCGTGTCCGCGGCCTCTTCTGAAGTTATCACTTTGTCTTGAACCTTCTGCAGGTTGTAAGTTTGATAAATCCATTTCGCACCTCCTTCTATTTTCTCATTAAATCTCTTCTACTTTAACCATATGTCTAACTCTTTGGATCATTCCTCTTGTAGAAGCATTATCTGGCATTTCAACAGTCTGATTAATTTTCTTTAATCCTAATGCTTCAACTGTCTTTCTATTCTTTGGAACAGCTCCAATGACTGACTTAGTTAATGTAATCTTTAATTTACTTGCCATCTTTACTTCCTCCTATTAGCCTAAGATTTCTTCTACAGACTTACCACGAAGTCTAGCTACTTCTTCCGGAGTCTTTAACTTTGCTAAACCTTCAAGTGTAGCAAGTACAACGTTCTGCTTGTTGTTAGATCCTAAAGATTTTGTACGAATGTTCTTAATACCAGCAAGCTCTAACACGTTACGTGCAGGACCACCGGCGATAACACCAGTACCTTCTGGAGCCTTCTTAAGCAATACAGAAGCACTACCAAACTTTCCGATGATGTCATGAGGAATACTTAAGTTCGCATCAACAGGAACGTTAATAAGTCTCTTCATAGCATCTTCTTTGCCCTTACGAATTGCTTCTGGAATTTCAGAAGCTTTTCCTAAACCAGCACCAACACGGCCTTTACCGTCACCAACGACAACTAAAGCTGTGAATCTGAAATTACGACCACCCTTAACAACCTTAGTTACACGTTTGATTGATACTACTTTTTCTTCTAATTCTACTGAATCAGTATCAATAATATCGCGTCTCATGTTTTTCCTCCTTGACTAGAATTGAAGACCAGCTTCTCTTGCTGCGTCTGCTAATGCTTTTATTTTACCTTGGTATATAAATCCGCCTCTATCAAAGACTACAGTTGTAATTCCCTTTTCAAGTGCTCTTTTACCAATTACAGTTCCCAAATATGCCGCAGCATCAACGTTATTAGTCTTTTCAAGCTCTGATGCAACTGCCTTCTCAAGTGTTGAAGCAGCTACTAGAGTATTTCCAACTGTATCGTCAATAATCTGAGCGTACATATGATTGTTGCTTCTAAATACAGCTAAACGAGGTCTCTCAGCTGTACCACTGAAACGATTACGAGTCTTCATGTGTTTTTTAACACGTACTTCTGATCTTGATTTCTTACTAATCATCCTTGTTCACTCCTTTAATTATTTCTTACCAGTCTTACCAACTTTACGTCTGATCACTTCATCAGCATACTTGATTCCCTTGCCCTTATATGGCTCTGGACGTCTTAAGTCTCTGATTTCAGCTGCGAATTGGCCAACTTTTTCTTTATCAATACCAGTAATGGTAATCTTATTTGTTCCTTCTACAGAAGATTCAATTCCTGCTGGATCTTCCATCTCAACCGGATGAGAGAAACCAAGAGAAAATACTAATTTATTTCCCTTCTTCTGAACTCTGTAACCAACACCATTTACTTCAAGAACCTTAGAAAATCCTTCTGTAACACCAATAACCATATTGTTAATGAGTGTTCTTGTAAGTCCATGTAAAGACTTCATTTTCTTAAGATCGTTTGGTCTTGTTACAACTACTTTATCATCTTCTTTTGCAATTGTCATTTCCGCAGGTAATACTCTTTCAAGAGTTCCCTTTGGTCCTTTTACTGTTACTTTATTATTTTCTGCTATATCAACAGTTACACCTGCTGGAATAGCGATAGGCAATCTTCCTATTCTGGACATGCCGGCACCTCCTACTATTTATTAAGCGTGTAGATTATTAGCATTTATTACCAAACAAATGCTAATACTTCTCCACCAACGTTTAATTTACGAGCTTCTTTATCTGTTACTACACCTTGATTTGTTGAAATGATGGCAATTCCTAAACCACCAAGTACTCTAGGGAGTTCATCTTTGTTTGCATAAACACGAAGACCTGGCTTAGAAATCTTCTTTAAACCAGAAATAATCTTCTCGTTTTTGTCTTTTCCATATTTCATTGTGATTCTGATTGTCTTAAATGCACCATCTTCTACAATGTCATATTTTGTGATATATCCCTCTTTTACTAAAATATCAGCAATTGCTAATTTCATCTTTGATGCAGGAACATCAACTGTATCATGTTTCGCAGTATTTGCATTACGAATTCTTGTAAGCATATCTGCAATTGGATCGCTCATTGTCATTTTACGTTCTCCTTCCTACCAAGATGCTTTCTTAACTCCTGGTATCTGTCCTTTATATGCTAATTCACGGAAGCAAATTCTGCAGATTCCGTATTTTCTTAAATAAGCATGTGGTCTTCCACAAATTCTGCAACGGCTATATTCTCTTGTGGAGAATTTAGGTTTACGCTGCTGCTTAACTTTCATACTGGTTTTAGCCATGGTTTTACCTCCTAATTATTTTGCAAATGGCATATTAAATAATGTCAATAATTCACGAGCTTCTTCATCTGTCTTCGCTGTTGTAACAAATATGATATCCATACCTCTTACTTTATCAACCTTATCGTATTCGATTTCAGGGAAGATGATCTGCTCCTTAATTCCAAGTGCATAGTTTCCTCTTCCATCGAATGAATTAGGATTTACACCTCTAAAATCACGTACACGAGGTAATGCTAAACAAATAAGTCTCTCAACGAATTCATACATTCTTTCTCCTCGTAATGTAACTTTACATCCGATTGCCTGTCCTTCTCTGATTTTGAAGTTAGCTACCGAATTCTTAGCTTTTGTTGTAACGACCTTCTGACCAGTAATTGTTTCAAGATCCTTAACAGCTGCATCTAATAACTTAGCGTTATCTTTTGCTTCACCAACACCCATATTGATAACAACCTTATCAAGTTTAGGGATCTCCATTACATTCTTGTAGTTAAACTTCTTAGCCATTGCGTCTTTAATTTCATTATCATATAAATCTCTAAAAGTACTCAATTTCTCTGGACCTCCTCTCTCAATTAATCAATAACATCGCCTGTTGATTTTGCAAAACGAACTTTCTTATCTCCGTCTAACTTAAATCCAACTCTTGTAGCTTTTCCTTTGTGAAGATACATCACGTTAGAAATATCAATAGGTCCTTCCTGTGTAACAATACCGCCTGCCTGATTTGCAGCACTAGGTTTTGTATGCTTTGTAACCATGTTAATTCCTTCAACAATTACAGTATTGTTTTTTGCATTAACAGATGCTACTTTTCCTTCTTTATCTTTATCTTTACCAGCGATAACCTTAACCATATCGCCCTTTTTAATCTTCATTGTTGCCATTCTTACACCTCCTTATAATACTTCTGGTGCTAAAGAAACAATCTTCATGAAATGCTTTTCTCTTAATTCTCTAGCTACAGGCCCAAAAATACGAGTTCCTCTTGGATTGTTGTCATCTTTAATGATAACAGCAGCATTCTCATCAAATTTGATGTAAGAACCATCTTTACGACGTGCACCCTTTACAGTACGGACTACTACAGCCTTTACAACGTCACCTTTCTTTACAACACCTCCTGGTGTTGCATCTTTAACAGTAGCAACGATAACATCTCCGATGTTGGCATATCTTCTAGTAGAACCGCCCATTACTCTGATACAAAGTAATTCTTTAGCGCCTGTATTATCAGCGACTTTAAGTCTACTTTCCTGTTGAATCATAATAATCTCCTTTCTACTATCTAGCCTTCTCAATAATTTCCACAAGTCTCCATCTCTTATCCTTAGATAATGGTCTTGTTTCCATAACCTTTACTGTATCACCAATACCGCACTCATTCTTTTCATCATGTGCCTTTAACTTGTATGTTCTTTTCACGATCTTTTTGTACAAAGGATGCTTCACATGATCTTCAACAGCAACAACGATTGTCTTATCCATCTTATCGCTGATGACTTTTCCTGTACGTGTTTTTCTTAAATTTCTATCCACAACAATATCTCCTTTCAATGAAATCTATAATCAATCATCATCTTAAACTTAAGCTTCTGTCTTTTCTACAATGACAGTCTGAATTCTCGCAATATTACGACGAACTTCTTTGATTCTGCTTGTGTTATCTAATTGATTTGTTGCGTTCTGGAATCTCAAATTAAAAAGTTCCTTTTTAGCAGCTACTAATTCTTCATTCAATTCTGCAGCTGATTTTGCCTTTAAATCTTCTACATATTTATTAATTTTCACTGTTATCACCGCCTTCTAAGTCTGCACGTGAAACGACTTTACATTTCACAGGTAATTTATGCATAGCAAGACGTAACGCTTCTCTTGCCAATTCCTCTGATACTCCGGAAATTTCAAACAATACACGTCCTGGCTTTACAACTGCTACCCAAAACTCCAAGTTACCTTTTCCTTTACCCATACGAACTTCTAACGGTTTATGTGTAACCGGTTTGCTTGGGAAAATTTTAATCCAAACTTTACCACCACGCTTGATATAACGTGTCATAGCAATACGGGCAGCTTCGATCTGGTTTGATTTAATCCATGCTGGCTCTAAAGCGACAAGTCCGTATTCACCATTTGTGATTTTATTTCCTCTAGTGGCTTTGCCTCGCATCGATCCACGAAACTCTTTACGATGCTTTACTCTCTTTGGCATTAACATTATTTATCGCTCCCTTCCTTTACTGTAGTCTTTGTTGGAAGTACTTCGCCTTCATAAATCCAAACCTTAACACCAACTTTACCATAAGTTGTGTTTGCTTCAGCGAATCCATAATCAATATCAGCACGAAGTGTCTGAAGAGGAATCGTACCTTCGCTATAATACTCTGTACGAGCCATATCAGCACCACCTAAACGTCCTGAACAAGATGTCTTAATTCCCTTTGCTCCAGCCTTCATTGTTCTTGACATACAAGATTTCATTGCTCTTCTGAAAGTGATACGGTTTTCTAACTGTAAAGCAATGTTTTCAGCTACTAACTGAGCATCTCTGTCTGGTCTCTTTACTTCTTTAATATCAACGATCAATTTGCTATTTCCAGCGATAAGCTTAGCAAGTTCACCTTTTACTTTCTCAATTTCAGCTCCGCCTTTTCCGATTACAACACCAGGCTTAGCTGTATAAATAGTAATCTTAATTCTCTCAGATGCTCTTTCAATCTCAATCTTTGAAACACCTGCACTGTATAACTTCTTCTTAAGGTACTTTCTGATCTTATCATCTTCCACTAATTTGTCTGCGAAATCAGCTTCTGCGTACCACTTAGAGTCCCAGTCTTTGATAACGCCGACTCTTAAGCCGTGAGGATTAACTTTCTGTCCCATCATTATCTCCTTTCAAAATTTGAATAATCAAATGCTTTTCTATCTTTCATTAAGAACAACTGTAATGTGACTTGTTCTCTTTTCGATTCTATAAGCTCTACCCTGTGCTCTAGGTCTGATTCTCTTCATTGTAGGACCTTTACCTGCATAACACTCTTCAATATAAAGGTTCTCAACGTTCATTCCGTTATTATTTTCAGCATTAGCAATTGCTGACTTTAATACTTTTTCTATAACACTTGAAGCATATCTTGGATTATAAGCCAAAATACCAAGTGCTGTTGTTACATCCTTACCTCTGATTGCATCTAAAACGAAACATGCTTTCTGCACAGAAACTCTTGCATAAGAGACTTTTGCTGATGGTCTTGTATCTTTAATCGCATTTCTCTCTCTTTTTATTTGGGATCTATGTCCTTTAGCCATGGATGAAACCTCCTTTCAAATATTGACTAACGAGCCTTTGTCTTCTTCTCGTCTTTTCCATGTCCTCTATAAGTTCTGGTAGCAACGAATTCACCAAGCTTGTGGCCTACCATATCTTCTGTAATATAAACAGGCACATGCTTTCTACCATCATGAACTGCTATTGTATGTCCAACCATCTGTGGGAAGATTGTTGAACGACGTGACCAAGTCTTGATCACTTGCTTGTCATCGTTAGCATTCATTGCTTCAATCTTCTTTAATAAACTTGCGTCCGCAAATGGTCCCTTTTTCAGTGAACGTCCCATAGGTTAAACCCTCCTTACTTCATATTCTTTCCGTCGCGTCTTCTTACGATCATCTTATTTGATTTCTTGTTCTTCTTACGTGTCTTTAATCCCAATGCTGGTTTACCCCAAGGTGTGCATGGTCCAGAACGTCCTACTGGAGCTCTACCTTCACCACCACCATGTGGATGGTCATTAGGGTTCATAACAGATCCACGAACTGTAGGTCTTACACCCATGTGACGCTTACGTCCGGCTTTACCTATGTTAACAAGGTCATGTTCAATATTTCCAACCGTACCAATTGTAGCTCTACAAATGATAGGCACCATTCTCATTTCACCTGATGGCAATCTAAGTGTTGCATACTTTCCTTCTTTTGCCATTAACTGAGCTGAATTTCCTGCTGAACGAACTAACTGTCCACCCTTTCCAGGATATAATTCAATGTTGTGTACTTCTGTACCAACTGGAATATTTTCAAGTGGTAATGTATTACCAACTTTCACTTCCGCATTGGCACCATTCATAATTGTCATTCCAACCTTTAAACCGTTTGGAGCGATAATATATGATTTCTGTCCATCCGCATAACAGATCAAAGCGATATTTGCTGTTCTGTTTGGATCATATTCAATTGCCTTTACTGTAGCAGGAATATCATCTTTTCTTCTCTTAAAATCGATAACTCTGTATTTTTGTCTATTTCCACCACCATGGTGTCTTACTGTAATCTTACCCTGATTATTACGACCTGCAGTTTTCTGCTTTGGAGCAAGTAATGATTTTTCTGGTGTAGATTTAGTAATCTCAGCAAAATCAAGACTTGTCATATTTCTTCTTGAAGGTGTATATGGGTTAAACTTTTTGATTCCCATTGTGAATCTCCTTTCCTAATGCTCTAGAAATTCTAGAGTTCAATTTATTATCGCACTTTTATTGTGCCTAATTCTGGCTCCTATAAGCCTTCGAAGATTTCGATATCTTCACTGTCAGCAGTTAACTTAACAATTGCTTTCTTTCTGTCAGCTGTCTTACCTACTGCAGTTCCTCTTCTTTTCTTCTTACCTTTTACAGTAACTGTATTAACGCTCTGAACTTTTGTTCCATTGAACATTTTTTCTACAGCTTCTTTGATCTGAGACTTTGTTGCCTCTGTGTGAACATAAAATGTATATTTCTTATCAGACATTGCATCCATGCTCTTCTCAGTAATAACTGGTTTAAGGATAACATCATAATACTTAATATCTGCCATTATGCGTACACCTCCTCAATTGTTGCAACAGCTGCCTTGTCAATTACAACAGTGTCATACTTTAAGATATCGTATACATTGATTGTATTTGTAAGAGCTGTCTTTACAGTTGGAATGTTCTTTGCAGATTTTACTACATTTGAATCATTCTCATTTAAAACTACTAATGCTTTATTTACATTTAATGCTTTTAAGCTTTCAGCAAATTTCTTTGTTTTGATTTCATCCATCTTAATAGAATCAACAACAATAAATTTGTTTTCTGCAACTCTTGAAGAAAGAGCTGACTTAAGAGCATTTCTCTTCTCTTTCTTATTCATCTTGAATGAATAATCTCTAGGCTTAACTGCGAATACCATTCCGCCGCCTGCCCACTGTGGAGATCTTGTAGAACCCTGTCTTGCATGACCAGTTCCTTTCTGTCTCCAAGGCTTTCTACCACCGCCGCTAACTTCTGAACGAGTTTTTGCACTTTGTGTTCCCTGGCGGTTATTAGCCAACTGGCTTACTACAGCCATGTGTACTAAGTGTTCGTTTACTTCAACACCGAATACAGCATCATTTAATTCGATTTCGCCAACCTGGCTACCATCCATATTGTAAACAGATACTTTAGACATCTGTGTGTTCCTCCTTCCAAAACCTATTTAGTGGTCTTAACTGTTTCTTTAATTGTAACTAAAGATTTCTTAGGTCCCGGTACTGCACCTTTTACTAAAATTAAGTTGTTTTCTACATCAACTTTAACAATTTCAAGATTCTGAATTGTAATCTTTTTAGCTCCCATATGTCCTGGCATTCCTTTTCCTTTGAATACCTTACTTGGTGTAGAACAAGCACCATTTGAACCCTGATGTCTGTGGAACTTAGAACCATGTCCCATAGGTCCTCTTGACTGACCATGTCTCTTAATTGCACCCTGGAATCCTTTTCCCTTAGCAATTGCTGTTGCGTCAATCTTGTCACCAGCTGCAAAAATATCTGCCTTAATTTCATCCTTTACAGAATATTCTTCAGCATTGTCAAATCTGAACTCTCTTAAATATCTCTTATAAGAAACCCCAGCCTTGTCAAACTGTCCTTTTAATGGCTTGTTCACTAATTTCTCTCTCTTATCGCAGAAACCAACCTGAACTGCCTGATAACCATCGTTCTCTACTGTCTTAACCTGTGTCACTACACAAGGACCAGCCTGAAGAACTGTTACTGGTGTTAAAACACCGTCTTCATTGAAGATTTGAGTCATTCCGACTTTTGTTGCTAAAATAGCCTTCTTCATTTTCTACCTCCTGTTAATCTACAGCGGATTACACTCTCATGTAATCATCCTAGAACAGTCGCATATAAGTGGAACACTAAATACTTAATCGTATATGTTGATTCCTTAAAAAACCAATTGTGTTACTTCTATATTAAACCTTTAGGATTGTTGCTTTGTAATTGGGCTCTGCCCACATTGGATGAAGTATAGATTATTTTGTCTTCATCTTAATATCGATATATACACCTGCTGGCATCTCTAACTTAGATAAAGCATCTACAGTCTTCTGAGATGGTGTTGTGATATCGATAAGTCTCTTATGAGTTCTCTGCTCGAACTGTTCTCTAGAGTCTTTGTACTTGTGAACAGCTCTAAGGATTGTAACAACTTCCTTCTTAGTTGGAAGAGGTACTGGACCGCTTACCTGTGATCCTGTCTTCTTAACAGTGTCGATGATTTTTCCAGCTGACTGATCAATTAACTTGTGATCGTAAGCTTTCAATGTGATTCTCATTACTTGCTGACTTGCCATAAAAAAAGCCGCCTCCTTTTCGCACTTTTTGTAGTACGACAAGTGGTGACTGTACACATACCCGTGTGTGTCGCTTATAGTAAAGCAAACAAAACACACTCCTCCTAGTCTAATATATGATTCTTGCGATTCACATATTCCAGGCTTATACGATTCTGTACAGTGACTTGTCGTCTTATTCTTTGACCTTATCGGTCTAGACATTCGCTCCACGGAAAACCTAGGAAGGATTGCTCATCCCTAGCAACCTCACGCTTCATAGCTATCATGTCACAGCACTAAAGAGTATACCCTATAATTCCAAAATAGGCAAGTACTTTTTTGTATTTTTTTTGATACATTATATTCTTCTTCCCTATTTTTCTTTTTTTATGTTAGAATTGTAACATAGTTTTGTCACAAGGACAAGATAATAGATTTTTATATGGAGGTTTGATATGTGGATTGCAGATAAATGGGAATCTTATAAAGTTCTAGATACTTCTAATAAGGAAAAACTTGAACAATGGGGAGATTATCAGCTGGTTCGTCCTGATCCGCAGGTAATCTGGGATACACCCAAAAAATTAAAAGGCTGGAAACATCCAAATGGACATTATCATAGAAGTTCAAGAGGTGGCGGAGAATGGGAATTCTTTGATCTTCCAAAACAGTGGACCATCCAATATGGTGCACTTACTTTTAATCTGAAACCTTTCAGTTTTAAGCATACAGGGCTTTTTCCTGAGCAGGCTGCAAACTGGGATTGGTTTTCTTCTATTATAAGAAACGAGAAAAAAAGAAACCCTGATCGTGAAATTAAGATTTTAAATCTTTTTGCCTATACAGGTGGAGCTACCCTTGCCGCTGCTTCTGCCGGTGCAAAAGTCACTCATGTAGATGCCAGCAAAGGGATGGTCGGATGGGCAAAAGAAAATGCCAAATCATCTCATTTAGAAAATGCACCAATCCGCTGGCTTGTAGATGATTGTGTAAAATTCGTAGAACGTGAAATTCGTCGTGGAAATAAATATGATGGCATTATTATGGATCCTCCTTCCTATGGAAGAGGTCCAAAAGGAGAAATCTGGAAAATCGAAGATTCTATTTACCACTTTGTCGAACTCTGTACTAAGATTTTATCAGATGATGCACTGTTTTTTTTGATTAATTCTTATACAACCGGTCTTGCACCATCTGTCCTGACTTACATGATTTCTACTGCATTGATTCCAAAATTTGGCGGTAAGGTTCAATCTGACGAGCTTGGTCTTCTAGTTGAAAGTAACGGACTCATTCTTCCTTGTGGAGCTTCAGGACGATGGACAAAACAAAAATAATTTTTTCTGTATAATTTACATTCTTTTTATGCAAAATATAAGCAGACCATGATGTTAGCAAACACTGCATAAGGAGGAATTTTACTATGGACACTAAAAATACACCTCAGAACACAGGTGCTGCAATGAATACATTAGATGAAATCCCGGAAATAAAAAGCGATGCCTCGCAGGTTGTCGGCATTGTAAAACATCGCGGCAAAATTACCGGTTATGAACTTTCGAATGGAATAGTTGTTTCTAAGGAAGAAGGCGTTGCACTTGCCAAAAATGGAGAAATCAGCGGGGTTGGAATCGCCCATCGAAAGGATACAGAATATTTAAAAGCTTTACCCGACGGAGATGAAGCAAACAACCTTAGTTCTTTACCTGTTTACAAAGGTATGGTTCATTTTTAATAAAACAGGACTGTCTTGCTAACTTTTGTTAGTCCGACAGTCCTGTTTTTATATTTTTATTCCATCTCGAAAATAATTTTTCTGGCTTCTTCTTCTGAAACCGGTGTTGCAAATACACCTTTTTCAAATTCTACTACATTCCCAATTCCTTTTTGAATTACAAAACGTAATTTTCCGTCTCTTACTTTCTTATCTGTATATAATTTTTTTACTAACGCCTCACGATCAATATACTCTGGAATCTTTACCGGTAATTTTGCCTTTCTTAGCAATTCAATCACTTTCTGCTTTTCTTCTTCTGTTAAATATCCCATTTTTTGAGACAGCATCGCTTCTGCAACCAGGCCTATTGCGACAGCTTCTCCATGTAATAAACGATATCCGCTTACTGTCTCTATTGCTCTTCCTACAGTATGTCCAAGATTCAATACTTCTCTTAAGCCACTTTCTCTTTCGTCTTTCATAACAACCTGATACTTAATGTTGCAATTTGCTTCAGCAATGTGTTCACACGCTTCTTTTTCAACACTTAAGATCTCATCCATGTGTTCCTGAAGATATGAAAATAAATCTGCATCCGCAAGACATGCATGTTTGATAGTTTCAGCAAGCCCACTAGAAATCTGCTCTTTCGGCAACGTTTTCCATGTTGCAATATCTAAATATACTTTTTCTGGCTGATTAAACAGTCCAATTAAATTCGTTGCTAATGGAGTGTCTACTGCAGTTTTTCCCCCTACCGATGCATCGGCCGCTGCAAGAAGTGTTGTTGCATAATTGATAAATGGAACACCTCTTCCATACGTTCCTGCTAAAAAGCCTGCCAGATCTGTTACAACACCACCTCCGACAGCAATGACACAACAGTCTCTTCGATATTGCTTCGCAAGCATTGCATCTTCAACAACTTCCTTTGTTTCTCTTGTCTTACTTTTTTCTCCAGCTAGAAAAACAAAAAGGTCCGCCTGATACCCTGCTTTATGTAATAAATCTAAAATCTTATCTGCATATAATTCCTTTACATTACTATCCGTAATAACCGCAAATTTATGAATTTTACCGACTAATCCTGCTTTTAAGTCCGAGATTAATTTTTCTTCTAAACCAAAGCCAATCTCAATATCATAACTATCATCAACGACTTTCTTCAACTCTACATTGAAAGTACTCATTTTGAAATCCTCACTTTCGCTTTACTATATTCTGTTATTTTAACATAGTGTCAATGAATTTTCTATATGATTCGTTTTAAAAAAGGGCTGATAGCTGATAAAAAAAGTATGTTAAACTTTTTATTTCTATTCAAATACTTTTTTTATACTATCATAATGTAAAAAGATCCCCTTCTCTGCCAAATCTCTGATTTCTTCCTTTGTAGCGATTCGATAATCTGCGGTTTCTTCTTCTTGTAATTTTAAATCTTCCTCGTTAAAGTCTCCTACAAAACGATATACATCAACAAAGTAATTATCTTTCTCCTCTGGATTATCTCTTTTATATGTGAATTCATAACCTCCATTCCAGTTACTAACATCCAGGCCGGTTTCTTCTCTGACTTCTCTTCTAACAGCCTCTAAAGAATTCTCACCTGCCTGTGCAGCTCCACCCGATACTTCCCACCATCCGGCAGCCCATGCTTTTGTCATAACTCTTTTTGTAATAAGAAACTTTCCATCCGTTCTTTGTACTACACCTAATACAGTTAAATGATATTCTCCTTCTTTCATATTCCAATCATTTCTTTTCATTGTATGACCTGTTCGTTCCTTATTTGCATTGTAAATATCCCATAATTCCATTTGTGCATAATCCTTTCTTTTTGAAACTTTTCAAAGATAATTATAACTGATTCTGTTATAAATTACTATGAAAAAATAGAGATGTTTTTTATATAAAACTTAAAAAGAGCTTTCAAGAAAACTCTTGAAAGCTCTTTAAATAAGATTACACGAATAATCTAATAATTACTCAATGATTGTAGCAACCTTTCCTGATCCTACTGTACGTCCACCTTCACGAATAGCGAATCCAAGACCCTGCTCCATAGCGATTGGGTGAATTAATTCTACAGACATTTCTACGTTATCTCCAGGCATGCACATTTCTGTACCTTCTGGTAACTGGATAACACCTGTAACGTCTGTTGTTCTGAAGTAGAACTGTGGTCTATAGTTGTTGAAGAAAGGAGTATGACGTCCACCTTCATCCTTTGTTAATACGTAAACCTGAGCAGTAAACTTCTTGTGGCATGTTACTGTACCTGGTTTAGCAATAACCTGTCCTCTAACGATATCTGTTCTCTGGATACCACGAAGAAGAGCACCGATGTTATCACCAGCCTGAGCTTCATCAAGAAGCTTTCTGAACATTTCGATTCCAGTAACAACTGTCTTCTGAACTTCTTCCTGAACACCAAGGATTTCAACTTCATCATTAACGTGAAGTGTTCCTCTTTCTACTCTACCTGTAGCAACTGTTCCACGTCCTGTGATTGTGAAGATATCTTCTACTGGCATTAAGAATGGCTTATCTGTATCTCTCTGAGGATCTGGAATCCACTCATCAACAGCGTCCATAAGTTCCATGATCTTGTCTCCCCATTCGCTGTTTGGATCTTCAAGAGCCTTAAGAGCAGAACCACGAATAATTGGAGTATCATCACCAGGGAATTCATATTCATTTAATAATTCTCTGATATCCATCTCTACTAATTCAAGTAATTCTTCATCATCAACCATATCACACTTGTTCATGAATACAACGATGTAAGGTACACCTACCTGACGAGAAAGAAGGATGTGCTCTTTTGTCTGAGCCATAACACCGTCAGTAGCAGCTACAACAAGGATAGCTCCATCCATCTGAGCAGCACCTGTGATCATGTTCTTTACATAATCGGCATGTCCTGGACAGTCAACGTGTGCGTAGTGTCTCTTAGCTGTCTGGTACTCAACGTGAGCTGTTGAAATTGTGATACCTCTTTCTCTTTCTTCTGGAGCCTTATCGATATCTTCAAAGTTCTCAGCTGTGTTTCCTTCTACTCTAGCAGCAAGTACTTTTGTAATAGCAGCTGTTAAAGTTGTTTTACCATGATCTACGTGACCGATTGTACCAATATTACAATGTGGTTTTGTTCTTTCAAATTTAGCTTTAGCCATTTTGAATTCCTCCTTAAAAATATGAAATAATAAATTCTATAACCCCTTGGGTTTTAACATAGGCTAGTAATGATTATATTTGATAATCATTACTTTTTCAAGCCTATTTTTAAATTTTTATAATAATTTATGATATTTTACGAAACCATCCAATTATTTAGCTCTGGAATTAACAACTTTCTCCTGAACTGACTTTGGACATGGCTCATACTTATCAAAGAACATAGAATAGTTTCCACGTCCCTGTGTTCTTGAACGTAAGTCTGTTGAATATCCGAACATTTCTGAAAGTGGTACATAAGCATTAACCTGCTTACCTCCTCCGATATCTTCCATTCCTTCGATACGTCCACGACGAGCATTGATATCACCAATGATATCTCCCATGTACTCTTCTGGCATTGTTACTTCAACCTTCATAATAGGCTCAAGTAAAACTGGATCAGCCTTTGCCATAGCATCCTTAAATGCCATAGAACCTGCAATATGGAATGCCATTTCTGATGAATCGACTTCATGATAAGAACCATCGTATACAACAGCCTTAACACCTAATACAGGGAATCCGGCAATAATACCGCACTGAGCAGCTTCTTCAATACCTTCTCCTACTGCTGGAATATATTCCTTAGGAATAGCACCACCAACGATTTCTGATTCGAATTTGAATGTCTCTTCAGCATTTGGATCCATTGGCTCAAAACGAACCTTACAATGTCCATACTGTCCACGTCCACCTGACTGTTTTGCATACTTAGAATCAACATCTACAGACTTTGTAAATGTTTCCTTGTAAGCTACCTGAGGTGCACCAACGTTTGCTTCTACCTTAAATTCACGTAAAAGTCTGTCTACAATGATTTCAAGATGAAGTTCACCCATACCTGCGATAATTGTCTGACCAGTTTCCTGATCTGTATGAGCTCTGAATGTAGGATCTTCTTCAGCAAGCTTTGCTAAAGCTTCACCCATCTTACCCTGTGCATCCTTTGTCTTTGGCTCAATAGCAAGTTCAATAACTGGCTCTGGGAATTCCATTGACTCAAGGATAACCGGATGCTGTTCATCACAGATTGTATCACCTGTTGTTGTAAACTTAAATCCAACAGCAGCTGCAATATCTCCTGAATAAACCTTATCTAATTCTTCTCTCTTATTTGCATGCATTAATAAGATACGTCCAACACGTTCTTTCTTATTCTTTGTAGCATTTAAAACATAAGAACCAGAATTCATAGTTCCTGAATAAACTCTGAAGAACGCTAACTTACCTACAAATGGATCAGCCATAATCTTAAATGCTAAAGCTGAGAATGGCTCTTCATCTGAAGAATGTCTTACAACATCATTTCCATCTTCATCAACACCTTCGATAGCTGGAATATCTGTTGGTGCTGGCATGTATTCAAGAATTGCATCTAATAACTTCTGAACACCCTTGTTTCTGTAAGCAGAACCACAGCAAACAGGAATTGCAGTACCAGCAATTGTTCCTGCTCTTAAAGCTTTCTTTAATTCAGCTTCTGATGGTTCATTTCCTTCAAGGTATTCCATCATTAAATCATCATCTAATTCGCAAATCTTTTCAACAAGTTCACTGTGATACATTTCTGCATCATCCTTCATATCATCAGGAATTGCAACGATAGAAATGTCTTCACCTTTTTCATCGTTGTAAATATATGCCTGCATTTCGAACAAGTCGATAATTCCCTTAAATTCATCTTCCTTACCAATTGGTAACTGAACGCAGATAGGATTCTTACCTAATCTTGTCTTAATCATTTCTACAGCATTGTAAAAATCTGCACCTAAAATGTCCATCTTATTGATGAAAGCCATACGTGGTACATTGTATTTATCAGCCTGACGCCATACGTTCTCTGACTGTGGCTCAACTCCACCCTTAGCACAAAATACACCAACAGCACCATCAAGTACACGTAATGAACGTTCTACTTCTACAGTAAAATCAACGTGTCCCGGTGTATCAATAATGTTAATACGGTATTCTTTTGCTCCTGGTGCAGCTTTACACTCTTTTTGAGGTGTCCAGTGACAAGTTGTTGCTGCTGAAGTAATTGTGATACCTCTTTCCTGTTCCTGCTCCATCCAGTCCATTGTTGCAGTACCTTCATGAGTATCACCAATCTTGTAGTTAACACCAGTATAATATAAGATACGCTCTGTAAGAGTTGTCTTACCAGCATCAATATGTGCCATGATACCAATGTTTCTGGTTCTCTCTAATGGATATTCTCTTCCTGCCAAGATTGTTCCCTCCCTTATTTTTTTATTTTAGATTATATCTAAGTGTAAACATATGAGAAACCCGCCATGCGTGTTTCTCATACGTTTTTAGAATCTGTAATGTGCGAAAGCCTTATTAGCCTCAGCCATCTTGTGCATATCTTCTTTCTTCTTAACTGAAGAACCTGTATTATTTGATGCATCAAGAATTTCATTTGCTAATCTTTCTTCCATTGTTTTCTCGCCTCTTGCACGAGAATAAGTTGTTAACCAACGAAGTGCTAATGCCTGTCTTCTTTCAGGTCTAACTTCGATTGGTACCTGATAAGTAGCTCCACCGATACGTCTTGCCTTTACTTCTAAAACTGGCATAACATTGTTCATTGCTTCTTCAAATACTTCCAATGCTGGCTTATCAGCCTTGGCTGCTACCTTATCAAATGCTCCATATACAATTTTCTGAGCAACACCTCTCTTACCATCTAACATAATGTTATTGATAAGCTTTGTAACCACTTTGTTATTGTATAATGGATCTGCTAATACTTCTCTGTGTTGAGTATGTCCTTTACGTGGCACGGTACTTCCCTCCTAATCATTTTAAATTCAGATATCAATCTGTTTGCGATTATTCATCGGTACTCACATGTCATTGTGTTCGTGCTCGGTTTAAACATATTCTTCCGTAAATATATATCGTATCAATCCGTTATATATCCTACTAAACAAATATTCAACCGGCACTCTTTCATTCAACCTGTGATTTAATGAATCAAATTACTTAGAGGCCTTAGGTCTCTTAGCGCCGTACTTAGAACGCGCCTGTTTTCTGTTAGCAACACCTGCTGTATCAAGTGTACCTCTAACAACATGGTATCTTGTACCTGGTAAATCCTTTACTCTTCCACCACGAACAAGTACAACACTATGCTCCTGTAAGTTATGTCCTTCACCTGGAATATAGCTTGTTACTTCGATACCGTTAGATAAACGAACTCTGGCAATCTTTCTAAGAGCTGAGTTAGGCTTCTTAGGAGTAGCTGTCTTAACTGCTGTACAAACACCTCTCTTCTGTGGAGAAGCTGTGTTGTTTGTCTTCTTACGTAAAGAGTTGTAGCTCTTACCAAGTGCTGGTGCAGTTGACTTCTTCTCTGTTGTTTGTCTTCCTTTTCTAACTAACTGGTTAAATGTAGGCATTCCGTTTCACCTCCTGTGATTATAATAATTGTTTAATAGGATCTAATCCCTATTTCATGATGCGGCCTTATCTATAACCGCATACTCTTATTATTATATGGACAACCCCATATATTGTCAAGTTCTTTTTAATTTTCTTTTGTTTTTGATATTAATAATGCTACTGCAAGTAATGCAATCATAAATAATGCCTGCATTCCAAACCAGTTTAAGACATCCTGCATGTTATTTTTCGTAATGCTCTGTATATTTGCTAATGCTGTATTCGTCTTCACATAATAGTAAACCGTTGTCAGACTTGCTATATTATTGATGTTATCTCCCAGCCAGCTTTGTGGAACGAATATACCACATAAAAAGCAGCTGCCAATTGCAATCACATTTGCAATTGCATTCTGCAGATTCAGAGACCTGATAAATAATCCACATAAAAATCCAATTGTAATGCCAGTCAGTCCTAAACCAATCATATTTAGAATATAGAAAATTCCTTTCTGACTCATCATCTCGTTTGGAATGATTAATGTAATAATCGCATAAGCAACTGCAACCACCCCTACCACAAATAAGATATTAGCTATTACCTGCGATAAAACTAATTTTATTTTTTTCGCAGATGATACTTTAATCCTCAGTGAAATATGATCTTCTCTTGTCTTTGAAATAACAATACTTTCCATTATAATTGTAATAACTAAAATTGCATATGCAGCGTAATTTAATAAATTGGTAAAACGATTGCCCCGGCTTTCCGTTTCTCCTTCCATAACGGTTACCTTTGTTTTTTCAGATAAAGCCTGTTGTGTTTTTTTGATCAGTTCTTCTGCAGGAACATTTTCATTTTCACTCTGAAAATATTCATATGTACTTAAATACTGATTGATGAAATGATCGATATATTCTGCATTTCCTGCATCTGTGATATGAATTTTTTCTACTTTTGGATTTTTTTTATCTTGCATATCTTCTGCAAATCCTTTTGGTATCGTTAACACATAATCTGTAGCACGATAATAGATTGCATCTAATTTTGCTTTATTATTATCTTTTATGTCGACTAATATATTATTTTCATCTATATACTGTTTCAAACCATTTGACAACTCACTTTGATCGTGATCAATCACAGAAACTCTTACTTTCAGGGATTCATACCGGGTATTCAAACGTTCATTATCTTTCTCATTTGTTGTCTCATATGCTAATGCAATAATTAAAAAAACAGCTAAATAAATCAACATCATAGGAAAATACTTTTTTATGACCCGAAAAAATGTTTTAAATCCTATCATCTTTTTTCCTCCTTATCAGAAACAAAGTCCCTGTTAATGCAAGTAGCGACCAAATTGCCAGGCATAAAATATTAATCCAGTATTCCTTATGTCCCTGGTAATAATATAAAGCATAAAAACTATCCGCTATATCTGAAACTGGATTCAAATGATTGATTACAGGTGCTTTTGTCATAATCTGATATTTTATCTGTTCCCCTGTTAATCCTGAAAAAAAGGCAAGAATTGTTGAAATAGCAATGACAATATATGCTTTCATATTCTGACTTGTTTTTAAAACAATACCTGCAAATGTCCCTAATAAAATACCACAAAAGGATGCAATCCATGTCGTAAATGCAATCATAAAATATTGTTTTCCAAAATCTACTGCCAGTGCAAAATGCATATAGATAATAATGAGAATCATGCAAAAACTTTCTAAAATTCCATCACAGACGATTCTTATAAGAAAAATCTTTTTTATCGAAATACTAGACATAGAAATTCTTTTTGCAATATCTGACTGTTCTTTTTTTATTTCAAATACTTCTCTTACTCCAATCAGTGAACCATACATTGCAGTCATCCCTAAAATAGTATAAAGATATATTGCAAATAAATTCGATTTTGATGTTAATATATCTTCTTTTTCAAAAGATTTATTGCTCCATAATTTCTCAATTTTTTTTGTATCTGTTAGCTTTTTTTGTTGTTTTAATATATTTATTTTCTGTTTTGCTTCATCAAGACACTGCTTGACTAATGTCTGTTCTAGCCCATTCTCGCGAATCGTTAAATCAGCTCCATCTTCATTTAAAGTGACAACTGCACACACTTCTCCTTTTTCTAACAAATTTGTTGCATTCCCCGACTCTAAATAGTTGCACTGAAATTTTCCTTCTGATAATGCCTGTTTATATATTTTTTTACATATCGTTGACTGATTTCCCTTATTTTCTTCTCTTGTATCAACTACGGCAATGGAAATTGGTTTCATGGAATCACCTTTTGCCGTATCAGAAAAACTAAATTTAAAAAATGTGGCCAGAATAATAGGAAATAATAACAGCAGAAACAAAAAACCTTTGTTTTTTAAAAGAATTTTTACTTTTAATACCAGTGTTTCTTTAACCATTATTCATCAACTCCTTACCTGTCATCTCTAAAAATACATCCCCTAATGTTGGTTCCTCTGAATAGACATTACCAATAGCAATCTTATGTTCCTGAAAATAATAAAGTAAAGAAGATAAATTATGTTTTCCTTTCCGCGATTTTACATGAAGAATATTTCCCTCTAATTCTGCCGAATGAACATTAGGTAATTCCTCCATTTGACTTACAAGGTCTGTTGGACTGGTTTCTAAAATCTCTATTGTAATATTTTCACGAATATTAATCATCGCTTTCAATTCTTCTTTTGTTCCTTCTGCAATTATTTTCCCTTCATCGATAAGAGCAATCTTTCTGCATATTTTCTCAACATCTTCTACATTATGGGAGACAAAAAAAATAGTAACTCCCTGTTTATTTAGTTTTTTTATGATTTTTAAAATATCAACTCTGTTCTCTGAATCTACACCAGTTAAAGGCTCATCTAAAATCAATAGTTCCGGATGATGTGCAATTCCACAGGCGATATTTAATTTTTGAAGCAGTCCTGTTGTAAGTTGCGTAGGATATAACTTTCGAAATTCAGTAAGTCCTGTAAATTCCAAAGCCTGTTCTACTAATTCCTTTCTTTTTTTCTTCTTTCTCTCATACAATCCACAGAAAAAATCAATATTATCATATACTGTAATTTCACGAAAAATTGCAATATCCTGCATTGCAACTCCTATTCGTGCCTTTAAATCATAAGCTGTCTCTGACATGTATCGTCCAAACAGCTTGATAAACCCCTTATCATATTTCATTAATGATAAAATACAATTGATCGTTGTAGATTTTCCTGCACCATCCGGCCCTAATAAACCAAAAATCTCTCCTTCTTCTACTTCCAGATTCAAATGGTCCACTGCTACATGTTCTTCATACCTTTTTACGAGTCCCTCTACGTCTATGACCATAGCATCCTCCATTTTCATTCTTTTTTACTATTTTATACCTTATCCATTTATTTCACAATACTGTTTTTTAATTCCCACTCTTGTCACTCTTTTATCTTTACATTTTCTTTTGTTCTCATTTCGAATCAGATTTGTATCAGCCAATAGTTGCAGGAGATTTTGTTGTATGTTAAAATATGTAAGAAAATAAAAAGATGCATCTGATTTTATCTGTTCTTATGCAGATTCCATATCTATCAGCATCTGAATACGCTTAAGAAAGAAGACATCACTTTATGGGAAAGCTTATAGATAAATTAATTATATTTATTTGTTGTCTGGTATTCTATCTTTCAATCGGAATCAATCCCTACTCGATTGTTCCAATTGCATTTGCACTTACAATCAGTTCTTTTATTAGCTTGTTTGATGAATCCTATACAACAATTATTTTTTACTTATTTTTTCTGACTCTCTGCTATTTTTTCCCGGAGACACTGTATTTCACACCTCTATTGTGTTATGACTTATGTTGTGAATCTTACATGAGTGTTTCTTTTGTGGCACTTCCAATTATATATTTAAAATGGAGCGAATTAAATCTGACTGTAGTCATTAATTTACTGATTGTAACATTTTTAGTCATACTTCTGAAAAGTCGTTATAAAGCTCTTACGGATGCCCGGAAGGACTTATACAATATGCGTGACCATTTCATTGAGTCTAGCGAGAAATTAAATATAAAAAACAGAGATTTATTAGAACGGCAGGAATACGAAATCAATAATGCCACTTTGAACGAACGAAATCGTATTGCAAGAGAAATTCATGATACTGTTGGACATTTGCTCTCTAGTTCCATTTTGCAGATTGGAGCTCTGTTAGCAATTACAAAAGATGAAGCAACCCGGGAATCTCTTACCAATATAAAAGATACGCTTTCTACCGGTATGGACAGTATTCGTGCAAGCATCCATAATCTTCATGAAGATTCCTTAGACCTAGAATTAAAGATTAATGGAATTATTCATGATTTTGATTTTTGTCCCATTGCATTTAATTATAATGTTTCAACAGAATTACCTGTCAAAGCAAAATACTCTGTCATTTTTATCGTAAAAGAATCTTTAGCAAATGTTATGAAACATTCAAATGCTACCCATGTATCAATCACATTAAATGAGCTCCCAGGACTCTATCAGTTAGTGATTAAAGATAATGGAACCAATCAAAAGATAAATAGAAAAAGTACCGGAATGGGAACAACTAACATCCGGGAGCGAATCAATGAACTTGGTGGTAATTTGACAATTAACACCAATCATGGATATCGGCTTTTTATTACAATTCCAAAAAGAGAAATAGAAAGGAACTAATATTATGCATATTGTGATTGTTGATGATGATAAATTAGTTTGCCAGGCTTTAAAAACAATCCTAGAAGCAGATTCTGAAATTACCGTTGATGCTTTAGGACATGACGGAAGTGAAGCGGTAGAGTTATATGAACAATATTCCCCCGACGTTTTGTTAACGGATATTCGGATGCAAAATGTAACTGGCATTGAAGCCGGGAAAACTATTCTATCTTCACACCCTGATGCTAAAATTTTATATTTAACAACCTTTTCCGACAATGAATATATTATTGAGGCTTTAAAAATTGGTGCAAAAGGTTACATTCTAAAACAGGATTTTGAATCTATCGTTCCCTCGATCAAAGCGGTTATGGGTGGACAAAGTGTTTTTGGAAACGATATTGTATCAAAGCTTCCAACGATTAACTCCCCTCAAAAAAAAGATATCTCTGTTTATAATTTAACAGAACGTGATTTAGAAATTATTAATCAGGTAGCGGACGGTCTTAGTAATAAAGAAATTGCGGAAAGTCTGTTTTTAAGCGAAGGTACGGTTCGAAATTACATTAGCGTAATTTTAGAAAAACTGTCTTTGCGTGATCGTACACAATTAGCAATTTTCTATTATAAGAATTTAAAATAATTCGCTGACAAAAAAGTCATGCAATCTATTTTGGCATTTCTATTGCCTTATGAATTGCATGACTTTTTTTATGTCTTTTTCCTTTGATTCAGGTTACAAAACAACCTTTCCCACTGTTCAGGAACAAGTTGGATCAGACTTTTTGAGACTGTAATCTTACTTTATAATCGTGAATCTTTCTTGCCCCATATATAAATGGAGTATCTACCAGACTTGTAACAATAAATATGATATAACTTGAAATTCCTATACTTAATAGTACTGGTGCTGTATAAGTACCATAAAACGCTCCAAGTGTAAAAATAATTGTATTTAATAGTTGAGAGATCAGCGTTGACCCATTATTACGAAGCCACAAAAATCTTCTCTCATCTCCCGTTTTATCTTTTGTTAACGCCCACCATTTATGATAAGCCCATACATCAAATCGCTGAACAATGGCATATGTTACAATTCCAACAATCATCATTCGTGGTGTATTTGAAAATACAGTCTTAATTGCCGGCATTACCCAGTCTTCTGTACTCGGACGGTAAAGCAGCCACATCTGTGTTAACAGAATAAAAATTACAGAAATAACGATTCCTATATTTACTGCCTTCTGTGCCTTCTTTTTTCCTGCGACTTCACTCAGGATATCCGTAACCAGGAAATTAGCTGCAAACAATACATTCCCTAATGTCTGTTCCATTCCAAATGCACGAATCATAATCAATACTTCAATATTCGCTGTAATTGTAGCAAGCACTGTAAAAGAATATAACCCGCTCTCATCAAACAGGTAATACATAACTAAAACGGATCCATAAATAACAAGTACAGATAAAACTAACAATAACTCATTCATGTATCACATTACCTCCTACATGAAATGTGATATTTTTAATATCTACATTTTTTTTATACAAAAAAGAGCACTCAAACCAGAGTGCCCCTTTCTTTCATATCATCCCTAGTTTTTTTTACAGACAGGATGGTTTCGAACTGTCTTTTTATTTTATTATTCTTCGCTTTCTGAATCATCTGCTGATTCTTCTACATCTGTATCATCATCTTCGTCATCCGAAAAATCAAAATACTCGTCATCACCAACACCCTGTGTAACATCTGTATTATCATCTTCATCTGCCGGAATGTAGTCATCCTCATCTAACTCAATATCATCCTCAAAATCAACTATATCTTTATCACAGTCAAGTTTAACGTCACGATAACGCTTCATACCTGTTCCTGCCGGAATTAACTTACCAATGATAACATTTTCTTTCAGACCAATCAATGGATCAACTTTTCCATTAATTGCTGCTTCTGTAAGCACCTTAGTTGTTTCCTGGAATGATGCAGCTGAAAGGAATGAATTTGTTGCAAGAGATGCTTTTGTAATACCAAGCATAATCTGTTTTCCTTCTGCCGGCTGCTTTCCTTCTTCAATCAGCTTCTCATTGACTTCATTGAAATCAAGTACGTCAACAGTAATACCTGGAAGATAATCCGAATCACCTGGTGCTTCAATCCGAATCTTCTTAAGCATCTGTCTAACGATAACTTCAATATGCTTATCATTGATTTCTACACCTTGCAGACGGTAAACTCTCTGTACTTCCTGTAACATGTAATCCTGTACAGCACGAACTCCTTTGATCTTAAGAATATCATGTGGATTCACACTACCTTCTGTTAAACTGTCTCCGGCTTCTACCACATCTCCATCGAAAACTTTCATCTTTGAACCATAAGGAATTAAATATGCCTTTTGTTCTCCCGTCTCAGGATTCGTAATCACAATTTCTCTCTTCTTCTTTGTGTCACGAAGTTCTGCACGTCCACCAAATTCAGCAATAATTGCAAGTCCCTTTGGTTTTCTTGCTTCGAAAAGTTCTTCGACTCTAGGAAGACCCTGTGTAATATCATCACCAGCAACACCACCGGTATGGAATGTACGCATTGTCAACTGTGTACCTGGCTCACCGATAGACTGTGCTGCAATAATACCAACAGCCTCACCTACCTGAACTGCCTGACCGGATGCCATGTTTGTACCATAGCATTTTGCACATACACCAATCTTAGAACGGCAGGTAAGAATTGTACGAATCTTAACTTTTTCCTTTCCTGTCGCAGCTACCTTAGCAGCACGTTTTGGTGTAATCATATGATTTGCCTTTACAATTACTTCTCCATTTTCATCTGTAATTGTTTCAGCTGCAAATCTACCAGTCATTCTTTCTTCCAGACTTTCAATTACTTCGTTTCCATCCATGAATGCTGTGATTTCCATATATGGAATCTTTCTTCCAACCGAACAGTCTACTTCACGAATAATTAAATCCTGCGAAACATCTACAAGACGTCTTGTCAGGTATCCTGAATCGGCTGTACGTAACGCTGTATCTGACAGACCCTTTCTGGCACCATGTGCAGAAATGAAATACTCCAATACATCGAGTCCTTCGCGGAAGTTTGATTTGATTGGTAATTCAATGGTTCTACCAGATGTATCTGCCATCAAACCACGCATACCAGCTAACTGCTTAATCTGCTTATCAGAACCTCTGGCTCCTGAATCAGCCATCATGTAAATATTATTGTATTTATCTAATCCTGAAAGCAGTGCAGTTGTAATATCATCATCGGCTGTCTTCCATGTTGCAATAACTTCCTGATATCTCTCTTCATCTGTAACAAGACCTCTTCTAAAGTTACGATTAATTTTTTCTACTGTTTTCTCAGCACTTGCAAGAATCGTTTTCTTTTCTGCAGGAACTGTCATATCTGCAATCGAAACTGTCATGGCTGCTCTTGTAGAATACTTATAACCCATTGCCTTGATATCATCGAGTACTTCTGCTGTCTTTGTTGCTCCATGTGTATTAATAACTTTTTCAAGAATCTTTTTCAATTCTTTCTTACGTACAAGGAAATCAACTTCCGGTTTTAAGTAATCTTCATCTGTTTCACGATTTACGAATCCTAAATCCTGCGGAAGAATCTCATTGAAAATCATTCGTCCTAATGTTGTCTCAACTTCACCTGCTACCGGTTTTCCTTCTCCGTTTGTCGCTGTCACAAATACTTTAATCTTTGAGTGCAATGTAATTACACCATTTTCATATGCTAAAATTGCCTCATTAATACTCTTAAAGAATTTACCTTCGCCCTTTGCTCCTGGTCTTTCCTGTGTCAAATAATAAATACCAAGAACCATATCCTGTGATGGAACTGCTACCGGACCACCATCAGAAGGTTTCAATAAGTTATTTGGCGACAATAACAGGAATCTACATTCCGCCTGTGCTTCTACAGATAATGGAAGATGGACAGCCATCTGATCTCCATCGAAATCGGCATTAAACGCAGTACATACAAGTGGATGTAATTTAATTGCCTTACCTTCTACAAGAATAGGCTCAAATGCCTGAATACCTAATCTGTGGAGAGTAGGTGCACGATTTAACATAACAGGATGCTCTTTAATTACTTCTTCTAAGACATCCCATACTTCTGTCTGAAGTCTTTCTACCATTTTCTTTGCACTCTTAATATTATGTGCAGTTCCATTTGCTACTAATTCTTTCATAACAAATGGTTTAAAAAGTTCGATTGCCATTTCTTTAGGAAGGCCGCACTGATAAATTCTAAGTTCCGGTCCAACAACGATAACCGAACGTCCAGAATAGTCAACACGTTTTCCTAACAGGTTTTGACGGAAACGACCCTGTTTACCCTTTAACATATCTGATAATGACTTTAATGCTCTGTTTCCAGGTCCTGTGACCGGACGTCCTCGTCTACCATTATCAATAATTGCATCTACAGCTTCCTGAAGCATTCTCTTTTCATTTCGAACAATAATTTCCGGTGCTCCAAGATCTAACAATCTCTGCAGACGATTATTTCTGTTAATAATTCTTCTATATAAATCATTCAAATCAGATGTTGCAAAACGTCCACCATCTAACTGTACCATCGGTCTTAAATCTGGTGGTATAACAGGAATTACGGTAAGAATCATCCATTCCGGCTTATTATGAGATAAACGGAATGCTTCAACTACTTCAAGTCGTTTTACAATTCTGGCTCTCTTCTGACCAGATGCCTCACGTAATTCTGCCTTCAATTCTTCTGATTCTTTTTCAAGATCAATTGCCTTTAAAAGTTCCATAACAGATTCTGCACCCATTCCTGCTTTAAAAGAACCATGTCCGAATTCTTCGCATGCATCTCTGTATTCTTTTTCTGACAATACCTGCTTATATTGTAAATTAGTATCTCCTGGATCTAATACAATATAAGAAGCGAAATAAAGAACCTTCTCAAGGATTCTAGGGGAAAGATCTAAGATCAATCCCATACGGCTAGGAATTCCCTTGAAATACCAAATATGTGATACAGGAGCCGCCAATTCAATAGAACCCATACGTTCTCTACGAACAGATGACTTTGTTACTTCAACTCCACATCTGTCACAAACAATACCTTTGTAACGAATTTTCTTATATTTTCCACAATGACATTCCCAGTCTTTGTTTGGTCCAAAAATTCGTTCACAAAACAGTCCGTCTTTTTCTGGTTTTAATGTTCTATAATTAATTGTTTCCGGTTTTGTAACTTCTCCATGTGACCATTCTCTGATCTTTTCAGGTGAAGCTAATCCAATTTTAATCTTATCAAATGTCATTGGCTGATAAGTATCTTTATTATTTGTATCAGACATTATCCGTACTCCTTTCTACTATTCTTCTGAATCATCTACATCGTCTGCATCATCAAATGTATACTCATCCTCTGTATCGTCAAAGGAATTATCTGCCTTTGAATCTACTAATTCACCATCACTGAATTCTTTTTGCGAATATCCATGTGCACCGAGATTCTCATCTTTTTTATTAAATAACTTGTCATCATTCATGATTGAATTTAGATTTGTGTCTACATCATCAATGCTCTCTTTTAATTCAACCTCAACATCATCTTCTGTCAATACCTTAACATCTAATGCTAATGACTGTAATTCCTTTAATAATACCTTAAATGATTCAGGAATACCTGGTTCAGGAATATTTTCACCCTTGATGATTGCTTCGTATGTCTTCACACGTCCAACTACATCATCCGACTTCACAGTTAAAATCTCCTGAAGTGTATAAGATGCACCATAAGCTTCAAGAGCCCAAACTTCCATTTCTCCAAATCTCTGTCCACCAAATTGTGCTTTACCACCTAACGGCTGTTGTGTTACTAAAGAATAAGGACCTGTAGAACGTGCATGAATCTTATCATCAACCAAATGGTGTAATTTCAGATAATGCATGTGACCAATGGTAACCGGTCCATCAAAATATTCACCTGTTCTACCATCTCTTAAACGAACCTTTCCATCTCTCGAAATCGGAACGCCGGCCCATTCTTTTTTATGTTCCTGATGATCTTCTAAGTATTTTAATACGTCCTTATCTACAATATCTTTATATTTATCATAGAATTCTTCCCATGATGTATTTACATAATCGTTCGCCATCTCAAGGCAGTCCTGAATATCTTCCCATGTTGCTCCATCGAAAACAGGCGTTGTAACATTAAATCCAAGTGCTTTTGCAGCAAGACTTAAATGAATCTCTAAGACCTGTCCAATGTTCATACGAGAAGGCACACCCAAAGGATTCAATACGATATCCAAAGGTCGTCCATTTGGCAGATATGGCATATCTTCTACTGGTAATACACGTGAAACCACACCCTTGTTACCATGTCGTCCGGCCATCTTATCACCGACAGAAATTTTTCTTTTCTGTGCGATATAAATACGAACTGACTGATTTACTCCTGGTGGTAACTCATCACCATTTTCTCTTGTAAATACTTTTGCATCAACAATAATACCATATTCACCATGAGGAACCTTTAATGAAGTATCTCTGACTTCTCTTGCCTTTTCTCCAAAAATAGCTCTCAATAATCTTTCTTCTGCTGTAAGCTCTGTTTCTCCTTTCGGAGTAACCTTTCCTACCAGAATATCTCCGGCACGTACTTCCGCACCAATTCGAATAATTCCACGTTCATCTAAATCCTTTAACGCATCATCACCTACTCCTGGTACATCTCGTGTAATCTCTTCTGGTCCTAATTTTGTATCTCTCGCTTCGCATTCATATTCTTCAATATGAATTGATGTATATACATCATCCTGAACTAATCGCTCACTTAGAAGAACGGCATCCTCATAATTATAACCTTCCCATGTCATAAATCCAATTAAAGGATTCTTTCCTAAAGCAATTTCTCCATCACATGTAGAAGCTCCATCAGCAATAACCTGACCTTTTTTTACATGGTCGCCCTTAAATACAATCGGCTTCTGATTATAGCAGTTACTCTGGTTTGATCTTGCAAACTTAATTAATTTATATTCTTCTGTTGTATTATCATCATCATAACGTAACGTAACAGATTTAGAAGTAGATCTAATTACTTCTGCATCTCTCTTTGCAACAACACAGACTCCTGAATCAACTGCTGCTTTTCTTCCAAGACCTGTATCAACCACTGGCGCCTCTGTAATCATCAGAGGTACAGCCTGGCGCTGCATGTTTGATCCCATAAGTGCACGTGTAGGATCATCATTTTCAAGGAATGGAATCATTGCAGTTGCAACGGAAAATACCATCTTAGGAGATACGTCCATCAAATCAATCTTCTTCTTCTCAAATTCAGACGTCTCTTCGCGGAAACGACCTGAAACATTATTACTGATAAAATGTCCTTCTTCATCAAGTTTTTCATTTGCCTGTGCAACAACGTAATTATCTTCTTCATCTGCTGTCAGGTAAACAACTTCATCTGTTACCTTTGGATTATTCGGATCTGACTTATCTACAACACGATATGGTGCTTCAACAAATCCATATTGGTTGATTCTTGCATAACAAGCTAAAGAGTTAATCAAACCAATGTTTGGACCTTCGGGTGTCTCAATTGGACACATTCTACCATAATGAGTGTAATGTACATCTCGCACTTCGAATCCGGCTCTGTCTCTGGAAAGTCCACCTGGTCCAAGAGCTGATAATCTTCTCTTATGAGTCAATTCACCCAATGGATTGTTCTGATCCATAAACTGTGATAACTGTGAACTGCCAAAGAATTCTTTCACTGCTGCAGTAACTGGTTTGATATTAATCAATGACTGTGGTGAAACACCCTCTAAATCCTGTGTTGTCATTCTTTCACGTACTACTCTCTCTAAACGTGACAAACCAATTCTGTATTGATTCTGAAGAAGTTCTCCAACAGCTCTGATTCTTCTGTTACCTAAGTGATCGATATCATCTGCGCTGCCAACTCCATACTCTAAATGCATATTGTAGTTAATAGATGCAATAATATCTTCTTTTGTTATATGTTTTGGTATTAATTCGCTTACATTTTTAGAAATAGCTTCTTTTAATTCCTCTTCTGTTTGATTTTCTTCTAATAAAGAAGCTAGTACAGGGTAATATACTTTTTCTGTAATACCTAATTCTTCACAGTCGAAATCAACATAATGCTTGATATCTACTGCCATATTAGAAATTACTTTTACGTTTCGCTCTTCTGTTTGTACCAAAACAGAAGGTACAGCGGAATTTTGAATTAATGTCGCTAATTCTTCCGTAACCATTGTACCTGCTTCGGCTAAAACTTCTCCTGTAGACATATCAACTACGTCTTCAGCAAGAGCAAAACCACGAATTCTATTCTTAAATGCTAATTTTTTGTTAAATTTGTAACGACCAACCTTCGCTAAATCGTATCTTCTCGGATCAAAAAACATTGCAGAAATAAGACTTTCTGCACTATCAACTGAAAGTGGTTCACCCGGACGAATCTTTTTATATAATTCTAACAGACCTTCCTGGTAATTCGTAGAAACATCTTTCTCAAAACTTGCAAGAATCTTTGGTTCTTCACCAAATAATTCTATAATTTCTGAATTAGATCCAATTCCTAAGGCTCTGATCAAAACAGTAATTGGAACTTTTCTTGTTCTATCAACACGTACATAGAAGATATCATTGGAATCTGTCTCATATTCTAACCATGCACCACGATTTGGAATAACGGTTGCTGAATAAAGTTTCTTACCAATCTTGTCATGTGTGATATCATAATAAATTCCTGGTGAACGTACTAACTGACTTACAATAACACGTTCTGCTCCATTAATAACAAATGTTCCAGTAGCTGTCATAAGCGGAAGATCTCCCATGAAGATCTCATGTTCACTAATTTCTCCTGTTTCCTTATTGTAGAGTCTGACTTTAACTTTTAAAGGTGCCGCATATGTTGCGTCTCTTTCTTTACACTCTTCAATTGTATACTTCTTCTCGTCTTCACATAATTGGAAATCTACAAATTCAAGACTTAAATGTTCACTATAGTCTTCAATTGGAGAGATATCTTTGAAAACCTCTTTTAACCCTTCATCAAGGAACCATTGATATGAATCTTTTTGAATTTCAATAAGATTTGGCATCTCAAGGACTTCATTTTTTCCTGAGAAACTCATTCTAACAGCTTTTTCTGCTTTCACTGGATGCATTCTGTTTTTTTCCATTGATATTTCACCCCTGTTCTTTCTAAATAAAAATATAAGCGTGATTGCTTACTGTAATTCTGAGTTGTGGAATGCTTATGTGTATATGCTTATCCACAATAGTGCATTTTCCATCTTATCACAGGCGCCAAATATTGTCAACCCGTTTTTTTACAAATCCAAAATAAAAAAAGAGACCTCAGAATATAACATTCATTATATTCTGAAATCTCCTTTATGATGCTCTCTGTAAAAGATATGAGAAAATGACTATTTTAATGTAGCCTTTGCTCCCTGCTCTTCTAATGCTTTCACTAAAGCTTCTGCTTCTGCCTTTGGCATAGCTTCCTTAACAATCTTAGGAGCTCCGTCAACTACTTCCTTAGCTTCCTTTAATCCTAATCCTGTTGCATCCTTAACAGCCTTGATAACCTTAACCTTGTTTGGTCCAACTTCTGTTAATTCAACGTCGAATTCTGTCTTCTCAGCTGCTGCTTCACCAGCACCACCTGCTGCAACTACAACACCTGCTGCTGCAGAAACACCAAATTCTTCTTCACATGCCTTTACTAAATCATTTAATTCTAAAACTGATAATCCTTTGATTACATCAATAATTTCCTGAGTTGTCATTTTTAAATCCTCCAATAAAATATAATAATATTACTTTGTTGTTTTTATTACGCTTCCTGCTCTTTCTGTTCAGCGATCTGATTAATAACACGAGCGAAGTTTGTAATAGGTGACTGAATACTTCCAAGGAATTTTGAAAGTAATTCTTCTCTTGATGGAATGCTGGCAATTGTCTTCATTCCTTCTGTATCATAATAAACGCCTTCCACAACACCTGCTTTAATCTCTAATGCTTCTGCATCCTTTGCAAATTTTGCTAAGATTCTAGCTGGACATGTTGCGTCTTCCTTACATACTGCAAGGGCTGTTGGTCCTTCTAAGTTTGCTGACAATGGTTCAAATTCTGTACCCTTAACAGCAAAATTGATCATTGTATTCTTATATACTTTATATGTGACTCCAGCTTCTCTTAACTCTTTACGAAGTTTTGTATCCTGTTCTACTGTAAGTCCACGATAATCTACAACTACAGCTGTAGCAGCACCGTCAAGTAATGAAGAAATCTCATCAACAACAGGCTTTTTGATCTCTACTTTAGCCATTTTCTGCCTCCTTATATTTTTAATGAAAAAACCTCTCTGCCAAAGACAAAGAGGTACTATATGCTTATAAAATTAATGATTATTTTCATTATAAGATTTCCCTCGGCAGGCAAATTTTTCTTACGCCATCGGCGCCTGCTGTCTTCGGTCATATTCAGTTTTAACACTTGTGTAGTCTAACACATTCTATATTCGATGTCAACTATTTTTTTTATTTTCTTTTGCCTGATCTGAAACCAGACAAAAGAAAATAATTAATTTCAATAAAATTATTGATATTTTGCTACGTTCATCTTTACACCAGGTCCCATTGTTGAAGCAACTGTAATGCTCTTCAAATACTGTCCCTTAAGTGCTGCTGGCTTAGCTTTCATAATTGCATCTATAAGCGTCTGGAAGTTGTCCGCTAACTGTTCTTCTGTGAAAGAAGCTTTTCCAATTGGCACATGGATAATGTTTGTCTTATCAAGTCTGTATTCAATCTTACCTGCTTTAATATCGTTAACAGCTTTTGTAACATCCATTGTTACTGTTCCTGCTTTTGGGTTAGGCATTAATCCCTTTGGTCCAAGTACACGACCTAAACGACCAACTACACCCATCATATCAGGTGTTGCAACAACAACATCGAAATCGCACCATCCTTCATTCTGGATCTTTGGAATTAATTCTTCTCCTCCAACGTATTCTGCACCAGCTGCTTCTGCCTCTGCTGCTTTATCGTTTTTAGCAAAAACTAAAACTTTAACTTTCTTACCTGTTCCGTGTGGTAAAACTACAGCACCACGAATCTGCTGTTCTGCGTGACGTCCATCACATCCTGTTCTAATATGAACTTCAATTGTTTCATCAAATTTTGCATTCGCTGACTGCTTTACTAATGAAATGCTTTCAGCTGTATCATAAAGAGTTGCGCGGTCTACTGCCTTAGCAGCGTTTTCGTATCTTTTTCCTCTTTTCATTCTAATTACCTCCTAGTGGTTTTAACGGATAAACCTCCCACTTTTCCTTTTATATTTTCAATTACAAATGTATCCAATTAGTCTTCTACAACGATACCCATACTTCTTGCAGTACCTGAAATCATGCTGATTGCTGCTTCAATTGATGCCGCATTTAAGTCTGGCATCTTTGTCTCAGCGATTTTCTGAACATCTGCCTTCTTAATTGTTGCAACCTTGTTCTTGTTAGGAACACCTGAACCAGATTTAATCTTACATGCTTTCTTTAATAAAACTGCAGCTGGTGGAGTCTTTGTAATAAATGTAAAGCTTCTGTCATTATATACTGTAATAACAACTGGAATAATCATTCCCATCTGCTCTGCTGTTCTTGCATTGAACTCCTTTGTAAACTGAACAATATTTACACCATGCTGTCCTAAAGCTGGACCAACTGGTGGTGCTGGTGTTGCCTTACCAGCTTCGATTTGTAATTTAATATATCCTTCTACTTGCTTTGCCATAATGGCACCTCCTTGTGGTATTATCGAAAGAATTTCTTCTCCCACTTATTTTCTACATTTTTTTAATTTCTGTGAAACTTAGTTCAACAGGCGTTTCACGTCCAAACATATCAACATTAATTGTAACAGACTGTTTGCTGTCATCAATCTTTTTAATGACACCCACAGTACCTGACCATACACCTGCTGTGACAGAAACGGTATCTCCAATTTCATAATCTACAACAATATCAGGTTTGTCAATTCCTAATGGAATCATCTCTTCCTTTGTGAGTGGTACCGGTTTCGACCCTGGTCCAACAAACCCTGTAACCCCTCTGGTATTTCTTACTACAAACCATGTATCATCATTCATAACCATGTTAATAAGAACATATCCTGGGAACATTTTCTTTGATGATTCTTTTTTTACACCATCTTTTAATTCCACTACATCCTGCATAGGCACAGAAACTTCAAGAATCTGATCTTCTAAGTGTCTGTTTTCAATTGTCTTTTCAATGTTGGCTTTTACCTTATTTTCATATCCTGAATAGGTATGAACTACATACCAGTTTGCCTCTGACATATGTTACCTTACTCCTATCTGTATTGCAAAAAGAATCTTTACTTTTTGCAACTACTGTAATTCACTATTTAATAATAAATGATAAACCAAATTGAATAGCCATATCAAGCACTTTAATAATGCATCCTAGTATAATAGAAATAACGATTACTGCTGTTGTCTTCTTGGCAACTGCAAGTCTGTCCGGCCAAATAATCTTCTTAAATTCAGATTTTAAACCTTTCCACCAGTTTTTCTTTGGAGCTTTTTCTTTCTTCTTGGCAGCGGTTTCTTCTGATTTAGAAGAATCAGTTATGTTTTCTACTGATTCGCTCATGTTTCGCCTCCATTATTCTATTGCTGACTATTTTGTTTCCTTGTGTAATGTGTGTTTCTTACAGAATCTGCAATACTTCTTTGTCTCCATTCTGTCCGGATGTGACTTCTTGTCTTTTGTCATATTATAATTTCTCTGCTGACATTCCGTACAGGCCAATGTGATCTTTGTGCGCACAACGTCCACCTCCACTTTTAATTTTAATTTGCTATTCGCTTTTTTTGTGCCCTCGTTGTGGGATAACGAAAAATGGGCATAAAAAAAAAGACTTCTTCCAACGCTAGTTAAATATAACATAACACGCTAAATGAAGTCAACTACTTTTTGCTATTTTCTTATACGCTCTAAATCCCCTGTCCAATTGATACAGCAGCAAAATACACCTTTTTACATCCATTTGCCTTTAAAATCTTTGCACAGTGATCGATTGTGCTTCCGGTTGTATAGATATCATCTACTAACAGAACCGTTTTATAAGGATAGTCTTTTTTGACTGCAAAAGCATCTTCTAGATTCTTTTTTCTCCCTGCATCATTCAGTTCTTTTTGTGGAATTGTATTTTTCACCCGAATCAGCCATTGATTGATACATGGAATCTGTAAATGATAACTTAATTCTTTTCCGATCAATTGTGCCTGATTAAAGCCCCGTTTTCTTTTTTTTAATTTATAAATTGGGACCGGAACAATCGCCTCTATTCCCCATTGCTTAAATATGTGGTCATATTGTAATATCAGTTGCCTGGTATAATATTCGGCATACTCACGCTTGTTTTGATATTTGAATTCATAAATTGTTTTCTTAACCGTTTCATTATACCGAAACGCTGCAACTCCCTGTTCGTAATAATGCTTTTTTTTGCTACAGTCATAGCAGTATTCTCTTTCTTCATTTTCTAATGGTTTTCCACAGGATTTGCATGTATTTTCACCTACTGCAATCATTTTTTCGCTACATTTTCCGCAAATAAGTTTCTGGTATCCTAATATTTTTTTACAAACCGGGCAAACCGGTGGATATAAAATTGCAGCAGCTATTTTTTTTATGTCCTCGAATTTCTTTTTCATTTTCCCTCTTTATGATACGATTTCTTCTGTTTCTATATGGTTTATTTCTTTAATTCTCCGGTCTAATCCGGAATATCTTTTGTGCTCCCCTTCATTTTCAATCATTGCCTGAATTGTAGATTTCAGTCCCACCAGACAGACACATGATTTTGCTCTTGTAACAGCAGTATATAATACATTTCGGTTCATCAGCATTTTCGGTCCTGATAAAACCGGAATAATCACAGCCGGATACTCACTTCCCTGTGATTTATGAACTGTCACTGCATATGCAAGTTCTAATTCATCTAGATTCTTAAAACTATATCTTACTCTTCTGCCTTCATCAAACTCTACCTCCATCAATTCTGTCGTTAAATTGATTTTGGTAATCACTCCCATATCTCCATTAAACACTCCCTGCCCTTCTTCTACTACATGTCCAAAACTACTTTTCTTTTCCCATGCAATCTGATAATTATTTTTTATCTGCATTACCTTATCACCTTCCCGAAAAACAATCTCTCCATATTCCTTTTGTTGTTTTCCTGGTTTTTCCGGATTCAGTTGTTCCTGAAGCGTTCGATTCAAATTAATAGTACCTAGATTTCCAATTCTCGTAGGAGATAACACCTGAATATCAAGCTGTTGCGCATGAACATACTTTGGCAGTTTTTCCCGGATTAAAGTAGTAATAACACCTGCAATCCGATTGGCATTGTCCCTTTCTATATATAAAAAGTCTTTTTTATTTGTAAACTTAACAGGTTTTCCTTGATTAATTCTATGTGCATTTGTAATAATTTCACTTTCTGTTGCCTGACGAAATATCTTATTTAACATTACAACTGGAAAGCATCCGCTGTTTATAATATCTTTTAACACATTTCCCGGGCTGACAGATGGTAACTGGTCCACATCTCCTACCAATATCAGTCTTGTTCCTGTCAGAACAGCTTTTAATAATGCACTCATTAAAAAAATATCCACCATAGACATCTCATCTATAATAATCACATCTGCTTCTAATTGATTTTCTTCATTCCTTTCAAAATGACTAATGGTATCAGACTCACCTACTCCTCCTGTAAATTCGAGTAGTCTGTGAATCGTCTGTGCCTCATACCCCGTTGCCTCAGACATTCTTTTTGCGGCACGTCCGGTAGGTGCTGCAAGTAATATCACATCTCCCTGCTGTTCAAAAAAATGAATCATCGCATTAATTGTAGTTGTTTTTCCTGTACCGGGTCCTCCGGTAAGAACAACAACTCCAGATGATGCAGCTTCATAAACAGCTTTCTTTTGTAATTCATCCAATGAAATTTGTAATTTCTTCTCTATATGATTAATTTCTTTATACGTTTCCTCCTCATTCAGTTCCTGTTTGAAATTCAAATCACATAGCTGCTTGGCAACTTTTAATTCTGTATAATAAAAATTCGAAGTATAAACCGCCTGTACCTGATTCCATTCCTTTACGATAATCTTTTTTTCAATTACAAGATCCATGATATGCTTATCCATTTCAATTTCTTCAATGCCAAGCAATTTTTTTGCATCACAAATCAGTTCATCCATCGGAAGATAAGTATGTCCATTTAGTGCTGCCTGCTGGAGCGTATATACAATTCCAGATTCAATTCTAAAATCTGAATCCGCTAATATTCCAATTTTTTTTGCAATTTCATCTGCAACTTTAAAACCTACTCCCTCTATATCATCTGCCATTTTATAAGGATTGGTATCTAAAATCTGATACATAGAGCTTCCATATTGGTTGTAAATCTTCAATGCCAGTCTGGTGGAAATTCCATATTTCTGCAAATACATCATTGCCTGTCTCATATCTTTTTTTTCAGATATCTGATCTGATATTTCCATTGCTTTTCCGATACTGATTCCTTTTACCTCTGCAAGACGCTCTGGTTCTTCATCGATAATCTGAAGTGTATCTTTTCCAAACTTGCGTATAATACGGTCAGCCAGTTTTAATCCAATTCCTTTTATTGCACCCGAACCTAAGTAACGCAAAATAGAGTCCTCATCTTCCGGGACTCTTATTTCGTATGTATGAATTTTAATCTGCTTATCATAGACAGGATGAATAATTTCTTCACCTGTAATCTCAACATATCCCCCCTCTTGCACCATCTCTACAATTCCTACACAAATATGTTCCTTTTTCCCTTCCATTAACTGGAAAACTGTGTATCCATTATCTTCATTTCTAAAGATAATGTGATCCACATATCCTGTCACTGTTGTCATTTATCGTTCAGCCTCCACTATTTCAATCCACCATTTAAATACTCAATATATCTTCCTGTCCCTATTGCAACGCAGGTCATTGGGTCTTCTGCTGTTACTGTATTAATTCCTGTTTTAGATTCAATCAATGACTCTAATCCTCTTAACAAACAGCCTCCACCGGTTAAAACAATTCCTCTGTCTGCAATATCTGCTGCAAGTTCAGGTGGCGTTGTCTCTAAAACAGTATGCACTGCCTCTACAATCTGAGCAGTCGGTTCTCTCAATGCTTCCTCTATCTCATCTGATGTGACTTCAATTGTCTTTGGCAATCCTGTAACCAGATTTCGTCCTCTGACTTCTGTCTTTAAAACATCTGATAACGGATAGGCTGTTCCAATGGCAATCTTAATATCTTCGGCTGTACGGTCTCCTACCAGTAAATTGTGTTTTTTTCTCATATAACGTACAATTGCCTCGTCAAAATCATCGCCAGCCACCTTAATTGATGTACTTTCCACCGTTCCTCCTAAGGAAATAACCGCAATATCTGTAGTACCTCCTCCTATATCTACAATCATATTTCCACATGGCTTTGTGATATCAATTCCTGCTCCAATAGCAGCGGCAAGAGGCTCTTCAATAATGTGTACTTCTCTTGCTCCTGCCTCATATGTGGCATCTTTTACAGCTCTCTCTTCCACTTCCGTAGCACCTGTTGGTACACATACGCTGATTCTTGGTTTTTTATATGTCTTTTTACCTACCGCTTTCTGAATGAAATATTTTACCATTTTTTCTGTTACTTTATAATCCGAAATTACCCCTTGTCTCAATGGGCGGATTGCAACAATATTCCCTGGTGTTCTTCCAATCATCAGTCTGGCTTCTTCTCCAATAGCTTTTATTTTATTGGTGTCTCTATCAAATGCAACTACTGATGGTTCTTTTAAAACTACACCTTTTCCTCTAATATAAACAAGAACACTTGCAGTTCCTAAATCAATTCCAATATCCGTTACTAACATACTTTTCTCCTTCTAAATCATTTATAACCCATTTTCTGTTAAAATAAATAATAGATATTTATAGTATATCCATTTTTCTTCAAAAGGCATGAACTAATTATAAACATATTTATCCTAAAATGGAAGATTATTTTTCTTAAAAAAATCTTATTTTTTTAAAGCGGCCACATAACTGTGACCGCTTTTGCCTTTTATTGTACTTTTATTTTTCCATAAAATCCTTTGGATTTCTTAATCATCTTCTGATAACTATTCTTTTTTTGTCTGATAATCCGAATCGTCAAACCTTTGGAATTTTTAGCAAAGGCACCTCTTCCAATTGATTTTAACTGTTTTGAAGAAATTACAACATCTTTCAATTTCTTGCATTGATAAAATGCCTGACCACCAATCTTTTTAATATTGGCACTAATTACAACTTTTTTCAGTTTCTTGCATTTTTTAAATGCCTTACTCTGTATTGCTGTTACTTTATATATCTTTCCACAATAACGAATCTGTTTTGCAATCAATGCTTTTGAATAATTTTTAGATTTTAAGCCAATTGCCATTGCCTCATTTTTCGTACCGTTTGCACTGATAATCTTATATTTTACTCCATTATACGCAATTGTCTTTCCAACAGAAACTTTGTCTGTCTGACTTGTTGAAATCAAGTCATTCTTTCCTGAATTTGCAGGATTCTCAACAGCAGCTGTTGTCTGTTCCTGTTTTGTTGTTGGATTTTGACTGGTTGCTGGTTCTTGTTTCGTTGTCGGTTCCTGCTTTGTTGTTGGTTCCTGACTAGTTGTCGGTTCCTGGCTCGTTGACGGCTCCTGCTTTGTTGTTGTCGGATTCTGACTGGTTGTCGGTTCTTGCTTTGTTGTCGGCTCCTGACTGGTTGCCGGTTCCTGTTTTGTTGTTGATTCCTGACTGGTTGTCTGTTCCTGTTTTGTTGTTGATTCCTGACTGGTTGTCGGTTCCTGTTTTGTTGTTGGATTTTGTCTGGTTGTTACCTGTTGTGTTGTCTCTGTCTGTATTGTTGTTGTACTATCCTGTTCTCCTGTATTCTTTTTTACAACCGTAACCGAACAGACACATGCTGTTCCATTTACAATCAGAATCACTTTTGTGTTGCCCGCAGCCTTTCCTGTAACCAAACCATTTTGATCAACTGTAGCAATCCTCTCATCTGCTGAACTCCATTTCAATATACTGCCAGATGTATTTTCACATGTTAATTGTACGCTTTCACCAACATTTAACGCAATCGCACTTTGATTCAATGATGGCTTACCCTCTTGTGAAGGGGTCGTAATAAGACTGTTTTCTGTCGTTGTTTCTTTTTCCGTCTGCTCATCTCTTGACGTATTTTCTGCTGATGTAACCGGTTGCTTCGTAGTTACTTCAGTACTTGCATCAGGTTTTGTTGTCGCCTCCTGTCTAGTTGTAACAGGCTGATTTGTAATTGTCTCTGTACGATCTGCAGGTTCTGTTGTAGTGATACTTGTAGCAGGATCTGTTGTTATTTCTGTGCTTGTAGCTGGTTCTATTGTTGGTTCTACCGTTGTTGGTTCTTCTGTCGGCTCTTCTGTTCTTGTAGTTGCAGGTTCTTCTGTATTAACTTCTGTACTGGTATTTTGTTCCGTTGTTGCAAAATTACTTGTAGTTTCTGCATTAGTTGTCGTCTCATTCCTTGTACTTTCATTTCCTGTAACTGGTTGTCTGGTAGTTTCTGCAGTTGTAGAAGTCTGTTCTGTTGTTTCAGAATCTGCTCCGGATGGTTTTGTACCATCTGGCTCTACGCCTCCCACTAAAACGCCATCAGAATAAACACATATCTTATCTGTCCGAACTTCGTTTCCATTTCCAAACATGTCTGTATCCTGTAAAACCGGCAGATTCTGATAGCTGTAATCATTTTTAGGATTCCAGAAATCACCCCAGTACATTCCCATTGAGAATTGATATTTCTTTCCTGAATTAGCAATGGCATATCCATCCCATTTTACTTCCACATAATATGTATTTTCCTTTTTATCATACTGAAATGGTCCTGAAATTACTCCATCTGCTTTTTCTTCCTCAGCACTGGCCTGGTCGTATAGTTCTTTGACCTCAACCTTTTTTATATCCTTAATTTCTTCTGAATTAAAATAATATCTTACAGAGATGTCTTTCTTAGCATCTGCTGCATCTGTCATAACTTTTAAAGAAATCTTTGTCACACCGGCTCCGTCATCATGTAAATCATCTACTGCAAAGGCTTCTACCCAGTAATCCTTTCCGCCTCCCTCTTCTGATGATTTGTCTGCCGGTGGAAAATCCTTTGTAATTGCCATATCATCGGTTTTGAAAAATTCATAGAGTCCTGCACATGCTCCTACAAATGCCGCATTATAATCAATTGTTACCTCGTTATAAACCCAGTCAGCAGTTGTATCATTATGATTATCTTTTCCATCTGGACCACCGGCCAGTGCACCATAAAGTACATGCTTCTGTTCTCTTGTATCTTCTGCGCTTAAAAGACCAGAGGCTGCTCTATGATGTGGATATTTAACCGATTTTTCATTATATCCTACAATATAACATCTGTTTAAAGGATTATTTCCCATGATATATTGCATCTGACTCTCTGCCCATTTTGCATAACTTGATGGAGTTGTTCCTTTATGATACTTCTCATAAACTAAAGTGACATATTGCATGGATGTATTATATCTGGCAGATCCCCATTGATTTAAGAACGCATATCCGCCAGGAGTTGTATAATGTGTCATCCAGGTATTAATTGCTTTTTCAATCTGTTTCCAGAAATCTGCATCTTCATACTGTGTTTTTCCCTGTACTTTACGGTACATATTCTGAAGATCCAGTTCCGGATGTTCTAAATCAATCTCACCCAAAATAGTAAGTGCTCCAGACCATACATCATTCCAGCAATAAGCCCATCCGGATGGAGCATAATAATCAATATATGGAAGAATCTGATCTAAATAAGTTTTATCTTCTGTTGCCTTGTAAAGCCAGGCTCCGGCCCAGCAATAATCATCTTCCCATTTATTAGAATAATAGTATGCTTTTGGTCCATCTCCGTTATCTGATAATGTTTTTTCATTTGCATTTGCATAATCCCATAATGCCTTTGCATAATCTAAGGATTTTTTTGCATAATCCGGATCAGTATCCTTAAAATTTAAATAATTAATCGTTAGTGATGCTGCTGCTGAAACAACATAATCTGTCTGTGGCTTTTCCGCTGTCAGGAAATATGCCGGACGTGCCATGGAATCAACTTCCGGTGCCTCCCAGTAACTATGATCAATATCTCCATCTCCTACCTGATAACAATGTGCAATAACAGTTCCATTCTTATCCCGGAAGGTGCACTTCATCAAATAGTCATTAAAATATCTTAAGATTGTCTCGATATGCTGATCTAATCCTAAAGATGTATAGGAATTTCTAAATTCATAGTATCCCCATCCTAATGTTGCAGCAGAATAATTCTCCGGCATACCAAACTTCACATGATCACCGGCATCATGAAATCCACCGGCAACATCCACCTTACCATCGCCATCTGGATCTAAGACATCCTGATACTTGTCAATAAATGCTTGTGATAAATTGGTTCCATTTTCCTTTGTATCCATTGGTTGCAATGGAACCTGCGCATCATATGTATGACAATCTCCTCTCCAGGAAAATTGTGTGTTATCTTTTACCTTATCGCCACACATATTTGCATCATAAAAATACATCGAATATTGCAATGCTCTTGCATAATCGTAATCCAGGCCGGAATCTTCTAATCCAGTCTGTGTCTCCTCATTTGCTGCATATGCAACATTTTTCCCTTCCAATAGCGTTAAGCCATTGATTGCTACAGATGCTGTTAAAACCGCTGTCATAATTCGTTTTACAGCACACTTCTTTTTGCTTTTTTGCATAGTTTTTCCACTCCTTCTAACTTTTCTTTGATAGTTTCTCACTCTTTGTCTTATCCATGCTGTCCATTACTCCTTTGTTATTATACCTTCCATTTTTTGTCTTTTCAATTCTTATTTTTTTTAAAACACACTTTTTACACATTTAAAACAAATTTTTTTCGCAATTTGCGACTATACTTTAAGCATACTATCAAAAAGATAGTAGAACTTAACATTTTCATAACTCTACTTGGCGAAAACCAAGTATCCCCCTCAAATTTAAACAACCAAAGAGAGAGCGGAATTTCCGCTCTCTCTTTGGTTATTTATTCCTCTTATTTCTATACTTTTCTTTGGTAGCAAGTCCACCTCGAATATGTCTTTCGGCTTTATTGCGTTCAAGTACTTTTCTGGCTTCTAAAGCAAGTCCTTTATTAATCTGAGTAAGTCTTGTTGTTACATCTTTATGTACAGTACTTTTACTTACCCCAAATTCCCGCGCCGTCTGCCGGACAGTTGCCTGATTTTCAATAATATAGTGTGCAATATGAATTGCACGTTCTTCAATATATTGCTTCAAAACTTCTCCCTGTCATATCTGTTTTTACAGTGTATGTGGGAAAAGGATTTGATATTACTTTTTAAAACTCCATCTGGCACTCCTGTGGTAATTTTTTCCTTTTTTGGCGATTGTCTTTTTCAGTTTACTTCCTTTTAAAATAACTCTCTGTAATTTTTTATTTTTATAAAATGCGTGATATTCTATTTTTTCTACATATTTCCCTAAGGAAAGTGTCTGTAAATTTTTACAGTCCTTGAATGCATTTTTCTTTATTGTTTGGATTTTGTACTTCTTTCCATCTATATATAGAGCATCTGGAATTTTTATAGATTTTTTTCTAGTTCTATTTACCTTCAGGAGACTAACCTTTTTGTCTTTTTTTGTATTTACTTCTATGCGATAAACCCAAACGAATCCATTCTTCTTTTTCTTAATCAAACTGCCTTTTTTCCGGGACTGTTGCGAAGTTACTTTTGTATGATTACAATCTGTAAATATTTCTTCTTGTTTTCTTGTTTCAGTCGAACTGACATCTGCCCTGTTTGTAGTTGTTTCAAATTTTCTGCTGGTTCCCGGCTCTGTATTCGCCTCTGATTTTGTACTTGTTTCTGCTTCTGTACCCGTCTCTGCTTCCGACTCTGTACTTGTTTCTGATTCTGTACTACTTTCTTCTGTACCTGCCTCTGATTCCGTACTGCTTTCTTCTTCGGTACTCGTTTCCTGCTCTGTACTGCTTTCTATTTCGGTACTTGTCTCTACTTCTGTACTGCTTTCTACCTCAGCACTTGTCTCTGGCTCTGTACTACTTTCTATCTCCGTACTGCTTTCTGTTTCTGTCCCCGCCTCTGGCTCCGTACTACTTTCTATCTCCGTACTCGTTTCTGCTTCTGTACTGCTTTCTTCCTCAGCACTTGTCTCTGGCTCTGTACTACTTTCTATCTCCGTACTGCTTTCTGTTTCTGTCCCCGCCTCTGGCTCCGTACTACTTTCTATCTCCGTACTCGTTTCTGCTTCTGTACTGCTTTCTTCCTCTGTACTCGTTTCTTCTTCTGTGCTACTTTCTACTTCCCTACTCGTCTCTGAATCCATACTCGTTTCTTCTGTATTTGCCTCTGGTTCCGTACTGCTTTCTATCTCTTCATTCGTTTCTACTTCTGTACTGCTTTCTGTCTCTGTACCCGATTCTTCTGTACCAGCTTCCGGTTCCGTACTTGTTTCCTGCTCGGTACTGCTTTCTTCTTCCGTACTCGTTTCCTGGTCTGTACTACTTTCTACTTCTGCACTTGTTTCCTGCTCGGTACTACTTTCTACTTCTGCACTCGTTTCCTGCTCGGTACTACTTTCTACTTCTGCACTCGTTTCCTGCTCGGTACTACTTTCTACTTCTGCACTCGTCTCTGTTTCTGTGCTGTTTTCCATTTCGGTACTTGTTTCTGTTTCTGTACTACTTTCTTCTGGATTTCTTTCTTTGCTGACTCCATACGCCATATACTTAAACGTATTTAATGAATCAAGTGGTTTGCCCTCAAAATCAAATAATGCCTGATTGTCAACAGCACTACCACCATAATATTTTCCTGCATCTTCACTATCATATTCGCCTGCATAAGAACTTGCCCATCCACTTCCATATTTTTCCCACAAAAATTTATTTTCCTCATAGATATGATTTTGAAATTCCCCTTTTTCATTATAAACATTCTGAATTGGAATCCAGGCCGGTTCCCAGTAAAACATTCCTAATCCTGCTTTCTTGCCATTATCTAATGTAACATCTACAGAATTCACAGCATCTGCAACATCATGAATTTCATTTGCCTGACCTTGTACGGATATATCATAATTTACGTAATTTCCCAATGCATCCTGATTCGCAATTGTATTAGCATGTCCATCTCCATCTTTTACTGTATTCGCCCAGGATGTTTCTGCGACCATAACATATTTATGATATTTATCTGCTATTTCTGTCAATACATTTTTCAAATTATCCATTGTTCCATGCCAGTATGGATAATACGAAGATGCAAACACATCATAACTTACTCCTTCTTTTTTCCCATCCTGATCTCCATCATAATCTGCTAATTTCTCTGCAATATAATTATAATGATTTGCTTTTTCCGGATTCGTAAAATGCAATACAGCCAGAATATCCTTCTTCCGTTCCTGATTAAACTCATGAATTGCATCACAGCCTGCATCAAACAACTGATTCATTTTATCCCAGTCTGATTCACCACAAAATGCCTGTGTTGTTTCATTTCCAATCTGAACCATTCCAACATCCACACCCGCATCTATAAGTTCTGTTAATCTTTCTTTTACATAAGAAGAAATCTTATTTTTCTTTTCCTCAAATGAAATGTTTTCCCATTCTTTTGGGGTTTTTTGTTTTCCCGGATCTGCCCAAAAATCTGAAAAATGAAAATCAATGAGTACTCTCATATTTGCTCTTGTTGCATATTTTCCCATTTCTAAAGCTTTTGAAAAATCACTGTTTCCTCCGCCATAACCATCTCCGTTTTGATTATATGGATTGTTCCATACTCGCAATCGTACATAATTAATTCCTGAATTTGCAAGCTGATCAAAAAATTCCTGTTGATCTAATAATCTTCCATCTTTATTTCTAAACCCTTTTTTCAAACTGTCAGAATCTGCTGTTTGATTCACTTCATCAAAGCTATCCATCAAACTTATATAAGACGAAATATCTACTCCCCGTATTGCCTCATTAAAATCATATTGTTCAATCGGAGATAACTCTAAATCCCCATAAAACTTCAAATCAGATATCGCCTTTTCTAACTGATCATATGCTTCTTGTAATTCCTCTTTTGTACTATCCCTAGTGCATGCATCTGCCTTTGTCTCTGCCACTGATAAATCTTCAGTCATTTTCTTTGTAAATCCCATTGTGTCATAATTTTTTGGAATTTGTTCTTTTAATTTTTGAAGACGATTCCACAATAACTCTTCTTCACTATTTAACCGATATAAAATAATCCGATCAAAATTTCCCCAATTTCCTGCCTGTATATTCCCTGAAATCCGAATGGTAATATCTCTTGTCTGATTTATCTGAAAAGAATTCGTCTGAAAATTTTCCCATTCCTCCCATTCTGTATCATTCAAATTTACACTTGCATCCATATCATCTACACCAAGAGACAAATCCGATACTTTTCCCATTGCCATAACTGCAACTCTGTATGTTCCTTCCGGCAACTGGCTGACTTTCTGACTGAGTGATAAATAATCCCCATTTTCCGACCAATAGTGATAAGCATTGGTTGTATTTTTTTCTCCAACCACTGCAATATATGCCTGATCAGAAGTAATCCCTGTTTCCACCAGCCAGTCTTTACTTCCATTTTCGAATTCGCCGTTTTTTACAAAATTCGTATCCTGCCAGGTTTCACTTGCAAATGTAGTCTTTGTGCCATAATTTACACATTGCGCAAAAATTACAGCTATACATAAAAATAAAATAAATTTTCTCCTGATTTTTTGCATTTCTTTCTCCTCATTTCTCTCTTTTTTCATATTTTAACATATCTATTTATAAAATGCTATGCTTGGTCATTCCTTCCCCCATAACATTCTATCTTCTTTTTTCTTCATCTATTTTCAGTAAAAACTTTAGCATTTTCTATACAAAGTATGCAAAAATAACATAGCTTTTTTCTAGTGCTGATGCTATAATACATCAGTATAAATGTGAGGCCAGAAAGCCTCTTTCAAATAAAGAGAAAGGATACACTTTTTAGTGCAAAAGTAATCACAATGTTTAAAGAAAAACTTCCCGGCAAAAAAGGATTACATATTATCATTGTTGGTTGTGGCAAAGTGGGAGCTGCCCTGATTGAACAACTTACCAAAGAAGGACACGATATCACGATTATCGATAAAAGTCCTCAAAAGATTCAGGAATTAACCAACTTATATGATATTATGGGGATTGTAGGAAACGGTGCAAGCTACAATGTTCAAATGGAAGCCGGTATTGAAACTACAGACTTAATTATTTCTGTTACAGATTCTGATGAATTAAATCTACTATGTTGTACTGTTGCCAGACGTGTAGGAAACTGTGCTGCAATTGCCAGAGTACGAACACCCGATTATAGTAATGAGGTAGAATATCTGCGTGAAAAACTAGGATTAGCTATGATTATTAATCCTGAACTCGAAGCAGCCAAGGAAGCTTCTAGAATTTTATTTCTTCCATCTGCATTAGAGGTTAATTCATTTGCACATGGACAGGCTGAACTTGTCAAATTTAAAATTCCAGAGCATAATCCATTAGATGGTTTAGCAATTGCAAATCTCAGTTCTTTGATTCATACTTCTATTTTGATTTCTGCAATCGAAAGAAATGGTCAGGTTTACATTCCATCAGGAGATTTTGTCTTACACAAGGGCGATATTATCAGCTTTGTTTCTTCACGTAATATAGCAAGAACCTTTTTATGTGACATCGGAATCAAAACCTCACGTGTAAAAAATACAATGATTATCGGCGGAGGGAAAGCCGCTTTTTATCTTGCAAAAGAATTAATCAGTATGGGAGTTTCTGTCAAAATTATCGAAAGCAGTGTTGCACGTTGTGAAGAATTAAGTATTCTTTTACCTAAGGCAACTATTATTAACGGAGACGGAACCGATCAGACCTTATTAAAAGAAGAAGGTATTGAATATGCAGAATCTTTCGTTCCTCTGACTGGAATTGATGAAGAAAATGTACTTTTAACCCTTTATGCCCGTCAGGTTTCAAAGGCAAAAATTATAACAAAGATTAATCGAATTAATTTCAAAAATGTTATCAGCCAGCTAGATCTTGGAAGTGTCATATACCCTAGATATATTACTGCTGAAGCAATTATTGCCTATGTACGTGCAAAAAAGAATTCTATGAACAGCAATATCGAAACGTTATATCATTTATTTGACTACAAAGCAGAAGCAATAGAATTCCGTATTGACGAACCGTCTGATGTAACAGATACACCGATTATGAATCTTTCCTTAAAAAAGAATTTGCTGATTTCTTTTATTAATCGTAATGGTTCTATCATTATTCCTAGTGGTCAGGATTCTATACAAGTGGGAGATACCGTTATGATTGTTACGACACATACAGGTTTTCGTGATATACGGGACATTTTAAATATCTAAATGCGAAGGAGGATTTTTTGTTACTATGAATAGTTCTGTTATCCGATATGTACTAGGACAGGTACTTCGAATGGAAGCAGCAATTTTATTGCTTCCATTCCTTGTTTCTATTATTTATCATGAACACCAGGGACTTTATTTTTTTGCAACTGCAATTGCCTGTCTTGTGATTGGCACTATTATGTCTCATAAAAAACCGGAAAACTTTGTTTTTTATTTAAAAGAAGGCTGTATTGCAACTGCATTAAGCTGGATTATCCTTAGTTTTTTTGGATGTATTCCTCTCTGGCTCAGCAAAGAGATTCCATCCTTTACCAATGCCTTGTTTGAAACTATTTCTGGTTTTACTACAACCGGAGCCAGTGTTGTCTCTGATGTTGAAGCACTTTCACATTCCGCAATATTTTGGAGAAGTTTTACACACTGGATTGGTGGCATGGGAGTTTTAGTTTTTTTAATGGCTATCATTCCACTCAGTGGCGGCTCAGATATCAACCTGATGCGGGCAGAAAGCCCAGGACCATCCGTCGGCAAATTAGTTCCGAAAATGAAATACACCGCACGTATTTTATATATCATCTATTTCTGTATGACATTTTTAGAAATTATTTTACTATTGATTGGAAAAATGCCCCTCTTTGAAGCTCTGAATACCGGATTTGCAACGGCAGGAACCGGTGGTTTTGGTTTCAAAAATGACAGTATGGCATCTTACTCCCCTTATTTACAATGGGTAATTACCATTTTTATGATTTTATTTGGTGTCAATTTTAATGCATTTTATCTGATATTGTTTCACAAATTCAAAAAAGCTTTTTGTATGGAAGAAGTAAAATACTATTTTCTTATTATTTTTTCTTCCATCCTTGTAATCTTTTTGAATATACTACAAACATCTGTGAATGCATTTCATGCTTTAACGAATGCTTCTTTTCAAGTGGCATCTATTATTACAACTACCGGATTTTCGACAACTGACTTTAACACCTGGCCGCAAACTTCTAAAAGCATCCTGGTTCTGCTCATGTTTGTCGGAGCCTGTGCAGGAAGTACAGGTGGAGGGATTAAAGTTTCTCGTTTTGTTATTTTAGTTAAAACAGTAGGAAAAGAATTAAATTCTTATATCCATCCAAAGAGTGTCAAAAAAATCAAAATTGATGGTAAACCAATCGAACATGAAATCGTTCGTGCAACCAATGTATATTTCATTACATTTATGATTGTTTTTTCTGCATCCGTTCTTGCCATTTCATTTGATGGAAATGATTTAGTAACGAATTTTACAGCTGTTGCAGCTACTATTAATAATATCGGTCCTGGTTTGGCATTAGTTGGTCCAACAGAAAATTTTGATTTATTTTCAAATTTTTCTAAATATATTTTAATGTTTGATATGCTCGCAGGTCGCTTAGAACTATTTCCATTACTGATTTTATTTCATCCTGGTATCTGGAAAAGTATGTTCATGCAAAAAAAATCAATTCCGCGTAATTAAAAAAAAATCATGGTCATATCATTTGATCATGATTTTTTTCTTTTAAATCTTAAATATTTCATATTGTAGTATGCAATACTACATGTTATAATGAGAAACATAAATTTCAATTTTTGAGGTATTAATATGAATTACGAGATTATTAGTGACGGTGCTTGCGACTTACTTGATGAATATGTTCAAAAGCATCATATTTACAAAGTTCCATTTTATGTGACATTTGACGGGCAAAATTATTCAAAAGAAGGAATTGGCATCACACATGATACTTTTTATGAGAAAATGATTCAGGAACATGCCGTTCCAAAGTCATCTCTTCCTTCTATCGGTGATTACTTAGAGGTATTCGAACCAATCGTTCAAAATAATACACCTATCATTTGTATTACCATAACATCGAAGTTCTCTGGCTCTTATAACAGTGCTAAAACAGCTGCCGAACAACTGCTTGAACAGTACCCTGCTGCACAAATCACAATTATTGATTCCACTTTAAATACTATGTCGCAGGCATTATTTGTAAATGAGGCTGTACGTATGCGCGATAATGGCATATCTTATCATGATGCAATTGAGAATCTAGAACGCATCAAAGATACCGGAAGAATCTATTTTACAATTGGTTCTATGGAATATTTAGTCAAAAATGGACGAATCGGAAAACTTGCCGTTTTAGCAGGTGATAAACTTGGAATCCGGCCTACCATTGTTATGCAGCATGGAGACATTACTTTAGGGGGTATTTCAAGAAGCCGTAAGAAATCTATTTTATCTGTCCTGGATTGTCTAAAAAAATATATTGAAAAAGAACAGATTGATATCCATGATTATTCTTTCCTTGCAGGTTACGGATATGGAAAAGATGAATATGAAGCCTTTAAAGAATTATTATTCGAAAAGCTTTCTATTAAAAGTGATGACTCCATTCAGTCACGAATCGGAACCACCATTGGATGCCATACCGGTCCTTATCCACTTGGAGTTGCTCTTTTAAAAAAATACGATGCCTAAACAAATTTCCTTAGGTATAGAAAAAAACTGTCATACGATTACACCACAGAAAGTGTAAGTATGACAGTTTTTTTATTCGATATTTGATGTTCCATAAAAAGAAAGTGCAACCATTCCAGGTCCAACGTGGGTACCAATAATCGGTCCTATATTGCTAATCAAAACCTCTTTTGCAAGATTTTCTTCCACAATCTTCTGTTTTACCTGTTCTGCCGTTTCTAATGCATCTGCATGTCCTACAATTACAACTTCTTCCTTTTCTTTGCCCTCTTCTTTTAATTTTGAAATCAAAAACGATAAAGCTTTTTTATTTCCTCTTGCTTTTGCAACCAGACTTAAATGTCCCTCCCGATCCATAGATAGCACTGGCTTAATTTTTAATGCAGATCCAATCACTGCCTCTACTGCAGTAACTCTTCCTCCTTTTTTCAAATGATTCAAATCTTCTACACAAAACCAATGCCTGATATGATATCGATGCTGCTCAATCCATTTCGCAGTCTCTTCTATTGTTTTCCCTTCTTCTCGCAATTTAGAAACATAAAACAACAACATTCCCAATCCAATAGAAGCACATAAAGAATCCACACAAAGAATCTTTTGCTTTGGATAATCATCTATCACATTCTGAAGTGCTATACAGGCTGATTGATACGTTCCACTTAACCCAGATGAAAATGAAATGCATAACACATCCTTTCCCTGTTCTAAATACTTTCGAAATTCGGATTCAAAAACGGACGGAATAATCTGGGCAGTTGTTGCTGTTGCCCCACTCCTTAGTGCCTGATAAAACTCTTTTCCGCTTAATTCCCTCTCATCAGGATAATGTAAATAGGATGTTCCATCTACATGAAATGGCATTGGAATAACTTCAATTTTCCATTTTTGAATTATTTCTTCCGGCAAATCTAATGTCGCATCTGTTAATATAATAAAATCTGACATTTCCATTCTCCTTATTCTTGTTCTATCCTATCTACCCTCATATTTCATCTGATTCACTTACCACTGACAATGCTAATTCCATCATATCCGTAAACGATTTTTCTCTCTCTTGTGCAGTCAATGCTTCCTTCGTAAACACATGATCAGAAACGGTCAAAATGGAAAGTGCTTTTTTCTTAGCTCTTGCAGCATTCATATATAACGCAGCAGATTCCATTTCCACGCCTAACACGTTCATCTTCTTCCATAATGTATTAGTCTCCACATTATCTGAATAAAAAACATCTGTAGATAAAACATTTCCCACATGGAAAGATAACTTCTGATCTTTTGCAATTTTGACAGCTTTTTCTAATAAATCATAATCTGCAATCGGAGCAAACTTTCCTGGAAGCTGATATTGCATGCCATAATTAGAATCTGTAGATACTCCCATTGCCAATATAATATCCCTTAAATGAACATGATCTGCAATTCCACCTACCGAACCAATGCGAATAATGCATTCTACATCATATTCATGATATAACTCATATGAGTAGATTCCCATAGATGGATTCCCCATTCCATGTCCCATCACCGAAATCTTTTTCCCCTTATATGTTCCTGTGTAACCATACATATTACGGACCTGATTAAACATTACGCAGTGCTCTAAATAAGTCTCTGCAATATATTTTGCTCTTAATGGATCGCCTGGCATTAAAACGATCTTCGCAATTTCTCCATTTTCTGCGTGATTATGTGGTGTAGCCATTTGCCCTTCCTCCTCTGCTTATCAATTCTGTTAAAATTTTTATTTGAATTCATTGTCATTCATATTCAATCTCAATCATTGTAACATATTCTTCTTTCTTTTTCAAAACGTTCATGATTCCATCATATTTTTCAATGGCATAATTTATAATCTGCAAACCATATCCTCTGTCTGCTTCCTTTCTTTGTTCTAAGTGTTTCTCCTGTTCTGACATGCTATTCCTGCATGCAATCTGTAATGCTTTATCCGACTGTTTTAATTTAAAATCAATCCATTGAAAATCCTGATTCCCAGATGTCGCTTCTACCGCATTTTTTAATAAGTTTGATATTATTTTGCACATATCTGATTTATCTATACGAATCTTCTCTTCTGCTTCGATATCTAAGTGAAGTGCGATATGCTTCTCTTTGCAGATATAAGTCCACTTCTTTAATAAAGCATCTAACATACGGTCCTTACAGATGGCATCCATATCATACATTCGATACTCTACATTCATATCCAGAATCATCTCTTTCGCTTCTTCTATATTCCCAGAAACAAACAAATGATTCATACAAAAAATCCGGTCTTCTAAATCATGTTTCAACATTCTGATTCTTTTTTCTCTAAAAATTATCTCGTTCTTTTCCTTCTGATGTCTCCATACAAATTGCATGCACCAAATATACTCCAAAGAAAAAATCACCCAAAATGTAACATCTGATGAAACTTTCCAACTTAAAACTGCCCCTGTCGTTGCAAGAAAGATCGTCCCTAAGAAAGACAATCCTACTGTCTGCATGATATCTTTTGTATTCTTCACACTTTCTCTCCTTATGTTTACATATACCCATTATAGTCAAATTGAACTTTTTTTCAAGTAAATTATTCATTTATTTTTACAATTCTTAGAGTTTTTTACACTAGTGGAATTTCCTCTAGCAGATTATTCACTAGAGTATTGCATTTTTTCTATCTTTTTCATACACTTAACTTTACAAAACAAGTGAAAAGGATGGATATGAATTACTATGAGAATAGCTATTTGCGATGATAAAAAGAAGTGCCGACAGACAATCTTTCAATTAATTACTGATTTTATGAAGCAGCATCCGCTTCATTATAAGATTGATTTGTTGAAGCCAGAAGACTTTCATAACATCTTATCAGATTGTAAGACTCAACATCTTTCATTTTCTTACGATCTGATGATTTTAGATATTGAATTAAATCAGGCAAAGAATGGCATTGATTATGCACACATGATAAATGAATATTTCCCATATTGTCAGATAATATTTGTATCAGGTTTTAACGACTATGCGACCCTCGTATATGAGACAGAACACTGTTATTTTATTTCTAAATCTTTGCTACATCAAAAGTTACCTTTAGCCCTTACCAAGTGCCTGTTGCATTATCAAAATCAGGCTGCTCAGACTTTATTTTTTTCCCGGTTCGGCAGACATTATGCAATTTCTAGTTCAAAGATTCTTTATTTAGAGTCTTTGAAACGCAACACTGTTATTCATACGAATACAAAGACTTACACAGCCTCTAATACCATTAATCAATTTTCTAATACTGTTAATCAGTGTAATTATCTTTTATTCTGCCATCAGAATTACATTATTAATATTCATTTTATTGAAGAATTTTATGGTAACACATTACTGTTAAAAAATGAAATAGAGATTCCCATCAGTAGAAGTCACTTAAAAGAAATCCGCAGTCTCTTTCCATAAAAATAGAGTGCTATCTGCACTCTATTTTTACTACCATTTATTTTTCTTCCATCTGATAATAAGTGAATTTACGAAATCTCTGATACCGTTCTTCTAATAACTCATCTATCTTCTTACTTTTTAATTGAGCTAATTCCTGTACAAGACTTTCCTTAATCTGGTCCATAGAATATTCCGGATCTTCTGCAATTCCAAGATGAGATTCTGTAATAATCTTTTCAATTACTTCTTTTTCAAGGAGATCTTTTGCTGTAATTTTCATTAATTCAGCTGCCTCTTCCACACGACTTACATCTTTCCATAAAATACTTGCAAAACCTTCCGGAGAAAGTACCGCATACATAGTATTTTCTAACATCCATACACGATCTGCAACTGCTAATGCCAATGCACCGCCACTTCCACCTTCTCCAATTACAATACTAATAATCGGTGTCTTCAATCCAGCCATTTCCATCAGATTTTTGGCAATTGCTTCTCCCTGGCCACGCTGTTCTGCACCAATTCCGCAATAAGCACCTGCTGTATTCACAAAAGTAATCACCGGACGATGAAATTTTTCAGCCTGTTTCATCAGACGCAAAGCTTTCCGATAGCCTTCCGGACTGGGAGCTCCAAAGTTACATGTTAGATTCTCATCAAGATTTTTTCCTTTTTGTATTCCTATTACAGTTACCGTTTTCCCATTTAATGTGGCAATTCCACCAACAATCGCCCCATCATCACGAAACTGACGATCCCCATGTAACTCTATAAAATCATCAAAAATATATTCAATAAATTCTCTTGACGTAGGTCGTGTAATTTTTCTTGCTTCTTTCACAATTTCCATTGCTGTTGGCATTACTTCTCACCTCCATGCATCTTCAGAATTTTTCCTAATGTCTTTTTCAATTCTTTTCGTTCTACAATCTTATCGACAAAACCATGTTCTAGTTGAAATTCAGCTGTCTGAAATCCTTCCGGTAATTCTTCTTTAATGGTATCCCGAATCACACGTTGTCCAGCGAATCCTATCATTGCTTTTGGTTCTGACAAAATAATGTCTCCTAACATGGCAAAACTTGCTGTAACTCCACCATATGTCGGATCTGTTAGAACTGTAATATAAAGACCACCTGCTTCATCAAACTTACTTAATGCAGCCGATACCTTCGCCATCTGCATCAGAGAGATAATTCCCTCCTGCATTCTTGCACCACCCGATGTTGTATAAATAATCACCGGCAGCTTTTCTTTCAACGCAAGTTCAATTGCTCTCGTAATTTTTTCACCTACAACAGATCCCATACTGCCCATCATAAAGTTCGAATCCATAATGGCAAGAACACATCTCTCTCCTTCTATTGTACATGTTCCTGTCACAACGCCTTCCTTGGTATCAGACTTGCGTCTTGCTTTCATTAAGACCTTATCATAATCTGGATACTCCATCGGATTGGCAGAAACCATCTCACGATTTATTTCCTGAAAAGATTCGGCATCACATGTAATGGCTATTCTCTCCTTATAACCAAGTCTAAAATGGTAACCACATCTTGGACAAATCTGAAATTCATCAAGCTCACCTCTATAAATTGTAGCTTTACAAGACTTACACTGGATCCACATTCCATCTGGAATACTTGGCTCTACGATAGCCTCACTTGAAACTTCCTGTTCATTATTAATTTTCGATATGGGAACATAGGTTTTTTTCTTAAATAAATTCATCATTGCCTCCCCAGACTAAGCATTTCTTTTCTTCAAGATTTCTTTCTCAATAAATGTGGTGTTAAACTCACCTTTGATATATTTTTCGTTGTTTAAAATTTCTTCTTGAAATTCAATATTGGTATCAATTCCCTCAATTACAAATTCATGTAATGCACGTTTCATTTTTGCAATAGCCTCAATTCGATTATCTCCATGTGTAATTACTTTTGCAATCATAGAATCATAAAATGGTGGAATATCATAATTGGCATACACTGCACTGTCTACTCTGAGTCCTAAACAACCGGCAGGCATTAATAAATACTCTATTTTTCCGGGACATGGAGCAAAATTAGCATATGGACGTTCTGCATTAATTCGGCATTCAATGGCATGTCCGCGGAATTCAATATCACTTTGATGAAGTGACAAACGTTCTCCATTGGCAATTCGTATCTGCTCTTTTACAATATCCACACCGGTTACCATCTCTGTAATCGGATGTTCTACCTGAATTCTTGTATTCATCTCCATAAAATAAAATGCACCAGATTTATCATATAAAAATTCTATTGTGCCGGCACCTTCATACTGTGCAATTTTTGCGGCACGAACTGCTGCTTCACACATTTCTTTTCGTGTTTTTTTATCCAATGCCGGAGAAGGAGATTCCTCTAATACTTTTTGATTTTTTCTCTGTAATGAACAATCTCTTTCTCCTAAATGAACAACATTTCCATATTGATCTGCTAAAATCTGTACTTCGATATGTCTTGCATTTTCAATTAATTTTTCCATGTACATAGAGTCATCACCGAACGCTGCCTTTGTTTCACTTCTGGCAGATTCAAATGCCTCTGCTAATTCTTCTTTTTTACGTACAATTCGAATACCTTTTCCACCACCACCGGCAGATGCTTTCACCATAACAGGATATCCAATTCTGTCTGCTTCTTTATATGCTGCATCCAAATCCGGAATCACTCCGTCACTTCCCGGTGTAACAGGAACATTTGCCCGAATCATCATTTCTCTTGCATTAGACTTATTTCCCATTGCATCAATTGTTTTCCCAGAAGGACCAATAAATTTAATATTGCATTGTTCACACATAGATGCAAATGTTGAATTTTCAGATAAAAATCCAAATCCGGGATGAATTGCGTTTGCTTTTGTTAAAACTGCTGCCGAAAGTAAATTCTGCATATTCAAATAACTGTCTGCTGCTCTGGCCGGTCCAATACAAACAGCCTCATCTGCGAGCTGGGTATGCAATGCTTCCCGGTCTGCCTCCGAATAAACTGCAACTGTTGCAATTCCCATTTCGCGGCAGGCACGAATAATCCTTACTGCAATCTCACCACGATTTGCGATTAAAACCTTGTTAATCATTTTTCTAACCATGCCTTTCCGTTACCTGCATACTCCGCAGGCATCATTCCTTGTCAACTCTGTCATTATAAGTCTTGTTATTCTTTATCCAATTGCAAATGTAATATCTGCCTGACAAGCAACTTTATCACCAACATATGCAACTGCATGTCCCATTCCCATTGGTCCACGAAGTTTTGTCATCTCAACTTCTAATCGAAGAACATCACCAGGGCGAACAACCTGCTTAAATCTGCAATTATTGATTCCACCAAAGTAACCGATTTTTCCTTTGTTTTCTTCAATTGATAGTGCAATAATACATCCTGCCTGTGCAAGTGCCTCAACAATTAATACACCTGGCATAACCGGTTCGCCCGGAAAATGTCCCTGAAAGAAAGGTTCATTCATCGTAACATTCTTATATGCAACAATACTTTTTCCCGGCACTAATTCTTCTACCCGGTCTACTAATAAAAATGGATTTCTATGTGGAAGAATATCCATAATCTGCTTAATATCTAACTTCATTCTTATTACCTACTCTCATTTTATTACAATACATGGGTCAAAAGAAAAATTTCTTTTGACCCTTTTATTTCTTATTCTTACTGAATTACAAACAGTGGTTGTCCATATTCTACCATATCACCATCATTTACTAAAATCTTGGCAATTGTTCCATCATATTCAGAAGTCACTTCATTCATAAACTTCATTGCTTCCACAATACATAAAACATCACCTTTTTTTACTGTGTCACCGACACTTACAAATGGTGGTTTATCTGGAGAAGAACTCTTATAAAAGGTTCCTACCAATGGTGATTTTGCAAAATTTCCTGTTACTTCTTCCTCTTTTTGTTCTTCCTGCTCATTCTTTACTTCCTGAACCGGAGCAGCTGCTACATTTGCTGTTTCCTGTACGACAACAGGAGTTACTGTTTTAGAAGCTGTTACAGATTTTTGACCTCTTTCCATTGCAACGGAAACGCCATCAATTGTTAAAGAAAAACTTGTAAAATCTGTTCCTTCTATTATATTAATTAATTCTTTTACCTGATTATAATCCATTTTCCCGGCCTACTTTCCTAAATACTTTTTAAAACACAAAACTGCATTGTGTCCACCAAAACCTAATGAATTCGATAATGCATACTGTGCATCTGATTCTCTTCCTTCGTTTGGAATGTAATCTAAATCACATTCCTCATCCTTGGTATGATAATTAATGGTTGGAGGTAAAAATCCTTCTTCTAATGCTTTTACACAGGCAATTGCTTCAATTGCACCTGCTGCACCAAGCAAATGTCCGGTCATAGACTTTGTTGAACTAACTGGAATTTTATATGCCTGTTCTCCAAATGCAAGCTTAATAGCCTTTGTCTCACCAGAGTCATTCGCTCCTGTTGATGTACCATGTGCATTGATATATCCAACTTGTTCTGCCGTAATTCCGGCCTCTTTCACTGCCATCTTCATAGCTTCTGCAGCACCGACTCCTTCTGGATCCGGACTCGTCATATGATATGCGTCGCAGGAAACACCATATCCAACAATTTCTCCATAGATATGTGCTCCTCTGGCAATGGCATGTTCATATTCTTCTAATATTAAAATTCCGGAACCTTCACCCATGACAAATCCATTTCTTTCTTTATCAAATGGTCTGCTTGCCTTTTTTGGATCAGGCTCAGTAGAAAGAGCTTTTAAATTCGTAAATCCTGCAATTCCAATCTGTGTGACACTTGCCTCAGCACCTCCTGCGATACATGCATCTAAATATCCTTCTCTGATATTTCTATAAGCATCACCAATTGAGTTATTTCCAGAAGCACAGGCTGTTACAATATTCTGACAGATTCCCTTTGCTCCAAATCGAACAGCTACCATTCCTGCTGCCATATTAGAAATTGCCATCGGAATAAATAAAGGAGCAACCTTAGATGGTCCTTTTTCATTCAAACGAATGACATTATCCTGAATCGTTCCAAGTCCACCAATACCAGATCCAATCATAACACCAACTTTGTTTGCATCTTCTTTTTCCATATCTAATCCACTGTCATTCATAGCCTGTGTAGCTGCTGCTAAAGCATAAATTGTGAATAAATCGTTTCTTTTTAAATCCTTCTTAGGTCCATACTGCTCATAATCGAAATCTTTTACTTCGCCGGCAATTTTAACCTTAAATTCTTCTGTATCAAATTTAGTAATAAAATCAATACCAGATACACCTTCTTTTAAGCCTTTCCAATATGATTCTACATCACAACCAAGAGGGGTAATTGCACCCATTCCTGTAATAACTACTCTTCTATTCATAGAATTTCTCCTCATCTTTATCTTTTATGATTCTTCATAATTACATATGCATTCCGCCATCTACGCTTAATACCTGTCCTGTAATATAACGATTAGTTGCTAAAAATACCGCTGCATTCGCAACATCTTCCGCACTTCCAAATGTCTTAAGCGGAATCATCTGCTTCATAACTTCTTTTACATTTTCTTTTAAAACACTTGTCATATCTGTCTCAATATATCCTGGTGCAATTGCATTACAGGTAATTCCACGAGATGCAAGTTCCTTTGCAGTTGTTTTTGTCAAACCAATAATTCCTGCTTTAGATGCAGCATAGTTTGCCTGTCCTGCATTTCCCATAATTCCTACCACTGAACTTAAATTCACAATACTTCCGCTTTTTTGTTTTAACATAATCTTCGAACCATGTTTAATCATATTGAAAGTACCTTTTAAATTCACTCGGATTACCTGATCAAAATCCTCTTCTGTCATTCTCATCAGAAGTGTATCCTTTGTAATTCCTGCATTATTTACAATAATATCAACTGTTCCAAATGTCTCTTTGGCCTGATTTAGCATCTCTTCTGCCTTACTAAAATCACTAACATCCCCTTGAATCGGAAGACATTTTACTCCTTCCGCTTCGATTTCAGCAATCGTTTCATCTGAAACACTACTTCTATAATTTAAAACGATGTTGCATTTTTGTTTTGCAAAAGCTAATGCTACTGCTTTTCCAATTCCTTTTGCCGCACCTGTTACAAATACTGTCTTTCCCGCAATTGTCATATCTTTATCCTTTCTTCTTTACTCTTCTGTCTGTACCCCAAGCGTTGTAAGACATTTATTTAATGTTGCAATATTCTCAACATTCAGAATTGTTACGCCTTTTACGGTTCTCTTTACAAATCCACTTAGCGCTTTTCCAGGTCCGATTTCAATAAAAGTATCCACTCCATCTTCTTCATGCATCTTGCGGATAATTTCTTCCCAGCGAACCGGATTTACAACCTGTTTTGTTAAAATATCCTTTATGCTTTCTTTTCCTTCCACCTTAGATGCCGTTAAATTCGTATAAGTTGGAATGTTAAAATCATGTACGGTAATCTTTTCTAATTCTTTTGCAAGCTTATCGGAAGCTGGTTGTAATAACTTCGTATGAAAAGGTCCTGATACGTTCAGTTTCACAGCAAGTTTTGCACCTTTCTCTTTTGCAAGTTTTGCTGCCTGTTCTGCTGCCTTTGTCTCTCCTGCAATTACAATCTGACCCGGTGCATTATAATTGGCTGGTGTAACATATCCTTCTGCTAATGCCTCTTTACAAGCCTCTTCCACTAAATCCTGTGCTAATCCAATAATTGCATACATTGCACCTTCTCCGGCTGGTACTGCTTCTGCCATATATTTTCCTCTTTTTTGCACAAGTGCTACTGCTTCCGAAAATTCTAATGCACCTGCTGCAACATAAGCAGAATATTCTCCTAAGCTAAGTCCTGCTGTGACATCTGCATGTACTCCATGTTCCTCTAAAACCTTCCATGCTGCTATACTCATTGTCAGAATTGCCGGCTGTGCGTACTCTGTAAGATTTAATTCATCTGACTCCTTAAAGCATAAATCCGTAACTGACATCCCGGTAGCCTGATTTGCCTCTTCAAATACAGCTTTTGCTGACTCAAACTGGTCGTATAATTCTTTTCCCATGCCAGGATATTGTGCACCCTGACCACTAAATAAAAATGCCGTCTTCATATTTCCCTCGTTTCTATCACAGGATACCAGATTAAAAACCTGATCCTATGCTATCATTGTTTTCTATATATTAAATTTAAGAATAGCTGCTTATCCTTGTGACGCTATTCAACATTTTGCTTGTCTTTGTTTATTTTTTGAGTATCAAAGTATTCGTCTTTTCAAAAAGCGCCACCGTAGTAGTGGCGCTTTTTTGCCTCGTATTTATTATTGATGCTCTTCAACAAACTTAACTGCGTCTGCTACTGTTACAACTGCATCTGCATCTTCAAACTGAACACCAAATTCATCTTCAATATCATTAATGATCTGGAATAAATCTAAAGAATCAGCATCTAAATCTTCTTTAACATTTGTGTCCATTGTGATTTCACTTGCATCTTTTCCTGTCTGCTCTGCAATAATCTCCTGAATCTTCTCGAATACCATTTTGTTTCCTCCTAAAAATAAATAATAAATAATAGTGTGTAACACTGAAATTCTCACATAGGCATTATATAACGAGTTCTCGATATATACAAGATTTTTTTATAATTTTTCTCCTTTTTCTACCATTCAATAATAAGTGAACCCCAGGTTAATCCTCCACCAAATCCGGACATAAGAATCTTATCTCCTTTATGTAACATTCCTTTCTCATTCATTTCACTTAATGCGATTGGAATTGTTGCTGACGATGTATTCGCATAATAATACATGTTGCGATAAAATTTTTCAAGTGGAATCTCTGTTTTTTTTGCAACAGCCTGAATGATCCGGTCATTCGCCTGATGTAATACAATATGATCAATCTCTTCTTTTTTCATTCCACTGTTTTCAATAATCTCTTCTAATTTTTTCGATAATGTTTTGGTTGCAAATTTAAAAATAGCTCTGCCGTCCATCTGCATATTACTTGGCATAACCCGTTCTTTTCCATTAAATCTGTTAGCATTTGGCATATAGGATACCGTTAACTGCTCTCCTCCGGTACCGTCCGCACCTAACTGTTCTGCAATTACTCCTCCTGAAGTTCCGGCTGTCACTAATACACCAGCCGCACCATCTCCAAACAAAACACAGGTACCACGATCTGACCAGTCGATTGTTTTCGAAAGCACTTCCGCTCCTATTACCAGAACATTCTGATACATCTGCGACTGAACGAACTTGTGTGCCGTAGTTAATGCATAAATAAAACCAGAACATGCTGCTGTTATATCAAAAGCTGCTGCATTCACAGCTCCAATTTTACTTTGTACCAGACATGCTGTTGATGGCATTGCATAATCTCCTGAAATTGTAGCTACAAGAATCAAATCAATCTCTTCTGCTGATATATTTGCATTTTGCAAAATCTTCTTTGCAGCCTTCGCTGCTAAATCTGATGTATTTTCATCTATTGCAATTCTTCTTTCCCGTATTCCCGTTCTTTGCATAATCCATTCATCATTTGTATCTACAATCTCTGATAAATCATCATTTGTGATAATTTTGTCTGGAACATAATGTCCCGTCGCTTTAATTACTGTTCTGATATTTTCCATAGAATCTTCCTCTATCATCTCTGCAATTCAGGTAAGTTCCTAATACATAAGCACTTACCTTGCTGTTATTTATACTGTTATTGTCCTGTCATGCTTTTTATTGCATTTTCTAAATTGACATACAACAACAATTTACAGTATATGCATAATTTGTCTATTTGTCAATCATTCTTACCAATGTTACAAATATCTGATTTTTTCCTGTATCACTACTGTTTAATATAGTTTTTCAGTCTAGATTAAATAATTTTAAAAACTACCGAATCTTGTTGACTTTTCTTTATAGATACGTTAAGATGAAGAAAGAATATTTTGAATACCAAAGCGAATTTTCTTATACTAGAAAAACAGGGAATTTTTTATTTCTGCTTTGGAATGGAGGGCTTAGTTTATTATGGAATTACAACCTTTAACAATAGGAGATATCACAGCAAAATACCCGATTATACAGGGAGGCATGGGAGTCGGAATCAGTATGTCCTCTCTTGCCGGTGCAGTTGCAAAAGAAGGAGGAATCGGTGTGATTTCTGCTGCACAGCCAGGTTTTTTAGAACCTGATTTTAATACAAATCAATTAGAGGCGAATCTTCGTGCTTTAACGTACCACATCAAAAAGGCAAAAGAAATTTCAAACGGCGGCGTCATTGGAGTCAATATTATGCGTGCAATCCGTTTTTATGATGAATATGTAGACTGTTGTATCAAAGCAGGTGCTGATTTAATTATTTCAGGTGCCGGACTTCCCATTACACTGCCTGAACTTGTTGATGGTACAAATGTAAAATGTGCCCCTATTGTTTCTTCTTTAAAAGCAGCCAAAGTACTTCTTGGAAGATATGATAAACGTTATCATCTAATGTGTGATATGGTAATCATTGAAGGACCAAAAGCCGGAGGACACTTAGGTTTCCATATGGATGAATTAGAAGATCCTGCAACATATAAACATTATGATCCCGTTGTAAAAGATATTGTTGCCTATGTAAAAACATTTGAAGAAAAATATAACAAAAAGATTCCTGTCATCTTCGCAGGCGGTGTCTGGGATCGTACAGATATTGATCACTATATGGCTTTAGGATGTGATGGTGTGCAGATGGCAACCCGTTTTGTGCCAACCGAAGAATGTGATGCTGCATATGAATACAAGATGGCATATATCCATGCCACCAAAGAAGATGTGCAGTTAACAAAAAGTCCTGTTGGAATGCCCGGTCGTGCCATTCACAATGATTTTCTTGATTTACGACGCAGGGAAAAAGAAAAAATCACCAAGTGTTTCCAATGCTTAGAACACTGCGATATTAAGACAATTCCATATTGTATTACCGGAGCCCTTGCACGTGCTGCAAAAGGAGACGTTCATAACTCACTTCTCTTCTGTGGAAGCAATGTTGTAAAATGTGATCATATTACAACTGTGAAAGAAATTTTTGATAGTCTGGTTCATTAATACAACTTATTTCCCAAACACATTTTTATGTATTTTGCGTAAAAATGTGTTTTTTTTATTTCTGTTTATGGTATAATTTTAATGAGGAATAAAAATATTCCTTTCAAACATACCATTTATAAAAGATTGTCAAAGTGTACCCCTTTTGAGGGCATCACAGATAAGGAGGTCTCTTATGAAAATTAAATTTTGTGGTGCTACAACGAGTGTCACAGGCTCGTGCCATTTAATTAGCACAGATCGATATAAATTACTTTTAGACTGTGGACAATATCAGGGTGGAAAGACATTAGAAAAAATGAATCGGGATCCTTTTCCTTTTGATCCTTCTGAAATTGATGCAATGATTCTTTCTCATGCTCATGTAGATCATTGTGGACGAATCCCTCTTCTGATTAAGCAGGGATTTCGTGGACCGATTTATTGCACCAAAGCCACTTCGGAACTTGTAAAAGTTATGTTACGGGACTGTGGTTACATTCACGAACGGGAAGCTGAATGGGAAAATAAAAAAGCTCTGCGGCAAGGTCGTCCTTTAATTGAACCTTTGTATACCGTAGAAGATGCAGAAGCAGTATTTCCATATATTCATCCTGTTCTGTATGATCAGCTTGTAAAAATCAATGATGACATGAAGATTGTTTTTAATGATGCAGGACATATTCTAGGATCTGCCATTACAGAGATCTGGGTAAAAGACAGTGATACCGATGAATCAGAAAAAAATTACAGTAAAATCGTTTTCTCTGGTGATTTAGGTATGCCAAACCGTCCTATTTTACGCGATCCCACCATTATTAAAAAGGCAGATTATGTCATTATGGAAACTACCTATGGTGACCGGCTTCATGAAAAGAACGCAGACAGTGTACAAAAATTAATTGATATCATTATAAGTACTTATAAAAAAGGCGGAAATGTGATTATTCCTTCTTTTGCTGTAGGACGTACGCAAGAACTTATTTATCAGCTTGACCGTTTCTATGACAGTAATAATGAATACCAGGATATTCTAAACAAAATACAAGTATATATTGACAGTCCTATGGCTACGAATGTAACTGCAATATTCAAAAATAATTCTCAGGTCTTTGACGAAGAAACCAGAAATTATATTCTAAATGGAGAAAATCCACTTGATTTCCGTAATCTTCATTTTACCAAAACTACACAGGAATCTATGGATTTGAATATTGATGATGGACGAACGAAAATAATTATATCAGCCAGCGGTATGTGTGATGCCGGACGAATCAAACATCACCTAAAACACAACCTTTGGAATCCAAAAAACAGCATCGTTTTTGTTGGCTATCAGGCAAACGGCACTCTAGGAAGGCAGATTGTGGATGGTGCAACTGATGTAAACATCATGGGAGAACCGATTCATGTAGGTGCAACTATTTATAATTTACAAGGATTTTCCGGTCATGCAGACCGCGACGGACTCCTTCACTGGCTCAGAGGTTTTCAGGTAGTTCCTAAAAATATCTTTTTAGTTCATGGAGAAGCTGATTCTAAAGTTGAATTTGCAAAATATGTAAAAGAAAAATTAAATCTTGACTGCACTGTTATTCATAGTATTTGTGAATATGAATTAGAACAGAACAGCCGCATTACAGAACAGGATATGCTAAAAGATATTGTTGATGAAGAAAAATTAGCTAATATTCGTGACAAGATTGGCATGATTCATGATAATCTTGAAAAAATCCTATACAATACCAGTCTTGCAATGGGCGAAGATCTCACGCCAAAACAACTCGTTAACATTAATAATGTCGTACAGGAATTAGAAAAAGATGCCTTACATCTTGGAACTCTGACTACCAAAGAAAGTATCCAGCGAAAAAATGACTAATAAAAAACTGTTGTGCATGGGAACAAATCTACCATGCACAACAGTTTTTCTATGTTATTTATACACTTTCTCCATGTACGATTTCATATCCAATCATTACCTGACGATCAATTAATTCTTCTTTTTCAATCATTTCAAGAATCATCTTGGCACTTTCAATTCCACCATTCTTATAATAGAAATGTACTGTTTCAAGTTTTGGATATACAACTCTTGAAAGTCTTGTATGGCCAATACTTACAATCTTGACATCTCTTGGTATATTTTTACCTTCTTCTTTTAATCTTTGCATTGCTCCAATTGCAATTGCATCTGTCGCACAGAAAATTCCATCTACCTGTGGATATTGCTCTAACAACTGAGTTGCAGCTGCATATCCGGATTCAATACTAAAATCCACTTCAACAAACTGTTCCACTACAGGTTTCATCCGTCTTGCCGTAAGTGCCTTCTTAAATCCCTTCTTGCGATTAAATCCTGCTGCTTCATCTTTTTCCGTAACATAAAAGCATGCCGGATTTTTACATCCTGCATCAAGTAAAATATCTGTCAATTCTTTTGCTGCATTCGTATCATCATTATATACACTTGCATATTTTTCGTATTTCTGTCCTACTAATACGAATGGAATACTTAATTTTCTTAATACCGTCTTGTGTGCTTTACCAAACCAGGTAGCCACAAATATAATTCCATCTACCTGTGTATGATCAAACAAAGTTAAATACTGAATCTCTTTATCTGTATTATTCTCTGTTGTTGCAATTAACATCTGGTATCCTTTTTCTGATAAGCATGTGCTGATTCCATCTACAATTCTTGAAACTGCTTCTGAAGAGATCTTTGGAACTACTACACCTATTACTTTTGATTTCTTTGTTCTTAACATCTGGGCCTGTCTGGATGGTTTATATCCTGTCTTTTCTATTGCCTCTTTTACCCTCTGTTTCTTTTCTTCGCTAATATATCCATTATTCAGATATCTTGAAACTGCCGATACAGAAACATCTGCCATTTTTGCTATGTCTGTAATATTCATGTGCACACCCTTTCCTTTCTTAATAGAGTAATATTTGCCGCCTCACGACGATAATTTCTCATGACTACTCCGCTTAAAGCCATCCCCGAAACACAACTTCTTAAATGAACTGAAATGATACTTCATTTCTTCTCATACAATATTGTTTTTTATTTAACATTTTGCATGCTATAACATTATACACATTATTGTCTTGAAAACCAATATGGAAATATCACAAATTTTTCTATCTCTTTTGTTGCATATCTATGTTATAAATCAAACATTTTTATATTCCCGATACGAAATCATTGTATCAATAAAATTGTCATAATTTGAACCAAAGTTAAAAAAAATGAAAAACTTCAAAATTTTTATTGACAATACTCGTTTCCTATGATATAAATATATAGTGCTTGTGAGCAAGCGATAATTAAATAAAGGGGATTGGTGAAATGGTATCATAGGAGTCTCCAAAACTTTTGGCGGGAGTTCGATTCTCTCATCCCCTGTTTCTAATCAGACTATTTTTAGTCTGATTTTTTTGTTTTATTTTCTCTAGTCAAAAAGAACAGGTATGCAACCATATCTGTTCTAATTTTTTCTTATTTTTTTTGAAATAACGCATAACACTCTCTTACATTATCTACGCCATAACAATGAATTCCTTCTATTTTGGTCAAATTCTTCATTGATATTTTAGGAAGAATACAGTGTTTAAATCCTAATTTTACCGCTTCATTCACCCTTTGTTCTGCTGCACTCACACCCCTGATTTCTCCGGACAGTCCAACCTCTCCAAACACAATCGTATCCGGGCTGACCGGTATATCTTTATAGCTCGACAAAATAGCTAATACAATCGCTAAATCAAGTGCGGGCTCATTTACTTTCATTCCACCCACAACATTTACATACGCATCGCATTCCGTCATTGGAAGTCCTAATCTCTTTTCAAGAACTGCCATTAACAGATTTACACGATTATAATCCGTTCCGGTTGCTGTTCTTCTTGGCATTCCAAAATTAGTTCTACAGATTAATGCCTGTGTCTCAACTAAAATCGGTCTGGTTCCTTCTATTGTACATGCAACGACAGAACCGGTTGCATCTTTCGGTCTGCCTGACAACATATATTCGGACGGATTTTTTACTTCTCTTAATCCGCCTTCCTGCATTTCAAATACACCAATTTCATTGGTTGAACCAAATCTGTTTTTTACACTCCTTAATACTCTGTAGCTGGCATTTCTGTCTCCTTCAAAATATAAAACCGTATCTACCATATGCTCAAGTACTCTCGGACCTGCAACGACTCCTTCCTTTGTAACATGTCCCACAATAAAAATACTGATTCCTAATCCCTTTGCCATTTGTAACAACGCATTCGTAGATTCTCTTACCTGACTTACGCTGCCTGGTGCTGCGCTCACATCCTCCCGGTACATTGTCTGTATCGAATCAATCACTGCAACTTCTGACTTTTCTTTCTTTAAAACATTTTCAATCAAATCTAAATCTGTTTCACAATACAAAAGCAAATCATTATTAAATTGTCCCATACGATTTGCTCTTAACTTAATTTGTTTCATGGATTCTTCTCCGGAAATATATAACACTTTCTTTCCTTTTAAAGATAATTTCTGACAAACCTGTAAAAGCAAAGTGGATTTACCAATTCCCGGATCACCGCCCACTAACGTCAAAGAGCCATTTACGATTCCTCCTCCTAATACCCGATCTAATTCAGCAATGGAAGTAAGAATTCTTTCCTCATTTTCAATCTGGATTTCAGATAAAGGAGAAGGAGCTATACTGCCAACTGCACTAACCTTTGCTTTGACAGAAGCTCCTTTTTTCGTAACCGGTTCTTCAACGAAAGTATTCCACTCATGGCAGGCAGGACACTGACCTGCCCACTTTGCGGACTCATATCCACATTCTCTGCAAAAAAATGCGGTTGTTTTTCCTTTCGCCATATCTACTCCTCTTTTTATTTCAGATTAACACTTAACAATCTTAACCTTTGATACCGTATTATTAGATAACTCTACATTCACAGTAATCTTTCCGCCTAATTTCGTCTTAATGACACCAGCATTCATCTGATCAATCATAACCTTATATTCAGCATCTGATTCTAATTCTAATGTAATCTGTGCATCTTCAAAACCTTCGACTGAAAATTCTACTTCATTTTCTCTTGCTTCAAAATGTGATACCGCAGTTCCCGGAACTGATTCGTATACAAAAGAGTCATTCTTCTCTAATCTAGTAATCTCCTTATATGTCTTTACTTTATAAACATCGCCTTGATATTGAAAATCTGAAACTTTTGTCTTTGTTGGTAACTCATAATTACCAAAGCTAATGCTTCCATCCTCTTCCACTTTAATCAATTCTTTTACTACTGACATTTCTAACCCTCCTAAATGTATTTTATATTCTAATATGCGAATTTCATTTGTAGATTCTACAATGCTTATAAACTTCTCTCTCGAAGTACTTTCTGATCCGCCTTCTGTTAGACTTAACTATTATAGTACACTTTATAAAATTCATCTATACACAAATATGACAAAAACAATTTTATATTTTACGCATGATTACTTTTTTCTCATCTGCATCAATGCAAACCGTATCCCGAGCCTTGACATTGCCTTCTAAAATCAATGTAGCCATCTGATCTTCGACTTCATTTTGTATGGTTCTTCTAAGTGGTCTTGCACCGTATTTCTTGTCATAACTCTTCTTTGCTAAAAACTTCTTTGCTTTATCAGTTACTTTTACCTGAACATCTAACTGTTTAGAAATACGTTCTGTTACCTTATGAAGCATAATATCTACAATCTGTTCTACATTTTCTTCTGTTAACGAATGGAACACAATAATTTCGTCTATTCGATTAATAAATTCAGGTCGAAAGACTTGTTTTAATTCTTCTAAAACATTTTCTTTCATAGATGCATATTCTTTCTCTTCTGACTGATTTGCTGTAAATCCTAACTGCTTTGGATCTACAATTTTATTGGCTCCGATATTCGATGTCATAATAAGAATCGTATTTTTAAAGTCAATTTTTTTCCCATGTGCATCCGTCATATATCCGTCATCTAACACCTGTAATAACATATGAAAAACATCTGGATGTGCTTTTTCAATTTCATCAAATAAAACCACAGCATATGGTTTTCTTCGTATTTTTTCGCTCAGCTGTCCACCTTCATCGTATCCAACATATCCTGGAGGAGAACCGATTAATTTTGAAACACTGTGTTTTTCCATATATTCTGACATATCAACACGTATAATGGCATCTTCAGATCCAAAAACAGCCTCTGCTAAAGCCTTTGATAATTCAGTTTTTCCAACACCTGTCGGTCCTAAAAACAAAAAGGAACCAATTGGTCTGTTCGGATCTTTAATTCCAACTCTTCCTCTCCGAATTGCCTTTGCAACAGCAGTTACTGCTTCTTCCTGTCCAACAACCCTTTTATGAAGTGTATCTTCTAATTGAAGAAGTCTCTCCGTCTCTTTTTGCGTGATTTTTTCTACCGGAACTTTTGTCCACTTTGAAACAAGTGCTGCAATATCATTTTCATCCACAACCACCTGATTCTCGATTCTTTTTTGTTTCCATTTAGTTTTTTCTTTTTCTAATTTCTTAGATTTTGTTTCTAATTTCTTCTTTGTATCTTTTGCCTGTTCTATATCTCCCTGCTGAAGATTCTCTTCTAATTGTCTCGACAATTCCATTACGTTTTCTTCTAATCTGATTAATGCCTGTGGCATCTGACTGCTCTTTAAGTTCGCTTTCGCTGCTGCTTCGTCCATCAGATCAATTGCCTTATCTGGCAGGAAACGGTCATTAATATATCTTTTTGACAACTTGACTGCTGCAATAATGGCATCTTCGGTAATAGAAACCTTATGATGTTTTTCATATTCTCCGGAAATTCCCTCTAAAATTGCGATGGCATCTTTTTCAGATGGTTCATTTACTTCTACCGGTTGAAATCTTCTTTCTAATGCCGGGTCTTTTTCGATATATTTTCGATATTCTTCTAATGTAGTAGCTCCAATCAGCTGAATCTCTCCTCGGGCCAATGCCGGTTTTAAAATATTCGAAGCATCTAATGCGCCTTCTGCTCCTCCTGCTCCGATAATGGTATGAATCTCATCAATAAACAGAATAATATTCCCAGCCTGTGTTACTTCTCTTACAATGTTCTGAATCCTTTCTTCGAATTCTCCTCTGTACTTTGTTCCTGCCACAACGCCAGATAATTCTACACTGACTAGTCTCTGTCCCACTAATCTCTCTGGTACATCTTCCTGATAAATTTTACATGCCAGTCCTTCTACAATTGCAGTTTTTCCAACTCCTGCTTCTCCAACTAAACATGGATTATTTTTTGTTTTTCTGCTTAAAATCTCAATAATACGTTCAATCTCTTCGTCTCTGGCAATTACTTTTGATAGTTTTCCTTCTGAAGCTAATACAGTCAGATCTCTTCCAAACTTATCAATCGTAGGTGTTGCAGAGCCCTCTGTCTTTTTTAACATTTCTTTATAACGGGATGGGTCTTCTCCCATTGCATATAAAATATCAAAGAAAATTTTTCTGACATCATGTCCAAATCCCGTCAGGATCTGATGTGCCTTACATGTTGAATCTCGAATAACAGCCATTAATAAATGTTCTGTTCCAACTTTATCTGCTCTGCATCTCTTTGCTTCTTCCTGTGCATCATTTAATAAATCTTTTGCACGTGGTGTATAATCAATTTTTCTTTTCTTTTTTTCTTCTTTTCGAACCGGTTCTTCTAGTTTTGCATCAATCTCTACTGCTGTAATATTATATTTATTCAAAACAGCTTTTGAGACACTATCTTCGGAACGTGCCAGTCCATAAAGCAAATGTTCACTTTCTATATAGGAACATCCTAATTCCTTTGCTTTACTCTTTGCAAGGTCTAAAGCCTTTAACAATTGTTTTGTACATTCTTCAAATATCAATCTGCTTTACCTCCATATTCATCATATATCTTCTCAACCATTTTTACTGCTTCTTCTTTTGAAACGTTCGTGCAGATTGCCCTTGCAATCAACACACGTAATTCGCTATCCATCTCCGCTAATGCCTTTACTTTATCGATATCTACCGAAATCATAGCACCTTTACGACGGTCTGATTTTAGGAATCCTTCCTGTTTTAGCACAGCGTATGCCTTATTTACTGTGTGCATATTAATCCCTACTTCATCCGCTAACTGACGTACCGATGGCAGCGACTGTCCTTCCTGTAAAGTTTCGGTTGCAATTGCAACAATAATCTGATTCCTCAATTGTATATATATTGCTTCATCACTATTAAAATCTATGGAAATCAGCATAATAATCCCTCCAATTCCTTTGTTTTATCTCTGACGGAATCTTAAAATTCTATCGGAAAATGTTGTTAACTCTATTATGCTTAGATTTATTATACAATATTTTGAAAGAAATGCAACTGTTATATTCTTTATAGCACAATCTCCATTTTTTCTTCAGGAAATCCGCCGAATCTTTTATCCCGTTTTTAAGGAAAAAGCAGCCTCAAAATGAGGCTGCCTCTTACTTATCATAATCAAAAAATTCAAAATCATCTTCTGACTGTTCTGTATCTGTTTTTAATTTGTCAAAATCAATTCCAAACTTATCTAAATCTGGAAGAGACTGTGTATCAAATTCTGGCAATTCAATATCTTCTGCATCACTCTGTTCATCAATATTTGCACTTGCCTGTGCCAGTTCAGCAAGAATCGAATCTGTCAAATCAATATTTAAATCTGAAAATATATCTTCTACACTTTCATTCGATTCATCTTTCACTGCTGTTGTTTCATCAAAATATTTATCTTTATTCTGGTCAACAATGTCTTTAATCGATGTCTGTTTCTTTTCTCTTGGAATATTCGTCTTAACCACTGGTTTTTTAATTGGATTTTGTGGTGGATCTGCTTTTACTCCATTCGCTTCTGCAAGAATATCTGCAATATCCATATCTTCTGAAGAAGAATCCTCCTTCTTAGATTTTGTATCCGTAGAAAATGGTTGAAATTTACTCGTATGTCCTAAAACATCTTCCTTCTTTTCCTTTAATTCCTCTGCTTCTTGTTTATCGGAAACATCTTCTGGAATTTCTTCTGTTTCATTTTCTGGTGATTCTTCTTGTTTTGAAGTTTTTTTCTTATGCTTTTTTTTCTTTTTTTTAACTTCCTTTTTTTCTACATCAGATGCATTATATTGATCATATCCCTGTTCTGAATAATGATCATCTCCATTGATATCATACATATCATCATCATCTATGCTATTATATTCTTTAATCTTTAAAATCAGATGAATCATAGCAAATAATAACACTAAAAGTACTAATCCAACAATTATGATAACCTTGATAAATCCGCTCTTTATCGAATTCATTTTTTCTTTCAGGCTGTCATAATTAGATTGTAACTGTTCATAATTATTGTTATCTGCGTTGACACTTGCACCATAATCAATTTGATTAAATAATTGGAAACTCTTATCCTGTGCATTATAAGAATATAAGCCCATTGTTCCTGCACTGTCTACTGCATATACAAGATAATAGGAAGAACCATTTCCCATTGTCCATGCTTTTAAATTATTTCTGCGCACTTTTAAAGTTGCTTCCTTATAATCTTTAGGAATCGCTGAATAGTCTGTATAATCTGCAAATGTATACTTCTTTCTTCCATCTCTTACAGTTAGCATTTTTGAGAACGTCTTGCTTGTGCTATTATAGCAATAAAATGCACCTTCTGAGGAAGCATTCGTCAAATATAAACCGATTACTTTTGTATCTGCACTTTTGATTGCTTCAACTTCGCTTCCTTCAAAATCATAATTGTCTTTGTTGAAACCACTTGGAATTGCAACAGAATCATCAATGGTATCTGATACTTTATATTTCTTCTTGTCTATTGTAACATCAAGACTGCCAGGAGTTACAGATCCCTCTTTTGCTGAATCCTTCTTTGTTTCTTTTGTACTCTTCTTCTCTGTGTTTTTCTTGGTATCTGTCTCTTCCTGTGTTGTCTCTTCATTCGTATCCGGCACATTCGAATAAATATAATAATCCTTTGTGGAACCATTTTCTGCTGTAACTCTGACCCAGGATTTGTTATCCCCTTTATCCATATTCAGCCAATTATATGTGACCTTTGATCCTGCCTCTTGTGTGGTAGCATCAATCACGATGGAAACACAATCCGCATCCAAAACTGCATGATATTCTGTAACATTTGCCGAAAATGCCGGAGTATACTTAACATCCTTTGTCTGACCGTTTTTTAATTTCTGTGTTACTTTCAATTGTGACAGATTTGTATTATCCCCTCCAAGACCTGTCGCATATACATTGCTATTGATCCCTAAAGAAATCATTAACACTACAATCAAGGACAATAGAGCATAATTGACTTTGGAACATTTATTGTATCTATTCATCACTTAATCCTTTCCGTACCCTGCTATTATGCCTCATCAATAGCCTTTCCAATATCATGTCTCATATACTTATTATCAAACTGAATCCATTCTGTAGCTTTGTATGCATTTGCCCGGGCTTCCTTTAAGTCTTTTCCTTTGGCCGTTACTCCAAGCACTCGTCCACCATTTGTCACGATATCATTTCCATCGAATTTTGTTCCTGCATGGAAAACATAATATCCGTCTTTTTCTTTGAATGTATCTAATCCACTGATTTTGTATCCCTTTTCATAAGAAACCGGATAACCATCCGATGCTAATACCACACATACTGCTGCATTATCTTCAAATTCAAGCTGAATCTTATCTAATGTTCCATCAATACATGCTTCAAAGACTTCGACAATATCATTTTTGATTCTTGGTAATACAACCTGTGCCTCAGGGTCACCAAATCTTGCATTATACTCTAATACCTTTGGTCCTTCCTCTGTCAGCATTAAACCAAAGAAAATAATTCCTTTAAATTCTCTTCCTTCTGCCGCCATTGCATCTACTGTTGCCTGATACACATACTTCTGGCAAAATTCATCTACTTCCTTCGTATAAAATGGGCTTGGAGAAAATGTACCCATTCCACCTGTATTTAATCCCTGATCACCATCTTTTGCTCTCTTGTGATCCTGTGCTGATGTCATAATTCGAATGGTTTTTCCATCTACAAATGATAAAACTGAAACTTCACGACCTGTCATAAATTCTTCTACAACAATTGTATTTCCTGCATTTCCAAATTTCTTATCAAGCATCAGGGTTTTTACACCTTCAATCGCTTCTTCTCTGTCCTGACAAATCAAAACTCCTTTTCCTAATGCAAGACCATCTGCTTTTAATACGATTGGCATTTTTGCTGTCTGTAAATATTCAATGGCTTTCTGTGGATCATCAAAATTCTCATATGCAGCAGTTGGAATCTGATACTTCTTCATTAAATCTTTTGAAAATGCCTTTGATCCTTCTAAAATTGCAGCATTCTTTCTTGGTCCAAAAACTCTTAATCCTTCTGCTTCAAAAGCATCAACAACTCCACCAACAAGTGGATCATCCATTCCTACGACTGTCAGATCAATCTCTTTTTCTTTTGCAAATGCAACTAATTTATCAAACTCCATTGCACCAATATTTACACATTCTGCAATTTCTGCAATACCGGCATTTCCCGGTGCACAATAGATTTTATCAACTTTTGGGCTCTGAGAAACTTTCCATGCAATTGCATGCTCTCTTCCGCCGCTTCCAATAATTAAAACCTTCATATTATGTAGCATCCTTTCGTAATTCTAACATCTTTTTATTTTCTATTCTTCCACTTTTACACGTCCATCCATGACTGTAACTTTTCCATTTGCAATAGCCTGAATTGCTTTTGGAAGAATCTTCCATTCTGCCTGTTCCATAACTCTTTTCTGTAGTATTTCCGGTGTATCATCATTTTCTACCATAACCGGCTGTTGAAAAATAATCGGACCGGTATCTGTTCCTTCATCTACAAAATGAACCGTTGCACCTGTTACTTTGACACCTCTTTTTAATGCCGCCTCGTGAGGTTTTAATCCATAAAAACCTTTTCCACAAAATGCCGGAATCAAAGATGGATGGATATTAATAATCCGATTCTCATACTTTCGAATCAGTTCTGGTGGAAGAACGACAAGACATCCTGCTAAAACAATCAGATCTACCTGATACTCGTCTATTTTTTCAATAAAAGCCTGATTGAATAATTCACGCTTTTCATAATCTTTGGGTGAAATACAGACAGCATCAATTCCATGATTCTTTGCGCGGGTAAGTGCATAAGCATTCTTATTATTACTAAGCACAACTTCTATCTTAGCATTGGTAATCTCCTGACGATCTAACGCATCTAAGATAGCCTGAAGATTTGTTCCACCTCCAGATACTAAAACCGCTACTTTTAGCATAATTCTACTCCTTTTTCGCCTTCTTCTACAGTACCAAGAACATAGCATTCTTCTCCTGCTTCACGAATTGCCTTCATTGCCTGATCTACATCAGCTGAATCTAAAGCTAATACCATTCCGATTCCCATATTATAAGTATTATACATCATCTCTTCCGCAATATCGCCTTTCTTTGCCATAAGCTTGAAGATTGCAGGAACTTCATAACTGTCTTTTTTAATAACAGCTTTTACTCCATCTGGAAGCATTCTAGGAATGTTCTCATAGAATCCGCCACCTGTGATATGGCTGCATCCCTTAATTGTAACTCCGGCATCCTTTACGCTCTTTAATGCTTTTACATAAATCTTTGTTGGTGCAAGTAATGCTTCTCCTAATGTTTTTCCAAGTTCCTCATAATAAGTATTTAAAGATTCTTTTGTCATATCGAATACTTTACGTACCAGTGAAAATCCATTACTGTGAACACCACTAGAAGCAATTCCTACTAACACATCGCCCTTTTTGATTGACTGTCCGGTAATTAAGTTCTTCTTATCTACAACACCTACTGCAAATCCTGCAAGATCATATTCATCTTCCGGATAAAATCCTGGCATTTCAGCTGTTTCTCCACCAATCAAAGCAGCATTTGACTGCTTACATCCCTCTGCGACACCGCTTACGATAGTCGCAATTTTTTCTGGAAAATTCTTGCCACAAGCAATGTAATCTAAGAAAAATAATGGTTCACCGCCTGCACATGCAATATCATTTACACACATTGCTACACAGTCAATTCCAATTGTATCATGCTTATCCATTAAAAAAGCAAGTTTTAACTTTGTACCTACTCCATCTGTTCCTGAAACCAAAGTTGGTTCTTCCATATTTTTAAATGCTTCCATTGAAAAAGCACCTGAGAATCCACCAAGTCCTGTTAACACTTCTGGTCTCATTGTTTCTTTCACATGTTTCTTCATTAATTCCACTGACTTGTAACCAGCTTCAATATCAACTCCTGCATTCTTGTAATCCATTTTTTTCTCTCCTTTATGGTCGTATTTCTTTTTTTAATAATCTAAAATCATATATAACATGATTATTTTGTATAATTCTTATAACCAACTTCATCAAGCTTTGCTGCTTTTGCTTCCACTTCTTCTTTCATTTCCTTACTGTAAGCCTTCAGCTTTTCTAGAATCTTATCATCTGATGTTGCTAAAATCTTTGCTGCAAGAATACCAGCATTCGCACCACCATTAATTGCAACTGTTGCAACCGGAATTCCTGTTGGCATCTGCACAATGGAATATAAAGAATCTCTTCCTCCTAAAGAAGTTGTATGCATTGGTATTCCAATGACAGGCATTGGAAAGATTGCTGCACACATTCCTGGTAAATGTGCTGCCATACCTGCACCTGCAATAATGACCTTCCATCCTTTTGACTCTGCACTCTTTGCATATTCAAAAAATGTATCCGGCTCTCTATGTGCAGAAATAATTGTCATCTCATATTCAATTCCAAACTTATCTAGCATTGCTGCCGCCTTACTCATTACAGGCATATCTGAGTCACTGCCCATTACTATTCCTACTTTTGTCATAATAATTCCTCCATATTTTGCTCATTACTTTTTATGATAACTTGAAAACATCAGATAGTCAACTAATTGCTGATATTTTCCATCGGTTTGTTTAATTTTTCTGTGCCCGCAAGTACAAATCGTCCCTTTTGTATAATCGGAATTCTTTCATTCATTTTTGTGATAACAGCAATTTCTCCAATTTCATCATAAGGAATGGTGATATCTGTATGGCAGTTAAAATACGCTTTTTTTACATCCTTGTTTCTTAATGCTGACACTTCATTTTCTTTTGCGATAACCTCTTTTCCATCCGGATTAAAGATTTTAACATCTTCTTCAAAACTATAGCAAGTATCTCCAAATGCAAAATGTGGTCCCATTTTCTCTACAATTAATATCGGCAGCTGATGTAAGATTTTAAATTTTTCAGCCATCGCATATGCTGTTGTATTTGTCCCAATTGCAAATTCTCCCATAGGAAGAGTTTCATGATGAAACATCACATTTTCATAAATCAGTTTTTGATTTTCTTCTGCCGTATCGAAGTTATTGCAGGAATAGGAAGTAACCATTCCATCCTGAACCTCAATTTTAAAATCTTTATACAAAACGCCTTCTAAATACACTTCACTGACATGCACAGTTCCATTCGTACCCTTTAACTTTGGAGATGTAAATACTTCTCCTAAAGGAATATTGACATCTGCCAAGCAGTTCTCAAAATTTGTTTCCTTTTCATTTTGAAGTTCATGCAAAGCAACTGTGATATTCGTCTTATTGTTTCCACATCCTCTTACATTTACACAGGTTCCTTTATCTAATGTCTGAATGATTGTGTCCTGGATTTTTTCATATTCTTTCTGATCTAAGGTATTAATTTTTACCGTTTCTTCAAAAATATCTTCAAATCTTTCTCCAATCTCAGGAATCGGAAATGCAATAATTGTAAAGCTTCTCTCCTCTCCTTTGATATATTCATTCACAATTTTTCCTGCACCTCTCTGATAAGCAACCATTAATTTCTGTTGCTTTTCTGACAGAGTGTATCCTTCTTTCTTATTTACCGGTTCAAATGATTTTTCACCAAAAATCTCAATCACTGCCGGGCCTGCCATTTGTCCTGCAAGTAACTCATATTGTTCATAAGAACTTTGTAGTACGCCTAATTTTCTCTCATTAAAATCCCGGTCTACAAACAATGCATTATCAAAACGATGATCATAGCCGTATTGTTTATTTGGTGAAAGAGATGCGTAACCGATAACTAAATTCTGCTTTTTATTCACTGCATTTACCGCCGCACGATAAATAACAGGCTTCAATCCCATTTTTTCAAAATTTTTAATTGCAGCTCTTACGATTCTCTCAAATCCTAAAAAGAACCGAATATTTACTGTTCCTTTTTTGGATAAATCTTTTTTTGCATGCACAAATCCAATCCGATATCCTTCCGTATAAGTTGTTGCAATCCGGTCAATTTCTTCCTGACTTAAAGAATTTAAAAATGCTGCCATCTTTCGTTCATTATCACCTACGTACTCTCCATACCGGTACAGATATCTAAGATCATTTAAATCACTGTCCATAATGATTCTGGTAGCAAAATCTAATTCAGGATCCACTGCTTCTCTGGTGCGGTATGTGACAGTAATGTCACTATAATCACTCACAAACCAGTAAATTGTTCTTTGCAGTTCTTTGACAGAAGGCTTTTCTTCTTCCTCAAAATAATTATAAATTTCAATGAACAGTTCGTTTAAAATCGTAATATCTGTCATTCTGTCTTCGTATGCATATACAATCATTCCACGAATCTCAGTATAAAGAAAAGATAATAATGGTCCATATTCTTCTCCTAACTGCTCACTTGCATATGAAGGATTTGCATAACTTGTCTGATAATTTTGTGGTAAGATATCAAAATATAACTTCTGATTCCACTCCTCCCACTGTTCTAATGTCGCATCTTTCCATTTTTCTTTTTTTTCTAAAAATTCATTTATCATTAAAACAAACTTAGCCACACAGTGAAAATACTGTGCAGCTTTGCCATCAACCGTATGTTCTGTCAAAATCTGTTCAATTCTTTCCATCGACAAAACATATCTTTCTTTTATTTTCAGATTATCTTCTTTAAATAATTCTTGATATTCCAATTCAGTCTTCTCCTAAAACACCTTTTTTTACATTCTTTTCTAAAAGCCCCTCTACATAATCCCATAAGACCTTTGAGCCTTCCTTTGTCCTTGCATTTCGTTTTACGACCTGACTTTTCTTCACATGATGTTCTTCCCAGGATTTTCCACCCGAAGCATCATTTAGCAAAATAGGTTGCACTTTATCTAAAGCAGCTGAAAATTTTGCTTCCGGAGTCTTTCCTTCTTCAAATTCTTCCCAAAGTGCTTTCCATTCTTTTTCCTGGTCTTTAGGCAACAAACCAAAAATACGGTTCGCTGCCTTTTTTTCCCGTTCTGCTTTTGTTGCATTTCCTGCTTCATCATAAGCATACGTATCTCCGGCATCAATTTCTATCACATCGTGAATCAGAACAAGTTTTATTACTTTTAATATATCCACCTTTTCTTGTGCATATTCGCTTAATAACATAGCCATAACAGCCAGATGCCATGAATGTTGTGCATCATCTTCTTTTTCTGTTGCATCCGAAAGATACGTCTGTCTTTTAATTTTTTTCAGCCGGTCTATTTCCATGATAAAATCAATCTGTTTTTCTAATCTATTATTCATTCTTTCACCTGTCTACACAAATGCTAAAAAAACACCTATCATAAATAACCACACAAAAGCATTGCAAAAAGATCCCAGCCATCCATAAAACATCTCTTTCTCTTCTTCTTTAAAACTAAGTAACCCTATAATAAAGCCTGCAAAAGAAAGTACAAATGCAGACAATCCCATATAGCCTACTACAGACCCTGCCGCACCTTTCTGCCGGAAAGCAATATAGACTGCAATCGCAAAAACGACAAGTGCAATAATCGCCATTAAAAAAGCAATTCTTCCATATTTACAATTCTTTTTATTCAGCAAACTATGTTTCCGTTGTTTTTTTCTCATTTTGTATGCCTCTCTTCTTTGATTTCTTATTGTATATTTTATAAATGTGAAATGCAATTGCAAAACAAATATACCCCAGAAATCCTCCAAATGTATTCAGCATTAAATCATCCACATCAAACACGCCTACTTTCGAAACCAATTGCGTACATTCAATCAGTAAACTAAATAAAAATGAAATCGCAACTGTAACCATGCATTTTCTGTATTTTTTTACATGCAGAGGCACAAAAAAGCCCAGTGGCATAAAAGCAATCACATTACCAAACAAATTCAGACATGCTACCCAGGCTCCATAAGCCTTCCACATATTAGGGAAACGGTGAATTTCACGAAATGGTTCTAAATTATAACGATAACAATCTGCCTGGTTCGTCCGATGCAGACTATCTGCCAAAAACATTACATAAATAACTAATAACAAATATAATATAAAAAGTATCATTCCTATCACTTTACATTTCCCAATGATACTTTTTCCCTTTTGATGTGCTTCTCTCATTCTGTAATTAGAACATTATATCTGATTTTTTCTTTAACAAGCGACTACCATTCACAATATTCAAAATCCCAACTGTGACTCCCACTACGATAGAAATGATACCAATTACAATACCAAAACTTCCAACACTCTTCATTGTTCTATATGTCTGTTCTTCCATCCTAAACCTCACTTTCACACAAATTAACGTGCACCATACTGCTTATAATATTCATCAATTGCTGCTTTCATCTGATCATTAATTACAACCTTTCCAGCAACTTCTTTATTATATAAATGTTCAATTACATCTGCCATTGAAACAATTGCATTGGCATCAAAACCATATTTTTCTTTAATTTCACAAAGAGCACTCTTCTCTCCACGTCCACGTTCCATACGATTCAAAGAAACCATCAATCCTTTAATCTCTACGTCTCCCTGTGCCATAATAATTGGAAATGTTTCTTCTATTGATCTTCCTGATGTTGTTACATCTTCAATAATAACAACTCTGTCTCCATCCTTAATTTCACTACCAAGTAAAATTCCAACATCTCCATGGTCTTTTATCTCTTTACGGTTTGAACAATAGCGAATATCCTTTCCATACAATTCCTGATATGCAATTGTTGTTGCAACGCTAAGAGGAATTCCTTTGTATGCAGGTCCAAATAATACGTCAAAGTCATCTCCATAATGTTCATGAATCGCTTTTGCATAATACTGTCCTAATTTTCTTAACTGTGTTCCTGTAACATATGCTCCGGCATTCATAAAAAATGGAGATTTTCTACCACTCTTTAATGTAAACTCGCCAAATTTTAATACATCACTTTCTACCATAAATTCAATAAATTCCTGTTTATACTGTTCCATTCTATTGTATCCTCCTGTTTACGTAAATCAATCATTTCTAATATGTTTTTTTACAAACATATTTTACCATAACCCCTGTCTATTCGCAATCGCTTTGCAGATTGTCTTTATTTTACGCTTCCCACAATATCATTAATATCTTCAATCTGATGACGTTTCATATAATCCTCAATCTGATTTATAGTCTCTATGGTTGCATATGGATTCACAAAATTTGCTGTTCCTAAAGAAACTGCATTTGCACCTGCCAGCATGAATTCTATGGCATCATCTCCATTCATAATACCACCCATTCCAATAATCGGAACAGAAACTGCATTCCTTGTCTGGTATACCATTCGTACTGCAACCGGTTTTACAGCAGGGCCTGACATTCCTCCTGTCTGGTTTGCCAAAGCAAATTTTCTCTTTTCAATATCAATTTTCATTCCCGTTAAGGTATTGATCAGAGATAAGGCATCTGCACCACCTGCTTCTGCTGCCTTCGCCATCGTTGTAATATCCGTTACATTCGGACTTAGCTTCATAATAATTGGCTGATTTGCTACTTTTTTTACAGCTTTTGTAATTGCTTCTACTGCTTTAGGATCCTGTCCAAAAGCAATTCCACCTTCTTTTACATTCGGACAGGAAATATTAATTTCTAATAAATCCACCGGCTGGTCTGCTAATCTTTCTACAACTTCTATATAATCTTCTGTGGTTCTTCCGCATACATTTACTACAATCTTTGTATCAAACTGTTTTAAATATGGAATATCTCTTTCAATAAATACATCTATTCCCGGATTCTGAAGTCCAATTGCATTTAACATTCCGCCATAAACTTCTGCCACTCTCGGAGTTGGATTTCCCGGCCATGGTACGTTTGCAACACCTTTTGTCACAACCGCTCCTAAACGATTCAAGTCTACAAATTCTGAATATTCTGCACCTGAACCAAATGTTCCCGAAGCAACCATAACAGGATTTTTCAATTCAACACCTGCTATATTTACCTTTGTATTCATTTATTTTCCTCCATTTCTGTTCTGTCATCATTAAAAATCATTTCTATTTATCTAGAATTCTATCTCGCGTGCATCAAATACCGGACCATCTGCACATACTCTTTTATTGTGTACATGCGAATGGGCATCTGTATCTTTTGATTTGCAGACACAAGCAAGACATGCTCCAATTCCGCATGCCATTCTTTCTTCTAATGAAACATAACATTTTATTCCATTATTTACTGCAAAGACTTTCAATGCCTTTAGCATTGGCATTGGTCCACAGGAATAAATCACTTCACTCTCTAAATCTAACTGATGTTTAGCAATCGCATCTAAAACATTTCCTTTTGTTCCTATGCTTCCATCTTCTGTTGCAACATAGACTTCTCCATATTGTTCTAACTCTTCTTTTAAAAATGTATCCTGATTCCGATAGCCTACAACAATTTTAATATTTTTAATTCCCATTCTTTTTGCTGTCTTAGCAGCCTCTAACATAGGAGGAATTCCAATACCTCCGGCAACAAACAAAGCTGCTTTCTGTTCTATTGAAAAACCATTTCCGAGTGGTCCGAGAATCACAATATCATCTCCAGCCTGATAATGTGAAAATTCTTCTGTTCCTCCACCCACAACACGATAGACAATTCTTAATGCATCGGTTTCTTTGTTGATCTCACATATGCTGATTGGACGTGGAAGGAGTTTTGTACTGTCCTTACAGTAAACCGATATAAACTGACCTGCTTTTGCATTTACAGCAATCCCTTCCGTCTGAATCCACATTGAATATATTCCTTCTGCAATTTTTTCCTGGCTGATTACTTTCGCCATCTGCTTTACTTTTGCCATATGACTCTCCATTCTTTTATCTGTTCTTTAATGCACCATCAATATCTGCAATCATGGCAAGAGTTGCTGCTCTTGCTGCATCTGCATAATTACTTTCTCCATATTCTGCATATTGTTCTTGTCTGTATGCAGCAATAATTCCTCTTGATGAATTCACGATTGCACCTAATCCATCTTCATTGAAAAAATCTACCAGATCCGCACCTTTTCCACCTTGTGCACCATAGCCTGGAACCAGAATATAGCTTTTTGGCATAATTTTTCTCAGTGTACGTCCCATCTCCGGATAAGTAGCTCCGACAACAGCTCCCACATAGCTGTAATCTTCTCCCATACATTCTTCTCCCCATTTTGCTACCTGTTCACCGACCCATTCATATAATGGACGTCCATCAATGATTCTGTCCTGAAATTCCCCACTTGATGGATTTGAAGTCTTAACTAAAACAAAAATTCCCTTCTTTTCCTCTTTACAGACGTCTATAAACGGACGAATTCCATCACTTCCAAGATAAGGATTGACCGTTGCAAAATCTTCTTCAAATAAACGGAACTTTTTATCTCCTACCTGTATCTTTCCTAAATGCGCTGTTGCATATGCTGCTGATGTCGAACCAATATCGCCTCTTTTTACATCACCAATTACAATTAGACCTTTCTTTTTTGCATATTCGCATGTTTTAGCAAATGCTGCCATTCCTTCGATTCCAAATTGTTCATACATTGCAATCTGTGGTTTCACAGCGGGAACTAAATCATAAATTGCATCAATAATCCCTTTATTGTATTCAAAGATTGCTTCACTGACTGCTTTTAATGTTTCTCCAAATTCTTTGATTTTTTGTTCTAGAATATATTTTGGCATATAACTCATCATCGGATCTAATCCTACAACAACCGGTGCATGTGTTTTTTTTATTTTTTCTACTAACTGATTAATCATATAAACCTCTCTTTTTCATTCTTATTCTACTGCATCTTCTAATAACGATACACAATTTTTCCATCTACAATCGTATATAAAACTCTTCCATAAACCTTGTGGCCAATAAAAGGAGTATTTTTCCCTTTCGAAATCAAATCTTCTTTTCGGATCTCATATTCTGCATTTGGATCTATAATTGTAATATCCGCTGCTTTTCCCACCTCTAAGCTGCCACGATCCATATGGATAATCTGTGCCGGATGATAACTCATTTTCCGTACCATATCCATCGGTGTTAAGATACCAGGTTTTACTAAATGAGTCATAGTAAGTGCAACTGCCGTCTCAGATCCGACAATTCCAAATGGAGCTTCACTGATTGGCTTTTGTTTTTCTTCCTCTGAATGTGGAGCATGATCCGTAGAAATAACATCCATAATACCTAAATGCAATCCTTCTTTTAATGCTTCCACGTCTTCTTTTGTCCGAAGTGGGGGATTCATCTTAAAATTAGCATCCGCACAATTCATATCATCGGTACTCATGGCAAAATGATGTGGACAAACCTCTCCTGTTACAGAAACACCATCTTCCTTTGCTTCCTTAATCATCTTTACACTGTCTTTGGTAGAACAATGACAAAGGTGCAGATGAACTCCCGTCTCCTTGGCAAGCAGAATATCTCTGGCAACAATTACATCTTCAACTGCATTTGAAATTCCTTTCACACCAAATTCTTCTGACTTATTTCCTTCATTCATACAACCGCCATTCACAAGATTCTTATCTTCACAATGTGCCATAACAGGAATCTCTAATCTAGCAGCTTCTTTCATGGCTTCGCGATAAATCTCCGCATTCATAACAGACTTACCATCTTCGCTGATTGCAACTGCGCCCGCAGCTTTCATTCCTTCAATATCTGCCAGTTCTTCTCCTGACTGTCCCTTGGTAATGGCACCAACCGGCCAGACATGAATCGGAGATACCTGTGCTGCTTTTTCTAAAATCCTATGAATCATCTCTGGTGAATCTGTTGCCGGTTTTGTATTTGGCATCGGACAGACTCCTGTAAATCCGCCTTTTGCCATCGCCTTTGTTCCTGACTCAATGGTTTCTTTATATTCAAATCCCGGTTCTCTTAAATGAACATGTAAATCAATCAACCCTGGCATAACATAGCAATCCTTTGCATCAATCACTTCATCGACTGTTACCTTCGATTCATCAATCCATACATTTCTTTCCTTTACTTTGCCATCCTCAATTAAAAGATCCATCTTTCCATCCGTCTGGGTTGCAGGATCTAATAATCTTCCATTTTTAATTAATGTTCTCATCAATCATCTTCCTCCATTCTTATTGTTTGACTGATTACGTAACCGTATTTTCTGATAACTTCTCATTAGCTATTAGTATATCAAATGCATGGAAAAAAGTCATTAAAAAACACGCTTCAAAAAAAATATAATTTTTTTTGAAAAAGTTGTTGACAGGTCTATTGTTTTTTGCTATTATATGTTTTGTCAGTTGCGACACACAAAAGCAACTAAGACACAAGACATGCGCGAGTGGCTCAGTGGTGGAGCACCTCCTTGCCAAGGAGGGGGTCGCGGGTTCGATCCCCGTCTCGCGCTTTTTTTATTTCTTAAAATAAATGAAGCTGTCACTTTCGTGGCAGCTTTTTATGTTATAAAAGTTTTCTTAAATCCCCTACCGTTTTTGCAATTGCATTTGCTCCTTCCCTCTCTAGTTCTTCTTTTTCTCCATATCCATACTCTACTAAAATAATATCAATCCGATTTTCCCTTGCGCCACCTGCATCATAAAACCGGTCTCCTATCATTACTTTTTTTAATGCATCCCAGTCTTTTTCTCTCTTATTCTTATTTTTCTCTAAGAAAATCTTTCGACATTCCTGTAATGCATCCCTGATTACTTCCTCTTTTTTTGTTCTGCTTCCATCAAGATGCCCTCCGACAATGACATCAAAATACTGTGCCAATCCATACTTTTCTAAAATCTTTTTCGCAAACACTTCTGGTTTTGATGTTGCTACCGCAAGCTGTCTGCCATTTTCTTTTAATTCTGATAAAAGCTGCTCGATTCCAGGGTATATGTTGTTCTCGTACAACCCTGTTTCTGCATAATACTCCCGATAATATTTTACTGCTTTCTTCGCTTTCTTTTGATCAAACCCATAAAACATCTGATAAGAATCTAATAATGGTGGCCCTATAAATTTTCGTAATTTTTCCTGTCTTGTTTCATCTATTCCAAATTTTTTTAAAGAATACGAAACACCCTTTACAATTCCAGGTCCTGAATCTGTCAGTGTTCCATCTAAATCAAATAATATTGTCTGATACATTTTCCTGATCCTTTCTTTTTCCTCTTATTTTTCTTCCGCACCTTCATCCTGCTTTCATTTATGTTGTGGCATTTTATTACTCAGATAAATATAACAAATAATATGGGCAACCAGAGTAATGATCCATGTAATTGGATATGACAGATAAATCATAGTCGGAGTGTGATATGGTTTCATTTGAAAAATTGTTGCAAGCCAGACTAAACGTAACCCGCAGGCTCCAATCAAAGATACAATCATCGGAAGAACAGAATATCCAATTCCCCTAAGTGCTCCCACCATAACATCCATCATTCCACAAAGTGCATATGTTCTTGCAATGACATTCATTCTATGCAGTCCTGCTGCAATGACTCCTGCATCATCGGAATAAATACCTAACAGTTCTTTTCCAAACAGTACTACTGCATTCCCCATGATAAGTCCAACCATAATGACTAAAAATTGTCCTGTAAATAAAATCCGGTTAATTCTTTGATACTTTCCTGCTCCCATATTCTGGCTCACAAAAGAAAGCGTTGTCTGATATAATGCATTCATGGATACATAGACAAATCCTTCAATATTGGCAGCAGCAGAATTACCTGCTACAACAACTGCCCCAAATCCATTTACAGAAGACTGGATCACCACATTAGACAAAGCAAAAATAATACCCTGAAACCCTGCCGGAAGTCCGATTTCTAGAATTTGTGCAAATATTTTCCGGTCCATCCGAAGTGATTTCCATTCTAAATGGATTCCACCTTTTTCTTTTGCCATACATTTTAAAATCAAAACAGCAGATATGGTTTCAGAAATAACGGTTGCACTTGCAACTCCTGCTACTCCCATGCGAAATCCAATTACGAAAATCAAATTCAAAACAACATTAACACAACCGGCAATCGTCAGATAATAAAGTGGTCTTCTTGTATCTCCTACAGCTCTTAAAATTGCACTGCCAAAATTGTATACCATCAGGGATATCATACCCAAAAAATAAATTCGCAAATACAATACTGCCAGCCCTAAAACTTCTTTCGGTGTCTGCATCCAGATTAATATCTGCCTTGCTCCTGCAATTCCTACTACCATTAACAGTATCCCGCTAATTATACTAAGCAAAATAGCCGTATGTACCGTCTTTTTTAATTCTGTTTCTTTTTTTGCGCCATACATCCTTGCAACAAGTACATTTGCTCCTATCGATAAGCCGATGAACAAATTCGTGAGCAGATTAATCAGTGCTGTATTCGACCCCACTGCTGCTAACGCATTATCTCCTGCATATTTTCCAACAACAATAATATCTGCTGCATTAAAAAGGAGTTGCAGCACACTAGAGCACATTAACGGAAGTGCAAAAATCAGCATTTTTTTCAAAATCGATCCATTGCACATGTCAATCTCATATTTCCCTGTTTTTTCTTTTTTCTCCATTGTTTTTACAAAACCTCTTTTTCATATTAGTCTATTCATTTGGTTTCAAATAAAATTTACCAGAAACCTGTTCTGTCTTTACTACATTTACAAATGCCTTCGGATCCTTTTCTTTGATGGTTTTAATGACCCTTTTACAATCCTGACTAGAAACCACAGAATACACGACATTTCTTTCTTCCCGTTCATATGGTCCCTCTCCTACCATAATAGTTGCACCATGATTACTTACTTCTGAAATTGCATTATACACATCCATGGCATGATTCGTTACAATGAGCAGTGTTTCCTGCTGATATTTCTTATAAAGCAGACGTAACACTTCTGTGGATGCATACTGAAAAATGATGGAATACAATGCTTTATCCCATCCAAACATAAATCCGGCTACAATCAGAATACATACATTAAAGGCAAAAATAATATTCCATGCATCAATTCCCTTTTTTTCTGATAAAAAGATAGAAATAAAATCTGTTCCACCCGTTGTCGCATTCTCAAGCAGACATAAACTAATCATTGCACCATTAATGATTCCACCAAAAACTGCAATTAAAAGGGTATCATAAGTAATCGCATATCCCGGAATAATATCTGTAAAAATACTTGTCAAAACGATTACCAGACAAGAATACAATGTAAATTTTTTCCCGATATACCGAAAACCAATATATACAGGAATTGCATTCAAAATTAAATTAATCGCTGTAAATGGAATCTTAATATGAAAAAACATCTCCATAGCTCTTTGAATCAGCAAAGATAATCCGGTTGCTCCCCCCGGATATAAACCTCCTGTCCGGACAAATGATTTAATATTTAACGCCATAATTAATGATGCAATACACACCATAACCAAACGCAATCCTTCTTTTTTTATTTTTTGTTTCAAACCTTTTTCCTCCATTTTCTTTTGTCAAAAAAACTCCTGCATTTTAGCAGGAGTTTTTGATATAATCTCACCTCAAAGGGAATTTGCTATTTAACAGATGCATCTGCCAAGCACTCTGCAACTGCCTCTTTAATGGCATTCGATGTAATTGTAGCACCCGAAACTCCATCAACATTAACAGACTGTGCTGATAAAATTTCAGCTGGAACAGTCTGCACTGCTTTTTCTCCTTTGTCAGCTGTCTCATTATTTCTTCCACACATAATATTTTTAATCGTACCATTTTCGATATTGACTGTTACATCAAAGTCTCCATTTTTCCCTGCTGCTTTTTTTACATAAGAACCATCTTTCCAGCTTCCTGCCGCTGCAATATAACGATTCGTCGTGGTAGTTTTTTTATTGCCACATCCGCTACATCCTGAGAACACTACAGACATCATAAGCACAAGTGACAATGCAATTTTTTTTCTCATCTTCTCCTCTTTCTGTGCCATTTCTTCCTTCGTCTGTGCAAATGGCACGATTTATAACTTAGACTTTTTATATTCTAACACAATTTAACATATTCTGACAACTCTTTCAAAAAAAGTATTTTCTTATATTCTTTTAATTTTATCTTGACTTTTTGTTCCTCTGGATATAGTATGTATTTATCGTTGATGTAGTATTTAATACTACTTAACAGAGTTTTCGACATTTTCCCTTATCATATTCGGTGAGAACTATGAATACAAGTATTAAGAACGGAGGTTTAATATTATGAAAACAAAGCAGACAAATTATATTCACACCAAAACAATAAACGGACACACTGCCTATGCAGCAAACTTGCCCGGGAATAATCTTTCCATTTCTATCATAAAGCCAAAGCTTTTCCCAAGAATCAAAGATCCCGGAAGTGCCATCACTCATTTTATTGCTATGATTTTTGCAATTGTAGCTACTCCGGCACTTCTGGTACGTGCCGGCAGTACACATGACTTTGTTCATATTTTTTCTCTCAGCATTTTTATTTTAACCATGATTGCTCTTTATGCTGCAAGTACGAATTATCATACGTTTGATTTATCCAAAAAAAAGAATGAACTTCTAAAAAAAGCAGATCATATGATGATTTCTGTTATGATTGCCAGTTCCTACACACCCGTATGCCTTCTTGTTGTTAATGGACACAAAGGAATTATTCTATGTACCAGTGTCTGGATTTTTGCAATTGCCGGCATATTAATTAAAGCGTTCTGGATTTATTGTCCAAAATGGTTTTCTTCCATTCTTTATATCGCAATGGGATGGATGTGCGTATTTGCTTTTTCTGATATCTATGCAACCTTATCAAAAGAAGCCTTTGCCTGGTTGCTTGGCGGTGGAATTTTTTACACCGTAGGTGGCATCATTTATTCTTTAAAAATGCCTGGTTTCAATAAGCGCCATCCATACTTTGGCACACATGAGATTTTTCACTTATTTGTAATGGCTGGTAGTTTTTGCCACTATATTTTGATGTATCAGTATCTTGCAGTTATTCCAAACTAAAGTGGAAAATTCAGAATAAGTTTTCATAAAGAAAAGCGGCACTGACAATTCAGAACCGCTTTTCTTTCTTTTTTATTAATTTCTAGTCTTCATAAAAAATAGAATTTTCTATTTTTTCATCATAATCTAACTGATTCAGTGGATCTTTCGTAGTACCATTCTGTGTTAATTTCAAATAAACATTATACCCTTCTGATGAATAATATTTACTTGGTTCTGCCACTGTCGCAATGACATCTCCCTTTTCTACTACTTCACCAATCTCTTTTTTACATTCATTTAACTGTCCATACGTTAATTCATAACCATTTCCCATATTTACAGTAACAAAATTTCCAATTTCATCATCTGTTCCTTTTTTTGCGATTACACCTTTTGCTGCACATTGCACTTTCATATCTTTTGCTGCCTGTATCACAACAGCATCTGAGCATTTGTACTCATTTAAGGTAGGAAAAAATGTTGTAGTATCCATACTATATGGAATTAAAACCTGTCCCTCTACCGGCCAGACTAATTTATCCTTTTCTGTAAAATTAAGTTTTGCAGATGAAACAGCCGCAGCAACAGGAGATGTAATATCTTTCGTTTTACTGTTTTTTTCACTTACAATTTTTTTCTCTGTCTTATTTTTTTCTGTGTTAGTCTTATTTTTTACTGTTGTCGCACTACTTTGTGACTTCTTCTTTGCTTTTTCTTCTATCTTTTTTTGTACTTTTGCCTGTTCTGTTACTTTCTTTCGTTTCGCTGCAGGCACTTCTGTCTTCTTCTCTGTTTCGTGTTTTGCTAAATTTGTAACAGAAGTTTCCTCTTTTTCAACCATCTGTTTCTTGTTGTGATTGTCTAGAGAGATCGCTCCTGCAATTGCCGCAATAGCAACCAGACACACAAGCATAATCCCCCAAAAAGCTTTGTCCTTAAAAAATTTTTTTGATTCCACGATTAACTCCAATCTGTGAGATTTTCTCACTATAAAATATATTTTGATTTTTGTTTTCGTGTATAGTCTTACCCAATCACAACATTTTTATAATAATATTCCAAAATTTCCTGATATTTTTTCCCTTGCTTTGCCATTTCTTTTGCTCCAAAAAGACTGACTCCTAATCCGTTCCCTTTTCCTTTTGCAATCATACGCAGTGTCGGTTCCTTTCCCGTCTGGTATTTTTCAACCCGAAAATATTGAGAAGGAATTCCAAACAAATGGCAAAAAGTTTCACTTCCCATAGTTTCTTTGCCGATAGCCACAGATTTTACATAACCTGCACTGCATTTTTCTTTAATAGAAAACTGATCAAAAAAATTATTCACATCTATCTTATACTTATGATTTTTTTCTCGTAACGTATCCACAAACTGTTTCATTGTAATATACTGTATACTCATGTAATCTTTATATGCTAAATCCTCTTTACTTTCAACTGACTGCAAATACTCATGTCCACTTCCTAACACTTCGTTTCCATCTCTTGTTACTCCGATGCTTGCAATATGAAAATACGGTTCAATCAGTTCATCTTTATACCGGATTACTTTTAAATTCGTTTCTTTTACAAGTGCTTTCCATTTTTTATATTTGGCCAGATACTCTGTTCCATAAATCTTTTCGAGTTCCTGATAAGAGTGATATTTGATTCCTAAATCTTTCGCATTTGCAGAAACATTCTCTCCCATTTTCTTTAAAAGATATGTTCTCGTTATAACCATTTGCATTTTCAAAATTTCTTCTTCGTCATCAATGGAAAACAATTCCGAAACAACACAAGGCAGAAATTCTTCTAAATCCAAACGTTGTGTTGTATTCCCATTTTTTACAAAAATCGTTTTCCCTGCCGGAATGATATCAAAATTCTCTTTCTCTTCTCTTTTCCAAAAAAATGCAATCAAACATGCCAGGAAAAGAAGAAACAACAATCCTGCCAGATAACAAAACAGCTTTTTCTTTGTTCTATATTTTTCCATTTTCCCCTCTTTCTATCCCCTCTGCCTTCTAAATACCTGTTTTATCCTATGAAGTCTGTCCTCTGATTATTCAAAAAAGACCGGCATTTTATTTGTTACATTCCAAATAAAATGCCAGTCTTTCTATTAATTAATACTAAATGAAATATTATTTCTCATCTTCTAAAGAAACTTTTTGTAAATGCCAGATATCTCTTACATATTCTTCAATTGTTCGGTCAGAACTAAATTTACCGGAATTTGCTATATTAATTAAAGCGGATTTTGCCCATCCTTTTCGATCCCGATATGCGGCTTCTACCTTTTTCTGTGCTTCTGCATAAGAATGGAAGTCCTTCAATATAAAGTAAATATCAGCTTTTCCTGAGCCATCCGGAACTAATAACGAATTATAAATATCTCTAAAACGTTCTGTATCATCCGGTGCATATGCCCCATTGATCAGCTGCATCAATACCTTACGAATATCCATGTCTGACTGATAAATCTCCATTGGCTGATATCCGCCTTCATTCTCATAACGAATTACTTCATCTGATGATAAACCAAATATAAATGCATTTTCTTTTCCTACTTTTTCTACAATTTCAACATTTGCTCCATCCATGGTACCAAGTGTCAAGGCTCCATTTAACATAAACTTCATATTTCCTGTTCCGGAAGCTTCTTTACTTGCTGTTGAAATCTGTTCAGAAACATCTGCTGCTGCAAAAATAATCTCAGCATTGGATACTTTATAATCTTCTATAAATACAACCTTCAGTTTTCCATTAATAGAAGGATCATTATTAATCACATCCGCAACGGAATTAATCAATTTGATGGTAAGCTTTGCACGACGATATCCGGCTGCTGCTTTTGCACCAAAGATAAAGGTTCTTGGATAAAAATCCATCTCCGGATGTTCTTTAATCTGATTATACAAGTGCATTACATGTAAAATATTTAACAGCTGCCTCTTGTATTCATGAAGTCTTTTTACCTGAACATCAAAAATGGAATCTGGATTTACATCAATGCCATTATGTTCTTTGATGTATTTTGCAAGTCTGACTTTATTTTTTCGTTTAATCTCTAAAAATTCTTCCTGAGCCTTTTCATCATCTGCATATGGAGCAATTCCATGAATTACCGGAAGATCTGTAATCCAGCCATCGCCAACCTTATCTGTAATCCAGTCTGCAAGCAGTGGATTCGCATGAAGCAGGAATCTTCTCTGTGTAATACCATTCGTTTTATTGTTAAACTTTTCAGGCATCATCTCATAAAAGTCTTTCAATTCCTGTTTCTCTAAGATTTCTGTATGCAGCTTCGCTACTCCATTCACAGAAAAGCCGGCACATATTGCAAGATGAGCCATGCGAACCTGTCCATCATACAAAATAGCCATCTTTTTGACTTTTTCTTCATTTCCAGGATACTGCTGTCTGATCTGTTCTACAAATCTGCGGTTAATCTCATCAATAATCTGATAGCATCTTGGCAATAATCTCTGGAATAATTCAATCGGCCACTTCTCTAACGCTTCTGCCATAATCGTATGATTTGTATAAGCACAGCACTTTGTAGTAATTGCCCATGCCTCATCCCATCCAAGCATATATTCATCCATTAACAGTCTCATTAATTCTGCAACGGTAATGGTTGGATGTGTATCATTCATCTGAAATACAACCTTCTCCGGTAATTTATGAATATCTTCATGTTTATCCATATATTTCTTAATTGCTGTCTGTAAACTTGCAGATACAAAGAAATACTGTTGTTTTAAACGTAATTCCTTACCAGCAGGGTGTTCATCATTTGGATATAAAACTTCTACGATTGTCTTCGCTAAGTTCTCCTGTTCGATTGCCTTTTGATAATCACCACGATCAAAAGATTCTAAGTTAAAATGTTCAATTGGTTCTGCATCCCAGATACGGAGTGTATTGACAATATGATTGCCATATCCTACAACCGGAAGATCATAAGGAACCGCACGAATAGACTGATATCCTTCCTGAATGAAATAATCTCTTCCGTCTTTGTTATAAGTCTTAATATATCCTCCGAATTTTACCTCACAGGCATATTCTTCTCTTCGAATCTCAAATGGATATCCATCCTTCAACCAGTCATCCGGCACTTCTTTCTGATATCCGTTCTCAATCTTTTGTTTGAACATACCATATTTGTAACGGATTCCGCATCCATATGCTGCATAGCCCAAAGTAGACAATGAATCCAAAAAACAAGCTGCAAGTCTACCAAGACCACCATTTCCAAGAGCCGGATCCGGCTCCTGGTCTTCAATGGTATTCAAATCTAATCCTAGTTCTTCAATTGCCTGTCTGATTTCATCTCTCTCTGTCAGACTAATAATAATATTTCCCAACGCTCTTCCAATCAGGAATTCCATCGACAAATAATATACCGTCTTCACATCTTTTTTCTCATATTCATCATGTGTTGCAATCCATTCATTCACAACAATATCACGAATCGAAAATGCTACAGCCTGAAATAACTGTTTCTGTGATACTTCATCAATTGTCTTTCTGTAAAGAAGTTTTACATTATCTTTCACTTCACGCTTAAATTCATCCTTTGTCATGGTATCAAACTTTGACATACGAACCTCCTATCTGAAGTATTATTGTAAAAAAAACACTTCATGCATTTTTTATAGTTTTTATTTTCTTTTTACAGATATTGTAACATTTTCTCCATTAATATTCCACTCTTTTTTATAATCCGCACTCTTTTCCTGATAAGAAATTTCATCAGCTAACACTTCTTTTGCTATCTGGTCACTGTTTTTCTTTACAATCTGAACTATTTTATCACTGCCGGTAACAGAAACGTCAATTCGATCCATCACTTCGAAATCAGCTTCTTTTCTCATTGTCTGGATTTTACTGATTACTTCTCTTACAAATCCCTCTTCAAGCAGTTCTTCTGTCAGGTTGGTATCTAACACAACTGTAATTCCATAATCATTTGCTGATACATAACCTTCTTTCTTTACCATTTCAATTAATAAATCTTCTTTTTCTAAAGTTACCTCTGTCCCATCAAAGTTAAACTTCAGATTTCCATTTGCATTCAGTTCAGCCATTGCTTTATTTCCATCTAATTCTGATAAAGCTGTTCGAATCTGATTTAATAATTTACCGTATTTTGGTCCTACAGTCTTCAGCTGTGGCTTGAACTGATAGGTTGTAAATTCACTCACATCATCCGTTAAAATTACTTTCTTCACATTCAGCTCATCTTCAATAATCGCACGATAGAAATCAGACACTGTAAAATCAGCTTTTACATACATTGTTCCGATTGGCTGTCTGTTCTTAATATTTGACTCATTTCTACATGCTCTTGCCATTACAACAATGTCTAACACATGTTCCATATCTTCTTCTAACTTTTTATCAATGTGTGCAGGATTTGCAACTGGGAAATCGCACATATGAATACTTTCCGGTGCAGTCTGATCTACACTCCTTACCAGATTCTGGTAAATATCTTCTGTCATAAATGGAATCATAGGAGCTGCAGCCTTAGAAATTGTAACTAATGCCGTATACAATGTCATATATGCATTAATCTTATCCTGCTCCATTCCTTTTGCCCAGAAACGTTCTCTTCCTCTACGCACATACCAGTTACTCATCTCATCCACAAAATCAGCCAATGCTCTTGCTGCTTCCGGAATCTTATAAGAAGACAGATTTTCATCTACTTCTGTGATTACTGTATTTAACTTCGAAAGAAGCCACTTATCCATCACTGCTAAGGAATCATAATCTAATGTATGTTTTGTCGGGTCAAATTCATCAATATTCGCGTACAGAACATAAAATGCATAAGTATTCCAAAGTGTTCCCATGAATTTTCTCTGACCTTCTGTTACAGCCTTATCATGGAATCGGTTTGGAAGCCATGGTGCTGAATTGATATAGAAATACCAGCGAATAGCATCTGCGCCAAATTTGGTAAGGGCTTCCATTGGATCTACCGCATTTCCTTTTGATTTTGACATCTTCTTTCCAAATTCATCCTGAACGTGTCCTAATACAATAACATTTTTATATGGTGCTTTATTAAATAAAATAGTTGATTCTGCAAGTAAAGAATAGAACCATCCTCTTGTCTGGTCTACAGCCTCTGAGATAAAGTCCGCCGGGAACTGTTTTTCAAATACTTCTTTATTTTCAAATGGATAATGATGCTGTGCAAATGGCATGGCTCCTGAATCAAACCAGCAGTCAATCACTTCTGTGACACGATGCATTTCTTTTCCACATTTTGGACATTTAATGGTTACTGCATCAATATATGGGCGGTGAAGTTCAATATCATCCGGACAATTGTCTGACATAGACTTCAATTCTTCTATGCTTCCAATGACATGACGTTCTCCACATTCACATTCCCATACTGGAAGTGGTGTACCCCAATATCTGTTTCTAGAAATTCCCCAGTCCTGTACATTCTGAAGCCAGTCTCCGAAACGTCCTTTTCCGATACTTTCCGGAATCCAGTTAATCGTATTATTGTTGCGGATCAGGTCATCCTTAACTGCCGTCATTTTAACAAACCATGACTCTCTTGCATAATAAATCAATGGAGTATCACATCTCCAGCAGTGTGGATAACTATGTTCAAACTTAGGTGCTGCAAATAATAAATGTTTTTGCTCTAAATCTCTTAAAACAAGTTTATCTGCATCCTTGCAAAAGACTCCGGCATATGGAGTTTCTTTTGTCATATCTCCTTTTCCATCTACTAACTGTACAAATGGCAGATCATATCTTCTTCCAACCTGGGCATCATCTTCACCAAAAGCAGGTGCAATGTGTACTACACCGGTACCATCTGTTAAAGTTACATAATCTGCACATGTTACGAAATAAGCTTTTTTCTTCTGTTTAGCAATCACTTCTAATGCACAGTCAAATAAAGGTTCATATTCTTTATATTCTAAATCTTTTCCCTTATAATGTTCTAGAATCTCTGTCGTCTTTCCTTCTCCACCAAGTACTTTTTCCACAAGAGCTTCTGCCATATAATAAACATATTCTTCCTTTGTAACTTTTGTTTCGTCTTCTCTGTCTTTCTTTTCTTCTGTAAATCTTACCTTTACATAAGTTTCTTCCGGATTTACACAGAGTGCAACATTCGATGGTAATGTCCATGGAGTCGTTGTCCATGCTAAGAAATACGCATCTTCTCCTTTTACTTTAAATCTTGCAATGGCAGATCTTTCTTTTACATCTTTATAACCCTGTGCAACCTCATGGCTAGACAATGGCGTTCCACAACGTGGACAATATGGTACAATCTTAAATCCTTTGTAGAGTAATCCTTTTTCCCAGATTTTCTTTAATGCCCACCATTCTGATTCGATAAAGTTATTATCATATGTGATATACGGATGCTCCATATCTGCCCAGAAACCAACTTTGTGAGAAAAATCTTCCCACATTCCTTTGTATTTCCAGACACTGTTTTTACAATGCTTTACAAATGGCTCTATTCCATATTCTTCAATCTGTTCTTTTCCATCTAGCCCAAGCATCTTTTCTACTTCAAGTTCAACAGGAAGTCCATGCGTATCCCATCCGGCTTTTCTTGGAACCATCTTTCCTTTCATGGTCTGATATCTTGGAATCATATCCTTAATAACACGTGTTAAAACGTGACCGATGTGTGGTTTTCCATTTGCTGTTGGAGGTCCATCATAAAACACAAATGGTTCTCCTTCTTTACGATTTTCCATACTCTTTTCGAAAATATGATTTTCTTCCCAAAACTTCTCAATATCATTTTCGCGGTCCACGAAATTCATATTAGTAGAAACTTTCTTGTACATGATAATCCTCCTTACTATTCTCTTTCCATAATGAAAAAAACTTCCGTCCTGTAATAGGACGAAAGTCTGTCTTCGTTGTACCACCTGTTACATCATACAAAACATCTGTCTAAAAGCAAATGATAATATGTGTTCCTATTAACGGTGGATGCCGTCAGCGCCTACTGATTCCTCTTGTTCGGGCTGAAACTCCAGAGTGATTTTCCACAGCATCTTACTGGCATCCGTTCTCACCTTACCGGACTCTCTGTTACGTTCTGATTCTGTCTACTGTCTCCTTCAACGTCTTTTTTCTATCATTCATTACGTTGTGTAAATTAATTCTTCTACACCTGTTACTTAGTTTAGCATAACCATATCTGAAATTCAATGTTAAATTTAAAGATTTGGATGTCGAAACACCCAGATTCTGATTATCTGGATTCTTCTGCTATATTACATTTTCCGGCTTCTAGCAGTTCTTTTTTCATATGGAACAATTTGTCAGATAAATCCACATGTACTCTGTGTGGATTCATCAGTCTCCTTGTCTCTTCCCACAAAGTATCTAATTCCTTTTGACAATAACTGCGGATCTCCATCGTTTCCGGTGACTGGTACTTGCAGATTCCACGTTCAAATACCGGCACCAAAAGTTCTCTTATAGTATAAGAATCCGGTTCTAATAATGTCTTCTTCCAGGTTTCTACCGGATCAAATAGCAATAGTGATTTGGTTTCATCAAATTTTTCTCCAACAAGTGCAATTAAATCAGCAATGATTTTTTTCGTTTCTTTATCATATATCCGGTAAATCGTTTTATTCCCCGGATTCGTAATCTTCTCTGAATTCTCAGAAACCTTAATCTTTGGAATAAATTCCCCTGTTTCCGAATTTTTAATTGCAGCAAGTTTGTAGACACCACCAAAAGAAGGATTATCTTTTGATGTAATCAGATTCGTTCCAACTCCCCAGGATGTTACTTTACATCCCTGCATCTTTAAACTGTCAATCAAATACTCGTCAAGATCATTAGATGCTGAAATTACGGCATCTTCAAATCCGGCTTCATCTAACATTTTTCTTGCTTTCTTAGATAAATATGCTAAATCTCCACTGTCTAGCCGAATTCCATAAAACGGCATCTTACATCCTTCCTTACGCATTTCCTGAAATACACGAATGGCATTTGGAATTCCGGACTTCAATGTATCATACGTATCCACTAATAAAATTGCTGCTTCCGGATACATGTCAGCATAGGTCCTAAATGCTGTATATTCATCCTTAAAACTCATAATCCAGCTATGTGCATGTGTTCCTTTCACCGGAACATGAAACTTCTTTCCTGTCAGCACACAGCTTGTACCAATACAGCCTCCAATCACAGCTGCTCTCGCACCATAAATTCCTGCATCCGGCCCCTGTGCACGTCGCAGACCAAATTCCATCACACCATCTCCTTTTGCGGCATAACAGACGCGGGCTGCTTTTGTAGCTATCAGGCTCTGATGATTCAGGATATTTAATAATGCTGCTTCGATTAACTGTGCTTCCATAATAGGTGCAACTACCTTAATCAGCGGTTCTCTCGGAAATACAACTGTTCCTTCCGGGATTGCATAAATATCTCCACTAAAATGATATGACCCTAAATAATCTAAAAAGTCTTCGTCAAAAATCTTCAATGACCTTAAATATTCAATATCCTCATAAGAAAAACTAAGATTTTTAATATATTCAATTACCTGTTCTAATCCACAACAGATTGCATAACCACCATTACATGGATTATTTCTGTAAAATGCATCAAATACAACTTCTTCGGTATTTTTTGCTTTATAATACCCCTGCATCATAGTTAACTCATATAAATCTGTTAACAAGGTTAGATTTCTCTCTTGCATGGTCTCCTCCATTTTCTTCCTGATTTTTAATTTCCAATTCCAATCATACCATATTTTTTATTAAGATGCATATAAATATAATAAGTCTTTTTTTGTGAGAAATAACCATGACAATCAAACATTTTCTTGTAGACAAAGAACATCCTCTTCCTGCAGATTATATTCCAAAGGATTTAGTACTTGCTCCCATTCCTTTTGCAGCACAATTAGATGATCCAAAATGTCTGATCAGTTCTGCTATGTACCATCCTTTAAATTCTCTCTATTTTGCATCCCGTAAAATGGGATTGCAGCTGATTGGTATTTCTGCCTATCGTTCCTATGAACGACAAAAAGAAATCTATGAACATAGCATTGCCACACGTGGCTATTCCTATACTGAAAAATACATTGCTGCTCCCGGCACCAGCGAACATCAGACCGGTCTTGCCATCGATTTGTCCTGTCCGTCAAACCATTATGAATTAACGGAATCCTTTGCCAAAACACCCGAAGGGCAATGGCTGACACGTTATGCACCTCTATATGGATTTCTTTTTTCTTATCCAGAAGATTCCTATGAAAAAACAGGATATTATTATGAGCCATGGCATATACGTTATGCTTGTACTAATACCGGTTATTATGATATAATAGACATGATGTCAAAGAAATAAATAATTCAATTTTTACGAAAGTTGGTGAATCTATGAGTGAATATAAAAGAAATCACAGATTACGGATGTCTGGAATTTTAGCACATCCTTCTTCTTTTCCTTCTCGTTATGGAATTGGAGATTTTGGACCACACGCTTATGAATTTATTGATTTTTTAATTCGTTCAGGCCAGACTTTATGGCAGGTACTTCCGTTTGGTCCAACCGGATATGGGGATTCCCCATATCAGTCATTTTCTTCTTTTGCCGGCCAGACTTTATTTATCAGTCCTGAGCTTCTTGTAAAAGATGGTTTGTTATCAGAAGATGATTTGCAGACTATCCTTTCCTGGTTTGAAGATAAAATCGATTATGGTTCTGTTATTTATTACAAAAATACATTATACCAGAAGGCTTATAACAGATTTTCTTCTTTTCCTCAAACCAATCCCCTTTATCAGGAATTTATGAACTTTTGCGAGACATCACACTGGTGGTTAGAAGATTATGCACTGTTCATGGCTATCAAAAAGCAGCAGAATGATCAATCCTGGTTAGAATGGGAACCAAAATACCGTTGTATGAATGATACAACAAGAGCCGAATGTCTTTCACAGTTATCAGAGCCGGTTCGCTACCAGATGTTTTTGCAATTTTTATTTTACCGGCAATGGTATGCATTGAAAGCCTATGCAAATGATCATGGAATCTTTATCGTCGGTGATATTCCTATCTTTGTTGCATTAGACGGCAGTGATACCTGGGCGAACCAGTCTATTTTCAAACTCAATGAACAAGGCTTTCCTATTGATGTCTCTGGTGTACCCCCGGATTATTTTTCATCTACAGGACAATTGTGGGGGAATCCGCTTTATCGCTGGGATACCTTAAAAGCTACAAACTATGACTGGTGGATCCGTCGTATCAAACACCAGCTGACTGTATTTGATTATCTGCGTATTGATCATTTTCGCGGATTCGATGCATATTGGGCTGTTCCATTTGGAGAAAAAACAGCTGTCAATGGTCGTTGGGAAAAAGGACCGGGAAAAGACTTTTTCTACACATTACAATCTGTGTTAGGAAACGAGCTTCCAATATTCGCAGAAGATTTAGGTGTCATTACTCCCGAAGTGGAAGATTTACGAGACAGTTTCCATTTCCCTGGTATGAAGATTTTACAGTTTGGATTAGAAGATTACAACGATAATGCGTTTTTACCACATAATTATCCACATAACTGTGTATGCTATAGTGGTACCCATGATAATGATACTACATTAAGCTGGTATCAGCATCTAAATCCAGACCAGAAAAAACGGATGAAAGCTTACTGTAACACAAAGGAAACCAATCCTGCATGGGATCTGATTCGTCTCTCCCTTGCTTCTCCTGCTGCTTATTCCATTCAGCCGATCTGGGATCTGCTTTCTTATGGAAATGAAGCACGCATGAATATGCCTGGAAGTTCCTCAAATAACTGGATGTTCCGTTTTTCCAGGGAAGCCTTATCAGATGCATTATCAGATAAACTTGCCTATTACACCCACTTATATGGGCGTTCATAAAAATTATTACGGAGGATAAATCATTGATTCGACTCATACTTATTATTTTATTTTTAATTATATTCTTCCTCATAAGCATTCCAATCTATCTTGTTTTATATCTGATTGGCTTATGTTCTAAGAATGCACGTGACAAAATATCCATTGCAATTGTAAGAGGAGCATTTCGCATCATCTTATGGATTGCAGGTACCAAAGTAACGGTTTATGGAAAAGAAAATATTCCAAAAGATACTGCCTGTCTTTTTGTTGGAAACCATAGCGGATTTTTCGATATCCTTGTTGGCTACACACAGACTCCTGGACTTTTAGGATTTGTTTCCAAAAAAGAGATTAAAAAAGTTCCATTTTTAAATTTATGGATGTATTTTGTAAACTGCATTTTCCTTGATCGTAAAAATATGCGTACCGCAATGCAGATGCTTGTCGATGGAATGGAAAAAATAAAAGAAGGAATTTCTATTTTTATTTTTCCGGAAGGTACCCGTTCAAAAGACGGAAAAATGGCTCCATTCAAAGAAGGAAGTTTTAAAATGGCCACTAAAACTTCTGCCCCGATTGTCCCTGTTGCTTTAACAGGAACAGCTGCTGTTTTTGAAAACCAGTTTCCGCTCATTCGTCGCTCTAATGTTACCATCTCATATGGAAAACCTCTTTATCCGGCCGACTTTGATAAAGAGACACAACGTCATATTGGAGAACTTGCTCAAAACGAAGTAAAAGAATTGCTTGAAAAAGTAAAATCATAATGATAAAATAAGATTTGTCTGTTTATTCACAGATTATTACATAATATAGGAGGAAAATAATGCGTACACTCGGAATTGTATTATTAGTAATTTTAATTCTGCTTGTTGTGGTTATCGGTGTTCTATATTTTCTCGGAAAGAAAGCCGAAAAGAAACAGGCCGAATCTCAAAAAGCAATGGATGCAACTGCACAGACGATGTCACTTTACATTATAGATAAGAAGAAGATGCGTCTTACCGATGCAGGACTTCCTAAGATGGTTGTAGAGGCAACGCCAAAATATTTACGACGTTCCAAACTTCCGGTTGTCAAAGTAAAGGTTGGTCCAAGAGTTATGACTCTGATCAGCGATCCTAAGATTTATGAGACACTGCTTCCAAAGCAGGAAGTAAAAGCCTCAGTAAGTGGTATTTATATCACATCAGCAAGAAGAATTCGTGGTCCGGTCTACGAAGCACCAAAAAAGAAAAAACATTTTTGGAATAAATAAAAAGAATGTCACACTTCAAAAACTGAAGTGTGGCATTCTTTTTATTCTTTCGGAGCGATTGCAATGGATACTTCACAATCTGCAGTATGTTCTTCATTAATCTCTAAAGCATAGCTGAGTAAAATTCCTAATTCACTTTTTGCTTCTTCTACATTAAGTCTTTTTGTCAGGATTCCCATCGTTAATCTGCCAAAAGGTGTCTGATAAAATGTCATATGCTTTCGATCCTTTTGGAATATCATATAAACACTGTTTGCACCTTTTTTTCGAATCTCTAATATATCATCATCAAGCTTTATCATATTTTTTGTAACTGCTGCATCCTCTTCGGATACTTCATCATAAAAAATATAATGCTTTCCATTCTTTTTATAATATACACCCGGAACAACAATCTGGATGCGTTCCATCTCCTGCTGCTGATCATACTGTACACTTCCAACCGTTACTAATACATCTTTCGTTATTGCTTTATCCATACTTAATACTCCTCAATATCAATTTTTTCAATCTTTTCAATCTCAAATGGAAGAATCGAATTCGCAAAATAACGGAATTTTTCTGCCATATCGCTTACATAAAACTGATACATTTCTTCTTCCGATTCTTTTTTCAAATCTGTGCTTAAATTCTTCTTCTCTAAAAGTCCCTTTAAACTCATGGCAGTTTCATATGCCGGATTCACCAGTGTTACAGAATCTCCCATCAATCTTCCTATGGTACTTCGAAGCAACGGATAATGTGTACAACCTAAAATCAGGGTATCAATATTCTCTCTCTTTAATCCTTCTAAATACCGCTCTGCCACCTGATCTGTTATGGAATCATGAAGCATCCCATCCTCTACTAACGGAACAAATAAAGGACATGCTTTCCCTAATACAAAGATATCCGGCTTAATCTTGTGAATATATTCTCCATAGATCTGACTTCGAATCGTTCCTTCTGTTCCGATTACACCAATCCGGTTATTTTTTGTCTTTTCCGCTGCAACCTTTGCTCCGGGTTTTACAACTCCAATAATTGGAATATCTATCTCCTTTTGAATCGTCTCTAGAGCAAATGCACTTGCTGTATTACAGGCAACTACAATCGCTTTCACTTGTTTTGTCTGTAAAAAGTGAACAATTTGTCTAGAAAACCGAATAATCGTATTTTTCGATTTACTTCCATACGGGACTCTTGCTGTATCACCAAAATATACAATTTTTTCATTTGGCAACTGTCTCATAATCTCTCTGGCAACCGTCAATCCCCCTACACCAGAATCAAACACACCAATTGGTGCCTGTTTATTATTCATAATCTTCCTTGCCTTTCCTTGCAAAAACTTTTTTCTTTGTGTATAAAAATCTTTCTATTGGGAATCCTTTCATTAACACCCAATTATTTTTATCACTTTGGTATTATACCACCTGTGAATAAAAATTTGTATCCTAAAATTTAGAAAGTAACACTGAAATCAAAAAGGAGAGTTTTATGAAGAAAAAATTTTATATTCTAAGTTTTTTATTATTTACTGTTTTATGTCTTAATATCGCATTATCACAAATCAAATCTGCAGCCTTTGAAACAGTTGCAAGTCACGTTATTCGTTTACATATCATTGCAAATAGTGATACCAAAACAGATCAGGAACGAAAATTAAAAGTACGTGATGCCATTATAACTTATATGAAAGACCAGGCCATTGATTTGAAAAATGTAGAAGAAACCAGAGAATTTCTTCAAAGTCATAAATCCACATTTTGTGATATTGCAAAGAAAGTACTTGAAAAATCCGGATCTCATGATTTAGTAACAGCATCTTTAACGAAATGTCATTTTCCTGATAAAAAGTACGGAAATACTATTTTCCCAGAAGGGACTTATGAAGCATTTCGTATTGAAATAGGAAATGCCTCCGGACACAACTGGTGGTGCGTCCTTTACCCACCTCTGTGTTTTCTAGATGAATCAACGGAAATTATGACAGAAGATTCGTCTTCTTGTACCGAATCTTCAGATTCCTTTGACACTTCAAAAGATTCTTATGAGATTCGATTTAAGTTGCTCGATTTTTTATTTCAAAAATAAAAACATCCTGATAACAGAAAGGGAGCTGGATGCAAAATACTTCGCATCACAGCTCCTAAAAATTACCTAAAATGATTTTTGAGACAGATTTTCTAAGATACTTTTTTCCTGATGAATAATATGCTGTTTAATTGCAGCCTTTCCGTCTTCAATATCTTTATTTTCTAATGCACTAATAATTTTGATATGTTCTTCAATCAGATCATTTCTCACTTTTTCATCCTTAACATACTCAAACCGATACCGGTACATCTGCTCTCTTAAATTATTTAAAATCTGGATTAAACGGTTATTTCTCGTTGCACGATAAATAATATCGTGAAATTTCTCATCTTTACTGGCAATGTCTACCGCATCATTTACATGAATGGCTTTTCTAAATTCTTCCATTGCACCTTTCAGCTTTGCCATCTCTTCTTCTGTAATATTCACACATGCCAATTCAACCGCCAGTTGTTCTAAAACCTTTCGTACTTCTAATACATCTCGCAAATCTTCTTCTGTTATCGAAGCTACCACCGCACCCTTTCTAGGTGTCATGACAACTAACCCTTCTAACTCTAATTTACGAATCGCTTCCCGAATCGGAGTCCTGCTCACTCCCAGTTGTTCTGCTAAATGCATCTCCATCAGTCGTTCTCCAGGTGCTAATTCACCTTTTAAAATTGCATTTCGAAGTGTGTTAAATACAACATCACGCAAAGGTAAAAATGCATTCATGTTCATTTCTATATCTTTCATCTTAATCTCCATTCCAAAATGCACACTGCATTCCTATATCTGCTTCTGAAATCTTGTTACATAAATCTCTTTTGCCAGGTTACACTGTTCTAATGCTTTTTTTGCACTTAAAATAGTTGCTTCCTCTGTAAATATCCCAAATACAGTTGGACCACTTCCACTCATCAGCGAAACAATTGCTCCATTCTCATCCATACATTCCCGTATGTTTCTTATAACCGGATGCATCTGTTCTGTAACATCCGCAAGTACATTTCCCATATACTTTGTCATCTGAATCAGATTCTGCTCATCAATTGCCCGAATAATCCCATCAATATCTGGATGTTTGATAATATCTCTTTCATCTACTCTTTCATAAACTTCCTTTGTTGAAACCGCAATTGGTGGTTTGGCAATTAAAAGCAGCGCATCAGGAATCTCTTTCAGTCTTGTTAATTTTTCTCCAATTCCCTCTGCAAGGCAAGTTCCTCCCAAAATGCAATACGGAACATCTGCACCAAGTTTTACTCCATATGCCTGTAACTGTTCCTGTGTAAGACCGAGTAAAAACAACTCATTAATGCCTTTCAATGCGGCTGCACAGTCACTGCTTCCCCCTGCCATTCCGGCAGCAATCGGCAGTCTCTTCTCAATCCGAATTCTCACACTGTCCTGAAATCCAAAATCCTGTTGTAATAATTTTACCGCACGATAAATAAGATTCTCTTCATTCAAAGGCATCTCTTCTGATTCTGATTCTAAAATAATTCTTCCTTTTCCATCATTTTCCCGAACAAATTCCAATGTATCATGAAGATCTACTGTCTGCATAATCATCCGCACATCGTGATATCCATTTGCCCGTCTTCCTAAAACATCTAATCCAATATTTACCTTACCATATGCTTCGTATTTTACTGACATTCCTTTCTCCTTTGCTGTTTTGTATTTATTTCCGTACAATCATTGTATACAATGTACATTATACTTTCTATGACCTTGATTTTCAAGGCTTTTCTCAAATCTCTTTTGCCTGCTTTAACAAAATAATTTTATCTCCAATCTTTGCCTCATCACCCGTAATCTCATTAATTTCTTTTATTTTATCTACCGTTGTATAATTTTCTTTTGCAATCTTCCATAAACTGTCTCCGTCTCTTACTAAATATCCGACAATCCCCGGAATTTTTTCAAGTTCTTCATTTTTTAACGGTTCTTCTGTTATTTCCTGTATCATTTCTTCTTTTCGTTCTTTTAGAACCAGGGTTTCAAATGTAATTACACATTTTACTTCTACTTCATTTTCTCCATTCATAACAGCCTGCAATGATTCTAAACAATTTTGGACATGAAAATGTGAATTCTTTTCCATAGGCGGAGTTTCAATCAGATATGTAAATGGAATTTGACATACTTCACTTCGCAAAGGCATTTCATCTAAATCTGTAATGTATACCATTCGTATCTGTAAAATTCCCTCAACCTCAATTCCATCTTCTACAATGCTCATTTCATCAACCTTAATCGTTCCGGAACTATTACAGATTTGCAAAATTTTTCCCTTTTCTTCCTCGATATGGATTCGATCCTCAACTTTACATTTGGAAGTGTTTTTTATTTGTAACTGTAAAAATTCAACTGGCTTACAGACAGGTTTTAAATGAGACTTTGTACTGTAAACATCTTTTAACATATGGATTTCCTCTTCTAGATACAACCGGATATTTAATTCCACAGAAATATCTAATGCAAGTATTCTTGCTTCTCCATCTTCATCTGCTTTCACGCTTACATCAGCCTGGGCAAGTTCTGCATGAATATCTGTAATCATATCCTCTGTACACCCCTGTGCATCTATCATCCCCTTTACCGGAATCTGATTTTCCATCCACTGAATGGGTGCTGTTTCTTCCTGTGGCTGATACATCAAAAACAGATGAATCATCCCTGCTATTGCAATCTGATTTTCTTTTGGTCTCATCTCTAAACCACTAAGCGTCATCTGATTCCATAAAACTGATCCGATATTCGGTTTATTTTGTAAAATTGCAATTTCCTCTTTGACACGAAAAATATCTTTTTTATCCATCTTTAATCCTGCGACTTCCACAGATGCCTTTTGACGTTCTATTTTATTTTCCCATTGCACATCCGTACAAATCTGTGCATCTACGAACCGTTCTGCCTGTATACTGAAATTTAAAATTGCACGCACATTATATTTTCTTGAATTAATAGATTCTACATTTAAATCTTCGATATCCGTTTGCAGATGAATGATATCTCCATCTTCCATTTCGTCTACATTGATACTTTCATCAAATGGCAGTTCGCCACTGACAGGGGTCATTTTCCCTCCCGTTTCATGATTCCCATAAATCCCGCGAAAGATCATTTTTCCACGAATCAAAACTTTTCCATTTTGCACTTTTACCGATTCTACTTTTACTTCGCCCTGAGATGCAATCATATAATCTAAATCTACATTATTTTCCGGAATAAGAAAATCATCATCCACAGTGATTTGTATATTTTTATCGGAAATAAAATGATTCATATGCACATTTTTCTTTATTAATTCCATAAAATCCTCCTTCATTTTTACAAGTATCCGCCTTTTTTATATTTATGCATAACTTTTAAAAATATGTGCTCAAATTCTCATTTTATCTTCCTACACACTCTACAAAATAATTCTTTTTCTCGTTTTGTTTACAGATCCTTTCTAGTTTTTCTATACTTTTTTCAGGAATCCAAGATTTGTGACTATTATAATAATGATTGACTAATTTCCAATATTTATATGGAAATTTAAGCATTGCTGTAAGCAGTCTCATTTCATTTTCTGTAATAGGTTTTGCTACATTATAATTACTGATAATCCGGTTCCCGCTTTCAAGATTCCAGTCCGTTTTCTCCATTACCTTTCTTAAAAAATCATATAAATCTTTCATCTGTAAATCATATCGTGCCATTCCAGTCTGATAAATAACAGTTTTTGACGGTGTAAAACAGAGATTGTGATAATTATAATTCCCATGCCTTAATTTTCGTTCTTCCCGCAAATGACACTGTTTCATTTTCTGCAATGCTTCTATTGCTTCCTCCATAAACATTTCATAATTTTCTACTACCTTTAACTCAAAAATCTGTTTTCTTCTTTTCTGTCTTATGTAATTTCTGGCCCGTTTCATTTCTAAAATATACCCTTCATATTCCTTAATCAAACTAGAAAAATTTCCTGTTGGCATATCAAACTCTGTTTTTAATTCTATCCGTCCTAACAAATTATGAAGCTGACCTAACAACAATCCTGCATTACACAGGTCTTTTTGATTTTTCACATCACATTCTCTGCCACTATAATGATCCCGGACAATGTATTTTTTTCCGTCTGAATCTTTACAAAATAAAGTATCTTCTTTTGTCCGGTTCAGCTGATCCACAAAAATCATTTCGGTATCCCGAATTTTCCCTAATAACTCTTCCTGAAAAACTAATCGTTTTTCGGTTCCATCATACTCCCGTATCATTTTCAATCCCTGATCCGTATCTAAAAGCATTCCTCCTCTGGCACGATTTGTTTGCTTTATCTGAAAATCATATTGCTGTATTACCTCAAGATATTTGTCAGACATAAAAAACCCCCTTTTCTGTCCTAGTCCTAAGTTATATCCGGCTTCGCCTGGCTTATAACCTAAGTCTATTCTATGAAAAGGGGGTTTTATTTATACCCGAATATCTGTGGCAATCTCTAAAAGTACTTCTTTTTGATTCAGTGTTGGCTGATCGACTACCATTTCTAATAATTTTTTTAATATCTTTCCTAATGCAGGTCCTTGTGCAAATCCTGCTTCCATCAGATCGTTTCCGGTAACCGCAAGATTTTTCATGCTAAGGCAACAATGTTTTTCTAAAATCTGCTGATACAATTTTTCCATCGTATCAATATCCTGAAAAACCTCTTTTTTTGCAAATTCACTTTTTCCGGCTGCATCTGCTCTTTTCAACTGGAGAAAATATGGATATAAATCTTCTCCTATCTGATAAATATTTTGACGAATTCCTTTTTCTGTCAATTCAGGTGACATATCGTGACAGGCAACCAGCCTGGTAACATTCCGTATCGTTTTATTATCAAACCGAAGATCTGAAAGAATTTTTTTCGCCTCTTCCTTCCCTTTTTGCTGATGCCCGTAAAAATGATCAATTCCATTTTTATCTCTCGTCTGGCAGCTCGGCTTTGCAACATCATGTAACAAAGCGGCCCATCGCAAAAATGGTTTTGCTTCTATATTCTGCATGACCCGAATCGAATGTTCTCCTACAGAAAAGGAATGATAAGGATTGTGTTGTTCCATCTCCATCATTTTATCAAACCATGGCATAATGATTTTACTTACACCAGTCTCATAACAAAGACGAAGCTTTTCCGGGTGAGCAGAACAAATTGTCTTGGTTAGCTCTACATTAATTCGTTCCCTGCTTACATGCATCAGATTTTCCTTTAATGCTTTGATTCCCTGAAAAGTACTATCCTCGATTACAAAATCAAGCTGCGCCGAAAAACGAATGGCTCTTAAAATCCTTAATGCATCTTCTTTAAAACGCTCTTTTGCATTGCCTACGCATCGAATCACGCCCTGATTTAAATCATCAATCCCACCAAATTCATCTACCACACCAACTTTTGGATTATATGCCATGGCATTGATTGTAAAATCTCTTCTCTTTAAATCTTCTGTCAGATTCGATGTGAAAATCACTTCTTCCGGATGTCTTCCATCTTTGTATTCTCCATCAATCCGATACGTTGTTACTTCGTATCCACAGTGATCTAAAAGAACTGTAATCGTTCCATGTTCTATTCCGGTATCAAATGTTTTATGAAAAATATTCTTTACCTGTTCTGGCTTTGCCGATGTTGTAATATCCCAGTCTTGTGGCTCTTTTCCAAGAATCACATCCCGAATGCAGCCACCAACTGCAAATGCTTCAAATCCTAAATCATTCAGGGTCTTTAAAATATACGCAACATTTTCCGGTATATCAAAATGTAAATCTGTTAAGCTATACATCTATGCCTCCTGTCACAATTTGTTCCAAACTACTTCTCAATCTTATCCTGAATCTGCTCCATATTCTTTTTGCAATTACGCATCTGATAACCTAATGGATAGGAAACAAAAAGTACCTTTGGTGCAGGAATGGAATTGATAATCCATGATAAAAATTCTTTGACTGCTGCTAATGCAAAAGCAATTGTAAAAATCAAGAAAATAATCTGACTTTCTGACCGATACAATAATTGGAAAATAACTGCTAAAATAACAAAAGCTAATCCTTTAATAAACAGCCCATAATACTTTTTTTTCAGCATTCGAAGTGTAAGCTGTATCTCAGAATATGTCGTAGACAGGGAAGTAATACTTCCCTGCAATCTACTATAATCATATATCTTCGTCGCATGATTCTCAATGGTCTCTAAACGTACATTAAAAATATTCGATAAATCTCCAAAGATAATTAATACCAGTCCGCCACAGAATGCAACGATTACATCTCTTATCATATGAAAAATCAACGTATTGTCTTCTAATGGTTTAATTGCCAGCTGTGTATTCATTTTCTGACTGACTTTATCAATTGATTTCACTTTTAAAGCATCTTTTGCCTTTTCTAAGTCCATATTCCATGGCATCTTTTCTACAATTCCAACAAAAGAAACTTTTTCGTAAGATGGCTCATCTGTCATCTGCATAATGGTTTTACGATCTGCATTCTTTTCTGATACCAGATAATTGATAAATTTCTTATTCTTTGAATTCAGGGGAATAATATATCCATCATATTGTGCATCCCACCCAATCATATCTGAATGATTGACACCACTAAACGTATTTTTATTATTATTCTCATAAGTTCCCCTGACCCGGTTAAAACTTCCGCTTACCACCATTCCTTCTTTTATATCATCTAACTTCAGATACTCTAAATCTTTCGCCGACTGATACTTTGACATTAATCTTGCATCTGTATAAAACATGACAAGACCTACAACCACTAAAACTAATCCTAAAATTCTCGGAACCGTAATACGTAGTCTTTTTTTCTCTACTCTTATCATTTGACACCTCGACTCTTTCTTCCTGCTCCCACTGATCTCATCTTCAACAAAAATTATTAAAAATTTACTGTCTTACTTTAATATGTGTCTCACGAAGCTGTTGTTCTGTTACCTCGCCAGGTGCGCCGCACATTAAATCCTGTGCATTACCATTCATAGGGAATGGAATAATTTCACGAATATTTTCTTCATTCGTCAATAACATGATCATTCGGTCTACTCCCGGAGCCATACCTGCATGTGGTGGTGCTCCAAACTGGAATGCATTATATAATGCTCCAAATTTTTCCTTCAGATCTTCTTCTGAATATCCTGCAATCTCAAAAGCTTTTACCATAATATCTAAATCATGGTTACGAACGGCTCCTGATGATAACTCAATACCATTACAAACAATATCATACTGATATGCTAAGATATCTGCCGGATTCTTTGTCTGTAATGCTTCTAATCCGCCCTGTGGCATTGAGAAAGGATTATGTGTAAATGTCATCCGTTTTGCTTCCTTATCATATTCATACATTGGGAAGTCATTTACAAAACAGAAACGATAACTATTTTTCTCACAAATATCTAAACGCTTTCCTAATTCATTACGAATCTGTCCTGCATAAAGTGCAGCATGTTCTTCATTATCTGCAATAAAGAAAATGGTATCTCCTGCTTCTAAAGATCCAAGTTCAGCCATTTCTTTCTTCATATCATCCGGAATAAACTTATCAATTGGTCCCTTATAAGTTAAATCTTCTTTTACTTCTAAATATCCTAATCCGCCCATTCCAATTGACTGTGCAAATTTCAACAATTTCTCATGGAATCCCTTTGACATATCTGCATGCACCTTAATTGCACGTACGGTTTTTCCATGGAATGGCTTAAATGTACATCTCTGGAAGAAATCTGTCACATCAATGATACGTAATGGATTTCTAAGATCCGGCTTATCACATCCAAATTCTAACATTGCCTGCTTGTAACTAATTACCGGATATGGTCCTTCTGTTACTGTATAACCTTCTGGAGCAAATTTTTTAAATGTCTCTGTTAATACCTCTTCTCCTACACGGAAAACATCTTCCTGTGTTGCAAAACTCATTTCAAAATCTAACTGATAGAATTCTCCCGGAGAACGATCTGCTCTTGCATCTTCATCTCTAAAACATGGAGCAATCTGGAAATACTTGTCAAATCCAGATACCATCAACAACTGCTTATACTGCTGTGGAGCCTGAGGTAATGCATAAAATTTGCCCTTAAACTTTCTAGATGGAACAATATAATCTCTTGCACCCTCTGGAGAAGAAGCACAAAGAATCGGAGTCTGAATCTCTAAAAATCCCATCTCTGTCATTTTTTGTCTTAAGAAATTAATGACATTCGAACGGAAAATGATATTATCTTTTACTTTCTGATTTCTTAAATCAAGATAACGATATTTTAGTCTTACGTCTTCACGAATCTCTTTTGATGTCATAATCTCAAAAGGAAGTTGCTTATATACTTTACCTAATACATCTACCTTCTTTGCTTCTAACTCAATTGTTCCTGTTGGAATCTTTGGGTTATAAGTCTCTTCATCACGATGTTCAATTGGTCCTTCAATGGAAATACATTCTTCTTTCGTAATTCCCTCTAATAAACTGGTATCTCGCATAACTACCTGCAAAACACCATACATATCACGTAAATCGATAAATGAAACTCCACCATGATCCCGGATATTTTCAACCCATCCTGCAACACGTACTGTGCTTCCTACATCTCCTTCTGTCAACTGATTTAATGTTCTGTTTCGATACATATTTTCTGTATTCATAGTTCCTCCTAAATATAAATTTCATAGGCGTTTGCGAAACGCCATAATCCTCATAAATACGACATTTTTTTTGTTGCTAAATTAAAATAACCCCTCACCGGATATGGTATAATAGAGTTGACTATAAACTATAAACCTTGTA
>CAKRHW010000002.1 GCA_934339365.1 uncultured Lachnospiraceae bacterium | reverse complement strand
AGCCAGGGTCATGCACATGCTTTGAATTTAAAGGATTCAGGATGTGACGTTATTATCGGATTATATGAAGGAAGTAAATCTTGGGCAAAGGCTGAAGCGCAGGGATTTAAAGTATATAAGACAGCTGAAGCAGCTAAGAAGGCTGATATTATCATGATTCTTATCAATGATGAGAAGCAGGCTGATATGTACAAGAAAGATATTGAGCCAAACCTTGAAGCAGGAAACATGATTATGTTTGCACATGGATTTAATATTCATTATGGCTGTATTGTTCCACCAAAGGATGTTGATGTTACAATGATCGCTCCTAAGGGACCAGGACATACAGTAAGAAGTGAGTATCAGGCTGGAAAGGGTGTTCCTTGCTTGGTTGCTGTTGAGCAGGATGCTACAGGTAAGGCATTAGATATTGCATTAGCTTACTCATTAGGAATCGGTGGAGCAAGAGCTGGTGTTCTTGAGACAACATTCAGAACAGAGACAGAGACTGACTTATTTGGTGAGCAGGCTGTTCTTTGCGGTGGTGTTTGTGCATTAATGCAGGCTGGATTTGAGACATTATGTGAGGCAGGATATGATCCAAGAAATGCATATTTTGAATGTATTCATGAGATGAAGTTAATCGTTGATTTAATTTACCAGTCAGGTTTTGAAGGAATGAGATATTCTATTTCTAATACTGCAGAATATGGTGATTATATCACAGGACCAAAGATTGTTACAGAAGAGACAAAGAAAGCTATGAAGGGTATTCTTAAAGATATTCAGGATGGTACATTTGCAAAAGACTTCTTACTTGATATGTCTCCAGCAGGACGTCAGGTTCACTTCAAGACAATGAGAAAGCTTGCTGCAGAACATCCATCAGAAGCTGTAGGTAAAGAAATCCGTAAGTTATACAGCTGGAATAATGAAGACGAAAAGTTAATTAATAACTAGGATGATGATATAGACAATAAGATATTTGTCATATTCTTAGAAAAGCGGTCGGTAGTTTGCCGATCGCTTTTTTAAAGTCTGACTTTCTAAAGAGAGAAATGGAGGATACAGTGAGATTGGCGGAACGACGAAAACTGAAAATGTATTTGTACGCATTGGGTGTTTTAATATTTTTTGCATTGATTGCAATTATTGTTACAGCAAAAAATGAAAAGAAGGAAAATCAAAATAAAGATACAACTATAGTAAGTACCACACAGGCAGAAACAACAGAAGCAGCTACAGAGCCTCAAACAACGATAGAAGTTCCAACTGGAGATGTGGACGGATACCATTCGAATGTAATTGCAATAGATGCAGGACATGGCGGACATTCTGGATGCACTTATGATGGAGTCTATGAAGATGATATTAATTTTGCAATTGCAAAAAAACTAGAGAAACAATTACAAGATGTAGGATTTCAGACAATCATGATTCGTGAAGATGAAGGTCCCGGATGGGTTGTAAAGAAGCGTGCAGAGATTGCAAATGAAGAAAAAGTAGGTTTATATTTAAGTATTCATGTAAACTCAGAAGGAAATACAAGCAATGGAAAGTATCATGGAATTGAGACCTGGTATAATTCGACGAAAGGCGATGATACGAAACGTTTGGCTGAACTGGTTCAAAAGCATGTTATTGCACAGACAGGAAGCAAGGATCGAAAAGCAGTTGTTGAGAATCAGTTTATTGTAATAAAAGATACAAAAATGCCATCTTGTCTTTTAGAAGTTGGATTTTTAACAAATCCAGAAGAAAGAAAGAAAATGCAGACAGAAGATTTTCGAAATCAGGTAGCTGTAGGAATGAAGGATGCAGTTTTAGAATATTGGGGAATTTTACCACAATAGGTCAAAAAATGAGCTTCAAAATTATATACGGAAAGGTATATAATTTTGAGGCTCTTTTTATGTGGAGTGTTTAGGAACCAGAATATGGGTCTTCCGCAATTTTCGTAATTCCTACGTAAATCTGGGAAATTTTATACCAGGTTCTGCGATTTACAATTCCTGTAACAGGCAAACCAAATATTTTTTGGAAGGCTTCGACAGACTGCTTTGTTTTTTCACCATAAATTCCATCTGCATTGAGAGTAGGAATATTCGTATAAACTTTTGCAATACGATTTAATTGATTTTGCATTTGAAGGACTTCGTTACCACTAGAACCAATATCTAAGTCATATCCCGGAAAAGAAGATGGTACGCCCTGCACCTGAGATGCAGAATTAATATAAATACTGTCTCCATAGTAGTAGCGCAAAATTTCAGTAGCAGTATATCCTTCATCAGCTAATGCTTTAGAACCCCATTGAGACATCCATTTTGGACAGGTGACATTTTTTCCATCACAGTACTGTGTAAGAATTGGCTGCAAAACGTTTGGACGGGAAAGATAGTTCGTAAAAATATCGTCGACAACAGAGGAGATACTATCAAAAATATTTCGGTCTTTGGTCCATTTCTGGTCAAATGCGGTAGATGAGGTAATGGTAAAAGAATAACCTTTTCCACGATACCATTCTGTAAAGACACGATTTAGTGTAAAAGACATAATTGCTAAAATATTTGCATAAAGAGCTGCTTCCGGCCAGGTTGCGTAGATTTCAGACGAGGCAACATTTTTAATATAATCGGTATAGGGAACGTAATAGTTTTGTGCACTTGAGTCAGAAGGAGTTCCATTATGAACAATTACATATTCCGGAATTACTACTTTTTCTAAAACAATTTCACCGGATTCGTTCATTGGCTTGATTTCATCTTCCGCTATTTTAGGCGGAAAATCCCCATAAAGAGTGTGAGGGGCAATGACAGAATTTGTACTTATTTCCTGAAGCGTTGGCTTTAGACGAATGTTTTGCATGGATTCTGTTTCAGGTAAAATCTGAATGCCGGACAGATCAAAACTTGAATAACCATTTGCATTACAAATAATACTATATTCAGAATAAGGCTGAATGGAATTATTTTTATCAAGACTATATTCTAATGGTGGTGTAGGAAGAGAAATCAGTTCGGTCATTCCATCTTGATCTGTTTTTAATTCTTCTAATGTACTTTCAGGTGCACCGGTATAAGAAAGAAGAACATTTGCATTGGAAATCGGCTGATTATTCGTATCGGTAATCTGGATACGAAGTCCTCCTTTGTCAACAAGAGAACCATTTGCATTCTCTGGAATCTGAGTGTGGGAAATAATTTGAATCATAGAACCTCCATAGATGAATTAGTAACAGTTTTTGATGATTAGAAACGATTTTGCTTCTAACATCAACTAGTGTACTATATGCAGGGAAATGAAAAATCATGTTTCGAAAAGAAAGGTACACAGAATTGTTTTTTTACAAGGCAATTTTCATAAAAATACAAGAAATAACTCTGGATATGTAAAAATAGGTTGAAATATATCCTTACATGAGGTATAATCTTTACAATTTGAGATTAAATGCCCTGACGCATTTTGGGATAAATCTCCATTAATCATTGGGAAAGGACGTGTAACATATTTATGAAAGCTTATCTAATTTTGGAAGATGAAACCGTTTTTGAAGGAACTTCAATCGGTTCAACGAAAGAAGTAATTAGTGAAATTGTATTTAATACTTCTATGACAGGCTATTTAGAGGTTCTAACTGATCCTTCGTATGCAGGACAGGCTGTATGCATGACTTATCCATTAATTGGTAATTATGGTATTTGTTATGAGGACATGGAGTCTTTGAGACCATGGCCGAATGGATATATTGTAAGGGAACTGGCTCGTATGCCAAGTAATTTCAGAAGTGAGGATACCATTCAGCACTTCCTGGAAAAAAATGATATTCCGGGAATTGCCGGTATTGATACGAGAGCACTTACAAAGATTTTAAGAGAAAAGGGTACCATGAATGGTATGATTACTACAAATGCTGATTATGATATCAAAGATGTAGTAAAAAGATTAAAAGAATATACCACAGGAAAGGTTGTTGAGAAAGTTACCTGTACAGAGAAAAAAGTATTAAAGGGTGATGGATTTAAAGTTGCACTCTTAGATTTAGGAGCAAAGGAAAACATTGCTAAGTCTTTGAATAAAAGAGGGTGTGAAGTGACAATTTATCCGGCACTTACTTCGGCAGAAGAGATTCTTGCAACGAATCCAGATGGTATTATGCTTTCCAATGGTCCGGGAGATCCCAAAGAATGCGTCTCAATTATAAATGAAATAAAGAAATTATATGAATCAGATGTGCCAATTTTTGCAATTTGCTTAGGACATCAGTTGATGGCTCTTGCAACGGGGGCAGATACACATAAACTGAAATATGGACACAGAGGAGGAAATCATCCGGTTAAGGATTTAAAGACTGGAAAGGTATATATTTCTTCGCAAAACCATGGTTATGTAGTAGATGAAAAGACAATAGATCCAGAGATTGCAGAAGTAGCATTTATTAATGTGAATGATAAAACAAATGAAGGATTAAGATATAAGAACAAAGATATTTTTACGGTTCAATTTCATCCGGAAGCGTGTCCGGGACCACAGGATTCAGGTACGTTATTCGATGAATTTATAAAAATGATGGAGGTGCACAAGAATGCCTAGAGATCTAAGTATTAAAAAGGTTTTAGTAATTGGTTCTGGTCCGATTGTAATTGGACAGGCCGCAGAATTTGATTATGCTGGTACACAGGCATGTCGTTCTTTAAAAGAAGAGGGAATAGAGGTTGTACTTCTGAATTCGAACCCTGCAACAATTATGACAGATAAAGATATTGCAGATCGTGTTTACATTGAGCCATTGACTACAAAGGTTGTAGAACAGTTAATTATGAAGGAAAAACCAGATAGTGTTCTTCCAACATTAGGTGGACAGGCAGGACTGAATCTTGCTATGGAGTTAGAAGATGATGGTTTCTTAAAAGCACATAATGTACGTTTAATCGGAACAACATCAGAAACAATTAAGAAGGCAGAAGACAGATTAGAATTTAAGGAAACAATGGAAAAAATCGGTGAACCTGTTGCACCTTCTATGGTTGTTGAAAATGTGGAAGACGGTATTAAATTTACAAAGACAATTGGTTATCCGGTTGTTTTAAGACCGGCCTATACATTAGGTGGAAGCGGTGGCGGAATTGCACACAATGAACATGAACTTGTTGAAATCCTTGAGAATGGTTTGAGACTTAGTCGTGTAGGACAGGTTCTTGTGGAACGCTGTATCGCAGGATGGAAAGAGATTGAATATGAAGTAATGCGTGATAGTGCAGGAAACTGTATTACAGTATGTAATATGGAAAACCTTGACCCGGTTGGTGTGCATACAGGAGACAGTATTGTTGTTGCTCCATCACAGACATTAAGTGATAAAGAATATCAGATGTTAAGAACATCTGCTTTAAATATTATTAGTGAATTAAATATTACCGGTGGATGTAATGTGCAGTATGCTTTGCATCCAGAATCATTTGAATATTGTGTTATTGAGGTAAATCCACGTGTCAGCCGTTCTTCAGCTTTAGCTTCTAAGGCAACTGGTTATCCAATTGCAAAGGTTGCAGCAAAGATTGCCATTGGTTATACATTAGACGAGATTATTAATGCCGTTACAGGTAAGACTTATGCAAGTTTTGAACCGGCATTAGATTACTGTGTTGTTAAGATTCCAAGATTACCATTTGATAAGTTTATTAATGCAAGCCGTAAACTTACGACACAGATGAAGGCTACAGGAGAAGTTATGAGTATTGCAAATAACTTTGAGGGTGGCTTGATGAAAGCAATTCGTTCCTTAGAACAGCATGTGGAATGTCTGTTAGATTATGATTTCTCAAAATTAACAAAAGAAGAAGTAATCGAACAGTTAGCGGTTGTAGATGATCGAAGAATCTGGGTAGTTGCAGAAGCAATTCGAAAGGGTGTTTCTTATGATCAGATTCATAGCATTACAAAGATTGATAAATGGTTTATTGATAAGATTGCAATTTTAGTTGAAATGGAACAGCAACTTGCAAAAGTTAAGACAAAAGAGGCAGTGTTAACTGTTGAATTGTTAAAAGAAGCAAAACGAATTGAATTTCCAGATACTGTCATTGCAAGATTAACCGGAATACCGGTAGAAGAAATTAAAGATTTAAGATATAAGAACGGCATTATTGCAAAATACAAGATGGTTGATACTTGTGCAGCAGAATTTTCAGCAGCAACTCCATATTATTATTCTGTATATGGAAATGATGAAAATGAAGCAATTGAAACAAAACCAGACAAGAAGGTACTGGTATTAGGTTCTGGTCCGATTCGAATTGGACAGGGAATTGAATTTGATTTCTGTTCTGTACATTCTACATGGGCCTTTAAAGAAGAAGGATATGAAACAATCATTATTAATAACAACCCAGAGACGGTAAGTACAGATTTTGATATTGCAGATAAACTTTACTTTGAGCCATTGACACCAGAAGATGTTGAAAATGTGGTTAATGTTGAAAAACCAGACGGAGCAGTCGTTCAATTTGGTGGACAGACAGCAATCAAGTTGACAGAAAGTCTTATGAAGATGGGAGTTCCGATTTTAGGAACGAAAGCAGAAGATGTAGATGCTGCAGAAGATAGAGAATTATTTGATGAAATCTTAGAGAAGTGTGAAATTCCAAGACCGACAGGTGGAACAGTTTACACTGCTGATGAAGCAATTGAAGTAGCGGAGCGTTTAGGATATCCGGTACTTGTACGCCCATCTTATGTATTAGGTGGTCAGGGTATGCAGATTGCGATTTCAGATGATGAAATACGTGAGTTTATTGATGTAATCAATCGAATTGCACAAGACCATCCAATTCTTGTAGATAAATATTTACAGGGAAAAGAAATCGAAGTCGATGCAGTTTGTGATGGAGAGGATATTTTAATCCCTGGTATTATGGAACACATCGAGCGTGCAGGTGTTCATTCCGGTGACAGTATTTCTGTATATCCGGCACAAAGCCTGTCACAGGAAATTATTGATACAATTGAAGAATATACAAAGAGATTAGCCCGTTCATTACATGTAAAAGGTATGATCAATATTCAGTTTATTGTATGCGATAATAAGGTTTATGTAATTGAGGTAAATCCACGTTCTAGTCGTACGGTACCATATATCAGTAAGGTTACAGGTATTCCAATTGTTAATCTTGCAACAAAAGTTATTATTGGTCATACGATTAAAGAATTAGGTTACACACCTGGCTTACAGCCAAATGGAGATTACATTGCAATTAAGATGCCGGTATTCTCATTTGAAAAGATTCGTGGTGCAGATATCAGCCTTGGACCTGAAATGAAATCTACAGGTGAATGTCTGGGTATTGCAAAGACATTTGATGAAGCTTTATATAAAGCGTTTTTAGGAGCTGGTGTAGACTTACCAAAACATAAGAAAGTAATCATTACAGTAAAAGATGCAGATAAATATGAGGCAATTTCTATCGGAAAGCGTTTCCAGGATTTAGGATATGAAATTTATGCCACAAGAAGTACTGCTAAGGTATTAAATGATAATGGAGTACATGCTATAAAAGTAAATAAGTTATCACAGGAATCTCCAACAGTAATTGACTTGATTCTTGAGCACAAGATAGATATTGTTGTAGATACACCAACGCAGGGAAGAGATAAGTCAAGAGATGGATTTATGATTCGTCGATTGTCTATTGAAACAGGTGTAAACTGCTTTACAGCATTAGATACCGTAAATGCTCTTCTTACAAGTCTTGAGAGTAATGTAAAAGATCATTTAACATTAATTGATATTGCAACTGTCAAAACAAGATAGCAAAAGCTGAAAAATAGGGAGACCATTTGGTTTCCCTATTTTTTTGCCGGAATGCTTGTTTAAATGGAAAATATAAGGTATAATACAGATATTATGTATTTATGAGGAGGACTGTAAATGTGTACGTATGAAGAAGTAACAGAACTTCTAAAGGAAAATAATCAATTACAGGTACTGAGATTTTATGATGAATTAGATCAGGAACAAAGACAGAAATTATTAAAACAGATAAAAGAAGTTGATTTTTCAATATTAAAGTTAGTAGAAGATAGAGAAAAAGAGATTGAAAAAGGAAAAATCACACCATTAACAGGTACTGTTACAGTGGATGAAATAAAGAAAAGAGAAGAAGAATATCGTCGCGTTGGATTAGATGCAATTCGCAAGTGTGAAGTTGGAGCTGTATTATTAGCAGGTGGTCAGGGTACGAGACTTGGATCTGCGGAACCGAAAGGAATGTATAATATCGGAATTAATCAGACATTATATATTTTTGAGATGCAGATTCGGAATTTAATGAAAGTTGTAGAAGAATCAGGTGTGTGGATTCCTCTTATGATTATGACCAGCGTTAAAAATGATGTACAGACAAGAGAATTTTTTAAGGAGCATGACTACTTTGGATATGATCCGGAATATGTGATGTTTTTTGTACAGGAAATGGCTCCGGCTGTAGACTATAATGGTAAGTTATATCTAGAGGAGAAGGATTCTTTAGCATTATCACCAAATGGCAATGGTGGCTGGTTCTCGTCTATGAAGAAATCAGGAATTTTAGATAAAGCTAAGAAGATGGGTGTAAAATGGCTGAATGTTTATGCAGTAGATAATGTGTTACAGAAGATGGCAGATCCTTTATTTGTAGGAGCAACAATTCTAAGTGGATATCCGGTTGGTAGTAAAGTAGTACGCAAAGCTGCACCGGATGAGAAAGTAGGAGTTCTTTGTAAGGAAGATGGTAAGCCATCCATTGTAGAGTATTATGAACTGACAGATGAGATGATGGAAGAAAAAAACGCAGATGGAGAATTAGCTTATAATTTTGGTGTTATATTGAATTATTTGTTCCGCGTGGAAGATTTAGAAACAATTGCAGATAAGCACCTACCATTACATATTGTTGAAAAGAAAATTCCTTATGTGAATGAAGAAGGAGAAAAGATCAAACCTGATCAGCCAAACGGATACAAATTTGAGAATCTTGTACTAGATATGATACATATGTTAGATGATTGTTTAGCCTATGAAGTTGTTCGTAACAAGGAGTTTGCACCGGTAAAGAATAAAGAAGGTGTAGATTCGGTAGAATCAGCTAGAAAGTTATTAATTGAGAATGGAGTAGAATTATAATGAAAAAAGTAATAGAGGAGCTTTCGGAGATATTTGCGGCTGAGTTTGAAAAATGTGGTTATGATAAGAAATATGCAAAGATTAGCTTGTCTAACAGACCGGATTTGTGTGAATATCAATGTAATGGTGCGATGGCTGCAGCCAAGCAATATAAGAAGGCACCACTAATCATTGCAGAAGAAATTGTATCAGGATTAGAAAAAGAGGAAATTTTTGATTCCATTGAAGCAGTAAAGCCTGGATTTATTAATTTAAAATTAAGTTCTAGATATTTAGAAAATTATGCAACAAAAATGAATCAGGATCAAGATTTAGGTGTTGAGAAAAAGCAGGCAGAAAAAGTAATTATTGACTATGGCGGAGCAAATGTTGCAAAGCCTTTGCATGTAGGACATTTGCGTTCAGCTGTTATCGGAGAAAGTTTAAAAAGAATTCGAAGATTTATGGGTGATGATGTGACCGGTGACGTTCATTTAGGAGACTGGGGATTACAGATTGGTCTGATTATTACGGAATTAAAACATCGCAATCCTGAACTTGTTTATTTTGATGAGAATTATACAGGTGAATATCCAAAAGAAGCACCATTTACAATTAAAGATCTAGAAGAAATATATCCATGTGCGAATGCAAAATCAAAAGAAGATGCAGAATTTAAAGAAGAAGCTAGAAAAGCAATTTTAGATTTGCAGGCAGGAAATCGTGGTTATCATGCAATCTGGCAGCATATTATTGATATTTCAGTTTCAGATTTGAAGAGAAATTACAATAATTTAAATGTTTCCTTTGAACTTTGGGGAAAGGAAAGCGATGCACAGGAATATATTCCTAGAATGGTTCAATATTTGAAAGAAAATGATTATGCACATATCAGTGAAGGCGCTTTGGTTGTAGATGTGAAGGAAGAAACGGATACGAAAGAAGTTCCTCCTTGTATGATTTTAAAGTCAAATGGAGCATCTTTATATGATACTACAGATTTAGCGACAATTATGGAAAGAACAGAAAAATATCATCCTTCTATGATTATTTATGTGGTTGATAAACGTCAGGAACTATATTTCGAAAGAATCTTCAGATGTGCAAGAAAGACAAAACTGGCAGAAAAAGATACAAAGCTTGTTTTTCAGGGATTTGGAACGATGAATGGAAAAGATGGAAAGCCATTCAAAACACGTGATGGTGGAGTGATGCGCTTAGAAAATCTGATTGTAAACGTGAATGATGCTGTATATCAGAAGATTATGGAGAATCGTCAGGTATCAGAGGAAGAGGCACAGAAGACAGCAAAGATTGTTGGCTTAGCTGCTATTAAATATGGTGACTTATCAAATCAGGCATCGAAGGATTATGTATTTGACATTGACCGTTTTGCTTCGTTTGAAGGAAATACAGGTCCATATATTTTATATACGATTGTTCGAATTAAATCTATTTTAGAGAAATACAAAGAAATGAAAACAGATGTGGAATTAGATGACGAAACAATCACCTTATCTGGAACTGCGGAAGAAAAATCATTAATTTTAGAAATTGTGAAGTTTAACCAGGTAATAGAGACTGTTTATCAGGAATTAGCACCACATAAACTTTGCGCATATATCTATGATTTATCGAATGCATTTAATCGTTTTTATCATGAAACAAAGATCTTATCTGAGGAAGATGAGAAGAAGAGAAGCAGTTATATTCATTTGCTTCAGCTTACCAATCGAATTTTGTTACAGTCGATTGAGCTTTTAGGAATGGAAGCACCGGAAAGAATGTAATAAAAAAGTTGTCAGCCAGCTGATGTTTCATCAACTGGCTGACAACTTTTTATTTTACAGTTTCTTCTGTTGTATTTTCCACAGTTTCAGAAGAAGATTCAGAAGAAGCTTCTGAATTGGATGTATTCTCTGAAGTTGCCGTTGATTGTTCAGCAATTAGAGAGGAAAGCTGCTCAGAAGAAATTGTTTGTTGGATGGTACTTCCTGTTGCAGAAGAATCGCTCTTTTTTGGTCCCCATTTTATCCAGGCAGACCAGGCAATAAAACCAATGATCAGAATGCAACAGATGACAAATAGAATGGTGTGAAATACACGTTTTCTTTTTGCTTTTGCAACTTCTTTTTTTCTATTGGCTTTTTCTTTTTTATAACGGTTTACTTTTTCCTGACTCATAGTCGGACCTCCAGTCTGTTAAGATTATTCTTGAATCTATCAGATTCTTTTGTAAATTGATGTAAAAAAACTAACAATTTTTAAACAACTATATGCTATTATATAGCAAAACATTACAGAAATAAATAGAAAAGAGGAAATTTCACAAAAATTTGAAAAAAGTGAGATAATCTAAGAATGTTTAAGGATTTAAAAGCCATCCTTGCCTTTAAAGTGACAATTTGATACAATAATCTTTAAGGCAAAATAAGTGTTTTTATGAAAGGTACGTGATAGTAAGATGGAGAAAAAAACGAAGAAACGAAATGTATTTAAGAAGTTAGAAAGTTCTAAAAAGAGGTGGTTCAATCTTGGATTTGGAATTTCTCTGATTGCCGCTATGTTTTTTATGACAAAGACTGCATATGCAAAAGACGTTGTAGTCGTATTAGACCCGGGACATGGAGGAAGTGATCCTGGAGCAATCAGTGTAATTAGTACATATGAAAGAGATTATAATTTAAAAATAGCAAAGTACTGTAAAGAAGAACTTGACAAATACAAGGGTATTACAACGTATTTAACAAGAACTTCTAATTCAACAGCACTAACGCTTTCACAAAGAGCAGATATTGGAAAAAATAAAAATGCAGATATTTTGATTAGTATGCATAATAATTCAGGCAGTGCAGCTGCAAAAGGATGTCAGGTGTATGTAACACAGAATACAACACAGGAAAAATTTTATGTGGGCTGTAAAAGGCTTGGAAATTATATTTGTTCAAATTTAAATGGATTAGGACTGGTAAACAGAGGTGTTTCTACCAGAAATTATGGTTCCGGGGGAGGTAATTATCCATTTGGTGGTGCATGGGATTATTATGGTGTCATTCGTAATTCTATGTATTATAAAATTCCTGGAATCATTATTGAACATGCATTTGTATCAAATGCCAGTGATGTTGCAAATTTTTTATCTTCAGATTCAAAATTGAAAAAATTAGGTGTTGCAGATGCACAGGCAATATTAAAATATTATGGAATTACAGAAACAAAAACGGTTACACCAAAACTTTCTATCAACAAGCAGAAGGCAACCTTATATAAAGGTGAAATAGAATCTATTGTTGCAAAATATACGAATGCACCAGACAATGCAACTATTTCTTATACTTCATCGAATGAACAGGTTGCAACAGTAGACAGTGAGGGTAATGTAACAGCTGTAGGAACAGGTGAGGCAGTTATTACAGTGTCAGGTTCTAACGGTGAGAAAACAACCTGTGTCATTCAGGTGTTACCTGAAAGCAGTGAATTGCAGGAGGGAACAGTTGGAGTACAGTCAGTGGTATTTAAAGAAGAGGAAGTAAAAATAGAAGATGGAGAATTTTATACACAGGCACCAACGGTAGAACCAGAGAATGCTGCCAATAAAAAATTACAATATCATTCAAGTAATACAGATGTTGCAGAAGTAGACGAGAATGGAACCGTCACAACAAAAGCAGCCGGATATGCTTATATTACAGCCAGAAGTACAGATGGTACAGGAATCGTTGCAAAATATAAGATAGAGGTAATAATTAAAACAAATGCAGTTTCTTTTGATGAAGAAGAAATGGATATTATGGTTGGCTCAAATAAACAGCTAAAGGCAGAAGTTTATCCGGGCAATGCAACAGATTCATCCATTACCTGGACAACAGCAGATTCAAATGTTGCAACAGTAACACAGGCAGGAAAAGTAAAAGGTGTAAATCCAGGTGTTACATATATTACAACTACAACAAAAGATTCGAATATTTCAGCAAGCTGTAAAGTTGTAGTTCATCCGAAAGGAACAAGTATAAAGTTTTTCAGTACGCATGCAACCAATCAAAAAGCATTTTATTTAAAGAAGAATAAAACATATTCCTTTAAGACGAATGTGTATCCTGCAAATGCATTGCAGACAGTAACATATTCTTCTTCGAATAAAAAGGTAGCTACCATATCATCCAAAGGAAAGATTAAGGCTGTTAGAGCTGGAAAAGCAACCATTACAATAAAGGCTAAATATGGAAATGCAAAGAAAAAGGTAACGGTATATGTTGCGTCAAAATCAGTCTCAGCAAAAAAAATCAGTTTTACAAAATCTAAATTTCAGGTTGCAGTTGGAAAGAAAGTTGGGTTGACATCAAAGATTACACCGAAAAATACGCAGGAAAAATTATATTATTCCTGCTCGAATACAAAGATTGCAACAGTAAGCAAATATGGATTTGTGAAAGGAAAGAAAAAAGGGACGGTTACGATTACTGTCAGGACTTCAAACGGACGGAAAGCAAAATGCAAGGTAAAGGTTGTAAATGAATAAATATTCATTTTAATGGATAGAAATAAGTACTTGCAAAAGAAAAAAGCGTGTGATAGACTAGGCTTAGATGCGAAAGCCTAGTCTATTATTTTGCAGATAAATAGGGACGAATGGCTTGAATAATAAAAGAAAAGAATGTATGAATATACATTTATAAAAAAGAAAGAAACGAGGAAGACAGATGAAGAATTTGATTAGTTTTAAAGATTATACAAAGGAAGAATTAATTGATATTTTAGATATGGCTTTAGATATGAAAAAGAATTCGGAAAAATACAGTGAAAGATTAAAAGGAAAGAAATTATATACTTTATTTGAGAAAACATCAACCAGAACATTTTTATCTTTTACTACTGGTATTACAGAGTTAGGTGGTTCTTATTTTAACCAGAAATGGGAAGATTCTAATTTCGTATTAGGAGAGACTGTTTCAGAAGTGAAATATGTTGGAAGAAATGTAGATATCATTATGGCAAGATTGAAAAGAAGTGAGACAACAGATATTTTTGCAGAGAATTCAACGGTTCCATTTATTAATGGATGTGATAATACATTTCATCCTTGTCAGGCGCTTGCAGATGTCTTAACAATGCGTGAAAAATTAGGACATTATCAGCCAAAATTCTTATACATAGGTGCAAAAAATAATGTATTTAATTCATTGATTGAACTGGTGTCTAAATTAGGAGGAAAGGTATATGGTCTGACTCCGCTTGTAAATGACATGGGTGTAGATGATCAGTTTTATGAAGAGATAAAAAAGACCGGAAATTATATCGAAGTTCCATCAGACGCTCCGATTGAAGAAGTAAAAAAGATTGCCAAAGAAGTGGATGCACTTTATACAGATACATGGCTTGATATGGAATTCTTTAATAATCCGGAATACGCAGATAAGAAAAAAGAGATTTGTGCAAAGATGATGCCTTATCAGATTAATGAGGAATTGGTAAAAGATACGGATGCAATTGTTTTGCATGATATGCCAATGCATGTGGGATATGAGATTTCACAGGGTGTCGTAGATCAGAATCTTGAACATATTATAGATGAGGCTGAGAACAGAAGACATGCTGAAAAAGCTGTGATGGTACATTTAATCGGATAAATAAATGAGAGTAAAAGAGGACTGTTGTATTTGCTGATATACTTCGCAAAGCAGCAGTCCTTTATTTCATGCTTTAAACGGGATTCATAGATTGACAAACATACATTCTAAGTTTATACTGATTAAATATATAAAAATTTTAGAATAAAGAATTGATTGGGGAAAGAATGGAGGTAGGCAGATGCAGGAATCATCTAATATCAAAAAAATCTGGAGGGTTATTTATCCGCCGGTTTTATATTTTGTGATACAGATTATTGTACAGATGATATTTACAATTGCAATTCTATGTAGCTTTCGGGCGAAAAATAAAATCATGAATTGTAGTAGCATAGAAGCATATAATCAAGAAGTAACATCTTATATATTCCAGTTTGCTATTGCAATTACATTGACAGCAGCAGTGATTTCTCTTCCGATTTTTGTTTGCATTTATCGGAGCGATAATCGAAAAATACAAGCTGAGACAGGAATTAGCTATGGTAAGATGAATCCGGTTTATTTTTTACTTATTGCTATTTTAGGAGCAACCTGCTCTGGTGGTTTTAATAAGCTGGTATCAATTCTTGCAGCGTTTTTGCCATCTGCAGTTCAGGATAATTTTGAAAAGGTTGCACAAGCTTTAAGTACGGGCAACATATGGATACAGATTTTAACAACTGCAGCCATTGTACCGATGGTAGAAGAATTAATTTTCAGAGGACTGGTATATCGGAGATTAAAATTTCTTGTTTCAACGAAAATGGCGATGATTCTTTCGGGACTTATTTTTGGAATCGCACATGGAAATCTGATTCAGGGATTTTATGCATTTATATTAGGTGTCTTTTTGGCATGGATTTATGAAACGTGTAAAACAATCTGGGCACCTATCGTATTTCATATGATGGCAAATGGTTTTTCGGAGCTGCTTCAACATAGCAATTTGTTTCAACCTGTTAGTAATGGGATGATATTTCTCTGGATGATTGGAGAACTGATTGTTACATGTTTCATTTGCATTTTGATTCATAAAAATGTAAAGATTGAAAAAAAGGAAGAAGAGATAAAGAAAGAGGAAAAATATATATGGTAGACAGTATTGTTATAGGAAGTGGATGCGCAGGAAGCGTTGTTGCAAGAAAACTTGCAGAAAATGGAAAGAAAGTATTGATATTAGAAAAAAGAAATCATATTGCCGGAAATTGTTATGATAAACAAGAGGAACATGGAATTTTAATTCATCAGTATGGGCCACATATTTTCCATACGAATAAAAAGAATGTATATGATTTTTTATCACAGTTTACAGAGTGGGATGATTATCAACATGAAGTAGTAGCAAATATTCATGGTGAATATATACCGGTTCCTTTTAATATCAATTCATTAGAACAGGTATTTGGAAGTAAGGCAAAAGAACTTCAGGATAAATTAATCAGAAAATATGGAGAAGGTACAAAGGTACCGATTCTTACATTAAAAAAAGATGCGGATGCGGATATTGTTGCAATAGCTGAATATGTATATCAAAATGTTTTCTTAAAATATACGATGAAACAATGGGGTCAAAAGCCAGAGGAAATTGATCCGGCAGTTACAGCAAGAGTTCCGGTTCTTATTTCAAGAGACAATCGTTATTTTCAGGATACATATCAGGGAATGCCAAAAGATGGATACACTAAAATGTTCGAGAAAATATTAGCTCATGAAAATATCCATGTGGAATTAGAGAAAGATGCCAAAGATGTGCTACAGTGGCTAGAAGATGGTATTTATTATCAGGGAGAAAAGGTAGAAGGACCGGTAATTTTTACAGGGCCTGTAGATGAATTGTTTGACTGCAAATATGGAAGACTTCCATATCGCACATTAGATTTTAAATTTGAATATTATAATCAAGACAGTTATCAGCCCAAAGCTGTTGTAAATTATACAGTGGATGAAGAATTTACAAGAATCACAGAATATAAGAAACTTACGGGTCAGAAATGTTCAGGAACTATTATAATGAAGGAATATCCGAAAAGTTATTCTAGTAAGAATGAAATTCCATATTATGCAATTTCAAATGATGAAAACAATGCCTTATATGAGAAATACAAGGAAGAGTTGAAAAAATATAACAATTTGTTTTTGCTTGGCAGATTAGCAGAATATAAATATTATAATATTGATGCAATTGTAGATCGTGCATTAGATCTTGCAGAAAAATTATAGAGAAAGGCTATCAAGAAGGGTGTAAAAATGGGAGTGGAACAAAAAATACTTACAATTACAATTCCATGCTATAATTCGGAAAAATATATGACAAAATGCATCGAAAGTCTTTTAAAAGAAAAAGACAGAATCGAGATCATTATTGTAGATGATGGTTCAAAAGATAGTACAGGAGCGATTGCGGATGCATATCATGTAAAATATCCAGAAACAATTCGTACAATTCATAAAGAAAATGGTGGACATGGCGATGCGATTAATGCAGGGCTTGCTGAAACAACAGGAAAATATTTTAAAGTAATTGACAGCGATGACTGGGTAGATCAGAAAGCATTTCGTGTAATGTTAGATAAACTTGAAGAATTAGAAAGAGCAAATGCGAGATTAGATCTTATGATTACCAATTTTGTATATTATAAAATTGGAGCAAGACATCATAAAGTCATGAGATATAAAAGTGCATTTCCACAGAATCAGATTTTTACCTGGGATGATAAGATTCGAATTAATCATTTTCAATATATTTTAATGCATTCGGTTACATATCGGACAGAGATTTTAAGATCCTGTAACCTGCATTTGCCAAAACATACTTTTTATGTTGACAATATTTTTCTTTTCCAGCCTCTTCCATTGGTTAAACGCATGTATTATTTAGATGTTAATTTATATCAGTATTTTATTGGAAGAGAAGATCAGTCTGTAAATGAGAAAGTCATGATTTCACGTATTGACCAGCAAATTAAGGTCAATAAGATTTTGATGGATGTTTATACCAAGGCAGATATTCCATATGCTGCATTAGACCGATACATGTTACAATATTTTGATATGATGATGTGCGTTGCCTCGGTAATGCTAATTATTGGCGGAGAAGAAGAACAACTTCGTAAGAAAAAAGAATTATGGCAATATCTGTATAAGAAAAATAAGACCTTATATAAGAAAATGAGATATGGTCTGTTTGGAATCTGGATGAACTTACCTGGAAAGGGAGGCAGATGGCTTTCTAAAATGGGGTATAAGGTTATGCAGAAAGTATTTGGATTTAATTAAGGAGAAACACTTTATGGCGAAAGAAGCTGTAAAGTGTTTTTTTACTTTGATAAAAAATTATGTCTTTAGTATAAAGGGATGAAAAAAAGAACCACACAAAATGTGTGATTCTTAAGTAGTAGCGAAAGGGGGATTCGAACCCTCGACACTACGGGTATGAACCGTATGCTCTAGCCAACTGAGCTATTTCGCCATATAATATTGTGTTAAGAAAAATCCTTAACAATGGGACCTACAGGGCTCGAACCTGTGACCCTCTGCTTGTAAGGCAGATGCTCTCCCAGCTGAGCTAAGATCCCGTTCTTTGCTGTCTCACGTCGACTGCTTAGATAGTATAATTGATAAATGATAAAATGTCAATAAAAAAATGAAAAAAATTAAAAAAATTTTTGAGTCGAAAAAAGCAGTATTTTAGTGGAAATATTTACTTAGGAGAATAAAAATCTTTTTTTCGATATCTATTGAGTGGCAGAATTGAATGTGATATAATGCATCTAAATAGTTGGTAAAATATAATGGAGGCAGATGGGAAATGAAACAATTTTTAAAGAAGTATGGTCACGCATGGACGTTACTATATATATTTATTTATATGCCATGGTTCATGTATCTTGAGAAAAATGTTGTGACATATACTTCCATGCATACGGCATTAGACGATAAGATTCCATTTTGTGAATATTTTATTGTTCCGTATTTATTGTGGTTTTTATTTATACCGGCAGTTTTTATTTTCCTCTTTTTTACATCCAAAGAAGAGTATTATAAACTGTCTGCATTCTTATTTATAGGAATGACAATTTGTTTGACGATTTGCACGATCTGGCCGAATGGACAGGAATTAAGACAGAACTTTCAAGCGGATAAGAATATTTTTACGCATATAGTTGCATTTATCTATCATACGGATACAAATACGAATGTATTTCCAAGCATTCATGTATTTAATTCAGTTGGAGCATGTATCGCTGTATGCAAGAGTAAAACAATTCATAAGAAAAGTGTGATCAGACCATGTACAGTGGTGTTAACGATATTGATTTGTTTATCCACTGTTTTCTTAAAGCAACATTCCGTCTTAGACGTGATTGGAGGAATTGTTCTTGCCTGTGTTATGTATACATTTGTATATCTGCTGGATTATCGGGCAATCAGACGAAGTATTGAAGAAAAGAAACTTGCAAAGAATTATTAAGATAAGGAGAGGTATCGTCGCTTGGATGGTACTTTTTCTTTTTTGAGAGAGAAAAGGGCGATAGAATAAAAAGACAGAAGGAAAGGAAAAAATATGAGAATAGGAATGGGATACGATGTACATCGATTAGTGGAAGGAAGACCTCTTATTATAGGAGGAGTGACAATTCCTTATGAAAAAGGATTACTTGGTCATTCAGATGCAGATGTATTAACACATGCAGTAATGGATGCACTTTTAGGGGCTGCTGCACTTGGAGATATCGGAAAACATTTTCCAGATTCCGATGAGAGATATCATAATGCATCAAGTATTAAATTATTAAAAGAAGTTGGAAATATGTTGCAGGAACAGATGTATGTGATTGGAAATATTGATGCAACTGTTATTGCACAGGCACCTAAAATTGGACCATACAGAGATCAGATGATTGAGAAGTTTGCAGAAGCTTTACAGATCGATGCGTCAAGAATTTCGGTAAAAGCAACAACCGAAGAAGGATTGGGATTTACAGGAACCGGACAGGGAATCTCTGCACAGGCGATTGTCTTGCTTGAAACGGTGGAAAACTATGCTTACCAGAACAGTGTAGTAGTTTCAAAAGATGGGAATGCACCGATGTGTCAGGGATGCTGTCGAAGAAATGAATAAATAAAACGTGGAGAGAAAGGAATTAGCATGCAAGGTCAAAATAAATTTCAAATACACGATTTAAAACCAATTGATTATAATATGTTAAAATGGTATTTTTCGTTCCGGACACCGGCTACTTGTGAGAATGCAATCGTAGACAGCTATTTATGGAAGGAATATTATCATGCAAAATATATTTATACCGATCAGGCTTTAATCTGGCTGTTTGAAAATATACATGGTAAGTTTACAATTGCTCCTTTATGCAAAAACGAGGATTTAAATGAGACATTTCAGATTGCCCTGGATTTTTTTCATAATGTATATCATGAAAAGTTAGCAATGTATCTGGTTGATGAAGAGGCAATTAATATTTTAGATTTAGATTTGGAAAAATTTGAGGTAAGAGAAGAAAGAACCTATTTTGATTATGTTTATGATGCACAAAGGCTTCGTACATTATCTGGAAAGGCATACCATAAAAAGAAAAATCATGTCAATGCATTTTATAAAGAATATGAAGGAAGATATGACTATAGAACACTTACAAGAGAAAATCGACAGACAGTGATGGATTGCTTAGACAGATGGGAGAAACAAAGAGAGATACAGGATGAATATAACAGAACAGATTATGAGTATCAGGGAATTTTATATCTGTTAAATGAATGCCCGCAAGTACCTTATCAGATGGGTGGAATTTATGTAGATGGACAGTTAGAAGCATTTTCTATTGGAAGTTTTACGAAAGCATTAAATATGGCATATATTCATGTAGAAAAAGCAAATCCAGAGATTCGGGGACTCTATGCGGTAATGAATCAACAGTTTTTAATAAATGAATATCCACATGCAGAGAAAGTAAACAGAGAGGATGATATGGGATTAGAAGGTCTGAGAAAATCAAAATTGTCGTATCATCCAATAGAGTTGATAAAAAAATATGCAATTATAGAAAAATAGAATCGTTATGATGACTAAAACAGGGCGGATTCTGACAGAGCATAAGGCAATAGAGAAGGAATGCAGGATATGGAACAAATAAGATATCTTACCGAAGAGGAAAAGGGAAGAACAAGAAGATTGTATGAACAGTCTTTTTCTGATTCAAAGAAATTTGTAGATTATTATTATGCAGTTAAAATAAAAGACAACAAAGTTCTGGTATTAGAGAAGGATGGAAACATTGTATCTATGGCCCATAGAAGTACAAGAATGGTTTCTTATAAAGGAGAAAAAAGAAAAGCAATTTATATTTATGCAGTTGCAACGGATCCTTTGCATCGAAAGAAAGGATATATGAAGAAAATTTTATGGAAGCTGCTAGAAGATGCAAAAAAGGAGGGTTTTGCTTTTGCAACTCTGATTACAGAAAATGAGGTATATTATAAAAAATTAGGATTTTGTTCCTATGGGAAAATTAGTGAACCAACCTTATATCAAAGAAAAAATGATGGAATTATTCGAAAAAAGGCTTGTCTGAACGATTATTCAGTTATGGCAGAAAAAGCATTAGAATGGTTAAAAGATAAGAGATTATATCGAATAAGAGATGTGGCATTTTATAAAGAATATCAGGCACAATTAGAAGCAGAGGATGGATATTTAGAATTGCTTTATCAAGGTCATGCATTCATAGGGATGGAAGCGTTTTATTACGAAGAAGATGGAACCCTTATGGAAGATGGAGGAATATATAAAAAAGGTTGGGAAATATTAGATCAAAGAAAAAAGGAAAAAAGTCAGCTTATGATTTGTTTGTTAAATGAAAAAGTCTTTGATATTTCGAAAGAATCGATATTTCTCAATGAACTGGTATAATAGAGTTTATGAACTAAAAATATTTCTTGACAAAGGGAATAATCTTGCATAGTATAGAGTATAAATAGTTTTATTATGGAAAAAGGCAGAGAAGAAAAAAGTAGCTGATATGGAAGCATCAGAGAGGAATTTATTTGCTGAAAGAATTCTTGTGAAAATAACAGTGAAGTGCATTTCAGAGCTGATTATGTGAGGAAGTTAGCATAATCCGTAAGGAATACGTTACATCCACAGAGGGCAGGCTGCACAGGCCTGTATAAGAGTGGAACCGCGGATTAATTCGTCTCTTGCATAGTTTGAAAGATTATTTTCAAGATGCAAGAGATTTTTTATTTTCAGGTGTTTCAATTAGAAAATGCATATTATTTTGCCTTATCCCATAAAAGAAAGAAGAGTTAAAATGAAATTTTTGGATTATGTAAATGAAATGTATGAGGTAATAAAAGAAAGAGACCCGGCAATAAAAACAAAAAAAGAAGTCTATCTATATCCTTGCTTTTGGGCAATTCGGGATTATCGAAAGGCACATAAATTGTATGAAAAAGGGAAGTTTTATAAGGCGAGAAAGATTTCCCAGAAATCTGCAAGAAAGACAGGAATCGAGATTCATCCGGGAGCGAAAATCGGAAAAGGTTTTTTTATAGACCATGGACATGGAGTCGTGATTGGTGAGACAACAATTATTGGAGATAATGTAACTTTATATCAAGGTGTAACATTAGGAGGAACAGGAAAAGAGACCGGGAAGAGACATCCGACTTTAGAGGATAATGTGATGGTAAGTGCCGGAGCAAGAGTACTTGGTTCTATTACAATTGGAGAGAATTCGAAAATCGGTGCGGGTTCTGTAGTGTTAAAAAATGTACCACCTAATTCTACTGTAGTAGGTGTTCCGGGACGAATTGTAAAACAAAATGATGTACGAATTCCAAGAATGGATTTAGATCAGGTCCATATGCCAGATCCGGTAGAACTTGATTTAACAAGGCTTCATGATGAGAATTCTGTTTTAAGAAGAGCATTAGAGGAAATTTATGCAACTCTGATGAAAGAAAAAAAAGAGATGGATGGTACAGACAAAAAATCTTTTAAAAATGAAAAATAGAAAAGGTGGATTACAAAATGATTTTATATAATACATTGACAAAGAAAAAAGAAAAATTTATTCCAAGAGAAGAAAATAAGGTAAGCATGTATACCTGTGGTCCAACAGTGTATCATTATGCACATATCGGAAACCTGAGAACTTATATTATGGAAGATGTTCTTGAAAAGGAACTTCGATTTGAGGGATATGATGTAAAACGTGTTATGAATATTACGGATGTCGGACATCTTTCTAGCGATGCAGATACCGGAGAAGATAAGATGTTAAAAGGAGCGAAAAGAGAACATAAGACGGTAATGGAGATTGCTAAGTTTTATACAGATGCATTTTTTTCAGATTGTCAGAAATTAAATATTAAGAAACCAGATGTTGTTCAGCCGGCTACACAGTGTATTGATTCCTTTATTAAGATGGTAATTAAGTTATTAGAAGATGGATATGCATATGAAGCAGGTGGAAATATTTATTTTGATACATCAAAAGTAAAGCAGTATTATACATTGTCGAGTCACAATGAGGCAGATTTGATGGTGGGAGTCAGAAATGATGTTTCAGAAGATTTAAATAAAAAGAATAAAGCAGATTTTGTTTTATGGTTTACAAAATCAAAATTTGATGATCAGGAATTAAAATGGGAAAGTCCATGGGGAATCGGATATCCGGGATGGCATATTGAGTGTTCTTGTATTGCAATAAAAAATCTGGGTGAATATTTAGACTTACATTGTGGCGGTGTAGATAATATTTTTCCACATCATACGAATGAAATTGCACAGTCAGAGGCATATCTTGGACACAAATGGTGTAATTACTGGTTTCATGTAAATCATTTAAATGATAAAAATGGAAAAATGAGTAAATCAAAGGGTGGATTTTTAACAGTCAGTACTTTAGAAGAAAAAGGATACGATCCGGTAGTGTATCGTATGTTTTGCTTAAATTCACATTATCGCAAACCATTACAGTTTAGTTATGAAAATCTTGATAATATGACAGTTGCATATCAGAAGATGAAGGCAAAAGTGGATGCAATTGAAAAAGAGGCAATGCAGTTAAAAGAAGAGGCCGATGAAGCAGTTGTACAGGAATATAAGAAAAAATTTATAGAGACAGTAGGAAACGATTTGAATACAGCATCAGGAATTAGTCTGATTTATGAAGTGTTTAAGCTAAGTGCAAATGCGAAGACGAAAAGAGCTATTTTATTAGAATATGAAAAAGTATTATCATTGAATCTGTTTTCGGAAAATGAAGAAAATGAATTAGAAGAAGATTTTGTTGCCTATATTGAAAAGAAAATTGAAGAACGAAAAGAAGCAAAGAAAAAGAAAGATTTTGCTACTGCTGATCAGATCAGAGAGGAATTATTAGCAAAAAAAGTTCAGATTAAGGATACCAGAGAGGGCGTTGTCTGGCAGATTATAGAATAAGCAAAAGAAGGGCAGGCAGGAATGTTTAAATATATTCGGGAACAATTTGCTTTAGGAGAAATTGATATTGTAAATTATTCTCCTTTGACATTAGCATACATCGGGGATGCAATTTATGAAATTGTGATTCGAACCATGATTGTTGCAAAAGGTAATTGTGCGGTTGAAAAATTACACAAAAAAACGACACAGCTTGTAAAAGCAAAAAAACAGGCAGAGATGATTCAAAAAATAGAAAACGAGTTAAGTGAAGAAGAAGAGCGGATTTTTAAAAGAGGACGTAATGCAAAATCTTATACGATGGCCAAAAATGCAACTATGAAAGAATATCGTTTGGCAACGGGATTTGAAGCATTGATGGGATATTTATATATGACAGAACAAGAAGACAGAATGATGGAACTTATCAGGCTTGCATTAGGAGAATAGAAAGCTGTTGGCAGGAGGCAAAAGAATGAATGACGAAAAAAAAGAGGAATCAGTTGATTTAGAAACAACCATAGAGGGTAGAAATGCTGTATTAGAGGCATTTCGTTCTGGAAAGACTATTGATAAATTGTATGTCTTAGATGGATGTGTAGATAGTGCGATAAGAAGTATTACACGAGAGGCAAGAAAGCAAAAGACAATTATTGAATTTGTTCAAAGAGAACGGTTAGATCGTATGTCAGAATCAGGAAAACATCAGGGTGTAATAGCAAAGGCAGCGGCATATTGTTATTATACGGTCGAGGATATTTTACAGACAGCAAAAGAAAAAGGAGAGGATCCATTTATTATTATTTTAGATAATATTGAAGATCCACATAATTTAGGCGCAATTATTCGTACAGCAAATATTGCGGGTGCGCATGGTGTAATCATTCCGAAAAGACGTGCGGTAGGACTGACAGCTGTAGTTGCAAAAGCATCTGCAGGAGCATTAAATTATACAAAAGTTGCAAAAGTAACCAATATCTCAAATACCATTGAAGAGTTAAAAAAAGAAGGCTTATGGTTTGCATGTGCGGATATGGATGGAACGAGCATGTATCAGACTAATTTAACAGGTCCGATTGGATTGGTTATTGGAAATGAAGGACATGGGGTTTCGAGACTGGTAAAAGAGAAATGTGATTTTGTAGTATCCATTCCTATGTTAGGAGAGATTAATTCGTTAAATGCATCGGTTGCAGCAGGTGTATTAGCATATGAGATTGTCAGACAAAAATTAAATAAAAAATAAGTGGAACAATTTTGTGGGTAATTCAAAGGCGTTTTGAATTATCCACAAAACATTATAAATTTAAAAGGTGAAAAGGCGGAACATGGTAAATGGAGAATAATAAGATTAAACTCTATGGATTTAATAATTTAACAAAGTCCCTAAGCTTTAATATATATGATGTCTGTTATACAGGAACAGAAAAAGAAAGAAAAGAATATATTGAATATATTGATGAACAATATAATTCAGACAGACTAACCAAAATTTTATGTTCTTTAACGGATATGATTGGTGCGAAAGTTTTGAACATATCGAAACAGGATTATGATCCACAAGGTGCAAGTGTTACAATGCTTATTTCAGAAGAAAATAAGAGGGTAATTCCAGAAAGCTTAGAATCGAATACAAATGAACGGGGAATCACAAGAGAAATGTTAAATTCAGAAACGGTCGTAGCACATTTAGATAAAAGTCACGTTACAGTACATACCTATCCCGAATATCATCCAGAACATTGTATTTCTACATTTCGGGTAGATATTGATGTTGCAACATGTGGAACGATTACTCCGTTAAAAACTTTAGATTATTTAATTGGAAGTTTTGATTCGGACATTATTACCATGGATTACAGGGTAAGAGGATTTACAAGAGATATATATGGAAGAAAATTATTTATGGATCATAATATGAATTCCATTCAGGAGTATATTTCTAAAGATACGTTAAGAAGATATGAAGCAATGGATATTAATGTGTATCAGAGTAATATTTTTCATACCAAAATGTTAATACGGGATATTGATTTACAGGATTATGTGTTCCGCACAGATGTAGACAAAATTCCGGAACAGGATCGTCTTCGTATCACAAATCAGCTCAGACGTGAAATGATAGAAATTTATAATGGAATGAATATCAGTTGGAGGGCAACCGAATAAGATGAAAAAGAATCAGAATATTGCGCCAATTTATGACGCATTAAATCGTTTTAAAAAAGAAAGAATTGTGCCTTTTGATGTGCCAGGGCATAAAAGGGGAAAAGGAAATCGGGAACTTACAGAATTTTTAGGTGAAAAATGTATGTCAGTCGATGTAAATTCTATGAAACCGTTAGATAATCTATGCCATCCGGTATCTGTAATTCGGGAAGCAGAAGAGTTAGCAGCGGATGCTTTTCAAGCAAAACATGCTTTCTTTATGGTAGGTGGAACAACCTCAGCAGTACAAAGTATGGTAATGAGTGCATGTAAAGAAGGCGAGAAAATTATTATGCCTAGAAATGTGCATAGAAGTGCGATTAATGCATTGGTTTTAAGTGGAGCAGTTCCGGTTTATGTGAATCCGGATATGGACAAACGTCTTGGAATCGCACTTGGTATGAAAGTGGCAGATGTGAAAAAAGCGATTGAAGAAAATCCGGATGCAAAAGCAATTTTAGTAAACAATCCTACGTATTATGGAATTTGTTCGAATATCAGGGAACTGGTAAAACTGGCACATGAGCATGGTATGCTGTTATTAGCAGATGAGGCACATGGGACGCATTTTTATTTTGATTCGAAATTGCCGGTTTCTGCCATGAGTGCCGGAGCAGATATGGCTGCAGTCAGTATGCATAAGTCAGGAGGAAGTCTTACACAGAGTTCATTTCTGTTGCTTGGAAATGAAATGAATGCCGGATATGTACGACAGATTATTAATTTGACGCAGACAACAAGCGGTTCTTATCTGCTTATGTCTTCTCTGGATTTATCTAGAAAAAATTTAGCTCTGCATGGAGAAGAAATCTTTGAAAAAGTAAGAGCACTGGCAAAATATGCAAGGGAAGAAATTAACCGGATTGGAGATTATTATGCTTATTGCAGAGAGATTATAAATGGAGATTCTGTTTACGATTTTGACGTCACAAAGTTATCTGTGAATACCTTAGATGTCGGACTTGCTGGAATTGAAGTTTATGATCTGCTCCGGGATGAGTATGATATTCAAATAGAATTCGGTGATATTGGAAATATTCTTGCCTATATTTCTGTGGGAGACAGAGAACGGGATATAGAACGATTAGTGAGTGCTTTAGCAGAGATAAGAAGAAGATTTAAAAAGAGTAAATCTGGATTGTTAGATCATGAATATATTAATCCGGAAGTTGCAAATACACCAAAAGAAGCATTTTTTGGAAAAAAGGAATCTTTACCGATTATGGAGAGCGCAGGACGTGTTTGTACAGAATTTGTCATGTGTTATCCACCAGGAATTCCGATTCTTGCACCAGGTGAGAAAATAACAAAAGAAATATTAGATTATATCTGTTATGCAAAAGAAAAAGGCTGTTTTATGACAGGACCGGAAGATATGGAGATTGAAAGACTGAATGTCTTAAAATAAAAATATAAAAAACAAAAAAGGAGGGTAATTATGGAATTATGGTTTACAGAGCGTCATACCAAAGGGGTTAAATTCTCAATAAAAGTAGATCGACAACTTTATAGCGGACAAAGTGAATTCCAGAGAATAGATGTATTTGATTCAAAAGAATTTGGACGGTTTTTAACATTAGACGGGTATATGATGTTAACAGAAAAAGATGAGTTTATTTATCATGAAATGATTACACATGTTCCGATGGCAGTTCATCCGAATGTCAGAAAGGTTTTAGTAATTGGTGCCGGAGACGGCGGAGTTGTACGGGAACTGTGTCAGTATCCTACAATAGAGCAAATCGATATGGTTGAAATTGATGAGTTAGTTGTAGAAGTATGTAAAAAATATCTGCCAAAGACCTCATGCTGTTTAGATGATGAAAGGGTACATATTTATTTTCAGGATGGTTTGAAATATGTACGTGGCTGTCATGAAGAATATGATTTAATTATTGTAGATTCTACAGATCCTTTCGGACCGGGGGAAGGTTTGTTTACGAAAGAATTTTATGGAAATTGTTATAAGGCGTTGAAGGCGGATGGAATTATGGTAAATCAGCATGAAAGTCCTTTTTATCCAGATGATGCGATTGCCATGCAGCGGGCACACAAAAGAATTGTGGAATCTTTCCCAATCAGCAAGGTGTATCAGGCACATATTCCGACTTATCCATCCGGACACTGGCTCTTTGGATTTGCATCAAAAAAATATCATCCAACGAATGATTTTAATGGAACAAAATGGAATACACTTGGGTTTAAAACACAATATTATAATACAAGATTGCATGTTGGTGCATTTGCATTACCAAATTATGTAGAGGAGCTTTTACGGGATGTGGAATAAGAATATAGAAAATTTTATTGGCTGTGAAGCAGAATATAAGGATGCAGAAATTGTTTTATGGGGTGCCCCTTTTGATTCAACGACTTCCTATCGGCCGGGAACAAGATTTGCAAGTAAAACAATGAGAGCAGAATCTTTTGGATTAGAGACGTATAGTCCTTATCAGGATCTTGATTTAGAAGAAATTTCTGTTTTTGATGGAGGAGATTTAGAACTTCCATTTGGAAATACAATACGCGTATTAAAAATGATTGAAAATCAGACAGAAAAAATATTGAAAGATGAAAAGATTCCGTGTATGATTGGAGGAGAACATTTAGTAACTTTAGGCGCAGTAAGAGCAGCAGTAAAAAAATATCCTAAGTTACATTTGATTCATTTTGATGCCCATACAGATTTAAGAGAGGAATATTTAGGAGAACAGTTATCCCACGCAACAGTTCTTCGAAGATGTCATGACTTAGTAGGTGATGGACGTATTTTTCAATTTGGAATTCGAAGTGGTGAAAAAGAAGAATTCTATTGGGCAAAGGAGCATACATTTTTAAATAAATTTAATTTTCAGGGATTAGAAGAAGCAATTAGACAGTGTAAAGGAATGCCTGTGTATTTTACGATTGATCTTGATGTTTTAGATCCGTCAGTATTTCCGGGAACGGGAACACCTGAGGCAGGAGGAGTTACTTTTATGGAACTTTTAAAAGCAATCATTCAGGTATCTGAATTAGACATTGTAGGAATGGATGTAAATGAATTATCTCCGGTATATGACCAGAGTGGTGCATCAACAGCCGTAGCATGTAAGGTATTAAGAGAACTGCTGTTAGCAGTTTCAAAAAGAAAAAACAGATCAGACACAATATAGGAGGAATTATATGGGAAGAGCGTTAATTATAGGATGTGGTGGCGTTGCCAGAGTGGCAATTTTTAAATGTTGTCAAAATAGTGATGTATTTGAAGAAATTATGATTGCAAGTCGTACAAAAGAAAAATGCGACAAATTAAAAGAAGAACTAGAAGGAAAAACAAAGACTAAGATTTCGACTGCAAAAGTAGATGCAAATCAAGTAGAAGAACTTGTAAAATTAATTCAGTCCTATCAGCCAGATGTTGTTTTAAATCTTGCATTGCCATATCAGGATTTAGCAATTATGGATGCATGCTTAGAGACAAAAACCCATTATATTGATACTGCTAATTACGAGCCGGAAGATACTGCTAAGTTTGAATATAAGTGGCAATGGGCATATCGTGAAAAATTTGAAAAAGCGGGAATTACAGCGTTACTTGGAAGCGGATTTGATCCAGGAGTAACCGGTGTATTTTCAGCCTATGCATTAAAACATGAATTTGATGAAATTAATTATATTGATATTTTAGACTGCAATGGTGGGGATCATGGTTATCCATTTGCAACGAACTTTAACCCTGAGATTAATATTCGTGAAGTATCTGCGAATGGAAGTTACTGGGAAGATGGAAAATGGATTGAAACAAAGCCGATGGAAATAAAAAGAGAATATGATTTTAAAGGTGTCGGAAAAAAAGATATGTATTTATTGCATCATGAAGAATTAGAATCTTTAGGAATCAATATTCCGGGAATTAAAAGAATTCGTTTCTTTATGACATTTGGAGAGAGTTATCTGACCCATTTAAAATGTTTAGAGGATGTTGGAATGACATCGATTGAACCAATTGAATTTGAAGGCAAACAGATTGTACCATTACAGTTTTTAAAAGCAGTGCTGCCGGATCCTGCATCCTTAGGACCAAGAACCGTAGGAAAGACAAATATTGGATGCATTTTCCAGGGAAAGAAAGATGGAAAGGATAAAACTTATTATTTATATAATATTTGTGACCATCAGGAATGTTATAAAGAAGTTGGTTCCCAGGCAGTTAGTTATACTACCGGTGTACCGGCTATGATTGGTGCAATGCTTGTTATGAACGGAACATGGCAGAAACCAGGTGTATACAATATTGAGGAGTTTGATCCAGATCCATTTATGGATGCTTTAAATAAATGGGGATTACCATGGGAAGAGGATTTCCATCCTGTTTTAGTAGATTAAAAATGAAAATATAAAAATAGTTATTGCATTTGCATATAATTTATGATAAGATATATCGCGAATGCAATATATGCTGCTATGGCTCAGGTGGTAGAGCGTCGCCTTGGTAAGGCGGAGGTCACGGGTTCAAGTCCCGTTAGCAGCTCTTTTTAAACGGTTTCGTATGAATGAAGAAACCGTTTTTTTTTATTTTAAAATTTCTTTGAAATTTTAGAATAAAAAGCTTCTAGAAGATTGCAAAGATACAGGAAAGTGTCTTTTTACAGTTTATACTTAATCTTGTAAGAATGTCTCTTTTGTGGTACAGTAAATGTGGACAGTATTCGAAAGAAACTGTACTATTTTTTCGATGTTTTTCAACAGATAGTAAAAATTGTTAGGCAGCAATTCTGATTTATTTTAAGAGAATGCTGACTTAAGGAAAGGTGGTTAGGATGAAAAACACAGTATTGACATTTAAGAAAGCAAAGGAAGATGGAGAAAAACTTACTATGCTGACTGCATATGATTATTCTACAGCAAAGCTGATGGATGAATCAGGTGTGAATGCGATTTTAGTAGGAGATTCTTTAGGCAATGTCATATTAGGATATGAAGACACGTTATCCGTAACAATGGAGGATATGATTCATCATGGTGCAGCAGTTGCAAGAGGGGCAAAGGATGCATTTGTTGTTGTAGATATGCCATTTATGTCATATCAGACAAGTGTTTATGATGCAGTAGTGAATGCAGGACGTTTGATGAAGGAAGGACGTGCAGGTGCTGTAAAATTAGAAGGTGGAGAAGAAGTCTGTCCACAGGTAAAGGCTATCGTTCAGGCCGGGATACCGGTGATGGGACATTTAGGATTAACACCTCAGTCTATTAATGCATTTGGAGGATTCCGGGTACAGGGGAAGACAGAGCAGGCTGCGAAAAAGTTAATTCGCGATGCAAAGGCATTACAGGATGCAGGAGCATTTGCAGTTGTATTAGAATGTGTTCCTACCGGACTTGCAGAAATTGTAACAAAACAGCTGCAGATTCCTGTAATCGGAATTGGAGCAGGTAATGTTTGTGATGGACAGGTATTAGTTTATCAGGATTTACTTGGAATGTTTTCGAATTTTACACCGAAGTTTGTTAAGAGATTTGCAAATGTAGGAGAGATTATGAAGGAAGCATTCGCAAATTACTGCAAAGAAGTAAAAGAAGGAACTTTTCCTGATGAGAATCATGAATTCAAAATCAGTGATGATGTTTTAAAAAAATTATATTAAAAAAATAGATGATTAGAAATAAAATAAAAGGTGGTTTTGCAAAATGAAAATCGTATCAAAAGTACAGGACGTTAGAGAACAAGTGAAAGAATGGAAGAAACAGGGGCTGTCTGTAGGACTGGTTCCTACTATGGGATATTTACATGAAGGACACCAGAGCTTAATGAAAAAAGCGAAGGAATGTTGTGATAAAGTTGTAGTTAGTATTTTTGTAAATCCTATGCAATTTGGAGCAAATGAAGATTTAGACAGTTATCCAAGAGATTTAGATGCAGATGCAAAGCTTTGTGAGAGTACAGGAGTTGATTTGATTTTTCACCCGGAAGTAGAAGAGATGTATACAGATGGTTTCTGCACATTTGTAGATATGAATGGATTGACAAAAGGATTGTGTGGGAAAACAAGACCAATTCATTTTCGTGGAGTTTGTACAGTAGTAAGTAAGTTGTTTCACATTGTAACGCCGGATCGTGCTTTTTTTGGACAAAAAGATGCACAACAGCTGGCTGTTATCAAAAGGATGGTAAAAGACCTGAATATGGATATTGAGATTGTTGGATGTCCGATTATAAGAGAAAACGACGGACTGGCTAAAAGTTCAAGAAATACGTATCTGAGCAAAGAAGAAAGACAGGCAGCTCTTATTTTAAGCAAAGCAGTTTTTTATGGACAAAAACGAGTTGCTGAAGGTGAAAAGGATGCTGAAAAACTTGTGGACGAAATGAAAAAAATGATAGAAACAGAACCGATGGCAAAAATAGATTATGTAGAAGCAGTATCCTTTGATACAATTGAACATACAAAAGAATTAAAGAAAAATACATTGGTTGCAATGGCTGTTTATATTGGAAAGACACGTTTGATTGATAATTTTATGATTTAAATCAGACTGTTTTGGCTGATAGAAAGAAAGAGGAAGAAGAAATGCAGATAGAAGCATTAAAGAGTAAGATTCACCGCGCTACGGTTGTGCAGGCAGAACTAAACTATATTGGAAGTATTACAATTGACGAAGAATTGTTAGAAAAGTCCGGAATATCGGAATATGAAAAGGTTCAGATTGTAGATATTGATAATGGAGAAAGATTTGAAACTTATGCTATATGTGGAGAACGTGGAAGTGGAATGATTTGTTTAAATGGTGCTGCTGCACGTAAAGTATCTGTTGGAGATAAAGTAATTATTATGTCTTATGCTACAATGACTGTAAAAGAACTGAAAGAAAATCCGCCTAAAGTGGTATTTGTCGATGAAAAGAATCATGTTTCAAGAATTACGAGATATGAACATCATGGAAGATTAGAGGATTTAAAGTAGATAGTAGTAAAGTGAGGGCCTGCTTTTATGAAAAATTTATTAGAAAATAAGACCATTGTATTAGGTGTTACTGGTTCAATCGCAGCTTACAAAATAGCAAATGTAGCTTCCATGCTTGTGAAAAGAGGATGTCAGGTACACGTTATTATGACAGAAAATGCAACAAATTTTATAAATCCGATTACATTTGAGACATTGACGAATCATAAATGTCTTGTAGATACATTTGATCGTAATTTTCAGTTTCATGTTGCACATGTATCTTTAGCAAAGCAGGCAGATGCATTTTTAATTGCACCGGCATCGGCGAATGTGATTGGAAAGATGGCGAATGGTTTAGCAGATGATATGCTGACAACGACAGTTCTTGCAGCAACCTGCCCTATTATAGTTGCTCCTGCAATGAATACACATATGTATGAGAATCAGATTGTACAGGACAATCTGACGAAAATAAAGCAATATGGTATGAAAGTTGTAGAACCGGCAGTGGGACATTTAGCTTGTGGAGATAGCGGAAAAGGGAAAATGCCATCAGAAGAATATCTGATTGCCTGCTTAGAAAAGGAAATCGCAAAGGAAAAAGATTTAAGTGGTAAAAAGATACTTGTTACCGCAGGTGCTACAAGGGAAGCAATAGATCCTGTCCGTTATATTACGAATCATTCTACAGGAAAAATGGGATATGCAATAGCAAAGATGGCAATGCTTCGTGGAGCAGAAGTGGTTTTGGTAACAGGAAAAACCATGATACCGCCACCAGAGTTTGTAGAACTTGTAGAAGTGACTAGTGCAGATGAGATGTTTAAAGAAGTAACAAAACGAATGAATCAGATGGATTATTTCATTATGGCTGCTGCGGTGGCTGATTATACGCTAAAAGAAGTTGCATCACAGAAAATAAAAAAGAAAGATGGAGATTTGACGTTACAGTTACAGAGAACAAAAGATATTTTAGCATTTCTTGGAGAACATAAACATCCAGATCAAAGGGTATGCGGATTTTCTATGGAAACAGAAAATGTAATTGAAAATTCTAAAAAGAAAAGAGAAAAAAAGGGAGCGGATATGATTGCTGCAAATAGTCTTTGTGAAGAAGGTGCAGGTTTTGGAACCGATACCAATCATTTAATGCTGATTACAGAGAAAAAGGTAATAGATTTGCCATTGATGAAAAAAGAAGAAGCAGCAGACTGTTTGTTAACAGAGCTTATAAGCAATTCCTTGCAATAATATGATATGGTGCCAGGGATAAAAGTTCAAATGTTTAAAAATTTTGACAGGTTGGGCTTTTGTCCTTGGCATCATAAATATATGTAATGGATTAGGCGAGGAGGAATACGAAATGAGGAAAAAAACAATTCTTTGTGCTTTAACATTGGCAGTAACAGTTGGATCTATTTCCCCGATATTGGGAGAAGCGGGGAAAAAACAAAATAAAGAAGTAAAAAAGAAAACTGTTTTGCTGTGTTTAAGTGCAAAAAAGAAAACGGTGTATCAGGGCAGAACCTTTACAATAAAATGTAAAGGGACAAAACAAAAAATACATTGGAAGTTGTCAAAAAAGTCAATTGTTACAGTGAAGAAAAAAAACAGAAATTCAATTCAGCTGAAAGCAAAAAAGACTGGCAGCATTGTTTTAACTGCATCATATAAGAAGAAAAAAGCAAAATGTGTGATTGTTGTGAAAAAAAAGAAATCATTTTTTCAGAATAGAACACAGCCGATATTAGAAAAAAAAGAGAATGTTACGACAAATGAGATTTCGCAATCTAATACTCTGACAGAACAAAAGACAACCATTGAGGAGACGAGCACAGAAAAGCAGACAGAAGCAGAAGCAACGACGCAGGAGACAACGACAGAAAATCAGACAGAAGCAGAGACAACGACGAAGGAGACGACTACAGAAAACCAGACAGAAACAGAGACAGCAGCAGAAGTGACAACTACACAGAAACAACCAGAGACAGAGAGTAATTCTGTGCATGCGGTTTTAGAAGAAGAGGCGAAACCTGTGACGGCAAAAGATTTAGCTCATAGAGATCAGGAAGCACAACAAGAGATACATTCCTCTTTTGAATCACCGACTTATTCGGGAGATGGTACTTTTTATGGAGGAGGTTATCGAGGAGGCTGCTGTAATTTAGATACCATGACAAATGGATATTATATTTGTGCCATGAATCGTCCGCAATACAATACCGGACAAATGTCAGGAGCGTATATTGAACTTACAGGCCCGATGGGGACTTTAAAAATGCTTGTCGCTGATGAACTTCCAGAGGGAAAATATGGAGATATCGATATGAATACCATAGCATTTCCACACGTGGCCAAAGTGGAAGATGGTCGTGTGCCGGTTACCTGGAAAATTATACCATTTCCTACAGATGAACCAATTAAATATTGGATAAAAAAAGACAGTACAGAATATTGGATGCAGATTCAGGTTAGAAATCACAGGTATCCGATTCAGAAACTAGAATTAAAAATGGAGGATGGTACATATAAAGAGGTTCCAAAAAGAAATTATAATTTTTTTGAAATAGGAGCAGATGGATTAGGAATGCCGGGAAAGGGACCATATACCTTTCGTGTTACAGATATCTACGGACAAGTATTAGAAGATACGATACCACTTATGCCGGGATATATTATAGATGGAAAAAAGAATTTCGAATATTAGACAAGGCATTAGAAAAATACTTTGAAAAATAGGTATTCCTATGGTATTATAGGAATATCTATTTTTAAATGGAAGGAGTCATATAATGGAGAACGAAGCAGTTTCAAAGAATTTTATTGAAATGATAATAGATAAAGATTTAGAAGAGGGAAGATTTGATCATGTTCAGACAAGATTTCCACCAGAACCGAATGGATATTTGCACATTGGACATGCAAAATCAATTTTACTCAATTACGGAATCGCTAAAAAGTATAATGGTAAATTTAATATGCGTTTTGATGATACGAATCCAACCAAAGAGAGAGAAGAATTTGTAGAATCAATTAAGGCGGATGTGGAATGGTTAGGAGCTGACTGGGAAGATCGCTTATTTTTTGCGTCTGATTATTTTGATGAGATGTATGAAGCCGCTATCAAATTAATAAAAAAAGGGAAGGCATATGTATGCGATCTTACGGCAGATGAGATCCGGGAATACAGAGGAACGTTAAAGGAGCCAGGAAAAGACAGTCCGTATCGTAATCGCTCAGTTGAAGAAAATCTTGATTTGTTTGAAAGAATGAAGAATGGGGAATTCGCCGATGGAGAAAGAGTTTTACGTGCCAAAATTGATATGGCTTCTCCTAATATTAATATGAGGGATCCTGTTATTTATCGTGTAGCACATATGATACATCATAATACAGGCGATAAGTGGTGTATTTATCCAATGTATGATTTTGCTCATCCAATTGAAGATGCAATTGAACATGTCACACATTCAATTTGTACATTAGAGTTTGAAGATCACAGACCGCTATATGACTGGGTGGTAAGAGAATTAGAATATCCTCAGCCACCAAGACAGATTGAATTTTCAAAATTATATCTTACTAATGTTGTAACAGGAAAGCGTTATATCAAACAATTAGTAGAAAACCATATTGTAGATGGATGGGATGATCCAAGACTGGTAACGATTAGTGCATTAAGAAGAAGAGGATTTACACCAGAGTCGATTAAGATGTTTGTAGACTTAGTTGGAGTGTCAAAGAGTAATTCTTCTGTAGATTATGCGATGTTAGAATATTGTATACGTGAAGATTTGAAATTAAAACGTGCCAGAATGATGGCAGTTTTAGATCCGGTTAAGCTTGTAATCGATAACTATCCTGAAGGCGAAGTGGAATATTTAGATGCAGATAATAATCTTGAAAATGAAGCATTAGGAAAGAGAAAAATTCCATTCAGTCGTGAATTATATATTGAGCGAAATGATTTTATGGAAGAACCACCAAAGAAATATTTCCGTTTATATCCTGGAAATGAAGTACGTTTGATGAATGCATATTTTGTTACTTGTGTGGGATTTGAAAAGGATGAAAATGGAAAAGTAACGGTAGTACATTGTACGTATGATCCAGAGACAAAGAGTGGATCTGGATTTAATGCGAGAAAAGTAAAAGGAACGATTCACTGGGTATCAGCAGCACAGGCAGTAGAGGCAGAAGTTCGTTTATATGAGAATATTATAGATGAAGAAAAAGGAAAATATAATGAAGATGGAAGTTTGAATTTGAATCCGAATTCTTTAACTGTATTAGAGCATTGTTATGTAGAACCGGAATTAGCAAAAGCAGAAGCCTATGATAGTTTTCAATTTGTACGTCAGGGATATTTCTGTGCAGACTGTAAAGATTCAAAACCGGGACATCCTGTATTTAACCGCATTGTATCATTGAAAAGCTCTTTTAAACTTCCAAAATAAAATGAGATGAAAAACAAATGAACGAAATAACTTTTGAATTAAAAATTGAAAATGGAAAAGGAAAAGATTCCATATATCAACAGATTTATGAGCACATTTGTAAGGAAATAAAAAATGGAAATTTAAAAGAAGGAGTAAAACTTCCTTCTACAAGAGCGTTAGCAAAGCATCTGCAAATTAGCCGGAGTACAGTGGATATGGCATATGGGCAGTTAGTAGCAGAAGGATATGTATATACACTGCCTGCGAAAGGGTATTATGTAGCAGATGTAAAGCAGCTGTATGATATTCAGATACCAGATATCTCTAGTCATGAGAAAAAAATATCTGATTTTACAGCACAGAAAAAAGAAAACCCCCTATTGGTTGATTTCTCACCAAAGGGGGTTGATTTAAATAAGTTTCCATTTAATGTCTGGCGGAAATTAACAAAAGAGATTTTAAGTGCAGATAATAAAGAATTATTTGCAGCAGGAAACCCAAAAGGTGAAGTTTGTTTACGAAAAACAATTTGTGAGTATCTGTATGAAGCAAGAGGAGTAAAATGTTCTTACCACCAAATTATTTTAGGTGCCGGATATGAATATCTTTTGATGATTTTAAGTCAGATTTTAGAAGTAAATGATGCAAATATTATTGAAAAAAAGAGAATTAGTAAAACAATTGCAATGGAAAGTCCTACTTATATACAGGCATATAATGTATTTTCTAATTTAGGATATCAGGTGCAATTGATGCAGATGGATGGTAGTGGAATGATGGCAGAACAATTAGAGAAAAGTAATGTAAATCTTGCATATATTATGCCTTCTCACCAATTTCCGACAGGTGTGGTAATGCCTTTGAAACGAAGACTTGAAATGTTGCAGTGGGCAAAAAATGAGTCGAACAGATATATTATTGAAGATGATTATGATAGTGAATTCCGTTATATTGGGAAACCAATTCCGGCACTAAAAGCAATTGATGAAAATCAAAAAATAATTTATTTAGGAACATTTTCAAAATCGATAGCTCCGGGTATTCGAATGAGTTATATGGTATTGCCACAAAATTTATTAGAATGTTACCAGTCAAAATTAAAATTTTATTCAACAACGGTATCTCGCATCGATCAGTCCATTGTAAATGAATTTATCAGACAAGGATTTTATGCAAGACATTTAAATCGAATGAGATCGATTTACAGAGGCAAGCATGAAGTTTTATTAAAAGCATTGCGGGAATTGCCAGAGTCATTTGTTACAAAAGGAGAAAATGCCGGATTGCATATATTACTAGAGGTTCCAGGTAACAGAACAGAAGAAGATTTAATCAGAGAGGCAAAAAAGGCCGGTGTAAAAGTTTATTCTTTAAAAGACTACCAGATTGGACCGCAGGTAAGGAAGAATCCAACTTTGATTTTAGGATATGCAAAGTTAACAGAACAGGAAATTCAACAGGGAATCCGCCTGCTGGGAAAAGTATTAGAAAAAAGATAAGCTGTCAGAATGAAATTAATTTCGCTCTGACAGCTTAATTGCTTTTTGAAGTGTATTTAATACAAGCTTTTTATTGGCACTCCATTTCGGTTCCATTAAAATAGATTTTGGACCATCTCCTGTTATGCGATGGATTACGACAGATTCCGGAATTCTTTTTAAACATTCAACAATGATATGAGTATATTCTTCTAATGACAAGATATGGAATGGATTTGTTTCGTATTGTTTTGCAAGTCTAGTTCCTTTTAACACATGTAATAACTGTAATTTTATTCCCCAGGTGTTCATATTTACAACATGCGCAACACTTTGGTAAATCATGGATTCTGTTTCGCCAGGCAAGCCAATAATTAAATGAGTAATGACTTTTATATTTCGCTCACGTAAGGAAGTTACTGCCTGGTCATAGACGGAAAGAGGATATCCACGATTTATTCGTCTGGCAGTTTCAGGATGAATGGTCTGAAGACCTAGTTCAATCCAGACAGGTTTTATTTGATTTAATTCAGAGAGAAGATCTAAAATATCAGGACCTAAACAGTCTGGTCTTGTTGCAATAGAGAGAATGGCAATTTCTTTTTGTTCGATTGCTTCATAAAATATTTTCCTGAGATAATCAATTGGTCCGTAGGTATTCGTAAAGGCTTGAAAATACGCAATATAAGAGGGAGAAGATGATAAATTTTTCGGCATTTTATTTTTTATTTTTCTTTTTCCTTCTTCTATCTGCATGGAAATCGTATGGCTGGCTGATTCGGCAAAATCTCCGGAGCCACCTTCCGAGCAAAATGTGCAACCGGAAAAACTTAGGTGTCCGTCACGATTGGGGCAGGTTAAATTTGCATTTAAAGAGATTTTATAAAGTTTATGTCCGTAAACAGATTTTAAATATTCGTTTAAAGAAGTATAGTGCATCAGTAAGCTCCTTTCTTTAGTTCAGTGTATCAGATGAGGGAGAAGATGAAAAAACGGTTTGTAAAAATTTGTGGACTAAATGATTAGCGGGAAGTGCGGGAGAATGAATAAAACCGGCAATTCTAGGAATAATCGGTTCTGAAATTGGAAGTTCAAGTAAGGTTTGTTCGAGTAATTCTTGTGTGATAAATTCTTTGATTACACAACCGATACCCATTCCAATTTTGCAAAAGTCAAGAATTAAATCTAAATTGGTGACATCAAGTACATTGTTGATTGGAATGGAATGCGAGTTAAAATATTCATCTATAAATATTCTAGAATTATTATTTTTATCTAACAACATAAGATTTCCATTTTTTAACAAATCATAAGTTGTTGAATATCCCCGTTGCTGCATGGTGTGAAGATAGGAATGTGAGGCAACAAAAATATAGTTTAAGTCTGTTAATTTGTAAAATGGCCATTTTTTAGGGATATCAGTACAACCCACAACTGCCAGATCTAAAGAGGAATCATTAATATGTGTAAAGCTTTCTGCACTAGACTGACATTTGATGCTAATCTGAATGTGAGGATTCTCTTTGATAAATGTCTGTAAATACGGGAGTAATAAATATTTACAGAGTGTTGTACTGACCCCGATGGTAATATGGCCAATGCCTAGTCCGGCACGTGTAGAAATTTCCCGCCTGCCATTTTCAAGAATAGAAAAAGCTTCTTTGACATGGTGAAAAAAAAGCTGTCCGTCTTCTGTTAAACGACAGCCTCTGGAATTACGGACAAAAAGAACAGTTCCCATATTGTGTTCTAATGTTTTAATTGATTTACTGATTGCCGGCTGACTGATGTAAAGTGTTTTGGCGGCTTCTGTAAAACTTTCGGCTTTGGCAACTTCGTAAAATATTTTATACTGATTCAAATTCTCTTCTAACATGATTTTTCCTTCTATAACAAACAGTTATGATAAATATTATTATTATGTATTTGCATTATATCATTTGCTATGCTAGAATGCAATCATAAAGTTGGAATGGAGGTACAGGTCATGGGAATGACAATGACGCAAAAGATTCTTGCACAGGCAGCAGGACTGCCAGAAGTGAAAGCAGGAGATTTGATTGAAGCTAATCTGGATTTAGTATTAGGAAATGATGTAACAAGTCCGGTTGCAATTGCAGAATTTAAAAAATTTAAGAAACAAGAAGTATTCAATAAGGATAAAATTGCACTTGTATGTGATCATTTTACACCTTGTAAGGATATTAAATCAGCTCAGTTATGTAAGGTAACGAGAGAGTTTGCAAAAGAACATGGTATTACTCATTTTTATGAAACAGGAGAAGTTGGAATTGAGCATGCATTATTACCGGAAAAAGGACTGGTTGTTGCAGGAGATGTTGTAATTGGAGCCGATTCTCACACTTGTACTTATGGTGCTTTAGGTGCATTTTCAACAGGTGTTGGAAGTACGGATATGGCAGCCGGTATGGAAACAGGAAAAGCATGGTTTAAAGTTCCAGGTGCAATCCGCTTTGAGTTAAAAGGAAGCCTTCCAAAATGGGTAAGTGGAAAAGATTTAATTTTACATATTATCGGTATGATTGGTGTAGATGGTGCTTTATACAAGTCAATGGAATTTACCGGAGAAGGTGTAGCTGCATTATCTATGGATGATCGTTTTGCAATTGCGAATATGGCAATTGAAGCCGGTGGAAAGAATGGAATCTTCCCGGTAGATGAAAAGACGATTGCATATTTAAAGGAACATGCATCAAAAGAATATAAGGTATTTGAAGCAGATGAAGATGCTGTTTATGATGAGACTTATACGATTGATTTAAGCCAGCTAAAACCGACAGTTGCATTTCCACATTTACCAGAGAACACAAAGACGGTAGATGAAGCAGGAGATGTTGAAATTCAGCAGGTTGTCATTGGTTCATGTACAAATGGAAGAATTGATGATTTAAGAATTGCTGCAAAAGTATTAAAAGGAAGACATGTCGCAAAGGGTGTCCGTACAATTGTAATTCCTGCAACAGAAGCAGTTTATTTACAAGCAGTACAGGAAGGACTTGTTGAGACATTTATTAAAGCCGGAGCAGCAGTTAGTACACCGACATGTGGTCCATGCCTTGGCGGACATATGGGTATTTTAGCAGAAGGTGAAAGAGCTGTTGCAACAACAAACAGAAATTTTGTAGGTCGTATGGGACATGTAGAATCAGAAGTTTATCTTGCAAGTCCTGCAGTAGCAGCAGCAAGTGCAGTAACAGGTAAAATTTCACAGCCATCAGATTTAGGACTGTAAGGAGGAAAAGATAATGAGAGCAAACGGAAAAGTATTTAAATATGGAGATAATGTAGATACCGATGTAATTATTCCTGCAAGATATTTGAATGTTCCGGATATGAAAGAACTTGCAGTTCATGCAATGGAAGATATTGATGCGGAATTTAGCAGCAAAGTACAAAAAGGAGATCTGATTGTAGCAAGAAAGAATTTTGGATGTGGATCTTCAAGAGAGCATGCACCGGCTGTTATTAAGGAAAATGGAGTAAGTTGTGTCATTGCAGAGACATTTGCAAGAATTTTCTATAGAAATGCAATTAATATTGGATTGCCAATTATTGAGTGCAAAGAAGCAAGCGAAGAGATTGAAGCAGGAGATGAAGTTGAGGTAGATTTTGACAGTGGAATGATTTATGATAAAACAAAGGGAACGAGTTATCAGGGTCAGGCATTTCCACCATTTATGCAAAAAATTATTACCTCAGGTGGTTTGATTTCGTATATTAATAATCAGAATTAATAAAATACAAAAAAGAGACGATACATGATTCCTAGATTCTAGGAATAAATGTATCGTTTTTTTCATATACTATTACTGTGAACTTTTTTAGGATAGAAAGAAATCATCCGAAAGATGGAGGTAATGTATGAACCAATGGTATGAAGAGGAAGAAAAGAGGGGAATCATCTCTTTTTTTAAAGAGATTGTCTGGAATGTCTATGTATACCGGACATTAGGGGCTGCATTTATTTTGATTTTTTTTGTGAGTGCATTTTCTAGTGTGACAGAGGGGCAGGGAAGGCTTGTTGTGGGAAAGGAAGAAAAAGTAAGACAAGCTGTTTTACAAGAGGCAGAAATTCAGGGACCACAAAGTGAAATGGAAGGAAAAGGGAAGAAGGCAGAAAAAAATATAGAAGAAACAGAGAATATAACAGAGCATGTAATAGAAGAAAGAAAAGAGCAGGAAACAGGAAAAATAATAGAAAAGCAGACGAAAGAAAAGCAGACGCAGAAAAAAAAGAATACACATAAACAAATCTATCCATGTGCATATCCGGATATTACAGTAGAAGATTATGAATGTCTGTCAAGAATTGTCATGGCAGAGGCAGGAAATCAGGGAGAAAAAGGAATGATCCTGGTAGCAAATGTGGTAATTAACAGAATGAAAAAATTTCAGATGACAATTCCACAAGTTGTATTTCAGGCAGGACAGTTTATGCCAACCTGGGATGGGGCATATGAATCTGTAGTTGTAACGGATGCAGCGAGAATTGCAGCAAAAAAGGCATTAAATGGAGTAGATTATTCAAATGGAGCGATGTATTTTTGTACGAAAAAAGCAGTAAACACTTTTTTTCGCACAAAGCTTACTTTTTTATTCCAATATAAAGATCATTTGTTTTATCAGTAGAAAAAAGAAAAGTCTCTTGAGTAAGAAAATAAAGTATGCTATAATACGAAAAGAATTTGTTCAATGAACAAGATTGTTAGATTAAGAGATTAAGTACAAAAAGGATGGATGAATGATGGATTTGATGTATAAGAGTACAAGAAGCGACGAGACAGTGAAAGCTTCTCAGGCAATTTTAAAAGGATTAGCGGATGATGGTGGATTATTTGTTCCAGTATCAATTCCGAAGCTTGAAGTATCATTAGACAAGCTTTCTAAGATGTCATATAAGGAAGTTGCATATGAAGTTATGAAAGAGTTCCTGACAGATTTTACAGAAGAGGAATTAAAGAACTGTATTAACAAAGCATATGATGCAAAGTTTGATACTGAAGAGATTGCACCATTAGTTGAGGCAGATGGAGCTTATTTCCTTGAGTTATTTCATGGAGCAACAATTGCATTTAAGGATATGGCATTATCAATTTTACCACATTTATTAACGACAGCTGCAAAGAAGAATGAAGTAAAGAATGAGATTGTTATTTTAACAGCAACTTCAGGTGATACAGGAAAAGCAGCTATGGCTGGTTTTGCAGATGTTCCAGGTACAAGAATTATTGTATTTTATCCAAAGGGTGGAGTAAGTCCAATCCAGGAGAAACAGATGGTTACACAAAAGGGTAAGAATACATATGTCGTTGGAATTAAGGGTAATTTTGATCAGGCACAGAGTTCTGTAAAGGCTTTGTTTAATGACAAAGAATTAGAAAAGGAATTAGATCAGGCAGGATTCCAGTTTTCATCAGCAAATTCAATTAATATTGGTCGTCTGGTACCACAGATTGTATATTATGTATATGCATATTCAAGATTGCTTGGCGAAGGAAAATTATCAGAAGGTGAGAAGATGAATGTTGTTGTTCCAACCGGTAATTTCGGTAATATTCTTGCAGCATACTACGCAAAGAATATGGGACTTCCAATTAATAAGTTAATCTGTGCATCGAATGATAACAAAGTATTATATGACTTCTTTACAACAGGATGTTATGATAAAAATAGAGAATTTATACTTACAACTTCTCCATCTATGGATATTTTAATTTCAAGTAACCTTGAGAGACTGATTTATAAGATTGCCGGTGCATCTGCAGAGAAAAATGCAAAGTTTATGCAGGAATTAAAAGAAGATGGTAAATATGAGATTACAGAGGATATGAAGAAGCAGTTATCTGATTTTTATGGAAATTATTCAACGGAAAAAGAGACTGCAGATACCATTCGTGAGATTTATGAGTCTACAGGGTATGTCATTGATACACATACAGCAGTAGCAGCAGGAGTTTATAATAAGTATAAAGAAGACACAAAGGATCAGACAACAACTGTAATTGCTTCAACAGCAAGTCCATTCAAGTTCACAAGAAGTGTTATGAATGCAATTGATCCAAAATATGATTCAATGAGTGATTTTGAGTTAGTGGATGAATTATCAAAGATTGCAAATGTTAAGGTTCCAAATGCAATTGAAGAAATTCGTACAGCACCAGTACTTCATGATACCGTAGTAGAAGTTGATGGCATGAAGGGAATTGTAAAGAAATTTCTTGGAATTTAATTCCAATATGGTAAAATAAATTCAATAGGATTCATTTAGAAATTGGACAGGTGGAAAATTCGCCTGTCCTATTTTTAAAAGAATGCAGAGAAAAAGGAGGGTACATGTATCAGTTTTTTGCCCGGTTATCGAGAATGAAATATATTAATCGCTGGGGACTTATGAGAAATACGATTACTGAAAATATTGCAGAGCATAGTTTAGAAGTGGCAATGATAGCACATGCATTAGCAGTAATCGGAAATACGTTCTATGGAAAAAAGTTAGATGCCAATTATCTGGCTGTGATTGGAATGTATCATGATGCTACAGAGATTATAACGGGAGATATGCCAACACCGGTAAAATATTTTGCACCGCAGATTCGTGAGGCTTATAAAGATGTTGAAAATAAGGCAGCGGATCAGATGTTAAAAGGTTTACCGGAAGAAATGCAAAAATTATATGCTGGTTACATAAAGACGGAAGATGTTGATCAGGAGTTATACAAATATGTGAAAGCAGCAGACAAATTGTCGGCATACATTAAATGTATAGAAGAAAAAAAGATGGGAAATCAGGATTTTTCGAAGGCAGCAGAAACAATAAAAACAGAATTAAAAAAGATGCAGATAGAGGAAGCAGATTATTTTATGGAACATTTTTTACCTGCATATACATTGACGGTAGATGAACAGTCGATAAAAGAAAAATAAGAGAAAGAAATGAGGTTTCATGGGTAAATCAGTTTATATAGCAGAAAAACCAAGTGTGGCAGCAGAATTTGCAAAAGCATTAAAATTAAATACAAAAAGAAAAGATGGATTTATGGAGTCGGAAGACTCAATCGTAACATGGTGTGTGGGACATTTGGTTACCATGAGTTATCCTGAAGTCTATGATATGAAATATAAAAAATGGTCGGTATCTACACTTCCGTTCATTCCAGACCATTTTTTATATGAAGTGATTCCGGCTGTAAAAAAACAGTTTGGAATAGTCAGCCGGATATTGAATCGGGATGATGTAGATACGATTTATGTCTGTACAGATTCAGGACGAGAGGGAGAGTATATTTATCGGCTTGTAGAGCAGGAAGCTCATGTAAAAGGAAAAAAAAGAAAACGAGTCTGGATTGATTCACAGACAGAGGAGGAAATTCTTCGTGGTATATCAGAAGCAAAGGATCTTTCAGAATATGACAATTTGTCTTCTGCTGCATATTTGCGTGCTAAGGAGGATTATCTGATAGGAATTAATTTTTCAAGAATTCTGACTTTAAAGTATGGAAATACAGTGGCAAGAGCACTAAAGGAAAAATATTCTGTTATATCAGTCGGAAGAGTTATGACCTGTGTATTAGGAATGATCGTAAGAAGAGAAAGAGAAATTCGCAATTTTGTCAAAACACCTTTTTATCGTGTGATTGCAAAAATACAAACAGAGGGAGGTGTTCTTGATGCTGAATGGAAAGCTGTAGCAGGTTCAAAGTATGATAAATCACCTTTGCTCTATAAAGAAAATGGTTTTAAGGAAAAAAAAGAAGCAGAAAAATTTATTGAATGGCTAAAGCAGACCGGAGATATGGAAGTAGTTGTAAAGAATAAAACCAATAAGACAGAGAAAAAACAACCTCCATTATTATTTAATCTTGCTGAATTACAGAATGAGTGTTCAAAATTATTTAAAATTAATCCATCAGAAACACTTGCGATTACACAGGAATTGTATGAAAAGAAAATGGTAACATATCCAAGAACAGATGCAAGAGTACTTTCTACAGCGGTAAGCAAAGAAATTATAAAAAATATAAAGGGTTTATCGGCGATACAGGCTGTAGATCCTTTTGTACAGGAAATTTTACAGTCAGGAAGTTATAAAAATATTGCAAAGACCAAGTATTGTAATGATAAACAGATTACAGATCATTATGCAATTATACCGACCGGACAGGGAGTACAGGGATTAAAGAATCTTTCTGATATTGCAAGAAAAGTTTATGCAACTATTGTACGCAGATTTTTGGCTATTTTTTATCCACCGGCAATATATAAAAAAATAGGATTTGTATTTGAAAAGGAAAAAGAACAGTTTTTTAGTAATACAAAAGTATTAGCAGAAGAAGGATATTTAAAAGTGACAGGGAAAGGAAAAGAGAAGGAAGATGGTGGAACCGAAGGACGTACAATTCCTTTTGATGTATTGAATAATCTGAAAAAAAATGATAAACTAAAATTGAATCAGCTTGCAATAAAAGAGGGGGAAACTGCACCCCCAAAAAGATATAATTCAGGGTCTATCATCCTGGCTATGGAGAATGCAGGGCGGTTGATAGAAGATGAAGAGCTGCGTGCACAGATAAAAGGAAGCGGAATTGGAACAAGTGCAACCAGGGCGGAGATTCTAAAAAAATTAATTCATATCAAATACATTAAATTAAATAAAAAAACACAAGTCATTTCACCGGCAATTCTAGGAGAACTTGTTTATGAGGTAGTAAATGCATCGATTAAATCATTATTGAATCCGGAATTGACAGCCAGCTGGGAAAAAGGACTGACTTATGTAGCAGAAGGAACCATTACTGCAGATGAATATATGGATAAATTAGATTCTTTTATTTCGAAGAGAACGAATAGTCTGAAAGAAATGGAGAATCGAAATACATTAAACGCATTGAATCATAATATTCAATTAATTTTGCAGTTATATCATAAGGGATAGTATTTGATTTTTAAGAAGTGATTAGATTTAAAATTAAAAATATAGGAGAAATCATATGTGTGGAATAGTAGGATATGTTGGAAAGAAAGATTGTACAGATGTATTAATTGATTCTTTAACAAAGCTAGAATACAGAGGATACGATTCAGCAGGAATTGCTGTTTTTGAGAATGGGCAGATTTGTGTTGAAAAGTCTCAGGGAAAATTAGTAAATTTATCAGAAAAAATGAAACAAGGTCATAAGCCGGTTGGGCATGTTGGAATTGGTCATACAAGATGGGCAACACATGGTGAACCGTCAGATATTAATTCACATCCTCATGGAAATAAAAGAGTATCCATTGTGCATAATGGAATTATAGAAAATTACAAAGAAATAAAGAAATTTTTATTAGAGCAGGGATACCGGTTTGTCAGTCAGACAGATACAGAAACAGTTGCAAAATTATTAGATTATTACTATGATGGTGACCCGGTTAATACAATTACCAAGGTTATATCTGAAATAGAAGGATCTTATGCATTAGGAATTATGTTTCGTGAATTCCCAGACAGGATTTATGCTGTCAGAAAGGACAGTCCGTTAATTATCGGTGTCGGAAAAGGAGAAAACTTTATTGCATCAGATGTTCCGGCTATTTTAAAATATACGAAGGATTATTACTTATTAGAACAGGATGAAATTGCAACTATAAAAGAAGACAGTATTGAAATTTGTGATATACACAAAACACCTGTTACAAAGGAACTTCAGACTGCTAATTTTGATATGGATGCTGCTGAAAAGGGTGGATACGAACATTTTATGCTGAAGGAAATCCATGAACAGCCAAGAGCAGTTACAACAACCATTATGCCAAGAATTTCTAATGGAATGCCGGATTTATCTGAGTGTGGTTTGACAGCAGAACAATTGAAGAATTTTCATAAGATCTATATTGTTGCCTGTGGTACAGCCATGCATGCAGGCCTGGTAGGAAAATATGTAATTGAAGAATTGGCGCGGGTAGAGGTACTCGTTGATATTGCATCGGAATTCAGATATCGGAAGCCGATAATCGGAAAAGAAGATTTAGTTATTTTGATTTCACAGTCTGGAGAAACAGCAGATACATTAGCTGCTTTAAAACTTGCAAAAGAAAAAGGTGCAACAACACTTTCTTTTGTTAATGTAAAAGGGTCTTCCATTGCAAGAGAATCGGATATGGTTATTTATACACATGCAGGTCCGGAGATTTCGGTCGCTTCAACAAAGGCATACTCTGTTCAGCTTTCAGCAATGTATTTGCTTGCATTTGAACTTGCATATGCGAATGGAAAAATTACAAAAGAAGAATGTATCCGTCTTATGGAAGTGTTACAGAAAGTGCCAGATTATATCCGGGAAACATTAGAATGTGAAAAGGATTGCCAGTACATTGCATCAAAACTGATGAATGCAGAAAGTTTATTATATATTGGACGTGGATTAGATTATGCTTTAAGTATGGAAGGTTCATTAAAGTTAAAAGAGATTTCTTATATTCATTCAGAGTCATATGCTGCCGGAGAATTAAAACATGGAACGATATCACTTGTAACAGATGAGATGCCGGTTATTGCAGTTGCGACTCAGACTTCATTATTAGAAAAAACAATTAGTAATATAAAAGAAGTAAAATCAAGAGGGGCAAAAGTTACAGTCATCTGTAACAAAGAGATGGAGATCGATGAAGATGTAGCAGACTATGTTGTGAAAATTCCAAAGATTGATGATATCTTAATGCCGATGGTAGCAGTTGTGCCATTACAGTTAATTGCGTATTATACATCAGTATTAAAGGGCTGTGATGTAGATAAACCAAGAAATCTTGCTAAATCAGTTACAGTAGAATAGGAGAAAAAATGTACCAGATTAAAGAAATGTTTGATTTAAACCAGACAAATGCAAAAGAGATTTTTGATGGAGTCACATATCCATGGGAGGTACTTTCTAAAATTGGTGAATTTATCATCCAATATGGTAAGACTTTATCTAAGGAAGAATATGATGAAGTAGAGGAAAATGTATGGATAGCAAAAAGTGCAATCGTTGCTCCGACAGCATATATTCATGGTCCGGCAATTATAGGAAAAAATACGGAAGTTCGTCATTGCGCATTTATTCGTGGGAATGCCTTTGTAGGAGAAGGATGTGTAATTGGAAATTCAACAGAGTTAAAGAATGTTTTGATTTTTAATTCGGTACAGGTTCCACATTACAATTATGTAGGAGATTCTGTTTTAGGCTATCACTCACATATGGGTGCAGGCTCAATTACATCAAATGTAAAATCAGATAAGACCTTAGTGACGGTAGCAACAGAGAATCAGAAAATAGAAACCGGGCTAAAGAAGTTTGGAGCTATTTTAGGAGACTATGTTGAAGTTGGATGCGGAAGCGTATTAAATCCGGGAAGTGTCATTGGAAGCCACACCAATATTTATCCATTATCCATGGTAAGAGGGCTTGTAAAGGCAAATTCGATTTATAAAAAACAAGGTGAAGTCGTAGAAAAGAGATAATGAAAAAAGAGTTGCATAGCAACTCTTTTTTTGTGGAAAGAAACAAAAAAGGGAAAACAATAAAAATATTGCCTCCCTTTTTGTTATAAAACTCTAACATGTTAAAATTTTAAACCGCAAAACGATCTTATCATTAAGCGCGTTCTACTTTTCCTGATCTTAAGCAAGAAGTACATACATACATCTTCTTAGATGCGCCATTTGCTGTCTTAACCTTTACAGACTTCACATTAGACTTCCACATTTTGTTTGATCTTCTATGTGAGTGGCTGACTTTAATTCCAAAGTGTGCACCCTTGTCACAAATCTGACATACTGCCATGGTACTAGCACCTCCTTACAAAAATACATAATTTAGCCTTAAAAGACCCAGAACGAATACTAGTTTAGCAGAAAATGATAAAATATGCAAGCTTTTTATAAAAGAATATCGAAGAATCATTGTAAAAAAATGGAGAAGGGATTTTTAAAATATATTTCCCATATAATAAAAAGTATGATACAATGATGATAAAAGTGCTTTGGGCTTTAATATTAAAAAATAAAAATATATGAGAACTAGGAGGCAATAAGATGAAAGGAAGAATGAGTACAAGTTTAGGTGAAATTATCGTAGATCCAAGTGTTATTGCAAAATATGCAGGCGCAACTGCAGTGGAATGCTTTGGAATTGTAGGTATGGCAGCGGTAAGCATGAAAGATGGACTTGTTAAACTGTTAAAGCGTGATAGTCTGGCAAAGGGAATTAATGTCTCAATCGATGAAGAAAATCAAATTGAATTGAGTTTTCATGTAATTATATCCTATGGAGTAAATATTCCATCAGTGGCTGATAATTTAGTATCCAATGTAAAATATAAGGTAGAATCTTATACGGGGATGGAAGTGAAAAAGATTAATATTTTTGTTGAAGGGGTTAGAGTCATTGATTAATTTTCAAATGAATAATGAGATAGAATCGAGGAGGAAGTAACAGTGGAAATCAAAACAATAGACGGAGCAACCTTTCGCAAAATGTTTTTAGCAGGAGCAAAGTGCTTAGAAGCAAAAAAAGAATGGATTAATGAACTTAATGTATTTCCGGTTCCGGATGGGGATACAGGAACGAATATGACATTAACCATTATGTCGGCAGCAAAAGAAGTGAATCAGTTAGATGAAAAACATCTGACATTAGAAGCATTAGCCAAAGCTATTTCAGGTGGTTCACTGAGAGGAGCGAGAGGTAATTCGGGTGTGATTTTGTCACAATTATTTCGTGGTTTTGCAAAAGAGATACAGTCATTAGAAGTTATTACAGCACAGGAACTTGCAAAAGCATGTGCAAGAGCAACAGAAACTGCATACAAGGCTGTTATCAAGCCAAAAGAAGGAACGATTTTAACAGTTGCCAGAGGAATGTCTGAAAAAGCAGAAGAGCTTGTGCAGACAACGGATGATCTTGTCGTTATGATTGAAGAAATCATAAAGGAAGGAGATTATGTTTTAAGTCAGACATCAGAGATGCTTCCGGTTCTAAAGCAGGCGGGAGTAGTTGATTCAGGCGGTCAGGGATTAATGACAGTGATTAAAGGTGCCTATGATGCGTTTATGGGAAAGGAAATGGATCTTACAATTGAAGATTCTCTTCCACGTGCAAATGCCATGGTAGATTCATCTGCAGAAACAGAAATTAAGTTTGGTTATTGTACAGAATTTATTGTGAATACAGAACATCCATTTCATGCAGCGAAAGAGAATGAATTTAAATCATATTTAGAATCTATCGGTGATTCGATTGTTGTTGTATCTGATGATAATATTGTAAAGGTTCATGTACATACCAATGATCCAGGACTTGCAATTCAGAAAGGATTAAGTTATGGATATTTGACCAACATGAAGATTGACAATATGCGACAGGAACATCATGAAAAAGTTGTAAAAGATGCAGAGAGAAAAGAAGCACAAAAAAAGCAGGAAAAACAACAACCGAAAAAAGTAAATGGATTTATAGCAGTTGCAATGGGGGAAGGAATGAGCGATATCTTTGAAGGCTTAGGAATTGACTGCATTATTCAAGGTGGACAGACGATGAATCCGAGTACAGAAGATATTTTAGATGCAGTAGAAAAAGTGAATGCAGAACATGTATATGTATTGCCAAATAATAAGAATATTATCCTTGCTGCAAATCAGGCTGCAAAGCTTACAAAAGACAAAGAAGTGATTGTGATTCCGTCAAAGACAATTCCACAGGGAATTACTGCTATGATAAGCTTTGAGTCAGACGCATCCGTTGAACAGAATCAAAAACAAATGACAGAGGCCATGGAATTTGTAAAGACAGGACAAGTTACTTATGCAATTCGTGATATTGAGATTGATGGTAAGACCATTAAAGAAGGAGATATCATGGGAATTGGTGATGATGGCATATTAGCTGTTGGAGAAGATATTGAAGAAACAACGATTGAAATGATTAAAAATATGGTTGAGGAAGATAGTGAACTGATTACCATTTATTATGGAAGCAGTGTAAATGAAGACGATGCAAAATTGATTGCACAGCAAATAGAAGTGGAATTTGAAGATTTAGAAGTAGAAGTACACTTTGGAGGTCAACCGATTTATTATTATTTTGTATCAGTAGAATAAAAAGAAGCCAGTTCGTTCTGAACTGGCTTCTTTTTATTCTACATATATTTTGATAAAATCTTTTCTGCTTTATCTTTATCGTTAGCAACAATAAGAATAAAGTAATTTCCTGATTTTTTACGAATTGCGGAATCTAACTTTGGAACCTCTGCTGGCAGATATGATTCAAAATTACTTTTTTGTTCTGAGATATAAGAGTCAAAAAAGGAAGTTAAATCAACTTCATCTTTGGCTTCTACAATTGTAATTTCTTCTGCTGTTGCACCGGAACTTTTATAGCAGGTAATAGAAGAAAAATCGCTATCAGATAATTTTAATTGAGATGCTGCAATCTTAGATGAAGTTTCAGATAATTCATCAGAGAAAACTTTTTCATCAATCAATTCTTTGCAAAGCGATTTGATGCTCGATGCATCTAACTTTTTTTCTGCCTGTTCAGTTGCTTTGGTGTTGTCTTGTTTTTTGTCAGAACTGCTTCCACATCCGGCAAAAGCAGTGATAGAGATTGCTAATCCTAGAGTTAATAAAAATTTTTTCATTTGATATGTTGTCCTTTCATAGAGTTGAATTAGATAAAAATCTCGTAAGATATTTCAAACGAGGACGAAAGCACTGAAAACAGTATGATTTTCAGCCCTAATTATGATATAATATTTTAATTAAAAGGTAAAGAGGTAAATATTAAGAAATTATATATTTATAATTAAAAAAAGGTAAAAAACATGAATTTAAAAGAATTAAAAGGAATAGGGGAAAAAACAGAAGAGTTATTTAAAAAAATAGGCATTTCAAAGGTGGAAGAATTAAAAACATATTATCCGAGAACATATGATATTTTTACTGAGCCAGAACTCGTTACAGAGATTGATTTAAAAACAATCGGTGCAGTAAAAGCTGTGGTTATGTCAAATCCTGTTACAAAGAAAGTAAAGAATCTTACACTTGTGATGGTTGAAGCAAGAGACAGCTCCGGTACGGAATTTTCTTTGACCTGGTTTAATATGCCCTATATCAGAAATCAGTTAAAGATTGGACAAAAAGTTATTTTTCGTGGAATTGTACAAAGTAAGGGAACACATCTGGTTATGGAACAACCTGTCATTTATTCGGTAGAGGCTTATCAGGAATACGTGAATCAGATGCAACCGGTATATGCTTTGACGAAAGGACTGACGAATCGAATCGTTACAAAAGCAGTAAAACAGGCATTTGAAATATTTCCGGAAAAAGAAGATTATTTACTTGAAGATATAAAAAAAGAGTACAAATTGTGTTCTTTAGGTTATGCAGAAAAAAAGATGCACTTTCCGGAAAATATGGATAATTTTCTGGCTGCAAGAAAACGAATGGTGTTTGAAGAGTTTTTCTTTTTTATACTGACTTTACAGAGATTTAAAAACCGGGATGAGGGAAAGAAAAATAATTATAAGATAGAAAATTATGAAACGACAGACCAGTTGATTTTAAAGCTTCCGTATGAACTGACAAATGCACAAAAAAAAGTATATGAAGAAATAAAAAAGGATATGTCCGGAAATAAAATTATGAATCGCCTGATTCAGGGGGATGTTGGTTCTGGAAAAACAATTGTTGCAACGCTTGCTCTGATTGCGGTAGCAGAAAAAGGATATCAGGGTGCAATGATGGCACCGACAGAAGTATTAGCAGTACAGCATTTTAAAGGGATGCAACAGTTATTTGAACAATATGGAATTTCGCATCAGGTTGTTTTACTGACTGGGTCTATGAAAGCAAAAGAAAAAAGGGATGCATATGAAAAAATTCAAACCGGAAATGCAAAAATTGTAATTGGAACACATGCACTGATTCAGGATAAAGTAGAATTTAAAAATTTAGCACTGGTCATTACAGATGAACAGCATCGATTCGGAGTCAGGCAGAGAGAGTGCCTGGGAGAAAAAGGGGAAAATCCGCATATTCTTGTTATGAGTGCAACGCCAATTCCAAGAACATTAGCAATCATCTTATATGGGGATTTAGACATCTCTGTGATTGATGAACTTCCTGCAAACCGTCTGCCAATCAAAAATTGTGTGGTAGGAACCGATTATAGAATGAGAGCCTATGCATTTATGTTAGATCAGATAAAACAAGGACATCAGGTTTATGTGATATGTTCTTTAGCAACGGAAAGTGAAAATCTAGATGCAGAAAATGTAATCGATTATTCGAAGAAACTGAAAGAATATATGCCGGAAAGTGTCTGCATAGAATATTTGCATGGAAAAATGAATCCAAATAAAAAAAATGAAATTATGGAACGGTTTGCCAGAAATGAGATACAGATTCTTGTATCAACGACAGTAATAGAGGTTGGAGTAAATGTTCCGAATGCTACGGTTATGATGGTAGAGGATGCACAACGTTTTGGTTTGGCAGGACTTCATCAACTAAGAGGAAGAGTAGGAAGAGGGAAAGAACAATCCTATTGTATTTTTGTGAGTGGAACCAAGAAAAAAGATTCTATGAAACGTTTAAAGATTTTAAATGAATCAAATGATGGATTTTACATTGCAGAACAGGATTTGAAATTAAGAGGTCCGGGAGATTTGTTTGGAATTCGGCAAAGTGGAGATTTTCAGTTTCAATTAGGAGATATTATTCAGGATGCTTCCATCTTAAAAGATGCAGCAAGTGCGGTTCATAAATACGAACAGAATGAATTTGTGGCAGATGAATCAGAAATGAAAAAAATGGAAGAAAAAGTACAAAAAATGATGCAGGAGTGCTTAGAAAAAGTGAATTTGTAATGAACATAATTGACTTTTGTATAGAAAACGATATAATTAAATTTTAGCAGAAATGAAATAAAGTGGAGGATTTTATAATATATGAATATTTTAGTATTAGCAGCAGGAACAAGTACAGAACGTGAAGTGTCAATTTCATCTGGAAGAATGGTATGTAAAGCACTTCGGCAAAAAGGACATAATGCAGTAATCGCAGATGTATTTTTTGGACTACAGGATGCGAATGTATTTGAAGGAACAGAAGCAGGATATGATGTAGATAAGAAAGCAGATGAGATTGCATCATGGAGTAAAAAAGTAAAAGAACGTTTACAGGCGGGAGCTGGTTTAATTGGACCTAATATTATAGAGGCTGCAAAAAAAGCAGATCTTGTATTTTTAGCATTACATGGTTCAAATGGGGAAGATGGAAGAATTCAGGCAATGTTTGATTTGCTTGGAGTAAAGTATACAGGTGCAGGATATCTTGGAAGTGCAATGGCAATGAATAAAGCAGTAGCAAAAGTTGTTGTTAAGGATGCAGGAGTTCCTGTGATTAAAGGAATCTCTTTTTCAAAAAAGGATAAGGAAGCAAAACAGACATTAGAAGAACTTGGTTTTAGAGGAACAGTAATTGTAAAACCGGCTTGTGGTGGTTCGAGCGTTGGTGTATCGAAAGCAGAGAATGAAGAAGAATATCAGAAAGCTTTAAAAGAAGCATTTGCTTTAGAAGATACGGTTGTTGTAGAGCAGTTTGTTGATGCAAGAGAATTTTCAATTGGCGTCTTTTATGATCTGGCATTACCGGTCATTGAAATTGTAGTAGAAAAAGATTCCTTTTATGATTATGAGAATAAGTATAATGGAAAGACAAAAGAAGTCTGTCCTGCACCGTTAGAAGAAAATATTGCAAAGGAAATGCAGGCATATGCTGTACAGGCAGCAAAAGCATTACAATTAGAAGCATATTGCAGAATTGATTTCTTGTTAGATAAAGACAATCATTGTTATTTTATGGAAGCAAATACACTTCCGGGAATGACCCCGACAAGTTTACTTCCACAAGAAGCAGCACAGATTGGTTACGATTTTCCGGCATTATGTGATAAGCTGGTAGAATTGTCAATGGAAAAATATTCATAAGGAAGGATAAAAAGATGTCAGGGAAGATGGAAGGACTAACAATAGAAAAAATTGCAGAAGCATGTCGTGGTACTTTTTACGGAGATCAGAAAATTCTTCAAAAAGAAGTGAATGGTGTTGTGATTGACAGCCGGCAGGTGGAAGAAGGATATTTATATATTCCTGTTGTAGGAGAAAAGGTAGATGGACATTCTTTTATTGAATCGGCATTTGAAAAAGGTGCCATATGTACTTTGTCAGAAAGAAAGTTAGAGACGAACCATCCATATATTCTGGTAGAATCTTCTTTAGATGCTTTAAAGCAAATTGCAGCATATTATAGAGAAAGTCTGAAAATCAAAGTCATTGGTATTACCGGAAGTGTGGGAAAAACAAGTACAAAAGAGACAATTTCTGCTGTGTTGAGCCAAAAGTATCAGGTTTTAAAAACAGAGGGAAATTTTAATAATGAAATTGGAGTGCCACTTACCTTATTAAAAATACGAAAAGAGCATTGTATTGCCATTATTGAGATGGGAATAGATTCCTTTGGAGAAATGCACCGGTTAAGTGAAATGGTAAAGCCGAATGTCGTTGTGATGACCAATATTGGAACCTGTCATTTAAACAATTTAAAAGACAGAGACGGAGTTCTTCGGGCTAAAAGCGAAATTTTTGATTTTATTTCGAACGATGGTGCAATTGTTTTAAATGGAGACGATGACAAACTTGCTATAATCACACAAATCAAAGGGATACAGCCACAATTTTTCGGAATTCATTCTAAAAGAAAAATCTATGCAGATCAAATAGAAAACAAAGGGATGGAAGGAATGCAGGCTGTCTTGCATTATAACGAAGAAGAACAACGTGTGACGATTCCTGTTCCGGGAGAACATATGGTATACAATGCACTTGCAGGACTTGCGGTTGGCAGACAATTTGGTTTATCGATGAAAGAAATAGCAGACGGGATTGCAACTTTAAAGACAATTAGCGGTCGTAACCATAAAATTGATACAGAAAATTATCATATTATAGATGATTGTTATAATGCAAATCCAATGTCTATGAAAGCATCATTAGATGTATTAAAAAATGCCAGAGGACGCAGAGTAGCCATTTTAGGTGATATGTTTGAACTAGGAGAAAATGAAGTTTTACTGCATCGTGAGATTGGAAAACGTGCGGCTGAAAATAAAATTGATGTAATCCTGTGTGTGGGAGAGTTAAGTAGAAATATATTTGAAGCTGCAAAAGAAGAAGGTGGAAATGCATTGTATTATGAAACAAAAGAGGAAATGATAAAAGAATTTCCAAATCTTTTGCAAAAAGGAGATACGATCTTAGTGAAAGCATCACATGGAATGGAGTTTTCAAAAGTGGTTAAAATTTTAGAAGAACAATAGAAGCATGTGAAATGCCAGAAAGAAACGGAGGAAGAAATGTTTTGTCCGAATTGTGGAAAAGAAGTCAGCGATAAAATTCGTTTTTGTCCTTATTGTGGCAAAAATTTTTTAGAGGATTGTGCCAGTCAGAAACAGGAAAATGAAACACAGACGGAAACTATTCAGAAGGAATCTGTGAATTTATCGAAAGAGGAAACAAGTACAGTAACAAAAGAAGAGCAGAAGAAAAAACAAAAAGAAGAAAAGATAAAAGAGAGGCAGAGAAAAAGAGAGGAAGATTTCAATCAAAAATCGAATTTAGGTGCAATCCTATTTTCAGTGATTACAGGATTTTTTCTATTATATTCTTTAACAGTGCATTTCTTAGAAAAAAGTTTAGACTCGCAATTTATGTTTTTATTAATTTTATTAGCAGCAGATTGTATTCTTTTGCTATGTGCTATTTATCCTCAGAGAAGAATGCAGATTCTTAGAGGAATTACTTTATTGGTTTTAGTCGAGACCTTTATTATTGCTAATATGTCAGGAATTGAAGATTGTTTGCATGATATAGAAAATGCAGCAAAAATAGAAAATGTTGTCATTGCAGTGTGGTATGCAACAATGCTCTTATGGCTTTTGTTTGAATGTGCAAAAACGATTTTTTGTCCTAAGTCAGAATATATGGCTTCAACAGAGACTATTATTATTTTAGTAAACTTTTTATGTGCAATCCTGTGTGTACTATATGAATTTCATCTTTATCAGGGCAGTGCACTTTTTTCAGCCAGTCAAAGAGATTTTATTTTAAAAACAGAACAATATTATGTTCTTTCTGCTTTTATTATTTCGAATATGTTTTTATCATGGCGGTGTACGAAGAAAAAATAAAAAGATGGAAAAGGTATACAGTATTTCAAAAAAATGTCTGTTTATGAATGGTATCTGTGCACATACTATGAGTGTAACAAACAACAACACACGATTATTTTCGAGCAATTCTAGATTTGAAGGACAACAACGAAAATAATAGAATGGAGGATTATGATGACTAGCTCAAACAAAACGAATGTGCCAGAAGCAAAAAGTGCAATGAACAGATTCAAGATGGAAGTTGCATCAGAATTGGGTGTGCCTCTTACAGATGGCTACAATGGTAACTTAACCTCTGCTCAGAACGGAAGCGTTGGTGGTTACATGGTTAAAAAAATGATTGAAGCACAGGAAAGAGAAATGTCTGATAAACAGCAGCAGTAACAGCTATTATAAAAATCGTTTAGAATGAATGATTTCTTATAATGGAAGAAGGCTTAAAATACAGTCTTCAAAAGAACCTCAAGTCACAATTGGTGGCTGGAGGTTCTTTTTTATGCTTTGTAGTTTTATGAAATGACAGCTTTTAAAAAATTATGTTGGAGGATTGGCATTTATGTGTTATGATAGGAAATAGAATCTTGCAAGACTATATGAATGAAAGTCAGGCAGGAACATTTGTAAACTAATACTACAGGAGGACAAGAATGGAGACATTGTCAATTGAAAAGAAATTAAAAGAAAACAGTTATCCGGGACGTGGAATCATTATTGGAAAGAGCAAAGATGGGAAACACGCAGTAACTGCATATTTTATTATGGGAAGAAGTGAGAACAGTCGTAACAGGGTGTTTGTAGAAGAGGGTGAAGGAATTCGCACACAGGCATTTGATCCTTCTAAGCTGGTAGATCCTAGCTTAATTATTTATGCCCCGGTTCGCGTATTAGGAAATAAAACAATTGTTACAAATGGAGATCAGACAGATACAATCTATGATTTAGTAGGGGACGGACGTTCTTTCGAACAGGCACTTCGAACAAGAGAATTTGAACCTGACGCACCAAATTATACACCGAGAATTTCAGGTATTATGCAGGTGAATGAAGGAGAATATCATTTTGCAATGTCAATTTTAAAAAGTGACAATGGAAATGGTGCCGCATGCAACCGTTATACATATACTTATGAGAATCCGATTGCAGGAGAGGGAAGATTTATTCACACCTATCGTTGTGATGGAAATCCACTCCCAAGTTTTGAGGGAGAACCTAAGCTAATTGAGATTCCAGATGATATGGATGAATTTACAGATTTATTGTGGAACAGCCTGAATGAAGAGAATAAGGTATCTTTATTTGTTCGCTATATTGATATCAAGACAGGAAAATACAAAACAAATATTATTAATAAAAATGTAAAATAAATAAGAGTTATTTGATGCTAAATGTTTTTCAAATAATAAAATGATGCTCATTTATGATTGAAAACAGGTAAGATACAGGAAATGGAGAATAGAATGAAAGAATTAGAATTAAAATATGGTTGTAATCCAAACCAGAAACCATCAAGAATTTATATGGAAGAAGGAGAACTTCCAATTACTGTTTTAAATGGCCGCCCGGGTTATATTAATTTTTTAGATGCATTTAATGGATGGCAGTTGGTAAAAGAATTAAAAAAAGCAACAGGTCATCCGGCAGCAACATCATTTAAACATGTTTCACCGGCAGGTGCTGCGATTGGTCTTCCTTTGACAGATACATTAAAGAAGATTTACTGGGTAGATGATATGGGAGAACTTACTCCTTTAGCGAGTGCTTATGCAAGAGCAAGAGGTGCAGACAGAATGTCATCATTTGGTGACTTTATTGCATTGTCAGATGTTTGCGATGTCTGTACGGCAAAAATGATTGCACGTGAAGTGTCAGATGGTGTAATTGCACCAGGATATGAAGAGGAAGCACTACAGATTTTAAAAGCAAAGAAAAAAGGAAATTATAATGTCATTCAGATTGATCCGGAATATGTTCCTGCTCCAATTGAAAGAAAACAGGTTTTTGGTGTAACTTTTGAACAGGGAAGAAATGAATTAGTAATTAATGATGATTTATTTTCGAATGTTGTAACGAAGAATACAGAACTTCCGGATTGGGCCAAGAGAGATATGGCAATTTCGATGATCGTATTAAAATATACACAGTCTAATTCTGTATGTTACGTTTCTGATGGACAGGCAATTGGTATTGGAGCCGGACAGCAGTCAAGAATTCATTGTACAAGACTTGCAGGTACAAAAGCAGATAACTGGTATTTAAGACAGTGTCCAAAGGTAATGAATCTTCCGTTTGTTGATGGAATCAGACGTGCAGACAGAGATAATACGATTGATTTATATATTGGAGATGATTATATGGATGTACTTGCAGAAGGCGAGTGGCAGAAATTCTTCAAAGAAAAACCAGAGGTATTTACAAAAGAAGAAAAGAGAGCATGGCTTGATACGATGCAGGATACTGTATTAGGTTCAGATGCATTTTTCCCATTTGGAGATAATATTGAAAGAGCATTTAAGAGTGGTGTGAAGTATGTTGCACAACCAGGTGGTTCCATTCGAGATGATAATGTAATTGAAGCATGTGATAAGCATGATATGGTTATGAGTTTCACAGGAATTCGTTTGTTCCATCATTAGAATAGCGATAAAAATATCCTGAAAGGTCTATAAACGACTTTTCAGGATATTTTTTGTATACGACAAAAGTGCATTCTTGTCGGATAAAAACTGTTCAGTACATTGAAAACGGCCATAACAGTTTTTTCTGGTAGCTTTGATGCGATGTGATTTATCGACATAAGAGGAGACAGACTTATGAATGGCAGTATCTTCTGCAGGCAGATAATAATAATTTTTATAATCAGGATAATAATTTTTAAATTCTGTCGTTGAACTGTAAATAAGCAGATGAACAGAATCTTTTTGTGTGATGAACTGAAATAAATCAGTGCGATAATGAAGAAAAATCAGATTGTAAATATCGCAGTCTATTTTAATATGCAGTTCGTATAAAGTGTCTTGCGTCAGATTTTTTGCTTTTTCTAGCGTTGCAGAAATCTGCTGCGTATGAATGGTATCTAAAAAAGAAGCATCTAATAAATCTAAATAAGGAATGAGACTACATAAATCAGGGATATGCATAATATCTTCTTTATTATGGAGTAAAAGCAGATGTAGTGCACGTGATTCCTTTCTTTCAAGATATTCCTGATATATTTCAATTAACATGCCACCATCAAAGCGGTCAAGCCGGTCTATATCTAATGCGATTTCAAAGCTTTTTTGTTTGCAATTTGGCAGTTTGAGTATTTTTTTTAACGGCCTTAATAACTGATACAAATCAATTGACTGATAGGAATCGAATGTGTAAGGAAGACAGTAACGTTCGCATTTGTGTAACAGGTAAGGCAAATCAAAGGTTGTTCCGTTAAAATGAATAATTGTCTTGTAGTTAGACAGAAAAGTGAAAAATGATTTTAAAACATCTTTTTCTTCATTAGGATCTTCAAGAAACCATTGTTTATAATAAAAAGAATGGTTCTGATAGAATATAATTCCAATCAGATACAAATGACTGCTTTTCGCACTTAGACCTGTCGTTTCAATATCAATAAAAGCAGTATGTTCTAAAAAAGAAGTATCTGACTGGTTCAGATGTTTTAAAATACTTTGTTTTATCTCTATATGACTGAAAGAGGACAGAAATATAGAGGGAGAAAACGGTTCCGAATAAATTAGCATAGAATCCTCCATTCTGTAATAAAACGTGTCATTCTTTGTTGAAAATTGTATCAAAATAAAGTAAAATTGTAAATGGGCGAGGCTTTTTAACCTCGCTTTATTGATAAAAAAGGTCAGTAAAACAAAAAGCAGTAAAAAAGAATGGAGAGAAAGAGCATGACGACTTGTACATTTCGGGGAGGCGTTCATCCTGATGATGGAAAATCCCTATCAAAGAACAAAGCAATTCAAAAGTATGTTCCAAAAGGTGAGCTGGTTTTTCCACTGTCTCAGCATATTGGAGCACCTGCAGTTCCTGTAGTCGAAGTAGGAGAACGGGTATTGGCAGGACAATTGATTGCAAAGGCAAATGGTTTTGTATCAGCTAATATTCATGCATCGGTGTCAGGAACAGTTCTTAAAATTGAACCAAGAGATACCGTAAATGGACAAAAAGAAATGGCAATTGTAATTGAGAATGATATGCAGGATGCAACAATGGAATTTCAGCCTGTAGACCTGACAAAAGGAGATTGTAAACAAAAAATTCGAGATGCAATTTTCCAGGCGGGCATTGTTGGAATGGGTGGCGCGTGTTTTCCGACACATGTCAAGGCAACACCAAAAAATGAAGAGGCCATTGAATATATCATAGTAAATGGTGCAGAATGTGAGCCGTATTTGACATCGGATTATCGACGGATGTTAGAAGAACCAGAAGCGGTGATTGGCGGTTTGAAGTTTATGTTAAAGGTTTTTGAACATGCAAAGGGAATTATTGCAATTGAAGACAATAAAAAAGATGTAATCCGGAACATGAAAAAGCTGACAGAAAAAGAAGAACGTATTGAAGTGAAAAAACTACGGACAAAATATCCGCAGGGAGCAGAACGACAGTTAATTTATGCAACAACAGCAAGAAAAATTAATTCTTCCATGCTGCCGGCAGATGCAGGATGTATTGTGGATAATGTTGATACGATTCATGCAATTTATAAAGCTGTTCAATTTGGAGAGCCATTGACAAAGAGAATTGTTACGGTTACAGGAGATGCAATTAAGGATCCTAAAAATTTTCTTGTGCCTTTAGGAACAAACTATCAGGAATTGATCGAAGCAGCAGGTGGATTTATAAAACAACCGGAGAAAGTGATTTCAGGAGGTCCTATGATGGGAAAAGCCCTGATTCAGTTAAATGTTCCTGTTGTAAAAGGTTCTTCTGCAATTCATTGCATGCTCAAGGATATGGTGTCAGCGAGTGAACAGACTAATTGTATTAATTGTGGAAAATGTGTAGAAGTCTGTCCGGGAAGAGTTGCACCATCAAGACTTGCAAAGGCGGCAGCAAAAGGAGACAGAGAAACATTTTTAAATTTGCATGGAATGGAATGCTGCGAATGTGGATGTTGTTCTTTTATCTGCCCGGCAAAAAGAAATTTGACACAGACGATTGCAGCAATGCGAAAAGACATTTTGGCAGAACGAAAAAAGAAATCTTAGAAAGGTAGACAGATATGAGCGAGTTATTAAAGGTATCATCAAATCCACATGTCAGAGCAAAAGATACAACAAAGAGTATTATGTGGGATGTTGTATTTGCTTTATTCCCGGCTTCTGCATTTGGAGTGATTCATTTCGGAATCCGCGCATTATGGGTAATTCTGATTACGATTTTATCCTGTATGCTTTCAGAAATGATTTATTTAAAATTAATGAAAAAGAAAGTAAGCTGCGATGGAAGTGCAGTAGTGACAGGTTTATTGCTTGCATTAAATCTTCCGGTTGGAATTCCGTATTGGATAGCAATCCTTGGAGGAATTTTTGCAATTATTATTGTGAAACAGTTATTTGGAGGACTTGGACAGAATTTTATGAATCCGGCATTAGGAGCCAGGTGCTTTTTACTGATTTCTTTTGCGGGACAGATGACGAATTTTACATTAGACGGAGTATCGATTGCTACTCCGCTTGCGGTAATGAGAAACAATAAAATTGTTAATGTAACAGATATGTTTTTAGGTAATATTGCAGGTACAATTGGAGAAACGTGTACTGTTGCATTAATTTTAGGTGGAGTTTATTTAATTGCAAAAAAAATCATTGATTTTCGTATTCCACTGGTATATCTTGTTTCTTTTACGATTTTTATGGCGTTATTTTCATCTAGAGGGTTTGACCGTTCTTATTTAATGGCACAACTTTCCGGAGGTGGAATTATGCTTGGTGCGTTTTTTATGGCAACGGATTATGTGACGAGTCCGATTACGCATAAAGGAAGAATTTTATATGGTATTTTATTAGGAATCTTAACCGGTTGTTTTCGTTTATGGGGCAATTCAGCAGAAGGTGTTTCCTATGCCATCATTCTTGGTAACTTACTTGTACCGTTGATTGACCGGATATCGATGCCGACAGGTTTTGGAATTAAAAGAGAGAGAAAGGCAGGAAGAAAGCATGAATAAAATTATAAAAGATGCAGTTGTTCTTTGTGGAATCACTCTGATTGCCGGTCTCTTGTTAGGCAGTGTATATCAGATTACAAAGACACCAAGACAGAATCAGGAAATAGAAAGAAAGAATCAGGCATATCAGACGGTATTTACAGATGCAACGGATTTTGAGGAAAAGGAAATAGATGCAGAGCAGATTAAAAAATACTTAGAACAGAAGGGAATTACATCAGGAGAAGCAACTGTGGATGAAGTTGCGACGGCAAAAAAACAACAGAATTTAGGATATGTAATTACAGTAACAGAGCATGAAGGATATGGTGGTGATATTACCTTTACTGTTGGAATAAAACAGGATGGGACAATTTGTGGTGTATCTGTTTTGACAATTAATGAAACAGCAGGTTTAGGTATGAAAGCAAAAGAAACATCATTTTTAAATCAGTTTAAAGATAAAAAAGTTGAAAAATTCACTTATACAAAAAATGGAGCTACTAAAGAAAATGAAATTGATGCAATTAGTGGAGCAACGATTACAACAAAAGCAATGACAAAAGGTGTCAATGCTGCAATTGAATGTTTTCAATATCTAAGTGAAGAGTCATAGAAAGGAGAAGGTACAAATGAATCGATGTTTAGAACGTTTATATAATGGAATTGTAAAAGAAAATCCGACCTTTGTTTTAATGCTTGGTATGTGTCCGACTCTTGCTGTTACGACATCTTTGATCAATGGAGCAGGCATGGGGCTTACGACGACAGTTGTTTTAGTAATGAGTAATTTTTTGATATCATTATTAAGAAAAATAATACCAGACAGAGTAAGAGTTCCGGCTTTTATTGTAATTGTTGCCAGCCTGGTTACAATTGTTCAGTTTTTACTGCAGGCATACCTGCCATCTTTAAATGAAGCATTAGGAATTTATATTCCACTGATTGTAGTAAACTGTATTATTTTAGGAAGAGCAGAAAGCTATGCATCTAAAAATCCAGTTCTGCCTTCGGCGTTTGACGGATTAGGAATGGGGCTTGGTTTTACAATTGGATTATCAGTGTTAGGTGCATTTCGTGAGATATTAGGTGCCGGAAGTATTGCAGGAATAAAAATGATTCCGGAACAGTATCATATTACAATTTTCATTCTGGCACCGGGAGCATTTTTTGTATTGGCAGGACTTGTGGCAATTCAGAATAAGATAAAGATGAAAAAAGGAACGCTGGCAGAAGGAAGCTGTTCAAAAACAGATTGTGCATCTTGTAATTTATGTTCATCAGGAATAGGAACAAAACCAGAGATAAAAACAGAAAAGCATTCAGATAATCAGAAAGAGGTGTAAAAGATGAGAGAATTATTGTTACTGGCAGTTGGTGCCGCTCTTGTAAATAATGTAGTCTTAAGTCAGTTTTTAGGATTATGTCCATTCCTGGGTGTATCAAAGAAAATTAGTACGGCAGCAGGAATGGGAGGAGCTGTCATTTTTGTAATTACACTTTCTTCCATGATTACAAGTCTGGTGTATCAGTATATTTTGATTCCGTTAGATTTGACTTATTTGCAGACGATTGTCTTTATATTAGTAATCGCTGCATTGGTACAATTTGTTGAGATGGTTTTAAAAAAATGTATGCCGGCATTATATGAAGCATTAGGTGTTTATCTGCCATTGATTACAACAAACTGTGCGGTTTTAGGAGTAGCGATTACAAATGCAAATAATGGTTACAGCCTGTTACAAAGTATTGTAAATGGTTTTGGAACGGCGGTTGGATTTACAATTGCAATTGTTATTTTAGCAGGGCTAAGAGAGAGAATGGAAGGAAATGATATTCCGGTCCCGTTTCAGGGAATGCCAATTACTTTAATTACATCAGGATTAATGGCAATTGCTTTTTTTGGATTTGCAGGATTGATATAGTGCGGAGGTAATTATGATTGGAATTATAATAGCGACTTTAATAGTAGGTGGCGTTGGTTTGCTGATTGGAATTCTTTTAGGAATTGCAGGAGAAAAATTCAAAGTTCAGACGAACGAAAAAGAAGAAAATATATTAGGATTACTTCCGGGAAATAATTGTGGCGGTTGCGGTTATGCCGGATGTGCAGCATTAGCAAAAGCAATTGCAGATGGACAGGCACCCGCAAATGGATGTCCGGTAGGGGGTGAGAAAACTGCAAACGAAATAGCAGCTGTTTTAGGTGTAGAAGTTGAAAATGTAAAAAAAGTTGCTTTTGTAAAATGTGCAGGTGACTGTGAAAGTACAAAGGACAGATATGAATACAGTGGAAATCTGAGCTGTAGGGAAGCCGTTTATCTTGCAGGAGGAAATAAAAGCTGTAAATATGGATGCTTAGGATATGGATCATGTGTAACAGCGTGTGAATTTGGTGCGATTTCTATCGTAAAAGGAATTGCAAAGATAAATGAAGAACTTTGTGTTGCATGTGGTAAATGTGTAAAAACATGTCCGAAAGGTCTGATAGAGCTTGTGCCTTATGAATCTGAAATTCGTGTGGCATGTAGTTCTAAAGATAAAGGAAAGGAAGTAATGGCTGCATGTAAAAAAGGATGTATTGCCTGTAAAATGTGCGAAAAAGTATGTGAATCAGAAGCAATCACCGTAAAGGATAATATTGCACATATTGACTATAGTAAGTGTACAAAGTGCAAAAAATGTGCAGAGAAATGTCCGAAGAAAATTATCACAATATCTGAAAAAGAAAGTGAAGAATAAAATTAGGAAGAATTGAGTATTAGTTAAAAAATGGGGCATAGTAATCAGGAAGGAGGTTATTATGTCCCATTTATTATGTAAAGATTTTTCGGAGACAGTAGAGCAGTTTAAAACGGTGTTCCGAGTAGAATCAAATTTTGACATTATTTATCGTGTGATCCAGGTTGGAGACAGAAAAGGATGCTTTTTTTGTATTGATGGATTTGTAAAAGATGAATTAATGAATAAATTACAAGATTTTTTAAGGAATATTTCAAAAAATGAAATGCCACAAAATGCTTATGAGATGTCAAAGTGTTTTCCTTATGTGGAAGTGGACTTTACGAAAGAAGAGGAAAAAATAAAAACAATGCTTTTGTCAGGTGTTGTATGTCTGATTATCGAGAAATTTGAAGAAGTGTTGCTTATTGACTGCAGGCAGTATCCGATGAGAAGTGTAGAAGAACCTTCAAAGTACAAAGTACTGCGTGGGTCAAGGGATGGATTTGTAGAAACATTGGTACAGAATGCTGCGTTAGTACGTCGGAGAATACGGAGCACACAGTTATCATTTGAAATTTTTACAGTTGGAATGTCCTCAAGGACAGATGTATGTATCTGTTATATGCAAAATCAGGTAGACAGGAAACAATTAAATTATATTCGTGATAAAATAGCGAATATTAAAGTAGATGCACTTACCATGAATCAGGAAAGTCTGGCGGAATGTTTGTATCCGGGGCACTGGTGGAATCCATTTCCTAAGTTTAAATATTCAGAACGGCCAGATGCTACGGCAGCATCCATATTAGAGGGCCATATTATTTTGTTAGTAGATAATTCACCTGCTGCAGTTATTATTCCAACCACAATTTTTGACGTAATTGAAGAAGCGGATGACTATTATTTCCCGCCGGTAACAGGAACATATTTAAGATTTGCAAGAACATTGCTTACTTTTGTATCTGTTTTTCTGACCCCGGTTTATATGCTTTTGGTACAAAATCCAGACTGGGTTCCGAAATGGTTAGAATTTATTAATCTAAAAGAAGAAGTATATGTTCCAATATTGTTGCAACTGCTGATTTTAGAAATTGCAGTAGATGGATTAAAACTTGCGGCAATTAATACGCCGACCATGTTAAATACCCCATTAAGTTTAATTGCGGCATTAGTGATAGGAGAATTTGCTGTAAAATCCGGATGGTTTAATTCAGAAGTTATGCTTTATATGGCAGTGGTGGCAATTGCAACCTTTACACATGAAAGTTATGAGTTAGGATATGCTTTTAAATTTATGAGAATTATAACCCTTATTTTAACGAGGCTGTTTGACGTATGGGGGTTAGTGGCAGGAATTATTTTTATCGCAGTTTGTATTGCAACAAATAAGACCATAACAGGGACAAGTTATATCTATCCGTTATGGCCGTTTGATGGTAAATTGTTAATGAGAAGATTGTTCCGTATGAAATTAAAAGATGAAAATTCAAAAAGCAGGTAACAGATTATTTTAAAGTGATGGTTTTAGAAGATGGCTCGTAAGAAAGACCGCTTGTAACGGTAATTTTATTTTCTTTTGATATGAAAACAGCTTCTACATGGGGCAGAGATTCAATCAGTTTTTGAGCCTTTTTACTGCCAAGGATAAAGCAGGATGTGCTTAAACAGTCCCCATCCATGGAAGAATCAGATATAATGGTGACTCCGTTTAAATCGCTGTCCGCTGGAAATCCTGTGGTCGGGTCTAAAATATGGTGATATATTTTTCCGTTCTTTTTGAAATAACGTTCATAACTGCCACTTGAAACAATTGATTTATCTTTTGCTACGACTTTTGCAATGATATCTGAGTTTTCTTTGAAAGGATATTGAATTCCAATGGTAAAGTCAGAGGAACTTGATTTTTGGCCAACCTCTAAAACGTTACCACCAAGATTAATAAGAGCACTTTTTACATTCTGTTTCAAGAGATATTCCTTTAGTTTGTCTGCAATGTAGCCCTTGGCAATGCCGCCAAGATCTAATTCCTGTCTGGCACCAAGGGTTACGGAAGAATCATGTACTTTTATTTTTTTGTAGTCCGTTCGTTTTAAACAGGAAGAAATTTCCTTTTTAGAAGGAATTTTAGGATTCTGTGACGTGATATTCCATAAATCTGACAAAGGAGAAATAGAAATGTCAAAAGCTCCGTTTGTGAGTTCGGAATATTTCAATGATGTAGATATCATAGCAGTAGTATCATCAGAGATTGTAGTTGTATTTTGGCCTTTTTGAGAGTTCTGGTTTATTTTGGCAATGTCACTTCCTGGAATGGTTTTAGAAAAAAGCTTTTCGTATTTGTCACAAATGGCGAAACATTCATCTAGAAGTTCAGTTTTATCTGAATCATAAATTGTAATTGTAACAACAGTATCAAAATAAAAGTCCGTTTTACTAATAGAATCGGGCTTTTTTTTGCATCCTTGTATAGGAAGAATACAAAAAATTATGAGAAGAAAAAGTGGTAAGATTAAGTTTATTTTTTTCTTGTGCATAACGTGTTCCTTTCTTTTCCGTATATCCTATTTTCAAAATATTGTACCATTTTTAAAAACAAGATACAATCAGATAAAAAATAAATTGTATTTCTAAAACGATTGTGATATGATATAAAAAAAGTAAACATAAGTTCGATTAGAAAAGGTGGGAATCATTGAAAAAAAGAGATATAGCTTTCCTTATATGTATGGGTATATTTGTGCTGTCTTCTTTTCTGGTATATTGGAAGCCGTTTCATTACAAGTCGAAAAAGATGGTAACGAAGCCTAATGTAGTGGTCACATTTGACGGCGAAGAAATCTGGACAGGTTCTTTATCAGAGAATCAGAAGATTCAGTTTGATAAGGGCGGTGGACATAATACGCTTATCATTCAGAGCCGGCAGGTATGGATGGAAGATGCAGATTGTAAAGGAAAGGACTGCATCAGACAGGGGAAAATTAAAAAAACAGGGCAGTCCATTGTCTGCCTTCCGCATAAGATTGTTATCACAATAGAAGGAGAGGCAGATATAGACAGCATTGTAAAATAAAACAATAAGAGAAGGAAAAAGGAAAAAGAGCAGATGAAGGAAAAAGACAGATTTTTAACAAAAAGGATTTCACTTTTGGCTTTATTTACTGCGCTTGCAATGATTCTTAGTTATATAGAATCGATGATTCCGGTAATTATAGGAGTTCCGGGTATTAAGATAGGACTACCAAATCTGATTGTTGTTATGGTTCTTTATCAGATGAGATACAAAGCCGGATTTGTAGTGGATGTAGTTCGTATTTTAGCAACCGGTTTTTTATTCGGGAATATGTTTAGTATTTGTTTTAGCTTAGCAGGAGGAATGCTTAGTTATCTTATTATGTGTATTTGTTATAGATTCCGGTTTCATATTGTTACCTGTAGTATTGCAGGTGGTATTACACACAATCTTGGTCAGTTTTTGGCAGCGTTTCTTTTGGTTCAGAATAAAATGCTCTGGTATTATTATCCGATATTAATGATGGCTGGATTTATAGCAGGATTGTGTAATGGGTTACTGGCAATGGTGATTTGTAGACGAACTACGAAAGTATTACAGTCAGAATTAGAATAATGGAAAGAAATGAGGAAAGATATGATTTCGTTTATAGAAGGTGAGATTGTTGATTTATATGAAGACAGAATGATATTGAAGTGTAATGGAATCGGATATGAGATTTATATTCCGGCAAGTATATTTCATAAATTGCCCGGAATCGGACAGAATGTTTGCATTCATACCTATCTTTATGTGAGAGAAGATGCAATGCAGTTGTATGGATTTTTAAAAAGAGATGATTTAAATGTATTTCGTCTTCTTTTAGGTGTTAGTGGTATTGGACCTAAGGGTGCATTAGGAATCTTAAGTGTGATTACACCAGATGAATTGCGAATGGCGATTCTTGCCGGTGATGCTAAAACAATTTCTAAGGCACCGGGGATTGGAATAAAAACCTCACAAAAGCTGATTATAGAGTTAAAAGATAAAGTAGATATTACGGATGTTATGGAAAATGGAACCGATAACTATGATATAGAAGAAGCAAGTGAAAAAAATGACGCAATAGAAGCCTTGACAGCATTAGGTTATTCTGCTTCGGAAGCATTACGGGCAGTGAATTCGATTCCGAATGTAGAGAAGATGGATGTAGAAAAGATTTTAGCGGCAGCTTTAAAGAATTTATCGAGAGAGGGGGTCTAAATTAAAATATGGAAAAACGCATGATTACAACGGAACTAATACAGGAAGACCGTAATTTTGAATCAAATCTCAGACCTCAGTTATTAAAAGATTATGTAGGACAGGGCCGGGCAAAGGCAAATTTAAAGGTATTTATTGATGCAGCTAAATCAAGAGGAGAAGCATTAGATCATGTTTTATTTTATGGACCTCCCGGTCTGGGAAAGACAACGCTTGCTGGAATTATAGCGAATGAAATGGGAGTCCGTATGAAAGTAACATCAGGTCCGGCAATTGAAAAACCAGGAGAGATTGCGGCAATATTAAATAATTTATCAGAGGGAGATATTTTATTTGTAGATGAAATACACAGGCTAAACCGACAGGTGGAAGAAGTTTTATATCCCGCAATGGAAGATTATGCAATTGATATTATGATTGGAAAAGGAACTTCTGCAAGATCTATCCGGTTAGATCTGCCGCACTTTACATTAGTAGGGGCAACAACGAGGGCTGGACTTCTTACTGCACCATTGAGAGACCGGTTTGGTGTAATTAATAAAATGGAATACTATACAACAGAAGAATTGCAGTCTATTATTGAACGTTCAGCCAAAGTACTTCAAATCGAAATAGATACAGAAGGTGCTTTAGAATTAGCAAAAAGATCAAGAGGAACGCCAAGACTGGCCAATCGGTTATTAAAAAGAGTACGTGATTTCGCGCAGGTAAAATATCATGGGAAGATTACGAAAGAAGTAGCAGATGCTGCTTTAGATCTTTTAGAAGTTGACAAATTAGGCTTAGATCAGGGAGACAGAAATATTTTACTTACTATGATAGAAAAATTTACAGGCGGACCGGTAGGATTAGATACTTTAGCAGCAGCATTAGGAGAAGATTCCGGAACTTTAGAGGATGTTTATGAGCCGTATTTAATACAGAATGGATTTATCAATCGTACGCCAAGAGGAAGAGTGGTTACTGAGCTGGCTTATAAGCATTTAGGATTGCAGTGTCAAAAGGTCTGATTTTGCCTGTACAGTGGTAAAGAAAGGATCTTGGGACAGACACATTCACATATGAGCAGAAAAGAGGAGCGTAAACTTCGCAAAAATGACATGTTTTTACAAAAGAAGAGATATTTCTTTTTTTGCTATTGTTTTTCTTTACATTTCGTTTTATAATAAACAAGAATAATTCTAGGAGAGTGAAATTATGTCGTCTAAAAATGTGACAGAAGTTATAATTGATGGTAAGATATATACCTTAAGTGGTTATGAAAGTGAAGCGTATCTTCAGAAGGTAGGCTCCTACATAAATAACAAGATTGCAGAATTTAAGAAAGATGAAAGTTATCGGAGACAGAGTATAGATGTTCAGCGTACTTTGCTTGAACTGAATATTGCAGATGATTATTTTAAAGCAAAGAAACAGGCGGATTTACTAGAAAATGATTTGGATGAAAAAGAGAAACAGTTATATGATGTGAAGCACGAGTTAATTGCAACGCAGATTAAATTAGATGCTGCAACCAAAGAAGTTAGTGTCATGCAAAATGAAATGATAGATTTGCAGAAAGAACTTGTTCGATCAGAGACAGAATTAAAAGAAAGAACCAAATAAGAAAGAGCCGGACCTATTTGATGATAGATAAGTTCGGCTTGTTTTTTGCGTTTATATTTATATGACATGGTTAGAAAGGAGAAAAAATGAAATCGGATAGAAGGGCAGAGTTATTAGCTCCGGCAGGAAGTTTACAAAGCTTAAAAGCAGCCATACAGGCAGGGGCAGATGCGGTATATGTAGGTGGGAAAATGTTTGGAGCGAGAGCTTATGCCAATAATTTAGACCAGGAAGAATTATTGCAGGCGATTCATTATGCTCATATTTACGGTAGAAAATTATATCTTACAGTGAATACGTTATTAAAGGAAGATGAATTAGAAAAACAATTAACAGAGTATCTTTTGCCTTATTATGAAGCAGGATTAGATGCAGTAATCGTACAAGATTATGGTGTGTTTGAATTAATCCGTAAGAATTTTAGTGATCTTCCAATTCATGCAAGTACGCAAATGACAATTACAGGTGTTCATGCAGCAAAACTTCTTGAAGAAGCAGGTGCAACAAGAATTGTTACAGCAAGAGAAATTTCTGCTACAGAGATAAAAAAAATAAGAGAAGAGACAAATTTAGAAATAGAAAGTTTTATCCATGGAGCATTATGCTATTGTTATTCAGGACAATGTCTGTTTAGCAGTATTTTAGGTGGAAGAAGTGGAAACCGGGGACGATGTGCACAACCATGTCGTCTGCCATATGATGTCAGATATAATGGAAAAATTATTAATGGAAAAAATGAAAAATATGTTTTGAGTCCGAAAGATATGTGTACGATTGATCTTTTGCCGGATATTATTGAGGCAGGAGTTTATTCCTTAAAAATAGAGGGGCGGATGAAAAAACCTGAATATACAGCCGGGGTAGTTAGTATTTATCGAAAATATCTGGATTTGTATTTATTAAATGGGAAAAAACAGTATCAGGTTAAAAAAGAAGATAAACAAAAATTAATGGATCTTTTTAACAGAAATGGATTTAATCAGGGATATTATTTTACGCAAAACAGTCGTGATATGATTACGTTGAAAGAATCCACATTCAGACAAAGGAATGAAAGATATATTCAGGAAATTCAAACAACTTATATCAATCAGGAAAAAAAAGAAAAAATTAATGGAGAGTTCATAATTTTTAAAGATTTATCTGCTACATTAACAGTATGGAAAGGAGAAAACAGGGTTACCATTCAGGGACAGGAGCCACAAGAAGCACAGAATGCACCAATTACCCGGGAAGATATAGAGAAAAGACTGAGAAAAACCAAAGAAACTCCTTTTGAATTTGATAAAATTGATATTCAGTTAGGACCAGATTTGTTTTTGACGGTTGGCGTGATAAACCAGATGAGAAGAGAAGCTTTAGCACAGTTAGAAGAAGTAATTTGTGCGAAATATCGAAGAAAAACCAGAGACATCAAATTGCCTGATCTGGTGAAACATTCGAAAAAAGAAAGAGAAGCAAAGCAATACAAATTTACTGTTCTTGTTCGGACATTCGAACAATTAGAGGCCGTTTTAGAAAAGAAAATGGAACACTTAGAATATTTATATTTAGATAGTAATTTTGTGTTAAATCAGGGACAGTATCAGAAGATACTTCATCTGATTCAGGAAAGTCAGATAAAGTGTAAATTTTTTCTTGCATTGCCACATATATACAGACAACAGGCAAAACAGATATTTGAGAGTAAATTTTCCATGTTAGAACAAGATTTCGATGGGTATTTAGTACGCAATTTAGAGGAATTAGAATTTATTTCTTCTCATTCCAAGAAAGAAATTGCAACGGATTATAATCTTTATCTTTTCAACAAAAGAAGCAGTTGCTTTTTAAAAGAACATGCACCGGCAATTTCAATGCAGTGTCTGCCAGTGGAATTAAACGCAGCAGAACTGAGAAAACAGGAAGGCGAGGGAAAGGAATTGCTGGTATATGGTAAAATTCCACTTATGATTACAGCCGGATGTCTTAATAAAACATTACAGTCATGTAATCATAAAAATGATCAGTTTTACTTAGAAGATCGTTATCATGTAAGGTTTCAAGTGGATTGTATTTGTAAATATTGTTATAATATAATATATAACAGTAAACCAATTTCTCTGCTAACATGCAGGAAACAAATGGATTCATTAGAAATAGAATTCCTCCGCATAGAATTTACAGAAGAAAAGAAACAAGAAGTGAAAAAGTTGATTGGAAAATTTACAGATCAATATATTTATAATAAGAAAACAGAAGAAATATCAGAGTTTACAAGAGGTCATTTTAAACGAGGTGTAGAGTAGAAATATGATAAATGCGATTACAACAGTATGTAACTATTTGATTATGATATTTTTGGCTGTCTTTACCTTTGACAGCTTTCGTGCAATAAAGGATCGACCACAGAGGGATAGAAATAAATTAAGTAAAATTGAAGTATTTTGTATGTTTATGATTCATTTTATGGGTTATTTAGTAATCTATCTGAATCTGCAGACGAATGAGGTTTTGACATTTTATGGAATGCAGGTCCTTTATTTTATTTTAGTATTAGGTTTATATCCGGTTTTTTATCCGAATGTGAATAAAGCATTATTATGCAATATGAGTATGCTCATTGCATTAGGATTTATCGTTATTACAAGATTAAATTATGATAAAGCAGTAAAACAGTTTACATTTATTTGTGGTGCAACGATTGTAACAATCATCGTGCCTCTTATTATTAGAAAATTTAAGAATCTATACAAATTAAAATGGTTATATTTTGCCCTGGGGCTTGGATTGCTTGCAATGGTATTGTTTTTGGGTGTTACAACAAGAGGAGCAAAACTTTCGATTAGTTTTGGGCCAATTACATTACAACCCTCAGAATTTGTAAAGGTGGTATTTGTATTTTTTGTTGCAAGTATTTTATCGCAAAAAACAAATTTTAAAACGGTATGTTTTACTACCCTTATGGCAGGCAGTTTTGTCTTGATTTTAGTTGCATCAACTGATTTGGGAAGTGCATTAATCTTTTTTCTGGTTTATGTATTTTTGTTGTATGTTGCAACGAAAAAGAAATGGTATTTATTTGCAGGGATTGGAGCAGGTACAGCAGCTTCTGTATTAGCCTACCAGTTGTTTAGTCATATACGGGTAAGAATTAAAATGTGGCAGAATCCATGGAGCGATGAAAATGGAAAAGGTTATCAGATTATTCAGTCATTATTTGCAATAGGAACCGGAAGCTGGTTTGGAACCGGACTGTTTCGGGGAAAACCGAATACTGTTCCGATTGTAATAAAGGATTTTATTTTTGCGGCAATTGTGGAAGAATTAGGCGGAGTGACAGGAATTATTGTAATTATGTTATGCATGTCTACTTTTATGATTTTTATAAAAATTGCGATGATGCAGAAAAATAACTTCAATAAACTGATTGCTACAGGTCTTGGAATTGCTTATGCTTTTCAGGTGTTTTTGACAATCGGGGCATCAATGAATATGATACCGTTAACAGGTGTAACACTTCCACTTATCAGTTATGGTGGTAGTTCTGCATTATGCACAATGATTATGTTTTCAATATTGCAAGGGTTGCATATCCTGGCAGTAGATGAGGAGAAAAAGAATGAAAGAGAAAAGAGTAAAACCAAAGAGCAAGACAGGTACAGAACTGAAATCAGCGGCCTTAAAGCAAGAAGGTAGTAAATTAAAAATTAATCGGGATATTTTAAATATCACATATTTTTTTGTGGCATTATTTTGTGCGATGATAGCGTATATGGTATATTTTCAGACAACGAAAGCACATGATGTTGTAAGCAATTCTCAGAATAAACATCAGGATGTTTATCAGAAAAAAGTGGTAAGAGGAAGTATATTATCATCTGATGGAAAAAAATTAGCATACACCAAAGTGAGCAAAGATGGAAAAGAACAGAGAGTTTATCCTTATAAAAATGAATTTGCACATGTTGTCGGGATTGATTCTCATGGAAAATATGGGTTGGAACTAAGTAATAATTATGAATTAATGAATTCGAGTTCTGGTGTTGTGAATCAGATGGTAAATGAGATACAGGATGAAAAAAGTCCTGGTGATAATATAGTCACAACGTTAGATATCAGGCTGCAAAAAGCTGCATACCAGGGGCTTGGAGATTATGAGGGTGCAGTTGTCGCCATGGAAGCAGATACCGGAAAAATATTAGCTATGGTATCAAAGCCAGATTATAATCCAAATGAAATTGCAAAAAACTGGGAGAAAATCAGCACAGGAACAGATGCAGTGCTTGTAAACCGGGCAACACAGGGAAAGTATACACCTGGTTCTGTATTTAAAATATTTACTACGCTTGCATTTATCCGGCAAGATAAAAATTTTGATCAGTTTTATTATAAATGTACCGGAAGTGTTACTTTTAATACAAAGGATCAATATACCATTAAATGTTTCGATGGAGAATATCATGGCGGGGAAAATTTAGAAAATGCGTTTGCAAATTCCTGCAATGGAGCTTTTGCAACAATTGGTTCTGAATTAGATAAAACAAAGTTCCAAAAATTTACAGATCAAATGTTGTTTAATACGGATCTGCCAATTTCGATTGCTGCAAGTAAAAGCAGTATTCAGATTAATAAAAAGTCTTCTTTGTTTGATATGACACAAACGTGTATCGGACAGGGAACTACAATGCTTACACCCCTGCATATGACATTGATTGCTTCGGCAGTCGCAAATGACGGAGTGCTGATGAAACCATATCTTGTAACGAAAGTTACAACAGCAGAAGGAAAAAAGGTTAAAAATTATAATCCGACAAAATATAAGGATTTGATGACCAGAGAAGAAGCACAGGTATTACAAACATATATGCAGGCAGTAGTAAATTATGGAACGGCAACAGGGTTAAAAACAAGCCTATATCAGGCAGCAGGAAAAACAGGAACAGCAGAAATAGATAAGAATGACCATATCAATTCGTGGTTTGTAGGGTATATAGAAAAAGATGGAAAAAAGATTGCGATTAGTGTTGTCTTAGAAAATATACTTGCAGATACCGGAACAGCATCTAATATTGTAAGGAATATATTTGACCAATACTATACGAATCAATAAAAAATAGAGATTATTAAAAAAAATATTATTGAATTCTATTAGAAAAAATGTGAAAATTATAGCAGAATATGTTTTTATTGACAAGATTAGCACTTGATAATGAGGGAAAAATATTGTATACTTTTTTTAAGTCATTTACGACACACCACAATAACAGGAGGAAGTGCAATGATTGAAGCAACGAGCTGTGGAGGTGTGGTTATATTTCGAGGCAAGATTTTACTTTTGTACAAGAATTATAGAAATAAGTATGAAGGCTGGGTTTTACCGAAAGGAACAGTAGAAGCGGGAGAGGAATATAAAGAGACAGCATTAAGAGAAGTTCGTGAAGAGACCGGTGTGAAGGCATCGATTATCAAGTATGTAGGGAAGAGTCAATATTCATTTAGTATCCCAGGAGATACTGTTTCAAAAAATGTCCATTGGTATTTAATGATGGCAGATAGCTACTACAGTAAACCACAACGGGAAGAATATTTTATTGATTCAGGATATTATAAGTTTCATGAAGCATATCATTTGCTTAAGTTTTCAAATGAAAAGCAAATTTTAGAAAGAGCCTATAATGAATATTTAGACTTGAAAAAGAGTAATTTATGGGGCACAAAGAAATATTTTTAGGCCACACTTGGAATGAAAAAAGGAGCTAAGAGAAATCTTAGCTTCTTTGCATAAGGAGGATTATGCTGATGTTAAAAGAATTAGATTTTAATAAAAAAATAGAAAAGAATCGATACAAAGAAGAAAAGAAGATTCTGCAGATAAAAATGGGAGATTTGCAAAGAGCATGCAGGAAGAAAAATATTCCTGTCATAATTTTGGTAGAAGGATTTGGAACATCAGGGAAAGGGGGATTGATTAATGAGATGATGCAGTCTTTCGATCCAAGAGGTGCACGTGTAATTACAACTGAGACACCGACAGAGGAAGAATTAAGATTTCCATTTCTATATCCTTTCTGGGCAGACTCACCTGCAAAAGGTGAAATTGCTATCTTTGATCGGGGATGGTATCGCAGAGTCTGGCTTGAAAGATTCAACAAACAATATTCGCAAAAAGAAGTAGAAGATTACTGTAGGAAAATTAACATTTTTGAAAGACAGTTAAAAGATTCCGGAACTGTGATTATTAAATTATTTTTAGGAATTACACAAAAAGAGCAGAAGAAAAGATTAGAAAAATTATTGTCATCTGAAGATACGAGCTGGCGTGTTTCAAAAGATGATTTAAAAAGAAATGAAAAGTATACACAGTATTTTGATATGGCAGAAGAAATGTTAGAAAAGACAAATACCAATAGTGCTTATTGGAATGTCATTGAGGCCATGGACAAAAATTATGCTGTCATTAAAATGATGTCAATTATCACAAAAGAAATGGATCTGGCTTTAACTGCAAGTGAATTTACAAAAAACACAGTTCTTTCTGAAACACAGGACAACCTAAGCAGTAATCTGTTAGATGATGTTGTTTTAGATGGAAAGAGCTTAGAAGAAGAGATTTATAAAAAGAAATTAAAGCATTTACAAAAGAAAATAAATTTATATCAAAATATATTGTATAAAAGAAAAATTCCAATGATTGTTGCATTTGAAGGATGGGATGCAGCTGGAAAAGGCGGAGCAATCAAACGTTTTACAGAAGCAATGGATCCGAGAGGATATGTGGTAAATTCAATTTCTGCACCTAATGATTTTGAAAAGGCACATCACTATCTTTGGAGATTTTGGATTAAACTGCAAAAAGCAGGACATATTACTATTTTCGACCGCACATGGTATGGCCGGGTTTTAGTTGAGAGAATAGAACATTTCTGTGAACAGGATGACTGGAAAAGAGCATATCAGGAAATTAATGAGTTTGAAAAAATGCTGACAGATTATGGGGCAATCGTATTAAAATTCTGGATTCATATTGATAAAGAAGAACAGAAACTTCGATTTGAGGCTAGAATGGCAAATCCGGAGAAACAGTGGAAAATCACAGATGAAGACTGGAGAAACAGAGAAAAATGGGATCAGTATAAAATAGCAGTCAATGAGATGATTCGAAAGACATCAACAAAAAATGCACCATGGACAATTGTTGAGGGAAATAATAAGAATTATGCAAGAATAAAAGTATTAGAAACGATTGTAGAGGCAATTGAGAGAAGGTTAGAAGAACATGAATTATCAAAAAGAGATGGAGAAGATTATACAAAGTAATATAGAAAAAGAGTATGTTCCAACATTATTGCTGCACAGTTGTTGTGCACCATGCAGCAGTTATGTATTAGAAAGTCTCAGTGAATTTTTTAAAATTACAGTTTTATATTATAATCCTAATATTTTTCCAGAAAAAGAGTACGAGTATCGAATTGAAGAACAAGAAAAATTAATATCAAAACTGCCGGTAAAAAATCCAATCAGACTCATTGCAAAAGAATATACACCTCAGGATTTTTATCAGATTGCAAAAGGATTAGAAAATGAAAAAGAAGGTGGTGAAAGATGTTTTCGTTGTTATAGATTGCGGTTAGAAGAAGCAGCAAGAGAAGCAAAAAAAGGAAATTTTGATTATTTTACCACTACATTATCAATCAGCCCGCTGAAGAATGCAGAAAAACTAAATCAGATAGGAATAGAATTAGCACAGCAATATGGAATTCCGTATTTATTATCAGATTTTAAAAAGAAGAATGGATATAAAAGAAGTGTAGAATTATCGAAGATTTATGAGCTGTATCGGCAAAATTATTGTGGCTGTATTTTTTCTGCAAAACAGACTAGTAATATACAGAAAACTGTAATATAATAAATAAGATATAGAACTTAAAGTAGGAGTGCCATATTTCTAATAATGGAATATTTTGGACTCGTCATTACTTAGAATGGAGGATTAGGATGAAGTGCAGCAAATGCGGCGAAGAATGTAAAGAGGGACAGATTTTTTGCCTGAAATGTGGTAATCCGATTGAAGTTGTGAAGAATATGAGCGACATTGAGAAGGAAATTTCCAATGAAGTAGAAGAAGCAATGCAAGTAACAGCAGAATTTAAAATTCCTTCTTCTGTAGCAGTAAATGTTCCTTCGGATGAAGAAGAAAACCAGACAGATCATTCCGAGAGAGAACAGGTTACGAGAACAATTTCAAAGCAAAATGACCCCAGAACGAATAATGAAAGAATCCATAAGAAAGTTCGAACCAGACAGGAGAACAGAAAGGAAAGTCAAAAAGAAGAGAAAGGCAGCAGAGATAAGAAACCGCAGGAAGTAAAAAAGCAGAAGCATAAAAGACGGGAAGCAAAAAAGAATCAAAGTAAAAAAAGTATTTTGCTTAGTATCGTACTTGTATTTGTCATTGTAGGAGTTGCAGCACTGTTATCTTATCAGGCTATATTTGCAAGGACAAATAAGGAATTTAATAATTACTATAATAATGCAGAAAAATTATATCAGGCAGGTAATTATCAGGCAGCGTCTTCCGAATACATTCGTGCAGATAAAAAAGCATATATGGATTCACAGCATATAAAAGCACTAGATAAATTATATAAATGTTATCTTGGAATTGATGGAAAAGAATCAGAGGCAATCTCTACTCTTGAAACGTTATTACAATATGATGATAAAAATATTGAATATTATGAGCAACTGATTATTTTATATCAGAATACCGGAAGAACAGATACATTAGAGAAATTTATGTCAGGAATAACGGATGAAGATATCAAAAAGAAATTAGAAGCATATGATTTCGCAACACCGACAGCTGATGTAAAAAGTGGAACATATTCAGAACCGATTACTGTGACACTTAAGAGTTTAGCAGGAAATACCATTTATTATACAGTTGATGGAAAGGAACCAGACACAAAGAGTAAAAAATATGAGCATCCGCTCGTGTTCGGAAAAAATGCAGATTTTGATTTGAAGGCAATTGCGGTTAGTGAAAAGGGAATTACAAGTGAAATTATGACAGAACATTATGTAATTAATGCGGTGTCAAATCCGGAAGTATCCCCTTCAAGCGGTGATTATACAGAAGTTCAGAAGATTAAGATTGAGGTACCGGAAAATTGTAAGGCATATTATACATTAGATGGAACGGAACCGACAAATAAATCAGAAGAATATACGGGAGATTTAGATATGCCAATTGGAAATCATTTAGTATCTGTTGTTATTTATAATTCAGCAGGTGTAAAAAGTCCCGTAACACAAGTGGTATATAATTTAACATTGACGAGATCTTATTCTTACAATTCGTGTATCCAGTCTTTAAAGAAAAAACTGAAATCAAAGGGAATATTAGAACAGGAAGATGGTACGTTTTCAGACGGCTCTTATATGTATTATTCCTATGTAGAGACAAAAGTGGTTGATGGAAAAGAATATTATATAGTGAAAGCAATTAAATTCGATAAAAACGAGAATCAGGTATCGGAATCGTTATATGGAATGGGTTGTTCAGACGGCGAAGTGTATCGGGCTAAAAAGAAAAATGATACATACAAATTTAGTCGGTCATTTTAATTATTTGCAGAGATAGTTATGTAAGGAAGTTCAATGTGAGGGAACAAAATTACATCTATATAAGAAAAAACAAGCATACAAGATAGGCAGGGACGGATATTTATCGATTTGTCCTTGTAGAAAAATTGTACTTGAAGCAAGGAATGGAGGAGATTATGTACAAGATAGTAAAGGCGGAAAAGATTGCTGAGAAGATTTATTTAATGGATGTGGAAGCACCAAGAGTTGCAAAAACATGTGAACCTGGTCAGTTTATCATTGCCAAAATGGATGAAAAAGGGGAACGTATTCCGCTTACCATTTGTGACTTTGATCGGGAAAAAGGACTTGTTACAATTGTTTTTCAGATTGTAGGTGCAAGTACTGAAAAAATGTCACAGTTACAGGCAGGAGAGTATTTTAGAGATTTTACAGGACCACTTGGAATGCCATCAGAATTCGTAACTGAAAAGTTAGAAGATGTAAAAAAGAAAAAAATGCTTTTTGTTGCAGGTGGTGTAGGAACAGCTCCGGTATATCCACAGGTAAAATGGATGAAAGAACATGGAATTGATGTAGATGTAATTGTGGGTGCTAAGAATAAAGATTTAGTAATCTTAGAAGAACAGATGAAAGCAGTTGCAGGAAATCTTTATGTGACAACAGATGATGGGTCTTATGGCAGAAAAGGCCTTGTTACAGAAGTAATCAAAGATTTGGTAGAAAATCAGGGCAATCATTATGATGTTGTTGTAGCAATTGGACCAATGATTATGATGAAGTTTGTCTGTTTGTTAACAAAAGAGTTAGGAATTCATACAATTGTAAGTATGAATCCAATTATGGTTGATGGTACAGGAATGTGTGGAGCATGCCGTTTAACAGTTGGCGATGAAGTGAAATTTGCATGTGTAGATGGACCGGAATTTGATGGACATCTTGTTAATTTTGATGAAGCGATGAAGAGACAGCAGATGTATAAGACTCAGGAAGGTCAGGCAATTTTAAAATTAAGAGAAGGAAAAACCCATCAAGGTGGTGGCTGTGGTTGTAAAGGAGAATAATAAAATGAATGGATTAAATAGAATACCAGTAAGAGAACAAGATCCAAAAGAAAGAGCAACAAATTTTAAAGAAGTTTGTTTAGGATATAATATGGAAGAGGCAATGCAGGAAGCACAGAGATGTCTGAACTGTAAAAATGCAAGGTGCGTAAAAGGATGTCCTGTTTCAATTAATATTCCTGCATTTGTATCGGAAGTAAAAGCAGGAAATATTGAAAAGGCAGCTGAGATTATTGCAGAATCATCAGCACTTCCAGCAGTATGTGGACGTGTATGTCCGCAGGAGAATCAGTGTGAAGGACAGTGTGTCAGAGGAATTAAGGGTGATGCAGTTTCCATTGGTAAATTAGAGAGATTTGTAGCAGACTGGGCAAAGGAAAATAATATTGTTCCAGAAGTAAAAGCTGAAAAAAATGGTAAAAAGGTAGCTGTAATAGGATCAGGACCAGCTGGTTTGACATGTGCAGGTGATCTTGCAAAAGCAGGTTATGATGTTACCATTTTTGAAGCTTTACACGAAGCAGGAGGAGTTTTAGTTTATGGTATTCCGGAATTCCGTTTACCAAAAGAAGCAGTAGTGAAACACGAAGTAGAGAATGTGAAAAAACTTGGTGTTAAGATAGAAACCAATGTAGTTGTTGGAAAAGGTACAACAATTGATGAATTAATGGAAGAAGAAGGTTTCCAGGCTGTATTTATTGGATCAGGAGCAGGTCTTCCTAAATTTATGGGAATTCATGGAGAAAATGCAAATGGTGTTTTTTCAGCCAATGAATATTTGACAAGAAATAATTTAATGAAGGCATTTCGTGATGATTATGATACACCGATTGCAGCAGGAAAAAAAGTTGCAGTTGTAGGTGGAGGAAACGTAGCAATGGATGCAGCAAGAACTGCATTACGTCTTGGAGCAGAGGTACATATTGTATACAGACGTTCTGAAGAAGAATTGCCTGCAAGAAAAGAAGAAGTACATCATGCAAAAGAAGAGGGAGTTATCTTTGATCTTTTAACAAATCCGGTTGAAATCTTAGTAGATGAAAATGGATGGGTAAAAGGAATGAAGTGCGTAAAGATGGAATTAGGAGAAGCAGATGCTTCAGGAAGAAGACGTCCGGTTCCAATTGAAGGTTCAGAATTTGACATGGAGCTTGATACGGTAATTATGTCTCTTGGTACATCACCAAATCCACTTATTTCTTCCACAACAGAAGGTTTAGAGACAAACAAGTGGAAATGTATTCTTGCAGATGAGAATGGAAAAACTACAAAAGAAGGTGTATATGCAGGAGGAGATGCGGTTACAGGTGCTGCTACTGTTATATTAGCAATGGAAGCTGGAAAAGTAGGAGCAAAAAGCATAGATGAATTTCTTTCAGCAAAGAACGACTAGAATATAAGAAAAAACTGCAATCTTTATGATTGTAGTTTTTTTCTACCCAGACAAGAATCGAAAAATTAAGTATGGATATTTTTTCATTCTTAAGGATATGAATGAGGAAGAACAATTGAAAATAACGTTAATAACAGTAGGAAAGATAAAAGAAAAATATTTAAGAATGGCCATTGACGAATACAGTAAGCGATTAAGCAGATATTGTAAATTAGAGATTATTGAAGTGGCTGATGAACAAACAAAAGAGGGAGCCAGCGAGGCTGTTTGCAATCAGATTAAAGAAAAAGAAGCAGCGAGAATTTTAAAATATGTCAAAGAGGATGCATTTGTAATTACATTGGAGATATTAGGTAAAATGCTAGATTCCGTATCATTAGCACAGAAAATAGAATCAATAGGAGTTTCTGGATGTGGTCATATTATTTTTGTCATTGGTGGCTCTTTAGGACTCCATGATTGTATCAGTCAGAGAGCTGATTTAAAATTAAGTTTTTCAAAATTGACATTTCCTCATCAGCTGATGAGAGTTATTTTGTTAGAGCAGATTTACAGAAGCTATCGAATTATTCAGAATGAACCATATCATAAATAATGATTGAAATTAGAATGCTGTTTCTAAAAATTGGATAGGCAGGTGGATATAAAATAGATGGAAACGCAGATTGTGTTTAAAACAAAAGAAGAAGAATTGATTATCAAAAGATTAAAAGAGAATGGATATCGAATTACTCCACAGAGAAAGTGTATTATCGAAACTATCATTCATTCAGATTGCCATAATGTGAAAGATATTTATTTTCAGGCATCAAAGAAAGATAAAACTATTGGAATTGCAACTGTTTATCGTGTTGTAAGAATTTTAGAAGAATTAGAAATTATTCGTTGCAGTACGATTGATATTAATCATGAATGCGTAAACTGTCAGAAACCAGATACCATTTTATTTTTGTCAGATGATGAAAAAGAAAAGCACAAAGTTACAGTACTAGAAATGCCAAAATGGATGGAATATCTAAAAAAAGAACTTCGAAAAAGAGGAATGTTAGAAAATGAAAAAATTTCTATTGTGATTCGAAAAAGCTGCGATGGCATTCAAAATTGTGAAAATGGATGTACGACGGAAAAAAAGACAGAAACAAGAAAAGAAACATGCGATGGAGACTGTATTCATTGTTCAGAAATAAAGACTAATATAATGGAGAAATAAAATGAGCGAATATATTATGGATTTACGAAAAATTGTGGGGCACAGACCTTTAATACAGTGTGGAGCCAGTGTGATTGTTGAAGATATTCAGAATAGAATTTTATTACAGCTGCGACATGATAATCATACCTGGAGTTATGCAGGAGGATCGGTAGAAATAGGAGAAGAGGTGGAACAGACAGCCAAAAGAGAACTTTATGAAGAAACAGGACTTGTTGCAGAAGAACTTCAGCTGTTAGGAATTTTTTCCGGCGAAGGAATGGATTATGTTTATCCAAATGGAGATCAGGTTTCTTGTATTGATATTGTGTATGTTTGCAATAAATATCATGGAGAGTTAAAGCCGCAGGAAAGTGAAGTGGATGATTTGAGATTTTTTTCATTGGAAGAAATACCAGATCAGATAGCACCTATGAATCAGAAGGCAATTCGTGCATATTTAAAAACAAAAGAAAAATAATCTGTTTTCGGGTATAATCAGGAACAAAAGAGAAATACTATTGGTGTAATCAAAATGTAAAGGAGAGAGATTATGCCAATATTAAGATGTAGTGTAAGTACTTGTATGCATAATAAGAAGGATGAATGTTGTTTGGAAAAAATTGATGTAAGTGGGAAGGATGCAGAGACAGCAGTTTCGACTGCATGCGAAAGCTTTTCTCAAAAAAGTGATACTATGACAAACAGCATGGGAGAGGAAATGCCACAGCCGGTTGTAAATATTAAATGTGACGCTACAAAGTGTACACATAATGAAAAATGCATCTGTGCTGCAGATCATATCCAGGTAAATGGTTCAAAGGCACAAACTACGAAAGAAACAGAATGTTCTACATTTGAATGTGGATGTTCCAGATAAATAATAAAAAAACATTTGACAAGATGAGAGGAACTGTGGTATTATACTAATGTTGCGTGAGCAGACACAAGAAAGAAGAGTATCCTCTCACCCTGGCAAGCGGGTTTGACCAGGTGTTCATAATTTGATTTACTGTATAGTTTATATACAGATTAAGTTGTATTTTGAGCGGATAGTTTTCTATCCGCTTTTTTTGATTCTTATTCTTCAAGGATGCAGAATCTTAAGGAATAAAATGATAATATGATAATATGTTTAAGTTTGATGGAGGTGTACCACTATTAGCGATTTAATGATTAACGAGCAGATAAGAGACCGAGAAGTTCGTCTGGTAGGAGAAAATGGTGAGCAGTTAGGAATTATGTCATCAAGAGAGGCATACAAGATGGCTCAGGAAGCAGAACTTGATTTAGTAAAGATTGCACCGACGGCAAAGCCACCAGTTTGTAAGATTATTGATTATGGTAAGTACAAATATGAAATGGCTCGCAGAGAAAAAGATGCAAAGAAGAAACAAAAAACAATAGATGTAAAAGAAGTTCGTTTGTCGCCAAATATTGAGACGAATGATCTGAATACAAAAGCTAATCAGGCTAGAAAGTTTTTAGAAAAAGGTAATAAAGTGAAAGTTTCGCTTCGGTTTAGAGGAAGAGAAATGGCGCATATCGCAACAAGCAAGCATGTGTTAGATGATTTTGCCAAGATTCTAGAGGATATTGCGGTTGTTGATAAACCAGCAAAGATGGAAGGCAGAATTATGACGATGTTTTTAACAGAGAAGAGATAATTTTAATGTTATTTCAGTAAAAAATGATTTCTAGAGATATGTCATACGTTTTGTATGACATATCATAGAAAATAGATATTTAAAGGAGGACATTTAAAATGCCAAAAATGAAGACAAGCAGAGCAGCTGCTAAGCGTTTTAAAGCAACTGGGACAGGAAAATTAAAGAGAAATAAAGCTTATAAGAGCCACATCCTTACAAAGAAGTCTACTAAGAGAAAAAGAAATCTTAGAAAAGCTGCTATGACAGATTCTACGAATGTAAAGAACATGAAGAAGATTTTACCATATTTATAAATTGAATTAGGAGGCGCTAAAAATGGCAAGAATTAAAGGTGGCTTAAATGCCAAGAAGAAACATAACAGAACTTTGAAGCTGGCAAAAGGTTACAGAGGAGCCAGATCAAAACAATATAGAGTTGCAAAGCAATCAGTTATGAGAGCTTTAACAAGTGCTTATGCAGGTAGAAAGCAGAAAAAACGTCAGTTTAGACAGCTTTGGATTGCACGTATTAATGCAGCAGCAAGAATAAATGGATTATCATACAGCAGATTTATGTTTGGTCTTAAGAAAGCAGGAATTGAGATGAATAGAAAGATGCTTGCTGAAATGGCTGTAAATGATGCAACAGGTTTTGCAAAGTTAGCTGAAATTGCAAAGGCAAATTTAGCATAATATATGGTATAAAAAGACTTTTAAAAGTTTAGGACTTTTGAAAGTCTTTTTGTGTTTGGAAATGCCAGAAGAATTAAGTTGTGATACAGAAAAGAAAAAGATTAAAAAAGATAAAAAAAGTCTTGACATTTTCAAAAAAAAGAGTATAATATTTTTTGTTGATAAATTTTATATCAGATGCGGGAATGCTGGAATTGGCAGACAGGCTAGACTAAGGATCTAGTGTTGGCAACGACGTGAGGGTTCAAGTCCCTTTTCCCGCATGATTTTGACTCTATCATTTATAGAATGATAGAGTTTTTTGTTTATGTTTCTATACCGAATCAAATTTTTTATGAATCAAATATATATACAAAAAGTTACACAACATATTGAAATATAAAACAATTTGTGATATAGTATAAAAGTGTCGCGAAAGTAGAATGGAAGGAAATAATGGTTGACAAGGGGGAGGATATATAATATTATAATAACGAACAACTGTTCGAAAAGGAAGAAAAAGATGAGTGCAGACTCGTACAGAATAAATAGAATAGAATGGAGGATAAAAATGGATAAGAATGATAAAATCAAGGCATTAGATGCAGCAATTGCACAGATTGAAAAAGACTATGGAAAGGGCTCCGTTATGAAATTAGGAGATTCAGGAGCCAACATGAATATAGAGGCAATTCCAACCGGTTCTTTAAGCTTAGATCTTGCGTTAGGAATCGGAGGAATCCCAAAAGGACGAATTATTGAGATATATGGACCTGAATCGAGTGGTAAGACAACTGTTGCATTGCATATGATTGCAGAAGTGCAAAAGAGAGGTGGAATTGCAGGATTTATCGATGCAGAACATGCACTAGATCCAGTTTATGCGAATGCAATTGGTGTGGATATTGACAATTTGTATATTTCACAACCGGATTATGGAGAACAGGCATTGGAAATTACAGAGACAATGGTACGTTCAGGTGCTGTAGACATTATCATTGTTGACTCAGTTGCAGCATTAGTTCCGAAAGCAGAAATTGATGGAGAGATGGGTGATTCCCATATGGGATTACAAGCCAGATTAATGTCACAGGCATTAAGAAAACTGACACCTATAGTTAAGAAGTCAAATTGCAGTATTGTATTTATTAACCAGTTAAGACAGAAAATCGGAGTGATGTTTGGAAATCCAGAGACTACTACAGGTGGAGTATCATTGAAGTTTTACGCATCAGTGCGTATGGATGTAAGACGTATTGAGACGTTAAAAAGCAGTGGAGAAGTAGTTGGAAACAGGGCAAGAGTTAAAGTAATTAAGAATAAAGTAGCACCACCATTTAAAGAAGCAGAATTTGATATTATGTTCGGAGAAGGAATTTCAAAGGAAGGTGATGTTTTAGATTTAGCTGCAAAGACTGGAATTGTGAATAAGAGTGGTTCCTGGTATGCCTATAAGGATACTAAGATTGGACAGGGTAGAGAAAATGCTAAAACATATTTAAAAGAGAATCCGGATGTAATGCAAGAGATCGAAGATGCTGTCAGAGCAAATTATGGTTTTGGAGAAGAATCAGAATCAGAAAAAGAAGAACAAGAACAAAAGGCAGTTCCATCTGATAACGAAGAGACACAAGAATAAATATGTACATTACAAAAATTGAAAAAGTAAATAAACAGAAATGTTGTGTTTATATTGATGAAGTCTGTATAGGAGCATTTTACTTAGGAGAGATAAAACGTTTTCGATTAAAAGAAGGAAATGAATTAAATGCACAGGAACTTGAAAATATAAACAGGGTTTTATATCAAAGAGCAAAGGAAAGGGCCTTATTTTTAATTCAGAAAGCGGAACAGACTACAGGAGAGATTAGAAAAAAACTTAAGCGAAATTATTATACGGATGATATGATCGAAAAAGTAATTGATTTTTTAAAGGAATATAAGTTTGTAGATGATGAACGATACATACAACAGTATATATCTTTTAAAGAAAAGAAATATAGTATTCGTGTGATGAAGGAAAAACTTCTTCAAAAAGGAGTTTCGAAAGAGCTTCTAGATTCTATTGTGGAGAAACAGGATAATCACGAAGAAGAATTAATTTTAAGAATTATTGAAAAAAAGCAAAAAAATCGTCCAATAGTTTCTTATGAAGAGAGAAATAAACTGATACAACATCTTTTATACAAAGGTTTTTCCTATTCTATGGTAAAAGAGGTAGTAGAAAAATATCAAAAAAAACAGGAATATGAAGCTGAAATTTGAGGTACCTTTTGTGATTTTTGCTAATTAATGGGGATATTATAAACCAATTATCCACATTTACTTGACATAGTGTGCAAAAAGTATTAATATTGTAGTGTTGTAGTTTTATACAATGAAAACTGAATAAGGAGGTGCTCCTGTGGGAGATGTAATAGGATATTTAGTTGCGATTTTTGTAACGCTTATCATTGTTGCACCGATCACTTGGTTGATTGCAAATCAGTATCGCCAAAAAGTTTATGAAGCAAAGATTGGAAGTGCTGAATCAAAGGCAAGAGAAATCATTGATGAGGCCATGAATGTTGCAGAGACCAAGAAACGAGAAGCTCTCTTAGAGGCCAAAGAAGAAAATCTTAAGTCTAAGAATGAACTTGAAAAGGAGACAAGAGAGCGCAGGAATGAACTTCAGCGTTATGAGAAGAGAGTTTTAGCGAAGGAAGAGACTTTAGACAGGAAGACGGAATTAGTTGAGAAAAAAGAACATTCTCTTTATGCTAAGGAAGAGGAACTGAATAAAGTTCGGGAAGAAGTATCTAAGCTAAACGATCAACGAGTGCAGGAATTAGAAAGAATCTCAGGTTTAACCTCCGAACAGGCAAAAGAGTTTTTATTACAAACTGTTGAAGAAGAAGTGAAGCATGACACTGCAAAATTAATTAAAGAATCAGAAATGAGGGCAAAGGAAGAAGCTGATAAGCGTGCACGAGAATATGTAGTTACAGCAATTCAGAAGTGTGCCGCAGATCATGTTGCTGAGACAACGATTTCAGTGGTTCAATTGCCTAATGATGAGATGAAAGGAAGAATCATTGGTAGAGAGGGAAGAAATATCAGAACTCTTGAGACTTTGACAGGAGTAGATTTGATTATTGATGATACTCCGGAAGCTGTTATTTTGTCAGCTTTTGATCCAGTCAGAAGAGAAGTTGCAAGGATTGCACTTGAAAAACTCATTGTAGATGGAAGAATTCATCCAGCTAGAATTGAAGAGATGGTTGAAAAAGCAAAAAAAGAAGTTGAAACTTTAATTAGAGAAGAAGGAGAGGCCGCAGCTTTAGAAGTTGGTGTTCATGGAATTCATCCGGAACTAATTCGTTTATTAGGAAAGATGCGTTACAGAACAAGTTATGGTCAGAATGCTTTAAAACATTCTATTGAGGTTGCTCAATTGTCCGGACTTTTAGCAGGTGAATTAGGACTTGATGTGAGATTAGCAAAGCGTGCAGGATTGTTACATGATATAGGTAAGTCTATTGATCATGAGATGGAAGGCTCGCATATTCAGATTGGTGTTGATTTATGTAAAAAATATAAAGAGTCACCAACTGTCATCAATGCAGTTGAGGCACATCATGGTGATGTGGAACCTCAGACACTTATTGCATGTATTGTACAAGCAGCAGATACAATTTCTGCAGCAAGACCTGGTGCAAGAAGAGAAACTTTAGAGACATATACAAACAGATTGAAACAACTCGAAGACATTGCAGACGCATTTAAAGGTGTTGAAAAGTCATTTGCTATTCAAGCGGGTAGAGAGATTCGTGTTATGGTTGTTCCAGAGCAGGTTTCTGATGCAGATATGGTTCTGTTAGCGAGAGATATTTCACGACAGATTGAATCAGAACTTGAATATCCGGGACAAATCAAGGTTAATGTGATTAGAGAGTCAAGAGTTACAGATTATGCAAAATAATTGACAACGTAATGATTGATTCAATGAAAGGAAGTTGTTACATAACAATATAATGTTGTGTAACAACTTTTTTTATGCTATGATAGTAAATGCATAAAAAATGATATGATATAGTTACATATAAAAGAAATAGAAAAGAGGAGAATACGATGGCAAAAATTGGTTTTATTGGAATGGGAAATATGGGACATGCAATGCTTAAGGGTGTGTTACACATATTTGATAAAGAAGAAATCATTTATACAGATGTGAATGAAGAACGTATGAAAAAAGTTCATGAAGAGACAGGTGTGGAATATGTCTTGTCAAACGCAGAATGTGCAAATAATGCAAAGTATATTGTGTTGGCTGTTAAACCACAATTTTTAGATAGTGTCTTAAAAAATATTGCCAATATTGTTAAAGAAGACAATATTGTCATTTCGATTGTTGCCGGAATTACAACAGAAGATCTGCATAAAGCATTAGGACGTGAAATTCGAATTGTAAGAGCAATGCCAAATACACCTGCATTATTAGGAGAAGGCATGACAGGTGTATGTTATAATGAAGAAGAATTAAAGGTAGAAGAGAAAGATGATATAAAGAAAATTTTTGCTTCTATCGGAAAAATGAAAGTAGTTTCAGAAAAAATGATGAGTACAATTACCTGTGCAAGTGGTAGTTCTCCAGCGTATGTTTATATGTTTATTGAAGCACTTGCGGATAGTGCGGTAAAATATGGGATGCCAAGAAAAGATGCTTATGAATTTGTTGCACAGACAGTTTTAGGCTCAGCAAAAATGGTATTAGAAACAAAATTGCATCCAGGTGTATTAAAGGATATGGTTTGTTCACCAGGTGGAACAACAATTGCAGGTGTTGCAGCTTTAGAAGAGAATGGATTCCGTAATGCAATTATTAAAGCTACAGATGCATGTTATGAAAAGTCTGAAAATATTAAATAATAAAGTGAAAAAAGGAAGAAGAAATAAATGGAATTTGAACGTCAAAAAAGAGTATTGTCAAAAAAAGGACATATTATTGACTTATATACGGACTATGTAAAAACTCCTAATGGAACTGTTGCAGAATGGGATTTTATAAAACATAAGGGAGCGGCAGCTGTTATTCCTGTAAAAGAAGATGGAAAAATTTTGATGGTCAGACAGTGGAGAAATGCACTAGACCGATATACATTAGAGATACCGGCAGGAGGATTAAATGGTACCCAGGAGACTTTTGCAACATGTGCGGCAAGAGAATTAGAAGAAGAAACGGGTTATAAAGCAAAAGAGATTCATTTTTTAATTTCTGTTCGGACTACAGTTGCATTTTGTAATGAGAGAATTGATATTTTTGTTGCCAGTCAATTGCAAAAATCAGTACAACATTTAGATCCAGATGAATTTGTAGAAGTAGAAGAATATACGATAGAAGAATTATTAGAAAAAATAAAAAAAGATGAAATTCAGGATTCAAAAACAATTTCTGCGTTATATGCGTACTATGTACAGGAAGTATTAAATAAATAACAGAATTTAACTTGTAAAAACAGATGTTTGGTATAGAGGAACATCTGTTTTTGGTTATATAAAAAGTATCAGATACATATATTGTAAAGAAAAAAACAGAGTGTGAAAAATGAAAATAGAAAAAAATCATATTTTATCGTATAAAAAAATTATTATCTTGGTATATGGAATAGGAATATTCATTGGAGTTTTATTTGGAACGTTGTATTTTAAAGATAACTGTATCAAACTGGCTGGAATATTTGATGTTTTTCAAGAGCAGTTAAACAGGACAAGTATATCATCCTCTTATATCTTATGTGAGACTTTAAAGAAAAGAGGAAAAGAATTTCTTCTTTTGTGGCTTAGTCATTCCTTTAAATGGAAAATAATGATTCATATCTTGTTGATGCTATATGAAGGCTTTTTTTTGACAGTTGCGTTATTGGGGTTATGCTACAGCCAAGGGATAACAGGATGTATTTCTTTTCTGTTATATACGTTTCCGCATCGTTTTCTTTTATTATATTTAATTTATTTTTCTTTAAAAATATGTTGTCTGGAAAAAAACAAGTATTTATATAGCAAAAAAGAAAAGACTAAAAATTTCCTTTCTTTTTTATGCCTTGTTTTTTTAGAAATTATAATAGAAGTTTATGTAAATGAAGGAATTTTTATGAAATTGATCTAAAAATAAAAAAGACTACTGCTTTACGAAGGGGTGAATTCGTAAATGCAGTAGTTTTTTTATTATAATAAATTATAAATATCTTTAATAAGATGTTCTGTTTTCTCCCAGCCTAGACAAGGATCAGTAATGGATTTTCCATAGACACCTTCTTCAACCTTTTGATTGCCATCTTCAATATAGCTTTCAATCATTAAACCTTTGACGAAAGTAGAAAGATCGGAAGAAAGTCTGCGGCTATGAAGTACTTCTTTACTGATACGAATCTGTTCCAGGAATTTTTTATTTGAATTTGAATGATTCGCGTCTACAATAACAGCAGGGTTTTTCAAATCTTTACTTGTATACATTTTGTAAAGTGCATTTAAATCTTCATAATGATAATTTGGAACACACTGTCCATGCTTATTAACAGCACCTCTTAAAATAGCATGAGTGAGAGGGTTGCCATCGGAAGTTACTTCCCATCCGCGATAGAGGAAAGTATGAGAGCTTTGAGCTGCAATGATAGAATTAATCATAACTGATAAATCACCACTTGTAGGATTCTTCATACCAGCAGGGATATCCATACCACTTACAGTTAAACGATGCTGCTGGTCTTCTACGGAACGTGCACCTACAGCGACATATGATAATATATCTGATAAATAACGATAGTTTTCCGGATAAAGCATCTCATCTGCACAGGTAAGACCCGTTTCTTCAACAGCTTCAATATGAAGTTTACGAATAGCAATCAATCCTTCTAACATATCAGGTGCTTTGGTTGGATCGGGTTGATGAACCATTCCTTTATATCCTTCCCCTGTAGTACGAGGCTTATTTGTGTAGATTCGAGGAATGATTAAAATCTTATCTCCGACTTTGTCTTGTATTTTAGCTAAGCGGTTTGTATAATCAAGAACCGGTTCTGGTTTGTCAGCAGAACAAGGACCAATGATTAAAAGAAACTTGTCTGATTTGCTTGTAAATACATCGGCAATTTCTGCATCACGTTGTTTTTTTATCTTGCTTACACGCTCTGAGAGAGGAAACATTTCTTTAATTTCCTGAGGTGTAGGCAGTTTTCTTAAAAATTCACAATTCATATAAAACTCCTTTAATTCTGTGTTAAATATTAGAGAGATTCGGCAATATCTAAAATCAGTCGTTCAGACTTTTCCCATCCAAGACAAGGATCGGTAATAGATTTTCCGTATACACCTTCTTCGATTTTCTGACATCCGTCTTCAATATAACTTTCAATCATAAATCCTTTTACAAGTTTTTTAAATTCAGGATTTAATTTACAGCTATGTAATACTTCTTTACAAATTCGAATTTGTTCTAAGTATTGTTTGTTTGAATTCGCATGATTTGCGTCAACAATAATAGCAGGATTAGCCAGATTCTTTTTCAGATAAAGTTCTCTTAAGAGACTTAAATCTTCATAGTGATAATTGCTATGGTTCTGTCCATGTTTATTTACAAAACCTCTTAAAATTGCATGAGAAAGAGGATTTCCTTTTGACTGGACTTCCCATCCACGATATAAAAATGTATGAGAAGCTTGTGCTGCAACGATGGAATTAAGCATAACAGATAAATCACCGCTTGTAGGGTTTTTCATTCCGACAGGAATATCAATTGCACTTGCAGTTAAACGATGCTGCTGGTCTTCTACAGAACGGGCGCCGATTGCAACATAAGAGAGCAGGTCTGAAAAATATCTGTGATTTTCCGGATAAAGCATTTCATCCGCACAGGTAAGACCTGTTTCAGCAATGGCACGTGTATGAAGCTTACGGGTAGCAATTAATCCTTCTAGCATATCTGGCTTCTTCGTTGGATCTGGCTGGTGAATCATACCCTTGTATCCCTGCCCTGTAGTACGAGGCTTATTGGTATAGATACGAGGAATAATGATAATCTTATCTGCAACCTTCTCCTGCATTTTAGCAAGACGTGATGTATAGTCTAAAACTGAGTCTGCATTATCAGCGGAACAAGGTCCGATAATAAGTAGAAATTTATCAGACTTACCAGTGAAAACATCTTGAATCTCTTTGTCTCTTTTTTGCTTTAGAGCAACAAGATTTTCCGGTAAAGGATACATTTCCTTAATTTCTTTTGGTACAGGTAATTTCCTATTAAAATTCATTCCCATATTATTATTAATCTCCTTTGATGTAAAACTCTAGCAGGTATGAGAAAGGAACAATACCTGCGAATGTTTTCTATTATAATGCAAAAATGCCTTTTTTTCAACAATTACAAGTTTTAAAGTAGAAATAATTCTTGTTAAAAAAAAAGTAATGTTCACGTGGAAAAAAGAAAATGTTATAATGGATAAAAGAAGAAAGATTTTGTAACGGTAAAGAATGAAAAAATACAAAGGAGGCAGTTATGAATGTATGCGATTTAATTTATAAAAAAAGGAATGGAGGGCATTTGACAAAAGAAGAGATTGAATATTTAGTAGAAGGTTATACGAAAGGAATGATTCCTGATTATCAAATGTCTGCTTTTTTAATGGCAACATATTTTCAGGGAATGAATTCAGAAGAAACCTATCATCTGACGATCGCGATGCGTGATTCCGGAGATCATATGTCCTTAGATGGTATAAAAGGAATGAAAATTGACAAACATAGTACTGGTGGAGTGGGAGATAAAACGACACTGGTGTTAGGACCGATGGTTGCAGCATGTGGTGTAAAGGTTGCAAAAATGTCTGGAAGAGGATTAGGATTTACAGGTGGAACAATTGATAAATTAGAAAGTATCCCTGGTTTTCAGACTGCCATATCAGAAGAGAAATTTATTCGAAATGTAAATGAGATTAATATTGCATTATCTGGTCAGACTGCAAATCTGGCACCTGCAGATAAAAAAATTTATGCATTACGGGATGTAACAGCGACCGTAGACCAACTTTCTCTTATTGCAAGCAGTATTATGAGTAAGAAACTTGCTTCTGGTGCAGATGGAATAGTGTTAGATGTGAAAACCGGTGATGGTGCTTTTATGAAAAAAGAGGAGGATGCAATTCGACTGGCGGAGGAGATGATTCGGATTGGAGAAAGTGCAGGTAAGAAAATGGCTGCATTGATTACAGATATGAATCAGCCATTAGGCTATGCAGTTGGAAATGCACTAGAAGTGAAAGAGGCAATTGACATTTTAAATGGGAATGGACCGGAAGATGTATTACAACTCTGTATTGCATTAGGAAGTGAAATGGTATATATGGCACAATTAGCTTCAAGCAGAAAAGAAGCGGAAGAAAAGGTAAAGGATACGATTTATTCCAAGAAAGCATTTGATAAATTTAAAGAATGGATTGCACTTCAAGGGGGAGATATTACCTATGTGGAACAACCAGAAAAATTAATTCAGGCAAAATATTGTGTTCCATTGTATGCGCAGGCAGATGGATTTGTTCATAAGATTCACTGTGAAGAAATAGGGAAAATTGTTTTAAATCTTGGTGGCGGACGACAGAAAAAGGATATGCCGATTGATGCAAATGTTGGAATTGTATTAGAACGAAAAACAGGAGATAAGATTTTAAAAGGAGATTGTATTGCAAAAGTATATGGAGATGATGAAAATAAAACAAAAGAAGCAATAGAAGAGTTGTCTGCATGTATTGAGATTACAAAAGAGCAGGAAAAAGCAAAAAAAGCTTTCATTCATAAAAGAATTATAAGAAATTAGGGAGGAATGCTCTTGAAACGTGAAATGAAGTCCATGGATGGAAATACAGCGGCAGCATATATTGCATATGCATATAATGATGCAGCGTTTATTTATCCGATAACACCATCATCTACGATGGCAGAACTGTTTGATAAGTGGTCAGGATTACAAATGAAAAATTTATCTGGTAATGTTGTAACAGTAAAACAAATGCAATCGGAAGCGGGTGTTGCGGGTGCATTACATGGAGCTTTAAGTGCAGGAGCAGTGAGTACAACATTTACATCATCACAGGGATTGTTACTTATGATACCGGATTTATATAAAATTGCAGGTGAATTTTTGCCATGTGTGATACAGGTTGCAGCCAGAACAGTTGCAAGTCATGCTTTATCAATTTTTGGAGATCATTCAGATGTTTATACATGCAGAATGACTGGATTTGCGATGCTTTCCATGGCATCGGTGCAGGAAGTGATGGACCTTTCTCCAGTTGGATATCAGTCTGCTTTCCAATCAGGAATCCCATTTTTACATTTTTTTGATGGATTTCGAACGTCACATGAAATACAAAAAATAGAGATTTATTCTTATGAACAGTTAAGAGAGTTTTTTCCGGAAAAAGAGATAGAGCAATTTCGTTGCAGCGCATTGAATCCAAACCGGCCAATGGCAAAAGGACAGGCACAAAATTCAGATCTGTTTTTTCAAAACAGAGAAGCAGGAGAAACTGCTTATAGAAATCTGGCTGAACAGGTAGAATGTGGAATGGAGAAAGTAAATCAACAAATCGGAACCAATTATCATATTTTTCAATATTATGGGCACAACGAAGCAGAAACAGTTTTTGTAGCAATGGGGTCTGTCTGTCAGACAATCGAAGAAACAATTGATTATTTAATGAACAATGGAGAAAAATGTGGCTTGATTCAGGTACATTTATATCGTCCATTTAGCAGGAAATATTTTATGCAGCAAATTCCCCCAAAATGTCAGAGACTGATTGTTTTAGATCGTGTAAAAGAAAATGGAGCATTAGGGGATCCATTATATGAAGATATCGTCACAGCCCTTTTTCAAGAGAAAACGAAACTAGAAATTTATCATGGAAGATATGGGCTTTCTTCAAAAGACACGACATTAGCACATATTCTTGCGGCATTTTATAATCGAAAACAAGAGGAATTTTTGCTGGGAGTAAAAGATGATGTCTGGATGCGTTCCTTAGATGAAAGTCCATATGGGGAGCGTTTTCAGACAATAAATGACAAAACAGATCTGTTTCAATGTATGTTCTGGGGAATGGGATCGGATGGAACAGTTAGTGCAAATAAGAATACAATTAAAATGATAGGTGAACATATGCCGGTATATACACAGGCATACTTTGAATATGATTCAAAAAAATCAGGTGGACTTACAATTTCTCATTTGCGTTTTGGAAGCAAACCGATTAAGTCTGCATATTTGATTCAGAAAGCAGATTTTTTAGCATGCCATCAAAGCTTTTATTTACAAAAATATCAACTACAAAGATATATGAAAAGAAAAGGAAAATTTTTATTAAACTGTAGTGAAGATGCAGATTTGAATCAGATCATTCCAAATGAGCTGAAGTTATATCTGATTCAGAATGAAATTGAATTTTATTGCATTGATGGAAAGAAAATAAGTGAAGAATGTGGCTTAGGAGGGAAAATTAATACAGTTTTACAGGCTGCTTTTTTTCAGATTACTAATTTCATTCCTTTAGACTATGCAAAACAATGGATGAAAGAGGCATTTCATGATACGTATGGGAAAAAAGGTGAAGAATATATATATAAGAATGAACTGGCAATGGAACAGGGAATTCAGTGCGTAAAAAAAATAAATTTACAGGAGCTAGAATTAGTAGGGAGTGATTCTGAAAAAGTGGAAAAGGAACAAATGAAAGAAACGGAGGATTTAGAAACGAAAGAATATATTGAACAGATTTTAAATCCGGTTTGTATAAGAAGGGGGGATGAAGTTCCTGTTTCTGCATTTGTCAATAGGAAAAACGGGGAAATGCCTTTGGGTACAAGCAAGTATGAACAGAGAAAATTAGAAGCAAAAAATCCGATGTGGATTCGCGATAATTGTGTTCAGTGTAATTTATGTAGTTTCGTCTGCCCACATGCATGTATTCGTCCGGTTGTTTTAAATCGTGAAGAAAGGATGAATCGCCCCCGCTATATGGAAGAGGCACCTATGAAGGGATTAGAAGGGTATTCTTTTGCAATTGTTGTGGATACCAATAATTGTACCGGATGTAGTTTATGTGCAAAGATTTGTCCGGGAACATGTGGCCAAAAGGCATTAGAGATGGAAATGGAAACAGACGAAGAGAGAAAGAAGAAATGGAAAGAATTTCATTATGCACAGACTTTACCGGAAAAGAAAGAAGTGTTGCAAAAATTTTCGAGGATGAGTGTAAAGGGAAGCCAGTTTTATCCTCCATTGCTTGAATTTTCGGGAGCTTGTGCAGGATGCGGAGAAACCAGTTATGCAAAACTGATTACACAACTGTTTGGGGAAAGAATGTATATTGCGAATGCAACCGGATGTTCTTCTATATGGGGAAATTCCTCACCTTCTGTTTCCTATACCAAAAATAAAGATGGAAAAGGACCTGCATGGGCTAATTCTTTATTTGAAGATAATGCTGAATTTGGTTATGGAATGAAAATAGCGGAAAGTATTTTAAAAAAGAATATTTCACATGATGTCAATCAATTAGAAGAATGCATTAAAAATTTAGAAGATAAAAAAGAAGAAGATTTTGATTTGTTAGAAAAAATTCAGATTTATAAAAAAGAACAAAGAAGAGGCAGAAAAGAAGATGCAGATGCAGTTGGGGCTTTATTAGAAAAAATGATTCCTTTTCTGGCAGTCCATGAAGAAGATTGTTCCTTAAAAAAAATGGGAGAACAGATTTTAAAATACCAAAATTTTTTAAATCAAAAATCAGTCTGGATTTTTGGAGGAGATGGATGGGCATACGATATCGGATTTGGTGGACTGGATCATGTTTTAGCATCAGGAGAAAATGTAAATGTTTTCATATTTGATACAGAAGTGTATTCAAATACAGGAGGACAGGTATCAAAGGCGACACCGGTGGGGGCTGTTGCTCAGTTTGCTTCGTGTGGGAAAAAGACAAAAAAGAAAAAACTATGGAAAATGATGATGCAGTATGAGGAAGTCTATATTGCACAAGTTGCATTAGGAGCAAATCCGGGTCAGTGTCTGAAAGCGTTAAAAGAAGCAGAGGAATATGAAGGACCTTCTCTTGTCATTGGTTATGCCCCATGTATTAATCATGGAATTATCGGAGGAATGTCTTGTAGCATGGAAGAAGAAAAAAGAGCTGTTGAAACAGGGTATTGGAATTTATTCCGGTATCATCCGGGGAATAAACAAACAAAGGCAGCATTTTATTTTGATAGCAAAAATATGTGTGAAGATATCAAAGAATTTTATGACAGAGAAATGAGATTTAAAATTTTACAAAAAAATCAAAAAGCAGAGGCAGAAAATTTGTTAAAGGATGCAATAAAAGAAGCACATGACAAGTTCGATGACTTGACAAATCTAACGGGTTTATATTAAAATGTGCTTTATAATTCAGAGCCTTAAGAAAAAATTAAAGATTTCCTAAAAAGAATCATAAATTTTATTGATATGATGATGTCAGGGGCAAAAGAGAACAGACATAAAAAGAATGCCTCTGACATTAATTAAGATTAGATGTTCCTTTATTTTAGAGAGGCAAAATTACATAGATTAGGGAAGGATATGGTTTATTTTTATGTTTCAAAAAATAAAAAATATATTTCAATTTAAAAGTAGAAAGACAACAATCGCACTTTATATCATCCTGCCACTTGTTTTGAATTTGATTATTGAAATGCTTGGCAGAAAATCAGTTTCAAAAGGATTTGTATATATGATTTCACATCCTTTTGGTTTTTTATGTAATGCAAGCATTATCTTTTTTACACTTACGTTATCACTTTTGTTTCGCAGAAGATTGTTTGCATTAGTTTTTACATCAGTCATCTGGCTGATTCTTGGTTTTGTAAATTACTTCCTGCTAAGCAGCAGAGTTACACCGTTCACCGCAATGGATTTTTTGCTTATAGATTCTGCATTAGCGGTAATTAATAAGTATTTTACAACAGTAACTTATATTGTTTTAGGAGTTGCGATTGCTGCAATTGTTGCGGGGCTGGTAATTCTTTTTATCAAAGTTCCAAAGATAAAAGGAAAAATGAATTATGGGAAAAAGTTTGCTCTTGTGATTTTATCTGGTGTTTTCATGTTTGTGATGTTGCTTATCGGGAATCTGACACATGGTCTTTCCCTGAAATTCCCGGAATTATCACAGGCATATCTGAAGTATGGATTTGCATATTGTTTTTCAAATAGTGTATTTAATTCAGGCGTTACAAAACCAGGCAATTATTCAAAAGAACAGATTGATAAAATTACAAAAGAAGAAGAGACCGACAGCAAAAAGTCAAAATCGGGCTTAGAAGAAGATTCGCCATATATGGATGCAAGCATAAAGGTTAAAACACCGAATATTATTATTGTTCAGTTAGAATCATTTTTTGACATTACAAGATGTATTGATATGGATTTTTCAGAAGATCCACTTCCAAATTATCATAAATATATGAAAAAATGTGCCAGCGGACATTTGTCTATGCCAGTGGTAGGAGCGGGTACAGTGAATTCAGAATTTGAAGTTTTAACAGGATTAAATATTGATAATTTTGGACCGGGAGAATATCCGTATAAAACAACTTTAAGAACAAAAAATTGCGAGTCTATTTGTTATAATCTTGCTCCACATGGATATACCAGTCATGCGGTGCACAATAATACAGGTGGATTCTACGGAAGAAACATTGTTTTTTCTCAGTTAGGATTTCATGATTTTACATCGGTAGAATATTTGAATTTGAATCCGGAGACAGATTATACCCCTATGGGATGGGCAAAAGATTATTGCCTGACAAATGTTGTAAAACAGGCTTTAGATAGCACAAAAGGTTCGGATTTTGTTTATACAATATCGGTACAGGGACATGGTAGTTATCCGACATCCGGAGATTATGATTTCCCAATTAAAGTAACATCAAAACAAGGATATCAGATTGATCAGAGTCTGTTGAACAGTCGTGAATATTATACAAATCAGATACATGAAATGGATCAGTTTGTAGGGCAATTGATTGATGAAATTAAAAAGAGAGATGAAGAGAGTATCGTAGTCTTTTATGGAGATCATCTTCCAAGTCTTGATTTTGAAGAATCAGAATTTGGAAAGGGTGAAACGGTATATCAGACAGAGTATTTTATCTGGGAAAATGTCAAAGGTGTGTCTTATGAGAAAAAAGATATGGAAGCATTTCAGTTAGAAGCAGATATTTTAAAGCCTCTTGGAATTACTGATGGATTTGTAAATAAATATCATCAGGAAAAAGAGAATTCAAAAGATTATTTAAATGGACTTGCGAATTTGCAATATGATATCTTCAAAGGCGATAAAGTCCTTTATGGAGGTACAAATCCATATAAACCAACAAATCTTCAAATGGGAATTAATAAGATAGAGATAACTTCTATTTATAAACAGACAAAAAGTAATACACCGGAAACTATACAGGAAACCACACAGGCATCAACAAGTGAGCCTGCTGCAGATGCGGAAAATATTACACCAAAGGCAGAAGAAACACCTCCGGTAGATAGCGATGGTTATGTTATTATTAAGGGTAAGAATTTTACGAAATATAGCAAAGTCTTTGTAAATAATGAGTATTTTGGTAATACAGAATTTATTGATTCAGAGACGTTAAGAATTTATTATCCGCAATTAAGGGGATTAGATTCTTTTGTGGTAAGTCAGGCACATTCCGATTCAAGTATTTTAAGTTCGACAAAGGAAGTGTTATATTATGGTGATGCATCAGATGCCACAGAGACAACCACAGGTTCAGAAACTACAAAGTAAAAGAATAAAAAGAAAAGAATTTTTTCAAATAACCATTCATATATTATAAAAAAAGGTGTTATGGTAGCAGAAATGAAAAAATTCATTAAAATGATTTTTGTTGGAATTTTAATTTTAGAAACGTCAGTTGTGAATACAACTGGCGCTTCTGTGCTTTCAGAGAAAGAACCGATACAGGATTTTGATGGAAATGTAGTGGAAGCCGGAAATCAGGTATCGGAATTAAATCTTACATGCAAAGGTGCCATGTTATTAGAGGCATCAACAGGAACGGTATTATTTGAAAAAGATTCCGATCAGATTTTATCACCTGCAAGTATTACCAAAATTATGACATTGATTTTAACTTTTGATGCATTGCAGGAGGGGAAAATTAAAATGAATGATGCTGTTACGACAAGCGAACATGCAAAAAGCATGGGAGGATCACAGGTTTTTTTAGAAACAGGAGAGCAGCAGACTGTAGAGACGCTGATTAAATGTATTGTAGTTGCCAGTGGAAATGATGCCAGTGTTGCCATGGCTGAACATATTGCAGGCAGTGAAGAAGAGTTTGTAAAAAGAATGAACCAGAGGGCAAATGAATTAGGAATGAAACATACACATTTTGTAGACTGCTGCGGACTGACAGATGCAGATGAACATTATACGACTGCCCGGGATGTTGCGTTAATGTCAAGAGAACTGCTTACAAAATATCCACAAATAACAAAATATTCCACTATTTGGATGGAGAATATCACACATAAAACGAAATTAGGAGAAAAAGAATTTACATTGGCAAATACAAATAAGTTATTAAAACAATATGCATGGGCGACGGGGCTAAAAACAGGTTCTACGCAAAAGGCAAAATATTGTTTAAGCGCAACAGCAAAAAAAGATGGAATTGAATTAATCGCTGTGGTAATGGGGGCAGAAAATTATAAATTAAGATTTAAAGAAGCCATGGAACTGTTAAATTATGGTTATGCAAATTGTAAAAAATATCAGGATAAGGAAACAGAAAAAATAAAAGTAAAAATAAGCGGAGGGGCAGAGACAGAAGCAGAAGGGTATGTAAAACAGCCATTTTCTTATATTGCTAAAAAAGAGGAAAATCCAAAAGAAATAAAAAAGAAAATAATATTTGAGGAATCATTAAAGGCACCCATTCAAAAAGATCAAAAGATAGGTAAAATTCAGTATTTATTAAATGAAAAGAAGATAGGAGAAAGAGATATTTTGGCAAAAAAAGAAGTAGAATCGCTGCAGTATAAGGATTACTTTCAAAAAATCATTGGGAAATATCTTTTAGATGTGTTATAATATACGGGCTGAAAAAGGAGAGAATATGCTTTATATTTTGATTGGAATCGTTATTTTACTGTTATCAGGAGTAATAATTCGCATACATTATGAAATTACGCATTTTGAGATTGTAAGAGATATTGTTCATACAGATAAAATAAAAAATCCATGTCGCATGGTGTTGATTACAGATTTGCATGGATGCACATATGGAGATGGGAATGAGAAACTCTTACAGGCAATTCAAAAAGAACAACCGGAGATAATCTTAATTGCCGGTGATTTGTTTACAGCAAAAAGAGGGAAAAAGATAGATACAGATGCTGCAGTTGAATTGCTTGAAGTTCTTTCAAAACAATATCTGGTTTTTTATACAAATGGAAATCATGAAACAAGGGCAAAAATAGAAACGGATTTATATGGAAATGCATATCAGGAATATTTAGATTTATTAAAGAAAAAACAAATAGAATACATAGCATTAAATGATCAGAAGATTGACTTGGATAAAAATAATATAACAATAGCAGGGGTAGAACTTGAGGAAGAATATTATCGAAAAACAGTTCGGAAAATCAAACTTCCAAAAGAATATTTACAGAATAAACTTGGCGTTTTAGATCAAAACAGGTTTAATATATTAATTGCCCATAATCCATCTTATTTTGATGCATATGCACAATATGGTGCGGATCTGATTGTTTCAGGGCACAATCATGGAGGAATTGTCTGCCTGCCGTTTATTGGCGGTATTATTTCTACACAATACCGATTATTTGATAAATATGATAAGGGAAATTTTTTTAAAAATCATTCAGAAATGATTTTAAGTGGGGGATTAGGAAGCCACACGATCAATGTCAGACTTGGAAATATGCCACAATTAATTGTAATTGATCTAAAAAAAGCATAGGAAAAAGGAGAAAAACAGAATTGGAACTATTAGTAAAACTTCAGGTGTTTGAAGGACCGTTAGATTTGCTGCTTCATTTAATTGAAAAAAATAAAGTAGACATTTATGATATACCGATTGTGACGATTACGAATCAGTATTTAGAATATGTAAATCAGATGGAACGGGAAGATTTAGATGTTGTGAGTGAATTTCTTGTGATGGCAGCGACTTTAATTGATATAAAAACGAGAATGCTGCTGCCAAAGGTAATTGATGAAGAGGGAAATGAAGAAGATCCAAGAGCTGAGCTTGTTCAGCAATTAATTGAATACAAGACTTATAAGTATATGGCAAGTGAACTTCGGACACAGCAACAATATGCAGGAAAGTCCATGTATAAAGAAATGACACTGCCAAAAGAAGTAATCAAATATAAACCACCAGTCAATTTAGATAAAATTTTAGAGGGAATTACTGTTGAGAAGCTAAATGAAGTAATGAAGCAGGTACTGTTTAGAATGGAAAATAAAATTGATCCGGTAAGAGCAGGGTTTGGAGAGATTAAAAAAGAGGAGATTTCTTTGCCGGACAAAATGCAATATGTTCGAAAATATGCAAGAAAAAAAAGAAAACAGGGGGGGAAACAGATGTTTTCTTTTCGTGATTTACTTGAGAGACAAAATAGTAAATTAGAAGTAATTGTAACTTTTTTAGCAGTTTTAGAATTGATGAAGGTGGGACAAATTACAATTATTCAAAAGCATACATTTGATGAAATAATGATAAGTCCAAGCGAAGGGAATGGAAACAAAGATGAGTGAATTAGAACAGTTAGAAGCACAAGTGGAGGCAATTTTATTTGCAATGGGTGAATCTGTTGAAATAGAAAAAATTGCAAAAGGGATTAAACGGGATGTGAAAACAACACGAAAAGTAATCCAGAAACTGATGGAAAAATATAATCAGCAAAATAGTGGGTTAAAAATTATTCCTTTAGAAAATTCGTATCAGATGTGTACGAAGCCTGAATATTATGATGCATTGATTCGGGTTGCCAGTCAGCCGAAAAGACAAGTGATGACGGCGGTTTTATTAGAAACTCTTTCAATTATTGCATATAAACAACCGGTAACAAAGGTCGAAATTGAAAAAATTCGAGGTGTAAAAAGTGATCATGCAGTCAATAAATTAGTAGAATATGAATTAGTTGAGGAAGTTGGAAGATTAGATGCACCCGGAAGACCCCTTCTTTTTGGAACGACAGAAGAATTTTTAAGACGGTTTGGATTGCCGTCCATTGAACAGCTTCCGCCAATTGATCAGGAAAAAGTACAAACGTTTAAACTTGAGGCAATCAAAGAAGCAGATGAAAAATTAAATCTGAATGAATCTGCACGTGATGCAGACAGAAAGAAAGAAACAGACAAAGAATAGTTATCATAAAATGAAAAAATTTTCATATATCTTTAGTAAATATGGAATTTGGAGTATATATGAAAAGAATAAGGTTCCAAAAAAAGAAAAGCAGTAAAAATATTTTTTTATTGTCTTTTCTTTTTTTTAGTATGATTTTTTCAGATGGATATTCCATTGTAATTGCACAGACACAGAATGAAACAGAGAAAAGGGCAGAGCAGAAGAGGCAGATGGATGAACGGGAATTATATGCAAAATCAGCAGTACTGATGGATGGAAAAACCAGAAGAGTTTTGTTTCATAAAAATGGAAATCAGGCATTACCGATGGCGAGTACAACCAAAATTATGACATGCATTGTTGCATTAGAAAATGGAAGAGAAAATGAGGAAGCTACAGTTTCTGCATATGCTGCGTCACAGCCACAAGTACGGTTAGGACTTAGATGTGGGGAAAAAGTAAAAATAAAAGATCTGTTATATTCGATGATGCTAGAAAGTCACAATGATTCTGCAGTTGTGATTGCCGAACATATTGGAGGATCCGTAGAAGCATTTGCAAAATTAATGAATGAAAAGGCAGATGAAATCGGTTGTAAAGATACTTATTTTATTACACCCAATGGATTAGATGCCAGAAAAGATGGAAAAATGCATCATACAACAGCAGAGGATCTTGCTAAAATTTTAAGTTATTGTTTAAACGGGTCAGAAAAATCAAAAAGATTTCGTGAAATAACAACTACAAAATCATATCAGGTAAAAGGAAGGACCTGTTTCAATCATAATCGTCTGTTAGAAATGACAGAAGGGGCATCTGGTGGAAAAACCGGTTTTACATGTGAAGCGGGATATTGTTATACAGGGAGTGTGGAACGAGAAGGAAAGTCCCTGATAGTTGCTTTACTGGCTTGTGGATGGCCCAATAATAAAGGTTATAAATGGTCAGACTGTAAAAAGTTATTTCAATATGGATTTGAGCAGTATAAAAATGTATCACTAGAAAAAATATTGAAAGAAAAAAAGAATCAAAAATACTATTTCGAAGTAGAAAATGGAGAAAATATATTAAACAAAAAACGGAAAGTTATGGGGGCAGGAAGGGTTGAAAATATACATGGGAAGAAAGAAATTCTGTTAAGAGAAGGAGAAAACGTCATAGTGAAAGAACAAATTGATCAAAAACTACAGGCCCCTGTTTCAACTCAGACACAAATTGGAACAATTTCCGCCTATGTTGCAGGAGAGTGTTATGCAAGTATGCCGGTTTATTCAAAAGAAGAAATCAGGGAAAAAACCTATTCTTTTGTTTGTTATAAAATTATTGAGAAATTATTAACTTTTGAAATCCTTGCATAAAAGGATTGTAGCAGGAAAAGTTGGATGATAAAATAAAAAAGAATGAGAAAGGAAGGAGAAAAACTTGACAGGGAAACTGTACAAGAAAAGGAACAGAAAATGATAGTATTAATTATTGCAGGCATTATGTTAGTTACGGGGATTGCTATAATCTGGTTAGAGGAGTCAGAAATACTTAGATTTGAATCAGCATACTGGCTTTTGATGATAATTCTGGCTTTGCCAATACATATAGCAGTGATTGCCAGTGGAATGGAATGTGCAGTATATTTTGCAAGGCATGATGCACTGATTCGGTCTATTTATTTGTTTTTTTCCACTTTTGTATATATAACGATGCTTGTAATTGTTTTTTATAGAGCAAATCGAACCGTATATCATCCAGTCAGTAGTCGAATGGATTTAGTGTACGTGAATGAAAAGAAAGCAAAAAGGATATTACTTCTAGATGGGATTTCGATTTTTCTTTATCAGGTATGTGGGATATTTTATCTGATTGCCCATCTTCTGCCTGTTTTTAAAAACCCATTTAGTAATGTAGTTTGTAAAATAGTGGATCAGTATTTTAAGGGAGGATATCATAATATTGTTGAAAGCACAGTTGGGAAAGGAACAAGTCCGGTAACAGAAGCTTATCCGACGATTCTTTGGATTCTGGGTATCATATGTTCGATTTTTTTTACGATTCACGCAATTATAAGAATATTTCGCAGTACACCGCTTGTTGTAGAAAAAACAATGATACAATTATGTATAATGTTATGGATTCCAGGAATTAATCTGATTGCTGTCGTTTTTATTTTTCAAAAATTAAGTATGATAAAAAAATCTTATCGTAAAGCCAGAGAAAGATAAAATGTCAAGAATGATATTTTGAAAGATAACAAAAAAGAAGAAAAATTTTTACACATAGAATAAAAAAACACGAATTCTAAAAAGAGTGAAAAAAGAAATTCGTGTTTTTTTCTATTTTAAGTGTGAGATTTATGTGTTTTTTGTGTTTTTAACTTGCTATTTTCTGGGTTAAGTAATACAATATATTCGGCAGAATGTGATTATCATAATATGCTGAAATCAGTAGAACAGTATTATTTTCTACGATTTAATATAATTAAAAAATGGAGGTTTACATTTATGAGTACTACAGCCAAGATATCAGCAAGAGAAAGAATAAATGCTTTACTTGATGATAGTAGCTTCGTTGAAGTCGGTAAGATGGTCACAGTTAGAAATACGGACTTCAACCTGCAGGAAAAGGATGCTCCAGCAGATGGAGTAGTGACAGGGTATGGTGTAATCGATGGCAATTTAGTGTATGTCTACAGCCAGGATTCTTCTGTTTTAGGAGGATCAATTGGTGAAATGCACGCAAAGAAAATTGTACAGATTTATCAGATGGCAATGAAAATGGGAGCACCAGTGATTGGATTATTAGATTGCTCTGGTTTGAGATTGCAGGAAGCTGCAGATGCATTAAATGCATTAGGAGAGATTTATATGCAGCAATCTTTAGCATCAGGAGTTATTCCACAGATTACAGCTGTTTTTGGACAGTGTGGTGGTGGATTATCAGTGATGCAGTCGTTAGCAGATTTTACCTTCATGGAAGACAATGCGAAGTTATTTGTGAATTCGCCAAATGCACTTGATGGTAATAATGATTCTAAGTGTGATACTTCTTCAGCACAATTCCAGTCAGAAAAGACAGATAACGTTGATTTTGTAGGGACAGAGGAAGAAATCTTTACAAACATCAGACAACTGGTATCTATTTTACCGGCAAATAATGAGGACAATGATTCTTATGATGAATGCACAGATGATTTAAACAGAGCTTGTTCAGAAGTTGAAAATTGTACAGAGGATACTGCTGCAGCATTGGCCCAGATTTCAGATGATCATTTCTTTATGGAGATGAAAACGAATTACGCAAAAGATATGGTAACTGGTTTCATCAAATTAAATGGTGTGACAATCGGTGCAGTTGCAAATCGTACAAAAGTCTTTGATGACGAGATGAAAGTTACAGATGAATTTGATGCAAAGATTTCAGCCAAAGGTGCAAAAAAGGCAGCAGACTTTATTACTTTTTGTGATGCCTTTGAGATTCCGGTACTTTCACTTACGAATACAACAGGATTTTCAACTACGATGTGTTCAGAAAAAGGACTTTCCCATGCAATTGCAAAATTAACTTATGCATTTGCAAATGCAACAGTTCCGAAGGTAAATCTAATTATTGGAGAAGCTTTTGGAAGTGCATATGTTGCAATGAATTCAAAAGCTGTAGGTGCAGATGTTACATTTGCATGGCCAACCGCTAAAGTTGGTACTATGGATGCAAAACTTGCTGCAACCATTATTTGTGGAGATGACACAGCTAAGATTACAGAGACAACAAACAAATATGAACAATTACAAAATAGTGTAGAAACAGCTGCAAAACGTGGATACATAGATACGATTATTGAGCCAGTAGATACACGTAAATACGTAATTGGAGCATTTGAAATGTTATTTACAAAGAGAGAAGAACGTCTCGCAAAGAAGCATGGAACGGTTTAGAGAGGAGTCGGTTATGAAAAAGACAAAAAAGATTTTTCTGGCAGTACTTACTCTTGCATTGCTGATTTTTCCAATGACAGCATTTGCCACTACTGCAGATGAGGATGCAGATTATTATAGTGGATATTCATCAGCTGAAGAACAGACAACTCAGAAAGTAACGGCTGATATGTATAACGAGTCAATAGTACAATGGCTTGAAACAAATTATTATGAAAAAGATGAAAAAGAGTTAAAGTACTATGAAAAAAATGCATCAGGAAGCACAGCAGAAGCCTATGAGGCATTTTTAAAGGTTTATCCAAACTTAGGAAAATATAAAAAGACAGATCAAAGTAAAATTAAAAGCAATTACGATGAAGATGAAAAAATGTTCCAGGTGGTTGTAACTTCAGAATTTGAAGATGGAGAGTTAGAAGCAACTGTTGAGATTTCTACTTTTTCATCAGGAGTAATGCCAACAAAAGTAGAGTTTTCATTAGCAGAAAAGAATACTTCCATGGGAGGTAAGCTTGCGAAAGCAGCTCTTAATACTGTGATGGGAATGGGAACAGTTTTTATTGTTCTAATCTTCATTTCATTTTTAATTTCCCAGTTTACACATTTATCAAAGCTTGGAGGAAAGAAAGAGGAAAAGAAGGAGACTTTACCAGTTGCTGAACCAGAACCAGAAGAAACGGATTTAGCAGATGATGAAGAATTAGTTGCTGTTATTGCAGCAGCAATTGCAGCAAGTGAACAGACATCTACAGATGGTTTTGTAGTAAGATCCATCAGAAAGAGAAGATAAGTGCCGGACTGGCAATAGGAAAGGAGATAATACTATATTATGAAGAATTATACAATTACAGTAAATGGAAATGTTTATGATGTAACCGTTGAAGAGGCAGGAAGTTCTGCTACAAGTACACAGGTACCAAAGGCAGCACCAAAAGCAGCACCAAAGGCAGCAGCTCCAAAGTCAACAGGAGCAGCAGGATCAGTAAAAATTAGTGCACCAATGCCAGGAAAGATATTGGCAGTAAAAACAACAGCAGGAGCAACTGTGAAAAAGGGCGATGTAGTCGCAATTCTTGAAGCTATGAAGATGGAAAATGAAATTGTAGCACCACAGGATGGTACAATTGCAAGTATTGAAGCTGCAGAAGGTTCAATGGTAGAAGCAGGTGCTGTAATAGTTACAATGAACTAGTAGTTTCAGAATCATATACAGTAAGACTGAGAAATGAGGTAAGAAATGGAATACGTTGTAAATACGTTGGGTAATTTGATAAAGCAAACGGCTTTTTTAAATATGTCATGGGGAAATATCATCATGATAGGAGTCGCTTGTATTTTCCTTTATCTGGCGATCAAGAAAGAATATGAACCATTGTTATTAGTTCCGATAGCATTCGGTATGCTTCTTGTAAATATTTATCCGGATATTATGGCATCTGCTGAAAATAGCTCTACAGGTACAGCAGGCTTATTGCACTTCTTTTATTTATTAGATGAGTGGAGTGTATTACCATCACTTATTTTTATGGGTGTTGGAGCAATGACGGATTTTGGCCCGTTGATTGCAAATCCAAAGAGCTTTTTATTAGGAGCTGCAGCACAGTTTGGTATTTATAGTGCATACTTCTTTGCCATTATGATTGGATTTAATGATAAGGCAGCAGCAGCAGTTTCAATTATTGGTGGAGCAGACGGACCTACATCTATTTTCCTTGCAGGAAAATTAGGACAGACTTCACTTATGGGACCAATTGCCGTAGCAGCATATTCTTATATGGCACTAGTACCAATTATTCAGCCACCAATTATGAAATTGTTAACAACAGAAGAAGAGCGAAAGATTAAAATGGATCAATTAAGACCAGTATCAAAATTAGAGAAAATATTATTCCCTATTATTGTTACGATTGTAGTTTGTCTGATCCTTCCAACAACAGCTCCACTTGTAGGTATGCTGATGCTTGGTAATTTGTTCAGAGAGTCAGGAGTAGTAAAACAATTAACAGAAACTGCATCTAATGCGTTAATGTATATTGTTGTTATTTTACTTGGTACTTCTGTTGGAGCAACAACAAGTGCAGAAGCTTTTTTAACTCTAGATACAATTAAAATTGTTATTTTAGGTTTGATTGCATTTGCAATTGGTACAGCAGCTGGTGTGTTATTTGGTAAATTAATGTGTAAAGCAACACATGGAAAGGTAAATCCTTTGATTGGTTCGGCAGGTGTTTCTGCAGTTCCGATGGCAGCGAGAGTATCTCAAAAAGTTGGTTCGGAAGCAGATCCAACAAACTTCCTGTTAATGCATGCAATGGGACCAAATGTTGCAGGTGTAATTGGAACAGCTGTTGCTGCAGGAACCTTTATGGCTATATTTGGAGTTTAGAATGAATAATGATTTGCTAGATGAAGCATAGAGATGTATTTTGAAATAAAATACATAAGGAAAATGGAGGAAATTATGGCAGAACAGGTAAAGAAAAAACCAGTTAAGATCATGGAGACTGTATTAAGAGATGCACATCAGTCTCTGATAGCAACACGTATGACAACAGAACAGATGTTGCCAATCGTAGATAAAATGGATCGCGTTGGATATCATTCTGTTGAATGCTGGGGTGGTGCAACATTTGATGCATCTTTAAGATTTTTGAAGGAAGATCCATGGGAAAGACTTCGTAAATTAAGAGCAGGATTTAAAAACACAAAATTACAGATGCTTTTAAGAGGACAGAATATTTTAGGATACAGACATTATGCAGATGATGTAGTAGAGTATTTCGTTCAGAAATCAATTGCAAACGGTATTGATATTATCCGTATCTTTGACTGCTTAAATGATTTAAGAAATCTTGAATGTGCAGTGAAAGCTACGGTAAAAGAGGGTGGACATGCACAGGTTGCATTAGCCTATACATTAGGAGATGCTTATACATTAGATTATTGGATGGATATTGCAAAAAGAATTGAAGATATGGGTGCAAATTCTATTTGTATCAAAGATATGGCAGGACTAATTGTTCCATATAAAGCAACAGAGCTTGTGGAGGCATTAAAGAGTGCAACAGACTTGCCAATTGATTTGCATACACACTATACATCTGGTGTTGCGTCTATGACATATTTAAAGGCAGTAGAAGCAGGATGCGATATTATTGATACTGCTATTTCACCATTCTCAATGGGAACATCTCAACCGGCAACAGAAGTTATGGTAGAGACATTTAAGGGAACACCATATGATACCGGTTTGGATCAGAATCTATTAGCTGAGATTGCAGATTATTTCAGACCAATTCAGGAAGATGCATTAAAGACTGGTTTATTAAATCCAAAGGTAATGGGTGTTAATATTAAGACTTTATTATATCAGGTTCCTGGTGGAATGCTTTCAAATCTTGTATCACAATTAAAAGAGCAGAATGCATCAGATAAGTATTATGATGTATTAAAGGAAGTGCCAAATGTAAGAAAAGATTTAGGAGAGCCACCACTTGTAACACCATCTTCACAGATTGTTGGTACACAGGCTGTATTGAATGTATTAATGGGTGAAAGATATAAGATGGCAACAAAGGAAACAAAGGCATTGCTTCGTGGAGAATATGGTCAGACTGTAAAACCATGTAATCCGGAAATCAGAAAGAAATGTATCGGTGACGAAGAAATTATTACATGTCGTCCGGCTGATTTGATTCCAAATGAATTAGCTGAATTTGAAAAAGAGGTTGCTCCTTGGAAACAGCAGGATGAGGATACACTTACGTATGCATTGTTCCCACAGGTAGCAAAGGATTTCTTTGAATATCGTTTAGCACAGCAGACGAAAGTTGATGTAGCAAAAGCAGATAAGAAAAACGGAGCATATCCGGTATAAAAGAATGATTTTAACCAGCAGATGAAAATCTGCTGGTTTTTTTAAATGCCTGAAAAAGTGATCAGACTTGATTTTATAGCACCTGTAAGATATAATAATGCCTGGTTTATGATTTGACAAAAGCATTTATTTTTAGAATGAAAATGTTTTGTGTCATAAGAAATAAAGGAGATGGATATGGCATTAGATAAAAATTTGCTGACTGCAGAGCATATTTCAAAGTCATTTACAGATAAAATACTGCTAGATGATGTATCATTCGGAGTGAATGAACATGATAAAGTAGGTGTAATTGGAATCAACGGAACTGGAAAGTCAACGCTATTAAAGATAATTGCAGGGTTAGAATATGCAAATTCCGGCGAGATAAAAAAAGGAAATAAAGTTCGAATTGAATATTTGCCACAAACACCGGTTTTTGATGACACGAAATCTATTCTTGAAAATGTGTTACATGAGAAACAACCAGAAGAGGAATATCGGAATTTAGAAGGAGAAGCAACGGCGATGTTGCAGCGATTCGGTATTTTTAATATTCATGAATCTGCAAAGCATTTGTCAGGCGGACAACGAAAAAGGGCCGCATTGGTAAGAACACTTCTCACTCCGGCAGAAATTCTGGTATTAGATGAACCGACCAACCATTTAGATAATGCAATGACAGTATGGCTACAGGAGTATTTAAATAAATTTAAAGGGGCATTTTTAATGGTAACACATGACCGCTATTTTTTAGACCGGGTTACCAATAAAATATTAGAAATTGATAAGAGTAAAATCTATTTGTATGAAACAAATTATAGTGGATTTGTTTCACGAAAAGCAGAAAGAGAAGAAAGTCTTTTAGCAACAGAGCGAAAAGCAAAGACTTTATATCGCTCCGAACTTGCATGGATGCAGAGAGGAGCCAGAGCACGTTCAACGAAACAGAAGGCACATATTCAGCGATTTGAAGAACTGAAAAATCGGGATAAAATTCAAAAGGATGAACAGGTAGCAATTGATTCTGTTTCTACGAGATTAGGAAGAACTACGATTGAAATGAATCACGTGTCAAAAAGTTTTTCTGTTCATGGACAGGAAAAATGTCTGATTCGCGATTTTAGTTATATTCTGCTTCCAAAAGACCGGTTAGGAATTATAGGTCCCAATGGGTGTGGAAAATCAACACTTCTAAAGATGATTACAGGGAAAATACAACCTGATTCAGGTGAAATTATCATTGGGCAAACGGTAAAAATCGGATATTTTGCACAAGAAACAGAAGAAATGGATCAAACAGAAAAAGTAATTGATTATATCAGAGATACAGCAGAGTATATTCAGACAAGTGATGGTGTTGCTACTGCCTCGCAGATGCTAGAAAAATTTCTTTTTACCGGTTCGATGCAGTATTCTGTGATTGAAAAATTGTCTGGTGGAGAAAGACGAAGATTATATCTTCTTAAAATTTTGATGGAACAGCCTAATATTTTAATATTAGATGAGCCTACCAATGATTTAGATATTGCAACATTAACTATATTAGAAGATTATCTTAAGCGGTTCGATGGAATTGTTCTGACAGTTTCCCATGATCGATATTTTCTTGATAAAATAGTACAGAGATTATTCGTATATTCAGCCGATGGAAGTGGTAAAATAACACAACTTGAAGGCAACTATAGTGAAAATGAATCAAAGATTCGTGATTTAGGCGGATTAACAGAGATTGGAAAAGAAGATGATACAGAGAAAAAAGAAATAAATAAAGCCAATTGGAAAGAAGGACAAAAGACAGGATCTTCAAAGCCAAAATTAAGCTATAATGAAAAAAGAGAGTATGATTCGTTAGAAACGGAAATAAATTCATTGGAAGAAAAAATTGCAAAACTAGAAGAAAAAATTGCAGAGTCTGTTTCAAATTATTCAAAGCTGCAGGAATATATGGATGAAAAAAATGAATTAGAAGCTCAGCTTGAGTATAAAATGGAACGATGGATGTATTTTGAAACAATTTTAGGTTAAAACATTCTAGAAGAGATGATTAGAATTTGCAAATAACGCGAAGGGAATAAAGATGCATAAAATAATTATTGTAGGCGGAGGTGCAGCAGGAATGCTTGCCTCTATTGCGGCAAAAGAAAAAAATATTCATGGGGAATGTGAAGTACATTTGTATGATGGAAATGAAAAATTAGGGAAAAAATTATTCATTACGGGAAAAGGAAGATGTAATGTGACTTCGGCAGATGATATGGAAGGGATTATGCAACATGTAGTTTCTAATCCTAAATTTTTGTTTAGTGTTTTTTCTGCATATACCAATGAAGATATCATCCATCTGCTGAATGAACAGAGAGTAGATACAAAAGTAGAAAGAGGCAACCGCGTGTTCCCGGTTTCTGACCACTCCTCTGATGTGATTACCGCATTAGAAAGAAAAATGAAACAATTAGGAGTGTTTGTACATTTGTTTCAAAAAGTAAAAAATATTGTGACAGATGAAAATGGAAAATGCACAGGAATTTGTTTGCAAGATGGTACAAAAGAATCTGCAGATGCTGTCATTCTTGCAACCGGAGGAAATTCTTACCAGACAACAGGATCGACAGGAGATGGATACCGTTTTGCAGAAATGACAGGACATAAAATTATTCCGGTCCGGCCGGCATTGGTGCCGTTAGTTTTGAAAGAAGAACAGGCAAAGGAAATGCAGGGGCTTTCATTAAAAAATGTAAAAGCTGCTATTTATGTGCAAAAAAAGAATAAACGAAAAGAAATTTATGCTGATCAGGGAGAACTTATGTTTACCCATTTTGGTGTGACAGGACCATTGATTTTAAGTGGAAGCAGTTATGCTGCAAAGGAATTTGCAAAAGGAGAACAAGAGTTGCAGCTTGTGATAGATTTAAAACCAGCATTATCAAAAGAAATGCTAGATAAAAGAATATTGCGTGATTTTGAAAAGTGCGTTAATAAGAATTTTAATCATTCCTTAGATGAACTTTTGCCAAGAACAATGATACCTGTTATAATTGAAAATGCCGGAATTGATCCATATAAAAAAGTTAATGCCGTCACGAAAGAAGAAAGAGAAAGGCTTGTAAATGCAATAAAGGAAATGACATTTACCATTACGGGAAGTAAAGGATTTCGGGAAGCAATTATTACACAGGGAGGAATCAGCGTAAAGGATATTAATCCTAAAACGATGGAATCAAAAAAGATCAATCATCTGTTTTTTGCCGGAGAGGTTATTGATGTAGATGCAAAAACAGGAGGATATAATTTGCAGATTGCCTGGTCGACAGGTTTTGTTGCAGGTATACATGCATAGCAAAATAAAAAAAAGAGAGGATAAAATCATGAGAAGTATAGCGATTGATGGACCAGCTGGAGCAGGAAAAAGCACAATTGCAAGAATTTTAGCAAAGAAGATGGGATATATTTATGTAGATACAGGTGCGATGTATCGAAGCATGGCGCTTGCCTGCCTGAGAAAACAGGTTGATAAAAACGACGAGCAGGCGGTGTGTGAAGTATGCAAACAGGCAGAAATTGCAATCCGTTATGAAAATGGCGAACAGGTTGTACTGTTGAATCAGGAAAATGTAAATGGAAAGATAAGAACAGAGGAAGTAGGAAATGTAACATCTGCAATTGCAGTGTATCCCAAAGTAAGAGAAAAGTTAGTAGAATTACAAAGAAAACTTGCCCATGAAGAAAATGTTGTTATGGATGGAAGGGATATCGGAACAACTGTACTTCCAGATGCAGATACAAAGATTTTCTTAACTGCAGGTACAAAGGTACGTGCACAAAGAAGATATTTAGAACTAAAGGAAAGAAATATAGCGTGCAATTTAGAAGAAATTGAAAAAGATATAGAAGAAAGAGATTATAGAGATTCTCATCGAGAGGTATCTCCGCTTGTTCAGGCAAAAGATGCTGTGTTAGTTGATGCGTCTGATTTATCTATTGAGGAAGTAGTAGAAAAAATTATGAAGATTGCACAGGCATAATTAGAAGCAAAGAAGAACGCGGAGGTGTAAAAATGAAAGTAACATTGGCAAAGTCAGCGGGTTTTTGCTTTGGTGTGAAAAGGGCAGTAGATAAGGTTTATGAAGTGTTAGAAGAAAAAACAGATCCTACGGAAAAAACATATACGTATGGACCTATTATTCATAACGAAGAAGTCGTTCGCGATTTAGAACAAAAAGGAGTAATCGTTATTCACGATGAAAAAGAATTAAAAGGAATTCAAGGTGGAACCGTTGTGATTCGCTCACATGGCGTGAGCAGGCATGTGTATGATATCTTGCAGGAGAGAGGAGTTCATATTGTTGATGCAACTTGTCCTTTTGTGAAGAAGATTCATAAAATAGTTGAAAAAGAAACAGAATGTGGAAATACAGTCATTATTATTGGTAATCCTACGCATCCGGAGGTAGAAGGAATCGAAGGATGGGGCGGAAATCAGGTATTTGTTGTAAATACAGAAGAAGATGCAAGAAATTTAAATTTAAAAGGGGAAAATAAAGTAACAATCGTAGCACAAACCACATTTAATTTTAATAAATTTGATAAATTAGTTGAAATTATTGCAGAAAAGGGGTATGATATAAATGTTGTAAATACAATTTGCAATGCAACTAATGATAGGCAGGCAGAGGCAAGGAAAATTGCCCGAGAAGTGGATGCCATGATTGTCATTGGAGGCAAGCATAGTTCAAATACACAAAAGCTGTATGAGATATGCAAGGAAGAATGTGACAATACTTATTATATACAGACACTTGTAGATTTAGACACCCGTCAACTACAATCCAATAGTAGTATAGGTATTACAGCAGGGGCATCAACCCCAAAGAATATTATTGAGGAGGTTCGATTTAATGTCAACAGAATTTGACCAGTTATTGGAAGAATCATTTAAAACAATTAGAACAGGAGAGATTGTAGAAGGCACAGTTATTGCCGTTAAAGAAGATGAAATCGTCTTGAACATAGGCGGCAAGTCTGATGGTGTGATCACAAGAAGTGAATATTCAAATACACCAGTTGATTTAACTACTGTAGTTAAAGTCGGCGATAAGATGGAAGCCAAAGTCATTAAGACGAATGACGGTGAAGGCTCTGTTGCTTTAAGCTACAAGAAATTAGCAGCTGAAAAAGGAAATAAGAGACTTGAAGAAGCTTTTGAAAATAAAGAAGTTCTTACAGCAGAAGTAGTTCAGGTTATGGCAGGAGGATTAATTGCCAGCGTTGATGAGGCTAGAGTTTTTATTCCAGCAAGCTTAGTATCAGATTCTTATGAAAAAGACTTAACAAAGTATGCAGGAGAAAAGATTCAGTTTGTTATTACAGAATTTAATCCAAAGAAGAGAAGAATCATTGGAGACAGAAAGCAGTTATTAGTAGCAGAGAAGGCAGCTAAGAAGGCTGAAACATTAAAGAATCTTGAGATTGGACAGACAGTTGAAGGAACGATTAAAAATGTTACTGATTTTGGAGCATTTGTAGATATCGGTGGAGTAGATGGTTTACTTCACATTTCTGAAATGTCTTGGGGAAGAATTGGCAATCCAAAGAAGGTATTCACATCTGGTGAAAACATCAAGGTACTTGTAAAGAACATTACAGAAGATGGAAAGATTGCTTTATCTTTAAAATTCCCAGAGTCAAATCCATGGAATGATGCAGCAACAAAGTATGCAGTTGGAAGCGTTGTAACAGGAAAAGTTGCAAGAATGACAGACTTTGGAGCATTTGTAGAGTTAGAGCCAGGTGTTGATGCGTTATTACATGTTTCACAGATTGCACTTGAACATGTAGAAAAACCATCAGATGTATTAAAGATTGGACAGGAAATCACAGCTAAAGTGGTTGACTTTAATGCAGAAGAAAATAAAATCAGCTTAAGCATGAAAGCATTGCTTACACCAGCACAGGAAGACGATGCTGAGACATCTGAAGAAGAATAAGAAAGAATAGATTTTATCTCATCTGAGAACATAAAAGGGCAGGCTTGGAGTAAGCTTGCCCTTTTATGATTCATGCTGAGTTAGTCTGAGAGGATAAAGAATATGCGAGTAATAGCCGGAACAGCAAGAAGGTTACACTTAAAAACACCAGAAGGTTCTCATACACGCCCGACAACAGACCGTATCAAAGAAACCTTATTTAATATGATACAGGATGAGGTCTATGGTTCTGTATTTGTTGATTTATATGCAGGAAGTGGCGCAATAGGAATAGAAGCACTTAGCAGAGGAGCTAAAAAATGCTATTTTGCTGAAAATACAAAAGAACCATTAGCGTGTATCAAAGAGAATTTAATTGTTACAAAGTTAAATGATAAAGCAGAGATTTTGAAAATGGATGCTGTGTCTGCACTAAAACAAATTGAAAATACGATTAATCATGTGGATATTATTTTTTTAGATCCGCCTTATCAAAAAGAAGAAGAGAAACGGGTATTGACACATTTAAGTTCATCTAATATCATAGATGATGAAACTTTAATTATTGTAGAAGCATCAATCAAAACAAAGTTTCAGTATATTACAGAATTAGGCTTTTCAATGGAAAAATACAAAACGTATGGAAGCAATGCACATGCTTTTATACGAAAAATGAATTAGCTAAAAAGTGAGGAAAGGTTTGGTAAGAAAATGGTAAAAGCAATTTATCCGGGAAGTTTTGATCCTATTACATTAGGGCATCTAGATGTGATAGAACGTGCAGCAAAATTATCAGATGAATTAATAGTAGGAGTTTTAAATAATGGTGCAAAATCAAAATCGATGTTTACACCAGAGGAACGGGTAAAAATTATAAAAGAAGCTACGGAACATATTCCTAATATCAAGGTGAAAGCATTTGGTGGCTTACTTGTTGAGTTTGCACAGCAGGAACAAGCACACATTATTGTTCGTGGGCTGCGGGCAATTACCGATTTTGAATATGAGCTTCAGATGTCGCAAACGAATCATATATTAAATGAAAATATAGATACTGTTTTTTTTACAACAAGTCTAGAATATGCTTATCTTAGTTCAAGTACAGTGAAAGAAGTAGCATGGAACGGTGGAAATATAGAAAAGTTTGTACCGGCTTGTGTGGTACCATATATATATGAAAAGTGCAGAATGTAGAATTATTTATAAAAAGATGAATACAGAGATATTAAACATTTATTAATATTTTCGAAAGACGAAGTTTATGCTTGAAAAATGTTTCGGATTAGTATATAAATTTATATAGACTGAATCAGATTACAAAAGGAGAGGTAATAAGAATGAGTAAAATAGAACAAATTATTAACGAGATGGAAGATTATATCGATAATTGTAAGTTTCAACCGCTTTCTTCAACCAAGATTATTGTTGTAAAGGAAGAGATGGAAGAGTTAATTAGTGAATTGAGATTAAAGACTCCTGAAGAGATTAAAAAATATCAAAAAATTATTGCAAATAAAGAGGCAATTTTAACAGATGCCAAGGAACGGGCTGAGGCGATGATTGCAGAGGCAACTGCACATATTACAGAATTAGTCAGTGAACATGAAATTATGCAACAGGCATATAAACAGGCAAATGATGTAGTAGCCCAGGCACAGAGTCAGGCACAGCAAATTGTAAATTCTGCAACAGAAGAAGCAAATGATATTCGATTAGGTGCAGTGGCATATACAGATGATACATTAGCAAACATACAGGGAATTCTTACAAGCGGTATGTCAGCATTCCAGGAAAGATATGATTCGTTAATGCGTTCCATGAATACATCTCTTGATGTTGTTGTGAATAACAGAAAAGAACTTTCAGGACAGCCAGAACAAGAGGAACAGGCATTTGAAGAAGAAACAAATAACGAAGATGAATAAAAAGTACACCGGCATAAAGGGTTATTTATGCCGGTGTGTTTTGCATGAATGACTAGAAAAAGATACTTTCTAAGATAAAAAAAGTAATTACAGAAAGAAGGCCGGCTAAAAATTTCTGAACGATATATTTTTTTATACTTAATTTAGTAGAATGTAGAATGGATGCAGTTTGCAAAAAAATAGAAAAACAACCAAACGATAAGAAAAAAACAGTGATAGAAGATGCTGCTAATTTAGAAATATTGCCACACTGGTATAGATGGCTTAATAAATGAAGTCCATTGGTAAATTCAATCATACAGGAAAAAACTGCTTTATAAAAAGGAGAAAGGAAAGTTATTTTTTGAATAAATTCAATTAAAATAGCAGATAGTATAATAAATCCGCCAAATACAATAAGGCTAGAAGCAGAGTCAAGTAATAGAGAATTTATAGAAAAGTTTTTTGATGACGATTGTTTTTGGGAAACAGAATAGCTGTGGCAATTGCTATTTTTTTGATGATTTGTAAAAAAAATGAGGCAAAGAATATAACTAAAAAAAGTTCCAAGATAGATACTAAGTGTAAAAAGATAACGTTCATTTTTCCACGCAAAACAAGATGTGCAAACATATCCACAGATAAATACAGGAGATGCGATATTTACAAAACCAAGCAGCGTCTGGTATTTGTTTAAGACAGAAAAATTGTGGGGGTTTTTATTGTCATTTAAAAGATAGGATTCTTTTGTTAACATTGCTCCTAAAGGATAACCGGATAATAATCCCAATAAGCAACAGGAAGGAAGAAAAACAGGGATTAATTTGCATAAAACGATAAAAGGAAATAAGCTTGGGATAATGGTGTCAAACCATAAAATCAAGCCCTTTTTTGTACCGGATAAAACGGTATCAGAATAAAATAGCAAAATAAAATATAAAAGAAAGAGAAAAAATAAAAGAAGAGATTTTTTCATGAGAGCACCTGTGGTATAGTATATATCATAGTTATATTTTACAAGGAGGACGCTTATGACGAATACGTTAAAAAAATATGAAGAGTATTCTTTTTTTCGATTTTTTGAAGAAATATGTAAAATTCCTCATCCATCTAGAAGGTGTAAAGAATTGAGTGATTTTTGTGTTTCTTTTGCGAAAGACAGAAATCTTACTTATCGACAGGATGAAAATGGAAATGTTATCATTTGGAAAGAAGCATCACAAGGAAGAGAAACAGATCCATGTATTATGTTACAGGGACATTTGGATATGGTGTGTGTGAAAAAACAAGATTCCAGGATTAATTTTCTTACAGATGGATTGCAACTAGAGACAGATGGAGGAAAAGTATATGCGAAAGATACATCATTAGGTGCGGATGATGGAATCGCTGTAGCATATGCATTAGCTATTTTAGATGATGATACGATTTCACATCCTTCTCTGGAGGTTGTTTTTACGGTAGATGAGGAAATCGGAATGTTAGGTGCAAATGCAATTTCTTTAGATGGATGTAAAGCAAACTATTTAATTAATTTAGATTCAGAATCCGATCATGTCTTATGGGCCGGATGTGCTGGCGGTGCGAGTGTATTTTCAGAATTTTCGTTTCAGCGTGAAAAAAGAAATGGTTATCTGACCAGAATAGAAATCAATGGCTTAAAAGGCGGACATTCCGGAGCTGAAATTGATAAAGAACTTGCAAATGCAAATGTATTAATGGGGCGTATTTTGAATGATTTGTATCGGAATAAATCATTTTTCCTCTATGAAATAAAAGGAGGAAAGGCGGACAATGTAATTACAAATTCATGCAGAGCTGACGTAGTATATACAGATTTATCAGATGAAGAGACACACGAACTTGCTCAAAAGGTAAATGAATTAGAAGAAAAATTAAGAAGAGAATATCAATACTCTGATCCTGAAATAAAAATAAAATTTACAGTAATAGGAAAAAAAGAGAAAGATGTATTGTCAGCAGGAAACACAAAGCAGTTTCTTTTCTTCTTACGTATGGCTCCGTATGGCATCAAACATATGAGTTGTAAAGTAGATCGTCTTGTTGAAACAAGTGTAAACATCGGAATTGTCACATTAGATTGTTCAGAAGCAAGTGCATTATTTTCAGTTCGAAGTTCTGTCGCTTCAAGAAAGGATGAATTGATTTCTGAGATTCGGGATTTGACAGAGTATACAGGAGGAACAGTCCTTGTGCAGGGAGATTATCCGGGATGGGATATAAAGAAAGAATCAAAGCTTCGTGAGCAGATGATTACTTTATACCAAAAAGAATATGGAGTGATACCGGAAGTAAAAGCAATTCATGCCGGATTAGAATGCGGATATTTTCTCCAGAAAAAGCCAGATTTAGATATTGTATCTATTGGACCGGATATTGCGGATATCCATTCAGTTGATGAAAAATTAGATATGCCATCTGCAATAAAAATGTATGCATATATTGTAAAAGTTTTAGAAAATATGAAATAAGCAAAGGAAAAAGGTGAATAGAAATGCAGATTGCATCAATTGTAAGTGGAAGCAGCGGAAATTGTATTTATGTGGGAAATGACGAATGCAGTTTTTTAGTAGATACCGGAGTGAGTAAAAAGAAAATAGAGGATGGACTTGCAAAGTTAAATTTGTCTGCAAAAGATATTGATGGGATTTTTATTACCCATGAACACTCAGATCATATCTCCGGATTGGGTGTTTTTACAAGAAAATATCCGGTTCCTGTGTATGGAACAAAAGAAACATTAGATTATATACAACAATGTGGTAAATTAGGGAAACTTGATTCGGATTTATTTGTTCCAATTGAAGCGGATAATTCGATTAAGATAAAAAGTATGATGATTCATCCGTTTCATATCAGTCATGATGCATTAAATCCTGTTGCATATCGGTTTGAAACAGAAGAAAACGGAATTAAGAAAACGTTTGCACTTGCTACCGATTTAGGCATGTATACAGATTATACGGTTCAGAATTTATCTGACTTAGATGTTGTACTTCTAGAATCAAATCACGATGTAAATATGCTGCAGGTAGGAACATATCCTTATCAGCTGAAGCAGAGAATTCTAGGAAAACGTGGACATTTGTCAAATGAAATGTCAGGACGCTTGCTAAATTCGATACTTCATGATAATATAAAGAAAGTTTTTCTTGGACATTTAAGCAGGGAGAATAATTTTGAAGAGCTGGCATATGAAACTGTGCGCAGCGAAATTACCACTAGTGACAATCAATATAAAGCAGATGATTTTGATATTGAGATTGCATCGAGGGAAAAAACGAGCGAGTTAGTGGTGTTTTAAAAGAATAAAGAAAAAGGGAACATGAGAGGAGTAACAGCCATGAAGAAAACAATTATTACAGTCGTAGGAAAAGATTCTGTAGGTATTATTGCAAAAGTGTGTACATATTTAGCAGAAAAGAATATTAACATTCTAGATATTTCCCAGACAATCGTACAGGATTATTTTAATATGTTAATGATTACAGATGCAAATCAGGCATCTGAAAAAATTGATGTTGTAGCAGATGAACTTGAAGAACTTGGTAAGACAATGGGCTTAAGTATTAAAGTACAGCATGAAGATATTTTTAACAGCATGCACAGAATTTAATATTGAAAGAAAATTGATTTACTGAAGGAGAGTAATGCTATGATTAATATGTTTGAAGTAAATGAGACAAATAAAATGATTGAACAGGAAAATCTTGATGTTCGAACCATTACAATGGGAATCAGCTTGTTAGATTGTGTTGACAGTGATTTAGATAAATTAAATCAAAATATTTATAATAAGATCACGAAGTTAGCAAAGAATCTGGTAGCTACCGGAGAAGAAATCAGTAAAGAGTTTGGGATTCCAATTGTAAATAAAAGAATTTCTGTTACTCCAATTGCATTGGTTGGAGGAGCAGCATGCAAAAAGCCAGAAGATTTTGTTACGATTGCAAAAACATTAGATAAAGTTGCTCATGAGGTTGGAGTGAATTTTATTGGTGGTTATTCTGCTCTTGTATGTAAAGGAATGACAACAACGGATGAATTACTGATTCGTTCTATTCCACAGGCTCTTGCACAGACAGAACGTGTATGTTCATCTATTAACGTCGGATCAACAAAGACAGGTCTGAATATGGATGCAGTCAGACTGATGGGTGAAATTGTCGTTGAAACAGCAGAAATGACAAAAGATGAAGATTCCATCGGATGTGCAAAGCTGGTTGTATTTTGTAATGCACCAGATGATAATCCATTTATGGCCGGAGCTTTTCATGGAGTAACGGAGGCGGATGCAATTATCAATGTTGGTGTTTCAGGACCTGGAGTTGTAAGAACTGCACTTGAAAAAGCAAGAGGAAAAGATTTCGAATTTTTATGTGAGACAATTAAAAAGACAGCATTTAAAATTACAAGAGTTGGACAGCTGGTCGCACGTGAGGCATCAAAGCGTTTGAATGTTCCTTTTGGAATTGTAGATTTATCTTTGGCACCAACTCCGGCAATTGGAGACAGTGTGGCAGATGTTTTACAGGAAATTGGATTAGAAAGAGTAGGAGCACCGGGAACAACAGCTGCATTAGCTCTTTTAAATGATCAGGTGAAAAAAGGTGGCGTCATGGCATCTTCATATGTTGGTGGCTTAAGTGGTGCGTTTATTCCGGTATCCGAGGATCAGGGAATGATAGATGCAGTAGAACTTGGAGCACTTACAATTGAGAAGTTAGAAGCAATGACATGTGTCTGCTCTGTAGGGCTAGATATGATTGCTGTACCGGGAGATACAAAAGCTACAACAATTGCAGGTATTATTGCAGATGAAGCAGCAATTGGAATGATTAATCAGAAAACAACGGCTGTCCGACTGATTCCGGTCATTGGAAAAGAAGTTGGTGAAACAGTAGAATTTGGAGGATTGTTAGGATATGCACCAATTATGCCAGTAAATAAGTTTAGTTGCGATGCATTTGTAAACCGTACAGGTAGAATTCCTGCTCCAATTCACAGTTTCAAAAATTAAGAAAAAATAGCGAAAATACAGTTTTTATAGTAAGAATAGCAAAAAATGCTTGATTATATTAGTAATATGTTATATACTTGCTAAGTAGTTCAGAATGTCGACAGTATCATATATGATATGTTGATTAGGAACAGTTCAAAATAAGGAGGATGCAAAATGAAGAAGAACTATTTAAAATGTGCAGTAGTTTCAACAGCTATGTCATTAGTGTTCGCTATGGGTGCACAGGCAGCAGTTAAGTCTGTAACGATCACAAAACCAACAAAGAAGTCTACAATGAATGTTTACAGAACAAACAAGCTTGTTAAGAAGACAATCAAGGTTAAGGTTAAGACAACAGGAAAGACAAGCAAAAAGGTTACATATAAGACTTCTAATAAGGCAAAAGCAACTGTAACTAAGAAGGGTGTTGTTACATTTAAGAAGGCTGGTAAGGTTAAGATTTATGTAACAAGTAAGGCGAATAAGAAGAAAAAAGATACAATTACATTTAATGTAATTCAGAGAGTATCTAAGATTTCTGCTAAGGCTAAGAATTCTACAATTACAGTTGGTGGTGCAACAACAATCACAAAGACAGTTACACCTAAGAACGCTAAGAACAAGGCAGTAAGCTTTACTTCATCAAACAAGAAGATTGCTACAGTATCTAAGAAGGGTGTTGTAAAGGGTATTGCTCCTGGTACAGTTAAGATTACTGTTAAGGCTAAAGATGGTTCAAAGAAGAAAGCAGTTGTAAAGATTACAGTTAAGGCAGCTACACCAGCTACACCAGCTACACCAACAGTTGCTAACACAAAGACATTTACAATTGACACAAAGGCTGCTCAGAATAAGACAACTTATTTTGCAGGCGTTAAGTTTAATGATCCAGCTAAGGCTGCTACAGCATTAAATGATGCAGTAGTAAAGAACAATAGCATAGTTACTTTATTAGGAAAGAACGAAATCGTAAGAGGTAACTATAAGGTTACATTTGATGAAAAAGGATTAAAGGCATATGTAAATGGAAAAGAAATTCCAGTTGCAGATGCAATCAGCAAGGTTAATGAAAAGAAATATGGTACAGAGATCTCTAGAGCTATCCAGAGTACAACAGCAGAGAAGCTTGCCGCTCTTTTAACTAAGGGTGATGTAGCACAGTCTGCTATTACAGGTTCATATAACATCGGTGATGTTACTGTAAAGGCTGATAAGAATGCAGTAGAAGTTGTAGTTAAGAATGTAACAATTTCAGCAGCAGGAGTAGATTATACAGAGGGAACAACAACATATAATGTGAAAGCATTACAGGATGGAAAGATTGTTGTAACAGCTCCAGCAGGAGTAGATGTAAACAATTCTGTAGTTGTTAAGTACTTAGCTTCATTTAACAAGGCAGTTGTTAAATAAGAATTGTATATTACTTAGAATTAATCTATAATAATGATATTGTGAGGCACTTTTGTTTAGCATAAGTGCCTCATACTATGAATAAGGCGGAAATATGAAAAAAAGTATAAAATTGATTATATTAATTGCAATATTAAGTCTTACATTTTCGTATTGTACATTTGCCGGTTCTATTAATGGAAATGAGCAAAGAGTCATCAGCGTTGCATCAGGAACGTTTGATTATAATGGTAAGAAGTATGTGGCATCATCAGCTTATGTAGCTTTGTTAACTGCTAAGTTATCAGAAGATGGAGTTGATATGACAGCACAGCAGGCAGATGCTGCAATTCAGCAGATTTATGCAAATGTTGCATCAGCAGTGCAGCAGGGATATCTGGTTAGTGCAACAGATTCTACGTCTGCTCAGGAGGCAAGTCAGAATACAAATGAAAATGAAAAACAGACAAATGCAAACAAAGTGAATTCAAATGCACAACAGACAGAAAAAGGTAATGGGAGTAATATAACAGAGGGAAAAAAGAATTCGGAACAAAATAAAGATACCAATAAGTCATCAGATAATGAAATAAGTATGAATGATTTAATAAAGGATCAAAATAATCAAGAAAAAACGAATTCAAATCAAACAGAAAAAAATGAAATAACACAACATGAAGATTTAGATGAAGAAGATATAACATTGAAAACTCCAGCAGATTCTTCTAGAAATAAGAAAGAAGAACATGCTGATAAGAATAGAAAGTATATATGGTTCGCTGTAAGTGTCGTTGCAATTCTTATAGTGGCAGGCATTTTTATTTTTCAAATTACAAGAAAAATAAAAAATAAAAGTCTGTTGAAAACAAGCAAAACAATGAAATGTGACATTCACAGTCATATCCTTCCAGGTGTAGATGACGGATCAAAGAATATGCAGATGTCAATACAAATGATAGAGGAAGCCTACAGACAAGGAATTCGTTATATGGTTGCAACACCACATTATACTCCGGGAGAAAAGAATCCATCTGTAGAGCACTTAGAAAAAGTGCATAAAGAATTATGTGAGGAAGTAGTAAAAAGGAATCTGAATGTTAAAATCGGACTGGGAAATGAAGTATTATATTCTCCGTCAGTGATTCAGGATTTAGAAGAACACAAGATTCATCTAATGCCAGAAGAGTTTACTAAAATGAAAGGAAATGTCGTGTTAGTAGAGTTTTCTCCAAAGGATGATTATAAGACAATCTATGAAGCAGTAAAAAAACTTATTTCGAATATGTATACACCAATTATTGCACATGTAGAACGCTATGAAAATATTAATAGCAGAGAAAAATATAACGAATTAAAAGAAGCGGGAGCAAAGTTTCAAATTAATGTACGTACACTAAAAAAAGCGGGCAATAAGCAATTTGTAAAAAGAGCTCATCAGCTTATTCGTGATGGACTGGTTGATTATTTAGGAACAGATGCACATAATGTTACATCAAGAGCAGTGGATACGAGAGAAATGGTTGGGTTTATTGAAAAATATAGTAATGATGAAGATAAAAGAAAACTACTAGATAATGAAAAAAAACAGGCGTAAGCCTAGAAATGGAGAAAGTTAATTAATGGAAACAAATCAAATTCAGAATATTCAAAATGAGGAAGTGGAAATCGACTTACGCGATATTTTGTTTGCTTTATTAAATAAGGCGTGGATTATTATTTTAGTTACTTTAATATTTGGTGGTATAGCAGGAGCTTATACAAAATTTGCAGTGACTCCGATTTATAAGTCTACATCACAACTCTATATTGTTTCTTCAAACAGTATTACTTCGATTTCAGATTTACAGATTGGATCGCAACTTACGAATGATTATATGGTTTTAATTAAATCAAGACCAGTTGTTGAAACTGTGATTGCAGATTTAAAACTTGAAGATATGACATATGAACAGTTATGTAATAATGTTGTAATTACAAACCCAACAGATTCTCATATTATTAATATTACAGTTTCTAATAAGGATCCAAAATTAGCAAAGAAAATTGCAGATGATTTTGCAGTAGTATCTCAGAAACAAATGGCAGAGATTATGAAGACAGATCAGCCGTCTATTTCTGAAAAGGGAGTTGTTGCAGAATATCCGTCTAGTCCAAATATGAAGAAAAATTGTATTATTGCGGCTCTTTTAGGATTTATTTTATCGTGTGGTGTTGTTATTTTAATGCATGTTATGGATGACAATATTAAGAGTCCAGATGATATTGAAAAATATTTAGGATTAGAAACATTAGGAAGTATTCCAATTGAAAATAAACAGAGCAAGTCAAATAACTCAACAAAAAGAAAAAAACACAAAAAATAGTGATGAGAGTAAAGAGTAGGAGAGAAGAAAGGAACTGTTATGAATAAAATTACATTTCAAGAGGTAACAGAGTTAGATTATAGCGGAAATGAAGCATATAATGCTTTAAGAACAAATATACAGTTTTGTGGAGATGACAAAAAAGTAATTGCTTTTACCAGTTCGTATCCAGATGAAGGAAAATCAACTTTGGTTTTTCGTTTGTCACAGGCAATGGCCAGAGCAGGAAAGAAAGTTTTATTGATTGATGCGGATATTAGAAAATCTGTATTAGCAAATAGATATAAAGCAGATAAGCAGGTAAAGGGATTAACAGAATATTTATCAGGTCAGTGTAAAATTGATGAAATTGTATATGAGACAAATTTTGAGGGAATGGATGTTGTATTTACAGGACCAATTGCTCCAAATCCTTCAGAACTTTTAGGCGGAGAAATGATGGGTGAGTTACTAAAATTAGCAAGAAACGAATATGAGTATACTTTTATTGATTGCCCACCTTTAGGAGCAGTTATTGATGCGGCAGTTATTGCTCAAAGATGTGATGGCGCTATTATTGTAATTGAAACGGAAAATGTAAGTTATAAGATTGTAGATCGTGTGAAAAAACAACTAGAACAATCTAAAGTAAAAATTCTTGGAGCTGTATTAAATAAAATTGATATGGAAACAAAGAGTAAATATGGTGGATATTATGGTCAGTATGGATATGGTCATTATGGAGAATATGGTCACCATGATACTAAAAAATAGGTTTTAATTGTATTTTCTAAGTAGAGAGAGGAAATGAAATGTATCAAAAAGTGAATTCGAGTTGGGGGAAGCATTTTGATTTTATTCTACTTGATATTTTATGCCTGCAGTTTTCATATACAATAGCCTATGCAATATTAGAAAAAGGGATTGTATATTGTAATCAAATATATTTTCAATTAGCGATTGTTATGTGCCTTCTTTTAGGAGTAATCTCTTTCTTTACAGACAATTACAGTGATATCTTAAAAAGAGGGTATTTGATTGAAGTAAAATATACAGTTAAGCTTACAACAGGTGAATTTGTATTTGCATTAGTTTATCTTTTTCTTACAAAACAGTCAGCAGATGTTTCAAGAACTGTGCTGATTACAACATGGTTTGCAAATTTGATGCTTACATACATAGCTAGATGTGTTAGAAAAAAATCTTTAGTGGAAAATGATCCGGATGCAGCACAGAAAAATGCGAGAAATATATTAATTATTGCAGTAGAAGAAAGAATGCCATATGTAATTAAGCATCTTGTGAAAAACAGTTACAATTATTGCAAAATTATTGGGTGTGTGGTTTTAGACAATAATCAACTGGTTGGACAACACATTGAAGGTGTGCCAGTTGTTGCTGCGTGGGAAGATGGTGTAAGAGAATTTATACTAGAAAATGTTGTAGATGAAGTTTTTATAGATGAAACGAAAGATTCATCGAATTATGGAAATGAGCTGGCACGTGCCTCGGAAGTTCTAGTAGCAGCAGGATTGACGGTACATTATAATTTAGTACATAATCCATTTCATTCTGTTCATGAAACAAAAGTAGAAGACTTTTATGGATATACAGTGCTTACTTATTCGATAAAGATGGCAACACAACGGCAGTTATTCATCAAACGATGTCTGGATATTTTAGGTGGCTTAGTAGGATGTGTTTTATGTGGAATTGCTTTCTTATTTGTAGCTCCGATTATAAAAATACAGAGTCCGGGTCCGGTATTCTTTTCGCAGGTTCGTGTAGGAAGAAATGGACGAAAGTTTAAGATGTATAAGTTCCGAAGTATGTATACAGATGCAGAAGAACGAAAAAAGGAACTCATGGAGCAAAATAAAATGAGTGGACTAATGTTTAAGATGGACAATGATCCTCGTATTTTTCCGTTTGGTAAATTTATTCGTAAGACAAGTATAGATGAATTTCCACAATTTTTTAATGTTTTAAAAGGAGATATGAGTCTTGTGGGAACACGTCCACCAACAGTTGATGAAGTGGAACAGTACGATTTGCGTCATAAGAGTCGTTTAGCTAGCAAGCCTGGAATAACCGGTTTGTGGCAGGTAAGTGGAAGAAGCAATATTACAGATTTTGAAGAAATTGTAAATTTAGATAATGAATATTTAGAAAACTGGAAATTGAGTTTAGATATTAAAATTTTATTTTTGACAATCATTAAGGTTATTAAAGGAGAAGGATCAGAATAGATATCCTTTCGTTTTTCATGGGCGGAAACTTACTACCATTTGGTAGTGAGAGGAAGCCCTTTTTCATTTTAGTCTTTTATGAATGCATTGATTTTCAAAGGTAATTATTATATATTATATTTTGTAAGAAAACACAGAGTACATCTCTAGAACAGATGGCGTTAACAGATAAACCAGATTGATACAGGTCATGATTATTAGATAATGAAAAGTTGACGTAATATAGTGTTGATTAAAAATAAGAACAAATTAGGAGGAAATAGAATGTCAGAATTAGATCCAAAGGTGAAATATATGCGAATCAATAAGGTTCATATTGATTTTTCAAGAATGGTTCAGAATAAATTCCAATTAGAGATAGAGTGTAAGACAAATATTCAGGCACCAAAAGATCCGCAGGACAAAACAGCGTTGTTAGTCATTGATTTATTAGTGTATACACCAAATTCCGATTATTTAAAAATCGAACTGAATGGAGATATCATATTTGAATTTCATGAAATTCCCAAAGATTATGAAGCTGCTGCTAAGGGAGAATGTTCTGTGATAGCACAGGAAAAGTTATTTGATTTTCTTGATGAAACATTAGAAAGAATGGGCTATGCAAAACTTCATTTAAAAGCACAGAAGAAGTCACAAATATAGTAAAAAAAGAAAGAGAAATTAGATGTGTCATTATTATACAACAGGACAATTTGCGGAAATGGCCAAGGTGACAATTCGAACAATTCGTTATTACGATAAGCGGGGATTGTTGAAACCTACCTATGTGAATGAAGCAGGATATCGGTTTTATACGGATCAGGATTTTGCAAAACTACAAAAAATACTTGTCCTTAAAAATCTAGGTTTTTCATTAGATGAAATTACAAACATGACAATTAATGATGATGTAGAACATATATTGGATTCTTTAAACTTGCAGGCAACTTTAGTTCAAAAACGTATTGAACATTTAAAATTATTAGAAAAATCTTTGAAAGATACTATTGATTTACTTGAAAAACAAGGAGAATTTAAGTGGAATGAAATAATTAATTTAATTCATTTAACCAATTTAGAAGAACAATTAGGCAGTCAATATCGGAATGAAATGAATTTAAAGGTTCGAATTGCATTGCATAGTCAGTATTCTTCAAATCCTCAAAAATGGTTTTCATGGTTATATCATTTGATTGATTTTTCTGTTGCGCAGGATATATTAGAAGTTGGATGTGGAAATGGACTTTTATGGACAAATGCGAAAAGGGATGATTTAGAAGGAAAAAATATTTGCCTGTCAGATATTTCGAATGGCATGATTACAGACGCAAAAAAGAATTTAAAGAAGAATGCACAATTACAGTCAATAGCAATTAAATTTACCTGTATGGATATTCAGGCATTGTTATTTCCAAAAGAAACATTAGATCTTATTATAGCAAATCATGTTTTATTTTATGCAAAATCAGTAGAGAAAGCGATATCAGAAATCTATCGTGTTTTGCGAAAAAATGGAATATTTTACTGCAGTACGTATGGAAAAAAACATATGCATGAAATTACGGATTTAGTAAGGGAATTTGACTCGGAGATTACATTATCAGAATGTCCATTATATGAATTATTTGGATTAGAAAATGGAGAAGAATTGTTGCATAAACAATTTCGACAGGTAAAATTTGTTCCATATGTAGATGAATTAGTTGTAAATGATGCCAAACCACTCGTGGATTATATTTTATCCTGTCATGGAAATCAAAATGAACGATTACGAAAAAAACAACTAGATTTTAAAAAGTTTGTTGAAAATAAGATAAAGGAACAAGGGGCAATTCATATCACAAAAGATGCGGGTGTATTTATTTGTAAAAAATGACAGACAGGTATTGACAGTGACGTTACGTCACCATATATACTAGCTTAAGTAAAGATAAAATAGCAAAATAAAGGAATAATCAAATAAAGGAGAAGAAATATGAAAATTTTAGTAACAGGTGGTGCAGGATTTATAGGTGGAAACTTTGTTCATTATATGACAAAGAAATATCCAGAGGATCAGATTATATGTGTAGATTGTCTGACTTATGCAGGAAATATGGAAACATTAGCTCCTGTCATGGATTTGCCTAATTTTACATTTTATAAGACAGATATTACGGACAGAGATGGAATTGACCAGATTTTTTCAAAGGAAAAGCCAGATATTGTTGTAAATTTTGCAGCAGAGAGTCACGTTGACCGTTCAATAGAAAATCCTGGTGTATTTTTGAATACAAATATTATAGGAACACAAGTTTTAATGGATGCAGTCAGAAAATATGGTGTAACCAGATATCATCAGGTATCAACAGATGAGGTGTATGGTGATTTACCTTTAGACAGACCGGATTTATTCTTTACAGAAGAAACTCCAATTCATACATCAAGTCCTTATTCAGCATCAAAGGCTAGTGCAGATTTGTTAGTTTTAGCATATCATAGAACATATCAGTTGCCAGTTACTATTTCAAGATGCTCAAACAATTATGGCCCATATCATTTCCCGGAAAAATTAATTCCATTAATGATTATTAATGCTTTGCACGACAAGCCACTTCCAGTTTATGGACAGGGATTAAATGTAAGAGACTGGTTATATGTAGAAGATCATTGCAAGGCAATTGACTTGATTATCCGTAAAGGAAAAGTTGGTGAAGTTTATAATATTGGTGGACATAATGAGAAACGTAATATCGATATTGTAAAAATTATATGTGAGACATTGCACAAGCCAGAAAGCTTGATTACTTATGTAAAAGATCGTGCCGGACATGATATGCGTTATGCAATTGACCCAACGAAGATTCATAATGAATTAGGATGGCTTCCAGAAACAAAATTTGAAGACGGAATCTTAAAGACGATTCAGTGGTATTTAGATAATAAAGGATGGTGGGAAAATATCATTAATGGTGACTACCAGAATTATTATGAAAAAATGTACGGAAATAAATAGAATCAAGGATAAAGATAGGAGGAACTATGAAAGGAATTGTATTAGCAGGAGGATCGGGAACACGTTTATATCCCTTAACAATGGTAACAAGTAAGCAGTTACTTCCGGTATATGATAAGCCTATGATTTATTATCCACTTTCGGTATTAATGAATGCCGGAATCAGAGATATTTTAATCATATCAACACCGACGGATACTCCTAGATTCAAGGAATTATTAGGAGACGGTCATCAGTTTGGAATAGAATTGTCTTATGCAGTACAACCGAGTCCGGATGGACTGGCACAGGCTTTTATTATCGGTGAAGAATTTATTGGTAATGACAGTGTTGCAATGATTTTAGGTGATAATATCTTCTTTGGACATGGATTAAATAAACGGTTAAAAAGAGCAGCTGAAAAAACAGAAGGTGCTACAGTATTCGGGTATTATGTAGATGATCCGGAACGTTTTGGTATTGTAGAGTTTAATCAGAATGGAAAAGCTGTCTCAATAGAAGAAAAACCGGAAAAACCAAAGAGTAATTACTGTGTAACGGGATTATATTTTTATGATAAGCATGTGGTAGAATATGCAAAGAGTTTGAAACCATCAGCAAGAGGTGAACTTGAAATTACAGATTTAAATCGTATTTACCTTGAAAAGGGAAACCTAAATGTTGAGTTGCTTGGACAGGGATTTTCATGGTTAGATACCGGAACACACGAATCGCTTGTAGATGCTACTAATTTTGTGAAAACAATTGAACAACATCAGCACAGAAAAGTTGCCTGCTTAGAAGAAATTGCATATTTAAAAGGCTGGATTAGTAAAGAAGAAGTTCTAAAAACATATGAACTTTTGAAAAAAAATCAATATGGTCAGTACTTGAAAGATGTATTAGATGGTAAATACATCGATAAGATAGACTAGTAAGAAAGGAATTTCTAGGAATCATGAAAGTTTTAGTGACAGGTGTAAAGGGACAACTAGGGCATGATGTCATGAATGAGCTGAAAAAAAGAGGACATGAGGGCATTGGTGTCGATGTTGAGGAAATGGATATTACAGATCCCAAACAGGTAAGTCGTGTGATCAAAGAAGCAGATGTAGACGGAGTAATTCACTGTGCAGCATATACAGCTGTGGATGCTGCAGAAGATAATCAGGAAATCTGCCGAAAAGTAAATGCTTATGGAACACGAAATATAGCAGAAGTTTGTAAAGAGTTAGACCTGAAAATGATGTATATTAGCACAGATTACGTATTTGATGGAGAAGGAGAACGTCCATGGGAACCAGATGATAAACGTAATCCGTTGAATGTCTATGGTCAGACCAAATGCGAAGGAGAAGAGGCAATAGAAGAACTTTTAGAGAAATATTTTATTGTTCGAATTGCCTGGGTATTTGGAATCAATGGAAAAAACTTTATAAAAACGATGCTAAAGCTAGGTGAAACACATGATAAACTGACGGTTGTGGCAGATCAGGTAGGCTCTCCAACATATACATATGATTTGTCAAGATTATTAGTAGATATGATGGAAACAGACCGATATGGCATTTACCATGCAACAAATGAGGGATTTTGTTCCTGGTATGAGTTTGCAAAAGAAATCTTTAAGCAGGCTGGTATGAAGGTCGAAGTTTCACCAGTTGGCAGTGAAGAATATCCATCTAAGGCGAAAAGACCACACAATAGCAGAATGACAAAAGATAAGTTAGAAGAAAATGGATTTCAGCGACTTCCAAAATGGCAGGATGCATTGAGTCGTTATTTAACAGAATTGAAAGAAAATAAATAAAGAATAAAGAAGGCATATACGACTAGGACAGGATATACTTTCAGATTGGAGAATGAAATGGGTAAAATTAAAGTAACAAAGGGACCAATTGAAGGATTGTATGTAATTGAACCAACTGTATTTGGAGATGAAAGAGGATATTTTGTAGAGACATATAATCAAAACGACATGAAAGAAGCCGGATTAGATATGGAGTTTGTACAGGATAATCAGTCTATGTCAACAAAGGGAGTTTTGAGAGGATTACATTTTCAGAAACAATTTCCACAGGGAAAGCTGGTTCGTGTAATCAGAGGAACTGTTTTTGATGTTGCAGTTGATTTACGTTCTGATTCAAAAACATATGGAAAGTGGTTTGGAGTAGAACTGTCTGCAGAAAATAAGAAGCAGTTTTATATTCCAGAAGGATTTGCACATGGATTTTTAGTGTTATCAGATGAAGCAGAATTTTGTTATAAATGTACAGATTTTTATCATCCGGGAGATGAAGGTGGACTTGCATGGAACGATCCTGAGATTGGAATTGAATGGCCACAATTAGTTGGAAACTATCAGGGAACGGCAAGTGCAGAAGGGTATTCTTTAGAAGATGGTACAAAATTAAATCTTTCAGAGAAAGATCAGAAGTGGCTTGGACTTAAGGATACTTTCAAATTTTAGTTCAAAAAGGAAAAGACTCCTGGCATAATTGTTAGGAGTCTTTTTCAATTAGGTGTTATATGAAAAAGAAAAAAATATTTAAAATATTACTAATGGTCATTGTTATTTTGCTTTGGTCAGGAATTATTTTATTTTTATCAAGTCAGAATGGAACAGAGACAGAAAAGACAGGGATTAAAATGGCACAACTTTTAAAAGATGGATTACATCTTAAAAATGATGTTTATACCATTCATATGAAAATAAGAAAAGTGGCACATGTTTTTTTATTTTTTGGACTTGGAATGATTCTTAGCATGTCCCTGTTTTTCTTGAAAAAAGCTAAGAAAAAAGTATATGTTTGTTTCCTGGTTGTCATTGGCTTCGTGTTTGCTTATTTTGATGAAGCACATAAAATTCCAATTGAGGGAAGACATTTTAACCAGGATGATGTAATCAGAAATATTATGGGATACGTGACTGGAGTGGTGATTATATTTCTCTTTTTCAAATTGCGAAGAATGTGGAATAGAAAGAGAGATGGCTAAATATTACAATTAGTTAAATATTGATTTTTGCTAGATTCTTTTAAGCAAATTTGTTATAATTGATAAGATAAAAAATCTTTCGACAAAAGAATGAAAAAGGAGGAAAGCATGAAAGTAAAAAAAATATTTTTTATCATAGCGATTACTTTTTGTTTTTTGAATATGGATTATCACGCGTATGCGTTAGAAGATGTTACGGATGTAAATGAAAATATTCCAGCAACAGAACAACCTATTACAGAACAGCATACCGCAGCACCAACGCAGGCAGCCACGCAGAGACAGACACAGGCTGCTACACAAAGACAGACGCAGGCTGCCACACAGAGGCAGACACAGGCAGTAACACAGAGACAGACAACGCAAAGACAGACACAGACTACAACGCAGAGACAGACAACACAGAAAGTAACACAGGAACAGACAAGAGATCAAGAGGATGAGACTACAGAATATAAAGAGTGGACAACGAAATACCAGCAGAATCATGCACAAGAAGATCAGACAGAAATTACGACAGAAGAAACTGCAACAGATGAGACAGAAGATACCACTCGGGATGAGACAACAGAGGCAAAGAAAGAGGACATTAATTCTTCTGTTCCATGGACTCCAATTATCGCAATGTGTTGTATTGCAGCATTAATTCCGATTTGCTTTGCAATTATCAAGGCTACAACAAGAAACAAAAAAAGAAATGTTTCAAAAAGAAATGCCTATGCAAAAAAATCAACCAATAATAGAACACAAAGAACAAGAATGACAGATTATGATAATGAAGATGAGGACGATTTTGATTCATCCGCACCGACAACAGAAGATTTATTAGATGAAGATGATTCAGAATATGAAGATGCACCAAAAAAGAAAAGGGAAAGTGCAGTTGTAATTCCGGGTAATACGAAAGAATTAGCAATTGACAAATTATCATATGATTTTACAATGCGTGTTTTGCCAGAAGTTCCAAAAGGAAGCAAGAATATAGAGGATGCAATGGATGTCATAGATGGAATGGATGAAGCCGAGATTAAAAATATTATTCTGACACCATTATTCATACCAGGAAAAGATAATTTAGAAAAAGCTGAGATAGAAGAAATTGTGAATGAAGTAATAGAAAATTCAGCAGATGATTACGGAGATATTGAATTTTACTGGGGACACAGGGCTTGTTATAATAAAATGTTATATAAGGCAGTACGTGCAGGAAAGGTTTCAACATTAGCAAACAGCAGATACTTGTTGGTTGATTTTCCAGAAAAGACGAATCTGATTGATATTGAAAAATGTATTGTTCATTTAGTTGATTTGGGCATTCGACCGATTATTGCACATGTGGAAACATTGAAAGACATCGATGAAATTGAAGAATGTGAAGATCTGATTAATTCAGGTGCATATTTTATGACGGATTTATCTTCTTATATAGGACCAAAGGCTTCGTATTATAAAAAGCATATGGAAAATGTGTTTGAACATGAATTAGTCAGCTTTATAGAATCAGATTCTAAATTTGTTGTTGGAACGACAGCTAAAATTTATAAACCATTAGACTGGATTGACAGTATTTGCAGTGAAGATTACATGTATAAAATGCTGGTACAAAATCCAGAAGCACTTTTGAAGAATGAAGAGGTCGATTTTAAGATGGTATAAGAAAGTCTGTTTATTTCTGATGAGATAGCAGATAATCAGATAGAAACTGTTCTTGTTCTGAGTCTTCGAGATCTTTTTGAAATCGCGTATTTGCAATTGCAAGAAAAATCATAAGAAGGCTGATCATAAAGAAAAAAATAATGATGATATAAAAAAACATAAACTCCTCCTTGTTGCATAATAATAGGAATATGAGAATACAGAAGAAGTTGTATTTCTGCATTCTACCTTTCTATTATATGCAAAAAGGGGGAGTTCTATTAAAATTAAAGAATTATTACACCCTGTTCCGAATCGGTTTTTACGTAGGCTTGTTTTTTTAACATTAAAACATTGCGGTATAACTTGTCTGCATAGCGCTCTTTTTGAAGCATCTGAAATCCAAGAGAATTATAACTTGTGGCATCAGGCTGCTGTAAGTGATTTGGAGAAAAGAAATTTTCATATTCTGACAGTCTTGTGATGACAGGAAGTGAAGCATTTTTTTTCAAATCTTTTATCAGAAAGGATTTTTCTTTTCGAAATCCCAATACCCGGATGTAATAATTGATTCCATTTGAAAAAAAGTTATCATGCTCTTTTTGCGTTAATTCTAATATGCAGTGTAGAAGAGAACGCTGAATGGAAGAATACGTAAAATTTTTTCTTTTTAGCATAGAAGTAAACTGACTAAGAGAAATAAAATTATTAGAAAGTTTCTCAATACGATGTGCTAAGTCAGTTGAAAGATCATAGTATTTTGAAAGATCTTCTTTTTTGAATAACAATGGAAGAAATAAAGAAGAAAAATCATCGATTGTTAAAAACTGATTTGAAAAAAGAACGTCTTTTAAAATCTCTCTGCTGGCAGATGGAATACTATTTGCCAGGTTTTCGTATGAATGGAGCGAATCACAATGCAATAAGGATTGCCGGATTGCTGTTGCAGAAGCCATTGGTGTGATTTGTGTGTCATGATACAAACTGCCAATGCGAGGAATAGCAATGGGCTGAATCTTACTGTGTAATTTTTTTAATGCAGTAAGATATTCAAGTGCTAAAACATCATTTGGGTTACCTAATAAATGAAAAAACTCAGGTTCACCTGAAAAACAGGAAGACACTGCTTTCTGACGGGCAGCAGGAAAGGAAAGACCAAGTTTTAGAAAATGTTTTAATTGTGTCTGATAGGATTCTGATTCATCTGTAAAAAAATCAGCTATTTGATTTAGAGAATTTAAATCTCCGCTTTCACTGCCGAAACAAAGATAGTCTACACAGTTTAAGGAAGACAAAAGTGCAACAGCACCCATAGCAAAGTGATTTGCACTCGCTGTTGCATAACAAAGGGGAAGTTCAATGACACAGTCAGCTCCATCTAAAAGTGCCATTCTGGTACGGAGAAACTTGTCTAAAATTGCAGGCGTTCCTCTTTGTACATAATTTCCACTCATAATAATTATGACATGCTCAGCTCCGGTACGATGTCTGGCCTGTTCCATGATATATTGATGTCCGTTATGAAACGGATTGAATTCTGCGATAATTCCAACTGTTTTTGCATGTTTACTCAAAAAATAACCTCCCGGAGAAAAATAATATATTCCTTTTTATTGTAACAGATTCTAAAAAAAAAAACAGACCCGAAAAGAGAAAGAGAAGAAATTCAATTTTTTGCTAAAAAAATGAAAATTGACTTGTATACAAAAACATGTTGTTCTATAATATAACTAATTGTGGTAAGTAGTTACATATCACACGAAAGAAGAAATTGGAAAGGAGCCAAAGGTTATGGCATTTATTGACGCAATTAAGGCAAAGGCAAAAGCAGATAAGAAGACCATTGTATTACCAGAATCAATGGACAGAAGAACATTTGAAGCAGCTGCAAAGATTTTAGCAGAAGATATTGCAAATCTAATCATTATAGGAAACAAAGAAGAGATAGAGGAAAACAGTAAGGGATTAGATATTTCAAAGGCCACTTTTATTGACCCGGCTACATCAGAGAAAACAGCAACATATATTGAAAAATTAGTAGAGCTGCGTAAGGCAAAAGGAATGACAGAAGAGAAGGCAAAGGAATTATTACTGAATGAATACATGTATTTTGCATGTATGATGGTAAAATTAGGAGATGCAGATGGAGTTGTTTCAGGAGCTTGTCATTCAACAGCGAATACATTAAAACCATCTTTGCAGATTATCAAGACAGCCCCTGGCACAAAGCTTGTTTCTGCATTTTTTGTTATGGATGTTCCAAATTGTGAATATGGAGAAAATGGAACATTTGTATTTGGAGATTGTGGATTAAATCAGAATCCAAATCCAGAAGAACTTGCAGCAATTGCTCTTTCTTCAGCAGACAGTTTCAGATTATTAGTTGGAAAAGAGCCAAAGGTGGCAATGCTTTCTCATTCTACAAAAGGAAGTGCAAAGCATGCAGATATTGACAAAGTTGTAGAGGCAACAAAGATTGCACATGAATGGGAACCATCATTGATGTTAGATGGAGAATTGCAGTCAGATGCTGCAATTATTCCTTCTGTTGGAGAGTTCAAAGCTCCGGGAAGTCCGGTTGCAGGACATGCAAATGTTTTGATTTTCCCAGATTTAGATGCTGGAAATATTGGATACAAATTAGTACAAAGATTAGCAAAGGCTGAAGCATATGGACCACTTTGCCAGGGAATTGCAGCTCCGGTCAATGATCTTTCAAGAGGATGTTCAGCAGATGATATCGTAGGTGTTGTAGCAATTACAGCTGTACAGGCACAGCATTTATAGAAGATAGACACTGCATCATTAAAATATAATAAAAAGAAGGAGACAACAGTTATGAAGATTTTAGTAATTAACTGCGGAAGTTCGTCGTTAAAATATCAGTTAATCGATATGGATGACGAGAGTGTATTAGCAAAAGGTATGTGCGAAAGAATTGGTATTGAAGGATCACAGCTGATTCACAAACCAACAGGAAAAGAGAAATATATTGTTGAAGAACCAATGAAGAATCATCATGAAGCAATCAGACTTATGCTTAGAGCATTAGGAGATGAAGAGCATGGTGTAATTAAGGATACAAACGAGATTTCAGCAGTTGGACACAGAGTCTTACATGGTGGTACAAAATACAGTGATTCTATTATTATTAATGATGATGTTAAGGCTGTAATCAAGGAATGTTTTGATTTAGGACCACTCCATAATCCGGTTAACTTAATGGGAATTGAAGCATGTGAAGCTGCTATGCCTGGAACTCCACAGATTGCAGTATTTGATACCGCTTTTGGAATGGGAATGCCAGAAAAAGCATATTTATATGCAATTCCATATCGTTACTATGAAGATTACAGTATCCGTAGATATGGATTCCATGGAACAAGTCATAAATATGTATCAGGTGAAACAATTAAATTTTTAGGATTAGATCCACAAAAAGCAAAAGTTATTGTATGTCATCTTGGAAATGGAGCTTCTGTTTCTGCATCGATTGGAGGAAAGTGTGTAGATTCTTCTATGGGACTTACACCATTAGAGGGACTGGTTATGGGAACACGAAGTGGTGATATTGATCCTGCAGTTGTTCAATACATTTCTCATAAAGAAGGAAAAACAGTAGATGAAATTATAACAATGCTTAATAAAGAATCCGGAGTACTTGGTATTTCAGGACTGTCAAGTGATTTCCGCGATATTGATAAAGCAGAATATGCAGGTCATCCAAGAGCAACAGCAGCAAACAGAGTATATCAGTACCGCGTTGCAAAATATATTGGAGCATATACAGCAGCAATGAATGGTGTAGATGCCATTACATTTACAGCCGGTGTAGGAGAAAATGATGGAGCTCAGAGAGCAAGAATTTGTGAATATCTTGGATATCTTGGAGTTACAATTGATCCGGAAGCTAACAAGGCAGAAGCACCACAATATGCAGTGATTTCTACTCCAGATTCAAAGGTAAAAGTATGTTCAATTCCTACAAATGAAGAACTTGCAATTGCAAGAGAAACATTAGCATTGATTAAATAGTCACATTAAGAAATGAAATATGATACCATATTTTAAGAAAATAAAAGACTGCGGGACAAATTTTATATTGACAAATATAATATCAACCGCTATAATATTTAATGATGTCTTTAGAAGAGGAGATATTTATGTTCATTGACTTATCAGAAGTAATGTCTGTAAAAGATAAGACGTTAACAGCATCCGCTGAGATTGAGGCAGACTCATTTCATACAGCAAGTGCTACGTATAAGTATGTAGGCCCTAAGGAAGCTGATTTGACCTTCGTGAATTCCGGAAAGCGAAAAGCACTTTTAACTGGAATAATTAAGGCAACATTATCCATTCCATGTGATCGTTGTTTAGAACCGGTCTTGGTTGATTTTTCGATTGATGTTTGCAAGGAGATTGACATGAGCGGTCAGGCAGATCGGGATACAATGGATGAGATGTCAAAGTATGTTTCTGAAGACAGTATGTTCGACACAGAAGAATTCGTTTATAATGAGATATTGGTTAATTTGCCTATGAAGGTTCTTTGCAAAGAAGACTGCAAAGGAATTTGTAATAGATGTGGTGCCAATCTCAATAAGGAATCATGTGATTGCAACACGAAAGAATTAGACCCTAGGATGGCGAAAGTTCTAGAAGTATTTAATCAGTTTAAGGAGGTGTAATACCATGTCTATTTGTCCAAAGAATAAATCTTCAAAGGCTAGAAGAGATAAGCGTAGAGCTAACTGGAAGATGAGTGCTCCAGCATTAGTAAAGTGCAGCAAGTGCGGTGCTTTAATGATGCCACACAGAGTATGTAAGGCTTGTGGCTCTTACAATAAAAAAGAGATTATCAGTGTAGACTAATATATAAAAAAAGGCTTTTGGTTTTTCCAAAAGTCTTTTTTTTTGTTGATTTATAATAAAAAATTTAGTATATTTATTAGTAATAGACTTATTTTAGAGGATGCAAAAGGAGGATAAGATGCAGGAAATAACAAGAATTGCTGTAGATGCGATGGGTGGGGATTATGCACCCAAAGAAGTGGTAAAGGGAGCAGTTGAAGCTTTAAAGGAACAAGAGCATATTCAGATTCAGTTGTTTGGAATAGAAGAGCAGATAAAAAAAGAATTAGCAAATTATTCATATGATCAGGAGAGAATTAAGATTGTTCATATGCCTCAGGTAATTGAGACTGGGGAACCTCCGGTAAATGCGATTAAAAATAAGAAAGATTCTTCTATGGTGGGATGTATGTATGCGGTAAAAAAAGGGGATGCAGATGCTATGGTTTCCGCAGGAAGTTCTGGAGCTTTATTAGCAGGCGGACAGATTATTGTTGGAAGAATTAAAGGAGTAGAGCGTTCGCCACTTGCTTCAGTAATTCCAACGACAAAGGATGGCTCTTTATTAGTAGATTGTGGAGCGAATGTTGATGCACGACCATCTCAATTAGTACAATTTGCAAGAATGGGTTCCATTTATATGGAGCATGTAATTGGACGTAAGAATCCAACAGTTGCTCTTGTAAATATTGGCTTGGAAGAGGAAAAAGGAAATGCATTGGTAAAGGAAACAATGCCTCTGTTAAAAGAATGCAAGGATATTAATTTTATAGGAAGTATAGAAGCAAGAGAAATCCCGGCAGGATATGCAGATGTGATTGTAGCAGAAGCTTTTGTGGGAAATGTTATTTTGAAATTATATGAAGGGGTAGGTTCTACATTATTAGGCCAGGTGAAAAAAGGTCTTATGAGTTCGATTAGAACTAAAATAGGTGCATTATTAATCAAACCAGCTTTAAAAGAGACTTTAAAGGCATTTGATGCCGGAAAGTATGGTGGAGCTCCTCTTTTAGGACTGAATGGTCTGGTTGTAAAAACACATGGAAATTCAAAAGCAGCTGATATAAAAACAGCAATTTTGCAATGTGTGACCTTTAAAGAGGAAAAGATTAATGAAAAGATTAGGAGCGGATTATGCGAGATCAAACAGAACTAGAACAAATTATAGGTTATACTTTTAAAAATAAACATTTTCTGACAGTGGCATTGACTCATAGTTCATATGCAAATGAGAGTAAGAATAAGGGAAATGTGATAAAAGATAATGAAAGAATAGAATTTCTTGGAGATGCTGTTTTAGAATTAACAAGTAGTACATTTTTATTCCATCATTATAAAGATATGCCGGAAGGAAAATTGACAAAATTAAGAGCAAGCCTTGTATGTGAGCAGGCCTTAGCGATGTGTGCAAAAGAGATAGAATTAGGTTCTTTTATTTTGTTAGGAAAAGGTGAGGAATTAACAGGTGGAAGACAAAGACCATCTGTTACCTCTGATGCATTTGAATCCTTAATCGGTGCGATTTATTTAGATGGTGGATTTGATAAGGCAAATGAATTTGTAATTCGGTTTGTTTTAAATGATATTGAACATAAAAAATTGTTTAGTGACTGTAAAACTAATTTACAGGAGATTGTGCAAAAATATTATCCGGAAGAACAGTTACATTACGAGTTAGTAAAAGAAGAAGGACCAGATCATAATAAGATGTTTGAAGTTGTGGCTATGGTTGGAGAAAAAGTTGTTGGACATGGGATTTCTCATACTAAAAAGGATGCCCAGCAACAGGCAGCTTATGAAGCAGTTAAAAAAATGAAAAAAGAATGAGGTAGAGCATGTATTTAAAATGTCTGGAAATACAGGGATTTAAGTCTTTTGCCAATAAACTGAGATTCGAATTTCATAATGGTATTACAGGAATTGTCGGTCCGAATGGTTCCGGGAAAAGTAATGTATCCGATGCAGTCCGCTGGGTTCTTGGAGAACAAAAAATCAAACAGTTACGTGGCGCAAAAATGGAAGATGTTATTTTTGCGGGAACAGAAAACAGAAAACCACTTGGATTTGCGTTTGTTGCAATTACACTAGATAATTCGGATCATGTTCTGCCGGTAGATTTTGAAGAAGTGACAGTGTCAAGAAGGTTGTTCCGGTCTGGTGAAAGTGAATATATGATTAATGGTTCTGCCTGCCGGTTAAAAGATATTAATGAATTATTTTATGATACAGGAATAGGAAAAGATGGATATTCTTTAATTGGACAAGGTCAGATTGATAAAATTTTAAGTGGTAAACCAGAGGAACGAAGAGAACTTTTTGATGAAGCAGCCGGAATTGTGAAGTTTAAAAGAAGAAAGAAAGAGGCTTTAAAGAAATTAGATGATGAGAATCAGAATTTAGTTCGTGTAGAAGATATTTTAAGCGAACTAGAAAAACAGGTCGGACCATTAGAAAAACAGTCTGAAAAGGCAAAGGAATATTTAAAATTAAGAGATGAATTAAAATCTGCAGATGTAAATCTGTTTCTGGTACAGATGGATAATATCAGGTCTAAATTAAAAGAAACAGAGGAAAGAATTCAGATTGTGACTGCTGATTTAACAGATACAACAAAAGAATTCGAAAATACAAAAACAGAATATGAAAAGTTAGATGCCTTTATAGAAAGTCTGAATACAGAGATTGAAGATACGAAAAATGAAATTTCCCAGATTCATTTAGATGAACAAAGATTAACAGCACAGATTCAGGTGCTTGAAGAGCAAGTGAATTCTGCAAAGAGTAATGATGAATATTTAAATAACCGGTTAGATGATGTTGAAAAAGAGATTCAGAAGCATAAACAGCAATTAGAAAATTTGAAATCAGAAAAAAGTGCATTAGAAGAATCTATCCAAAAGACAACACATTTACAGGGAGATGCAGATTCTAAATTAGCACAAATAAATGATGAGATTCATCAGCTCACAGAACAGGTGGAAAATTATAAGGCAGAAATGATTGCACTTTTAAATGAAAAAGCCCTTGTACAATCTAAAATGGAACGTTATGATACCATGATTGAGCAGATTCATTTAAGAAAAGATAATTTAGAACATCAGATAAAAAAGTATCATGATGATAAAGAAGAACAAAATAAAATCATAAATGATTTAGAAAAAGAACAAGAACAGATTCAGAAAGAGTTATCTGTAAGTCTAGAAAATCAGAATAAAATTACTTTACAGATTACAAATTTAAATAAAGAAACGGTAACTGTAACACAACAGCTGCAGGAAAGTCAGATTGCTTATCATAAAAACCATTCCAGATTAGAATCTTTGAGCAATCTAACAGAGAGATATGAAGGGTATGGAAACAGTATCAGAAAAATTATGGAACTGAAAGATTCTAAGAAAGGAATCGTTGGTGTTGTAGCGGATATTATTAAGGTAGATAAAAAATATGAAGTTGCGATTGAAACAGCATTAGGTGGAAGTATTCAGAATATTGTGACAGATACAGAGACAACGGCAAAGGAATTAATTGAATTTTTAAAGAAAAATAAATTTGGACGTGCCACTTTTCTTCCACTTTCTTCTATGAGTCAGAAAACAGGATTTACCAATGAAGCTGTTTTGAAGGAAAATGGTGTCATAGGTTTAGCGTGTGATTTAGTTCGGATAAAAGAGGAATATTCTGGAATTGCAAAATATTTGTTAGGAAGAACAGTTGTGGTTGATAAAATTGATCAGGCGATTGTTTTAGCAAGAAAATATCGTTACACATTAAGAATGGTAACATTAGAAGGAGAACAGTTAAATCCTGGTGGATCTATGAGTGGTGGTACATTTCGAAATAACTCAAATCTGTTAGGTAGAAGACGAGAGATTGAAGATTTAGAAAAAAATCTTGAAAATATTGTAAAACAGAGAGATTCCTATACCAGACAGGTTCGTATCAATAAAACCCAGATTCAGACATTGACAGAAGAACTTGAAAAAATAAAAGATGTACTGCAGCAACAATATTTATTACAGAATACGGTTCGAATGAATTTAAAACAGGCTGGAAGCAGGAAAGAAGAATTAGAAAAGAATTTTAATAATTTTCAGTTCGAGACAAATCAAATCAAACAGCAGATGAATCATCTGAGTGAAAATCAAAAAGAACTTGATTTAAATCTTCAGTCAAAAGAAAATCGTAATCTGGAATTGGAAACTCTGATTCGAAAAGTGTCTGCGCAGATTGAATCCATGCAGCAGGATTTAGAAGAAAAAAGCAAGATGTCTGAGGAAAAAAGGCTTTCTATTTCAAATTGGAAAAATAAGCATAATTTTACAATCGAGAATATACAAAGAATACAGGTGGAATTAGAACATCTTATAGAAGAAAAAGATGGGATACTGGAATCAAAAAAAGAATCCTCAGATACCATTGACAGTCGGCAACAGGCAATTGCAAATATCAAAAAACAGATTTTAGTTACAAAAAATCAGGAAAGACAGGTTCAGCAAAAGTTAGATTCAATGAATACAAAGAGGGAAGAACAGGTACAGGAGCACAAAGAATTTTTTGGAAAAAGAGAAACCATATCAGAAAAAATCAGTCAGCTCGACCGCGAATCATTCCGTTTGAATTCTACCAAAGAAAAGTTAGAAGAAGCAAAAGAAAATCATGTTAATTATATGTGGAATGAATATGAACTTACATATAGTACAGCAAAAGAACTTGAAACAAAAGATGCACTATCCCTGTCAGACAGAAAAAAACTGGTAAGTGGATTAAAATCAAAAATCCGGACATTAGGAGATGTAAATGTAAATGCAATCGAAGAATATAAAAGCGTTGGAGAACGTTATGAATTCTTAAAAAATCAGCACAATGATCTGACAGAGGCAAAAAATAATTTACTGAATATTGTAGATGAATTAGATCGTGGAATGCGAAAACAATTCAATGAAAAATTTTCTGAAATACAAATGGAGTTTGATAAAGTATTCAAAGAATTATTTGGTGGAGGAAAAGGCGAAATAGAATTAGAAGAAAATTCTGACGTATTAGAAGCGGGAATAAGAATTATTTCGCAGCCGCCGGGAAAAAAATTACAGAACATGATGCAAATGTCAGGAGGAGAAAAGGCATTAACTGCAATTTCTTTATTGTTTGCAATTCAGAATCTGAAACCGTCTCCATTTTGCCTTTTAGATGAAATTGAGGCTGCCTTAGATGATTCGAATGTTGTCCGTTTTGCGGAGTATCTTCATAAATTAACTGAGAATACACAGTTTATTGTGATTACACATCGTCGTGGAACGATGAATGCAGCGGATCGTTTATATGGTATTACCATGCAGGAAAAGGGTATTTCAACTCTGGTTTCCGTTAATTTAATAGAAGAGCAACTAGAAAAAGAAGATAAAGCAGAATAGAAAAGAGAGGATTTATGGGAGAAAAGAAAGGTTTTTTTAAAAAATTAGTTTCAGGACTTACAAAAACAAGAGACAATATTGTAGCTGGAATTGATAATATTTTCAGTGGGTTTTCCAAAATTGATGATGATTTTTATGAGGAACTTGAAGAAATTTTGATTATGGGTGATTTAGGTGTTTCCACAACAATGAAAATTATGGAAGACTTGAAACATCAGGTAAAAGAACAGCATGTAAAAGTACCAGAAGACTGTAAAGAACTTTTAATAGAAAGTATTACCAGACAGATGGATTTAGGAGAAAATGCCTATGACTTCGAAAATCAAAAATCAGTATTATTAATTATTGGTGTTAATGGTGTAGGAAAGACAACGTCAGTAGGAAAATTAGCAGGTCAGTTTAAACAACAGGGGAAAAAGGTTGTATTAGCTGCAGCAGATACTTTTCGTGCTGCCGCTGCTGAACAATTAAAAGAGTGGGCAAACAGAGCGGGTGTTGATATTATATCAGGAGAAGAAGGAGCAGACCCGGGCGCTGTTTTATTTGATGCGATTGCAGCAAGCAAATCTCGAAATGCTGATATTTTGTTATGTGATACAGCAGGGAGACTTCATAATAAGAAAAATCTTTTAGCCGAACTAAAAAAGATTGACAGAATAATTGAAAAAGAGTATAACGGTGTTTATAGGGAAAATCTGATTGTTTTAGATGCAACAACAGGACAGAATGCATTAGTCCAGGCGAAGACATTTATGGAATGTACAGATATCACAGGTGTTATTTTGACAAAGATGGACGGAACTGCAAAGGGTGGAATAGCGGTTGCAATTCAATCAGAACTTGGAATCCCTGTAAAATATATTGGTGTCGGTGAACAATTAGATGATTTGCAAAAATTTGATTCCCGTCAGTTTGTAGAAGCTTTATTTGAAAAAAATGAAAAAGACGAGAAAGAGGAGGAAGAATAAATGTTGACATTAAAAAAATTCGAAGAAGCAGCAGAAAAAGTGAAAGAAGTGACCTTGCCAACAAATCTGATTTTTAGCGATTTCTTGAGTTCGCAATGTGGCAATAAGGTATATTTAAAACCTGAAAATATGCAACTTACAGGTGCTTATAAAATAAGAGGTGCATATTATAAGATTAGTACATTAGATGAAGAAGCAAGAAAGAAAGGGTTAATCACTGCATCAGCAGGAAATCATGCGCAGGGAGTAGCACTTGCAGCTAAGAAATATGGTGTTCCGGCTGTAGTTGTAATGCCAACAGTTACTCCATTAATGAAAGTAAATCGTACCAAATCATATGGTGCTGAAGTGATTTTACATGGTGATGTATATGATGAAGCATGTGCCTATGCTTTAAAACTGGCAGAAGAAAAAGGTTATACATTTATTCATCCATTTGACGATTTAGATGTTGCAACCGGACAAGGTTCGATTGCAATGGAGATTATAAAAGAACTTCCTACTGTTGATTATATTTTAGTTCCGATTGGTGGTGGCGGACTTGCTACCGGAGTTAGTACATTAGCAAAATTATTGAATCCGAATATCAAGATTATCGGGGTAGAACCTGCAGGAGCAGCATGTATGAAGGCATCCATTGCAGCAGGAAAGATTGTAACACTTCCATCAGCACAGACGATTGCAGATGGAACAGCTGTAAAAACCGGCGGAAAGAATTTATTCCCTTATTTACAGAAAAATCTTGATGATATTATTACAATAGAAGATGAAGAATTAATTGGTGCTTTTCTGGATATGGTTGAGAATCATAAGATGGTTGTTGAAAATTCTGGTCTTCTTTCTGTTGCAGCATTGAAACACCTGAAAGTAAAGGACAAAAAAGTGGTCTGTATTTTAAGTGGTGGAAATATGGATATTATAACAATGTCGTCTACATTACAGCATGGACTTGTACAGAGAGGACGTGTATTTACCGTTTCAGTGTTATTACCGGATAAGCCGGGTGAATTAGTTAAGGTTGCATCGGCAGTTGCAGATGAAAAAGCAAATGTCATTAAAATCGAACATAATCAGTTTGTAAATATCAATCGAAACGCAGCGGTTGAATTAAGATTAACACTTGAAACATTTGGTGAGGATCATAAACAACAGATTGTAAAGAGACTAGAAAAAGAGGGATATAAGCCAAAAGTTGTAAGAACTGTTATGTAATAAAATCCCAGGGTTACCTGGGATTTTTTGCACTATAAAAAAACAAATAGAGGAGAAAGAAAAATGGAGAAGAACAAAAAAACAGTCAGACAAATCATGTCGCTTATTATTGCACTGACAGTGGCATTATCAATGATGACAAGCTTTGCAGCATTAGCAGCTAACAAAAAAACAAAAGTAACCGAAAAAAAATTAGAGCAGATGACCGGAAATAAAGCTTGTTTTGTAGGAGATTCTCTCATGCAGGGAGTATATCTTTTTTCACCTTTTCAAAATGCAAAATATGTTACTAAAATTGGATTAAATGTTATAAACGCACAAAATGCGAAAAAAAGAATCTGGAACAATGGAACGACAACGTTATCAATTTTAGATGGAATTAAAAGTAAAAATCCAAGATATATTTATATCATGCTTGGTGCAAATGAGTTAGACTGGTTAAATACAAATGTTGCGATAAAATATTATAATCGTTTTGTAAGTAAAATAAAAAAGAAATGCCCAAAGGCTACGGTAACAATTTTATCTGTTCAGCCGGCAACTGCTGCTTACTGTGCAAGTCACAATGGATTTACCAATGCAAAAGTAAGATCCTATAATCATGCATTAAAGAAACTTGCAAAAAAGCAGAAAGTGAAATTTATTTCTCTGTATCAGTATTTTGCTGATCAGAATGGAAATTTAAGAAGTGAACTGGCCGGAGTGGATGGACTGCATTGGAAAAATAATGGTGTTCGGGTATTTTATCAGGCACTTAGAAAAGAATTAAAAAAATAATTTCACAGGTGTAAAGAAAAAATACTTGACACTTCTGCCGGTGATATGTTATATTACCATACGGTGATTGATATGACAGATTCAAAGATGAGTGATTTATTAGAAAATACAATGCTGTATGATTTTTATGGAGAGCTATTGACAGATCATCAGAAAAAAATTTATGAGGCAGTGGTATTTAATGATTATTCTTTAAGTGAAGTAGCAAAAGAACAAGGAATTAGTCGGCAGGGTGTGCATGATCTAATTAAAAGATGTAATAAGCTACTGAATGGATATGAGGACAAACTTCATTTAGTGGAGAGATTTCAGAATGCAAAAGATAAAGTCAGACTTATCAATGACTTAGTTACAAGGTTCCATATAGAATCAGGGAATAATGAAACGATAGAAAGAATAGACAGAATTGCAAAAGAGATTTTAGATGATTTTTAGATTCTTTTGCAGGTCAATTTTGGAGGTAGTATTTAGTGGCATTTGAGAGCTTATCGGATAAGTTACAAAATGTATTTAAGAATTTAAGAGGTAAGGGACGTCTTACTGAAGCAGATGTAAAAACCGCATTAAAAGAAGTAAAGATGGCACTCTTAGAGGCAGATGTAAGCTTCAAAGTTGTAAAGAAGTTTATTCAATCTGTCAATGAACGTGCGGTTGGTCAAGATGTAATGAATTCCCTGACACCCGGACAAATGGTAATTAAAATTGTAAATGAAGAACTCGTGAAATTAATGGGTTCTGAAACAACAGAGATTAGGCTTCGTCCATCAAATGAGATTACAGTTATTTTAATGGCTGGTCTTCAGGGTGCCGGTAAGACAACAACAACGGCAAAGATTGCCGGAAAGTTAAAAGCCAAAGGTGCAAGACCTTTGCTGGTAGCATGTGATGTGTATCGACCGGCGGCAATCGAACAATTAAAGATTAATGGTGAGAAGCAGGGAATTGAAGTGTTTTCCATGGGAACGAATCATAAGCCCGCTAATATTGCAAAAGCAGCAATCGAACATGCAGCAAAAAATGATTTGAATGTTGTGATTCTTGATACGGCTGGTCGTTTACATGTAGATGAAGACATGATGGATGAGTTAGTTGAAATCAAAGAAAATGTTCAGGTAGATCAGACCATTTTAGTTGTAGATGCCATGACAGGACAGGATGCAGTGAATGTTGCAACGACATTTAATGATAAGATTCAAATTGATGGTGTTATCCTTACAAAGTTAGATGGTGATACAAGAGGTGGTGCAGCACTTTCTATTCGTGCTGTTACCGGTAAACCTATTTTATATGTAGGTATGGGTGAAAAATTGTCGGATTTAGAACAATTTTATCCAGACCGTATGGCATCTAGGATCCTTGGTATGGGTGATGTTTTAAGCTTAATTGAGAAAGCTGAGGCAGCAATTGACGAGGATAAGGCGAAAGATTTAGAAAGAAAGTTTAAAAAAGCAGAGTTTAGTTTTGATGACTATCTAGATTATATGTCGCAAATTAAAAATATGGGTGGTTTATCAGAAATCATGAATATGATGCCTGGAATTAGTGGTCAGATTTCAGAAGACCAGCTTCCAGATGAAAAACAGCTCAATCGTGTGGAAGCAATTATTTATTCTATGACACCGGAGGAAAGAGCGAATCCGGCATTGATGAATCCGTCGAGAAAAAAACGTATTGCAGCCGGATCAGGAGTAACAATCCAGGATGTGAATCGTTTAGTAAAACAGTTTGAACAGGCAAGAAAAATGATGAAGACACTACCGGGAATGATGGGTGGAAAAGGAAAACGTCGTGGCGGTGGAGCGTTAAGTAAATTATTTGGAGGCAAGTTGCCTTTTTAAATTTAATCAGAGAAAAATTTAGTTTTTCTAAATTTTCATATATTATAAGCATTACCATATGCACAATAAATTAGGAGGTAAGATACAATGGCAGTAAAGATCAGATTAAAGAGAATGGGACAGAAGAAGGCTCCTTTCTATAGAGTAGTTGTTGCCGATGCGAGAGCACCTAGAGATGGAAGATTCATCGAAGAAATCGGAACATATGATCCAAACGTAGAGCCAAGTGCTATCCAGATTAATGAAGAATTAGCAAAGAAATGGTTAGCAAACGGAGCTCAGCCTACTGAGACTGTTGGAAGATTATTCAAAACAGCTGGTATTCAGAAATAGTCAGCGGAAATGAGAGAGATTAATGAAGGAATTAATTGAAATTATTGCGAAATCATTAGTTGATCATCCTGAAGCAGTCGAAGTTACAGAAAAAGCAGGCGAAACGGACCGCACAGTTGTTCTTGAATTAAAAGTTGCCCCAGATGATATGGGACATGTAATTGGAAAACAAGGACGTATTGCGAAAGCAATCCGTTCCGTTGTACGAGCAGCTGCTTTAAAAGAGGACAAAAAAGTTGTTGTTGAAATACAACAGTAAAAAGGAGCGGGGTTTTCCTCGTTTCTTTTTTTTGCCTGTTTTAGTCTGCAACAAATGTTGAATGAAATAGGAGAAAAAGAATGGAAGATTTATTACAAGTAGGAATTATTACGCAGCCACATGGAATCAGGGGTGAAGTTAAAGTTTATCCTACAACAGATCAGATAGAACGTTTTCGGCAATTGAAAGATGTAATTCTTTCTACGAAAAAAGAAAAAATACCACTTCATGTAGAAAATGTAAAGTTTTTTAAAGGCATGGTGATATTAAAATTTAAAGAATTTAACTCAATAAATGAAGTTGAACAATTCCGTAAATGCCCTCTCTTAGTTACCAGAGAAAATGCAGTTCCATTAGAAGAGGGAGAATATTTTATCGCTGATATGATTGGATTGTCCGTAGTAACAGATGATGGAAGAGAGTTAGGTGTACTAGAAGATGTGATACAGACAGGAGCAAATGATGTTTACTGTGTAAAAAGTAGTGAAAAAGAATTATTGATTCCTGCAATCAAGGATTGCATTTTAGAAGTAAATCTTGAAGCAAAATATATGAAAGTGCATTTATTACAAGGACTATTGGATCTATAAGCACAAAGAGGAGGAACTATGAATTTTCATATATTAACATTATTTCCAGATATGGTGTTAGATGGGTTAAATACAAGCATTATTGGAAGAGCAATGGCGAAAGGACTGTTATCGATTGATGCAGTGAATATACGTGATTACGCAAACAATAAACATGGGAAAGTAGATGACTATCCTTATGGTGGTGGTGCAGGAATGGTAATGCAGGCAGGACCTGTAGTAGAAGCTTATGAAAGTATTGCAAAGAGACTGAATAAAAAGCCGAGATGTATTTATCTGACACCACAGGGAAAAACGTTTCATCAGAGGATGGCAGAAGAATTTGCCAAAGAAGAAGCCCTGGTGTTTTTATGTGGTCATTATGAGGGAATTGACGAACGTGCACTTGATTCGATTGTAACAGATCATGTATCAATTGGCGACTATGTCTTAACAGGTGGAGAATTACCAGCGATGGTAATGATTGATGCAATTTCTAGATTAGTACCTGGGGTTTTAAATAATGATGAATCAGCGGTAACAGAAAGCTTTGGAAGTGAAAATTTATTAGAATATCCGCAATATACCAGACCGGAAGAATATCGTGGAATGAAAGTACCGGATGTACTATTATCCGGACACCATGCTAATATTGCAAAATGGAGATTAGAACAGTCTGTTGAACGTACCAGAATGCGGAGACCTGATCTGTATGAAAAATATAAAGAAAAAAACGGGATATAAGTTCTAACGGATTTTGCTTGCAATTAAAGATAAAGTATGATAAGATAGAACATGCTGTAAGAAAGAGATGGTCCTCTGTTACGTTATGTATTAAGAACATCCAAATATAATATGGAGGTACAGTACAAATGAATGAAATCATTAAGAACATTGAGAAAGAGCAGTTAAGAGAAGTAGCATCTTTCAAAGCTGGTGATACAATTAAGGTATTCGCTAAGATTAAAGAAGGAAATCGTGAAAGAGTTCAGGTTTTCGAAGGAACTGTAATTAAAGTTCAGGGTGGAAGTAACAGAGCTACATTTACAGTAAGAAAGAATTCAAACGGTGTAGGTGTAGAAAGAACATGGCCTTTACATTCACCAACAATTGAGAAGATTGAAGTTGTTAGAAATGGTAAGGTAAGAAGAGCAAAACTTAACTACTTAAGAGACAGAGTTGGTAAGGCTGCTAAGGTAAAAGAATTAGTAAAATAATTTGTGTATATGAGAACAGATAACATTGGTTTTGCCAAGGCTATCTGTTTTCTTATATCATCAAGAGAAAATTATGGAGGAATTTATGAGCTATTTTAATGCAATTCCAGATGAAAATATATGGCTTGATAAAGTATTTAAATATATGGTCGATATTACAGTAGTAATTTTGCTGGCAATTTTGGCGATTCATTATTTTGGCAGTGATGTTAAAATGGATGGAAATTCGATGCAGCCGACGGTAAATAGTGGAAACATTATGCTGATTAATAAAATGTCCTATCAGTTTCATGAACCAAAGCGGTTTGATGTCGTTGCATTTGACGATTCACTTGAGACGGATGGAATTCAAGAAAATATTAAGCGTATTGTAGGACTTCCAGGAGATAAGATTCAGATTAAAAATGGGGCATTTTTTGTCAATGGAAAAGAAACAAAATGGATAGAAGAAAAAGATGCTATTGTAAATGCAGGTGCTGCCAATGATGAAATAACATTAGGAAAAGATGAATATTTTGTAATGGGCGACAATTGGAATAACAGCGAAGACAGTAGATTTTCTAATATTGGAAATATAAAGAAAAAACAAATTATTGGAAAAGTATTTTTTAAAGTTTCTCCATTTCAAAATATAGGAACGGTAAAATAAGAATCGTGATTTGTATATTAAAATCACCGTATTGAAAACAGAATAAATATAGAAAAAATTGTAAATTGGGAAGGAAATGCTATGAATATACAATGGTACCCGGGACATATGACGAAAGCAAAACGTCAGATGCAGGAAGATATAAAATTAATAGATTTGATTATAGAATTAGTGGATGCAAGATTGCCATTGAGCAGCAGAAATCCGGATATTGATTCTTTAGGGAAAAATAAATCAAGGCTGATTTTGTTAAATAAAGCTGATTTAGCAGATGACAGAGTGAATGCATTATGGGAAGATTATTTTACGAAAAAGGGTTTTTTTGTTGTGCGGATTAATTCTAAAAATGGTTCGGGCATAAAGAAGATTAATGCGGTGATACAGGATGCATGTCGTGAAAAAATTGAAAGAAACCGCAAAAAAGGAATTTTAAACAGACCGATTAGAGCAATGGTTGTTGGAATACCGAATGTGGGTAAATCAACATTTATTAATGCATATGCAGGAAAAGCCTGTACAAAAACCGGAAATAAACCAGGAGTCACAAAGGGCAAACAATGGATCAAAATGAGTAAAACATTAGAACTTTTAGACACACCGGGAATTTTATGGCCGAAGTTTGAAGATGAAAAAGTGGGTATCAGACTGGCAATTGCAGGATCGATTAATGATAATATTTTAAATATTACAGAATTGTCATTAAAATTAATGGAATACATGAAAAAAGAGTATCCGGGTGAACTAGAAAAAAGATATCAAATAGAGGAGACAGAAGATCTTGTTGTAACATTGGAAAAAATAGCAGAAGCAAGACATTGTCTCTTAAAAGGAAATCAATATGATTTAGATAAGGCTGCAACTCTTTTACTTGATGATTATAGAAGTGGACGTCTTGGGAAAATTTCATTAGAAAAGCCACCAATAGAAAAATAAGGGTCGGAGGACAACGGATTGAAGAAAAAAGAAAGGGAAAATTTAATTGAACAGAAGGAAATTGTAGAAATAGAGGATGAAAATGAGGATGATGATACTCCGAAAGATGCATTATGGAATTTATTAAAAACATTTCGCAATTTTGCAATTTTAGCCTTAATTATTTTTCTGATTCATGAGTTTGGAATACAAAGGAATGTTGTGAATGGTAAATCGATGGAAAATGTATTGCAAGATCAGGATTCAGTATTGGTAGATAAATTTTCTTATCGATTTTCTAATCCTCAAAGATATGATATCGTTCTTTTCCCTTATGAAAAACAAAATGGAGAAAAGATTATTTTAATTAAAAGAATCATTGGACTTCCAGGAGAAAAGGTATGCATAAAAAAAGGTGCTGTGTATATCAATGGAAAAAAATTAGAAGATGATTATGGGATAGAACCAATCAAAGATTCCGGGTATGCAAAGACAAGCATTCAATTAGATGATGATTCGTATTTTGTTTTAGGTGATAATAGAAATAATTCTGTTGATTCAAGAAGTTTAGATCGTTATGGAATTCCGGTTATCGGACAGGTAAAAAAAGAAAAAATAATTGGAAAAGCTTTTTTTAGAGTGTATCCATTTAATTCGTTTGGAGAATTAGATTAGTAAAGAGAGAAGAAGATATGAAAAGCATTAAAGAAATAAAAGATTTGTTAGAAAATATACCATTAGAGTATAGAATGCAGGAATTAGAGATATATCGTCAGGATCAAAGGAATGGTGTAAAACAACTGATTCAAAAATATGAAAAACAATATCAAATGTTATTAAAAGAAAAAGAGCGCTCTTATCAGCTGCTTTCTTATGAAAGAGAGTATCAGACATATGAGTATATCGGCGGAATTGATGAAGTTGGAAGAGGGCCTCTTGCGGGCCCTGTTGTTGCAGCATGTGTGGTTTTGCCAAAAAACCCTTCCTTACTTTACATCAATGATTCAAAAAAATTGTCAGAAAAAAAACGGGAAGAGTTATATCAGAAAATCCAGGAAGAAGCTATTGCAATTAGAATCGGAGTGGAAAGTCCGGCGATAATTGATGAAATAAATATTTTACAGGCAACATATTCAGCTATGAGAAAGGCAATCCATACTATGAATCCTAAGCCGGATATCCTTTTAAATGATGCTGTTTTGATTCCGGAGGTTACAATCAAACAGGTACCAATTATTAAGGGAGATGCAAAAAGTATGTCCATTGGTGCGGCTAGTATTATTGCAAAAGTGACAAGAGATCATATGATGATAGAGTATGATAAGTTATATCCGGAATATGACTTTGCAAGTAATAAGGGGTATGGAAGTCAAAAGCATATTGATGCATTAAAAAAATATGGACCGACACCGATTCATAGAACAAGCTTTATTCACCATTTTGTTTCTGTATAAAAGAAGAAGGGGAATAAAATAGAAAGAGGGGAATGAGAGATTATGAAAAATGCATCTCAAAAAAATAAACGACAGATTGGAACTGTATATGAAGAAGCAGCTGTTGCGTATTTAGTACAAAATGGCTATCAGATTTTAGAACGAAATTATCGTAACCGATGTGGTGAAATTGATATTATTGCTTATGAAACAGAAAAAAAAACTTTGGTATATTTTGAAATTAAATACCGAAGTAGTTTATGTTGTGGAGATCCGTTAGAGGCTGTTGATCTGCGAAAGCAAAAAAGAATTTATCTGGCTGCTTCTTATCATTATGCACAGCAAGGGTATGAAATCAGTGATTTTTGCCGATTTGATGTAATTGCCTTTTACGGAGATGATAATCTAGAGCATATTAAAAATGCATTTGGATTAAATTAAATAGAAATATGATGTAAACTTTTGGAGGAAGTAATGGACGTTTTTTTAAAGAAGAATCAGACAATGACAACAGCATTAAAATGTTCTTTTGGTGTACCATATCTGGATTTTCCGGCATTAACAGAGACTGGTCTTGTAATCAATGGATTTTCGACGAGATTAGGTGGCGTAAGTAAGGGAGATTTGTCGAGTATGAATCTAAGTTTTTATCGTGGAGATCAGGATGAAAATGTAATAGAAAATTATAGAAGAATTTCAAAGGCATTACATTTTGATATACATAATATTGTTACATGTAATCAATGTCATACTTCGAATGTAAAAGTGGTAACAAGAAAAGATTGTGGAAAAGGGATTTTTTTCCCAAGAGAAGAGGAGCCGGTTGATGGACTTATCACAAATGAAACGAACGTTGTATTAGCTACGTCACATGCAGATTGTGTGCCGTTATATTTTCTTGATCCGGTTGAAAAAGTAATAGGACTGGCACATTCAGGATGGAGAGGAACGGTTTCTTATATTGGAAGAGAAATTGTAGAAAAGATGGAAGAATATTATGGATGCAATGCAGAAAATATGATTGCCTGTATTGGCCCCTCTATTTGCCAAGATTGTTATGAAGTGAGTGAAGATGTAGCTACGCAATTCAAATTTGCGTTTGATCAAGAATATCAGGATGAAATTTTAGAGAAAAAAAGAAATAATAAATATCAGCTGAATTTATGGAGAGCAAATGAGATTGTCCTGATGAAGGCAGGAATTTTACCCCAAAATATTGTAACGACAGATATTTGCACCTGCTGTAATACGAAAACTCTTTTTTCACACAGAGGGAGTGGTGGAAAACGTGGGAATATGATGGCATTTCTTATGTTGAAGGATGCAGGTGTTTGTGGAACAAGCGAAAAGTGAAATATCTTTACAAACAACAACTAATATTGTAAAATCAATAAATAGTATGCTTGTGAAACAGAATGTAAGAAAGGATTAGTATAAATGAGTAAACCAATTGTAGCAGTAGTAGGACGTCCAAATGTAGGTAAGTCCACACTTTTTAATGCTTTAGCCGGGGAGAAGATTGCAATCGTAAAAGATACTCCGGGTGTAACAAGAGACAGAATTTACGCAGACATAACATGGCTTGATAAGGCATTTACATTAGTAGATACCGGTGGAATTGAGCCAGAAAGCAAGGACATTATTTTATCACAAATGAGAGAACAGGCACAGATTGCTATAGATACTGCAGATGTCATAATTTTCCTTACCGATGTAAGACAAGGACTTCAGGATGCAGACAGTAAGGTGGCAGATATGCTTCGCAGAAGTGGAAAGCCTGTTGTATTAGTTGTTAATAAAGTAGACAGCTTTCAGAAGTTTATGGCAGATGTATATGAATTTTATAATTTAGGAATTGGAGACCCGGTTCCGATTTCAGCAGCTTCAAGACTTGGAATAGGAGATATGTTAGAAATTGTCACATCACATTTTCCGGAAAATGCAGATACGGAAGAAGAGGATGACAGACCAAGAGTTGCAATTGTTGGAAAACCAAATGTAGGAAAATCATCGATTATTAATAAGTTATTAGGAGAAGACAGAGTCATTGTATCGAATATTGCAGGAACAACAAGAGATGCGGTAGATACACCTGTCATTCATAATGGACAGGAATATATTTTTATTGATACAGCCGGACTTCGTAGAAAATCCAAAATAAAAGAAGAATTAGAGCGATATAGTATTATTCGAACTGTTTCAGCAGTGGAACGGGCTGATGTTGTAATTCTTGTGATTGATGCAAAAGAAGGTGTTACAGAACAGGATGCAAAAATTGCAGGAATTGCCCATGAACGTGGAAAAGCAGTGATTATAGCAGTAAATAAATGGGACTGCATCGAAAAAACGGATAAGACAATTTACGAATATACACGAAAAATACGTGATACATTAGCTTATATGCCATATGCGGAAATGATTTTTATTTCGGCTCTTACAGGACAGAGATTGAATAAATTATTTGATTTAATTGATATGGTAAGAGAATATCATTCTATGCGTGTGGCAACAGGAGTATTAAATGAAATTATGACAGAAGCAGTTGCTATGCAGCAGCCACCATCTGATAAAGGAAAACGTTTAAAATTATATTATATTACGCAGGCATCAGTAAAACCGCCAACGTTTGTTATTTTCGTGAATGATAAGGAATTGATGCATTTTTCTTATACACGATATTTAGAGAACAGAATTCGTGATGCATTTGGTTTTCGGGGAACTCCTCTTCATTTTATTATTCGTGAAAGAAAAGAAAAATAGTGTTTATCCGATATATTTTGAAAATAAATAGAAAAGAGGAATAAAAGTTATGGAACGAATGATATGTTTGGGAATTGGATATGTTTTCGGTTTATTTCAAACCGGATATTTATACGGAAAACTCAAGCATGTAGATGTGCGGAATTTTGGAAGTGGAAATGCAGGCACAACGAATACAATGCGTGTTTTAGGAAAAAAAGCAGGAATTATTACTTATCTTGGAGATTGTTTAAAGGCTGTATTTGCAGGCCTTTTTACATATTTCATTTATCATAACAGTGCATCGTCGATTATGTTGATTCTTTTGTTATATACAGGTCTGGGTGTGGTTTTAGGTCATAATTATCCGGTATATATGGGATTTAAAGGAGGCAAAGGAATTGCAGCATCTTCCGGTGTAATTCTTGCGTTGTTTGATTGGAAATTAATTCTTTTAGCATTATTTACATTTACAATTGTAACAGTAATTAGCAAATATGTATCACTTGGTTCCTTATGTATGATGGCAGGATTCTTTATTGAATTTGTTATTTTTGGACAATTAGGAATGCTCCATAATCTACATCAGGATAATCGTGTGGAAGCATATATTTTAGCATTTATTTTATCAGCTTTAGCATTCTGGAGACATCGCGCAAATATTGGACGGTTGATTCATGGTACTGAGCGAAAAATTGGACAGAAAAAAACAGAGTAATTGTAGAAAAGAGGATGAAATGGCAAAGATAGCAATATTAGGAGGTGGAGGCTGGGCAATTGGCTTATCCACAGTTTTAAGTGATAACAAGCAGGATGTGACCATGTGGTCAGCCGTAGAATCAGAAGTGAAAATGCTTCAGAACGAAAGAGAGAATAAAAGATGTCTTTCTGGAATAAAAATTGGAGATTCTGTTGTGGTTACCGATCATTTAGAGCAGGCAGTCAAAGATAAAGATTTAATTATTCTGGCGGTAGCCTCTTCGTTTGTAAGAAGTACGGCAAAGAAGATGTGTCCATATGTTGAAGAAGGACAGATTATTGTTAATGTTGCAAAAGGAATCGAAGAGAGTACATTAGATACCATGACAGATATAATTAAAGAAGAGATTCCACAGGCAAAGGTAGCAGTTTTATCAGGGCCAAGTCATGCAGAAGAGGTTGGAAAGAGAATTCCGACAATTGTTGTCGTGGGAGCAAAAGAGAAGAAAACAGCAGAATATATACAAAAAATATTTTCAAATGATGTATTTCGTGTCTATACTTCACCGGATATGCTTGGTATTGAGATTGGTGCAGCATTAAAAAATGTCATTGCACTTGCTGCAGGAGTTGCTGATGGAATCGGTTGCGGAGACAATACGAAAGCTGCTCTTATTACAAGAGGTATATCGGAGATATCAGAACTTGGTGTTGCAATGGGTGGAAATGCACAGACATTTAGTGGATTATCCGGAATGGGAGATTTGATTGTAACCTGTGCAAGTATGCATTCTAGAAATCGAAGAGCCGGTATCTTAATTGGACAGGGAAAAACGATGGAAGAAGCAATGAAAGAAGTAAATACAGTGGTAGAGGGAGTTTATTCCGCAAAAGCAGCAAAGAAACTTTCAGAAAAGTATCAGGTGGCAATGCCAATTATTGAAGAAGTAAATCATGTATTATTTCAACACGAAGATCCGAAACAGGCTGTTTTAAATTTGATGAATCGTGATTTAAAAAGCGAATTAAAAAAGAATCTTTGGAATGAAAAGTAAAAGTACAAAAGATGATTTTCGCAGAGATTTATCTTTGCAGGAGGTTAAAAATGGACATGACAAGAGAATTTGCCGTCATAGATAAAAATAATAAGATTAATTTAGAAGCTTTGCAGATGATGTCTAAAATCGGGACAGAACCACATCGTTTTTTAGAATTAATGATGATGTATCGTTGTGCAATTCTTGAAGTAAAAACAAAATTAGATGTTTTAAATCAGGAGTTTGCTGTTAAAACGCATAATCCGATTGATTCAATTAAGACAAGAATCAAAGAGCCTAAAAGTATTTTAGAAAAATTACATCGAAGAGGTTATGAATTATCTGTAGAATCAGTTGTGAATAATATTCATGATATTGCAGGAATCAGAGTCATTTGTTCCTTTATTGATGACATTTATGTTGTGGCAAATTGTCTGATGAAACAAGATGATATTCATGTTTTAGAAGTAAAAGATTACATTAAAAATCCAAAAGATAATGGATATAGAAGTTTACATATTATTTTAGAAGTCCCTGTTTTCTTGTCTGAGTCAAAGAAAATTATGAAAGTAGAAGTTCAGATTCGAACAATTGCAATGGATTTTTGGGCAAGTCTTGAACACGAAATTCATTACAAAAAAACAGATTATGCTACCGAAGATATCATTGAAGATTTAAAAGATTGTGCGGATGGGATTTATCGGACGGATGTAAGAATGCAGAATATCCGAAAACGTCTGAGTGCAATTGGTGAAAAAATGAATGAAAAAAAGGGTGAGCAAGATGAAGAAAGAGGAGAAGAGATATTTGCCCAAAGAAAAAATATCGAAAATGGAAAATGCAAAAAATAAGGTGTCTTCTACCATTTCAACGACAAAAGAAAAAGGAAAAGCAGGTCTTTTCCATGTTGTTTTTGGACGGACATTTGTTATTGCAATTTTATTATGTATACAAATTATTTTCCTATTTGGTATATCCTATTGGCTGAAAGAATATACAGGTTATGTTTATGGATTAAGTTCCATACTGGCTGTTGTGATTATGATTAATATCATGAATAAGAAAGAAAATCCATCTTACGTATTAACCTGGGTTATTCCTATTTTAATTTTACCCATATTTGGTGTTTTGCTATATATCTTTGTAAAATCTCATATTGGAAGCAGAGTGATTCAAAAACGTCATAAAATGGCACAGGAAAAAACAAAAAAATATCTAGGATTAAATTCAGCATTAGTAGAGGAATTAGAGGATGAAGAGCCATCAACGGCAAGTCTTGCAAAATATATGTCTGTTTATGGCGGGTATCCGATGGTAAAAAATACACAGGTGCAGTACTTTACTTGTGGAGAAGAGAAATTTGCTTCTTTGATAGAAGAATTAGAAAAGGCTGAGAAATTTATTTTTTTAGAATATTTTATTATTTCAGAAGGTTATATGTGGGATACAATCTTAGATATTTTAAAACGTAAGGTAAAACAGGGAGTTGAGGTCCGGGTTTTATATGATGGGATGTGTTCACTTGTTTTACTTCCATATAATTATCCAAAGGAATTAGAGAAATATGGAATTCAGTGTAAGATATTTTCCCCTCCGAAACCTGCTTTATCTTCCTATCAGAATAACCGGGATCATAGAAAAATCGTTGTAATTGACGGAAAGGCTGCTTATACAGGTGGAATCAATATTGGAGATGAATACATTAATGTAAAAGAAAGATTCGGTTATTGGAAAGATACGGCGATTTTGTTAAAAGGGGATGCAGTTCATAATTTTACTTTTATGTTTTTACAAATGTGGGATGTTGTAACAACGAAAGAAGAAATTAATTACGAACAATATTTAATAAAGCAGGAGAATCTTCCGAATGCAGATTTAGGATATGTGTTAGGCTATTCGGACAGTCCACTAGATAATGAAAATGTCGGAGAAGAAGTATATCTTCATATTCTAAATCATGCAAAAAAATATGTTCATATTATGACGCCGTATCTTATTTTAGATTATGAAATGGAACGTGCACTAGAATTTACAGCAAAGCGGGGAATAGAGGTTATTTTGATATTACCACATATTCCAGATAAAAAATATGCATTCTGGCTTGCAAAAACTTATTATAAAAATTTGATTGAAGCCGGAGTACAAATTTACGAATTTGAACCAGGATTTGTTCACGCAAAAGTATTTACCTGTGATGATGAAAAAGCGGTTGTTGGAACCATTAATTTAGACTATCGTAGTTTATATTTACATTTTGAATGTGCTACATTTTTATATAAAAATCCAGTCATTTCAGAAATTGAAAAGGATTTTCAACTCACATTAAAACAATCTATCCAGATGACGAAAGAAAGCTTAAATCAATTATCTCCAATTGTAAAATTTATTGGAAAGGTATTACGACTTTTTGCACCATTAATGTAAAATAGAAAAGAAAGATATTTATAATTCTTTGGAAATTATACATATCTTTCTTTTTTTTATCATAAAATGAAGTGTAAGGGAAAGGAGAATAGTATGGATCAGTTATCGACTTTTTCAGTATATGAGGATATACAAAAACGTACCAATGGGGAAATGTACATAGGGGTAGTGGGACCTGTTCGAACCGGAAAATCTACTTTTGTAAAACGTTTTATGGATTTGTGTGTCATTCCGAATATAGAGGATCAGGCAACAAAAACAAGGGCCATTGATGAGTTGCCACAATCTGCAAGTGGATCAACGATTATGACAACAGAACCCAAATTCGTACCGGCAAATGCAGTAAAAATATCCTATGATAAAAATACGACATTAGCCGTACGATTCATTGATTGCGTTGGTTTTGTTGTTCGGGGAGCAGCTGGGACAGAAGAAGATGGGAAAGAAAGAATGGTAAAAACACCTTGGTATGATTACGATATTCCATTTACCAAAGCAGCATCCATTGGAACAAAAAAAGTAATAGAAGAACATTCCACGATAGGAATTGTTGTAACAACAGATGGTACAATTGGTGAAATACCAAGAGAAAATTATGTAGAAGCAGAAGAAACAACGATTGCATCCTTAAAAAAGATTGGGAAACCATTTACCATTATATTGAATTCCAAGAAACCATTTACAGCAGAGTGTAAGGCATTAAGGCAGGAAATTGAAGAAAAATATCAGGTGACTTGTCTTGCAATGAATGTAGACCAATTAAAAAATGAGGATGTTACAAGTATTTTGTCATCCGTTTTAGGAGAATTTCCAATTACCAAATTTGAATTCTATATTCCACGATGGGCAGAGACATTATCTATGGATCATCCGATAAAATTAGAAATGATGAATCAGGTAAAACAAATCATGGGACAATGGAAACAGTTAAGAGATGTTTCTTCAGCCATGGAGGTTACATTAAAAGGAGAAGTCACGTATCTTCGTTCTATTCGGGTTAAGAATAAAAGCTTATCCGATGGAATTGTTCAATTTGAAATAGAAATTCCAGATCAATATTATTATCAGACACTAAGTCAGCTGACGAATACAAGTATTCGTAATGAATATGAATTATTAGAATTAATAAAGGATTATTCTGAAAAGAAAAATGAATATATGAAGGTACAAAGTGCAATGCAGTCTGTCAGGGCAAAAGGATATGGAATTATGACACCGTCAAAAGAAGAGATTCAATTAGAAGAACCAGAAGTTATCCGGAGTGGAAATAAATTTGGCGTAAAAATTAAGGCTCTAGCACCATCTATTCATTTTATAAAAACAGATGTTTTGACAGAAATTGCTCCAATTGTAGGAGATGAACAGCAGGCAGAAGATTTAAAAGGATTTATTATTGAAAATGCAAAGAGTGAAAAAGGAATCTGGAGTACCAATATTTTTGGAAAAACAATTGAACAGATTGTCGAAGATGGGATTCATGCAAAACTGAATCAGATGTCAGAAGAAACACAAGGGAAAATGCAAAATACATTGCAAAAGATTACCAATGACTGCAATAAAGGAGTTATCTGTATTATCATTTAATAAGAAATACCAAATAGTTGTTTTATCTTCAGCTATTTGGTATTTCTTATTTTAGTTGAAAATCCAAAATGATTTCGATATAATACATTCGTAGAAAAATATAAATAATGGAGGAAAGAGAATGGCATATTTTTTAATTCTTCTTTGCGCTTTTTTATTTTTTATCTTTCAAACATATCGTTATAGAAAAGATGCAGAGAAAGAAAAAAGAAGAAAGATTGATAAGGCCTGGGGAAATACACCGGATCGAACATACACATATGAGGAACTTGATTGCATTTCAAAGTATTATCAGTTAAAGGAAGAAGAAAAATTTCAAATAGATGATATTACATGGAATGATTTAGATATGGATCGGGTATTTTCACTTATTAATAATTCGAACTCATCAGTGGGTGATGAATTTCTTTATTATTGGCTGCGAACACCGGAAAACGATTTTGAGGAATTGAAAAAAAGAGATAAATTAATCACTTTTTTTGAAAAAAATCCAGAAAAGGCAAAAATACTTTCTTTTTTGTTTTCAAAGCTTGGCAGAACAAAAAAAGGGTCTGTTTATGAAAATTTAAGGAATTTAGAAAATGTTGGAAAGAGGAGTAATCTGATTCATTATTTACATCTGGGTTTGTTGATCCTTTCGCTGGTATCTTTTTTGGTGAATTCAGCTCTTGGAATTGGATTACTTGTACTTACTGTAGCATATAATGTGATTGATTATTATAGAAAAAAAGCAGAAGTAGATACGTATTTTATCTGTATCAGGTATATTCTTGCATTAGTAGAAACGTCAAAAGAACTTTCTAAAATTGATATAAAGGAATTAGAAGAATATCAGAAAGAATTAAGAAAATATACAGAACCATTAAAGAAACTAGAATCAGGAAGAACGATTGTTGGAGCATCCGTTGGAAGTGGAGATTTATCTGAAATATTCTTAGACTATATTAGAATTTTAACGCATATAGATTTAATTAAAATTAATTCTATTTTAGGTCTTGCAATTGAAAAACAAAGAGAAGTTGAAAAGTTATTTGAATGTATAGGAAGAATAGAGGCAAGTATTTCTATTGCATCTTTTCGAACCATGCTTCCATATTACTGCCGCTTAGATTATCAAAAAGGGAGTCGGATTTTAGCAGAAGAGATTTATCATCCATTGATTTCTAATGCAGTAGCTAATAATTTTGATGAGGAAAGAGTGGTTTTGCTTACCGGTTCGAATGCTTCCGGAAAATCCACTTTTTTAAAGACAATTGCAATGAATGCAATTCTTGGACAGACTATTTTTACTGTTACAGCCAAAACGTATCAGTCTGATTTATATCAGGTTTACTCTTCCATGGCGTTACATGATAATTTAGAGGAGAATGAAAGTTATTATATTGTAGAGATTAAATCTTTAAAAAGAATTATTGATGCGGTAGCAAAGCAAAAAAATATTTTATGTTTTGTGGATGAAGTATTAAGAGGTACCAATACGGTAGAGCGTATTGCAGCTTCATCTAGAATTTTAAAAGATATGGCAGATCATAAGATAAAAGTATTCGCTGCTACACACGATATAGAATTGACACATATTTTAGAAAATGATTTTGCAAATTATCATTTCCAGGAAGAAGTAAAAGACCAGGATGTTATATTTGATTATTCATTAAGAAAAGGAAGGGCAACATCAAGAAATGCTATTAAATTATTAGGAATGATGGGATATGACAAAAATTTAATCAAAAGTGCAGAAGATTCTGCTAATAAATTTTTAGAGACAGGAACATGGGAGATAATCGAATAATCCCGGTTAGAAATGCAGGTCTTGAATTTGGGGCAATATTATGTTAAAATTTTACGAATGGAGATGTATATAATTGCATTGGAAGGATTAAATGAAGGAGGAACAAGTTCATGTCACAAAATGTATTTGACATACTAAAGGAACGTGGCTTTATAGCACAGTGTACTCATGAAGATGAGATTCGAGAATTATTAGGTAAGGAAAAAGTTACTTTTTATATAGGATTTGATGCAACAGCAGATAGTTTAACAGCCGGTCACTTTTTAACAATTATGGCTATGAAATATTTACAAAATGCAGGACACAAACCAATCGCTTTATTAGGTGGTGGAACAACCATGATTGGAGATCCAAGTGGAAAATCTGATATGCGAACAATGATGACAAAGGAAAAAATAGCACACAATGCAGAATGTTTTTACAAACAGTTATCTAGATTTATTCAATTTGATAATGATCAGGCAATTATTGAAAATAATGCAGACTGGTTATTAGATCTGAATTATGTTGAAATGTTACGCGAAATTGGTGTTCATTTTTCGGTAAATAAGATGTTAGCAGCAGAGTGTTATAAGCAGAGAATGGAACGTGGACTTACTTTCTTTGAGTTCAATTATATGATTATGCAGTCATATGATTTTTGGAAATTATATAAAAAACATAACTGTATTTTAGAATTAGGTGGAGATGATCAGTGGTCCAATATGATTGGCGGAGTTGAATTAATCCGTCGTAAAGAAGGAAAACAGGCTTATGCAATGACATTTAAACTGTTGACTACATCGGATGGTAAAAAAATGGGTAAGACCATGAAAGGTGCGTTATGGCTTGATCCGAAGAAGACATCCCCTTATGAATTTTATCAGTATTGGAGAAATGTAGAGGATTCTAAGGTAGAAGAGTGCCTTGGACTTTTAACATTCCTTCCAATGGATGAAGTAAGAAGATTAGGAGCTCTTCAGGGTGCAGAGATTAATCATGCTAAGGAAGTGCTTGCATATGAAGCAACAAAGATTGTTCATGGAGAAGAAGAAGCAAAGAAGGCACAGGAAGCAGCAAAAGCTGTATTTGCTTCAGGTGGAAAGAGTGCTGATATGCCAACAACAGAATATGCGAAAACTGATTTAGAACAAGGAATTGATATTCTTACATTATTAGTTGATACGAAGTTATGTTCTTCACGTTCTGATGCAAGAAGAATGGTTCAGCAGGGCGGTGTTACCGTAAATGGTGAAAAAGTTACAGATTTTTCTAAAGTGATTACACTTCAGGATGCAGATGAGGATGGAGCAATTCTGTTGAAGAAAGGAAAAAAGAACTTCCATCAGATTGTAACAAAATAAGATTCTGTGAATGATAGATTAAACGAAAACGAGGATAATTAAAATGAAGAAATATGGATTAAATGAACTGAGAAAAATGTATCTTGATTTTTTTGAAAGCAAGGGTCATTTAGTGTTAAAAAGTTTTTCTTTAGTTCCACATAATGATAATAGTTTGTTATTGATTAATGCAGGTATGGCACCTTTAAAGCCATATTTTACAGGACAGGAGATTCCACCAAGAACAAGAATTGCAACCTGTCAAAAATGTATCAGAACAGGTGATATTGAAAATGTTGGTAAGACAGCAAGACATGGTACATTTTTTGAAATGCTTGGTAATTTTTCATTTGGTGATTATTTTAAACATGAAGCAATTGCATGGAGCTGGGAGTTTTTAACTAAGGTTGTTGGATTAGATCCGAATCGTTTATATCCTTCTGTTTATTTAGATGATGATGAAGCCTTTGATATCTGGAATAAGGAAATTGGAATACCGGCAGAACGTATTTTTAGATTTGGAAAAGAAGATAATTTCTGGGAACATGGTGCAGGCCCTTGTGGTCCTTGTTCTGAGATCTATTATGATCGTGGAGAAAAATATGGATGTGGAGAACCAGGCTGTACTGTAGGATGCGAATGCGATCGCTATATGGAAGTCTGGAATAATGTATTTACACAGTTTAATAATGACGGAAATGGTAACTACGAGACATTAGAACATAAGAATATCGATACAGGAATGGGACTTGAGAGATTAGCTGTTGTTGTACAGGATGTAGATTCTATTTTTGACGTAGATACCCTTTGCGCATTGAGAAATAAAGTATGTGAATTTGCAAATGTAACATACAAATCAGATGAGAAAAAGGATGTTTCTATCCGCGTTATAACCGATCATATTCGTTCAGCAACATTTATGATTTCAGATGGAATTCTGCCTTCGAATGAAGGAAGAGGTTATGTATTGAGACGTCTGATTCGGCGTGCAGCCAGACATGGACGTCTTTTAGGTATTGAAGGTGTATTTTTAGCAAAATTAAGCGAAACGGTTATTGAAACATCGAAAGATGGATATCCGGAATTAGAGGAAAAGAAAAATATGATCTTTAAGGTTCTGACGGAAGAGGAAAATAAATTCCATGCAACGTTAGATCAGGGACTTAACATTCTTACAAAGATGGAAGAAGAATTAAAACAGGAAAAGAATTCTGTATTAGCGGGAGAAAATGCTTTTAAACTTTATGATACGTATGGGTTTCCTTTGGATTTAACAATAGAGATTTTAGAAGAAAAAGGAATGACGGTAGATCAGGAAGGTTTCCATGCTGCAATGGAAAAACAGAGAATCACAGCAAGAACGGCTCATCAGAAGACAAATTACATGGGTGCAGATGCAACTGTTTATGATCAGATTCCATTAGATATTACAAGTACATTTGTAGGATACGATTCTTTAACAAAGAAAGCGGTAATTTCTGTCTTAACAAAGCATGATGAAGATGGAAATGACAGCATTGTAACAGAATTGACAAAGGGAACGGAAGGATCAGTGATTGTACCTGAGACACCTTTTTATGCAACTATGGGTGGACAAGAAGGAGATAAGGGACTTATTGAGACTGCTACAGGAAGATTTCGTGTCAATGATACGGTAAAAGTAAATGGAAACCGTATTGCACAAATTGGTTTTGTAGAAGAAGGAACCATTCAGACGGGTACAGAAGCAACGTTATCTGTTGATGAAGCAATTCGTAAGGCCACAGGTAAAAATCATTCTGCAACACATTTGTTACAAAAAGCACTTCGTATTGTTTTAGGGGAACATGTAGAACAGGCAGGTTCGCTTGTGAATGAGAATCGATTAAGATTTGATTTTACACATTTCCAGGGAATGACACAGGAAGAGATTCAGAAAACAGAAGAGCTTGTAAATGAACAGATTATGGCAGGTTTACATGTCCAGACAGAAATTATGAGCTTAGACGAAGCCAAAAAGACAGGAGCTATGGCACTATTTAATGAAAAATATGGTGAAAAAGTTCGTGTTGTAAAGATGGGCGATTTTTCTGTTGAACTTTGTGGTGGAACCCATGTGTCAAATACAAGTGAGATTGGATTATTTAAAATCCTTTCAGAATCAGGAATTGCTGCCGGAGTTCGTAGAATTGAAGCTTTAACCAGTATGGGTGTATTAGAGTATTATACGAAGATAGAGAATGAATTAAAAGAGGCTGTGAAAGCAGCAAAATGTGAAGAAGGAAATCTTGTGAACAAAATTCAGTCATTCCAGGAAGAAGTGAAAGAACTTCACAATGAGAATGAAAAATTGAAAAATAAATTAGCAACAGAGTCTATGGGCGATATTACAGATAAAGTTGTAGAAATAAACGGTACGAAATTCCTTGCTGCTAGTATTCCGGATTTAGATATGAATGGATTAAGAAATTTAGGAGATCAGGCAAAAGACAAATTAGGAGATTGTGTTGTCTTATTAGCTTCCGCACAGGGAACGGATAAGGTACAGTTAATTGCAATGGCAACCGATGCAGAGATTAAGAAGGGAGCACATGCAGGAAATCTGATTAAAGCAGTGGCATCGCTTGTAGGTGGTGGCGGTGGTGGCCGTCCAAACATGGCACAGGCTGGTGGAAAAAAGCCAGAAGGAATAGAAGAAGCATTAGAAGCTGCTAAAAATGTTTTAAAAGAACAATTAAGTAAATAACAAAAAATAGGCTGTTATATGGGTATTAAGTCAGGTGTATTTTGAAAAAAATAAAAAAAGTGGTTGACGTTATTTTGTATTATGCTATAATAGGTCTAGTGCAAAAAATACCCAAACAGTTGTATTACGCACAATACACAACTGGAGGGAGGTTAGGTGATACTATGTCAAACGTAATCGTTAAAGAAAACGAATCATTAGATAGTGCTCTTAGAAGATTTAAGAGAAACTGTGCGAAAGCCGGTATTCAGCAAGAAATCCGTAAGAGAGAACATTACGAGAAGCCTAGTGTAAAGCGTAAGAAGAAATCTGAAGCTGCTAGAAAACGTAAGTTCAACTAATAGTTTTAATGTGCAGGAAGAACCATCGATAGATGGTTCTTTTTTTTACCGTTTTCTCATATAAATAATTGATAAAAAGCATAGGAGCAGATATGAAACAAGAAACAGAGCCTTTAAAAGAACAGATTACAAATGTTTTATGTCTTCCGAAAGATCTTGTTTTAGGGAAATCACTTTTATCTGCAATTGGAAGAAATGAATTTTATTTAGAAAATTTTCAGGCCATAACAGAATTTAATTGTGAAAAGCTCCGGGTGCAGACAAAAAATGGATATATTACTTTTTTAGGGAAATCATTATCCATCGATTATTATAGGAAAGATGAAATAAAAATATGTGGGGTTGTTGAAACTGTTCTGTTTGAGTAAAAGAAAAGGAAGAATGAAGTGCGGGGAAATTTTGAATATTATATGACAGGATATGTAAAAGTCAGGCTTTTAAAAAAATATGAAATGTTAGAAGAACAGAAAAGAGGTGCTTTTGAGCGATTTTTGAATATATGTACTTCAAAAAAAATAGAAATCAGAAAAATTGCTTTTTCTGAAACATATATTGAATTTTATTTGCTGGCAAAAGATTATTTTTTGACACGTGATATATGCAAAAAATGTGGATGTAAATTAAAAATTGTAGAGAAGAGAGGGCTCCCTTTTCGTTATAAGAAATTAAAATATTTTAAGGGTTTTTTAGCAGGTGTGGTAATTGGATTTATAATCTTGAAAATTATGACTCTCTATATATGGGATATTAGTTTAGCCGGAGGAGAAAAATATCAGGAAGAGACAATTATAGAATATTTAAATTCTATTCATGTCTGCCATGGTATGCGCCGGAAGGAAATAGATTGTGAAAAAATAGAAACAATGATTCGAAATAAATTTTATGATATTGCATGGGTGTGTGCAGAAATTTCCGGAACACGTTTAATTATACACATAAAAGAAGGAATAAATTTAGAGCAGAAAAAAACAAACACCAATCCATGTGATTTGGTTGCGACAGATTCTGGTATTATAGATTCTATTATTGTAAGAGCCGGGACTCCGATTGCAAAAAAAGGAATAAAAGTAAAAAAAGGAGATCTTTTGGTTCAAAGTAAAATAGAAGTTATGAATGAACAGGGTGAGTATGCAAAAGATGCATTTGTACATGCAGATGCAGATGTAAATGCAATTGTAAAATATAGATATGAAAGCACAACGAATCGTCAATACAAAAGAAGAGTTTATACAGGAACGAAAAGGACAGATTATTTTATATCATTTAAGAATTCTTCCCTGTTATTAAAGGGAATCGATAAAATAACAGAAAAAGAGGATGAGAAAAAAGAAAACAGACAACTGATTCTTTTAAGAAATTTAGCAACCCCCATTCATTTTGGAAAGTCAACTCATCAAGAGTATAAAGAAGAAAATGCGTATTATTCTGAAGCAGAAATAAAAGAAGAAGAGAAGAAAAAATTATTGATATTTTTGCAGAAATTAGAAAAAAAGGGTATTCAAATCATAGATAAAAATGTTACAATAAACGTTGACAGTAAAAAGGGTCATTCTATTGGAATGATACAAGGTAGAAAATCCATTGTAAAGGAACATGAAATATCCATTCCAAATGAGACTGATACAAGTGAAAATAAGGAGGATAAGAGTGAATGAGCATCATTGAGGATGTAATGAATGTACCGATGGAACATGAAAAAAATGTTTCTGGTCCATGTGATACTTATCTTAAAAAAATAGAAAAGACTTTAAAAGTAACGATTCTTTCTAGAGATTCTTCTATGAAGATTATAGGAGGAGAGATGAATGTTGCAAGAGCAAGAAGAGTGATAGAACAGTTAATTCAATTATCTGAAAAAGGAAATGATATTACAGAACAAAACGTGGATTATGCTCTGGCTCTTGTGATGGAAGACAAGGAAAATGCATTGGCCGAGATGGATGCAGATATTGTCTGCAGAACGGTATATGGGAAACCGATTAAACCAAAGACATTGGGACAAAAAAAATATGTGGATGATATCCGGAAAAAAATGGTTGTTTTTGGAATTGGACCTGCCGGAACAGGAAAAACGTATTTAGCTATGGCTATGGCAATTAAAGCATTTAAAAATAATGAAGTAAATCGTATTATTATGACAAGACCGGCTATTGAAGCCGGTGAGAATTTAGGATTTCTTCCTGGAGATTTACAAAGCAAAGTAGATCCATATTTAAGACCACTATATGATGCTTTATACGAAATTATGGGGGCAGAGAGTTTTTTGCATAATCAGGAGAAAGGCTTGATAGAGGTTGCACCTCTTGCATACATGAGAGGCCGGACACTAGATAATGCGTTTATTATTTTAGATGAAGCACAAAATACAACACCTGCACAGATGAAAATGTTCTTAACGAGAATCGGATTTGGTTCTAAGGTTGTTGTAACAGGAGATTTAACACAGAAGGATTTACCAAGAAATGCAGTATCCGGACTAGAAGTTGCATCAAGAGTTTTATCTTCTGTGGAAGAGATTTCATTTATACATTTTAATAATAATGACGTTGTCAGGCATCCTTTAGTTCAAAAGATTGTTAAGGCATATGAAGACTATGAAGCAAGACAGGGGAATCATAAAAACCAAAAAGGAAAACAGGGAACAGATAAGAAAGTGAAAAACAGGGAGAAACATTCATGAATATAGAGATAATAAAGGAATATGACAAGGAATTCGATTTTGATGAGGAACGTGTGATTAGAGAAGTCGTTTCGCAGGCAGTAGAAGAATGTAATTGTCCATATGAAATAATGGTCGAAGTTATTTTAACAAACAATGATGAAATTCATAAAATCAATTTAGAACAGCGGCAGATTGACAGGGCAACAGATGTGTTATCATTCCCAATGGCTGAATATGAAACTCCCTGTGATTTTGAGTATGTATCAGAAGATTGTTTTGAACCTGATACAGGTGAATTTATGATTGGAGATATTGTGTTATCGTTAGATAAAGTAGTTAGTCAGGCAAAAGAGTATGGCCATAGTCAAAAAAGAGAGTTTGCTTTTTTAATTGCACATAGTATGTTACATTTATTTGGCTATGATCATATGACAGAAGAAGAAGCAAAGATTATGGAGGAAAAACAGAAAAAGATCCTGGATGAATTAGGAATTCAGAGATAAGGAGTGAAAGGAAAGAATGCGAGAATTATTTAAGGCACATAAAAAAATGACAATAGCAATTTTAATTCTATTGGTTGTGGGAGTTGCCGGTGTGGTGACAGCAGCTGTGATGAAACAGCAAAAAAAAGAAGTAAAAAGCGAAGAGACAACAACACAGGAGCAGACCACAGAGGCCACAGAAGAAGAAACAACGGAGCAGACAGATAATCATAAAGGAAAAGAACGAAGTCATTTGACAGGTGAGTATGTAGATAAGTCATTTACAACGACAAGACCTGTAGCAGTTATGATTAACAATATTCAGGATGCAATTCCGCAATCTGGAATTGGAACTGCAGGTGTGATTTATGAGGCAACGGTAGAAGGCGGAATAACAAGATTAATGGGATTATTTGAACAATATCCTAAAAGAATCGGATCTGTCCGAAGCTGTAGATTTTATTATGCCTATTGGGCAACCGAATGGGATGCTTTTTATACACACTGGGGACAATCAAGTTATGCTTTAGATTTCTTAGAAAGTGGAAAGGTTGATTATCTGAATGCAATGGATGACAGTGCAAATACAACATTTATAAAAGATGACAGTATAGCTGCTCCACATAATATTTTTGCGACAGCAGAAGGAATGAAGGCTACTATCAAATCAAAGAAATATCGTACCAGATACAAAAAAGATTTTGAAGATGTATTGCATTTTGAGACACCGGGAAATTCAGTTGTTTTAAAAAAGGCAAAGAATGCAAAGAAAGTGGAAATGAATTATCCGGTAAATCATTCTTATTTTGTATATAATTCGAAGACAAAATTATATCAAAGATATCAGTATGGTGCAAAACATATTGATCAGTTAACGAATAAACAACTGACATGTAAAAATATTATTGTAGAAAAAGCAGATGCACCATTATTTGATGATGGGAAGAGTGTAAATTTTGCAATTATTGGAAGCGGAGAGGGAATGTACTTTACTGAAGGAAAAGGAATTAAGATTAAATGGGAAAAAGAAAGTGAGACAACCCGGACCCGCTATTATAATATGGATGGAGAGGAACTTACATTAAATGCAGGGAAAACCTGGATTTGTGTAATGCCAAAAGATCAGGAACTGACAATTAGTGCAAAATAATTTGCGTCAGAAACGATGAAAGTATTTTTATGATATGGAGAAAATTATGACAGATGAACAGCTAATTGCATTGGCGTATAAAGCGTTCGAATTTGCCTATGCACCATATTCTAAGTTTAAAGTAGGTGCTGCCGCATTAGGTGAAAATGGACAGGTTTATAGTGGATGTAATATAGAAAATTGTTCTTATCCGGCAGGTATATGCGCGGAAAGGGTTGCAGTTTCAAAAGGAATATCAGAAGGATGCAGAAAATTTATTAAGATTGCAATTGTATCAGAACAAAAGGAATATACTTTTCCTTGCGGAATCTGTAGACAATTTTTATATGAATTTATGCCAGATGGAATTGTAATTTTACATGATAAAAAGAAAGGAATTTTAGAAAAGCATGTGGCAGATTTATTGCCGGATGCCTTTCTGTTATAAGTGACATGGCGAAAAAGAAAGATAATAATTTTATTATACAGGGAAGTATACTGGCAATTGCAGGAATTGTATCACGTATTATAGGAATTTTATACCGGATTCCGTTAAATGGAATTTTAACAGATTCCGGAATTGGATATTATTCGGCAGCATATGATATTTATTCTATTTTGCTGCTGATATCTTCCTGCAGTCTTCCGCTGGCAGTTTCAAAATTAATGTCAGAACAAATGATCAGTAGGCGATTTAAAAATGCGCAGCGAATTTTTGAAGGAGCAATGGTATTTGCATTAATTTCCGGTCTGCTTGCAGGTGTATTTATGTATTTTGGAGCTGATATGCTTGCCAAAATCCAGGGATATCCTGCTGCATCATATGCATTAAAAGTTTTAGCTCCAACACTGGTAATTATGTCTGTGGTAGGAACATTGAGAGGATATTTCCAAGGTCTTGGAAGCATGATTCCTACCGCAATCTCTCAGATTTTTGAGCAGATTTCAAATGCAATCGTTAGTATTGTAGCAGCTTATTTTCTATATCGTGCAGGTGCGGGAGTTGATTTAAAATATGGAACAACAAATTCTGCTCCGGGATATGCTGCTGCGGGAGGTACATTAGGAACATGCATTGGTGCAGCTACAGCATTGATTTTTTTGATTTTTATTTTTAAAGTTCATCAAAAAAGCTTTAAAAGAAATATAAAAAGAGATAAAAGTGAGGCCGTTCTTTCCTACCGCGAAGTTATGAAATATATTATACTGACAATTGTTCCGGTACTTATCAGTACTACTATTTATAATTTCAGTAATTTAATTGACAGTGCGATTTATGGTAATATTATGCGTATTATGAAAATATCGGAGCAGGAACGTGCATCTGTATGGGGAATTTATTCTGGAAAATACCGTTTACTTACAAACGTGCCGATTGCAGTTGCTTCTTCTTTGGCAGCTTCTATGGTTCCGAGTCTGGTAAATTCCTATACACTTGGAGAAAAAGAGAATGTCAAAAATAAGATTCATTCGTCAATACGTTTTACGATGCTGATTGCAATACCATGTGGTGTTGGTCTGACTATATTAGGAAAACAGGTAATTTTATTTTTGTGGCCATCTGCTTCTATGCTTACAGAAACAACACGTCTTATGTTTTTTAGTATTTTAACTGTAATGTCATTTTCACTATCAACCATTACAAATTCTGCATTACAGGGAATTAATCATATGAAGACACCTGTTGTAAATGCCTGTATTTCTTTAGGAATCCATTTGGTTTTATTACCGGTTTTATTATTGGTATTTAAATTAGACATTTATGGAGTTGTTATTGCAGACATTTTATTTGCAGTTGTGGTATGTATTTTAAATCAACGGGCCATTCATAAATATATCGGCTATACACAAGAAATTAAATCTACATTTCTTATGCCTGCCCTTTGTGCAGTTATCATGGGAATCATTACCTTTTTGGTATATCATGGATTATATTCGATGATTCATATAAACCGACTGGTAACTCCGATTGCAATTATTGTTGCTGCTGTTTCATATTTTGCATCATTATTACTATTACATGTGATTGATGAGAAAACTTTGCTTTCCATGCCAAAGGGGACTTTGCTTATTAAACTGGCAAAAAAATTACATCTTTTGTAAAAAATAAAAGAATTGGTATAAGTAGGAAAAAAGTGCAGATAATATACAAAAAGGAGGTTTTTATGAAAAAATCAACTAGTTATATTATCTGCATTTTTGGGTTTACCTGTTTACTTATGACAATTTATTTTGCAAGTTATGCCTATTCGATTAAGAATATGAAAAGTGATAATATTGTTACTTCTAAGTCGGAAGAAAATCAGGAAAAAGCGATTGAAACAGGATTAGATAACAAGAATGTTGTAAATCTTCATACGGTATTTGTTTTACAGGATTATAATATGACGAAGGATACCATCAGGGAGTACCGTTATTTCCCCCCATTTGAATTCATGGGGATGAATAGAGAAGAATTGTTAAATTATTTAGACGGTTATACCAGACAATTATCGGATTCAGAAAGGAAAACATTAGAATATAAATTGGTATCGTTTGAAAAGGATAAGATTGTTGTCCGAAAAAGTTATCAGACCTATCAAGACAAAGAATATCCATTTTATTTAAAGGATGTTGCAGGGAAAATAGTTGTATACGAGGCGGATGGACAATCTGTTTATTTACGAACGAATATTGATATAGAACAGATTCCGGAAAAAGATCAGGAAGAAATAAAAAAAGGAAAATGTATTAAGAGTAATCAGGAATTGTTTTATTGCTTAGAAAGTTATACCAGTTAGAGAAAGGAATGTACATGGAACAGAAAAGACAAGTTTATGTAATCGGAGCCGGAGCAGCAGGAATGGTGGCAGCAATTTGTGCAAGACGAAATGGATACCTGGTAACGATACTTGAGAGTACGAATCAAAGTGGAAAAAAAATATTGATGACAGGAAATGGAAAATGCAATCTTAGTAATCGTTATTTTTCATTAGACTGTTATCAAAATGGAAATAAAAAATTTTTAAAAGAAGTCTTTGTGCAATTTGATGTTGAAAAAACATGTCAGTTTTTTGAAGATTTAGGTTTATTTATTACGGAAAAAGATGGATATCTTTATCCAAATTCAAAGCAGGCTTCTTCCGTTGCAAAGATTTTAACAGAGGAATGTAAATGCATTGGAATAAAAACAATTTACCAGGAAAAAGTGGTAGAAATTAAAAGAAAAGGAAAACAGTATTTGATATACGGAACGCAAGAAATGTACCATGCTGATGATATTATTCTTGCAACAGGATCAAAGGCTTATCCTAAAACAGGATCTGATGGAAGTGGTTATGCTTTACTTGAAAAATTAGGATGTAAAATGGTTCCACCACTTCCTGCACTTACAGCATTAAAATGTAAAGAAAAATATTGTAAAAATTTTGCAGGGGTACGTGTACAGGGACACATACAATTGAAAATTCAGGGAAAAAAGATAGCAGAAGAGACTGGAGAAATTCAACTAACAGATTATGGAATTTCAGGAATTCCGGTTTTTCAGATAAGTCGTTATGCATCAAGGGCTCTGGCAAAGAATAAAGATGTAACGGTTCTTCTGGATTTTATGCCAGATTATACATTTCAGGATCTGCTCTCTTTATTTGAGAAAAAAATAGAACGATATCCGAAAAAAACAATTTCAGAGCAGTTTTTAGGAGTATTGAATGAGAAACTTGCTTTGGTAATTCTTGAAAGTCTGAATTTAAGAAAAAATACAGAATCAGTGACGTTTTCTAATGGAGCATTAAAAAAAATAATATCTAAGATGAAACAATTTGAACTTCATGTGATTGGCACAAATGGATATGATCAAAGTCAGATTTGCTGTGGAGGATTATCATTAGATGAGGTAAAACCTGAAACTTTAGAATTGAAAAAGTATCCTGGGATATATGTTGCCGGAGAAATTTTAGATGTAGATGGTATTTGTGGTGGGTATAATCTACAGTGGGCCTGGTCATCAGGATATGTAGCAGGATTATTACAAAAAGAAAATAAAAGAGGAAAGAAAAAATGATTCGAATTAATCAGATTAAATTAAAACCAGAAGAGAAAGAAAAAAAAGTTTTTCAGAATGTTTTGAAAAGATTGAAAATACATTCATCACAGGTTCTTCAGATGGAAATAAGCAGAAAATCAATTGATGCAAGAAAAAAAGAAGAGATTAGGATTGTATATTCTGTTGATGTTCATATAAAGAACGAAGAAGCTGTGATGAAAAAAATAAAAGATAGAAATATTTCACTTGTAAAAAAGAAATCCTATGATTACATACCAACCGGAAAGAAATCATTACAACACCGTCCGGTTGTCATTGGAAGTGGACCTGCCGGACTTTTTTGCGCTTTATTTCTCGCAAAGCAAAATTATTGTCCGATCATTTTAGAACGTGGAGAAGAAATGGAAAGCAGAACGAAATCAGTAGACAAACTATGGTCAGATAATATTTTAAATCCTGAATCGAATGCACAGTTTGGAGAAGGTGGAGCGGGAACTTTCTCTGATGGAAAACTAAATACAGCAGTAAATGACAAGTATGGGAGAAATACAGAAGTTTTAAGAACGTTCGTTCAATTTGGAGCTCCTGAAAACATTTTATATGAAAGTAAACCACATATTGGAACTGATCTTTTGAAGAAAGTAATAAAAAATATGAGAAAAGAAATCGAACGCTTAGGCGGAACCGTTTTTTTTAATGCAAAAGTGACAGATTTTAAGATGGATAAAAATCGTCTGACAGGATTAGAAATCAACACAAAAGAAATTCTTCCATGCGACTGTGCGGTGCTGGCAATTGGACACAGTGCAAGAGATACATTTGAAGTGTTAGAAAAAAAAGGAATCGAAATGCAGGCAAAATCATTTGCAGTAGGAGTTCGTGTGCAACATCCACAGAGTATGATTAACAAGAGCCAATATGGAGAAAAGTATGCGGAAGCATTTGGAGCTGCAAATTATAAAGTAACAGCAAAGTCATCTGATGGGAAGGGAGTGTATTCTTTTTGTATGTGTCCGGGCGGTTATGTAGTAAATGCTTCATCGGAACAAAATAGAATTGCTGTGAATGGAATGAGCTATCATGACAGAAATAGTTCCAATGCAAATAGTGCAATTATTGTTACGGTTACACCTGAAGATTTTGGGCAGAAAACATTAGATGGAATGTATTTTCAGAGAGAATTAGAACAAAAGGCTTATGTAGAAGGAAATGGGAAAATACCGGTACAGCTTTTTCAGGATTTTCAGGATAATAAAGCAAGCAAATGTTTTAAGCAGGTAAAACCAGAAATAAAAGGACAGTATCAATTGGCGAATCTGAGAAATGTATTACCGGAATTTATGAGTAAAGATCTCATAGAAGGAATGCGGCAATTTGGAACACAAATTAAAGGATTTGACAGAGGAGACTGTATTTTGGCAGGAATTGAAAGCAGAACATCATCTCCGGTAAGGATTGTACGGGATGAATTTTTTATGAGCAATATAAAAGGAATTTATCCCTGTGGGGAAGGTGCAGGATATGCAGGAGGCATTACATCAGCAGCAATGGATGGGTTAAAGGTATATGAGGCAATTACACGAGAATATGGGATTCATTAAAATTGAATAATGACATTTCATTGCAGATGTAGTATGATAAAAGAATAATTTTCATGGATATGGAGGATAGAACATTGGATTTTAGAAATAGACTAAAAGATAAAAAGAGGATCGTTGTGAAGATTGGTTCATCTTCTCTTATGCATAAAGAGACCGGTGCTGTAAATTTACAAAAATTAGAGACATTAGTTCGGGTTCTTACGAATTTGACAAATCAGGGAAAGGAAGTTATTTTAGTATCATCTGGAGCAATTGCAGTCGGAAAGAGAAAAGTACGTTTGTTAGAGACAGAAGATAATGAAAAACTTGCATATAAGCAGGCATGTGCAGCAATTGGACAGGCACAGTTAATGATGATTTATCAAAAGTTATTTGCAGAGTATAATCAGATTGCAGCACAGGTTTTAATGACTAATTATACTATGATTCGGGATGAAAGCAGAAAAAATGCACAGAACACCTTTCAGGAATTGCTTAAATTAGGAGTGATTCCGATTGTAAATGAAAATGATACCGTTTCCACACATGAAATTGAATTTGGAGATAATGATCGGTTATCAGCGATTGTTGCAGCTTTAGTCAAAGCAGATTTATTAATTTTAATGTCAGATATTGATGGATTATTTACCGATGATCCCAATACCAATCCGGAAGCAGATTTTATTAAAGTGGTAACACATATTAATGAGGATTTAATTCAATGTGGAAAAAATACAAGTGGAAGTAAGGTTGGAACCGGAGGAATGTCTGCAAAACTTGCTGCTGCAAGAATTGCCACTGATTCAGGTGCCGATATGGTAATTGCAAATGGAGAAAATGTTCATGTCATAGAAAAAATACTTGATGGAAAAGATGTGGGTACATTATTTGTTGCACATAAAAACAGAGATTTCGATTTAATGGATTATATTAAACGATAAGGAGTCTATATGAATTTAAGATTTTTAAAAAATTACCAGAAAGCGAATACAAGGTTAGTTGGAGAAAATCTCATTTTAGAGACAGAATTTACGAAAAATAAAGAAGAACTTTTTCCAAGTGTAAGATACTATATATATGATGTAGAGCAAAATAGCAGAAGAGAATTGTTAGCTCATATACATAAGGTTGCTCCATTTCGTTTCATAGATGCGACTTTTTATCCAGAGTATATAAAATATATTTACATGATCCAATATCTTGCATCGGATGAAACCTTTCATTTGATTCGATATAGTATTGAAGATGAAAGTGTTCAAATTATTTATACGTATGCATGTTCTGTCGAAAATTTAGTAAATAACCGAACAAGTATTTTTGTATTAAATGATAGCAATTTTATTATACAGACAGAAGAAAAAAATGAAGAAGACGTATTACAAAATTGTCGGTATTTTAAATATTCTTCATTTTTGTATAATATAAATGAAGGAAAAAGTTATGATATTATAGATGAAAATCTGATTTCGAATGGTATAGAAACAATCATTCCATTAAATGAAAATAATTTAATTGTAAAGACCGGATATAATCTGTTAATTGATCAAAGATATGAGACACTTACAAAAGAAGAGGTGGCTGTGGAAGCGATTAGTATTGTAAACACGTCACAGTTTATTTCTGATATTATGATTATACAAAATGGAATTATTATGAATGCACTAGAACAGAGTTATTTTACCCAGACTCTACCAAGAATTATGGTGCAGAGAGATTATTTGATATTTTCAAAGTTAGATTTAGAGACAAAAAGTGAACTGACTTATTTTTATAATCATATTACAAAAGAAACCTATTCCTGTTTAAGTAAAAATGTAACAACAATTGAAAAAATGTCAAAGCCTTTACTGATTGGTGAGATTCCATATGTTCGAATTGATCATGCACAGCGAACTGATTTTTTAAATCTGCAAAGTAAAAAAATTGATATCTCTTTTGGAGAAGAAAAACATTTAAATAAAGTGGTAAATGATTTATTTGTTGTTACAGAAGAAAGGAAGAAGATATTAGGAAAGCATAAGTATTGCATTTGTTTATATAAATATCCTTCTTTATCTGTATTGCATAATGAAAATGCAAATTATTTTGGATGTTTATATGATGAAAAAACAGATACATTATATATATATTGTGAGTAATTTTTTGGCCAGAATATTTTAGAAAGGCAGGAAAAGAATGATTGAAAATGGATGTGGATTAGTACTAGAAGGCGGCGGAACAAGAGGCGTATTTACAGCGGGAGTTTTGGATCTTTTTTTAGAAAGAGGATTAGAATTTCCGTATGTGATTGGAGTATCAGCAGGTGCATGCAATGCGCTCAATTATGTTGCAAAACAAAAAGGCAGAACCAGAAAATGTATGATAGACAGCCTGAATACAAATAAATATATCAGTTTAAGAAAATTCTTTAAAGATAAAACTTTGTTTGATTTAGATTTGATTTTTGATATTTTCCCGAATCAGTTAATTCCATTTGATTACTCTGCTTTTTTTCATTATAAAGGACAGTGTAAAATGGTAGCAACAGATTGTGTGTTAGGAAAAGCAGTTTATTTAGAGGAAAAACGGAGCAAAAGGCGTCTGATGCAATGCTGCAGGGCATCAAGTTCCCTTCCTTACTTAGCACCCCCTGTATTTGTTGACTCTATTCCGTTGTTAGATGGAGGAGTAACAGATCCTATTCCAATTCGAAAATCCATACATGATGGAAATAAAAAGAACGTTTTAATTTTAACAAGGCAAAAAGGATATCGGAAAAAGATCCCATCTAAAAGATGGAATCTAAATCGGCTGTTATATCGGGAATATGGTTTGCTTACTCAGGCATTAGAAAAACGGCCATTGCATTATAATCATACGATGGATTTAATTGAAAGATTAGAAGAAAAAGGGGAGATTTTTGTAATCCGTCCACAAGTCAAACCAATCGAAAGAACCGAACAAAATTTAGAAACGTTAACTTCTTTTTATCTGCATGGATATGAGTATGCAAAAAAGATATACAAAGAACTATTACAGTATTTAGAAAGAAAAGATGTATAAAACAGGAGAAAAATATGACACCAGAACAAATACAAAGAATTAATGAGTTAGCAAAAAAAGCAAAAACAGAAGAGGGATTAACCAAAGAGGAAAGACAGGAACAGGCACTATTACGGTCTCAATATATTGAAGCTGTTCGTAAGAATTTAAAGAGCCAGTTAGAGCGTATTGATATTCAAAATCCTGACGGAACGATTGAACATTTAAAAAAGAGAAAAGATTGAAACAGAGGAATTAAATGGATAAACAATTCTTAAGAAATGAGCTGCGAAAAAAGAGAGCTTTGTTAAGTCTAGAAGAAAGAAAAGCAGCAAATCAAAAGATCAGGGAACGTTTTGAGAAAATACTTCAACAAAAGCAATTTTCAAAGGAAAGTGTGTTATACTTTTATGTAAGTATTCATACAGAAGTCGATACCCGGGAATTACTTGCATATTTTTTAAAAGAGGGATATCGGATAGCTGTACCGAAAGTAACAAATCAGGAAGCACATGAAATGAAATTTTATGAAATATTTCATGTGTCTGATTTAGAAAAAGGGTTTCATGGGATTTATGAACCGGTTAGTGAGGGAAAGAAAGAACTTACTTCTAATGGAATTATGATTGTTCCCGGATTGGGTTTTACAAAGCAAAAAGACAGACTTGGATATGGAGGAGGCTTTTACGACTCCTATTTTTCACGTTTAAATACGGATATTTTTAAGGTGGCATTTGCCTATGAATGCCAGATGGTTTCAGAGCTTCCAATAGAGGAAACAGACCATAAAATAGATATGATTATTACGGAGGAAACGATATATGACTAATTTAAAGGAATTAGGTGAGAAGGCAGTTGCAGCTTCTCATATTTTAAATACAATGGATACCACTACCAAAAATAAAGGGTTGCTTGCAGTTGCTGCAGCACTAGTGAACCAAAGTGAGAGAATTTTATCTGCAAATGCTGTAGATATTGAAAATGGAAAGAAAAACGGGATGAATCAGGGCTTAATTGATCGTCTTACATTATCGAAAGAGCGAATTGAAGGAATGGCAGAAGGAATTCGTCAGGTTGCTGCATTAGACGACCCAATAGGTGAAGTCCTGCATATGAAAAAAAGACCAAATGGACTTGTTATTGGGAAAAAGAGAGTTCCAATCGGTGTTGTAGGAATTATTTATGAAGCCCGTCCAAATGTAACAGCAGATGCGTTTGCACTCTGTTTTAAAACAGGAAACGCTGTTATTTTAAAAGGTGGAAGTAATGCCATTCATTCAAACAAAGAAATTGTTGAAGTAATTCAGGAAACATTAGAAACGGAACAAATTACAAGAGATGCAGTATTATTAATTGAAGATACGAATCGTGAAACAACGATAGAGTTTATGAAAATGAATCAGTATGTGGATGTACTGATTCCAAGAGGCAGTTCAAGACTGATTAAGGCGACAGTAGAAAACAGCACCATTCCGGTCATTGAAACCGGAACAGGAAACTGTCACATCTATGTAGATGAAAGTGCAGATATTGAAATGGCTGTACGAATTATAGAGAATGCAAAGACACAGCGGATTGGTGTTTGTAATGCATGTGAATCATTAGTGATTCATAAAGAAATTATACAACAGGCACTTCCTAAAATTGTTGAAAATTTAAAAAAACATAATGTGGAAATTCGAGGAGATAAACAGGCTTGTAATATTTCAAAGGAGATTGTCCCGGCTACAGAAGAGGACTGGGGAACAGAATACTTAGATTATGTGATATCAGTAAAAACAGTATCGGATATTGAAGAGGCAATTGCACATATCAACAAGTATAATACCGGACATAGTGAAGCGATTATTTCGAATGATTATGCTAACACACAGAAGTTTTTAAATGAAATAGATGCTGCTGCTGTGTATGTGAATGCTTCTACAAGATTTACAGATGGATTTGAATTTGGATTTGGAGCGGAAATTGGAATCAGTACACAAAAATTACATGCAAGAGGTCCGATGGGATTAAATGAACTTACGTCATACAAATATATTATCTATGGAAATGGACAAGTTCGCCCATAGCAAAAACTAAAAATCTGGTATACATTTTTAGTGGCATACATATAGTTATTTGATAATGAATATGAGTGCAGGGCAAGGAATGTATATCATTGATTTACAGAAAATTTTGACATATCGTGAAATTTTAGATTATGCGATTACTTTAAAAAGAAGATATGAACCATTTGTAAGGTTAGAGTCAATTGGGAAAAGTGTAGAAGGAAAAGAGATGTTCGGACTCTCGCTTGGATTTGGCAAAAAATATTTAATTTGTATCGCGGGTATACATGGAAGAGAAACAATTAATCCTGCTGTTTTTTTAGAAATTGCAGAGGATTATTGTAAAGCTTTCTGGGGTGAAAATATATATTATGGATTACCACTGAAACATATTTTAAAGGAATATTCTATCTTTTTTATTCCATTAGGAAATCCAGATGGTTATATGAGTGCAATAGAAAGCAACCCTTTTGAAAAATGCAATAGAAATCATATTGATTTAAACCGAAATTTTAAATCTCGTTTTTTTGTGCCAAATCGTTACATGTTATTTGCAAATTCTGAACCGGAGGTAAAAGCAATTACAAAAGTTTTTTGTACACTTCCATCTATTGGATTACTTGATTTTCATTCGAGAGGAAGAGGAATTTATTATTATAGAAAAGCGATGTCAAAAGAATATAATATCAGGCAATATCAAATTGGAAAAAAACTGGCTGAAATATCAGGGTATGTATTATATCCTCCGGAAGAAGAATTTGGTGATATGGCAGGAGGCAATACGGTTCATTATTATTCCGAATACATCAGACAACCGGCATTTACAATAGAAACCGTTTCTGAAACGGCTCGATTTCCATTACATTATTGCTGGATAAAAAAAACATACGAAGAAATCAGACGCCTTCCAATTGAATATTTGGCGTTTTTGTCAGACGACAAGAAGAAAATTTAAGAAGGGAAACTAATTGTATTATGAATACACAGGAACAGGAATTATTAGAAAAGATTGATATAAATGGGGAACCTCCAATTGAGGAACCGATGAGACAATATTATTTTATCCAAAAATGCAAAAAATATGTTAAGGAGCAGGAAAGAAAATTAGGACGTCGCCTGACTGCAATGATTAAGACTTTCGGATGCCAGATGAATGCAAAGGATTCGGAAAAATTAATAGGAATATTAAATGAAATCGGTTATGTGGAAACCGAAGAGGAAGAAGCTGATTTTGTTTTGTATAATACTTGTACAGTTAGAGAAAATGCTAATTTGAAAGTATATGGCCGTTTAGGTCAGTTACAGAAATATAAGAAGAAAAATACAAATATGGTTATTGCATTATGTGGATGCATGATGCAGGAAGAGACAGTTGTAGAAAAAATAAAGAAAAGTTATCGGTTTGTAGATTTGATTTTTGGAACACATAATATTTTTAAATTAGCTGAGTTGTTATACGAATGTTTCCAAAACAGAATGGAAAAGAAAAAAGGAATTACCATAGACATCTGGAAAGATACTGATATGATTGTAGAAGATTTGCCAATTGAAAGAAAATTTTCTTTCAAATCAGGAGTAAATATTATGTTCGGATGTAATAATTTCTGCAGCTATTGTATTGTTCCATATGTGCGTGGAAGAGAACGTTCACGAAAACCAGAAGATATTATTGAAGAAATAAAATCCTTAGTTGCAGATGGAGTCATTGAAATTATGTTGTTAGGACAAAATGTTAATTCATATGGAAAAACACTCGAAACACCTATTTCATTTGCAAAACTGTTACAGGAAGTTGAAAAAATTGATGGATTAGAAAGAATTCGTTTTATGACAAGTCATCCGAAGGATTTATCTGATGAACTAATAGACGTTATGGCACATTCCAAAAAAATATGTAAACAATTACATTTACCTGTACAATCTGGAAGTTCGCGTATCTTAAAGAAGATGAATCGCCATTATGATAAGGAGCATTATTTAGAGTTAGTAGAAAAAATAAGAAAAGCAATGCCGGATCTTTCTTTGACAACCGATATTATTGTTGGTTTTCCGGGAGAAACAGAAGAAGATTTTCTCGAAACAATGGATGTTGTAGAAAAAGTACAGTATGATAGTGCGTTTACATTTATTTATTCAAAACGTACCGGAACTCCGGCAGCAAAGATGGAACAACAGGTTTCAGATGAGGTAATCAAAGACAGATTTGACAGATTGCTTCACCGGGTACAGGAAATCTCTGCGAAACGATGTGCACGAGATGTTGGAAAGACACTCGATGTTTTGGTAGAAACGATGGATGATCATGAAGAAGGATATGTTACAGGAAGATTAAGCAATAATACGCTTGTTCATTTTCCTGGAGGACAGAATCTGATTGGCAAAATTGTTCCGGTACACTTAGATGAATCAAAGGGATTTTATTACATGGGAACAATGGTGACGGAATAGAAAAACTTTCACTGAAGGGATCAGCGAAAAGATGAAAAAGATACACAAGAATGGAGGAAAAACATGGCTGGACTGACACCAATGATGCAACAATATGTAGAAACAAAGAAACAGTATGAAGATTGTATTGTTTTTTATCGATTGGGAGATTTTTATGAAATGTTTTTTGAAGATGCACTGATTGCATCGAAAGAACTTGAAATAACATTAACAGGAAAAAGCTGTGGGTTAGAGGAACGTGCACCGATGTGCGGTATCCCATATCATGCAGTTGAAATGTATCTGAATAAACTTGTAAAAAACGGACATAAAGTTGCAATCGTTGAACAGGTGGAGGATCCGGCAACAGCAAAGGGACTTGTAAAAAGAGAAGTTGTACGAATTGTTACACCAGGAACTAATTTTAATGCCTCTGCATTAGAAGAAGGGAAAAACAATTACCTTATGTGTATTGTTGGAATTGAAACTACATTTGGCATATCAGTTGTAGATGTTTCTACGGGTGATTATTATGTAACAGAAGTAAAACAGCTTCGGGCTGTGTTAGACGAGATTAATAAATATCTTCCATCAGAGATTGTATGTAATAATAATTTCATGATTTGTGGAGCGGATGTTGATGATTTAAAGAACAGATTAAATATCAGTATATATCCTTTAGAATCCTGGTATTTTGATGATGAAATGGCAAAAAAGACTCTGAAAGAACATTTTCATGTAATGACTCTTTCAGGTCTGGGATTAGATGAATATCCGAGTGGTACTGTTGCTGCGGGGGCTTTGTTAAAATATTTGCTTGAAACACAAAAGAATTCTTTAGATCATCTTACCCGCATTACTCCATATCGAACAGGAAAATTCATGATTATTGACACGTCTACAAGAAGAAATCTTGAATTATGCGAAACCTTACGGGAAAAGCAGAAAAGAGGTTCTCTCTTGTGGGTGTTAGATAAAACGAAAACTGCCATGGGTGCCAGAATGATGCGGGGTTTTATCGAACAGCCATTAGTGGATAAACAGGAAATTTTAGATAGACAGGAATTAATTTTTCAGATGAATCAGCATCTGATTAGCCGAGATGAGTTAAGAGAATATCTTTCACCGATTTATGATCTAGAACGTCTGATTGGAAGAATTTCTTATCATACAGCAAATCCAAGAGATTTAATTTCATTTAAGAATTCTTTAAAAATGCTTCCGCCGATTAAAGAGATATTAAACGAATTTCCATGTACACTGATGAATCAAATCAAAGATGATTTAGATACACTTGATGATTTAGAGAGTTTAATTGAACATTCGATTTTAGAAGAACCACCAATTAGTGTAAGAGAAGGTGGGATTTTAAAAGAAGGTTATAATGAACAGGTTGATACACTAAAGAAGTCAAAGACAGAAGGAAAAACATGGCTTGCACAATTAGAAGAGCGGGAAAAAGAAAAAACAGGAATTAAGAATCTTCGAATTAAATATAATAAAGTTTTTGGGTATTATCTAGAAGTGACTAATTCTTATAAAGATCTTGTTCCAAAAGACTGGGTCAGAAAACAGACACTTGCAAATGCTGAACGTTATACAACGGATGAATTGAAAAAACTAGAGGATGTAATTCTTGGTGCAGAAGATAAACTGGTTGCTTTAGAATATGAATTATTTGTAAAAATCAGAGATACCATTGCAGCAGAAGTAAAACGAATTCAAAAAACGGCAAAATCAATTGCAAAATTAGATGTATTTTCTTCTCTTGCTTTTGTGGCAGAGAGAAATGGGTATGTGCAGCCTAAAATTAATGAAAAAGGCATTATAGATATTAAAAACGGAAGACATCCGGTGGTTGAGAAAATGATTTCTAATGATATGTTTGTTGCAAATAATACATTTTTAGATAATCATTCTAATCGGATTGCAATTATTACAGGACCTAATATGGCAGGGAAGTCGACTTATATGAGACAGGTTGCTTTGATTGTATTAATGGCACAGATTGGTTCGTTTGTTCCGGCTTCAGCAGCTAATGTGGGCATTTGTGATCGCATTTTTACAAGAGTAGGTGCATCCGATGATTTAGCAAGTGGACAGAGTACATTCATGGTTGAAATGACAGAGGTTGCAAATATTTTAAGAAATGCGACAGCTGATTCTCTTTTGATTTTAGACGAAATCGGGCGTGGAACTTCTACCTTTGATGGATTAAGCATAGCCTGGGCAGTCGTAGAACATATCAACGATCCTAAATTATTAGGAGCAAAAACACTATTTGCAACACATTATCATGAATTGACCGAATTAGAAGATAGTATGAATAGTGTAAAAAACTATTGTATTGCGGTAAAAGAAGATGGAGATGATATTGTGTTCTTAAGAAAAATTGTACGGGGAGGGGCAGATAAAAGTTATGGAATTCAGGTTGCAAAACTTGCAGGTGTTCCAGATTCTGTTATTTCACGTGCAAAAGAGTTAGTAAACCAATTGAGTGATGCTGATATCAATACCAAAGCGAAAGAAATTGCCCAGAATAATTCAAAGGTATTAGGAATTGAGAAAACTAAGAAAAAAAAGCAGCCTCCAAAGGAGCCACAGATTGTAGATATGGCACAAATGTTTTTGTTTGATACGGTAAAAGAAGATGACATTATAAAAGAAATTACAGATTTAGATTTGACCAATATGACTCCATTACAGGCTTTAAATTCTCTTCATGAAATTCAAAACAAATTAAAATACCGATGGGGAGAAAAGTAAGAAGTAAGGTTTCGGTTATGGTAAGGTTAGGAGTGTTGCAATGAGTAAAATTAAGGTTTTAGATCAGGGAACAATTAATAAAATTGCAGCAGGTGAAGTTATTGAAAGACCGGCATCTGTTGTAAAAGAATTACTTGAAAATGCGATTGATGCAAAAGCTACAGCAATCACAGTAGAAATCAAGGATGGTGGCTGTTCTTTTATCCGTATTACAGATAATGGAAGTGGATTTGAAAAGGAAGATATCCCGACTGCATTTTTAAGACATGCTACAAGTAAAATACGCACAATAGAAGATCTTTTAAGTGTCTCGTCTCTAGGATTTAGAGGGGAGGCATTATCAAGTGTAGCTGCAGTCAGTCAGGTTGAATTAATTACGAAGACGGCTGCATCTTTTCAGGCAATCCGTTATGCAATAGAAGGTGGAAAAGAAACTGCTTTTGAAGAAATTGGTGCACCGGATGGCACTACGATTATTGTTCGAAATTTATTTTATAACACACCGGCAAGAAGAAAGTTTTTAAAATCTTTCCAAACAGAAGCAGGTTACATTGCAGATGTGGTAAGTCGGATTGCATTATCACATTGTGAGATTTCAATCCGCTTTATTAATAATAATCAAACGAAAATTCATACATCGGGGAATCAGAATTTGAAAGATGCAATTTATAATATTTATGGAAGAGAAATTACATCATCACTGATTCCTATCGATGTAAAAAATGATTTTATGCAGATTCATGGATATGTAGCACAGCCAATTGTCTGCAGAGGTAATCGAACATATGAAAATTATTTTATCAATGGAAGATACATTAAGAGTAAAATTATTAATAAAGCGATAGAAGAAGGATATCATGGTTTCTTAATGCAACACAAATATCCATTTACAGTATTTCAGATTTTGATAGAGCAGGAATTATTAGATGTGAATGTTCATCCTCAAAAAATGGAAGTCCGTTTTCGAAATCAGGAACAGGTATATCCATTTGTGTTAGAATCTGTTCATAATGTATTACTTCATAAAGAGAGAATTCCAGATGTTACAATTTCAGAAAAAAAGACATCTGCAAAGGAAGAGTCTTCAATCAAGGCCAAAACCACGTCCTTTGAAGAGAACAGCCTGACAAAAAAGGAAGAATCCTTAAAGAAAGAACCTGCAATGGAAGCACATAGATTAGAAGAGTCCCAAAAAGCAACCGAACCAGAAAAGAGAATAGAAAAAAGGGAACGTCTTCCGGAACCATTTGAATATAGGAGAGAAAAAAACGAAGAACAGAAAATCAAAGAGGAAATTCCTGAATATCGTAAAGAGATACCACAAAATGTAAAGCAGGAAACTCTTTTTCAGGACGAGTTTTTAACTCCCAAAGCCAAAAAGTATCATAGAATTATCGGACAGGTTTTTGAAACTTACTGGATTGTAGAGTATGAAGATAAGATGTTTTTAATTGATCAACATGCAGCACATGAAAAAGTTTTATATGAAAAATTTACAAAGATGATTTTTAATGATACGGTTTCCAAACAGGCGGTAAATCCACCAATTATTTTGTCTTTGTCCATGCAGGAAGAAAATCTTTTAAAATTAAATTTAGAATATTTAGATCACTTAGGGTTTGAAATTGAACCCTTTGGAGGACAGGAATATGCGGTTTATTCGATTCCTACAGCTCTTCCAACAATTAATAAAAAAGAATTATTAATTGAATTGATTGACCAGCTTTCAGAGGATACAAAGGGTGCTTCTTCACAAACAGTTTTAGACAAAATTGCATCTATGTCATGCAAAGCAGCAGTAAAAGGAAATAATAAATTATCGTATCAGGAAGCGGAAGAATTAATTGATCAGTTGTTAGAATTAGAAAATCCGTATAATTGTCCACATGGACGTCCAGTCATCATAGCAATGTCAAAATATGAATTAGAAAAGAAATTCAAAAGGATTGTATAATATGAAAAAAGAGTTAGTTATTTTAACAGGACCAACTGCCGTAGGAAAAACAGAATTATCGATTCAGCTTGCAAAAAAAATAAATGGGGAAATTATTAGTGCAGACTCCATTCAGGTTTATAAACATATGAATATTGGATCGGCCAAAATTACAGAAGATGAAATGCAGGGAATAGTTCATTATATGATTGATGAGTTAGAGCCTACAGAGGATTTTAATGTTTATTTATTTCAAAAGAAATGTCTGCATTATATGGAACGTATTTATCAAAAAGGAAAGGTTCCCATTATAGTGGGCGGAACAGGCTTTTACATTCAGTCTGTTCTATATGATATTGATTTTACCGAAACACAAGACGAGAATGCAATAAGAGAAAAATTGGAGCAGGAAGCAAGGACAAAAGGAATTGATTATCTTTATGAAAGATTGAAAAAAGTAGATATAAAATCCGCACAACAGATTCATAAAAATAATTTAAAAAGAGTAATTCGTGCTTTAGAGTATTATGAGCAGACAGGAAAAAAATTTTCCGAACATAATGAAGAACAGAAAAAACATACTTCTCCTTATTGCTTTGAATATTTTGTCTTAAATGATCAAAGAGAAAAATTATATCAGAGAATTAATCAGAGAGTTGATCTGATGATTGAACAGGGATTAGAAAAAGAAGTGCTAAATCTGCTTCAAATGGGATGCCAGGCAGAGTCAACGGCAATGCAGGGAATTGGCTATAAGGAGATGGTTTCTAAAATCTTAAATCACATACCGTTAACAGAAACAATTGAAAAAATAAAACAAAACACCAGGCATTTTGCAAAAAGACAACTGACCTGGTTCCGAAGAGAAAAAGATGTTACATTTGTGGATTATCAGGATTTTGATAATGATAAAGATAAAATGTTAGAGTTTATGGTAAACAAATGGGAAGCAAAAAAAAAGAATAATCAGTAAAGAGGTAAAGATACATGTTAGAAAAAGAAAAAATGTATGGTGAATTTGGAATTAGTAAAGAAGTATATGCACTTGGAAAGAAAATAGAAGAAAAATTAAAAGACAGATTTGAAAAAATTGATGATATTGCAGAATATAATCAATTAAAAGTTTTAAAAGCAATGCAGGAACATAAAGTATCTGATATTCATTTTGCAGCTACAAGTGGATATGGATATAATGATTTAGGAAGAGACACTCTTGAAGAAGTGTATGCAAGTGTATTCCATACAGAAGATGCATTGGTTCGTCCACAGATTACCTGTGGTACGCATGCACTGGCATTGGCACTTGCTGCTAATTTGCGACCGGGAGATGAATTGTTATCTATTTCCGGAAAGCCATATGATACCTTAGAAGAGGTAATTGGAATTCGAAAGTCAAAAGGCTCATTAGCTGAATATCAGATTACGTATAAACAGGTGGACCTTCTCGAAAATGGAGACTTTGATTTTGATGGAATAAAAAAAGCAATTGGAACCCATACGAAATTAATTGCGATTCAAAGATCAAAAGGATATCAGACACGTCGAACTTTATCAGTAGAAAAAATTGGTGAAGCAATTGCATTTGTAAAGAAAATAAATCCGTCTTTGATTGTAATGGTTGATAACTGTTATGGAGAATTTGTAGAAATAAAAGAACCATCTGATTATGGTGCAGATATGGTAGTTGGTTCTCTGATTAAAAATCCAGGTGGCGGGTTAGCACCGATTGGAGGGTATATTACAGGTACGAAAGAATGCATTGAGAATTGTGCATACCGTCTGACATCTCCGGGTCTTGGAAAAGAAGTAGGTGCGACATTAGGAATCATGCAGAGCTTTTATCAGGGACTGTTTTTAGCACCAACAGTTGTTGCGTCGGCATTAAAAAATGCAATTTTTGCAGCAAATGTTTATGAACTATTGGGATTTCATGTGATTCCGGACGGAACAGAGTCTAGACATGATATTATTCAGGCTGTGGAATTAGAAACACCAGAACGACTGATTGCATTTTGTAAAGGAATTCAGGCTGCAGCACCTGTGGATAGTTTTGTAGTTCCGGAACCATGGGCAATGCCAGGATATGATAGTGATGTTATTATGGCAGCCGGTGCATTTGTACAGGGTTCTTCTATTGAATTAAGTGCGGATGGTCCAATGAAGCCAAATTATGCAGCATATTTCCAGGGAGGATTAACCTATTATCATGGAAAACTTGGAATTTTAAAATCTCTGCAAAACATGTTAGATGAGAAACTTGTAACGCTTCCATCTGAAAACTTAAAATAGAAAATGAATATTTCTAAAGAAAAAATTAATTATTTTATAATGTACAATAAAGATAAAATGTGATAGTATAATTTATGTTGTTTTATCTTTCCCTATGATTTATGCAGGGGAGGAAAATATGAAGAACCTTACAATGAAGGAAATGCCAGAAGATTGTCAACCGTATGAAAAGTATGTAACGTATGGCCCGGATGCTTTATCGGATACAGAATTACTTGCAATTATTATCCGAACAGGTTCACATGGGAAAAGTTCAATTGATCTGGCATCAGAGATACTTAAGTTAAGTGGAAAGGAAAAAGGAATTTTAGGAATTCATCACCTTTCTATGGAAGAATTGCAACAGATAAAAGGGATTGGAAAGGTAAAAGCAATTCAGATTAAATGTGTTGCTGAGTTATCAAGACGCATTAGAAAGACTTCAGCCAGGAAAAAGTTGCAATTTACACATCCTGCATCTATTGCAGCCTATTATATGGAAGACTTTAGACACAAGGAGTGCGAAGAATTATTAGCAGCATTTTTAGATAGTAAGCATTATTTGATTCGGGAAATTGTGATTTCAAAGGGGACTGTGAATGAATCCTTTGCAGCACCCAGAGAGATTTATATCGAAGCATTGAAGAGCCAGGCAGTTTCCATTTGTCTGGTTCATAATCATCCTAGCGGAGATCCTTCACCAAGTCGGGCAGATATTCTTAGTACGAAAAGACTAAAAGAAGCTGGACAATTGCTTGGTATATCAATGATTGACCATATTATTATTGGAGACAATCGATATACTAGTTTTACTGAGCAGAATCTTCTTTAAGAGACGGATAATGAAATAGGAAAGGATAACTATTATATTATGGCAAAGCATGTATATGGTGTTGATTTTGGAACGGGAAACATTAAATTTTATAATGGTGTCACAAAAAAACTATTAAACGAAAAAAATGTAATTGCAACCAAAAAAGGGAATGTAACATATAGTTTTGGAGATGAAGCTTATGAGATGTATGAGAAAACTCCAGAGCAGATTACCGTTACATTTCCCATTAAATATGGTGTGATTGCAGATATGGATCGAATGACAAATTTGTTTGAAGAATTTTTTCACAAAGTAAATCTTCCAAAGCGAAAAAAAAGTGGTGATTTTTGTATTGCTGTTCCTACAGATGTTTCAGAAGTGGAAAAAAGGGCATTTTATGACCTGGTAGCAGATTCAAAGATTAAATCAAGGGATATTGTTGTAGTAGAGAAACCGATTGCAGATGCAGTTGGGGTTGGCATTGATGTAACAGCGAATGAAGGAAATATGATTGTTGATTTTGGAGCTGATACAACTGAGATTTCGGTAGTTGCTTCAGGTGGAATTGTTTTAAGCAAGATTTTAAAAATTGGAGGCAATCAGTTAGATGAAGAGATTGTTTCAATCATTAAGAAGAAATACAATATCTTAATTGGAAAGAAAACAGCTGAGATCGTAAAAATTGCATTAGCAAATCCTTTAGCAACAGAAGAAGAAAAAATGGCAAGTGTGAAAGTTTTTGGAAGAAATATTATTTCTGGATTGCCGGCAAGCAAGGTTGTTACAGCAGATTTAGTGAATGATGCACTAATGACGAATTTAAATACTTTAGTTGATTCCATTCGAAGTTTATTAGAGAGAACTCCTCCGGATTTAGCAGCAGATATTACAGAAAAAGGAATTTATCTTACCGGTGGATCAAGTAACATACCAAATATCAATCATATGATTTCGCAGAAAACTAATTTAAAGGTAAATGAAGTAAAAAATCCATCATTAAGTGTAATTAATGGAATTGCAATTATTTTAGCAAATCCACAGTTAAAAGGATTGCTTTATACTCCATGTGAAAATGATTATTAAAGAAAGGATGTCTTAGGGAAAATGAATAAGTCATCAAATCACAAGATAAAAACAAAATATTTATTATGGATACTTACAGTACTTTGTATAGTAGGAATAGCAACTTCTTTTTTCATTCCAGGTGTATCGTTAAAGATGCGTACAGGATTTAATCAGGTCTTAGTCCCGGTTCAAAAAGGAATTAATCATATGGGACTTTGGTTTTCAAATAAAAAAGATATGTTTGAAGAATTAGATACTGTAAAGAAAGAAAACAAAGAACTACAGTCTAAAGTAAATGAATTAAAGCAGGATAATAGTCTGTTAGCACAAGATAAATATGAATTAGAGCGATACCGGTCTTTATATAAGTTAGATCAGTCCTATGCATCATACAGTAAAGTAGCTGCAAAAGTAATTGCAAAAGCAGAAACAGGAAACTGGTTCAATTCCTTTACTATTGATAAGGGAAGTAAAGATGGAATTACAAAAGATATGAATGTTATCGGCAATGGTGGACTAATTGGAATTGTGACAGAAGTTGGGAAAAATTATGCGAAAGTTTCATCTATTATTGATGATGGATATAATGTTAGTGGAAAAAATGCCTCTTCATCTGATTTATGTGTAGTAGAAGGTGATTTAAGCCTTATGAACAAAGGGTTATTAAAGATAAGTGAGGTTCCTAAAAATGCTACGATAAAAGAAGGTGATATGATATTAACTTCACCGGTTAGTAATAAATATTTACCTGGAATTTTAATTGGTTATGTTACAGAAATCCATATGGATAGCAATGATTTAACACAATCTGGTTATATTATGCCGGCAGCAGATTTTGAGCACCTTGAAGAAGTATTTGTAATTACACAAAAAAAGGAACAATACGAAGAAAGTACGACGAAGAGCAGTAAGTAAGGAGAGAGCAATGACAAGAAAGCATATTTTAAGAAGAGTAATAATTGTTTTAGCAGTGATTGCTTGTATTATATGTGAAAGCAGTATAACAAGAGCTTTTTCTTTGACCGCTTCATTCCCGAATCTCCTGATAATCATTGTTGTATTTTATGGCTTTTTTAATGGAAGAAGAGAAGGAATCTTTGCCGGTTTTGTTGCAGGGCTGTGTTTAGATTTGTTTTCAGGAACGACGATTGGTTACAATGCACTTGTTTATATGTATATCGGATTTTTCTCAGGGATATTTAAAAGAGTATTTTATAATGAAGATGTTTTAATGCCACTTTCCCTAGTGGCTATATCTGATTTTGTGTATAATTGTTTTTTCTATATTTTTAATTTCCTGGTTAGAAATAAATTGAGGTTTGGATATTATTTGGTACATACAATTTTGCCAGAGATTATTTTTACAGTTATTACGGCATTAATTCTTTACCGCTTTGCTTTAATTTACCATAGAAAAAGAAAGCAGGCTGAGGATGATGAGAAAGGAAGCGTAGAGACGATTGGTTAGTTATATTTTAGAAAAATTACTGAATTTTATCAAATCAAGAATTTTTATATTAGGAGTCATTCTTTTTATCGGATTCGGAATGTTAATACACAGAGTGTTTGATTTACAGATTGTGCATGAAAAATATTATATGGATAAATATGTTCAAAAAGCAGAAAAAGAAGTTTATACATCTGGAACAAGAGGCGAGATTAAAGACTGCAATGGAAAAGTCTTAGCTTATAATAAACTTGCATATTCTGTTGTAATAGAGGACAAGCTGGAGAATTCAAAAACGAAAAATAAGCAATTAAACCAGATTATTGCGGATACGATTCAACTGGTAGAAAAAAATAATGTTTCTGTGAGTAATGATTTTCCAATTCAATTAGATAAGAATGGAAATTTAACTTTCTCTTTCACTTCTGATTCGGCAAAAAAGACGTTTTTAATTAATATTTATGGCAAAAAGGAATATGATAAAAAACCTACCGAATATCAGAATGCAAGTGCAACAGAAGTTTATAATTATCTGGTTGGTTCAAAAAAATATGAGATTGATCAAAATACGTATTCAAAAGAACAAACCATAAAGATTTTACGTATTCGCTATGATTTATCATTGAATATCTATTCAAAATATATTACAACCACGATTGCGTCAGATGTCAATGATTCCGTTGTGGCAGCAATCTATGAAAACGAAAAAGATTTGCCGGGTGTATCTATTTCAGAAGATACCGTAAGGGTTTATAATGATTCAAAATATTTTGCACCAATTATTGGATATACGGGACGGATTTCAGAAGATCAACTTGCAGAATATGTATCAAAAAAGAAAAATTATATTAATACAGATGTTGTTGGTAAATCTGGAATTGAAGCTAGTATGGAGAATCGTTTACAGGGCAAAAAAGGTTATAAAAAGATTTTTGTGGACAGTACGGGTACGGTAGTTGGTGAGATTGAAAATAAAGATCCCAAACCAGGAAATGATGTTTATCTGACAATCGACAGAGATTTGCAGATTGCCACTTATAATTTACTTGAACAAAAGATTGCTGGTATTTTGATATCTAATATCGTTAATTATGATGTAAAGAAAGTGCAAAATTCTGATGAAGCACCTATTAAGATTGGTATCAAAGATGTTTATTATCAGTTAATTAATAATAATGTAGTGGATATTACAAAATTAAATACCAAAAATGCATCTCCAAATTCAAAAAGAATTTATTCTAAATTCAATCAACGTTTGAATCTTGTAATTACACAACTTAACCAGCAACTTACGGCAACGAATCCTGGAACAATTAAAGATGCAGGAGATGAATATCAGGAATATCAATTTTATATTTACGATTTATTAGAAAATAATAATTTGCTATTGTCTTCTAAAATAGATAAAAATAATGACAGTATGTATCAAAAGTACTATAAAGGAACAATTTCCATGAAAGAATTCCTGACATATGCAATTCGAAATGAATGGATTAATATTCCGGAATTGCATTTAAATGCACAATATACAGATACAAATGATATTTATCAGGCACTGTTAAAAAAGATGAGTTCATTACTAAAAAAAGATACCGGATTTGCAAAAAAGATTTATAATTATATGGTACATGACGGTTCTGTTTCGGGTTCAGAAGTATGTCTGCTTTTATACGATCAGAAAGTATTGAAATATGATAACGAATGGTATAATAAACTAGCTGCTGGAAATTCGAATGTATCTTATAGTTTTATTCGTCAACAGTTATCAGATCTTACAATCACACCTGCACAGATTGCATTAGATCCATGTTCAGGTTCAGTGGTAATTACAGATCCGGATACTGGAAATGTAAAAGCGATGGTTACGTATCCAAGTTATGATAATAATAATTTGTCCGGACAGGTAGACAGTTCCTACTGGGAGAAACTTACAACTGATAAGTCTGCTCCGCTTGTATCAAGAAGTACGCAGACCAATATAGCACCAGGTTCTACCTTTAAGCCTATTTCTGCAATTGCCGGATTAGAGGAAGGCGTTATTACAACCGGTTCCTATATTAGTTGTACCGGTGTATTTGAAAAAATCAAACCAAGTCCAAAATGCTGGATTTATCCATCAGCACATGGAAGTCTGAATGTTACAAAAGCTATTGGAGTATCTTGTAACTTCTTCTTTTATGATGTTGGATATCGTCTTAGTGCGATAACAAGTGACACAATCAGCAATGATAAAGGTTTGTCAAGAATTGAAAAATATGCAAAACAATTTGGTTTAACAAGTAAATCAGGTGTTGAGGTTACAGAAAGTTCTCCTCATTTTTCTACAACAGATGCTGTAAGAAGTGCAATTGGTCAGGGAAGCCATGCATATACAAATGTTCAGATGGCAAGATATGTAAATACATTAGCAAATCGAGGAAAAAATTATAAACTGACATTGATATCTAAAGTTGAAAACAGTAGTGGAAAAGTAATATACAAAAAGAAACCTATTTTGGAAAATACTGTTAATATAGCAGATTCTACATGGAACGCTGTTTACGAAGGAATGAAGAGCGTTACAAAAGCAAATGGTACCGTCGGTGATGTATTTGAAGATTTAGGCATTGAAGTAGCAGGTAAAACAGGTACTGCACAGGAAAATAAAAAACGATATGACCATGGTTTATTTATTGGATTTGCACCAGCGGATAATCCTAAAATGGCCATTAGTGTTACAATTCCAAATGCAGATTCTTCAAGTTACCCGGCAGAAGTTGCAAGAGATGTATTGAAATATCAGAATGGAAAATTAAAATTGAAAGATATTCAGAATGGAAAAGCAAATATTCCAACATCTGATCGTGTAGGTGATTAAAGCCTTTTAATTTTAGTGAAGCATTTAGTTAATGGAGGAATCATTTATGAGTGAAGTGATTGTTGTTACTTCAGGAAAAGGCGGTGTAGGAAAAACAACTACATCTGCAAATATTGGTACAGGATTAGCAATGCAAGGGAAAAAAGTTCTTTTGATTGATACGGACATCGGACTTCGCAATCTAGATGTTGTTATGGGACTTGAAAATAGGATTGTTTATAATCTTGTTGATGTAATTGAAGGAAATTGCAGAGTAAAACAGGCAGCAATTAAGGACAAGAGATATCCAAATCTGTTTTTGCTTCCTTCTGCACAAACAAAAGATAAAACAAGTGTGAAACCAGAACAAATGAAGAAATTAATAGAAGAGTTAAAAGATAAATTTGATTTTATTATTTTAGACTGCCCGGCAGGAATTGAGCAGGGATTTAAAAATGCAATTGCCGGTGCAGACAGAGCTTTTGTTGTTACAACTCCGGAAGTATCTGCAATTCGAGATGCAGACAGGGTCGTAGGATTGCTTGAAGCAAATGAAATGAAAAAAATAGATTTAATTATTAATCGGCTTCGAATGGATATGGTAAAAAGAGGAGATATGATGTCTGTTGAAGATGTATATGATATCTTAGGTGTTGATATTATTGGTGCTGTTCCGGATGATGAAAATATTGTTGTTGCAACTAATCGGGGAGAACCATTAGTTGGAAATGATTCTCTTGCAGGAAAAGCATATATGAACATTACAGAAAGAATTCTCGGAAAAGAGATTCCTTTGATGGATTTAAATGAAAAAAAAGGTTTTTTTGCAAGGATTGCAAAGGCATTTCATCGAGAATAGTAATAAGATATTTGTAAGCAATGGAGGCGTTGAATATGAACTGGTTCAATATATTAAGAAAAAAAGATTCAGGAAACATTGCAAAAGATCGGTTAAAATTACTTCTGATTTCAGAGAGAACAAGCTGTTCTCCTGACACAATGGAAATGATTCGAAATGATATCATTCGTGTAATTTCAAAATATATGGATATCGATTGTGAACATATTGAAATACAGATTCATACAGAGGAATGCGATGGAACTATACCAACTCTATTCGCAAATATACCAATAAAAGAGGTTAGGACAAATAATGATTAAAAGGGCATTACATACCATACAACGGTATCGGTTTAGACATTTAAATATTCGATTAATAATATATGTATTAATTTTATGTACAATAGGAATTAATGTAATTGGAAGTGCTGGCGGAAAAGAATTTGAATCCAGACAAATTATGGGACTTATAATCTCTGTCTGCATTATGGCAGTGATTACATTTATTGATTATAGGTTTATCTTAAAGTTTTATTGGATATACTATGCAATAAATCTGTTATTGCTTTTAGGCGTTAAACTTTTTGGCTCTACGAATGGTGGTGCTAAAAGATGGATTGAATTACCAGGATTTCAGTTACAACCATCAGAATGGACAAAGTTATTTTTAATTCTGTTTTTTGCAAAATTACTAGGGAAATATAAAGATCGGATTAATAAATTCAAATTTTTAGTCATACTATTAGTTTTGCTTGCAATTCCTGCATATTTTATTTATGATCAGCCTGACTTGTCGACAACGATAGTAATTGTGTTGACTTATTGTGCTATAATATATTTATCGGGATTAAATTATAAGATTATTGGTGGAATAGTTGCAATTATAGTACCAATTGTGATAATATTAATATATCTTGTAATGCAGCCGAATCAGAAGATTTTGAAAGATTATCAATATAATCGAATTATCGGTTTTTATGATGAAAATAATGAGGATGCTACTAAAATACGATATCAGCAGGAGAATTCTGTTTTAGCAATTGGCTCAGGTGGATTGTATGGAAAGGGCCTTAATAATAACGAGATAACCAGTGTTAAAAATGGTGATTATTTATCAGAAGCACATACAGATTTTATATTCACAATTGTAGGAGAAGAGCTAGGATTTGTTGGAAGCTTATCTGTTATTTTATTATTAGCACTAATTGTTTTTGAATGCTTTTTAACAGGTTCACGAGCTCCGGATTTATCCGGAAAGCTTATATGCTGCGGATTAGGAGCGTTAATTGGATTCCAATCAATTATTAACATATCCGTAGTTACGATGCTGATACCTAATACTGGTTTAACATTGCCATTTGTAAGTTATGGACTTAATTCTTTACTGGGATTATTTGCCAGTCTGGGAACAGTTTTAAATGTAAGCTTACAATACAAAAGAAATTATGATGAGGAGGAATCACTGTGAATATAGGGTTAATAGCACATGAAAGTAAGAAAAAATTAATGCAGAATTTTTGCATTGCATATCGTGGAATTTTGAGCAAACATGAATTGTATGCAACAGGTACAACCGGAAGACTGATTGAAGAGGTTACGAATTTGAATATTCATAAGTACTTAGCAGGACACTTAGGTGGAGAGCAGCAATTATGTGCTCAGATTGAACAGAATCAGATGGATTTAGTTATTTTCTTAAGAGATCCTTTTACGCCAAAGTCTCATGAACCAGATGTAGATAAGGCAATCAGACTTTGTGATATGCATAATATTCCATTAGCATCAAATGTCGCAACAGCGGAATTACTAGTAAAGGCTCTTGAAAGAGGAGACTTAGACTGGAGAGAAATGTATCGTGGATAGTCAATTGAATATAGCTATTGTATAGTATGAACTATACAATAGCTATTTGCTTTGTCAATAAATAGAAAGGTACAAAATTCTTTTTTATTGTTCTGAATTTCTAATCCTGCCATATGTGGAGATTAAATACAGACCACATAAACCGACAATTGCGTAAACAATTCTCGATAGCCAGGTCATATTTCCAAATAAGAATGAAACAAGATTGAATTTGAAGAAACCGATTAATCCCCAGTTGATCGCACCAATGATTGTGATGGTCAAAGCTGTATAATCAATACATTTTGTGTTCATTTTCATCATCCTTTCTTTTTTTTCTAACAGTCTTAGTATTCGTATCTGTTAGAAATAGATACTGGAATTTATTGTTAACAAAATATGAGGAGGCAGTTTGTGACTAAAAAAAATCCAAGACTTACAAAATACCGAAGATCTTTAAATATTAATATAGGTGTTATTATTTTTAGCATTACGTTTATCTACATATTGATTAGTAGTTTATTATATTTTACAAAGAGTAAGGTTACATTTTATGAGGTTTCGGAGGGAAATAGTTCTTCTACCATTCAAAAATATACCGGAATAGCGTTAAGAAATGAAAAAATTTTTTATGCAGACAAAAATGGATATATTAACTATTATGTCAGGGAAGGAAATCGTGTTAATGTTACATCTACGTTGTATTCGCTAGATGAAAGTGGTACAGTAAAGAATCTTTTAAAAGATTTATCAGAAGAAGGAAATCAACTCTCAGATAGTAATCTAAATTCTATCAAAGAACAATTGAGTGCATTTAGTAGTTCTTATCAGAATATGAAATTTGATGCTGTTTATGATTTCAAATTTGATTTAGAAAGTACAATTTTAGAATATATGAATTCAAATTCATTAGAGTCTATTAATAAAACACTGGCAAGTTCTGGTAAAGAACATCAATTTGAAATTAAAAAAGCTGCTGCATCGGGTGTAGTGGTTTATGCTGTAGATAATTACGAAACAAAGGAAGCTAGTCAGATTACAAAATCTGATTTTGATGAAACCAAGTATAAAAAAGCAAGTTTTACATCGAACATGAAGGTAGAGAAAGGTTCTCCAATCTATAAAACCATTAATGATGAACTGTGGGATATTGTAATTCCTTTGACAAAAGATCAGGCAAAAAATTACAAAGATAAAAAAAATGTTTCTATTAAGTTTTTAAAGGATAATGTTACAACAACGGGTAATTTTGAAATTGTTTCATCGAAAAATGGATTATACGGAAAAATCACATTAAATAATTATATGACAAGATATGCGACAGACCGATTTTTAAATCTTGAGATTTTAGATACGCCATTGAAGGGATTAAAGGTTCCTAAATCTGCTGTCGTAGAAAAAGAATTTTTTACAATTCCAGTTGAATATGCAACCATTTCATCAGATGGAACAACCATTTCCTTTAATTTACAAAAATATGATGACAAAGGGAAAGAATCAACTGAGAAAATACAGCCAACAATTTATAATAAGACGGATAAATATTATCTTGTGGATCAGGAAAAGATTCAACAGGGCGATGTCATTGTAAAAAATGACTCTTCTGACCAATATCAGGTTGGTGCAAAACAGACAATTATGGGTGTCTATAATATTAATAATGGTTATACCATGTTTCGGGAAATTAATATTTTATCAGAAGCAAATGATTACTATATTGTTGAATCAGAAAATAGTTATGGTCTGATTATTTATGATCATATTGTTTTAGACGGAAATTCTGTCAAAGAGAATCAAGTGGTATTTCAATAAATTTGTAAAAAAATAGAAAGAAAGGATTCACACGAAGTATTATAGAAGGTAAAATGCTATGATTGAAGAAAATTTAAAAAAAGTACACGAAAATATAATTGCAGCTTGTGAAAAAGCAAATCGTTCAGTGGATGAGATTACACTCATTGATGTAAGTAAAACCAAACCAGTCTCTATGATTGAAGAATGTATCAAATGTGGAGAAAAGGATTTTGGAGAAAATAAGGTTCAGGAGATGTGTGATAAGATGGAAATATTAAAAGACCAGAAAATCAACTGGCATCTGATTGGACATTTGCAAAGAAATAAGGTAAAATATATCATTGGGAAAGCAAAATTAATCCATTCTGTTGATTCAGTACGATTAGCAAAACAGATTGAGCAGGAAAGTGCAAAGAAAAACCTGATTACAGATATTTTGCTTGAGGTAAATGTAGCAAATGAGGAATCCAAATTTGGATTTCAGTTAAATGAAGTAAAAGAGAATTTGAAAATTATTTCTGAATTTGCTCATGTACGTGTAAAAGGATTGATGACAGTTGCACCTTATACACCAAATCCGGAGGAAAATAGAAAATATTTTTCACAATTACACGATTTATATGTTGACATTAATCAAGAAAACATTGATAATGTTAGTATGACTATTTTGTCAATGGGGATGACAAATGATTATCAGATTGCAATTGAAGAAGGAGCAACCATGGTAAGAGTTGGTACTGGAATATTTGGCGAAAGAAATTATAATATTTAAGGATGAATAGGAGAATTAAAAATGGCAAAATTGACAGATGCATTACTTAATCTTATGAAATTAAACGAAGACTATGACGATTATGATGAATATGATGACTACGATGATTATGACAATTCTTCGGAATCAGAAAAGAAAGTTTCCAAAGATGAAGAATATGAAGAAGAACCAGTAAAAGTTTCAAGAAAGAAAGCACCAAAGAGAGAAAGAGAGATTGTAGACGATTACGAGGAAGAAGAAGTACAGCCTCGTAGACAGACAAGACCTAAAACGAATAGTAAAGTGATTCCAATGAGAAAGAATTCAAATATGGAAGTCTGCATTGTAAAACCAACCAAGTATGAAGATGCAAAAGAAATTGCTGATATTCTTTTAGCTGGAAAGGCTGTAATCTTAAATCTTGAAGGCATTCATATGGATCTGGCACAAAAGATTGTTGATTTTACATCAGGATCTACTTATGCGATTGAAGGTAATATGCAGAAGATTTCAAATTATATTGTATTGTTAACACCTTCAACAGTTGATATTTCAGGAGACATTCCAGATAAGATTTTATCATCTTCAACAGCATCAACGGTAGCAGCAGGTGATGATTTCAGCCTTAATGCACTGTAGATATGAAAAATAACGAGGAAAAAGATTCATTATATTTGCAAAAACGTTTTGCGGAGCTAGCGAATCGTTGCTATCAACGTAATATTTACACATACACCGATTTTCTAAATTTAAATGAACAGGATATTTTTCGAAATAATATACATAACTTACCACCTGTAACATGGGAAATGTTAGGTGGTAGTGATTATGCAGAAAGAAAAGTTATTGTTTTTCAACCATCTTATGTATCAGAAAGAGAATTAGACAAACATAATTTTTCTACACCATTTCAGGTAATTCTTGTTGAACCAATCAATAAGAAATTTAGTGAAGAACTGTCACATAGAGATGTTCTAGGTACATTAATGGGTTTAGGTATTGACCGATGTAAAATTGGAGATATTTTCCTTGATAAGAATGAACAGAAAATTTATATTATAGCGATAAAATCGCTTAGTGATTTTATTTGTGAACATTTAACTAAAATCAAACACACTTTGATGAAAAGCAGTTTGATTGATGAGATGGATTTTTCTTTTCAGCCAGATTTAAAATTGATAGAAGGAACCGTTTCAAGTGTAAGATTAGATCGTGTCTCATCAATTGCATTTCAGATTTCAAGAAGCAATGCAGTGGAATATATTGAAAATGGAATGGTATTTGTAAATGGAAAAAGAATTACATCCAATGCTTATCAATTAAAAGAAAATGACATTGTTTCTATTAGAAAATTAGGACGTTATGTTTATGCTGGACAACAGACAGTAACACGAAAAGGACGTTTGTTAATTAAGATAAAAAAATATATATAGTATTTATTTAGGAGGAACGATATGCTGACACCAATAGATATACAATCACGGACATTTAAGGGTGGAATTGGATACGACAGAAAAGATGTTGATAGTTTTGTGTCTGAGGTGGTTGAAAATTACGAGAACTTATATAAAGAAAATCAAAATTTATCTAGAAAAGTTGAAGTATTAACAGCAGCTTTATCACAATATAAAACAATAGAGAAATCTTTGCAGAAGGCATTATTATTAGCTCAGAAAACAGCTGATGATATCAAAAAACAGGCTCATGCATCTGCAAAAATTATAGAAGATGAAGCACGAAACAGAGCTGCCTTAATCATATCGGATTCTAAAAATGAATTAGAAACACTTCATAGAAAATCACTTTCTTTAATACAGCAATATGATTTATATCGCACACAGTTTGAACAACTTGCAAGAACCCAGATGCAATTCTTAAAAAGTGACAGTTTTAATATTGATATGTCAGATATGGAACGATTACGTGAAGATGCAATGAGTGCATTAGATGAAGCATCAGTTGCTTTAGAAGTTGCAAATGCTGAAGCTGAGCAGGAGCGTTCTTTTTCAGAAAAGAATTCTGTCAAAAAAATAAATCAAAATCAGATGGATTCCAAGCAAGAGAATTCTCAGATTAAAAAACAGGAAATACCAACATTCTTAGAAGGATCTGTAAAGAAGAAAAAAGAATTAAATACAACGGAACAAAAAAATAATCCGTCTCCTGTAAAACAAACGAAAAAAGAACCTTTACATGGAGATATGAAAGAAGTTGAACATAAAGCAGCAGAACAAAAAGAAAGCAATGATACAAAAAAGAATGATAAAAATGTTGGAACAAATTCTAATTCGATAAAAAACATGAAAAAATAAACTTCTATTTTTTTGATAATAAGTAATATCTTTTTAAAATGAAATATCCGGATGTTATATCCGGATATTTCATTTTAAAAACAAAAGGGAAATATGGAGGAAAATGTATGACGAAAAAAAAATCTCTATTTTTTTTGATAAGCGGAATAATTTTTTTTCTAGTACTGATTTTTTTAGATCAGTTTACAAAATATGAAGCGTGGAATAAATTACAGGGACAGTCTGCTGTTATCGTTTTACCGCATATATTAGCATTTGAATATTTAGAAGGTGGAAATGCCGGGGCAGCATGGGGTATTTTTTCTGGAAAACTTTCTTTCCTATTATGTTTAAATTTTGTGATTATATTACTTTTAATATTTTTTTTGTATTTTTTACAATATAAGAAAAAAGTTATGAGATTGAAAAAAAATACAATGAAAAAAATTACTCTATCACAATATCTGATAATTCTTTTAATTGCCGGAGCAATAGGAAATATGATTGATCGAATCAGACTTGGATATGTGATTGATTTTATTGCTGTAAAATTTGTTTCATTTCCAATTTTTAATGTTGCAGATTGTTATGTTGTGATTAGCTCTCTTAGTTTATTGTTCCTTTTTATTTTTGGAATAAAAGAAGAAGAGTTACAAGTAATATTTTCTAAAAAAAGTAAGTAATATAATAAAACGTTTCGTTTAGACGGAATGGGAGGATTAAAATGAAATATGAACTTGAAGTAACTAAAGAAGATCCTTTATTAGGAGAAAGAATTGATAAATATATTTGTGAACATATAAGTGAGCTTTCAAGAAGTCGTGTTCAGATGCTGATTGATGCAAATCTAATTTTAATAAATGATGATCCATGTAAAGCAAATCATAAGGTTCGTGCCATGGAGTTCATAACAGTACAGATACCAAAACCAGAAGAGTCAAATATTGAACCGGAAAATATACCTTTGGATATTCTATATGAAGATGAGGATGTTTTAGTTGTTAATAAACCAAAAGGAATGGTGGTTCATCCGGCAGCCGGTCATTTTTCCGGAACATTAGTAAATGCATTGATGTATCATTGTAAGGATCAGCTTTCTGGAATTAATGGTGTTTTGAGACCAGGAATTGTACATAGAATTGATGCCGATACAACAGGTGCATTAATTGTCTGTAAAAATGATTTTTCACATAATTGTATTGCCGAACAGCTACGCGAGCATAGTATAACAAGAAGATACTGGGCAATTGTGGAAGGTGTTTTGACAGAAGATGGTACCGTTCATGCTCCTATTGGACGTCATCCGATTGATCGAAAAAAAATGGCGGTAAACTATAGAAATGGAAAAGATGCCATTACACATTATCATGTTCTTGAAAATTTTGAGAAATATACTCTGATTGAATGTCGTTTAGAGACTGGAAGAACTCATCAGATACGTGTCCATATGGCAAGCATTAATCATCCTTTATTAGGTGATCATATCTATAATCCTCATAAATGTCCTTATAAACAATTAAAAGGGCAATGCCTGCATGCAAAAATTATAGGTTTTATTCACCCAAGAACGAGAAAATATATGGAGTTCGAAGCTCCATTACCAGATTATTTCACAAACTTATTGAAAAAGATGAGATAGTTTAATATAATAGTCTTTTGGAGGTTTTTAGACATGATACAACATTTAGTTATAACAATTGGAAGAGAATTAGGAAGTGCAGGACGTGAAATCGGTTTTCATTTATCAAGAAAATTAGGAATTAAATGCTATGATGAAGAACTTTTGGCTCTTGCTTCAAAAGAAAGCGGAATGTGTGAAGAGCTATTTGAAGCTAATGATGAAAAGCCAAACCATAGTTTCTTATATAATCTGGTTATGGATATGAATTCTTTTGGATATTCATCCATGGATATGCCAATTAGCCAGAAAGTATTTTTAGCACAGTTTAATACAATTAAAAACTTAGCAGAAAAAGAATCCTGTATTATTGTAGGACGGTGCGCTGATTATGCATTAGAAAATGAAGAGCATATGATCAGTGTTTTCATTCATGGTAATCTTGATACAAGAGTAAAAAGAATTATGGAAAAAAGACAGTTAGATGAAGATGCAGCAAGAAATTTGATTGCGAAAACAGATAAAACGCGGGCAAGCTATTATAATTATTACACAAGCAAAAAGTGGGGAGAATCAAAAAGCTATACTTTAAGTATTGATAGTGGTGCACTTGGGATAGATGGTACAGTTGACTTCCTATATCAGTTTGCTCTTGCACATGAATCAAAATTCAAAAAATAAAAAAGCGAATGATAATTGAGTTTGAAAGAGAAACAACCTAAAACATCTTGGAGGTTCTTATGGCAACAGTAGGGAAAAAAATGAATAAGAAAATCATTGCAAATGCTGTTTTTTTAATTCTTCTCCTTGGAATTACTTTATATTATGTATTTAAAGGGCAGGATTTCAAGCAAATTCTTACATATATACATGGAACAAAAAAACAATATTTGGTGCTAGCTTTTTTTATGTCGTTAATTTTTGTATGCAGTGAATCAGTTATTATTCATTATCTGTTAAGAAAAATGCAAATACATGTTTTGCTTAGAGACTGTATTCGCTATTCTTTTATTGGATTTTTTGTTAGTTATATTACTCCTTCAGCATCGGGAGGACAACCCGCACAAATGTATTTTATGAAGAAGGATGGAATAGATTTGTCCATTAGTACACTGATTTTAATGGTTGTTACAATTGCCTACAAATTTGTATTATTATTTGTAGGAGGTTTAGCTTTACTATTTGATAAACACTTTATACGGGTTTCAGTTGCAGGGACCTGTCCAATTATCTGGATTGGAATTGTATTAAATATTATTGTTATATCTGTTTTATTAATTGTAATTTTTAAACAGAGTCTTGCTCAAAAAACAGTAGCAGCACTCTTTATAAAATTAGGGAAACATGGATTAATAAAAAATTATGAAAAAAAAGTTATGAAATTATTACGTGGAATAAAAAAATATGAAAATGGAGCCGTATACCTAAAGACAAATAAACGTTTAATGTTCAATGTCTTTATCATTACAATGTTTCAGAGAATAGCATTATTCTTCATTACTTTTTTAATATATAAGGCATTTGGTTTATCTGGATATAATGCATATCAAATTGTAGCATTACAAACAATTATTTCTCTTGCAGTAGACAATCTTCCATTACCAGGAGGAATGGGAATTACAGAAGGTTTGTATAATATATTTTTTGCAAATATTTTTGGTCAGATTTATTTAATTCCAAGTCTGGTGTTAAGTCGTGGAATTAGTTTTTATGTGGTATTATTGATTGGAGGAATCATTACGATGATTTCATATATGATGAAGCCACGAAAGCAAAAGGAATAAAATAAATTGCAAGTGAAAAGAGCAATTAAATTTTAGAAAGGATATAATAAACATTAGAGATGATAGGATTTTATGATTATACGGTTTTACTAACATATTTAGGAGTAGCATCTTCCGTTTTAGGAATGACATTTTTGAATCAGCCTAAACTGATTCATTTTTCCATTATTTGTTTAATGTTTTCGGGCTTTTGCGACATGTTTGATGGAAAAGTAGCTCGAACAAAAAAGAATCGAACAAAACAACAGGCAAATTTTGGAATACAAATTGATTCCCTTGCAGATGTTGTCTGTTTTGGTGTATTTCCAGCTTTGATCAATTATACACTGAGTACACATAAGCTAATTGGTTGTATTTCATCAATTATGCTTGTAATCTGTGGAATTATACGACTAGGTTATTTCAATGTAATGGAAGAAGAACGACAAAAAGTAACAGCAGAATGCCGAAAATATTATCAAGGACTTCCGATTACAGCAATTGCGGTAATCTTACCTGCTGCATATTTATTAAAGTTTATATTACGAATTGAAACATCTGGTGGATTAATTTTTAATATAACATGTTTCATTACAGCATTTTTAAACATTAAAAATTTTAATTTTAAAAAACCAACGACAAGAGAATTGATCTTGTTAACTGTAGTTGGAATGGCAATTATAATCACGATATTAAAATTAGGAGTTTTTCGATAATGATTTATAAAGACAGAGAAGGCAGACAGATAGTTATAGAGAGCAGGCAGGATAATTTATTAAAAAAAATATATGGCAATAAATTAGGAAGAATGCTGATGAAATTCCTATCATACAGAAAAATATCAGACCTGGCAGGAAAATTTTTAAGTTCTCCGTTATCAAAAGGTATGATTGGTTCCTTTATAAAAAATAACCATATCCAAATGAAAGAATATGAAGAAGAAAAGTATGCAAGTTATAATGCTTTTTTTTCTAGAAAAATAAAGCCACAGTATCGGCCGGTTGATTTAGAAAAAGATCATTTTATTGCACCATGTGATAGTAAACTGTCTGTATATCAAATTGATAAAAACAGTATGTTTGAAATTAAAAATTCTTATTATTCTGTAGAATCTCTTTTAAAGAGTAAAAAACTTTCAAATCGATATCGTGGTGGGTATTGTGCGATTTTCCGCCTTACAGTAGATAATTATCATCGCTATTGTTATATTGATTCAGGAATTAAGAGTAAAAATAAAAAAATTTCAGGCTTTTTAAATACGGTTAATCCGGTAATATTAGATCATGTAAATATTTATAAAGAAAATTCAAGAGAATACACTTTAATGAAAACAGACCATTTTGGTGTGGTAACACAGATTGAAGTAGGGGCTTTAATGGTAGGAAAAATAACGAATTATCATCAGGCTGCAAGAATTCAAAAAGGACAGGAAAAAGGGAAATTTGAATTTGGTGGTTCAACAATCGTTTTATTGATTCAACCTGATAAAGTAAAGTTTGATCAGGATATTTTATCAAACACTGAAATGAATATTGAAACACTTGTAAAGATGGGAGAAAAAATAGGTGTTACCTGGAAATAAATTAAAAAAAATAAAATCCTGGAAGATATTTAAAATGATTCCGCTTGGAGCCGTAATTCCATACACGTGTGTTTTCTTATATCAATGTATGGTTTATTTTTTTACAGAATTATATGTAAATCAATTAAAAGAAAAACATGATCTTTCATTAGAATTTGATCACAGGATTCCTGTAGTAAGTTGGTTTATTTATATTTATTTTTTGTGCTATTTATTTTGGATTTTTAATATATTGTTGTCAGGGAAAATATCAAAAGAACATTTTTATAAAGTGATAACAACATCCTTTATTTCTATTACCATTTGTGGAATAATATTTATTATATTTCCAACAACGATTCAGAGACCAGAAATAAAGACAGTTAGTATATCTACGTTTTTATTAAATTATTTATATCACATTGATCATCCGGTAAATTTATTTCCATCGATTCATTGTTTATCGAGCTGGCTTGCATATATAGCCATTAGAAATCAAAAAGAAATATCAATTTGGTATCGCTTGTTTTCCTTTGCATTTGCAGTTCTTGTGTTTATTTCGACACAAGTTTTAAAACAACATTATATCATAGATGTGTTAGCTGGAATTATACTGGTTGAAATTGTTTGGTTTTTCCAAAATAAAACAGATTCCTTCATAAATAGAAAATTAAAATCATTCTTAGAAATCATAAATTTAAAGCTAAATATTCATTGGTAGAAGTAGTTTCAAGAGTTCGCAAAACAAAAGTTTTACGAACTCTTGAGTTGGAATATACGAAAATTAGTGTTCTGAAGGATTTTCCTGTGCAGAATCATCCACTGATGTATTTGTTGGTTCTGATGTCTCAGATACCTTAGATTGAGTATCTTCAGAGTCTTTGGTTAAATTTATTTCAGAAACTACAGATTGTTCTTGTTGTACAGGTGATTCCTCTGTATTCTGATTTATATTTTGATTCGATTCATATTTGGTGCCACACTGTGGACAAAACAATTCATCATCTCTTAATACATTTCCACAGGAAGAACAAACCTTCATCGCAGCCTGTTTTGCAGCTTCGCTATTTTTTTTGATCTCATCAATCTGATTCTGCAATTTTTCGATTGATTCTTTGCATGTATTAATTGCAGTAAGTAGTTCCTGATATTCATCATTCTCACAGTCTTTATGCTCTAAGTAATATCTTTCTCCAATATTATAATAGAATCCTTTTATCTTTGATTGTTCTGAATTAATAGAACTATTTATTTTTGCTATTTCTGCTAAATCCTTTGCTTTTTGTGTAACTTCTTTACTTGTTGAAGTGATTTTTTCACTCATTTTTTCGAAAAATCCCATTGTAATAACCTCCTTTTTGTGTCATCTCATTACTTTTGTAGTTTTGAATGAATTAGAATCTATCAATATTATATTCTAATTAGTATGAGTATAGTACAATATTGCAACGACTGTCAACACTATGTTATAATAACTTAAAGGATATAATTTTATTAAGAAAAGAGGTACGATTGATTATGCCAAGAAAGACATATCATGATGAAATAGAAGAAAAAAATACAAAAAAGCTATGGGAATTAGAAAAAAAACTTCCACAATTTTGCAAACAGTTTTTTCGTGGAATTGAAAATACAACATCTTCTCGTACAAAATTAGCTTACGCATATGACTTACAGATTTTTTTTCAATATATAAAAGATAATAATCCTAAATTTCGCAATATAGAAATGCAAAAAATCCCTATTGAAATCTTAGATGAGCTAAATGTAAATGATATTGAAGAATATCTTGATCAGTTAAAAATTTATGAAAAGGATGATAAAAAGCGTGTCAATCATGAACAGGGAATCATGCGTAAACTCTCTTCTTTGAGAAGTTTCTATAATTACTTCTACCGTTCGCAGAAAATTACAAGTAATCCACCTTCTATGATTTTAACACCTAAATTACACGAAAAAGAAATCATTCGACTTGATCCAAATGAAGTTAGTACTCTATTAGATACAGTTGAAAATGGTGAACGATTATCCAAAGGGGAACAACGTTTTCATTCAAAAACCAAAATTCGTGATCTTGCAATTTTAACATTACTTCTCGGAACCGGAATCCGGGTATCTGAATGTGTAGGAATTGATATTCAAGATATCGATTTTGATAATGTAGGAATCAAAATTCGACGAAAAGGTGGGAATGAAGCAATTGTTTATTTTGGTGACGAAGTCGAACAGGCATTAAAAGAATATTTAACAGAACGCGAAAAAATTACTCCATTAGAAGGAAACGAAAATGCATTATTTCTATCCATTCAGAAAAAAAGAATGACTGTTCGGAGTGTAGAAAAATTAGTAAAAAAATATGCTTCGAAGGTTACAACATTAAAAAAGATTACTCCACATAAATTAAGAAGTACTTATGGTACAAGTTTATACCAGGAAACAAATGATATCTATCTGGTTGCAGACGTATTGGGTCATAAAGATATTAATACAACCAGAAAGCATTATGCAGCACAAATGGATGAAAATCGTCGAAATGCAAGAAATAAAGTTATTTTAAGAGAAGATATCCCCTCTTCCCTTACAGATCAAAAAGAACACAAAAAAGAATAAGGATATTCGAACAAACGTACTGCTTTTGTTTGCATTTAAAAAGAAATTATGATAAAATATTCTTAGATATGTGAATTGATAACAAATAGGAGGATTGTATGCATGGCTTATGGAAGAATCACACCAAAGCAACAACAGATATTAGAATATATAAAGGCACAGATTCTCGAAAAAGGGTATCCACCAGCTGTCAGAGAAATTTGTAAGGCTGTTGGACTGAAGTCTACTTCTTCTGTTCATTCTCATTTAGAATCTTTAGAAAAAAATGGTTATATTCGAAGAGATCCAACGAAGCCAAGAGCAATTGAGATTTTAGATGATGAATTTCAAGTTGGACGCAGAGAGATGATAAGCGTTCCGGTCTTAGGTAAAGTTGCTGCAGGTGAACCACTTTTAGCTGTAGATCATATTGAAGAATATTATCCTGTTCCAGCGGATTATATGCCGAAGGAATCTTGTTTTATGGTTACAGTAAAAGGTGATAGCATGATTAATATGGGAATTTATGATGGAGATTTATTAATGGTGAAGCAACAAAATACTGCGGAAAATGGTGATGTTGTGGTTGCGTTACTGAATGATTCCGTAACTGTAAAACGATTTTATAAAGAAGATCATCATTATCGTCTTCAACCAGAAAATGATGCCATGGACCCGATTATTGTAGATGATTGTATGATATTGGGTAAGGTATACGCTTTATATCGATATCAGATTATATAAGCAAAATTACATATTTTATAATGGAAATGGAGATCCATAATACGATAGCGGAAACAAAGTTTATTTGTTTCCGCTATCGTATTATAATTCTTCAATTGATAAATTTTTTCCATCTTTCCAGATACGTTCTAAATCATAGAATAGTCGATCTTCTTCATTAAAAATATGGATGATGACATCATGATAATCTAATAAGATCCAGTTTGCGGATTTATATCCTTCTACTTGGGATGGTTCATATCCTGCTTTGGCAAGCATTTCTTCAACATTATCTGCTAATGCTTTTACCTGATTCTGGTTTGAACCACTCGCAATCATAAAATAGTCTGCTACAACAGAAACTTCCTGGATATTTATAATTTTAATATCCATTCCTTTTTTGTCATCAAGTGCATTGTATGCTATTTTTGCAATTTCATTTGCATTGTTATTTGTCATGCTTATTCCTGCTTTCTATTAAATTTTTATAATATTGATAGGCAATTAGAGTGTTTTCTTCAATAGAATTCATTCCTTTCTTTTGTAAAAAAGAAATGGATGATTCTAGAATTTTAAACATACATAGATCGATATCAGAAAATGCACAGGCACGTATTTCCTTTAATTCAGGAAATACTTTTCGCCCTGGTTCTATAAAATCTGCAATATATATTATTTTTTGAAGCATGCTCATTTCTTCTGTTCCTGTTGTGTGATAATAAATCGACCAGTAGATTTCTTCATTATTCACACCGTATATATTTCGGGCAAGTTCTGCACCTAATTTTGCATGAAGTAAATAAGGATGTTCTAATTCATAATTTGAAATTGGAAGCTTATATTCTTTGCACATTTCTATTTTCTTACTGTCATCGATACATTTTGCACAATCATGCAAAAAACCTGCTAAAACAGCTGGATATGGCTCCATTTGATATGCCATAGCCATAGATCCAGCTGTATACGCAACACCTAATGTATGTTCATATCGGTCTTTGGATAAGACCTTCTTTAACTTTTTTCGTAGTGTTTTAATTTCTTCTTTGTCATATTCTTCATAATAATCTAAAGTTTTATTTGCTGTATTCATACAACCCTTTCTCTTTGATATACGAATAAACCTTTTCTGGTAACAGAGTTTTTATCCGTTCTAATGATCCAGACTGGATTTCGTGTCTGATTTCGTGGGAAGATACATCGTATTTAGATGCATTTAATAATTCAATGTTACATTGATAGTGACTCTTTAAAAATACAATTTGTTCCTTTAACTGATTCCTATTTACGTCGTCACGAATTGCTGCTAAAATATTGGTATATTGAAACAACTTTTGTGGTTCATGCCAAGTTAAAATATTCATTAAAGAATCTGCTCCCATAATGAAAAAATACTCAGTATCTGGATTCTCTTTTTTTAATAACTCCATAGTATCTGAAGAGTAAATATAGCCCTCACGCTCACATTCAACATTAGAATACTCCAGGTATGGAAAATCTGCAATTGCAAAATTTACCATTGCAATTCGATCTTCTAAAGAAGTTGCAACCTGTCCATCTTTATGTGGTGGATTGCTTGTTGGCATAACAAGAATTTTATCTAAATGAAATTCTTTATATGCAGTTTTTGCAAGATTCAAATGCCCATTATGAATCGGATCGAAAGTGCCACCTAAAATACCAATTTTTAAATTAGATTTTGTATTCATATATTTATTTTGCTTTTTTGGTATTGAATTCATATTTAGAATTTTCTTTTGCTTTTTTAAATAAAACAATTTTTCTTCCAATAACCTGAACAACGGTTGATTTTGTTCTGTCTGCAAGCATTTCGGCTACCTGATGAATATCTGCATCGCAGTTTTTTAATACATTGATTTTAATTAATTCACGTGCAGTAACAGCTTCATCAACAGCTTCTGTGAATTCAGGTGTTAAGGTAGATTTACCAAGACTTAATACACAGTCTAAGCTTCCGGCCATTTTTTTTAGAAAAGCTCTTTCCTTACTTGTCATGTTCTTCTCCTCTTTTCTGTGCAGAAATGTCCTGCACGATTTTATTTATAGTAATCAAAAATAAATCCATTGATTTCAACAGTGTCTCCATCTTCAATTCCTAAATTTTCTAATTCATCTAAAATTCCATTTTCTTTCATAAAGTTCTGGAAGAAAGCAAATCCCTTTTCAGACTCTAAATTTGTATATCCAAGCATACGTTCAATACGAGGGCCTGAAATTTCGAATTCTCCATCGGCGATTTTTTCAACATAGAATGGTTCGTCTACAGTATCTCCCATTTCCATTGGATCAAATTCTTTTTCAAAAATAGTAGGGTCTTCTGGCAAAGTATCTAGTAATTCGCGGACTGCATATAAAAGTTCTTTGACGCCCTGTCCTGATACGGCTGAAATAGGAAAAACACGAATTCCAAGTGGCTCGTATTTTTCTTTGATCTTTTGTACCGGATCTTTCTGGCCATCTTCTGTGAAAATACAATCTACTTTATTTGCAGCGATAATCTGCGGCTTTTTTTCTAACCCAGCGTGATATGCAGCTAATTCACCATTTATTTTTTCAATGTCTTCAAGAGGATCTCGACCTTCTGTAGAAGCTGCATCTACAACATGAACGAGTACTTTGGTCCGTTCGATATGTCGTAAAAATTGATGACCTAATCCGACTCCTTCCGATGCACCTTCGATTAATCCCGGAATATCAGCAATGACAAATCCTTTGGCATCATCTAAATCCACAACACCTAGATTAGGATTTAATGTTGTAAAATGATAATTTGCAATTTTAGGGCGTGCATTACTAACTCTTGAAAGGAAGGTTGATTTTCCGACATTTGGATAACCTATCAAGCCGACATCAGCAATAACCTTTAACTCTAACCGTACGTACAGTTCTCTTGATTTTCCACCAGGCTGTGCATATTTTGGAGCCTGCATAGTTGGGGTTGCATAATGTTGATTTCCTTTTCCGCCACGACCGCCTTTTAAAATAGTTTCTCTTTGGTTGTCACCAGACATATCTGCAATGACTTTTCCAGTTTCATCATCACGAATAATGGTACCCTCTGGAACCTTAATAATCAGATTTTCACCATTTTTTCCATGTTGATTTTTCTTACCACCTTCAGCTCCTGGTTCTGCTTTATAATTTCTTACATGTCGAAAATCAGAGAGTGTATTTAATCCCTTATCAACTTCAAAAATTATATCGCCGCCTTTTCCACCATCGCCACCGTCCGGGCCACCGTTTGGCACAAAAAGCTCTCTACGGAAAGAAACGTGTCCGTCTCCACCCTTTCCTGATTTTATAAATATTCTTGCTCTATCTGCAAACATAATTCTCCTCCTTTTCAAAAAAAGCTCTAAATCAAATAAGACTTAGAGCTTTTCTTCCATGAAATTATTCTGCTACAGGGTAGATAGAAACTTGCTTCTTGTCTCTTCCCTTTCTCTCGAATCTAACAATACCATCTACTAAAGCGTATAATGTATCGTCACCACCGCGTCCAACATTCACACCTGGGTGAATCTTTGTTCCACGCTGCTTGTAAAGAATATTTCCAGCTAAAACGAACTGTCCGTCAGCTCTTTTAGCTCCTAATCTCTTAGATTCTGAGTCTCTACCATTCTTAGTAGAACCAACTCCCTTTTTATGAGCGAATAATTGAAGGTTCATTCTTAACATAGGTTTATACCTCCTTAATTTCTAAATGTATATATGAGTCTCCATATTCCTGAATAATAGACTCAATACCGAGGACAAAAGTATCCATCAGCAATTTTGTGTCTGAACTACTGGTATAAAAATTAGCTTCAATACATCCATCATTCATAATTGCTTCAAATTCATCTTTCGTAAAAGACTCTATTGCATTCAATGTATTCACAGCCAGTACGGATACGGAAGCACAAATAATATCCTGTCCCGCTTCAGCATACTCAGCATGTCCTTTTATCACTAAACTTCTATATTGTTCAGAACTCTTTACAACTGTTACACGAATCATAAGAATTATGCATTAATCTTAGAAATCTTAACTTCAGTGTACTGCTGTCTGTGACCATTCTTCTTGTGGTAGCCTGTTTTTCTCTTATACTTGTAAACGATAACTTTTTTAGCTTTACCGTTTGCAACTACTTCAGCTTCCACTGTAGCGTTGGCTACTGTTGGCTCACCTACAACAACATCGTCTTCTTTATTAACAAGAAGAACCTGATCAAACTTAACTGTTTCTCCAGCTTCTACACCAAGCTTTTCAACTCTGATTACATCACCTTCTGAAACCTTGTATTGTTTTCCACCTGTTGCTATAATTGCGTACATATAGCACCTCCTATTTAATCAATACTCGCCAACTGCGGTGAGATTTTATCTGCTTATAACCTCGTTGTGCGGCACACGTATATTATGATAGCATAGTATATCCAGATTGTAAAGTTTTTTATGAATTTTTCTTTGCAATTTGTTCTCTAAACGATCGTTTTACCTTTTTTCTGGTTAGTTCCATTAAGCCAAGAGGTGTTAAATCAATTACATTACACTTTATCGGATCTTTTTCTACTTCTTGCTGAAGATATTGTAATAAATCCTTTTGTCTGTTTTTCTCGTCCATATTGATAAAATCAATTACAATAATTCCTGAGATATTTCTAAGTCTTAAAATATGTGCAATTTCTCTGGCTGCTTCTAGATTAATTTTATATAGAACTTCCTGATTATTTTTTTTAGAAACACATTTCCCGGTGTTTACATCAATAACTGTTAATGCCTCTGTTGGTTCTATAATTAAATATGCACCTGATTTTAGCCATATTTTTTTCTGCGTGGCTTCTTCTATAATACCTTCTAGATGATAGCATTTGTATAATGGTAATAACGCATCTTCGTAAAAAAAAAGTTTAAATACATTCTGCAATTTTTTTTGAATTAAAAATTCCTGTATCTCAAAATATAAATCTTTTTGATCTGTAATAATTTCTTTTGCTGCTGTTTCATAAGTATTATTAATATCTTTTAAATAACCTGGCAGTGCTTTTTGGATTAACGAAAAACACGTTCTATATCTGGCTTTTTCTTTGATTTCTTTCCATTTTTGAATTAAGTTATATGCACATTCGTCTAAATCATCCAAAGAAAGGTGAACTGCATCTGTTCGAATAATAAAGCCAACTTCTTCTTGTTGCTCTGCTATCAGTTGCTTTAATTGAAGTGAGACATTTTCTTTCCATTTTCGCTGTTTAATTTTTCTGGAAAATCCTATTTTTTGACTTCCGGAAGTTAAAATAAGATATTTACTTTGTAAAGATATTTCCATTGTTGCAACAGGATCTTTCGTTTTAATCGCTTCTTTGGAAATCTGAATTAAGATTTCATCTCCGGCACATATTTTTTTTGAATTTCCTTTTTTTATAAAACAGGGCTGTATATTTTCATTAATCTGACAATAAGCAACTTTTCCAGGAGCGTATTCTATAAAAACCGCATTTAAATATTTTACAACATCCTTTACTTTTCCAATATAAATATTATCTAAAATTGAGTCATCATCCTGATAACAGTTAATTTCTAGAGCTTTTGCATTTTCGGAATAAAGGACGGTATATAAATTATTTTGGTAGGATGTAATCATTAATTTACCACTCATATCGTTCACTTCCTTATATATTTTCAAAAGAAGCTAATTCTTCTAATGTTTTTAATTCTGAATAAGAATCATTTTGAATATTTCCATATAGTTCTAAACGAGTAATCTGCACTTGAAATGGATGATATTCTATATCAGCAAATTGGCAAAACGCCTGCATGACTAATTCTGGTTTTAAATTGTTTACACTTCCTGTAGCAAGTTTCATAAAGATTTTATGATCATTTTTATAATGCATTTCATAGATAAAAGGGCGTATATCCATTTCTCTTTCACTTTTTTTTGTTTTTTTCAAAACTATAATTTCTGTTTGATGATAAAAAGCTTGAAACTGTAAAGAAAGCCAGTCATCTGTATATGGAAAACTTTCTGGTTTTAAAAAAACCGAGTAATCAGCTGCTGCAACACTTGTCATTGCTTTCGTTTTCGAAAGTATTTCTGTGCATGTAATTACTTTCATTCCTTCTACCATAACAGAATTTAATTTTTGCACCATATCCTGTAAGTCTACATCCTGTGTTGTCTGTATATCTAAATATTCTCCTTCACTGGTAAGTCCGACACCCAAGGGCATAGCAAAGGACATAATTTGATGGGGGCTATAACCTTCTGACATTGCTACCGGAATTTTGGCCCGCCGGATTGCTTTTTGAAAATATCTCATGATATCAAGATGACCAATAAATTTCATATAGCCTTGTTTTGCAAATTTAATTCTGATTTTCAAAACATACACCTCCACCAAAAATTTTAGCTCCACAATTTGCACATGCTGTCTTACAATTTGGAGTTGTTTTTTCTGCCATAGCTCTCTTCCATTCACGCTTTAAATATTCTTTTGTAATACCGGTATCTATAAAATCCCAAGGAAAAATTTCATCTAAATCTCTTTGTCTCAAATTGTAAAATGCAAGATCCATCTGATTTTCTTCTATGGCTTCCATCCATTTCGAATTATCAAAAAATTCTGACCAGGCATCATAAATGCAACCTTTTTTATATGCAGATAAAATAACAGATGCAACTTTCCTGTCGCCGCGTGCGAATAATTCTTCCAGTACAGATACATCTGCAGTATGCCATTGAAATTTTAAACTTTTTCGATTTAACATCGTTTTAAATGTATCATTCACCAGATGTGCTTTGTCTAAATATTCATTTGCCTGATGCATAGGTGCCCATTGCAGTGCGGTAAATGGTTTAGGAATAAAAAAGGAAGCACTCGCAGTGACCTGAACTTTTCCCTGACGTTTTTCTTTTGGTATTTCAGCATAATATAATTCTGCAATTTTTTCAGCCAGATATGCAATCCCTTTCATATCTTCTTCTGTTTCCGTTGGTAATCCAAGCATGAAGTAAAGTTTGACTTTGTTCCATCCACCATGAAAGGCATCACAGGCTCCTTTTAAGATTACTTCTTCTGTTAAACCTTTATTAATTACATTTCGAATTCGTTGTGAACCACCTTCCGGTGCGAATGTTAAAGAAGATTTTTTAATATCCTGAACCTTGCTCATAACATCTAATGCAAATGCATCGATACGCAAAGATGGTAAGGAAATATTAATGCCCTGATTATGATAGTTTTCAATTAAATAATATACTAACTCTTTCAGATGTGAATAATCGCTTGAACTTAGAGACATTAATGATAAATCCTCATAACCGGTGCTTTCAATCATTTTAGAAACTTTTTCTTTCAAAAATTCAAGACTTCTTTCTCTGACAGGTTTATAAATCTGTCCTGCCTGACAGAATCTGCATCCTCTGGTGCATCCTCTTTGAATTTCTAGCATTAACCGGTCTTGTGTTGCTTTTATGAATGGAATTAAAGGTTTTTCCGGATAATACGTATGATTCAAATCCATTTGAATTTCCTTCCGAATTGTTTTCGGTGCAAAATCATATTTCGGTTTAAATTCTTTGATTGTTCCATCTTCATGATAGGATACTTCATAAAATTCCGGGACATAAATTCCCGGGACTGATGCAGCCTTTTTTAAAAATTCTTTTCGATCTAACCCATCTTCTTTATTTTGTATATAAATATCTAAAAGCAGACGATAAACCGTTTCGCCTTCACCAATATAAAAAAGATCAAAAAATTCAGCAATAGGTTCTGGATTATAAGTACAGGGACCACCACCGATAACAATGGGATCATCTTCGGTACGATCTTTTGCAAGTAATGGAATTTGGCTTAAATCTAATATCTGCAAAATATTGGTATAGCACATTTCATATTGAATGGTAATTCCTAAAAAGTCAAAATCCTTAATCGGATCCTGACTTTCTATTGCAAATAATGGAATGTTTTGTTTTCGCATAATTTTATCTAAATCAACCCATGGTGAGTATACTCGTTCACAATATACATCCTCAAACTGGTTAAACATATCATATAAGATTTGTATTCCAAGATGTGACATCCCAATTTCGTATACATCTGGAAAGCACATTGCAAATCGTACTTTCATTTTTTCAGGATCTTTTACAACCATATTTACTTCATTTCCGATATAGCGTGCCGGTTTATCAATTTGAAGTAATATATCGTCCGATAAAGCCAGTTTTCTCATATACTATGATTCCTCCATATTTATTTTTGCATTTACCTGTCGGAGTTTTTCCTCAATATCTGGATCTTTTAAAAGATCATAGACCATAGTGTAGCAGTCTTTTGCAGCTAAATAATCTCCTTCTGTAACTTCTAAATCTCCTAACTGAACCAGAAGTTGTACCGTTTCTTTGTTTGGACCCAATGGAATATTTTCAGCTGCTAAAATTTCCTGTAATTTTGTAACACTATATTCCGGATATGGTTCAGATTTTGTATGATTCAAATAATCTAATTCCTTTTTTGCACTATCATGATAATAAAAAATATTGCTATACTGATATGCAGCAACTGCAACCTGTGGTTTGTATTTTTCTAAATAATAAAATCCAATATCACGATAAAAATGTGCTAATGTTGCACGCGTACAACAATAAGAATAAGCTTCATTCGCCGTTTTTCGAACAGAATCAACACGACCAACAGCTTTGTATAATTCAATAATCTGAAACAAAGAATCTAAATCAACTGGATTCCACTGTAAAGCAGCATCATAAGCCTTTATTGCTTCCTGCTTCCTTCCAAGATGGATATAACAAAGTCCTAACAAACGATAAAACATACTTAAATCAATTTCTGTAAACTGAATATTTAAATCGCTTATCTTTTTGTTTTTATTTTTTATATATAAAAACATATAGACTTCGCTTACATGTCCAAAAGAATAATACTTTCCAGTAAGAGCCTGATAGTATTCTTCTACCTCTTTAATGAGTGGTTTTAGTTCTTTGCTGGATTTTTCAAATTCCGTTTTTTCATATAATTCATTTGCATAGGCAAACTGATTCATAATTCTTGATAAACGAATTGTATCCATATTTTTCACCGCCTTTAGATTGTAGTAATATGTTGAAAGAAACAACTTCTTTTTCCAGTATGACAAGCCGCACCTACCTGATATACTTTTGCTAATATTGTGTCATTGTCACAATCTAAAAATAAATCTTTTACGTATTGAAAATGTCCGGAAGTCAATCCTTTTTCCCAAAGTTCCTGTCTGCTTCTAGAGTAATAAGTCATGTGCCCGGTTTTTAATGTTGCCTCAAAGGATTCCTGATTCATATATGCAAGCATAAGAACTTCGTTTGTCTGATAATCCTGGACAATAACAGGAATCATACCATCAGAATTTAATTTAAATTTGGGAAATGCTACAGTACTTGTCAGAGCGTTTACATGAAAATTCTTATTTTTCAAATCATATTTCAATTCAAATAAATTCCGATAGGACAGAAAATCTGAAAAACAATCTAGAATCATACCAATACGATTAGATTCTTTTTTTTCTAGAAACGTTAGAAACTGCAGGAACTCTTTTTCTGTATGAAATTCAGGATGTAAAATGACAGCATCTGCATCATCGGTAAACTGATATGTTAAAATATCTTTGATATCTTTAGAAGTTGTTACAAAAGAAGAAATACCTGCGTTACGATAGGCTTCTAAAGAATCCGTAGGAATAGAATCTGCATTTATATAAAAAGGAATTGTTGTACTCATATGCATTTTCTGAATCAGATCTAAATTCTTTTCTAGCTGATTATTTTGTATAAAAAAGAGCAGCGCATCTGCACCATTATTTTCTGCATCGATACAAGATTGCAGTAACTCATTTTCAGAATGATCAGAAAATGAAATTGTATTTATAAATTGAATGTTTGCCATTTTATTCTCCATTTCTAATTTTGTAATAGCCCTCAATAAGTGAGGGCTATTACAAATATATAATAATTTAATTATTTCGATTATATGATTCCTTTGGTAGATAATACTTCGGAAGCAATCCGTGAATCAATACTTGTTGCTGCATCTAAAGATTTAGCGAAACTTTTAAACATTGCTTCAATGATATGATGGTTATTCACACCGGATAATTTTCTTATATGAAGATTCATCATTGCTGAATAAGAAATTGCATAAAAGAATTCACGAACCATTTCCGTATCAAATTCTCCCACACGATCCACTGTAAAATCAGCATCAAATACAAAATATGGTCTCCCAGATAAATCTATTGCAGACAAAACTAAAACTTCATCCATTGGTAAAATACAGCTTCCATATCGTTTGATTCCTTTCTTATCACCAATGGCTTCACGAATCGCCTGCCCAAGAACAATTCCCATATCTTCAATGGAATGATGACAATCCACTTCTAAATCTCCGTCAATTGTTGCATCTAAATCAAATAAACCATGTTTGGCAAAGCCATTTAACATATGATCAAAAAAACCGATTCCTGTATTGACATTACAGATTCCTGTTCCATCTAAATTAATTTTAACATAAATATCTGTTTCTTTTGTAGTCCGTCTAACTTCCGCAATTCTACTCATTGCATCAAACTCCTCCGTTTCTATTTTTCAAATCTTACAGCAATAGAGTTTGCATGTGCAGTTAACTTCTCTGCTTTTGCAAATTCAATAATATCTTCATGAATAGGGTCTAATGCTCCTCTGGAATATGAAATAATACTTGATTTCTTAATAAAATCATCTACACTAAGTGGCGAGAAGAACTTTGCTGTTCCATTTGTTGGAAGAACATGATTTGGTCCGGCAAAATAATCTCCTAATGGTTCTGATGAATATTCACCTAAAAAGATTGCACCGGCATTTTTAATTTTGGTCATAGTAAGGAATGGATCTTTTGTAACAATTTCTAAATGCTCGGATGCGATTTCATTTGTTACATCAATTCCATCCTGTAAAGAATCTACTAATAAGATATATCCAAAGTTATCCAAAGACTTTTCAATAATTTCATGTCTTGAAAGTACTTTCAAAAATTCGTCAATCTGGTCTGATACTTTTTGTGCTAAATCTTCTGATGTTGTAACTAAAATTGCAGATGCAAGTTCATCATGCTCTGCCTGTGATAATAAATCAGCTGCAACATATTTAGGATTTGCGGTTTCATCTGCTAAAACAAGAATTTCACTTGGTCCGGCTACAGAATCAATTGCTACATGTCCAAATACAGCTTTCTTGGCTAATGCAACATAAATATTACCCGGACCTACAATCTTATCTACTTTTGGAATAGATTCTGTTCCAAAAGCCAAAGCTGCAATTGCCTGTGCTCCACCGGCTTTGTATATTTCATCTACACCTGCTTCATGTGCAGCTACAAGTGTATTAGGATTTACTTTTCCATTTGGTCCCGGAGGGGTTAGCATTACAATTTTTTCTACTCCTGCCACTTTTGCCGGAATCACATTCATCAGAACGGAAGATGGATAAACAGCTTTTCCGCCAGGAACATAAACACCTACAGAAGATAAAGCAGTAATCTTTTGTCCAAGAATTGTTCCATCTGGTTTGGAATCAAACCAGCTGTATTGTTTTTGCTTCTCATGATATTCACGAATATTTTTAATTGCTTTTCTGATTATATCAACCAAATTTTTATCTTCTAAAGAATTATATGCTTCTTGAATTTCTTCATCAGTCACTAAAACATTATCATGATGAATGGTTGCTTTATCAAACTTAGCAGTGTAATCAAAAAGAGCCTTATCTCCATTTACTTTTACATTATGAATAATCTCATTTACAGAGTCAGTATAACTTTCATAGTTGTTCGGACTTCTTTTTAATAAATCACTTAATATATTTTTTTTGGTTTGTTCATCTAGTTTTACAATTCTCATTTTGAAACCGTCCTTTCCTGTTTACTCTTCGATTACTTTTTTTAAGTCATGAATGATTTTCTGGATACGTTCATTTTCCATCTTCATACTTACCTGATTGACAACCATTCGTGCAGATAATGGACATACTTCTTCTAAAACAACTAATCCATTTTCACGTAAAGTTGATCCAGTCTCAACAATATCAACAATCACTTCTGACAAGTTTACAATCGGTGCTAATTCGACAGAACCATTTAATTTAATAATTTCAACAGTCTGATATTTTCGATTATAAAAATAGTCTTTTGCAATATTTGGATATTTACTTGCAACGCGAATCATTTCATGGTGTTTTAATAACTCTCTTGCAGATTCCGGACCGCAAACACACATACGGCATTTTCCAATTCCTAAATCTACCACTTCAAATAAATTGCGACCTTCTTCTAAAATTGTATCTTTTCCCACGATTCCAATATCCGCAGCACCATATTCTACATAAGTTGGAACATCACTTGCTTTTGCAAGAAAGAATTTGATTTTTAACTCTTCATTTGTAAAAATTAATTTGCGAGTCTTTTCGTCTTTCATTTCTTCGCAGGTAATTCCTATTTTTTCAAAGATTTCTAAAGATTTCTTAGCAAGACGTCCTTTTGCCATTGCAATTGTTAAATATCTCATTTTTTATCTCCATTCTGATTAATCTTATTTGTCAAGTATTTCCGAAGTATTTACTGTCTTCCCGGTATGATTTTTTAAATCGACAATCTGAATCTGTTCAGAATCAGCCAGGTATAAAATCTTGTCACAATGATTTCTTACAGCAAATTCTTTGTATTCCTCAAAATCTTTTTGAGATTTTTTTCGTATCATCGCTACCTGTTCATTTTGTGTACGAAGCTTTTTGGCAACCTGAATTGCTACTGACTGTGAATCTTTGGTATATAAAACCATGGTATGATCAATCTTGGTATCAACATCAATTTTTTGTCTGGATAATGCAAGCATTAACTGATCAATTACAACACAAAATCCAATAGAAGGAGAATCCTTTTCAAATTGTTTTAACAGATTATCATAACGACCGCCTTTTATGACAGCATCCCCAATTCCATATGTATACCCCTTAAATACCAGTCCGGTATAATAATTATAATTTCCCAGGAGTCCTAAATCAAAAGAAACATATTTCTCAAGATGATAATCTTTCAGGATAGAATATACTTTTTCTAATCGTTCAATTGCAGCAAGTGCATTTTTATTGTCTGTTAATTTTTTGGCTGATTCTAATACATCAATGCTTCCAAACAATTCCGGAAGCTTTAAAAATGTTTCACGATATTTGGCATCTAACTGTAATTCATCTAAAAACTGTTCCATTCCGAAATAGTTTTTAATTTCAACTAATTTCTGTAATTTTTCTTTTGCCTCATCATCTAACTTTGCATCTTCAATTAATCCTAAGAAGAAATCAACATGTCCCACTTCAACCTGGAATTCTGTTAATCCTGCTTTTAAAAGAACTTCGATAGACATTGCAATCATCTCAGCATCTGCATCACTTGTCTTATCTCCAATTAATTCGCAGCCCATTTGCGTTGTCTCTTTTAATTTACCCTGATGTTCACTATTATTTATAAATGTATTTCCTAAATATGTAAAACGCATTGGCATTTCTTCATCCATATAATACTTTGCAACACAACGCGCGATAGAAGGTGTAATATCAGGTCTTAATACAAGTGTGTATCCTTCGCGATCAAAAAACTTATACATATTTTTTGAAGCAACACTGCCACGTTCTTTATTAAAGATATCAAAAAATTCAAAAGTTGGTGTCTGAATATCATGATAACCATAAGAAGCAAACACTTTATGAATCCGATCCTGGATTGCTAATTTCCTTGCACATTCATCACTATAAATATCTCTGACACCTTCCGGGGTATGTAATAATTTACTTAACATAATAATCCTCACTTCCGCATATATAATCTTTCCTCATTTTTGAACAGCATTGAATGCTTCAAAATAGTATCTAATGTTATTTCGCACTAGATGGTGATACAAAGGAAATTTACAAAATTAGCCAAAGTATCACTAAATACAAATAATTATACTGATATTTAAAGGATATGTCAACCTCATATCCTTTCAGTCAAAAGATGAAACTTACGAAAGAGAATATTTATTCCCGATTCCTTAAATCAAGCTGGAGTGCTTCTAGGTAATGTACCGGTACGCCTGTATTTTTTTTAATCTCATATTCTTCATTTAATTCAGTTCGTAAAAAACTTTTTCTTCCGCCATTGATACTGCGTTCATAAAATTTTTTCATCTCTGCATAAGGCATATAATAAATTTTATCAATATTAGAAAAATACAGAATAAAAAAAGAAATCCCATTTTGTTTTTCAAATTTTTCCATGAAATGCATCTGATGATTATGAACATTCATCATAGGAAATGTATCTTTATTACATTCCTTAGCATCAAAACAAACTGGAATTCCCTGAACAACTCCCATATAATCCACTGTACTTTTTTTTTCAAAATAAGCAAGTGTAATCTGTCTGGTTTCTTTTGATATTTTTACAGGTGTAATAGGCGTAGGGATTTTCTGTATTACAGCAAGATTATTTTCTAAATATTTCTGATTGGTCATATTGATCATATCCTCTAATAAGGATCCACGTAGTCCTCTGCTATTCCATGTTCCCATAATGATCCTCCAAATAGTGTCTGATTGCAGAAATTGATAAATTTTCTCCCTTTATAACATTTTTTATTTGTTTCGGAAGTGGTGCAATTATATTTTTGCCATTCAAAGTATACAGATTACAGCTGCCTGATGGAATATGAACACAGTAACAATGCAAAAGCTGAGATTTTACATTATATTTTGATTGATACATCTGATTCATCTTTTTATCTCCATATTTAGCATCGCCAATAATCGGATGATCTACCGATGCTAAATGAGCACGAATCTGATGAGTCTTTCCGGTAATTAATTCCACATCAAGTAATGTGATTTTTCCATTCGTTTCAATCGGCTGATATCTTGTTTCAATCGGTTGAAAACCTTTAGAATCTTTCAGATTCTTCAAATCAGAAAGAATTGTTACCTGATTTGTTTTTTCCTCTTTTTTTAAAAAGCCACGAAGAGTAATCGGTTCGGTCACTTTACCTTTTACCATGCAAAGATAATGTTTTTCTAATGTTCGATTTCGAAACATCTCAGATAAAGTCTGCAGACCAGTTAATGTTTTTCCCGCTACAACTAATCCAGAAGTATTTCTGTCAAGGCGGTTAACAACAGCTGGTTTAAATGTATGTAAATCCTGCTGTGTTAAAAAATTTTCATTGATTAAATAAGAAATCACATATTCATTCAATGAAGTGTCACTATCTAATGCTTTTTGACTTAACATACCAGCAGGTTTATTCACAAAGATTACATTTTCATCTTCATAAACAATATCAAGCTTTTTCTTTTGAACTTGAAAATCATTTTTTGAAAATTTTTCAAATGTATCATCTGCTAAGTAAAAACGAACCACATCACCCTGTTGAAGTTTTTCATTTCCCGTTGCTTTTTTACCATTCAAAGTAATATTTTTCTTTCGTAGCATTTTATAACCAAAACTTTTAGGAGCCTGATTTAAAACCTTAAATATTAATTTATCTAATCGCTGATTGGATTCATTAGAACCAACGATAAATTCTTTCATAACTGCCTCCAAATCTCATCTAAAATTTATACACAAAATGGCAATAGATTTTTATATAATTGATTTATAATTTTACTTTCGTCATTTTGATTCTTTGTCATGGCATCTTTCACATTTGCAATAAATTTGTTTTCATCGGTATATATCTGAAAGGATTTGCAGTGATAATCTTTTTGTACTAAAGCTTTTACATAATCCGATGTTTTTTTAATATCTGTTTTACTATTTGTTACAAGTAAGAATACTTTTCCCTGCGATGCAATCAAAAAATCTACAGACATTAATTTTTCCGGCGAACTGAAAATCAAATCAGATAAAAAACAACTGGTATCTGTAATCGTACAAAGCTGTTGATAAACAGATGAATCCGGAGATTTTTTATTGATCAAAATGATATAGGAAATAGCCATTTTTGTTGCAGGAAGAGTCGTTAAAACTGCTGCAACAGAAAAAATAGAATTTTTGGTTTTTGTAATTGCAATTCCAAGAAAAAATATAGCAAACACCAGTAAAAATTCTAAGATTGTATAAATCAGATGTCTTTTTTTTCGCTGGTTGATATAGCCATATGTTCCTTTTGGAATAGCAGTTGATTTATTTTTTTTCATTCGTGCCCTTTCTGTTCAAAATATTAAGAATGTTTAAAATAATCTTATGTGGAAATATTTTCTCTAGTAAACATAGTATTTTCATGGGAGCTCCGTATATCGAAATTTCTTTGTCTGCAAGAGCATCATTCATCGCTGTTTTTACAACATTTTTACTTTCAACCATTATTAATTTCTTATACCACATAATCTCAGCTTTATTTTCTGCTAAGCCAAAAAATTCTGTTTTTACCGGTCCCGGACAGACAGCTGTAACACGTATTTTTCTGGACTTTAATTCATTTCTAAGAGCTCTTGTAAAGCTTAATACGTATGCTTTTGAAGCAGCATATACAGTAAACTTCGGTTGAGGCATAAATCCTGCAATTGAGGCTAAATTAATAATGATACTTTTTTTATGCATAAATGGAAGTGCCTGATAAGTAATATCTGTAAGTGCCATACAGTTTACTTTTATCATTCCAATATTGTCCTCATAGCTTATTTTTTCAAAGTCCTGGTATTTTCCAAATCCTGCACAGTTAATCAGTATTTTAATGTCCGGGCAAACCGAATGTAATAGTGTTTTTAGTTTTTCAGTTCCATCTTCTTTGCTTAAGTCTGTTACAATAATCCGGACCGGAGTATCTAATTCTTTCGCAAGTTTTTCTAATCTGTCTTTCCTGCGTGCAAGAAGCCAGATTTCATCAATAGAAGAAAATCTCTGATTGATTTCTCTTGCAAAATCTCTTCCCATTCCGGATGACGCTCCTGTTACAATTGCAATTTTAAGTCTTTTTTTCATAAATAAAAGCTCCTCCTTACAGATTTGATAATACTTTTCCAATTGGTTCTTTTATCACTAAATCCGCACGTGAATCTGCTGCCGTCGCAGACATATTAATTTCAACCATATACTTTCCATGAAAATAATCAATTAGACCCGCTGCCGGATATACATTTAAAGAGGTTCCACCTATCATTAACAGATCAGCATTTTCGATTGCATGAACAGACTGCGTCAATACTTGTTCATTTAAAGCTTCTTCATATAAAACAACATCCGGTTTAATAATTCCACCGCATTCACAATGAGGAACCCCTTCCTGCTGTAAATCATTGAGAGAATACAATTTATGACATTTGATACAGTGATTTCGATGAATGCTGCCATGCAGCTCTAAAACATTTTTGCTCCCGGCCATCTGATGTAATCCGTCAATATTTTGGGTTATAATCGCTTTTAATTTTCCTTCCTGTTCGAGTTTTGCTAATGCAAAATGAGCCTGATTCGGCTTTACATCCGGATAAATCATTTTATCCCAGTAAAATTCATAAAACTCTTCTACATGTTTTTGGAAAAAAGTTCTGCTTAAAATCTCTTCCGGTGGATATTTATATTTCATGTGATATAGTCCATCTACACTTCGAAAGTCTGGAATTCCACTTTCTGTGGAAACCCCGGCTCCACCAAAAAACACAATGGAATTAGATTCTTTTATTATATTTTTTAATCGTTCAATCTGGTCCATACTTTACTCCTCTTTTGCTTTCTGCTTTAAATAATCGAAAAATTCCTGATTTGTTTTATCATAAGCAACAGTAACTTTAGAATCTTTTAAAATCATAAATTCAGACACTCCATATTTTGTTCCATTATCTGCCCAGTCATACGTATAACCTAATCGCGTCCATGGATAAGAAAATGCACCATAATAAGACATGTAAATCTGATCCTCAAAAAACGTTTTTACCATATCACTTGTATTTTCAGGCAGTGTTGTATACATTTGATTTGTTGTTGGATTTGTATTATATGCAGGTCGAATCACATTCTTAACATCTACCCATACTGCGATAAAATCTGTATATCCTTCGTTCTCATGGAGTCCTAGCAGTTGTTCAAATCTAGTTGTCAAATTACCATTTAAATTTCCGGCATTTTTCTTATACCAGGAAATTAATTCTTTTTCTGAATAACACCACATACGATCGGTCAAAGAACAACTTTCTCCGTCTTCATATCCAAGAAGTGTACTTGTCCAGGTAACTAAAAGGACCTGTCCATTCCCATTCCAGGTTGTCATAGAATCATTCGGTGTTAAGGTTACTAGTTTATGAATATCATTTTTTCCCATTTTCATTGCATCTTCTACTGCCTGGTTATAAAGAGTTTCATTTGTCAAAATTTCTTTAATTGGTGAGTTTTGATTTTTCTTTTTTCCATATGGGATTGCAATATTTGCTGTAACTGCAATCGCAAGCAGAATCAATAGCAGTACAAAAAAAGGAGAAAATACTTTTTCTTTAAAAAATTTAGACATCTATTTATCCTTTCTTTTTCCATGTGTATTTCGAATCATTTTCTTTTTCTTTGCTTTTGGTTTATGAAAAGTCTTATCCTTTTCTACCTTTTTATTTGGACGAATTAAACATTTTGGATCATATCCAATCAGATCTTTTCTATCGGCTTTACATAAAGCTTCATATACTAAATCATAATTTTTAGGATCCCGGTATTGCATTAATGCCCGCTGCATTGCTTTTTCATGCGGATTTTTCGGTACATAAACTTCCTGCATGGTACGAGGATCTAATTTCGTAGAATACATACAGGTAGAAATCGTAGAAGGAGTCGGATAAAAATCCTGAACCTGTTCTGGCATATACCCTAAATCTCGCAGATATTCTGCAAGTTTGACTGCTTCTTTTAGCGTTGAACCTGGATGTGATGACATAAAATATGGAACCACAAACTGATTCTTCCCCATTTTTTTATTTAAATTCTGATACTTAGAAATAAAGCTCTGATAGACATCATTCGATGGCTTTCCCATCATTGAAAGAACCTGATCAGAAACATGCTCAGGAGCAACTTTTAATTGTCCGCTTATATGATATTCTACTAATTCATTTAAAAAAGTGTCATCCTTATCACATAACAGATACTCAAAACGAATTCCAGAACGAATAAAGACTTTTTTCACTTTTGGAAGATTTCTTAATTTATGCAACAATTTAATATAATCCTTATGGTCAACAATTAAATTTTTACATGGCTTTGGAAATAAGCATTGTTTTTTAGGACAAACTCCTTTTTCTAATTGCTTCTCACAGGATGTGTGACGAAAATTAGCAGTAGGACCACCTACATCATGAATATATCCTTTAAAGTCTAAATCTGACGTTAACAATCTGGCTTCTTTTATAATAGATTCATGGCTTCTTGTTTGTATAATCCGTCCCTGATGAAATGTTAATGCACAAAAGCTGCATCCTCCAAAACACCCCCGGTTACTTACTAAACTGAATTTCACTTCAGATATTGCAGGAACGCCTCCTAGTTTTTCGTAAGACGGATGATAATTTCTCATATAAGGAAGATCATAAACATCATCCATTTCCTGTTGGGAAAGTGGCTTCTGTGGTGGATTCTGTACAACAGAATAATGTTCATATTCTTCTATCAGCCGTTTTGCCTGAAATGGATCCGTATTACAATATTGAATATAAAAACTCTGTGCAAAGCTTTGCTTATTATGAGATATTTCGTCAAAAGAGGGAAGATATATAGAATCATAAACATCTTCCGGACGTTTCGTTTTATAAACACTTCCATCAATATAGGTAATATCTTTGATATCAAGACCATTATTTAATGCATCGGCAACTTCAACAATACTTCTTTCACCCATACCATATAAAAGCAAATCCGCACCGGAATCTACCAAAATGGAATGTTTTACCTTGTCTGACCAATAATCATAATGCCCCATTCGCCTGAGAGAAGCTTCAATTCCTCCGATAATAATTGGAGAATCTTTATAAACCTGTCTGATTAGATTGCAATAGACGATGGTTGCATAGTCCGGTCTTTTGCCCATGACACCACCTGGTGTAAATGCGTCTTTTTTTCGCCTTTTTTTAGAAACGGAATAATGATTCACCATGGAATCTATATTCCCGGCCATTACTAAAAAACCAAGTCTTGGTTTTCCAAGAATCTGAATACTTTCTTTTTCTTTCCAGTCAGGTTGAGATATGATTCCAACTCTATAACCAAAAGATTCTAAAACGCGGCTAATAATTGCATGTCCAAAAGAAGGATGGTCTACATATGCATCTCCAATCACAAAAACAAAATCGCATTCATTCCATCCCCTTTTTTTCATATCATTTTTACATATTGGTAAAAAATCGTTCATTTGATTCCTCTTTCTAATGATTATTTTCTTTTTCTAAACCGAGCAATCTTTTTTCGTTTTCTGTTAACTTACGATATTCTCCTAATGCTAAATTTTTATCTAAAGAAATTGCTCCCATCCGAATTCGTTTTAAATAAAGTACTTCATTTCCTACTGCTGCAAACATTCGTTTTATTTGATGATACTTTCCTTCCTGGATTGTAACATAACAATGATAATCATCAATTAGTTCTAGCTGTGCCGGCATTAATTTTACAAAAGCTTCATTTTTCGCTTTATCACGAATTACAATTCCGGCTGCAAATTCTAAAATAATATTTTTTTCTAATTTATCTCTTACTGTTACATAATACTGTTTCTCTACATGTTTTTTAGGAGAAAGTAAATCATGACCGAGTCTGCCATGATTTGTTATCAGCAAAAGCCCTTCCGTATCCTTGTCTAATCTCCCAACCGGAAATAAATCCTTATCTGGATTTTTTATCAGCTGAAGAACTGTTTTTTGACTTGAATCCTCTGTTGCAGATATCACACCTGCCGGTTTATTTAACATATAATATACATATTTTTCATAAGTAAGCAGACGTCCATCACAAACTACTTTATCTGTTAAACAATCCTCTTTAAACTGTAATTGAAATTCAGGTTTATAAATCGTTTGACCATTGACCTGAACGGATCCCTTTTTTATTATTTTTTTTACCTCACTTCGACTTCCAATTCCCTTAATCGTCAAAAATTTATCTAATCTCATATCTGTATTCCCTACAATATTTTTTGTACCCGATATCCTTCTGCTATGATATCAAGTTCCTTATTGAATCTTTCTAATTCTGCTAAATCATCCTGTTTGAAAATTTTATAAAATTCATCCTGTATTTTTTCTACTTCCCGGTTATTTGCAACCGAATACAGGTTTTGAATATTGCTTAGGATATCTGCAACCACATTAGACTTAATGGTATAGGAATTTTGTGCATCCATTATCTCACTTCGAATCGAAGACATTTCCTGATCTAAAGAAATAATTGCTTTTGAAGCTGCCATCAGACGCTCGCGGATATGTTCTGGAATATTATGTTTATATTTATACTGTAGTGAATGTTCCACTGTAGCCCAAAAATTCATAGCCAAAGTCCGAATCTGAAATTCTACCGGTATTGTCTTTTCACCATTCATTGTCTGAACTTTGTATTCTACAATCATATGATAACTTCGATACCCGCTGTCTTTCATATTTTTGATATAATCTTTTTCCTCAATCACTTTCATATCCCCACGTTGTTTCATTAAGTGAACAACTTTGTCAATATCTTCCACAAACTGGCACATAATACGAATGCCGGCAATATCTTCAATTCTGGTTGTAATTTCTTCCATCGGTATGTTTTTTTTCTGTGCTTTTTCTAAGATACTAGAAATAGCTTTTACTCGTCCATCTACATCTTCGATAGGAGAATACCTTCCTGCATTCCGGTGTTCTTTAATAATATGACGAAATTTAACCAGTAATTCATCAACGGCTAATTCATACGGCGTTAAAATTTCTCTCCATAATTGAATTTCCAAACTTCATCCCTCCTTTTTTCCAAAATATTATATCATAATTTTCTTTACATTTACACTTGATTTTTATTCCACACTTTCCTTTAAATTATGTTGCTTCATAAATAAATCAATCTGTTGGTAAGTAGTTTCCTTTGTCTGACTGTTATCAAAAATAAAATCGCAATGTTCTTTATAATATGCAACACTTTTTTGATTCTTTATGATATTTTTTGTTTTTTCCTCTGTATATCCGCGGCTTTCTAAAAGTCTTTGGTATCTGACCGTTTCATCTGCATAAATATAGCAGATAAAATCACATAATGTTTCATATCCTGCTTCAAATAAAATAGCCGATTCTAAAATCAGAAATTTATTTTTTTGTCTGGCTTCTTTTATTTTTTCTAAAACAAATTCTTTTACTAATGGATGAATAATCTGATTAAGCTGTTCTAATTTCTTTTTATCCTGAAAAACAAGTTTTGATAATTTTGCCCGGTCGATTTCTTCTCCATAACTGTATTTGATTTCACTGCCAAAAGTGTCAATAATTTTTTGATATGCACGTTGTCCGGGGCTTGAAATAGCTTTACCAACCTGATCCATTTCAATGATTTCTGCATGATATTTTTCCTGAAAATATTTTAATACAGTTGTTTTTCCAGATCCAACGCCACCTGTAATGCCAAGTATCATAAGTTCCTCTTTTCTTAAAAAACATTTAATGTGCTTCTAACCAATTATTCCCTACTTCAATTCCAATTTCTAATGGAACCTTCAATTGAGCTGCATGACTCATCTCTTCTAAAAGTATTTTTTTGACAATCTCAACTTCATCCTTCGGTGTCTCAAGCAATAATTCATCATGTACCTGCAATACAATCCTTGCTTTCAAATGTTCCTGTTCTAAGCGCCTGCTTACATGAATCATTGCAATTTTAATAATGTCCGCAGCAGTACCCTGAATTGGAGAATTCATGGCAATTCTTTCTCCAAAAGAACGTTTCATAAAATTGCTTGATGCTAATTCAGGAACTGGTCTGATTCTTCCAAATAATGTAGTGACATATCCATTCTTTTTTGCATCAAGAACCATCTGATCTAAAAATTCTTTTATTTTAGGATAATTTTTAAAATATTCATCAATATATTCTTTTGCCTCTTTTTTAGAAATACTTAAATCCTGACTTAAACCAAAGGAACTGATTCCATATATAATTCCGAAATTAACCGCTTTTGCATTGCTTCGCATTGTAGCTGTTACTTCGTTCACAGGAACATGAAAAACTTTAGCAGCTGTAATTCTATGGATGTCCTGATCGGTTTTATATGCTTCAATCAAATGTTCATCTTTAGACATATCAGCAAGAACTCTTAACTCAATTTGAGAATAATCTGCATCTACAAAAACACAGCCTTCCTTTGGAATAAATACTTCCCTGATTTTTTTCCCCATTTCCATTCGAATTGGAATATTCTGAAGATTTGGCTCTGTTGAACTAATTCTTCCGGTTGCTGTAATCGTCTGATTAAATTTTCCATGAATCCGTCCATCTTTCTGAATATACTCAGAAAGCCCATCTGCATACGTAGATTTTAATTTTGTATATTGGCGATAATTTAAAATATCTTTTACAACCGGATAATCATCTGCTAATTTTTCTAAGATTTCTGCTGAAGTAGAAAATCCTGTTTTCGTTTTTTTTGCTCCCGGAAGTTGCATCTTCTGAAATAAAATTTCACCAAGCTGTTTCGGTGAATTAATATTAAAAGTCTCACCAACTTCTTTATATATTCTCTCCTCACATGTATGAATCATTTTTTCTAAAGTATCCCCATATTGCTTTAAGGCATCTTTTTTCACTAAGATACCTGTCTGTTCCATCTGATACAATTCATAGACAAGAGGCATCTCAATATCTCTATACAAATCCAGCATCTTTTTTTGCTTTAATTCTTCCATTATATTTCCAGATGCCAGAAATGGAATATAAGCTTCATAACATACAAACTTCAAAAATGATTCTGTTTCTTCTTTTGCAGCCTCATTTAAACTCTTTTTCTGAAATAATTCTTTTTTGGATAAAATACTGATAGAAGTATAGTCTCGTGCTAAATCATCTGTATCATAAGAATCTTTTAATGGATTCAAAAGATATGCTGCGATTTCACAGTCGCAGACTGCAGTGGAGTATTTTAATTCTAAAAATGATAATTGCTCTTTTAAATGAATCGTATAAACAGATGTTCCACGAATTCTTTGCAAATAGGACTGAAGGAGTTCTAGCGTAATAAATCCTTGAATCGGAATATAATAGACATGTTCTTCATCTAGGACAATAGAAAGCCCAAGTGCCTCATTGTTTTCTATTATTAATTTAAAGGCCACATGATCCTGTAAAATAAATTGTTCTAGTATTTCAGATGCTTCCCCAAATTCTGTTATTTCTTTAAAATTATTTTCGCATAAATTGTGCGAATCTACATGGTCAAATTTAGAAAGCATATGCTTAAATTCTAATCGCTTCATCCAGGTGTATGCATCATCTGTAAAAAATTCCTTTTTTTCTGCCTCTTTGATTTCACATGGTACAGGAACATTACGATCTATTGTTGCAAGCTTTTTACTCAAACGGGCCTGTTCTATATATTCCTGTAACATGAGCTTTGCCTTATTTGGTTTTATTTCATCTAAATGAGTATATGCATTCTCAATGTCGTGAAACTGGTGAATAATTTTGATTGCTGTTTTTTCTCCAATACTTGGAACACCCGGAATATTATCTGCAGTGTCTCCCATTAATGCTTTCACATCAATAAATTCAACCGGTGTAACCTGATATTTTTCTTCTACCTCCTTTTGCGTGTAATCTTCTACTTCCGTCTTTTTTCCTTTTGTTTTTGGAATACGGATTTTCACCTTCTCAGATGCCAGTTGTAAAAGATCACGATCTCCGGATATTACGGTAACTTGCATACCTGCATCTTCTGCCTGCTTTGACAACGTACCAATTACATCATCTGCTTCATAACCTGGAAGTATTGCCAGTGTGACCTGCATAGCCTTTAACACTTCCTGAATGACAGGTACCTGTTCTTTTAATTCATCCGCCATCGGTTTCCTGGTCCCCTTATAATCTTTAAACATTTCATGTCGAAATGTTGGCTTTTTCTCATCAAATGCTACAATAATATAATCTGGCTGTTCTTCTTCCACAAATCGAAAAAATATATTTAAAAATCCATAAACAGCATTTGTATGCATACCTTCAGAATTTGTTAAATCCGGTATTCCATAGAACGCTCTGTTCAAAATACTATGTCCATCTATTAGCACTAATTTTTTATCTTGCATTTTCTTCTCCTTTTCATTCATAATTGCAGTCTGATCAAAACCACCATATGATTACCATAACTAACGTAATATAAGCAACAATTGTTGCAAGTATACTAATGCATTTAGACAGAAACGATATTCGCTCATTTGCATAAATGCCTTCGTCGTAATCTTCAATCATGTGATTTAGTTCTCCGGCAAAATCAAATGACATAGATGCATCTTTTTCAGCTAATTCTAATCCAATCTGCAGTGTATAATAGATTTCCAATTCCTCATAACACTCCTGACATCCTAACGCATGTTCAATAAAATCAGACAGAACCTTTTCGTCTTTAATTTTTTCACCTAAAAAATCATTGATATATAATTGAAATTTACTACAATTCATTCTTTTCCCTTTCATGGTTCCTAACACAATCTTTACACTATTATAGCTTATGGTGCATTGCAATGCAACATTTTCAACGGAAACATGATAAGCTAAAAAAGTTCCCCCTTATTCTACAACAACTGTTATAAAATAAGGGGGAAATATAATGCAGGTGGAGGGACTTGAACCCTCACGATGTTGCCACCGTCAGATTTTGAGTCTGATGCGTCTGCCATTCCGCCACACCTGCTAATTTAAAGCACTCGTATAGTATACGGTAATCCTAATAAAAAGTCAAGAACTTTTTATTATTCTAAAAAGAAAAAAAGAACTGCTTTAGAATAATTCTAGAACAGTTCTTATGTAATCGTTTCATTATAAAATTACTTTACCACGATCTTCGCCATTAATTACATAATATACAGCATCATCTTCTGGTTTGATATATAATGACATATTCTTAAGGTCTCCGACTTTTTTCTTGAATTCTTTTGTCCAGGCCTTCTTTACTGCAGCAATAATCTCTTTTTCAGATATCTGCTTTCCTTCATATTCTACAAAAGCTTCTATCTTTACTTCTTTTTTAGTTGCTTTTGCTGTTGTCTTTTTTGCTGTTTCTTTTACTGTTGTTTCCTTTTCTGCTTTTTTTGCTACAGGTGCAGCAACTGTACTTTTTTCTTTTACTTCTGTCTTAACAGGAGCTTCTGTTTTTTGGGAATCCATACCAAAGTTTAAAATCTGCTGAGATCCCATTCCGGTAACTTTTGTACTATTTTTGTTCATCATTTTTTACCTCCATTCTACCAATAAAGAATCAATACTCAGATTCTGTTTTGACATAATCTTCTTTTGGTTGAAAGTCATACTCATTTCAGCCTCTTAATTTTTATACCTTTTTTATCATACATCATTCTATTTATGATTTCAATAAAAAAGTCTGTTATCTCGAAAAAAATACTAAAATTGACTATTTTTTTCAAGAACAAATAACAGGAAGGGAATTTGCAAATTCATAAAATGCTTCCCAGTCACCCTGCTTATAATCTGTCAAATCTACATGATTCCGGTCAATCAGATATTCATTAATCAAAAAAACGTCTACACCGATTTTAACAGAACACAAATCTTCTAATGTGTCATTTCCAACCATAAGACAGTCTTTTGGACGTTTTCCTAATGATTGAATCAGCTGACGATAATAGTGTAGATTGGGTTTCGAAAAGCAACTATTCTCATATGTTGTAACCCAGTCAAAATCTCTTTTGTTTAACCCCGCCCATTGAATCCTTTTTGAAATTGCCACTTCTGGAAATAACGGATTCGTTGCAATCGCAAGACGATATCCTTTTTTCTTTAACAAAGCTACCGTCTTTGCAACATAAGGAGATGGTTTCGTATCAGACTTTGCTGCTTCAAAATCTTTTTTATAGAAATTTTCCATTACATTCAAAAATTTATTTTCATCTTTTACCGGATTCAGTAATCGGAATTTTTTCATAAAAACTGCTTCGTTGGTTGTTTGTCCGTCGTTTTGATACATCGCTTCCGTTGCAGCATGAATTGCATTTAAAACTTTTTTAGAATTAAAACCGGCACTGTCAAGACGACTGCCTAATGCATGAAAGTATGTATTCATAAATGCATCCTGATTCATCGGAAGCAGTGTTCCATCTAAATCAAATAAAACTGTATTCATAATTTATACCGTCAAGTAAAATCTGTCTTATTCATTCCAGTTGTGATATACCTGCTGTACATCATCATCTTCTTCTAATAGGTCTAAAATTTTCTCCATTTTCTTGATGGCAGATTCATCTGTGAGTTCTACATAATTTTGAGGAATCATACGAATTTCAGCATCAGCCATAGGAATATTTGCCTGCTCTAAAGCTTCACGTACAGCTGAAAAATCTTCCGGAGCTGTTAATACTACATAGCTGTCTTCTTCATCTGAAAAATCTTCAGCACCAGAATCTAATGAAAGCATCATTAATTCATCGGCATCCATATTGCAATCTTCTTTTGAAATAATAATTTCGCCTTTTTGATCAAACATAAAAGATACACAGCCAGGTGTGCCAACATTTCCGCCGCCTTTGGTAAATGCATTACGAACATTTGCGGCAGTTCTGTTTTTGTTGTCTGTTAATGTATCAACAATAATTGCTGTTCCATTTGGACCATATCCTTCATATGTAATAGATTCGTAATTAACACTGTTTGCATCACCTGCAGCTCTTTTGATTCCACGTTCGATCGTATCATTTGGCATATTATTTGCTTTTGCTTTTGCGATAACATCACGAAGTTTACTGTTATTTTCAGGATTCGCACCACCCTCTTTTACAGCAACTGCAATTTCTTTTCCGATAATTGTAAAAATCTTTCCTTTCGCTGCATCATTTTTTTCCTTTTTGTGCTTAATGTTTGCAAATTTTGAATGTCCTGACATTTTTAATTCTCCTTTTTTATTCTTTATTTTTATCTAAAATTGTAATTCGGACGAGTGCGATCATTTTATTTTCTACACTTAAGATCTTATATTCTACGCCGTCTAATACAATTTCTGGTTTTTCATCTTCATGAGGAATACGATCCAATTTAGAAATAAGATATCCATTTAATGTATCATATTCTTCTTCATCGATATGAATTCCTAAGTTGTCATTGATTTCTTCTAATGGAATCATTCCATTTACTACAAAGGTATTCCCTTTTTGGGATAAAATATAATTTTCTTCTTCATCATACTCATCCATAATATTTCCAACAATTTCCTCTAAGATATCTTCCATCGTAATAATTCCAGATGTCTGTCCATATTCATCTACAACAATTACCATATGTGTCTTTGTTGACTGCATAAATTTGAATAAATCATCAATATTTCGTGTCTCTGGAATAAATTCTGCCTTTCGCAATAAATTTTTTATATCTTTAATGCTAGATGAAAGTTGCTCCTGATTATGTTGTCTGACCATAACATCTTTAAAATTAATAATTCCAATAATGTTATCAATATCATCGTAATACACCGGAAAACGGGTTTTATTTGCTTCTAGCATAATGGCAGCTGCCTGATTCAGAGAAATTTCTCCATCCAAAGCAAAAATATTTTTTCTATGTATCATAATATCTTTTGCTTCTTTATCTCCAAACTCGAAGATATTGGCAATCATTTTTGCTTCTCCTGCTTCTAAAACTCCTTTTTCATGCCCTTCTGATACCATTGATTTTATCTCGTCTTCTGTTACGTTTTCAAAGTCTGCATTCATATCAACACGAAAAATCTTTAAAATCAACTTTGAAAAAATGGTTATCACCCAGGTAACAGGATAACACAATTTCATAAGAAATCCCATAAAATCAACCATCTGAAATGCAAGACCCTTCGAATATTTCATACCTAATTTTTTAGGTACAACAATACTGAACCCAATGATAATGATGCAAAAAAATATTCCTACTATAACTGCACCAATTATTACCGAAAGTTCCTGTGGAATCTGAATATAATGTAATATAAATTCAGATAGCCTCTGTGTATCATACAGAAACAGCATGATTCCGGCAATGAGTATTGTTATCATATGAATAAAGAGGTTCGTGATCAAAAAGCTTCTTGGCTTTTCTATCAAATCAAGTAATTTTTTTGCCTTATCATCTTTTTCTTTTTTCTCTTCTAACTCCGTCTCATTCAGATTTTTAAAAGCAGCATCAAAGGCATAAAGGCAAAAATTCAGTGTCAAAAAAATAATAAATAAAACCCAAGCAGTCAGTTGACTGTCACCATCCATATAAATTTTTCTCTCCTTTTTCTGAGTTTACTAAAACAGTAACTCTGTGTTTTTATTTTATCTCTTATTTAATTTTTATACCATTTTATTCAGCGATAGTCAACATTTATGTATATAAGTCTAGGCTGATGGCAATAGCACGATTGACTTTTTTCATAATGTCTTTATCTAAATGACATACTTTATCTTTCAATCGTTTTTTATCAATTGTTCTTAATTGTTCTAATAGTATTACAGAATCCTTTACAATATCGTATTTCGTACTATCAAGTTCGATATGCGTCGGTAATTTTGCTTTATTCATTTGCGAAGTTATTGCAGCACATATTACCGTAGGACTATGTTTATTCCCTGTATCATTTTGAATAATCAGAACAGGACGAATTCCGCCTTGTTCCGAACCGACAACCGGTCTTAAATCAGCATAAAATACATCACCACGTTTTACAATCAATTTAGTTCACACTCCAATATTATTTGATCACTTGTTTTGTAATCTTATCTGTATTATTTCCAGTATATCGGATTCTAAACCTAAGAAATCGGGTTTGTATTTTTAAGGTTATATCTATTTATCAAAATAATCTCTGGTAGAAATGATCTTTCCATCCCGCAAGAACACTCTTGGAATTCTTTTTCCTAAATCACATACAATTTCATAATTAATTGTTCCTGCAATATCTGCCAGTTCATCTACGGTAATTTCTTCCTTACCATCTTTTCCAATTAAGGTTACTGCATCGCCTATTTTTACATCAGAGATGTTCGTTACATCAACCATAAACTGATCCATACAGATTCTTCCTATGATCGGTACCTTAACACCATGAATAATGACAGATGCTTTGTTTGACAAATTCCGAAAATATCCATCTCCATATCCAACCGGAACAGTTGCAACTTTTGTCTTTTTAGTAGCAGTAAAGGTTCCTCCATATCCCACACTTTCACCTGGCTGTATTTCTTTTACATGGACAACATGGCTGTGTAATGATAATACCGGATATAATGTAACCTGATCTTTTTCTACTTCATCCGATGGATACATTCCATAGAGACTGATTCCCATTCGGACTTCATCACAATTTGCCTGTGGCATATCAATGATGCCGGCACTGTTAGAGCAGTGATGAATCGGAATCGTTACTCCTTTTTCTTCCAATTTTGATAAAAAGTCCAAATATCGTTCTAATTGTTCAGACGCAGATGTTTTATCCTTTTCATCTGCTTTTGCAAAATGAGTAAAAATTCCTTCCATTCGAATATTCGGAAGTTTTGCTGCACGCACAATTTCTTCTATGCTTTCCTCATTATCCCTGAAACCAATTCGTCCCATTCCGGTATCTACTTTTATATGAATAACAGCTTCCTTGTTTAACGAAACTGCAACATCTGATATCTTTTTTATCATATCATATGTATACATAGCCGGACGAATCTGTTGTTCAATCAGGTCTTTGTAATAATATTCATTGGTATATCCTAAAATAATGATATCTTTTTGAATTCCATTTTTTCTTAAAACAAGTGCTTCATTAATGGTTGCAACAGCAAATCCATCTACCAGATCACTGATATTTTGTGCTATTTCTGTTGCTCCATGACCATATGCATCTGTTTTTATGACAGCAATGGCTCTTGTTCCTTTTCTGGTCTTTGCCATAAGGTTTTTTACATTTTTTCTAACAGCATCAATATCTATTAATGCATAGACTCTAAAGTACTGTTCTAAATTATCCATTTTTATCGTTCTCCTTATTTTTTGAGGTTCCATTTTTAAGAGAGTCTTACTGAAATACTCTCTAACGCATTTATTAAACTTCGTGCCATTAAAGAATATTCTCCACATTCTTTTCTGGCTTCATCTCCACAAATACTATGTAAAAACACAGCGAGACAAGCTCCTTCAAATAAATCATTCTGACAATGAATCAGGCATCCTGTCAGACCAGATAAGACATCTCCCGATCCACCTGTTGCCATTCCATTATTTCCAAAACGATTGATATAGAGTTCATTCTTATATGCAACGACTGTTCTTGTATCTTTTAGAACAACTGTTACATTATACTCCTTTGAAAATGTAGCCGCAACCCCTATCAAATCAGATTTTATATTTTCAATCGATATTTTTGTTAATCGAGACATTTCTCCTAAATGTGGAGTAATTACTGTATTTTTATGAAGCAAAGAAAAAAGCTGTCTGTACGTACTGAGTGTATTTAATCCGTCAGCATCAATTACACACTTTTTACCTGACTGTAATACTTTCGATAATAAAATCTCTGTTGTGTGGTTTACACCCATTCCCGGTCCGATTACAATCGAATCTGCCCATTGAATTGCAGAATCGGCAATTGTTTCATCTGGCAGATCTGTTGGATAGGTTGTAATAATAGCTTCCGGAATCATTTGTGCAAGAATCGTTTTGTTTTCCTGATGAGTTAATATTCTTACAATTCCACTTCCTGTACGGTAGGCTGCCATTGCACTAAAATACGCAGCACCACTCATAGCAGCATTTCCGGCAATGATTAATATTTTTCCATAGCTTCCCTTATTAGAATATGCTTTTCGTTTATAAATTTTACTCAAATCTTCTAAATCATAAGTAAACATATGATATGGTAACTGCTGATAAGACTCTTCAAAAAATCCAATTTCCTCACATAGGATTTCTCCGCAATACTGTGCTCCAGGAAACAGTAACATTCCAGACTTTATACTTCCAAAAGTTACTGTAACATCTGCCTGTACTGCAATTTTTTGAATCTGACCGGATGTTCCATTCACGCCAGAAGGAATATCTACTGCAATAACCGGTATCTGATATGTTGCATGTGCGTCATTTATTTTAGAAATATAAGCAACAAATTCTCCCTCGACATCCCGGCTCAGACCAATTCCAAAAATTGCATCTATCAGAATTCCTGCCCGTTCTAAAGAAATTGTTTCCGAAAAATCAATCGAAAGATGTTTTAGAAATGAGCTTTGTCTCCTAAATTCTTCAGTGGCATGTGAAAGATTCCCTAACACCTTTATTTGAACACGATAACCGTCTAATTTTAGCATTCGTGCTAATGCCAAACCATCTGCACCATTATTACCGGTTCCACAAATAAGTACTACAGGTCCCGATACAGACTCCTTCGGATATTTCGTTTTTATATGTAAAAAAGTCTGATATGCTGCACGTTCCATTAAAATCAGAGAATCAATTCCAATCGTATGAATGGTATAAGAATCTACCTGTTTCATGTCTTTTCCGAATACTACTTTTTTCATAAAAAACACCCCTTTTCTTTAATCCATGCGGTCTAGGCGATGATTAATATTATAGGATAACCGCATTAAACTTTCTGATAAGTGAACATTCTCTACCAAAACATCCTTTGGTAAATCTAAATCGATGTGTGAGAAATTCCAAAATGCCGTAACACCACATGCAACAAGTCTTGTTGCAATTGGACCTGCACCTGCTTTTGGTATTGCTAAGGCAGCAATATCAATTTTTTCTGTTTTTAAAAAATCTTCTAATGTATCAACATGTTTTACCACATATTCTCCAACCTGTTTTCCAACAATTTCGGGAGAGATATCAAATAATCCCTTTACCATAAAACCTCTTTTTGCAAAATTAGAATAATTCGCTAATGCCTGTCCTAAATTACCGGCACCAATAATTATCATATTATGCTGAATATCTACTCCAAGAATCTTGCCTATTTCTGTATAAAGAAATTTTACATTATATCCGTAGCCCTGTTGTCCGAAACCTCCAAAATTATTCAGATCCTGGCGAATCTGGGATGCAGTTACTTTCATTCTTTTACTCAACTCACTTGAAGAAACACGTTCTACCCCTTCCCTCATGAGTTCATCAAGGTACCGATAATATCTTGGTAATCTTTTTATGACCGCTTTCGATATTGGTTTTCCCACGTTTTTTTCCTCCATCTAAATTATACATTCTTGTTCTAAATTATCTGTATTTTAAATACACAGATATAATTATTTTTTATTATATAACAGGAAACTCCTAATTGTCAATTTTTTAACATACTTCCTTTTTCCTGCTTTCCTGAAAAGTTAGTAATGATTTTTTTATACTTTTATGATAAAATCTTTTCGTATGTCATAAGAATGACAAAAATTTTACAAATTTTTGTGTGTTAACAGAATGAACATAAAAAGATTACGGAAAGAAAGGATATAGGACAAGACAATGATTCTATCTTGTAATAACATAAATAAATCTTTTGTAACGGCTGATGTTTTAAAAAACGTCTCTTTTCATGTCGAAGACCATGACAAGGCAGCGATTGTCGGTATGAATGGAGCAGGCAAATCTACCCTGTTAAAAATTATTATGGGAATTATTCCGGCAGATTCCGGAGAAGTTACAATTGCCAAAGACAAAACAATTGGCTATCTGGCCCAGCATCAGGGGTTAAATAGTAATTATTCCATCTATCAGGAAGTCTTAGAAGTCAAAAAAGAAATTATAGAAATGGAACAGCGCCTTCGTTCCATGGAAGAACAAATGAACCAGCTGTCTGGTCAGGAATTAGAAAATCTTCTAAACACCTATACAAAATTATCGCATGAATTTGAACTTCGCAATGGATATGCATATAAAAGTGAAGTGACGGGTGTCTTAAAAGGACTTGGATTTTTAGAAAATGATTATGATAAAATCATTTCTACTCTTTCCGGAGGACAAAAAACAAGAGTTGCACTTGCAAAACTACTATTATCTGCTCCGGATATTATTATGCTTGATGAGCCAACGAACCATCTAGATATCTCTTCTGTTTCATGGCTAGAGAACTTTTTAATGAATTATAAAGGTTGTGTCATAATTGTATCCCATGACCGTTATTTTCTAGACAAAATCGTAAATAAAGTATTTGAAGTAGAAAATGGACATGTCACTGGTTTCCTTGGAAATTATACCGATTACGCAAAGAAAAAAGCTCTTTTACGTGATTCAGAAATGAAAGCATATTTAAAACAGCAACAGGAAATCAAGCACCAGGAAGCTGTTATTTCTAAATTAAAATCCTTCAATCGTGAAAAATCTATCAAAAGAGCAGAAAGTCGTGAAAAAATGCTAGATAAGATGGATGTATTAGAAAAACCAGTGGAACTTCGAGATGCTATGAATATTACACTCTCTCCTAGAGTGTTAAGTGGAAATGATGTATTATCTGTAAAAAATCTTTCAAAATCTTTTTCAGAAAAAAAACTGTTTTCTGATTTGAATTTTGAAATCAAACGCGGTGAGCGAGTTGCTCTGATTGGTGACAACGGAACCGGAAAAACAACCATTTTAAAAATTATCAATGATATCATTTCTGCTGACTCTGGTTCCATTACGCTTGGGTCTAATGTTTCTATTGGATATTATGATCAGGAACATAATGTCCTGCATTCAGAAAAGACATTATTTGATGAGATATCCGATGAATATCCAACTCTTACAAATACAGAAATTCGTAATGTACTCGCAGCTTTTTTATTTACGAATGATGATGTATTCAAACGTATTTCTGATTTAAGTGGTGGAGAACGTGGACGAGTATCACTGGCAAAATTAATGCTTTCAGAATCAAATTTTCTGATTTTAGATGAGCCAACGAATCATTTAGATATGACTTCAAAAGAGATTCTTGAAAATGCCTTAAATCATTATACCGGAACTGTTTTTTATGTTTCGCATGACCGGTATTTTATTAATACAACAGCAACGCGAATCTTAGAATTAAAAAACCAGAAAATCATATCATACATTGGAAATTACGATTATTACCTTGAAAAAGTAGAAGAATTAACCAATGCGTATGCCTCTACTTCTCCAACTGATCAGGAAATTTCAGATACTAGTTCTGTTTCTGAGACAAAGCTTGACTGGAAGGCTCAAAAAGAAGAACAGGCAAAACTTCGAAAGAAAAAAAATCAGTTACAAAAAGTAGAAGATGAGATTACACGATTAGAAGAAGAAAATAAAGAAATCGAAATGCAAATGAGTTTACCGGAGATTGCAACAGATATCGGGAAACTGACACCTCTCGCTAAGAAAAAAGAAGAAAATGATCTTTTATTATTAGATCTATATGAAAAATGGGAAGAGCTTTCTTAAGCTCTTCCCATTAATCTTTTGCATTCATAGACAGCAAATGTTTATCCTCTATATTATCCATTGTCTTTTTGATATGAGCATTAGCAAGCATTTCTGCCTGTTGTGCATCCCCCGCTTTTATTGCCTCCACAATTGCTTTATGTTCTTCTATGGAAGCCTGAACCCTCTCAGGTGATGAAAGTGTCTGTTTCCTTAAATGCTCAAGATAATGATGAAAATCTGATAATGTTTTATCTAGCATCCGGCTCTTCGCCGCACGATATAATACCTGATGAAAACGATTATCTAATTCAAGCACTTTATCATATTTTTTTCGTTCCGCTGAAAATACGGATAAGTCATTGATTTCTTCTAATGCCTCTATATCTTCCTTTGAAATATTATTCGTTGCCCATCTGGTACATAATCCTTCAAGCATCGAACGCATTTCATAGATATCACGAATATCCTTATCTGTAATTCCGACTACATACGCTCCCTTATTGGGAATAATATTAACTAGTCCCTCTAATTCTAATTGTCTCAGTGCTTCTCTAATCGGAGTTCGACTGACACCTAATTCTTTTGCTAAAGTCATCTCACGTAACTCATCATTTCTATGATATTTTCCAGATAAAATCCCCTCGCGAATGCTATCAAACACCTGACCACGTAAGGAGTACTTATCAGATAATTCTAATTGTCCATGTGTTTGTTCCATCATGATGTCTCCTTACTTTTGTGGAACATCAATTCCTAATTCCTGACAGCTTTTGTTAATTACATCAATTAACTCATTATCCGTAATTACAGTCACTCTTCCGGAATCATATTCCTGATCTACCCACTCTTTTACCTTCGTTACTAATTCAGACTTCTTATCAACTTTCTTTTCTTCCGGTAATTTGTAATAAGTGTTAATCCAATGTGCAATTCCTGCAAGACCGGATGTATTTGAAACTGCAACCAAAACAGGTCTTTTTAAAATTTTCTCTGTATCAAAAATATTATAAATCTCTTCATTCTTTAATAATCCGTCTGCGTGAATTCCTGCTCTCGTTACATTAAAGTTTCTACCAACAAAAGGAGTACGGGAAGGAATATGGTATCCAATTTCTTTTTCAAAATATTCAGCTAAATCTGTAATAACGGTTGTATCCATTCCATCTAAAGTACCTTTTAACTGAGCATATTCGAATACCATTGCTTCTAGTGGTGTATTACCGGTTCTTTCTCCAATTCCAAATAAAGAACAGTTTACACCACATGCACCATATAACCAGGCGGTAGTAGAATTTGTAACGGCCTTATAAAAATCATTATGCCCATGCCATTCTAACTGTTCGCATGGAACTCCACCATGTTTATTTAAACCGTAAATAATTCCCTGTACAGATCTTGGAATAACGGCACCGGAAAAATTCACGCCATATCCCATTGTGTCACAGGCACGTATCTTAACAGGAATCTGGTATTCTTCCTGCAGCTTCATAAGTTCAATACAAAACGGAATAACAAATCCATGAATATCAGAACGGGTAATATCCTCTAAATGACATCTTGGACTTACTCCTGTCTCTAAGCATTCTCTTACAACTGAAAGATAATGATTCATACATTCTCTTCTTGTCATCTTTAATTTATAAAAAATATGATAATCTGAACAGCTGACTAAAATTCCTGTCTCTTTTAAACCGATATCTTTCACTAACTGAAAGTCTTTTTTACTTGCACGAATCCAGCTCGTAACTTCCGGGAACTTATATCCTCTCTCTAAACATTTATAAACTGCATCACGATCTTTTTTACTATATAAGAAAAATTCACTTTGACGGATAATTCCCTTTGGTCCGCCTAAACGATGTAATTCATCATATATGTGAACAATCTGTTCTGTCGTATATGGAGCACGTGACTGTTGTCCGTCACGAAATGTGGTATCTGTAATCCAGATATTTTCCGGCATATCATGTGGCACAATACGATTATTAAAAGCAATCTTTGGTACCTCATCGTATGGAAATAAATTCCGATATACATTCGGTTCATCATTTTCCACTAAATGATAGATATGTTCTTCTAGTTCCAATAAATTCGTATGTTTATCTAAACGTACTCTGTAATTATCTGTTAAACTCATAATAATCTCCTTTTTGCAAATGTTTGATATAGAAACGAGATCAGTTCCTGTACTCTCTTTTCCCACTCTTCTGTATCTTTGTATTATTGTATACAATGATACGTGTATTGTCAATATGCAATATCCAAATTCTGTTGTATTTTTTTTATTTTTCTATTATAATACAATTATATAAAAGGCAAATTTTTGTTTGCCCTAATTTACGGTGTTGTAATTCAGTTTACCAACACAGAAATGAGGTCATTATGAATAATAAAGTTGTAGTTGCATTAGGAAGAAATGCATTTGGTGATACTTTCCCCGAACAGAAAGAACGTGTAAAAAATGCTGCAAAAGCAATTGCAGATTTAGTAGAAGCAAAATATGAAATTGTAATTACGCATAGCAATGGACCACAGGTTGGAATGATTCAGACTGCCATGACAGAATTTGCGAGATTAGATAACAATTATACAGTTGCTCCTATGTCTGTCTGTGGTGCAATGAGTCAGGGATATATTGGATTTGATTTACAGAACGCAATTCGAACAGAATTATTATATCGTGGTATATACAAACCAGTATCTACCATTATTACACAGGTACGTGTTGATCCATTTGATAAAGCATTTAATGCTCCAACCAAGGTAATTGGAAGATACATGACCAAAGATGAAGCATCTGTAGAAGAACATAAGGGAAATTATGTTACTTATGAGGAAGGAAAAGGGTATCGTCGTATTATCGCTTCTCCTCAGCCAATTGATATTTATGAAATTGATTCTATTCGTGCTTTATTAGATGCCAATCAATTAGTCATCGCTGCAGGTGGCGGTGGAATTCCTGTCTTAGAACAACGTACCGGATTAAAAGGTGCCAGTGCAATTATTGAGAAGGATTATACTGCTGCTAAGTTAGCCGATATGTTAGATGCCTCTACCCTGTTAATTTTAACAGCTAAGGATCATGTGATAATTAATAAGGGAACTGAGCAAGAACAGGAACTTGGACATTTAACGATTGACGAAGCAAATCAGCTGATTCAGGAAGGTAAGTTTAAAGTTACTACTTCTCTTCCTAAAATCGATGCTTCTATTAAGTTTGTTTCAGCAAGTCCAAATCGACGTGCAATTATTACCAACTTAGATAAAGCCAAAGATGGTATGTTAGAAAAAATTGGTACAATCATTAAATAATAAAAAAACTATAGGCTGCAAATTGCAGTCTATAGTTTTTTTATTCTAAGTATTTCTGAATCGTTATATAATTTACATAAGTGATTCTAAAGTCTTTCTAATTGCTTTAATAAACTCTTCACTTGTGCATACATGTTTCTTTTCAGCTGTTGAGATTAAAGCTAAGTCACCTGTCATATCACCATTTTCAATTGTCTGGATACAGGCTTTTTCTAATTTATCTGCAAATGCACCAAGTTCTGGAAGGTTATCTAATTCTCCTCTTTTACGAAGTGCACCTGTCCATGCAAAAATAGTTGCAATTGGATTTGTAGAAGTTTTTTCACCTTTCAGATGCTTATAATAATGTCTCTGTACAGTACCATGAGCTGCTTCATATTCATAATATCCATGAGGTGAAGCTAATACAGATGTCATCATAGATAAAGAACCAAATGCAGTTGCAACCATATCGCTCATAACATCTCCATCATAGTTCTTACATGCCCAGATATAACCACCTTCTGAACGAATCACTCTGGCAACTGCATCATCAATTAATGTATAGAAATATTCAATTCCCGCTGCTTTGAATTTTTCGTCATACTCCTTATCATAAATCTCCTGGAAAATATCCTTAAATGTATGATCATATTTTTTGGAAATAGTATCCTTTGTTGCAAACCAAAGATCCTGCTTGGTATCAAGTGCATAGTTAAAACAACTTCTTGCAAAACTTTCAATAGAGTCATTTAAGTTATGCATACCCTGAATAATTCCTGCTCCCTGAAACTCATGAATTAATTCACGTGTTTCTGTTCCGTCTTCTGCTGTATACACTAATTCAGCTTTTCCTTTACCAGGAATTTTCATCTCTGATGCTTTATAAACATCACCATATGCATGTCTGGCAATTGTAATTGGTTTCTTCCAGTTTTTAACATAAGGTTCAATACCCTTTACAATGATTGGAGCACGAAAAACAGTTCCATCTAACATTGCACGAATTGTACCATTTGGACTCTTCCACATTTCTTTTAAATCATATTCTGTCATTCTTGCAGCATTTGGAGTAATGGTGGCACACTTTACTGCTACACCATATTTCTTAGTTGCTTCTGCAGAATCAATTGTAACCTGATCATTTGTTTCATTTCTATGAACAAGTCCCAAATCGTAATACTCTGTCTTCAAATCTACAAATGGCAATAATAATTCATCCTTAATCATCTGCCATAAGATTCTTGTCATCTCATCTCCATCCATCTCCACTAAAGGAGTTGTCATCTTAATCTTATCCATCTTGTACCTCCTAAAATTTATTTTTTTATTATACATGATTCTTTCTGTTTTGTAAACTTATGAAACACCTTCTTTGTAAGGTATCTTAAGAATTTATAAACAAAAAAGGTAATGATGCCTAAAATAATCAATTCTAATTTTAATCTGACTGGCAGATAAGCAAGTTGAAAAAGTGGCCGCATTAACTGACTTGCTAACAAAAATGCTCCAATTAAAATAACTAACATCATTTTTTTCAGCAGATTAAATGGCTTACAAATATGATACAATACAATCATTGCTGTAATAAAAGTGCTATATGTCGCCATAGTTTCATTATACTGGCTGCCGATATGAAAGAAATAATTAAATCCCATCGTCAAAAGTACATTTCCAACTACAAGCAGTCCACTTGGAATTGCTATCTGAAAAACTTTGGTTAAAAAATGTCCGGTTACCCGTTCTTTATTCGGTTCAAGTGCCAGAATAAAAGAAGGAATTCCTATCGATAAACTTCCAATCAATGTTAAATGTACTGCTTCAAAGGGATATTCAAATGGTAAAAAGATAAAAATCAAAGCCAGTAAGGTTGCATAAATCGTTTTTTCCAGATACAGGGTAGCCGAACGTTCTAAATTATTAATACTTCTCCTTCCCTCTTCCACAATTGCAGGCATGGCTGAAAAATCTGATTTTAATAAAACCAGCTGGGAAACGTTTCGTGCAGCATCACTTCCTGACTGCATGGCAATACTGCAATCGGCTTCTTTTAATGCAAGTACATCATTCACTCCATCACCTGTCATTGCAACTGTATGACCATTTTCTTTTAATGCTTTTACAAAAGATAACTTCTGGGTTGGTGTCACTCGACCAAAAATTGTATACTTCTCAACGATTTCATTTAAATCATCGGCCTCTTTTATTGTTCTTGCATCAATATAATTCTCCGCCTGTTCCACACCGGCCCGTTTTGCAATAGCAGAAACGGTCTGTGGATTATCTCCGGATATAATCTTTACATTTACATCCTGTGTTTTAAAATATTCCAATGTATCCTTGGCACTTGTTCTTATTTTTTCATTAATTACAATAAATCCCATTGGCTGAATATCTTCTGGAAGCTGATCATCTATTATTTTTTTCACATCACTTTTTGCAAAAACTAAAACACGATTTCCCGCTTTTAACAATGGCTGAATGCAATCCTGATATTCTGAAATTCTGTTTTTTAATACATTTTCCGGTGCTCCTAATACATATGCCGGTCCATTTTTAAATTTTACCAGACTCCATTTTTGAATGGAATTAAACGGAATTGTACCTTCTATCTGTAGATTGCTTTTTTGAACAAATTTCTCTTTAATTGCCATAATTGTCGGGTTTTTATCTGCAATCGCAGAGGAAAAAGATGCAATGGCATCTCTAAACTCTTCCTTTGTATATTCCTTTACCGGATGATAATCTTCTAATTCCATGGTTCCTTCTGTAATTGTTCCGGTTTTATCTAAACATAAAACATCAACTCTTGCTAATGTTTCTATACAATATAGTTCCTGAACAAGAGTATCTTTTTTGGCTAATCGTATCACACCTACTGCTAATACACATGTTGTAAGTAACATTAACCCGTTTGGAATCATACCAACTAATGCAGACACTGTATTTACAACTGTATTTTTGATTGAAAGATGCATACTCCAGTTATATTTTGCGAATAGAATAAATGCAATCGGAAACATACAGATGGAAATTACTTTAATAATAAATTTTGTGGAATCCATAATCTCGGAATTCGGTTTTTTCATGTATTTGGCATTTCCAATAATTGTATTAATATAATTTTCTTTGCCTACATGAATCACTCTGGCCTCAACACTTCCACTAATAATATAACTGCCGGATAAAATAGAATCTCCCACTGTTTTTTGTATAGGATTACTTTCTCCTGTTAACATACTTTCATTTACCATGATAGTTCCAACTAAAATAACAGAATCTGCGCAGATCTGATTGCCTGCTTCTAAAAGAAGTATATCGTCCTGGCAAATTTCTGTATGTTGAATCGTAATACGTTTCCCGTCTCTTAAAACATCGGTCTTTGGATTAGAAATCAAAGATAATCGGTCAATTACTTTTTTAGACCGTATTTGCTGAAAAATTCCAATTCCAATATTCCAAAACACAACGCCTAAAAACATCATGTTTTTATAAGAACCAACTAAAAAAACACAGACTGCAAGAAATAGATTCACAAAATTAAATAATGTGAAAATATTACTAAATAATATCTGTCCGATTGTCTTTGTTTTTACCTGATAAGCTCCATTATACAATCCCTGTCTTTTTCGTTCTTCCACTTCTTCTTGTGTTAAACCTTGTTCTAATAATTTCTTTTCATCCATCTGACTGCTCCTTTTTACATCCATTCGAAACGATAATTTTTCCAAAAAAAGCCTATGAAAATCTTATCATATTCCCATAGGCTTTTCAACGAATGAACATTTAAGAATTCTTAAGATTTATTTATTTTTTATCTCAGTACACAAATTCTCTAATTCATTTGTTTTTATTTCTTCAATTTTTCCTTGATCACAAAGTGTTGCAAACTGTGGCTGAAGTGGCAGGCGTGACAGTTGTTTTATTTGAAATTGTTGTGCAATTTCTTCTAAGTGACTTTCTCCAAAAACGGAAATCTTCTTATGACAGTCCGGGCAGATCAGATAACTCATATTTTCTACAATTCCTAATACAGGAATCTGCATCTTTTGAGCCATTTTAACAGCTTTTTCTACAATCATAGTTACTAAATCCTGTGGTGATGTTACAAGAACAATTCCATCGATTGGAAGAGACTGATATACCGTTAATGGTACATCACCTGTTCCTGGTGGCATATCAACAAACATAACATCTACATCATCCCATATTACATCTGTCCAAAATTGTTTTACTGCTTCTGCAATCATAGAACCTCTCCAGATTACCGGATCTGTTTCATTCTCTAACATTAAATTCAATGACATAATCTGAATTCCCTGAGAAGATACTGCAGGTACAATTCCCTTTCCATTATGCATTGCTCTTTCATGAATTCCAAAAGACTTAGGAATTGACGGTCCGGTAATATCAGCATCTAAGATTGCAACTCGTTTTCCCTGCCGGGCCATCTCTACAGCAAGCAATGATGTAACAAGTGATTTTCCAACCCCACCTTTTCCACTGACTACTCCAATTACCTTTTTTACACGACTAAGTTCGTGCAAAGGTGCCTTTAAGTTCATTTTACTTTTTTCACTACAACCAGATGAACATGATGAACAGTTGTGTGTGCATTTTTCTTCCATATTTTCCGACCTTTCTCTTTCTTCTGCAATGTCTATCAAGAATATATCTGCTTTTTCACATTTTTTATCTTAACACATACTTTTTGTTTTCACAACCTGTTTAAACATTCATTATATTTTCTAAAGACAAGGCACCCCATCCCTGACGTAATTTATCGCCTTCTAATTTTACACTCGTTTTTTTCAATATTTCTTTTACCTCTTTATTGGTAAGATTCGGATGCTTTTGCAATAGTAATGCAATGCACCCGGTAACAATCGGCGTAGCCATTGATGTCCCGCTTTTTGCAACATATCCATTTCGATAATTTCCACAAGATATAATCTTATCTCCAAATGTAACAATTTCCGGTTTCACAATACATTCCCATGTTGGTCCACAACCAGAATAAGAAAGCAATTGTTGCTCTTCTCCTTTCGTAGAATTTCGTGTATCTAATGCACCTACGGTAATTACTTTTTTGCTGACACCTGGAATTGTAATAGTTCCCGGACGTGGTCCTTTATTTCCTGCTGCTACAACTACAATAATTCCCTGATTCCATGCATCTTCTACTGCCTGAATCAATCGTTCCTCATTTTTTTCTCTTGGATTTCCACTGTTTCCAATGGAAATATTTAAAAGACGAATGTTATATTGTTCCTTCTGATCAATAATCCAATGAATTCCTCTGATTACATCCTCGATCTTTCCATTTCCCATATCATCTAATACTTTCCCTACAACCAGCTGACTTCGAGGAGCAATTCCACGATACCGGCGATATAATGCTCCACGTCCTGCTAAAATTCCACAGATATGTGTTCCATGGCCATTATCATCGTATCTATTTTTCCTTTTTCCTATAAAATCCCGAAAGGCAATCACCTGTCCATTCAAGTCATAATGTCTTGCAACACCTGTATCTAAAACAGCAATTGTAATTTGCCTGCCATCAATCCCTTTTTTATAATATTGGTCCACTTTTAATTTTCTTCGAACATTTTCCATATATTCCCGCCTCTCTTTTTTAACTCATTCTTTTCTTAATCTCTGATTGGATTAAAATCTGCAATTCTTAGAAAAGATTTCTTTCTTTATATTATGATTTCAAACATAAAAGGTCAAAAATATATATTCATTTAAAAATTGAAAAAAATTTTTTTCTTTTGGAAACTTTTTCTTATTTCTGACATAGGATAGAGTGTAAGAAAAAAATGGAGGCTTTTCATGAGCGATTTATCAGCAACAGAATGCGGTAGCCCTTGTTCATCACAATGTAGTGGAGGATGTCCTGGTATTGGAAACGGAGGATGTTCCTGCTCAAATAACAACTGTGGATGCGATAATAACTGCATCTTCTTAATTCTTATCTTACTTTGCTGCGGAGGCTGTGGAAATGGATGCGGAGGCTGCGGAAATGGTGGCTGTGGATGCAATAATGGCAATGGATGCGAATCTATTATCTGGATCTTACTCATCTTATGCTGCTGTGGTAATGGCTGCTTCGGCTGCTAATTATGGATAATACAATCTATGATTATGATATGGATTGTATGAAAAAGAAGTATTTTCCATCGAATCATCCTTTCGAAACAGAAGAAGTGAATATGATGATTCTTTTATTAGGTCTTTTCCTCTTTCAAAAGCGTGGGGAAAAAGGACCTGCATCATAGGAACCATAATCTCTGCGGGCTTCGGCCCGCAGAATTCTAATCAGAAGGAGTCTGATATGAGTGAAAATAAACCAATGACTGATTTTGATAAATTGACTACCCCCGCTACATATCATATGTTAAAAGCGTGTATTCCCCTGTTACCAGAGGAAAAACAAAAGTTTTTTGCAATTCTTATTAAATTTTTTGAACTTCAATCAGTCATGCAATATTATAATCATCATAAATGTAGCATATCCTCATCAAGACATTTTTCCTTATCTGATATTTTGCAGGTGACACGTATTTATATGGATGATAAAACAGCTCAAAACATTGAAATGTTTACAAATGTAATGAACATCATGGAAACCATGAAAGAATTTGGTGGCGGAAATCTTGATGGAATGATAGACATGCTCGCACCTGACCAGAAAGAAATGTTTGAAACATTTACTGCCATGAATCAAAATATGAAAGGAGAGGAAAAACAAAATGAATGACTGGTTAAATAATCCCATTTTAAAAGATGTATCTCCAGAAAAATTAAAACTATTAATGGACTTAGTAACACAATCTCAAAAATTAACCCCAAAAGAATTAATTCCATTTTTCTTATCCGCTTCAAGCAAAGCAGCATCACAGGGAATTGTATTTACAGACCCGGAAACCGATTTAATCCTGTCCGTTTTAAAGGAAAGAATGAATGACGAAGAAAAGAAAAAAATCGATACCATAAAAAAATTATCCAAAATGATTGCTTCTAAGAAAAAGAGTTCCTCTTAATAAAAAAAGACCAGGCTGTTGCATAAAAATTATCTTTCTATGCTCAGCCTGGTTCTTATTTTATCAGTGACTGATTAAGACATAAAGTCCCCCACCCTGTTTTCGGAGATGGAACTGTTTCTCCAATAAGAGGCTTACAACCATAAATCAAAGATGCCTTTAATTTTTCTCCATAGAGATAAGGATCATTTTTTCTTATAATTCCCCATTCCATAAGTAATGCTGCTGATGCTGTAACAAATGGTGTGGCAAAAGAAGTGCCACTTTGCTTTTGATATCCCCCTCCTGCTTTTGCCGTCGTAATTCCAACACCCGGTGCAACTAAATCTGGTTTTATCTGATTGGTTAATCTTGTATAACCCCTTCCCGAAAAATTAGCATATACATTTCTTGTCTGATCATATGCCCCGACTGTAATCACATTCTTAGAAGTAGATGGAATGGTTAATGTTGTTTCTGGGCTTGGAATTAAAAATCCAGAATTTTTTCCTATAACTCCAGAAACCGGAAGCCACAAATCAATCTGTCCAACTGTAATTTGAACCGGCAAAAAACGGACAGACCAGATTCCTGCTTCTAAATATGTTCCATTAGGAAGAAATTCCAGATAAATTTCCTGGTTCATACTATATGGTACCGGTGTTCCATAAAAAACAAGCAATTGTGTTTCACCTAATGAATATCTCATTGCCATTGCTTCTTTTCTCAGTTTCCCGCTGCTTTTTCCACTTGGAGAAATAAGTTCTATTTCCATATTATCCTGATATAGTTTCCATATCTGCAAATTAATAGATGAAAGGTTTTCACCGACTTCAAACTCTACCAAAAACTCCTCCTGATCGTTTAAATGAATTCTTGCATGATTATTCCCTAAACCTTCATTTCCAGATCCAACAGCAATCGATATTTTCCAGATATTAGAAAGACTGTCTATATAGGTTTCTAAAAGACTTTGCCCGTCATGAGAACCATAATTATTTCCAAAGCTTAAATTAATGGCAAGCGGTCGTTGAAGTTTTTGTGCAATCTTTACAACCGAATCTAATGCTTCCATCAACTCTGTTGTTCTTGGATATGCATTTCTTTTATCTTCCCCTAACCGGACAATAAGCAGATCACTTTCTGAAGCAATTGTGGCAATAATAGAAGCAACGGCCGTACCATGTCCTGATACATCCGTTGCTTCCTGATTGTTTTGTCCTTCTTTTATCTGATCCTGTACAATATATCGCAAAATCTTACTGCTCCCATCTGCTCTTTGAAAAACAGGATGGTTTTGATCCACACCACTGTCAATAATACCAATCAGTACACCTTTTCCTCGCAATTCAAATGACTGGTTCGTTTGAAGTGGTGTAATACATGCATCATTTACCGCGTCTGTTACTTGGAAATATAAAGATTTTGGCTTTTCCATATATATAATCGTCTCTTGTTCTGCAAGCTCCTGAATTAATGTTTCCCTTGTCGTAATAATCGCATAATTGTTACTTAAAAACTGAATTTTTAATCCCATACTTTTTAATCTCTGCCAATAAGTATCCTGTTCATACAGATTTCTTAATCTGTCATCATGACGGATAATTAATTTCCATGTGTTTTTTTCTGCATCATATCCCACATCTAAATCATATGATTTTTCCCGCTCTTTTTGTGTAGCCTGCAGAGATAAATTTAAAACATTTTCTATCTTCTCACTTGCCATAAAAACACTCCGGTGTAACTATGATTTATTATATATTATGGAACTTCTTTTAAACTATTCCTCATAAATTCACTTTTTATCATGATTTCTTTCATTAATAATATCGTTCAATCTTATATCCCTTTTGTCTGATATCATCGATTAACTGTCCTAAAATCTCTGCATTTGTCTTTGATACTGCATGTAATAAAAAGATTCCACCTGGATGTAAACTAGATTCTATCTTTTTTAATGCTGTTGCATGATCTAACTGATTATTTACATCATAATCGTAATATGCAAAACTCCAGAATACACTTGTATATCCTAAACTTTGCATCAAAGCTAATGACTGGGTACTAAAAATTCCTGCAGGATAGCGGAACAACTTCATATCATATCCATCAAATTTCTTTGAAACATAATCATGAAGTTTATTCATTTCATTCTGTTGTTCTTTTAAAGAAAGTGATACCATACCATTGCTTGGATGTGTCACACTATGACTTCCGACAATATGCCCTTCCTTAATCATTCTCTTTATTAACTTTGGCTGTTCTTTGACATAAGGCATAGTTACAAAAAATACAGCTTTTACATTCTTTTCCTTTAAAGTATCTAATATTTTACTTGTATATCCATTTTCGTATCCTTCATCAAAGGTTAAAAAAATCTTTTTTCCCTTTTTTTCACGTACAAAATCTGCATTGTATTTTCCGTATTTTTCCTGATACATGTTGCATCCGATTGGAACATTATTTTCGTCTGTTTCACCGCCACTTCCCCAGTTCACACGTGTATTATCCAAGGCCTGAATTTCCTGCATCGAAAGGATTTTTGTTCCCTTTCTTGAAGTAGGTTCATCAGCTTTTGTTGTTGCCTCTGTCGTTGTTTCTTTTACATCATTATTTGCAGCCATTGTGCTTTCTTTTACCATTGTAGATTCCTGTGTGTCTGACTGATTGTCCTTTTTACCACATCCGGCCATAGATAATATCATTCCTGTTGAAAGTACCAGACAAATTCCTTTTGTTAAAAATCTTTTCTTCACGTTATGCCTCCTTGTTTCTCTCTTTTATTTTTATTATTGCTTATTTGTTCTAAAAATATAATACCCTTTACTCTTTTTTTGCTACTTTACGTTTCTTTAAATGATACCGGACAATTCCTTTTCCATTCTCTGATTCAACAGTTGCAATTGCACCATTGATCATTGTAATCTGCGGTCCCTTATGCCCAATATCTGCATTAAATATAATTGGTACATTTAAATCACCTAGTACATATAATACAGTACTTTCGTATGTTTTTCCACCATAAGATTCAAAAAACATCGGACGGCCAAAGACAAATCCTTTTGCATATTGAAACCATCCTAATTCTTTTAAATGCCAGAGATTCATAAGCAGATCATCTGCATTACAGCTAAAAGATTCAAGATACCAGATAATTCCGTCTTTTTTATATTTTTCAATAAATGATAAAGTTCCATCATATTTTGTTCCATTTATAAAAAACAAAACATCCGCACATCCACCAATCAAACGTCCTGTCATCTTTATTTTCTTTTCATCTCTTCCATTGACCCATTGTGATGGTTTATCACAACTGTATCCTTCTAATCCGGTTATTCTGTCTGGTCCAAAGCCATCCTGATACATAGAAAATCCCTGGCAGCCATCTGACAGACCATGGAGCAGCCTATAATTTTGTATAACGCTTTCATCCCACTGATTCATCCCGTAATCTCCAAAATTACAACCATATGCGGTTGCCACATCATATTTCGTTGTAATTGTATATAACAGACCTGTGTTATCAGAATAACCCTGTATCCATTTTGGATTTTTTACAAGTTCTTCAAAATCAACATATGGAAGCATTTCCACTAAGTAATTTCCACCTTTTGCAGAATAAATTGCACGAACTCTTTCATCCTTTAATAATTGATTTAATTGTTCTCCCCGTTCTATTCCACTGCTGCTTGGTCCTCCCTCAATTGACTGAAAGACATTGTCAGTAAAAACAACAGGATTTCCATGTTCTTCGATTTTTCTTTTTCCATTTTCAAAACGTTTTATATCTAAAGGATTTGTTACTCCATCTGAAGGAGCAGTCACTCCAATCATGTCTCCCTGTCGAATCCATTTTGGAAAAATCATAATGTTCCTCACTTTCTTATTTATCAGAAACTAATCTCATCCTCGAGATAAGTAGAATAAATAATTTTTTCTTTTACTTTTTTATTCGTCATTCTCTCTAATGCTTCTTTGTAGTACTCTAGCTGAATCTGATAACGTTTTACCAGTTCATCTAAATTCAAAACCTTATCGGTTTTATAATCTGCTAATATAATATCGCCGTTTTCTTCAAAATAAACGTCAATCACTCCTTGTACTAAAACAGTTTCCTCTTCTGGATATTTTTCATTTAATTCCTTAGCTGAAATACCGATTAAAAACTGTTTCTCCCTAAATAGTAATTCCTTTTCTTCAGCAGCCTCCATTCTTTTTGCTAATGACGAATTTCCAAATGCTTCTAGTTTCTTTATTGAAACTGCATCCATCATCTCTTTTGAAATCTTTTTTTGTAAAACCATCTGTTCAAGTAATTGTTTTTGCTGTTCATAAGAAGTGCCAATTCCATTTTTTAAGTCATACATTTCAAAAATACGGTGATAAATGGTTCCTAATTCTGCACCAGTCAGTATTTTTTCTTTTTTCTCTATAAACTCAGGTACAATATCTAATTTCTTATCCTCTTGCAAAACAAGTGGCATCTCTTCTTCTAAATGTTCTTTTTTAATATCACTGACACTATAGGCAGCACCAATATCTGTGTAATAAGGATACGAATACTCCAGTGCCTGTATTATTTTTTGATTGATCTTATCATCAAACATATCTTCTACATCCGGATGTAATAAATTTTGTTTTAGCTGTTCCTTCTGCACTGTATTTTTTTGTTCTGTGATGACAAAATCTTTCTTAGAAACCATTCGGAAAGTTGTTTCTTTGCAGTCTAATCCAACACAGACATAACCAATCCAGTCTAGAAAATTGTTCACAGAAGATAACAGGAAAAACGGTAATTCCTGATTTTTCATCTGTCTGCTGATACTCCATTCCTGTACCTTTTTCTCTGCATCTGAAACTGCACCTATCATAATTAGTTTTTCTTTTGCACGTGTCATGGCAACATATAAAATACGCAGCTGTTCTCCTAAATCTTCTATCGTAATTTTTTTACGGATTACTTTTTGCAATAAAGTTTCATTCTTAATTCGACTCTTTGGATCCCTCATTTCAAGCCCGATTCCTAAGTCAGGTTCAAAAACACTTTCACCATTTTTATCCATTTGATTGAATCTTTTTTCTAATGCCGGCATAATTACAATTGGAAATTCTAATCCTTTGCTTTTGTGAATGCTCATAATACGGATGGTATTATCATTTTCACCTACTGTTTTGGCTTCGCCAAAATCAACATCATATTTTTTCAGTTTTTCAATATAGCGAATAAAATTAAACAAGCCAACATAACTCGTTCCTTCGTATTCAATCGCTTTTTGCTTTAAAATATCAATATTTCCTGCTCTTTTCTTTCCTGCCGGCATAGCCAGAACATAATTATAATAATTGGTTTCATCCACAATCTTTGAAATTATATCATATATTGATGTATATGGAACCATGAATCGATATTTTTTTAAGATTTCAGAAAAACTTTTTAATTTTATCTGTAGTTCATCCTCATTTCTTTCTATATACTCACTGATTCGATCCATCCAGTATTCCTGTTCACCTGTTTGTGATTTAATCATTGCAAGTTCAGTATTACTTATATTTACAAAAGGAGAGCGCAGCACAGATACAAATTCTATATCTTGCAGTGGATTATCAATAATTGACAGAAAATTTAATAACCAGGTAATTTCAATACTATTAAAATACCCTACACTTGTTTCGCAATAGGCTGGAATTCCTTCGCACATTAAAACCTCTGTAAAAATATCTCCGGTTCCTTTTAAAGATCGAAATAAAATAACAATATCCTGATACTTTGCTGTCCTGTAACAATTTTGTTCTTTATCCCAGACCTGAAATCCATTTTCAGAATTGGTCAGTTCCTTTATTTTTTGTGCCGTTAAATATGCTTCTAATTCAGTTGCCCGATAGTCTTTCTGATCATCAGAAGCATCAACGTCCTCATTTTTATCCTCTTTTTGATTATAAATAATGAATTCCGTTTTTTGATTCTGATTTTGGGGAGGAACAGGATAATCTGCACCCGGATAAAGTGCATTTGCCTTATCATATTCTATATTTCCTAAATCTTTTCGCATGATTTTATAAAATATTTCATTAATACTTTCAAGTACACAGGACCTGCTTCTAAAATTACGGTCAAGCATAATTTTAATATATTTACTGTCACTTGGCAATGTTTCATATCTTTGATATTTATCCATAAATAATTCCGGCCTTGCTAAGCGGAATTTGTAAATACTTTGTTTTACATCTCCTACCATAAAAATATTTGGTGTTCCCTTACTTTCTTTTGAAATAGAACGAAGTATTGTTTCCTGAACCAAATTACTGTCCTGATATTCATCAATCATAATTTCTTTAAACTGTTCCGATAATTCTTTTGCAACATCTGTAGGCATAAAATTTCCTTTATCATCTTCTTTTACAAGAATCTGTAATGCATAATGTTCTAAATCATTGAAATCTAAAATATTTTTATCCTTTTTTTCATTTTGATAACGTTTCGAAAATTCTGCAACTAACTGCATTAATGTCTCAAATCTTGCCTTTGTAATCTTTAAATCCCAAAGAAGTTCTTCCTGTGCCTGCGAAAAATATTTATCCTTTAATTCATTAAGAAAGGTTTTTCCATAATCACGAATTGTTTTCATATATTTCACATATTCGTCTGGAACATCGTTTTTACATTTTTTTAATGATACAGGTGTATATGCTTTTAAGATTTTTCTTTTTTCTTCATAAGTTTTTGCTTTTTTTAATTCGCATAACATAAAATAGTCATTTTCTATTGCAGCCATATACCCTGCTGCACCGGGATATCTGTCTTTTTGACTTATGATATCGCGGTAATAAAATTCTAATTCATCGGAATATTTTTGTATCAGCATGTAAAGATACTGCATCCATTCTAAAGAATCCATTGGTTCGGCAGACTCATAATTTTTTAAACATTTTTGCATCCACGCATTCACATCCGGGTAGCTTCTGCTGTATTCGTAAATTTTTAGAATCATTTCTTCTAAATTCGTGTCATTTTTGGTTGTATAAGACTCTACAAATGTAATAAAATCACTCTGATTCTGTTCATAGAAATCTTCTAACATTTCTTTTACAAGATCTGCTTTTAATAACTTTAATTCTCCTTCATCTCCAATACGAAAAGACGGGTCTAATTCAATCTGATCAAAATGTTCTTTTATTAAATCCAGACAAAAACTATGGATTGTTGTAATCTTTGCCTGGTGAATATAAGTCAGCTGTTTCTGAATATGAGCATCATCAAAGCATTCCTCCGCCTTTTTCTCAATCGCTTTTCGGATTCGTTCTCTCATTTCTGCTGCTGCAGCATTGGTAAAAGTAACCACTAACAGTTCATCAATATCAATCGGATCTTTCTTATTTATCACTTTTTGAATAATATGTTCTACTAAAACGGCCGTTTTACCGGAACCTGCTGCTGCAGAGACAAGAACTTCTCGATTTTTTACATCAATCACTTCTTGCTGCTGTTTCGTCCATTTTACTGCCATTGTTCATCCTCCATTCCTGTTTTCTTCTGCTTTATCTGTGTTTCCTTCAATTCTTCCTTTTCACGAAAATTTTCTTCTAGTTTTTTCCAAACGTCGGATGAATTCAACTTTGGCAATTGACGATATTTATTCCCTGGAAGCTTTACATCAAATTCACACACCGATTGATATGCACAATATTCGCAAGGAGTTTTTCCGTTTTTAAGATATGGATTCAATTCGATTTTACCATTATCAATTTCATCGCTCATAGCCCCGGCTTTCTTTTTTGCATACTGAACTAGATATTGAAACTGATTTTCATCTGCTACTGCTGAAGTTGCAGATAATAATCCACTTTTATTATATTTTACTTTTATTACACTTGAATCATATCCGGCATTTTTATCTGTATCATCCTGAATTTTCTGGTCAAACGCATGCAAAATATCCCTCCGGCTGTTTACGAGTCCGGATGGCTTAAATTGTGCTAAATATTTTCCATCTAAATCAGCAATTTCTTCCTGGGTAACAAATGGATCCTTAATGGTATAATAAAACATTCCTCCTGGAACAACACGTTTTTTCCCTGTTTCCGGCTCCCTCTTTATATATTCTAAAGATTCTCCCATATAAAGAACTAATTGTAATTGTAATCCATAATACGTATCTATAATATCAAATTTCTTTTCCCCACTTTTATAATCGATAATTTTAACATAAATGTTATTTTCATCTTCATACGTATCTACACGATCCACTCTTCCATGACGGACTTTCATTTCATATTTTTTAGGATGAAACTTTCCACTTGTGATATGTTTTACTAACACCCATACGGTACGTTCCGTCACTCTTTTGATTCTTGTAAGCATGTAGGCATTCCTTGCAGTTCCAAAGATTGCAATATTATTACATTTTGAAACAGCATAGTTCATTGCCTCTTCTACTAATTCTTCCTGTACTTCTCCAGTAATATTTTCCCAGGCTATCTTTTTCTTTTCTATTGTTCTCATAACATATTCTAGTGCATTATGATAAATTGTTCCGTAATCTGCTGCACTTGTCTGATATTCCGAACGTTTCGTAAGATTCAGACCATACATCAAAAACTGACTATAGGCACATGCTGCATACTGTTCTAACCGGGTAATATTTTTTTCTGTATCTCCATATATTTTTGAAGCAATCTCTCTTCCAATCGGTGAACAGTCATTTTTATAATTTGCGCCTTCTATCAATGGGTACAATTGCCTTTGTATTTTTTCGTTTTTCCATAAAATATGGTAAAGTTCTTTCCATATAGGATTATTTTGCTGTACAACATATTCTCTTATACCATCTGCCGCATATCGAAGTGCCTGATACTCATTATTTACATTTGATGCATTTAACTGATTTTCAAAATATTCCTCTGTTAAATTTTGAAATAAAGACTTAAATGAGGAAATTAAATAGGAAGGACGAATTGTTTTTCCTGCGCTGCTACAGGCAGCATATGTCAGATACAGTTTTTCTTCTGGTTTGGTAAGATTTTGATATAAATAAAATTTTTGAATAAACGCATTTTCTTTATTGGTCGGAGCAAGTTCATATTTGTGTTCCACTAAAAAATTTCGTTCTCCTTCTGTCAAAACCCCACGATCTGTTTTGGTATTCGGAATAATACCATCATTGACACCAATAAAAAATAAAGCCTTAATATGATTTAATCTTGTTCTTTCTATATCTCCTACTAAAATCTGATCAATTCCGATTGGAATAACTCCTACCTTTAATTCTTCAAATCCGGCATCTAAAATCTTTGCATATTCTTTTGCTGTCAAAACTTCATCCCCTAAAAGGGTTGCTGTCTGATCAAACAGCTTCATTAATACACCATACGTCTGATCATATTCTTTTGCTAAACTTAACCGGTTATCTTTTTCAAACTTCTGCCTGTATGATTCTAATTTATCCTGTATGTTCAATGAAATCACCTGTTGATAAATCGCTCTGGTATATTCATACACTGTAGATTTTTTCTTTAATACAGTTAAATTTTTTTCGATCGAGTGATAAAACTTTTTTCGTATTTCATTCATTTCCTCAAGTTCTTCCTTTTCTATCACTCCATAAAAACAGGTCCACTCTTTTTCCCATGCTTTCATTCCCTGTATTCCAAATGCCAGGGCATAATTTTCTAACAGATCTATTTCTTCTAAAGTCAGATCACTCATCTGACTTCTCAAATATCGAAATACACTTTCATATGACATATCATATACTGCCATTTCAATAAATGCACGAATTACTTCAACCATCGGATTTTTTAAGATATTTCGTTTATAATCTAAGAAAAAAGGAATTTCATTCATTTCTAATAAATGCGAAATATTTCTTCGATATCCCTCTAAATCTCCTGTAATAATTGCAATTTCCCGATAACGATACCCTTCTTCTCTGACAAGACGAATGATTTCATTTACAACAAATAGCGATTCTTCGTATGGATTTTTTGCACATACAATCCGAATTCCTTCGTTGTCTTTTGCACGACTCTCTTTTTTGTAACGAAAAATATTTTTTTCTAAATGTTGCATTGCATGAAAATTTTTAAAACGATACAGCCATTCATTTTCCTGATAATCTTCCATATAAACAGAATCGAAAATCGAAATATCCTCTTCTTGTGCCATCTGAAGCATTGTCTGAATCATTCCTTTACTCATTTTAAATAATTCATGTTCATAGATGACATGACAGTCACTTTCTTCTTTCGGAATTGTAATCGTAATCGTTAACTTTTTTGCATAACGCATAAGAAGACGAACCAGACGATATTGCAAAGGAGTAAATCCGGCAAACCCGTCTAAAACAAATTCTGATTTCCGAACCAGGTCTGACTTTTCTATTACTTCACATAAAACCTGAAGCAACTCCTCTGATGTAATATAATCCCGACTGATATATTCTTTAAAAGCCTGATAAATCACTTCTATATCATGTAATTTTTGATTCAGTAATGGCTTTTTCTCTGTATCTGTAATCATATTTTCTAAAGTTTTATCCTCAATTCCATACTGGTATAATTCAGATAATACACTATTCATCTGTGAGGTAAAGCCTTTCATCCCTGCTTTATTTTGAAAAACTTTTAATTCCTTTTTATGTTCCTCTATGACTTTTTGTAATATTAAATTTTTTCCTATATCATCTAAAACAGAATATTTATAATCTCCTAATTCATCAAAAACACGATATGCCAGTCTTGCAAAACTTAAAATATCAATATTAAATAATCCATGTCTCGGATGCATATGTATCATATTATTTTGTGTTTCTATCGTATATTGTTCCGGTACCAAAATAATATAATTTTGTCTTTCTTCTTTCATGGCCTGTTGAATCGTATTTTGATATATAAACTCTGATTTACCAGAACCAGAACTGCCTAAAATTAACTGTAAACCCATGTTCCCTCCCAATGAACTGAATATATTTTTAATTATGAACTGAACCATGTTCTACTTTTTCATGCTGTTACATATATTAATATAGATAATAAGCAAAACACCATATGAAAGGAGACTCCTTATGTCAAAATCGAAAATTTTAGTATTTCACTTAAAAGAAATTATCTATACATTACTATTTATCCTTCTAGGAATTCTGCTTATTCTACTTTTTATTTTTATGTTCTTTCCTGGAAAGAAACAAAATGAAAACAAAGCTCATCCGTCTTCTGCTGTTTCCTATACTCCAGGTACGTATCATTCTTCTCTGACAATCCATGACTCCCCTTTAGAAGTCTCTGTTACCGTTTCAGAACATAAAATTGAAGATATCTCCATTGAAAATCAGTCAGAAATCATTGCAACAATGTACCCTCTTTTTGATTCTTCTTCAAAAGAGCTGTGTAAACAAATCGTAAAAAAACAATCCACCTCAAATCTTGAATATCCAGAAGAACAAAAATATACGTACAGTGCACTGATTCAGGCAATTAATGATGCCCTAAATCAGGCATCCGTCCAATAACCGCTTACTCTACTTACTCTATTTTGAAACAGCCCCCTTTAGGGAGCTGTTTTTTAATTTAACCGGGATGCCTGCTCAAGTTCTTCTAACCATTCTCTTACTACTGCATCACTAGGCATTCTCAAATCGCCTCTTGGAGATACAGCAACGGTTCCTACCTTAGGTCCATCCGGCAGACAGGAACGTTTAAACTGTTGCATAAAAAAGCGCTTATAAAATACTTTTAACCATTTTAAAATGGTATCATCTGTATATTTTTCTTGAAATGCTCTTTTTGCCAGAAGATAAATTTTTTTCGGTGTATATCCAAATCTTAAAATATAATATAAAAAGAAATCGTGCAGCTCATATGGACCAACCAGATCTTCTGTCTTCTGTGCGATATCTCCATTTTCTTCCGGTGGAAGAAGTTCCGGACTGACCGGTGTATCAAGAACATCATATAAAACCTGTTTTAAATTTTCATCTGAAATATCTGCGTAATAACGGACCAGATGTCTGACCAAAGTCTTTGGAACAGATGCATTAACTCCATACATAGACATATGATCTCCGTTGTAGGTTGCCCAGCCAAGAGCAAGCTCTGACATATCTCCTGTTCCAATTACAATTCCGCCTGTTTGATTTGCAATATTCATCAATAAATAAGTTCTTTGTCTGGCCTGTGCATTTTCATATGTGATATCGTGAACATCTAAATCATGTCCGATATCTTTAAAATGTTGTAACACTGCTGGTGTGATAGAAATTTCTTTTAACGTACATCCTAAATTTTTAATTAACGTTAATGCATTTTGATAGGTTCTGTCGGTTGTTCCAAATCCAGGCATTGTTACTGCAATAATAAACTTTCTTGGCATATTTAACAAATCCATGGCACGAACAGCTACCAATAAAGCCAATGTAGAATCTAAACCTCCTGAGATTCCAATCACAGCACTTTTACAATGTGCATGTGCAAGTCGTTTTTTTAACCCCATCGCCTGTATTGTAAAAATTTCCTCACATCGTTTCGTTCGGTCTGCTGAATCAGATGGTATAAATGGTGCAAAATCGATTTCCCGTTCTAATTGATTCTGTGGGTGTTTAAACCGAAAAGAAATTACCTGTATATCCAGAGAACGATTGCATGAAAAAGTCGTCATTCTTCTTCTCTCATTTACCAGCTTATCTAAATCTAAATCCGTAATAATTGCTTCATTTACAAATCTTTTTGATTCTTTCAAAATTGTTCCATTTTCTGAAATCAGATTGTGTCCGGCATATACAAAATCGGTAGTAGATTCTCCCTCTCCTGCATCGGCATAAATATACCCGCAAATTAAGCGTGCAGACTGACTTTTAATCAGATTCCTGCGATAACTTTCTTTTCCTGTAATTTCATCACTTGCTGACAAATTCACAATTATAGTTGCACCATTTAAAGCATACCGGGTACTTGGTGGATCTGGTACCCATAAATCCTCACAAATCTCTGCTGCAACAAGAAATCCTTTTAAATTTTCTGCTTTAAAAATTAAATCTGGAGAAAAAGGAATCATTTCATTTCCAATACATACCGTAGTACACATTCCTTTTCCGCTTGCAAAATGTCTTGCTTCATAAAATTCAGAATAATTTGGCAAATGTATTTTAGGTACAATTCCAAGAATTTTGCCCTCGTATAATGCAGCTGCTACATTGTAAAGCTTTTCTTCTACTTCTAATGGTAAACCTACAAATACCAGCATATCCTTTCCTTCTGTATATCTGGCAATTCGAACTAACTGTTTTTTTGCATTTTCTAACATCAACTGCTGCCAGAATAAATCACTACAGGTATAACCTGTAATACATAATTCAGGAAATACCAGAAGCTTTACTGATTCTTGCTGCATCTGATCAATCAGTTCACATATTTTATCTGCATTATAGTTACAGTCTGCTACCTGGATGTCTGGTGTTGCAGCGGCAACTTTCACAAATCCGTTTTGCCCATCATTATAATCTAGTTTCATATTTTTTTACTTCTCCTTTTCGAAAACAATTCATCATATCATTTGTCAGACTATGATTTGACAAATGTGCTGGAATTTCTTCTCTGCAAAACCATCCTGCTTCACTAAGCTCATCCTGATCCATTTTAATCTCAACGGATCCATCTACTTCACAAAAAAATCCCGCAAGAAGCGTTCCTGTATATGCCCATGGCTGGCTCTTATAATATTGAATATTTTTTACTTTTAATCCAACCTCTTCCATTACTTCCCTCTTTACCGTCTCTTCTAAAGTTTCTCCAACTTCATTATATCCGGCAACTAATGCATACTTTCGATAACTACTATGCTTTTCAGAATATTTTGTAAGCAAAATGCGATCTTTATGAATAACTCCGACAATAACACTTGGTGCAATGGAAGGATAAGTAATTTTCCCACAGGATGGACACTTCATAGCACGTTCTTTTCCTTCCGCAATCATCTTTGTTCCGCATCTTCCACAGTACTTTGTATCCGTATAATAGCTGTGAATCTGATATCCGGTTACCCCTGCAAATGATTTCCATATTGGTTTTGTTTCCCTTAAGACCTCTATATCTTCATATTTCCAATGATCAAATTCCTGTAACTGTGGCTTTCTTAATTCATAAAAGTCTCTCTCATCAATTCGAAATAAATACTTTGCTTTCTTTCGAATATCAGGGTAAATCTTCTGAACATCCTGAATGGTAGGATAACAGATTTCCCCATCTTTATAACATGATAACAGTTCTTTTTTACGATAAACTAATACAACGTCGGTAAGTTTTGGTACATCCGGCTGATAATCTACTAAATATTTATGTGGTGCAATATCCTGAATCATTCGTACCTCCATTTATTACATTAAGCTTTTTCTCTTTTCACTATATCATTTTCATTTCTTCTTGTCAAAAAATAAAAAGCCAATCGTCTTATTTACCGACTGACTTTTTACTTTTATTTTTCTTAAATTATAGAACCTTTTTATTTTTGAACAATATTAATAATACGTCCCGGAACATAAATTTCTTTTACAATTGTTCCTGTTAATTTATCTGCAATTGCTTCTTTTCCTTTTGCGAGAGCATCTTCCTTTGTAATATCTACTGGAATTGTAATGACTGCCTTTGTCTTACCATTAATCTGAACAGCAATTTCCACTTCATTATCTTTCATGGCATCTTCATCATAACTTGGCCAGTGATTAGAAGAATCAAATACGCTCTCTGTTCCTCCAAGAACAGACCATAATTCTTCGCAGATATGAGGTACAAATGGTGCCATCAGAGTAACTGCTACCTTTAAGGTTTCCTTATCAATTCCACCTGTTTTCTTTGCTAAATCAATCATCTTATTGTTATATTCCATAAAGCCGGAAATAACTGTATTTAAACTAAAGTTCTCAAGACGATTTGTAATATCATAAACCATCTTATGGCGAATCTTAATCATCTCATCTGTGGCTTCTACATTTTTCTCGGCACTGTCATGAACAAGTGTCCAGAAACGGCTCAGAAAACGATGTACACCATCGATTCCACGATCATCCCATACTGCATCTAATTCTGGTGGTCCAACAAATAATTCATACATTCTAAGAGAATCGCATCCATAATCACGAACCAAATCATCCGGAGAAATAACATTTCCTTTTGATTTTGACATTTTAATTCCATTCTTTCCGGTAATCATTCCCTGGTTGAATAATTTATGGAATGGTTCATCAAAATCAATTACTCCAATATCATTTAAAAATTTAGTGTAAAATCTTGAATATAGTAAATGTAATACAGCATGCTCTACGCCACCAATATACATATCAACAGGAAGGTACTTATCTGCCTTTTCTCTTGATACAAGTTCTTCTGAGTTCTTATTGTCTACATATCTTAAGAAATACCAGGAAGATCCGGCCCATTGTGGCATTGTATTCGTTTCTCTCTTTGCAGGTTTTCCGCAACATGGACAAGTCGTATTAACCCATTCTTCAATATCAGCAAGAGGTGATTCTCCGGTTCCTGTCGGCTGATAAGATTCTACTTCCGGCAATAAAAGTGGCAACTGATCTTCTGGTACCGGAACCGCACCACAATCCGGACAATGAATAATTGGAATCGGCTCTCCCCAATATCTTTGTCTGCTAAATACCCAGTCTCTTAATTTATAATTGGTTGTTTTCTTTCCAATTCCCATTTTTTCTATCATATCAGGAGCTTCTTTTTTCAATACAGAAGATTCCATTCCATTCCATTCACCAGAATGAATCATGGTACCAGAGGCATCTGTATATGCTTCTGTCATATTTTCAATCTCTTTTCCATCTTTTGCTATTACCTGAATAATTGGAATATTAAACTTTTTGGCAAATTCAAAATCACGATCATCATGAGCAGGTACACACATAATTGCTCCTGTACCATAATCAGCTAAAACATAATCAGATAACCAGATTGGAACTTTTGCACCATTAATCGGGTTAATTGCATAACTTCCGGTAAATACACCTGTTTTTTCTTTGCTCTGCATTCTGTCTACATTTGACTTTGTAGAAGCTGTATAAATATACTTTTCAACTTCCTCTCTTGTTTCATCTGTTGCAAGTTCTTTCGCTAAAGCATGTTCTGGTGCTAAAACCATAAAAGTTGCTCCATGTAAAGTATCCGGTCTTGTTGTAAATACTGTAATCTGCTCATCCATTCCATCAACTTTAAAATTAACTTCTGCACCAACAGATTTGCCAATCCAGTCAGCCTGCATCTTCTTTACTTTCTCCGGCCAGTCAAGCTTATCTAGATCATTCAATAATCGATCCGCATATTTTGTAATCTTCAACATCCACTGTTTCAGATTCTTTTTCGTTACTTCTGTTCCACAACGTTCACAACATCCATTGACTACTTCTTCATTTGCAAGACCAGTCTTACATGATGGGCACCAGTTAATCGGCATCTCCTTCTCATATGCAAGCCCTTCTTTAAACATCTTAACAAAAATCCATTGTGTCCATTTATAAAATTCAGGATCTGTTGTATTTACTTCCATATCCCAGTCATATACTGCTGAAATTTCTTTAATCTGGCGCTTAATATTTTTAATATTAGAGGCTGTAGAGATTGCCGGATGAGTTCCCATTTTAATTGCATAGTTCTCTGCAGGCAATCCAAATGCATCCCATCCCATTGGATGGATCACATAATATCCATTTAACATCTTATATCTGCTCCATACATCACTGATTACGTAACCTCTCCAGTGACCTACATGCAATCCACTTCCTGATGGATAAGGAAACATATCTAAGCAATAGTATTTTGGTTTCTTTCCATCATTTACATTAACTGGATGTTCTTCCCAGTGTGCACGCCATTTTTTTTCGATTTCCTTATGATTATAAGGTCTAGCCATTGTCGTATCCTCCTAAAAGTATAATCTTATACATACCATCCATTATACAACAAAATCCTTATTTTTCAATCATTATCCTTATTTTTCAAAGGATTTGTTATTTTTTTAACAACATTCCCTTTCTTATTATTAAGAAAGTGTTGACTTCCATTTTATTATATTTTATGATAGAAACTAATTATAATATCCGAATATTAGGACGGATTCATCTACGTAAAGGCATATGCGTAGACATACCAGCAGCCCATTCGGGCTATTACTAGAAAAGGGAAAGAGGATTTTTCATTATGCGTAATTTAACAATTGGTTTTATCGGTCTTGGTCTTATTGGTGGTTCTATTGCCAAAGCAATTCGAAGAGTCCATCCGGAATATCGCATTATTGCTTTTAACCGCAGTCCACATGCACGTGAACTGGCACTGGCCGATGGAACCTGTAATATTGTAACTCCTGTAGTTGATCAGACTTTCGAAGAATGTGACTACATTTTTTTATGTACCCCTGTAGAATACAATGTCAGTTATTTATCTACTCTGAAAGAAATTATTTCCAAAAACTGTATCATTACAGATGTAGGAAGTGTCAAGACAAATATTCATGAAGCTGTCATTTCCTTAAATCTTGAACAGAATTTTATTGGTGGTCATCCAATGGCCGGCTCTGAAAAGACCGGATATGAAAATGCTTCCGATCGCTTAGTTGAGAATGCCTACTATCCTGTCACACCAACATCAGCCTCCCCGAAAGAACGGGTTTTAGAGCTGATTGAATTAATCGAGAGTATTGGTGCCATTCCGGTTTTACTAGATTACAAAGAACACGATCGTGTAGTAGGTGCCATCAGCCACCTCCCTCATATTATTGCAGCATGCCTTGTGAATCTTGTACGTGATTCAGATTCTAAAGATGGCTATATGAAATTAATTGCTGCCGGCGGATTCAAAGATATTACACGTATTGCATCTTCTTCTCCTGAGATGTGGGAACAGATCTGCATGACAAATACAACGAATATTTCTGATTTTATACAACAATATGTAACAAATCTCTTAGCTGTAAAAAACAGTTTAGACCAGCATCGTGGAAAAGATATTTATCATTTATTCGAAACAAGTCGTGCTTATCGTAATTCATTTTCTGATTCATCTTCCGGTCCTATCAAGAAAAAACATGAGATTTACTGCGATATAATTGATGAGTCCGGAGCAATTGCTACAATTGCAACAATCTTGGCATCGCATAGCATCAGTATTAAAAATATTGGAATTTTACATAATCGCGAATTCGAAGAAGGTGTCTTATCCATTGAATTTTATCAGGAAAAAGCATGTGAAGATGCATTTGAACTTTTAAAAAAGCATAATTATCATGTGACACGCCATTAATCAGAAAAAGAGCGGTTCTCTCACTTAACCAGTAAGAGAATCGCTCTTTTTTATGCATAAAAGATAAATTTTAAATAATCAGCATGGCATCGCCAAAGGAAAAAAATCTATATTTTTCTTTTACTGCTGTCTGATATGCATGTAAAATATGTTCTTTTCCAGCTAAAGCAGAAACGAGCATCAACAGCGTAGATTCCGGCAAATGGAAGTTTGTAATTAATCCATCCAGACATTTAAATTTGTATCCTGGATAAATGAAGATATCTGTCCATCCACTTGTCGGACGAATCACCCCATTTTCATCTGCTACAGACTCTATCGTACGACAGCTGGTAGTTCCCACACAAATAACTCTTCCGCCATTTTTCTTAGTTTCATTGATAATGTCAGCAGCTTCTTCATCAATCATGTAAAATTCCGAATGCATATGATGTTCTAAAATATTTTCAACTTTTACAGGTCGAAATGTCCCTAATCCTACATGCAGTGTAACACTTGCAATCCGAACCCCTTTTTCTTTTATCTGGTCTAATAGTTCATTTGTAAAATGAAGACCTGCCGTTGGTGCTGCCGCTGACCCTTCATACTTTGCATATACTGTCTGATAACGGTTCTTGTCTTTTAACTGATGTGTAATGTAAGGAGGAAGCGGCATTTCCCCTAACTGATCTAACACTTCTTCAAAAATACCATCATAACGAAATTGTATTAAACGGTTTCCGTCTTCTACCACTTCTAATACTTTCCCCATTAACAGATCATCACCAAAACTGATCTCTGTTCCCGGTTTACATTTTTTTCCCGGCCGAACTAACGTCTCCCAGATATTGTCTTGTTTTCTCTTTAACAATAATACTTCAATATGTGCATTGGTTCCAACTTTGCTGCCATGCAGCCTTGCCGGAATTACTTTTGTGTTATTAATTACAAGACAGTCCTTCGGAGTAAGAAAATCAATCACATCTCGAAAAACCTTATGTTGTATGCTCCCATCTTCTTTATTTAGAATCATTAATCTTGAACTGCTCCGATCCTCTAATGGATCTTGTGCAATTAACTCTTCCGGTAAATCATAGTCAAATTCATGTAAATTCATAATTTCCTCTTTTCTATTTTTTCTCTCTTTTTTCTATCTTTTTATCTCTTTCTGCTAAAAGCAGATCAACCGCTAATCCATATGACTTTACGCCTTTCTGACCACTTATTTTTAAATAAGAATCATTAAAACTATTCGTTGCCTTTTCGACATTTTGAGCGATCTGGCTTTCATAGATACGATTCCAATATTTTGCATTTGCACGCAAATCATTTTTTACAGAAGCAGATAAATTTTGATATACTTTTTCATATAATTTCTTATTTTCTGTCTGTAAACTATTTAAGCTAAGTGAAAGTGCTGACATATATCCACTATATTGGAATGCGGGATTTTTAGACTTTTTACATACAAGATATGCAATATAATTTGCTTCATCTTCTTTCATATATCCCTGCAGATGAGCAATCTCATGACACATCGTTGCCGGCTGTTTATATTCACAGATATCGGTATCAATGTTTGCTTCCACCGTAAAAGGGGTGTATACACCAATAATTCCACTAAAAGACATTGCCCTTGAAAAATGCACCGGTTTCGCATTGATGTGAATCTTATTTAAAACCTTAAATTCTTTTCCGGCTCTTTTATATGCTTTTTTTGCCTCTTCCTGCATTGTTTTAAAGTTCATGTTTAATTCCATTTCACCTTTTTTATTACTTGATGTCTTTTCTTTTGTCTGATTACATTTTTGCGTCAAATCCAGACACAAGGCATATAGTTGTTTGGCAGAATGATCTTTTATTTCTAAATCTGCCTGCTTTGCAAAACTATATCTGTTGATATTTACCATTGCAAAACTGATAACAAAAAATAAAATAATTGCTACAACATCTAAGAAATTAATAATTCCTTTATAAAATATGAAAAAAGCATTGTTATCCTTATGATCAAGCATTCTGACAATCCAGACTATAACAGCTATCAAAAATATAATACTTCCTAAAACGACCAGTAGTTCTGCAAGTGAAACTGGAAAAAAACCTGATATATAGGAAAAAAGATTCCCCAACAGATAATAATAACCTCTTGCAAACACATACTCTGCAATCCATGGCGAAATTTTACTTAAAACTAAAAAAGCAATCGCAATCGGAACTAATAATAAAATCCATAATCTCTTTAGCTTATATTTATCCTTTCCCGATGCACCTGATTCTTCTTTTGTTTCTTCTACTTCTACGTTTTCTGACTCCACTATAATTCCTCACTATCTAAAATGATTGTAAATGGCCCATCATTTAATAAATCCACTTTCATATCTGCCCCAAACTGTCCGGTCTGTACATTCTCTACCTGTTTCTTGCATTCTTCTATAATATACTGATACAAACTTTCTGCTTCTTTAGGAGCTGCTGCTTCCACAAATGATGGACGATTTCCCTTTTTACAATTCGCATATAATGTAAACTGTGATACTAAAAGCAAGGAACCATCGACATCCTTTAATGATAAATTAATCTTATCATTTACATCTGAAAAAATACGCAGATGCACTAATTTTTTTATCAGCTGATCCGCTGTTTCTTTTGTATCACCTTTCCCAATTCCAATAAAAACCAAAAAACCTTTTTCTATTTTCCCAACACATCTCTGATCTACTTCTACGGATGCATGGGAAACCCTTTGTATGATAAATTTCATTTTTCTTTTCCTTTTTGTACAATAATTTCTTTTTTCTCAACCTTATAATACTACCCCATTTTCTGCTATTTTTCAATTCATTGTAATGCATTTTTTAAGAATATTTAAGATTTTTTTAATCTCATTGTTTTTCAAAATTTCATCTGCTAAAATAACAAAGTATTTTTTAAAAACATAATTAAAGGAGGATATCTCAATTGAAACGAAGATTTCAAAAATTAAACAGGGGATTGCTTCTCGGTGGTATTGGTATCGTTCTTACTACTTCTTATGTACTAATCGACAATCACCAATTTAACAAAAGCAAACCAAAAATTGAAGAATTTATGAAAAATTATGTAAATGACGTGTATCAGGCAAATGTCAGCAAAGAGACAAATGATACTTCTGCATCATCAAATCATTTAACTAACATTACAAATTTATATGATAAATATTGGATTCAGCATGCAAAAAGTGGAACTGATTATTACCAGCGGAAAAATGATATCGAACGTCAGATCAATGAATGTAAAGAAAATCTTTCTGTTGATTCAAGAGAAGATGCTCCCATTTCGGCATATCAGTGCGAAACGAATATCCGACAAATGAAAATTAAAAAGGATGGTCCTAAAAACGCTCTTGTAACACTAACCTTAGACTGTACCTTATATTCAAATTCCATAGGCCGTTTTTCAGGTATCGATGGAATCAATCAAATATCATTTGATTCGGAAGACTCCGCATTAAAAAAATATCAGGACTCACTTTCAAATGGTTCTGCCAAAATAAAATATTATACTTCAAAAGCCGATGTTTCTGTCTATTTAACAGAATCAGACGGAGAATGGAAAATCTATGGAGCCGATAATATTTGGGGATCTTCTGATACAATTTCCTTAATTGATTCAAAAACCGGAAAAGAACTTACATCCTTTGATGTGGACGATGAATCTTCTTCTGAAGATGGAATGGAGGACAGCAATGGAAACAGCAATTAAAATTGAACATATCTCAAAAAAACTAGGGAAAAAACAAATTATCAAAGATTTATCTTTTGAAACATACACCGGTGAAGTTTTTGGTTTTCTTGGTCCAAATGGAGCTGGTAAAACAACAACGATTAAAATGGCGGTAGGAATGATTTCCATCGATTCTGGAACCATTTCGATTTGCGGAAAAGACATTACAAAAGATTTTGAAGGTGCAATGCAAAATATTGGTGCAATTGTAGAAAATCCGGAAATGTACAAATATATGACCGGTTATCAGAATTTAAAGTTATATGCGAATATGCGAAAAGGTGTGACGAAAGAACGAATTGATGAAGTGGTAAAAATTGTTGGCTTATCGAATCGTATCCATGATAAAGTTGGAAAATATTCTCTTGGAATGAGACAAAGGCTCGGTGTTGCACAGGCACTTCTGCATCACCCAAAAGTATTGATTCTAGATGAACCTACAAACGGATTAGATCCTGCAGGAATCAAACACTTAAGAGACGTTTTAAAAGACGTGGCACACAAAGAGAATGTTTGTGTAATCGTTTCAAGTCATTTAATGAGTGAAATGGAAATGCTTTGTGACCGGGTTGGAATCTTAGTTCAGGGAAACCTGCTTGGAATTAAAACAGTAGACGAAATGATCAAGGCTGCTGATGGTAAATCTGTAAGCTATGAATATAAAGTAGACAGCACGACACAAGCACTTGCTCTTCTCCCTTCAGAATTTGAAAATAATACGATTTCTGATACCTGTTTTGAAATTACTATTCCTGCTGAAAACGAAGATTCTGTTATATCTTCTTTTAATCAGAAGCTCATTGAAAATCATATCCGTTTATATACAGTTTCGAAAAAAGATACACATAATCTCGAAGATGCATTTATTGCTATGACCAAGGAAGGTGGTGACCAGATTGCTTAATTTAATTAAAAATGAATACTCTAAAATATTTCATAAAAAAAGTACTTATGTAATGATTTTTCTATTAGTCGGGTTTGTTTTTCTATTTAACATTATTTATCGTCTGGCTTCTTCATATGATACAGAAACAACTTATGACTATACACAAAATGCAGAAACTCCACATTTTTCTTCTTTAGAAAAAGCTCTTTATTCTGCATGCGGAATAAGCGAAAAAGACAGTCTGAACAATTCGTTCTACAATTATATCATTAATGATTATCAGAACACTTTTCTAAATGAAAAAGCAGATTCTGAAAATACAAAAAAATTTATAGCTTTGTTAAATACAAAAAATCAGACTCCCATTTTAGATGGATACCTAGATCTTTGCAAACAGAATTTAGACGAAAAAACATTTCAGTCTAAAAAGCATGTTATCACATTTTTAAAAGACAATGATTTAGATTTATCTAATACAGAAATTTACAATAATTTTTCAGATTATCAGATTGCCTATGAAGACTACACTCGAAATGAAGGAGAAAAGGGAACAGAAAATAACCAGATTGAAAATTTAAAAAAATATAAACTGATGGAATATGTCTTATCACATCCGAATCAGGCAACTATTTTAAATTCAGAAAGTGATAATGGCGTTTATACACAAAGTATGTTTTTACGTGTATTTAATAATTCTGCTTCTGCCTTATCAGTCTTAGGTATTTTTATGATTATCATTGCAGGTGGTATTTTCGCTTCAGAATTTTCCGGTGGAACCATTAAATTCTTAGTCCTGAATCCCGTAAAAAGAAGCAGGATTTTTTGGTCAAAATTTATTACCTGCATTTCTTTAGCTTTATTTGGAACTATTTTGACTTACGTTTGCCAGCTTGTTGTAGTTAGTATATTTAATGGTGTATCCGATATAAACGGTGTATTCCTCTCTGCTACTGCATCTGGAACTGTAACAGCAACACCAATCCTTATTTCAGTTGCAAAATCCTTTGGTTATTCTCTCATTGGATTAATTACAACGATGTCCTTATCCTTTATGATTTCTTCTTTACTAAACAGTACTGCTGTTGCCGTAGGTTTAAGTATTGGAGTCTATTTTACAGGAAATACCATTACTTCTATTCTAAATGGGCTTCACCAGGACTGGGGAAGATATTTGATTTTTGCTAATACAGATCTCGAATCTATTGCAAATGGAACACCATATTTTCCAAACCAGACATTAAGTTTCGCACTTATTACAATTGCTATTTATATGATTGTTTTCTTACTTTCTGCATATGATGCTTTTGTAAAACGTGAAATATAAAAAAGTTTTTTATAAATATACCGACCCCAAATCTTATGATTTAAGGTCGGTATATTTTTTTATAAATTTTATTATCCTCTTAATTCGATTCCCATATCACTTAATTCTTTTACAATTTTTTCCATAATTGCTGTTACTTCTTTATCTTCTAATGTACGATCTTTTGCGCGGAAAGAAATAGAATATGCAACTGACTTAAATCCGCTCTTAATCTGTGAACCTTCATATAAATCAAATAAATGGAAACTTTCTAATAATTTTCCACCTTTCTTTTTAATCACTTCTTCTACCTGTCCTACAAGAATATCTTTTGGCATAACCATACTGATGTCTCTTGTCATGGCTGGATATTTTGCAATTCCGGTATATTTTCTGTCAAATGTAGCATTTTTTGTAATTAGAGGCATATCAATGACAGCAATATACGTTCTCTCACCTAAATTATAATTTTCAGCAACAACCGGATGTACTTCTCCAAGATATCCGATTACTTCATCATTATAAAGAATATTTGCCTGACGTCCCGGATGTAAAAATGGCTTTTTCGCATCTGGATCGTATTGAGGCTGTTCCTTCATTCCAACCTTATCTAAGAATTCTTCTACAACACCCTTCATGTCAAAGAAATCTCCATCTCCATAAAAGCCTAAAGTAAACTGCATTCTTTCATCTGGAAGTTCTGTAAGTGGAAGTGCCTTTGGAATATATATATTTCCTAATTCATATAATTTTACATTTTTATTTCTACGATTGTAATTCGTAGAAAGTGATGTCAGCATACCATGAAGTGATGTTGTTCTCATAATACTAAAGTCTTCACCTAATGGATTTTTAATCTTGATTGCCTGTCTTTCTATGGCATCTTCTGCAAACAACAGCTTATCAAATACTTTCGGACTTTCGAACGAATAAGTCATTCCCTGAGAAAATCCACAAAATTCTGCAATATTTCTGGCAACTTCTTCTACCCTCTGCTTGAATGGAATTTTACCGGCAGTAGCTGCACCCTTTGGCAAAGTTGTTGGAATTTTATCATATCCATAAAATCTTGCAACTTCTTCTGCAATATCTGCATCTCTGTGTAAATCCTGACGAAATGATGGAACGATAATCTCTTCTGTTGTTTCATCATATCCTAAATCTATCATTTTAAAATATCCTAGCATATCTTCTTTTGAGATATTCGTACCCAAAAGTTGATTTACCTTATCCGGATGGAATTTTACTCTTTCTTCTTTCTTTACTTCCGGATAAAAATCAATGACTCCACCAACTACCTCACCGGCACCGGTTTCTTCGATTAACTGACATGCCCGGTTCATTGCATCAATTGCATTATTTGGATCAAGTCCTTTTTCAAACTTACCGGATGCATCCGTACGTAATCCTAAACGTTTTGATGAAAGACGAATATTTGTTCCATCAAAGCAGGCAGATTCTAATAAAACGGTTTCTACATCATCTGTAATCATAGAATTTTCTCCGCCCATAATTCCTGCAATCCCTACTGCCTTTTCTCCATCTGCAATCATTAATACATTTTCATCTAATGTTCTTGTTTCGCCATCTAATGTTACAAATTCTTCTCTATCTTGTGCTCTCTTTACACAAATCTGATTTCCGGCTAATTTACTCATATCATAAGCATGCATTGGCTGACCATATTCTGCCATTACATAATTTGTAATATCTACCAGATTATTAATTGGACGAATTCCTGTTGCTGCTAATCTGTGTTGCATCCACTCCGGAGATGGTCCAATTTTTACATTTTTAATGACACGTGCACAATAACGGGAACATAAATCTTTAGCTTCTACAGAAACTTTTACATAATTATTTACATCTTCCGTATTTCCAGTTTCTTTAATGACCGGAGGCTTGAATTCTTTTCTAAATGTTGCAGCTGCTTCTCTGGCAATTCCAATAATTCCATAACAGTCTACACGATTTGATGTGATTTCATACTCTACAACGCAGTCATGTAATCCTAATACTTCTACTGCATCTGCTCCAACCTCTGTGTCCTCATCTAAAATATAAAGACCATCTACAGGTGCCTTTGGATAAAAGTCTCTTGTTGATCCTAATTCTTCAATGGAACACATCATTCCAAATGATGGCACACCACGAAGTTTTCCTTTTTTTATTTTTACACCTCCGGCTACACGATTTCCATCATGTCCTCCGGCCACGCGTCCTCCATCTAAAACGACAGGAACTTTTGCACCTTCAAATACATTGGTTGCTCCTGTTACAATCTGCACTGTTCCTTCCTCTGCATTTTGTTTTCCAACATTTACCTGGCAGATTACTAACTTATCAGCATCTGGATGTTTCTCAATTTTTGTTACCTGTCCAACAACGATTTTATCCAAATCTGCATCTAATTCTGTATATCCTTCTACTTTTGTACCTGTTAACGTCATTGCATCCATATATTCCTGTGATGTGCAATCAAGATCAGGTACATATGCTTTAATCCATGACAATGGTGTATTCATAGTTGCCTCCTTTTATCTTATCCATCAATTTTATTTAAAACTGCTCTAAAAATCTATAATCATTCTCATATAATAATCGCATATCATCGATCTCATATTTTAATAATGCAATACGTTCAAGACCAACTCCAAACGCAAATCCACTATATTCTTCCGGATCAATTCCGCTCATTTCCAAAACATGAGGATGAACCATTCCACATCCTAAAATTTCAATCCATCCTTCTCCTTTACAGAAACGACATCCTTTTCCACCACATTTAAAGCAGGAAACATCCATTTCAGCACTTGGCTCCGTAAATGGGAAATGATGTGGACGGAATTTTACTTTTGTATCTTTTCCAAATAATTGCACTGCAAATTCCTGTAGTGTACCCTTTAAATCTGAAAAAGTTACATTCTTATCAATTACAAGTCCCTCTATCTGATGAAACGATGGAGAATGTGTTGCATCCACTTCATCGGAACGAAAAACTCTTCCTGGTGCAATCATACGAATTGGAAGTTTTCCCTTTTCCATTTCATGCACCTGTACACCAGACGTCTGTGTACGAAGTAAAATCTTATCATTAATATAAAACGTATCCTGTTCGTCTTTCGCTGGATGGTTTGCCGGAATATTTAATGCTTCAAAATTATAATAATCATATTCTACTTCCGGACCTTCTACTACTTCATAGCCCATACCCACAAAAATCTTTTCTACTTCATCTAATGCAATTGTATTTGGATGTCTATGACCCACCTTATTCTTTTTTGCAGGAAGTGTTACATCTATAACTTCAGATTTTAATTTCTTTTCTCTGGCTTTTTCTGTTAAATCTTTTTTTACTTCTTCTAATTTCTGTTCAATACTTGCTCTTGCCTCATTTACCATTTGTCCGACTTTTGGACGGTCTTCCGGAGCAACCTCTTTCATTCCTTTTAATACTTCTGTTAATTTTCCTTTTTTTCCCAATACAGAAACACGAATTTCATTTAAGGCATCTAAATTCTCAACCTCATTCATTTTTTTCAAAGCTTCTGCACGAATCGCTTCTAACTTTTCTTTCATTTTTATCGTCCTTTCTTACAATTTATACGAGTCAGAATAGACTACTTTCGTTATCATGAGATCCCCTGACAGAATCTTCATGAAACCAGTAACATAAGTTTTTCATCTAAATTCCAAAGAAATTTCCTGATGAAATAAAAAAACTCCCTCCCCATAACAGGGACGAAGTTATATTCCGCGGTACCACCCAGATTCTTACATTCAAGTAAGCACTTTCTAAATACGTAACGTGTATAAACGTCACAACCTACTCTCAATCTGTCTAATTTCAGTTATGAAGCTCCAGTGTGAAATTCAATCATTAAATCTGCTCTAGAAGACTTCCAGCCATCGATCTTCATTCTCTAAAGAGGATTTTAATATCTACTATGCACTATCATCGCTTTTTCTTATGAAACTTTCTATAGTTTAGCATACATATTTTTTATCGTCAAGAACTTCCTTTTGTTTCCCTATGATTCTTTCCAGGAAAAGTCAACCTTGCTTAGAAGTCAAAAAAGTGATACAATGAATAAAATTTTAAAAGGAATGGAGAATCACATGAAAGTTTTGAAAAAGATATATACTACCATTCGAGATTTTTCACTCAGAATCTCCGAAGACAATGTCAGCTTATACAGTGCCCAGGCATCTTATTTTATTATATTATCTATATTTCCTTTGATTTTATTACTATTTACACTGATAGGATTTACTTCTATTCCCCAGGACACATTATTTCAGGCGGTAAAAGAAATTTTGCCTTCCACATTAGATCAATTTCTAGAACAGATTATTTCTGATATTTACTCAAAGAATTCTGGTACCATTATTTCTATAACTAGTATTACTTCCCTCTGGGCAGCTTCAAAGGGTGTTTTTGCGATTGTGACCGGTATGTATTGCGTATATCATATTCCGGATAAAAGAAATTATATCATTTCAAGATTTTTGTCCATTATATATACGTTTATCTTTATTGTTGTAATTGTTTTTACACTCGGTATTATCGTATTTGGAAATAAACTTTACTCTTTATTAGCATCCAAACTCCCGATTTTATATGATATCATTGATACAATCTTTGGAAATCGAACCTTAATTGCACTGTGCGTATTGACATTATTTTTTCTTATGATTTACAAAACAGTTCATAAAAGTGGATATTCCTTAGGAGAATTACTTCCTGGTTCCATCCTGTCTTCTATTGGCTGGATGGCATTTTCCTATTTATTTTCCATCTATGTAGACCACTTTTCACACTATTCAAATATGTATGGAAGTCTTACCACAATTGTAATTTTAATGCTCTGGCTCTATGTCTGCATGTTTATTATTTTTTTAGGTGGTGAGCTGAATGTATTTTTCAAAGAAAACATTTTAACCATGCAAAAATTAAAACGTAAAATAAAAAACAGGAAATCCTCTTCTTAAATAAGCAGGATTTCCTGTTTTTATTTTATTTTACTTCTACTCCATTATAAAAAAATGTAAGAATTTCTGATGCACGTTTCCCCTCTTTTGCCATCTGATTCATTGCATTTTGACTTGCACCGACTCCATGTCCATATCCTCCGCCAAAACCAATGATCTGATTATCTTTTATTTCAAATGTTACATAAGCACTCGGTAACATCGTTAAATCATTTCGAATACTTCCATCTTTTAACATGATTTTTTGCTTTGGAAGTAACAATTGTTTCCGAATTTCAAGTTCTCCTTTTAAAAGAATGGAGTCTTTTTTCCCTTGTACTTTTACAAGCAAAGCAATTCCATTTGTCCCTCTTTTCAATACTTTGATGGCTGTTATTTTTCCTAATTTGACATGATATGTACTCTCTAAATGACTTTGCAGTTCTTCTTTTTCCCATTCTGTCTGCCACCTGAAATATGGCTCTTTACTATCATATGCATCATAATCATTCTTAATAAAAGCCCTGAATTCTTTTTCATGATTTAAATCAACAAGTTCTGTTTTACCTAATACTTTACCTTTTAAATATGGTTTTCCTTTTGTACTCCATATCATGGCATCACTCGTCACACCACATGAAGTCGAAAAAAAATATGCATCAATCGGTGTATTTTTATAATAAATAGCAATTCCTTTTGTATCAGAGACAGCCTGTTTGATTTTAGAAGAAGGAACATAATTATGATATACTTGTGACATTACACTGTCATCTAAATTCGCCCCATACTCTTCATAACGATGTCCTTTTAATTGCTTTAATGCATATGTTCTTGCACATATTGCCTGTGCCTTCAAAGCCTCTTTTTCATAGGAATCTGGGATTTCAGAACAGACTACATAAGAAAGATACGTTTCTAAATCTAATTCATTTATGACAACCAGCCCCTGTTGATCTTTCATAACATAAATACATCCTGGATATGGTTCTTTCTTTTTCGCTCTCTCTACATTTTGCAAAATAATGCCTTGCTCCTTCTTCATACATTGTATTTTAATACAATTGGTATCTAAAAAAAAAGAACTTCCCTTGTCTAATACAACTTGTTCATTTTTCTTTTTCTGTAAAGAATTTTTTCCTGTTATGATTTTATAGTCACCCTCAGCCATCAGACACAAACGTTTATGATAAATTCCTTTATAATTACTAGTAGAAATCAAAACCCGAATCTGATCCTGTATTGTGGAATCTATGATCGCACCACAAATCTGATCTTGTTCTAAAAAAAATTCTGTTGTCTGATTCCCCACACATAACCGTTCCTTGTTAGACAACTTCCTCGATTCCTTTTCTAAAAACGTTGCATTCTCTTGAATTTTTCTTTCTCCGTATCCTTCAATTTCGATTGTATTTTTTTTAATTTTTCGTATTTTCCCTGTTACTTTACAAGATTTTAATCTTATTTTTGTCACATAGTCTCCATATATTTTTACGTCTGCAAAGCAGTTTTCAACAGGCATATCTATATCCTTCGTATGAAATTTTTCGTATTTTCCGTTTATCATGGCTACCATGGAATTCTGACTGATAGATTCTATATACACATTCTGGAATTCCCTAATCATTATATTTTTATTTCGATCCTTCCATTTTAGAAAACATATTACTCCGACACATAAAAGCAAGACACCGAATCGATATCTCTTCTTATTTTTTTTCACATACAATTCCTTTTTCATTTTCTTACTAATTGTATGCTTTATTTTATAAACATATACCTCCTTTTACTTATTCTGTAATAAAAAAACAACTTGCCCGTAGTAAAGCAAGTTGTCTTGGGTGAATTAACACACATAGCTCCCAGAATGCCGGCTTCCGCACTTTGAGTCCTAGCAACGCTAGGTGGGCATCCTCAGCATAATAACTCTGTCGTCCACTCATAATGGAGGCCTGACATATCTTATTACCGATATTGGAATCCCAATTCAAAAATGTAGGAACAAAATAAACGGAAGTTATCGTGCATCCCAGGAAAATTATATAAAAAGGATAATTTAATTATTGATTTGGTAATTCTATGATATATCAGTTCATAAAACATCCCCAAACCACGTCAAAAGACATATACTTGTGTAAATGCCTCTCTATTTGACTGTCTTAATTATAATATATTTTATGTCTTTTTTCAAGTTTTATACATAAATATTCTAAAAAAGTTTTATTATTCTTTAACCTAACACCCTTTTTGCAATATCTACAGATTCTTTTGCATCTTTGGCATAGAAATCCGCGCCAATTTCTTTTGCATATTCAGGTGTAAGAACAGCACCTCCAACCATAATTTTGCAATCTACATGATTGTCATGTAATAGTTGAATGGTCTTTTCCATTGAAACAAGTGTTGTCGTCATAAGAGCTGACAGTCCAACTAATTTTGCTCCATGTTCTACAGTGGCTTTTAACACCTCTTCATAAGGGACATCTTTTCCTAAATCAATTACTGTATAACCATAATTTTCTAAAAGAACTTTTACAATATTTTTTCCAATATCATGGATATCACCTTTTACTGTAGCAATTACAATTTTTCCTTTACTCTCCTGTGTTCCATTCGTCTTATTTAAAAATTCTTTTATAACAGAAAATCCCTCTTTGGCAACATCTGCTGACAAAATTAATTGTGGTAAAAAAATTGTTCCTTTCTCAAATTTTGCACCAACCTGATCTAATGCTGGAATCAACATTTCATTTACAATTACCATTGGATCTGTCGACTCTAACAGTTTTTTTGTAATTTCATTTCCTTCTTCTTTCAGGCCATTATCAATTGCATAAAACAGACCTTCCTTACTAAATTTGTTTTCAATCTGAATCTGTTTATCCGCCTGACCATTTTGCCCGCCTGTTACATTTGTGTTCATTGAGACTCCACTATAATTTTGAATATATTCTCTTGAATCTCTGTCAATATTGGCAAGGACACGATAACTGCGTACCGCAGCTGTCATAGAAAATACATTTGGATTCATAATCGGCAAATCCAAACCACTCATTAAAGCCATTGCGAGGAAATTTTGATTAATCAATTCTCTATTCGGTAATCCAAAAGAAATATTAGAAACACCTAAAACTGTTCTCAGTCCTAATTTTTCTTTTACCATACGAATTGCCTTTAATGTTTCTAATGCACCTTCCTGTTCTGCTGAAACTGTTAGTGTCAAGCAGTCAACAAATATATTTTCTTTTGGAATCCCATATTTTTCCGCTTCTTTTAAGATCCTTTCTGCAATTGCAAAGCGGTCTTGTGCTTTTTTCGGAATTCCATTTTCATCTAATGTTAATGCAACAACTGCTGCACCATATTTTTTTACCAGTGGCAATACATGATCCATAGATTTTTTTTCACCGTTTACTGAATTTACAATTGGCTTTCCGTTATAAACTCTAAGTGCAGCTTCTAACACTTCCGGAATAGTAGAATCAATCTGAAGAGGAACATCTGTAACTGCCTGTATTTCTTTTATTGCTTCTACCATCATTTCCTTTTCATCAATTCCAGGAAGTCCTACATTTACATCTAAAATCTCTGCTCCTCCATTTACCTGTTCGATTGCCTGTTTCAAAATATAACCCATATCATGGTCCATCAATGCCTGTTTAAACAATTTCTTTCCGGTAGGATTAATACGTTCTCCAATAATGCGAGGTCCATCAATTAACAATGCCTTTGTAGAACTACAAATCATAGATGACAATTGTTTTTTTACCGGTACATATTTTTCCTGATCTAACATTCTTTTTAATTCTCTAATAAAATCAGGAGTTGTACCACAACAGCCACCAAATGCTTTTATTCCATATGGAATCATTTTTTTCATATATTGTGAAAATTCTTTTGGTCCAACACTATATTCATTTGTCAGCGGGTCTGGTAAACCGGCATTTGGTTTTACAACAATCGGTGTGTTTGTCCACTTACTTAATTCCTTTACAATTGGTTCTAATTCTTCCGGTCCTAAAGAACAATTCATACCTAAGGCATCCACACCTAATCCTTCTATTGTCATCGCCATTGCTGACAAAGAAACACCTGTAAATGTTCTATGATTTTCCTCAAATGTCATTGTACAGACAATCGGTTTTGCACTATTTTCTTTTGCTGCTAAAATGGCAGCCTTAGCCTCTGCTAAGTCAGTCATTGTTTCAAAAACAATTAAATCTGCTTCTTCTCCGGCTAAAATGATTTCTTTAAAAATATCATATGCCTCTTCAAACGTCAGTGTTCCTGTCGGTTCTAACATTTGTCCGATTGGTCCAATATCTAATGCAACGAGTGTATCTGTACCTTCTACACCTTTTCTTGCATTTGCAATTCCTTTTTTGACTACTTCTTCTACCGAATAATTGCTTCTTGACAATTTATAACGATTTGCCCCAAATGTATTCGTATATACAAGATCCGCACCTGCCTGTGCATACTGGCGGTGTATATTTTCTAAAAGCTCTGCTTCCGTAAAATTCAGTTCTTCCGGAATATGTCCTAACTGCAGACCTGCAGCCTGCAGCATAGTACCCATTGCTCCATCAAAAATCACAAACTCTTTTGTTTTTAATAATGTCCTAAAATCCACAACGTTCTCCTTTTTTTCTAAACTGACATCTTTCTCTCATATTGCAGCTTCCGCAACCTTTTTTATGATTTGAGATTGGCTTACTACTCAAACCAATAACACAGGTTACTGATTTACGTGGAATTAAAATGTGATTTTCGCTCACATGAACTCCAATTAATTTTGTTGCATTCAGAATTTGTAAAAATGTATCCTGATATTCTAAAGGGAAATCGCCATAACCGACTCCAAACCGCCACGTCATATAGTATTGTGGTAATCTTTTTTGAATTATTTTTTCAACCTGTTCACAAACTTCCTCTACTGCAACACTCGCCATACAATCATAAATGAGTGCTTTTGTCATATCTGTAATTTCTGTTTTTCGCAAAAGTTTGTCAATATTTGCAGATACTGTTGCACACATCATAACAACTTTTTCACAACCTTTTATGTGTTCTGCAATATCTTTACCCGGAAACAAAATCTGTCCTGCATCAAAAACACGATATACATATTTCGGCTGTATTTCTTTTTTTATTACTGTTTCGCATTCTTCAATTTTGTCTTTTAAAACACCTTGAGGTTCTAAACCACTCGCACCCATATAGCGCAAAAATTCATTTCGATTTAATTCATGAATTACAATTTCATCATTTGATTCCATATTTGATTCCTTACTCTTTTCTACTTTTTATTTATCTTCCATGAAATAAATTTCCTACACTTTTTGTTATCTGCTTTGCTACATAAGAATTATTCATTGTGTATAAATGAATTCCGGAAACTCCATGAGAAAGTAAGTCCACAATCTGATCTACTGCATATGCAATTCCTGCATCTCTTAATGCCTCCGGGTTATTTTCATATCTTTGAAGCATAAGGGTAAATTTACGTGGAAGACTTGCACCACACATTGATACCATTCTTTCAATCTGACTTTTATTCGTTACAGGCATAATACCAGCTTCGATTGGAACATGAATTCCGGCAATGTCTGTTTTTTCTCTGAAATCATAGAATTTATCATTATCAAAAAACAGCTGCGAAATCAAATGTTCTGCTCCGGCATCTACTTTCTTCTTCAAATTAAGAATATCTTCTACTAAATTCTTTGCCTCTAAATGTCCCTCTGGATAACAGGCTGCCGATACCTGAAAATCTCCTCTGTTTTTTATATATGTGATCAAATCAGAAGCATGTTCAAAATCCTTTTTCGGTGGAATATCCGGATTGATATCTCCTCGAAGTGCTAAAATATTCTGGATTCCATTTGCCTTTAAATCATCTAAAATATAATCCACATCTTCTTTTCCAACACTTACACAAGTCAGATGTGCTACCGCTGTCATATGGTGTTTATTTGCAATATAAGATGCAATTTTACAGGTTCTGTTATTTGTTACACTTCCACCTGCTCCATATGTAACACTGATAAAATCTGGTTTTAAATCCTCTAATTCATCAATTGTCTTATATACCGTATCAATTGAGCTTGTCTTTTTTGGTGGAAAAACCTCAAATGACAAACTTTGTCTTTCATTTTTAAATAAATTATTAATGTTCATTTTGTCCTCTTTCTTCTTTATCATTTTTAACAGCAAAATAAATTATATCCCATAAGCATAAGCACAAGAATGATAATTACTAAGCAAACTGTATTTTCAATAAAAATTCCAATTAGCATTCCAATCGCAATACAAAACAAAGTATATCCACAAAGTTTACGCATATAAATTTCCTTTAGCTTCTATGGTTACTGTATTATATGCGTAAACCTTATAAATTTGTTCCTGTTTCTATTTACTTTGTTTCGTCGTCCTGCTTATTTTTTTCTGTATTCTCTAATCCAGATTTTTCTTCATTTAATGTTTCTTTCCCAGTTCCCTGAAATTTTTCAATTAAATCCGGAACCATGTCTAAAATCTTTGTAATCCCATCCTGATTTTTAACATTGATTAATTTAGAAGAGCCATCCTTAATTACTAACACTGCGCTTGGAGAAACCTTTCCTCCCATACCACCACTTTGGTTATCTTTCGCTCCATTTTTAAAACTTCCTACACCAACTCCAAAAGTTGCATCTGCAAGCGGAAGAATGATGGTATCATTTAAGTGAATTGCTTCCCCTACTACAGTTTTTGTTGTAACAAAATTCTCTAATCCCTTTAATAATTCTTCTACTGTTCCCTGATTATTATTTTCACTCATACTGCTTCTCCTTTCACTTTAGATCATATCATTTTCTGATAAAACATTTCGCAGATAATCCATTTCTTTACTTCTATACAACCTGATGCCCATGATAAGTAGATAGTATATTTGCACAGAGCCCTTTACATCTATGGTGCCCTCTAAAATTTTATTTTCGAAATCCGGGTATAGGATAAGCGACTTAGAAAACGGCCCATAAATCCAGGAAAGCACACCTAGAAGTTTACCTGTAGACGATGGATCTGAAAAACCAAAATGCAGATTTCCTTTTATCTTTTTGGGTTTTATTCTTTTAAGAATTTTTATAGCCTGTTCTTTTAAAAACCGAAACGCATCCTTTGTCTGTTCATTTCCCAAAAATTCTGCTATACTTTTTATCTTTTCTACCATTTTTTTACCATGTATCATGATACTGCAAATTTTATTTTTGATAGAAACAAAGTGTTCCTTGATCTTTCTAAAAAAAGACTTTCTTTCCCGTATCGTTTTATCTGTTCTGACAGGCACAAAATCAGTCTTCTGTGTTTCTTCTATTTTCTTGTACACTCTTGCAGTTTCTGATTTTTCTTGTACTGCATTCTGTACTTTCACTTTTTCTGATTCCTTATCATATTTTTCCTTATTTTTTTGTTTTTTATTACTTATTTTCTTGTTTTTCTTTTTTACCTTGATTCCTAAAATTCGAAAACTTTTTTTTACATCTTTTTTGGGATTATAATAAATCCGATAATCAAACGCATGAAAAAAGAAACTCAAAACAAGACAACCTTCTTTTTCTTCTAATATACGAATTTTACACCGATATCTGATTGGACAAAACAAAACAATAAGAAGTAATAGCAGAAGAAAAGCGAGAATTCCACCTAGCGTGATTCCTGCTATTTTCAGAATTATGCCAATGATATGTAACATAAACTCTCCATTCTGAATTGCTTAGTAATTTAGCATTCCATTACATATTCCTTTACTTTACAGTCACCTGTTTTCTTATAAACATCCATTACTATTGTCTGAACGAGTTGAATTGCTTCTTCTTTTCCTTTTGCAATTCCAATGATTGTTATCTCATTTTCTCTTTTTTTATAATATGGCTGATACAAAACATTCACATGATAAATATCTAACAAATCATAGTGATTCCTAGCAAGTGTAATGACATAAATATTCCATTGTCTTTTATGATGTCTAATATCATGGATAATCTTCTTTTTGTCGTTTTTGATATTCTCACTACAATAAAGATCTCGATACCACTTCATGTTTCTGCTCCTATCTGATTTCATTTTTGAATGGGAAAACTACAAGTTCTAGATGCAGTTTTCCCATTTTTTTCTATCCTTATACTTTTTTCATTCTTATTTGTTAAACTCGTCTTCTGAAATCATCTGCCTTAACACTTCAACAACTGCCTTTTTTTCTGATACATCTTTACAGTTAAGAAGGCTTTGGTAAATATAATCCTGTAATTGTGTTACATTTTCAAAAAATACCGGTAAAGATGCTAAAACAGCTGCCATGACGGCACGATTTACTTTACGTGTATTCTTCTCAAATAACTCTGTTAAATCATTGCAAAACTTATTCTTTTTTTCTTCAATATATGGTTTATCTGCAATCTCTAATTTTTCTGGATTCTCATCAAATTCCATAAACAGTCCATTTCCAGACAACAAATCTGAAATACGATATAAGGAATGATATACCTTATCAAGCATCAGACTTTGTAAAATCTGTTCCGAATCCGTCTTTATCTCATCTAAAATGAATTCATACGAAGAATACTGTTCATAAATTTTTTCCTGTTTTCCCTCAAGAGCAATTAACATATCACAAACTTCTTCTCCTAACGGATCTAAACTTTCTTTTCCAAACTTTCCATTAACAGCCTGAATAATCGAAACACAGATGTCTTCTTCTTTCGTTTCTCTCATTGCATATGGCATAGCAAGTAAAATTGCATAAACATCATTTACCAGTTCTGTCAGCATAACATACATATCAACTGACTGGCTGATTTCATCTGATACATAATTAATTTTATCATGCATTGTCTCATAGACTTCTTCTGTTACAGATTCGTAATCTAATTTTCTAAATTCCTGATAGATACTATATAAATCTTCAAACTGCTTCGCGTCTTCTTCCGGAAAATCAAGCATTGCAGAGGTGCGAATCATATACAGAAAATCCTCTAAGCTTCCTTTCGGGCTTCCATTATATAACGATAATCCATTTTCTACCAGTTCAAAGAAATGATTCTTTGTCATTCTGACAGGAAGCTGACGAATGACATCACAAATCTTCATATTAATGAGTGCTTTATCATCCGTATCTAAAATATAGCGCATGATTGTCTTTGTAAATTCTTCATCCTGATAGCCATCTAAAATCTTTTCTTCTTTTTTGAACTGATATTCCACACGATTTAAAACATATTCATAGATATTAAAAGCATCTAAATACGAAGTATAAACCTGCATAGTCCGAACAATATAATCGCGGATACTTTCTATTTTCAGTACTGCCTGTTCAAGATCTTTCCCCACTACGCTCTGAAGCATAACGTTTCCTATAATCTCATTTAATTCTGATAACAGCTTGCGTATCTTTTCATTCTTCTTATTCTGGCTTTCACTAATCACCTCATAATAATTATAATAATTCATTGTAAAATGAATCATTGCAAACCGGTGATACAAAGACATCAGTCCTGTGGCATATTGTGGAAGATTCACTTCTAAATTCTTTTTATTCTGAATCTCCTTGATTAATTTTTTCATGGAAACTACTCCTGTCTATTTAAAAATATCGCAAAAATCAAAGGTAGATAAATAATCTTTAATGGTTTCTGCCCTACGAATCATCTGAACACTTCCATCTGTCTTTAATAACAATTCTGCTGACCATAAACGTCCATTATAGTTATAACCCATTGCAAATCCATGTGCTCCCGCATCATGAATAAACAGAAAATCACCTTTATCAATCTTAGGAAGCATTCTGTCAATTGCAAACTTATCACTATTTTCACATAAAGAACCTGTCACATCATACTTGTGATCACATGGCTCGTTTTCTTTTCCCATGACTGTAATATGATGATATGCACCATATATAGCAGGACGCATTAAATTAGATGCACAGGCATCACATCCGATATATTCCTTATAAATGTGTTTTTCATGAACAGCCTTCGTAATCAATGCACCATATGGTCCTAACATAAAACGTCCCATCTCTGTATAAATAGCAATATCTCCCATTCCTGCCGGTACAAGAACTTCTTCATATACCTGACGGACTCTCTCTCCGATTTCAATAATATCATTTGGTTCCTGATCTGGTCTGTATGGAATTCCAACTCCACCTGATAAATTAATAAATTTAATATCTGCTCCGGTTTCTTTTTTCAACTCAACAGCTGTTGTAAATAATTCTTTTGCCAGTGTCGGATAATAATCATTAGATACTGTATTACTTGCTAAAAATGCATGTAATCCAAAACGCTTTACACCCTTAGATTTTAAAATCTTAAATCCTTCAAATAACTGTTCCTTGGTAAAACCATATTTTGCTTCACCTGGATTATCCATAATCGAATTACTAATCTTAAAAACACCACCTGGATTGTATCTGCAACAGATAGTCTCCGGAATTCCAGCTGTTTCTTCTAAGAAATCAATATGTGTAAAATCATCTAAGTTAATGATTGCACCTAACTTCTTCGCATAAACAAATTCTTCAGCCGGTGTACAGTTTGATGAAAACATAATGTCTTCACCCTTAAATCCCATTTTTTCAGCCATATATAATTCTGTTTCAGAAGAGCAGTCTACTCCACATCCATAATCCTTTAAGATATCAATAATAAATGGATTTGGTGTTGCTTTTACAGCAAAATACTCACGAAATCCTTTATTCCATGAAAATGCCTTCTTAACCTTTTCTGCATTCTCTCTGATTCCTTTCTCATCATAAAGATAAAAAGGGGTCGGATATGTCTTATTAATCTCTTTTAACTGTTCTAATGTTACAAATGGTTTCTTTTCCATGTTATTTATCCTCCATTAAATGTCTTTTCTACCTCAAACGAAGCTCGTCTAACGTTAATCATATCATACTTTTCCTTCTTCTAGCAACATTTTATAAAAAGAAAATCTATTTTTACCCAATTCTTATTTTGTTTTGTCAAATGTTTTTGTGTACACTTGACAAGCTTTTTTTCTACGATTAAAATCATTTTTATCTAATAGAATAAAGCGTTTTTATAGACAAAGGAGAACTCTATGATTATAAAAAATATTCCAAAACATTTCCATACCATTACTTCCCATAAAATTATGGTAATGCGTCATTGCTTTCAATGCGGTCTGATTCGGCAGGGAATCCTTCATGATTTATCTAAATACAGTCCATCGGAATTTTGGATTGGAGTAAAATACTACCAGGGTAATTGCAGTCCCAATAATGCCGAAAGAAAAGAAAAGGGATATTCTTCTGCCTGGCTGCATCACAAAGGTCGAAACAAACATCATATTGAATACTGGATTGATTACTCTCTAAAAGATGGCGAATTACTCACCGGATGCGAAATGCCTTTGAATTATGTTTATGAAATGTTCTGTGACCGCGTTGCTGCAAGTAAGATTTATAATGGTAAAAATTATAAAACAACAGATCCTCTTGATTATTATTATCGTTCCAGAGATCACTATCTTATGCACCCTGACACTCAAAAAATTCTAGAAAGCTTATTAGAAATGCTTGTAGAAAAAGGAGAAAAACAGACTTTTCATTATATCCGTCAATGCTACAAACAATATCGAAAAGAAAAAAGGGCTCCTAAAACCTTTGGCAAATTTCATCTTTCTAAGCAGTAACGTGAAACTGATCTTATGGATATAAGGTCAGTTGATTTCCTAAATAGTTTTTCACTTCTAATTTGAGTTCTCCCTTTTCTATATTTCCTTCTTGATTTCCATCTAGGAAAATCAGATTACACCATTCTTTGTATGGTACTTTTTTCTTTCCCTTTTCTAGTTGAATCTGTTTAATTCCATGTTCATCGAAAATATAATAACAATTTTCCGTTATTTTTATAATTTCAAGATCCTGAAGCTTATCACACTCTCTTTTTATTTCTTTTACTTTTCTAGATAATTGAATATCTGTTTCTTTTTCAACGAAATTTTTTTCCTGCTCTGTTGTCCGTTTTGTCTTATTATTTTCCCATTCTGTCACAGGTTCTGTTACCAGTTCAGTCTGAAGCTGTGTAATTTCTTCTGGTTTTTCTACTGCAGTCTGCTCCTCTCGCTCCCATGTTTCTGACTCTGATTGTTTTTTTATTTCTCCTTTTTGGAAAGAGAGATAACGTGACGGAACAAATTTTTCCCCTTTTTCTCCTTTTTTACAAATTGCCCTTGCATAGATATACCCATGAAAAGAATGGTCTAACAAAACCGTAATTACTTGTCCATTTTTATATTCTATTTTTTTATCCGTCTTATTCTCTTCTAAGTAATATTCAATTCCTTTGATTTTATGCCCCTTTGCATCCTTTGCCGTTATTGTAACCTGTATGTATTCTCCTTTTAAAACATACGATTCAAAATGACTGATATAGGGTGAAAATAGTACTTTTTTATTTTTAGATGCCTGTTTTTTGGTAAGCAGTCTTGTTTTTCCTTCCACTTCCACCTTTCCTTCCGATTTCTGTCTGGATGAAAACGTGCTTTCCTGCATCAGACATTTTTTTATAATGTCCGCTTCCCTGCTAAACTTTTCTGCAATCTGTCGTTGTTCCTTTTTTTGCAAAACAGAATCTTTTTTTAACGATAGCAAATACATCTCAAACCACATTTGTGCTTTTAAAATATGAGAAAATCCATTATTAGCAGAATAATAATTTTGAAATAACATTGCTATCTGATATGCATAATCACCTTCTTCTTGTGTTAATCGCTTTTTCTCTATTTTTTCCATAGAAAATCCAAACTGTTCTTCCCATTTTTTTATAATCTGTTCTTCTTCCTGATTTGAAATTTGTTTTCTTTCTTTCACTTCATCGAGTAAATTCTGTAAAGATTGTGATTTTTCTCTTTGCTGATTTTGGTGCTCTTTCTCTGCTTCTTGTTCTATTTTTTTCTCTTTTTTTAAAACCAACACAGAACTTAAGGCACAAAATAAAAAAGTAATAATAAAACCTGCATATATTTTTTTCTTCCAGCTTTTCTTCTCATAATCTTCTTTCATATCTAATTTTAGTAACGCTTCCTGTATTTCCAAAATCGAATGATACCTTCTTTGCTTTTCTGCATATAAACAATGTTTGATCACTTTTTTTATCTTTCTTGTTTTTTTACAATGCATTGTGAAAAAATCTTTCATAATCATGCCAAAACTATAGAAATCAGCCTGTTCATCAATGGCTGTACCCCTGTAGACTTCCGGTGCCGTATATCCTTTTGTTCCACCAAACTTTTGCAGGCTTGCATTTTCCCCTTTTCTGATTGTGCATCCAAAATCAATCAAAAAAAGAGTGCCATCCTTTACTATAATATTCTCCGGTTTTAAATCACATAAAATAACAGGGACTGTTCTTTCATGTAAATATCTGATTACATCACATAACTGGAGCAGATACGAAACAATTTCTCTTTGATTCCATTTTCTTTTCTGGTTGAATAATGTTCTTAATGTTTCTCCCTCTACATAATCCATGACGATATAAAAATGGGTTGTCTGTTCAAAAATATCTACAATGCGTGGAATAGCTTTATGTTCTAAATCTTTCATAAACATGGCTTCTTTTAATCCACCGGAATTTTCTTTGCTAACTGCTTTAATTGCCCATTTTTTCCCTAACAATCGATCTTTCGCCAAATAAACCTGGCTGCTTCCACCTTCCCCTATTTTTTTCTCAATCAAATATTTATTTTCCATAACTCTCACTATATCACCCCTTCTTTTCTCTTTTGATATAGTGCATTATATATCTTATGTTGCTTTTTATCAACCTTTTGTTACTTTTTAATTTGTTATCTTAATCAATTTTATCGCAAAAACAGTTTAATAAATATTTTGCAACTCCATCCTCTTTATTCGACAAAATAATTTCATCTGCTGCTTCTTTTAATTCTTGTTTTGCATTACTGACTGCTATTTTTTTATCACATGCCTGAAACAGTGGTAAATCATTTAAATTATCTCCAAACCCTGTGATATAATCCGCATGTGTATATTCTCTTAAAAATTCAACCGCATGATACTTTGATGCCTCTTTTGAAAAAATCTCTAAATACCATAAATCATCTGAATAAATATCTTCATAATAAGCAAAATTTAACTCTTCCTCTTTTTTTAGTTCCCAAAAAAGAGGCTCTAATTTTTCTTTTGGTCCGGTAATACAAAAATATGCAATCCCTTCTTTTGTCAAGTCAGAAAAGTGAGAAATTCTGGTAAATTTTTTATGATACCGGTTTACCCTCTCTTCATAAAATGCTCTTTGGCCTTTTGTCCGGATTTCTTCATAATATGTGATTAACTGATGATTCTTTACAGAATAGGCAAAACCTGTAATATCAAAGCGATGCATACATTCAGCAATCCATTCCACCTGTTTTTCTTTCATATAGGCAACTTTAATATATTTTTTTGTTTCTAAATTATAAACCATAGCTCCATTCATCAGTACAATGGGATACTTCATGGAAATTCCATCTAAAATACATCCGACAGAAGCTGCACTTCGTGCTGTTGCTATTGAAAATTCCAAACCTTTTTTCGTCAATTCATTTAAAACCTTCTTCGTGTAATCAGATACTTCAATATTTTCATTTAATAATGTTCCGTCTAAATCCGAAATAAATAACTGTTTCACCATCTGTTCCTCCATTCCGTAAGAATGCCCCTTTTTTAATGAATCTAAAAGGGGCATTCTTTGTTTTTATTCTTTATTGTATATGTTGATGTGTAAATAAATGATCCTGGCAATATTCGTAATTTCCCTTACATTTTGAACAATATCGAAATGTTAATTCGGGATTTGTTTTTTCCGTTCTGCCACAAATATAACATTTGTGAATGGAACCATCTCCATTCTGCATTCTTATATGCGTCTGCTGTCGAAACTGTCTTTTTTTCTTATATTGTTTCGGTGAGATGCTCTTTCGGGAACTGATAAAAAATACGATAAAATTCATTAATGATGCAATCACTATAATATTTGTAACTACAGACCCCTGCAGGAAAGATACTAAAATCGTTGCAGCATAAAAAACTCCTAACCATTTTACTTTAATCGGAATAATAAACCAGAATAAAATCTCATGATCCGGAAATGTTGCCGCGAAAGCAAGCAATAAACTCATACACAAATAATACGTAGAAATCTGTGCTCCTATAAAATGTCCGATTACCTGATTCACTCCATCAACGCCAATAGAAACTTCCGGTACTCCGATATGCAATACTGCCATTGATATATACGCTGCAAAAGATCCTAAAATTGTAAATATAATTCCGCCAAGTACATAGAGATTATAATAAAAAGCACCCCAGACATTTTCTAATGACTGTCCAATGGAGAAATAAAATGTCAGCATAATAATCGTAAAAATATCTAACGATGAAGGTGCCGTAATTACCCATGTGAACAATCTCCATATCTGTCCATGCAAAATAGCATAGGGATTTAAGGTTAAATATGTTTCTAGCTGAGGTGATATCAGATTCAAAAAATAACCAACTGCATATCCGGCAATTAAAAACATGGTTAAATTATGAATTGCGTATTTACCAAACTTTTTTTCTAATTTATTAAAAAAGCCTTTTTTTCTAAATTGATTCAATTTTTTCCTCCTTCATTTTGTGTTCTCTGTCATTTTCTCTTAAAAAGAGAAGTACTGTTCAAATATACCATACTTCTGTGGAAGTTAAAACAGTGTTTCTTCATAAAAGTATATGATTTTATGAATTTTTCGTGAAATACAATGCCTGATCTAAATTCCGTCATAAAAACCTTCCGGAAGATTTTTATTTTTCCATTCATCTGGCGGAGCTATTTTTTCCTTTTCCTCTATGCAGTCTACAAATTCTTCCATTTTATTTATGATTTCTTCTTCCTGTTTTGTCTGTTCTGCCTCTTCTTTTTGAATTTCTGATTTTTCATTCTGCATTGATTCCATTCTGCGTGGCTGTGGTTCCTGCCTGATTGTCGGAATGCAAATTCGCTGTCCGACCTGTAAATTATACGCGTTCACAAACGGATTGGCAGACATAATATTTTCTGCTGTCACACCATATTTTTTCCCAATTTTATACAAGGTATCCCCTGGCTGAATGATATAAATGATTCCCTGGCATCTTCTGCAGTAACAAATATTATTGTTATAAAAATTCATAATCCCCTCGTAAAGAAAATATTGTCTATATCATTATATGTAAGATTGCAATTTTGTTGAATATGATTTATAATACGTAAGATTATGGTTGTTCCATATTACGAAGGAGGTATACGGTTTTATTCCGTAAAATAAATATGAATAAAGATTTTTATACACTTGGAATCGATATCGGTTCCACTACTGTTAAAGTAGCTATTTTAGATTCAGACAATAATATTTGTTTTTCTGATTATCAACGCCATTATGCGAATATTCAGGAGACATTAGCATCTCTTATCAAAAAAGGGATGGATCAATTAGGTGAAATCGCTGTATCCCCTGTGATTACAGGTTCTGGCGGTCTCGCTTTATCTAAACATTTAAGTATTCCTTTTGTTCAGGAAGTTGTTGCTGTCTCAACAGCATTAAGTGATTATGCGCCACAAACAGATGTTGCCATCGAATTAGGTGGTGAAGATGCCAAAATCATATATTTCACAAATGGTGTGGAGCAACGAATGAACGGTGTTTGTGCTGGAGGAACCGGATCTTTTATTGATCAAATGGCTACATTATTAAACACTGACGCGCCAGGCTTAAATGAATATGCTAAGAATTATAAAGCAATTTATCCGATTGCAGCACGCTGTGGTGTATTTGCCAAGACAGATATCCAGCCTTTAATTAATGAAGGTGCTACAAAAGAAGATTTATCCGCATCTATTTTTCAGGCTGTCGTCAACCAGACAATCAGTGGTTTGGCATGTGGAAAGCCTATTCGTGGAAATGTAGCATTTCTAGGTGGTCCTCTTCACTTTTTATCAGAATTAAAAGAGGCATTTATCCGCACACTTCATTTAACCGAAGATCATGTGATTGCTCCGGAACATTCACATTTATTTGCAGCTACAGGAGCTGCAATGAACTATAGTGCCGATTGTATTATGCCAATTCAGGAATTAGAGGAAAAACTTTCAAAAGGAGTAAAATTAGATTTTGAAGTAAAAAGACTAGAACCTCTATTCAAGGATCAGGAAGAATATGATCAGTTTACGAAAAGACATAATGCACACTGTGTTGGAACTGCTGATCTTGCAACCTATGAAGGAAACTGTTATTTAGGAATTGATGCAGGGTCAACAACCACAAAAGTAGCATTAGTTGGAGAAGATGGTTCTTTATTATATTCTTTTTACTCTGGAAATAACGGAAGTCCTTTAGCAACAACAATTCGCTCGATTAAGGAAATCTATTCGAAACTTCCTGCTAGTGCAAGAATTGTTTACTCTTGTTCTACCGGATATGGAGAGGCTTTAATTAAAGCCGCTTTAATGCTTGATGAAGGCGAAGTCGAAACCGTATCGCATTACTATGCTGCTGCATTTTTCGAACCTGACGTTGACTGTATCTTAGATATTGGCGGACAGGATATGAAATGTATTAAAATTAAATCCCATACTGTAGACAGTGTTCAGCTAAATGAGGCCTGTTCTTCCGGATGTGGTTCTTTTATTGAAACATTTGCAAAATCATTAAATTACAAAGTACAGGACTTTGCAAAAGAGGCATTATTTGCCAAACATCCAATAGATTTAGGTTCTAGATGTACTGTATTTATGAATTCTAATGTAAAACAGGCACAAAAGGAAGGTGCCAGTGTTGCAGATATTTCTGCCGGTCTGGCATATTCTGTCATAAAAAATGCCTTATTTAAAGTCATCAAAATCAGTGATGCTTCAGATCTTGGCAAAAAAATCGTTGTACAGGGCGGAACCTTTTACAACGATGCAGTTTTACGTAGTTTTGAACGCATTTCAGGTTGCGAAGCTATCCGTCCTGATATTGCAGGTATTATGGGTGCATTCGGTGCAGCCCTGATTGCAAGAGAACGTTATGAAGACGGAATGGAAACCAGCATGCTTTCCATTGATAAAATTAACTCCCTGGAATTTTCTACTTCTATGGCACGATGCAGAGGATGTACCAATAACTGTTTACTTACCATCAATAAATTCTCGGGCGGACGCCAGTTTATTACCGGAAATCGTTGTGAACGTGGACTTGGAGGTGAAAAAAATAAAGAAAAGATTCCAAATCTATACGAATATAAAATGCATCGTGTTTTTGATTACCAGCCACTTTCAGCGGCGCATGCCCATCGTGGTGAAATTGGAATTCCAAGAGTTTTAAATATGTACGAAAACTATCCTTTCTGGGCTGTTTTCTTTGAAAAACTTGGTTTTCGTGTTGTATTATCTCCAGTATCAAGCCGAAAGATTTACGAACTTGGAATTGAATCCATTCCAAGTGAATCAGAATGCTACCCGGCCAAACTGGTTCATGGACATATCAGCTATCTGATTAAGCAGGGAATAAAAACAATCTTTTACCCTTGTATTCCATATGAGCGGAATGAAACAGCCGATGCTGATAACCACTATAACTGTCCAATCGTTACGTCATATGCTGAAAATATCAAAAATAATGTAGAGGAGCTTGAAACAGAACATATTCGTTTCTTAAATCCTTTCCTGGCAATGACCAATGAAAAGATTTTAACAGATCGTCTCGTTGAAATTTTTACGAAAGAATTTCATATTCCTCAAAATGAGATTATCTTTGCTGCTGAAGAAGGATGGAAAGAAATGCAGCATGCACATGAAGATGTCCAGAAAAAGGGAGAAGAAGTTCTTAAATATTTAAAAGAAAACCATAAAAGAGGAATTGTCCTTGCCGGACGTCCTTATCATATTGATCCAGAGATTAATCATGGTATTCCGGAACTGATTAATTCTTATGGTATTGCCGTATTAACAGAGGATAGTATTTCACACTTAGGAAAGGTAGAACGTCCTTTACGTGTTCTTGATCAATGGACCTATCATTCTAGACTATATGCTGCTGCTAATTATGTCAAAACAGTTGATAACCTTGATTTGATTCAACTCAACTCCTTTGGTTGTGGTCTTGACGCTGTCACAACAGATCAGGTTTCTGAAATACTGACTAACTCTGGTAAAATATATACCGTACTGAAAATCGATGAAGTAAATAACCTTGGTGCAGCAAGAATTCGTATTCGTTCCCTGATTTCCGCTTTAAATGTCCGGGACAAAAAAGGATTTAAACGTGAAATTAAACCGTCGAATATTACACATGTACCATTCACCAAGGAAATGCGGGATGAACATTACACAATCTTATGTCCTCAAATGTCTCCAATTCATTTTGATTTGTTAGAACCCGCATTAAATGCAGCAGGCTATCATTTTGTAGTTTTGCCAAATGATAATCGAAATGCCGTAGATGTAGGATTAAAATATGTAAATAACGATGCCTGCTACCCTTCACTTTTAGTTGTTGGTCAAATTATGGATGCTATTTTATCCGGTAAATACGATACAGATAAGCTTGCAGTCGCCATGACTCAGACTGGTGGTGGTTGTCGTGCATCGAATTACGTTGGATTTATTCGTCGTGCTCTTCAAAAAGCCGGCTATGGTCACATTCCTGTTATTGCATTAAGTGTCAGTGGAATCGAAACAAATGAGGGATTAAAATTTACTCCAAAGCTTATTTTTAAAGCCATTCAATCCATTATATACGGAGATGTATTTATGCGCTGTGTTTACCGCATGAGACCATACGAAAAAGAAAAAGGTGCGACAGATGCTTTACATGAAAAATGGAAAAAGAAATGTATTCAGGATTTACAGAAAAGTTCTGTCAACAATGCACGCTTTAAAAAGAACTTAAAACAAATTGTTGCTGATTTTGATCAAATTCCGATCCATGAAGATTTAAAGAAACCTCGTGTAGGTGTTGTTGGAGAAATTCTTGTGAAATTTGCTCCGGCTGCAAACAATCACGTTGTTGAATTGCTTGAAAGCGAAGGTGCCGAAGCAGTCGTTCCAGATTTGTTAGACTTTTTCTTCTACTGCTTTTATAACAGTAATTTTAAAGCTGACTATTTAGGAATGAAAAAGTCCACCGCACAAATTTTAAATCTTGCAACCGCATACTTAGAACATATGCGTAAGCCTGCCGTTACTGCCTTTGAAAATAGTAAGCACTTTACACCTCCATCTAAGATTGCAGATACAGCTGCACTCGCAAAAGATATTGTTTCCCTTGGAAATCAAACTGGTGAAGGATGGTTTTTAACTGGAGAAATGCTTGAGTTAATACATAGCAATGTTCCAAATATCATTTGTGCACAACCTTTTGCCTGCCTTCCAAATCATATCGTGGGAAAAGGAGTTATTAAGGAATTACGTCGCAGACATCCAGAAGCGAATATTGTAGCGGTTGATTATGATCCAGGTGCCAGCGAAGTAAACCAGTTAAACCGTATCAAATTAATGCTTGCAACTGCAACCAAAAAGATAAATCCACATAAATAGCTTTTTCACTCTTTTCTTTTAGAGCAAAAAATGCTATAACAGAATAGAAAAGTTCATTCAGGAGAAAGCTTTCTGCTTTCTCCCACTCTATAAAACAAAAAACAGAAAGGAAGATACAACTTATGAATATGATTGAAAAAATTCGCGGCGAAATGGTAGTTGCTATGAAAGCTAAAAATAAAGAGCGTAAAGAAACATTATCTGCTCTTTTATCTGCTTTAAAAAATGCAGCAATCAATAAGGGTTCTGACTTAACAGATTTAGAAGAAGGAAATGTAATCAAAAAAGAAATTAAAACACTGAAAGAAACACTTGAAACATGTCCAAAAGATCGTACAGATATCATTGAAGAAATGACAGCAAGAATTCAGATTTTATCAGAATTTGCACCAGAAGAAATGAGCGAAGAACAAATCAATAGCTGTATTGATGAAGTACTTGCTGAATTAGGCATTTCAGAGCCAAAATCTTCTGACAAAGGTAAGGTTATGAAAGCAATTCAGCCAAAAGTCAAAGGAAAAGCAGATGGAAAATTAGTAAATCAACTTGTTACTGCAAGATTGCAGGCATAATTTCTATACTATTAAAAAAGGTGTTGTACCCTCTTATCTGGTACAACACCTTTTTTTCATTCTATTTTATTCTTCATAATTAAAACTCATGATAAAATACAGTTTCTTCTAACGCTTTTCTTTCTAAATGTCTTGGATTTGCAACATATCCTTCTTTTGCATATCCCATCGGCACCAAAGAGCAAATCTGATAATGATCTGGTATTTGAAACTCTTTTCTGACTTGTTCCGGATCAAAGTACATAACCCAGGTTGTTCCAATTCCCTGTTCTGTTGCTGCTAAAATAATCTCAGACGTAATAATTGCTGCATCTGTTTCACCACTACATTTTCCATCAAACTTTCTTCTCTTCCATGCTTCTTCTTCATCATAGCAGACAATTAAAACAGTTGGTGCATCAAAAGTAAATGGAGTTGCTTTTTTTAATCGTTCAATCTCTTCTTTTTTATTTAACACTAAAATTCTTTGAGGTTGGGCATTCACTGCCGTTGGCGCTACTCTGGCACACTCTAAAATGTATTTTAGTTTTTCTTCTTCAATTTGTTTTTCTTCAAATTCTCTTACAGAGCATCTTTTTTTACTTAATTCTAAAAAATCCATGCTTCCCTCCTAATTCCTTCGTTTTTATATATTTTCAATCTGCCAGTCAATAGGCTCTATCCCATTCTTGATTAAAAAATCATTCGCAATGCTAAAATGTCTACAGCCAAAAAAACCTCGATATGCTGATAAAGGACTCGGATGAGGTGCCTCTAATACCAGATGTTTGGGATTGTCTAACATTTTTTTCTTCTGCTGTGCAGGTCGTCCCCATAACATAAATACAATCGGTCGATCTATTTTATTGACTGCCTGTATTGCAGCATCTGTAAATTCCTCCCAGCCAATTCCATGATGTGAATTTGCCTGATGTGCTCTTACTGTCAGCACTGTATTTAATAGTAAAACACCTTGCGTTGCCCATTTCTTCAGATATCCGTTATTTGGTATGTAGCATCCTAAATCATCTTTTAACTCCTGATAGATATTTGCAAGAGATGGTGGAATATCAATTCCCGGCTGAACAGAAAAACTTAAGCCATGTGCCTGCCCCACATTATGATATGGATCCTGTCCTAAAATCACAACTTTTACTTTCGACAGCGGAGTCAGCTCAAATGCTGCTAAGATATCATCCTTTTTAGGATAAATCGTATAATTAGCGTATTCATAGCAGACTTTTTGATATAATTTTCGATAATACGGCTTTGCAAATTCCTCTTTCATTGCAGGAAGCCAATCATTTTCTATTGCTGACATAACCGAACCGGAACTCCTTTGCTATCTAAATATTTCTTTAAATCATAAATCTCTAGCTCCTTATAATGAAATAAAGAAGCTGCTAAAACGGCATCCGCTTTTCCTTCCTCTAATGCATCATAAAAATGCTCCTTTGTTCCTGCTCCACCAGAAGCAATGACAGGTATGGAAACATTCTCTGCCACAGTTTTTGTAAGCTCGATATCATAACCATTTTTTGTACCATCACAATCCATACTTGTTAAAAGTATTTCACCAGCTCCTAACTTACAGGCTTTGATTGCCCATTCTACAGCATCAATACCCATATCCACTCTTCCGCCGTTTTTATAAATATTCCAGCCACTTCCATCTTCTCTTCTTTTTGCATCAATGGCAACAACTACACACTGACTTCCAAATTTATCCGCTGCATCACTAATTAGTCTTGGATTCATAATTGCAGCTGAATTTACTGCAATCTTATCTGCTCCTTCACGTAATAGTTCTTTGAAATTATCGACTGTTCTGATTCCGCCTCCAACTGTAAAAGGAATAAAAACCTTTTCAGCAACTTTCCTAACCATATCCACAACTGTCTCTCTATGATCACTGCTCGCCGTAATATCTAAAAAAACAAGTTCATCTGCTCCTGCCTTATCATATGCAGCAGCCACTTCTACAGGATCTCCTGCATCCTTTAAATTTACAAAATTTACACCTTTTACTACCCGATTATTATTTACATCCAAACATGGAATTATTCTTTTTGTAAGCATATATTTCTCCATTCTATATATCACATTTCATTTTTTTTACAATTTATGAAATCATCTCTCCATCTGACAAAATTAAGATAAATGTGCAAAATTATCTAAAATTTTAAGCCCGACACTTCCTGATTTTTCCGGATGGAACTGACATGCAAATACATTTCCTTTTTCTACAGATGCATGAATCAGAGTCCCATATTCGGTTGTTGCCTTGACAATTTGTTGTTCCTTCGCTGCTAAATAATAGGAATGTACAAAATAAACATAAGATTCATTCTCTATTCCCTTGAATAATCTTCCATTATTTATTAATTCAAGAGAATTCCATCCAATATGCGGAATCTTAATTCCATCTTTTGCCGGAATTTTAAAACATTGTCCCTTTAAAATTCCTAATCCCTTGACACCTTCTGACTCCTCGCTACTTTCAAAAAGAAGCTGTAACCCTAAACAGATGCCTAGAAAAGGTGTTCCTTTTTCTACAACTTTATGAATGACATCTACCAAACCATATGTTTCTAATTTTCCCATTGCATCTCCAAATGCACCGACACCAGGAAGCACCACGTGATCTGCTGCTAATATCACATCTTTGTCTCTTGTAACTACAACTTCCTGTCCTAAAAACAGAAATGCTTTCTCAACGCTCTTTAAATTTCCTGCATCATAATCAATTATTGCTATCATGTTATTACTCCATTCTCTTGTATTTTCACTGTTAAAGGTAGCACTGTTTTAAAAATTGTCCTGCAATTTTAATTGTTCTAAAAATACTGCACTATCGCACTGAATCGATTTTCCTCTTTGTGCTAAATCTTCTGTTAACTGATAGAAACGTTTGTTGATTCGATATAAGAATGCTTTTTGATTCAAAAAAGTTACTTTCTCAAAAGGCCATCGAATCACTGTTGGTGTCTCAAATCCTTCTCCTAGCTCTACTAATAACAATTTATGATTCAATGTTCTTTGAATCCATTTCAAGTATTCGCCCCATTGTCTTTTATAAGCATTCTCATTATATCCTTTTTGCTTATATTGATTAAAAGTAATTGTTTTATTACATGATGGGCAAACTAAAATTGTTTCTTCTATCTCTTTCCATCCTTGTTTGTCATCTTCCATAGTTTCTAGAATCTGATAAATCTTCTTTAATGCCTCCCTTGTATCATAAATTGCAGGATTACATTTATCCTGACATTGCCCATGCATAAAGTCTCCACATGGTGTGACAATCTTTGACGGATCCATATCTGAATAGTTAATCAGTCCATCTTTACATGTCGATACAACAAAATAAGGTCGACCTTTTAATTTATCATGAAGTAAATTATAGAAACCAATCTGCTTTTCAATTTTTTCGTTATGATTTTCAATCTCATGCAGTAAAATGGCATTTTTCACCCACATTTGTGTTTCATCTGACAGGGATTTTAATGCCTCCTGATATTTTTGATACATCCGGCAGCCTTTCCATATTTCTTCTTCCTTCAGCTCTAATTCATGACCAATTCCAATTAATATTTCTTCCGAATCTTTCCACTTATTTAAAAATTCCTGAACCATATCATCTTGAAATATTACATTGTTTTTATTTTCTGTATTCATCTTTTTTTATTCCTTTTCGCTTCTTTTTTTCATCCTGATTCGAAATTTCGGGTTCTTTTTTATTATGAGCGCTTTCTACTTCAAACCAGAAAACGACTCCATCTTTTTCATTTGATACACCATATGATTTATGATGCTGATCCATAATTGCTTTGACAATGGATAGTCCAATACCATTACCACCATATTCCCTTGTTCTTGCTTTGTCAACCTTATAAAATTTAATCCATAATTTATCTAAATCTTCTTCCGGTATATTTTTCCCATTATTGAAAACAGAGACACGAATATTATCTCCATTAGAAACAAGATCAATTCGAATATTATGTTCTCCATCTAAATGATTTAAGGCATTATTAATATAATTCGTAACAACCTGTTCAATCATAAACTCATCGGCCCATACATAAAATTCCTGACTATTATCAAAAAAGATATGTGCCTGTTTTTGTTCTATCACAATCTGTGATTTATTTAAAACACCATCAATCAAAGAAACAATATCAAATCTTGTCATATCCACTGTTGTATTACCAAATTCTAATTGATTTAGTGCTAAAAGATTTCTAACCAGACGATTCATTTTATTTGATTCATCTATAATTACATCACAATAAAATTCTCTGCTCTCTAAATCATCATTGATTCCTTCTTTTAATCCTTCTGCATATCCTTGTATCAGCGCAATTGGTGTCTTTAATTCATGTGAAACGTTAGAAATAAAATCCTTTCTCATATTGTCTACTTCTACTTTTTGATCAATATCTTTTTGCAGTTCATTATTTGCTTTCTTCAAATCGGCAATCGTTGTTTCTAGTGTTTCACTTAACTTATTCATGCTTCTTCCTAATGCATCAATTTCGTCATCTGTATTTCCATCATATTTTACCTGAAAATCAAGTTCACACATTCTTTCTGATATACGAACAAGTTTTTTAATTGGTTTTGTAAACTGCCTTGATATAATCCACATAATGACGGTACTTAACACCAAGGTAATCGATGTAATATAAATGAAGAAACGATTCGATATCAATACATTCTGCCGAATGCTTTCAAGCGGAACACGCATAATAAAATATGCTTCATTATTAATTCTGCCATACATCTCTAAATAGCCAAGACCTGTATTTTGATCATTGTAAAATTTTACTTCTCTGTCTTCCGAAAGATCTATCTCACCTTGAAGCAGACGGTTCATAAATAAATTCACCAGACTTCTTCCGTTTGAATAAATAACAGTTCCACTGTAATCAAAAATTGTTAAAGTAATATTATTATTTTCGCATAGTTTATTTAACGATACCAAATTCTTACTTTCGTCAAAATAATTTTTTACATCTTCCACATTTGCAAACTGCGTATAAACCTGATTCAATACATTTTCTTTTTGGCTATAATAATAACTTTCTAAAAACAAAGAATTTAAAAGAATACAAAACATCAGTGTTCCAGAAACCATTGCAACTAAAATTAAAACTAATTTTTTTCTTATAGAATGTCTCATAGATTAAACCTCGAATTTGTATCCCATACCCCAGATTGTCTTAATATAATCAGCTTCTTTTCCAAGCTTGCTTCTCAATTTTTTCACATGGGTATCTATCGTTCTTGCATCTCCAAAATAATCGTAATTCCATACATTATTCAAAATGTTCTCCCTTGATAATGCAATTCCCTGATTCTCGATAAAATACACCAAAAGTTCAAATTCCTTAAAGCTTAGTTCAATCTGTTTATCTCCAACCTTAACGATATGTGCTGCTTTATTTACCTCTATGGTTCCAGCCTTCATAATCGAATCTGTGCCTATTTTATTACTACGACGCAAAATTGCATCCACACGTGCAACTAAAATCTTTGGACTAAAAGGTTTTGTAATATATTCATCTACTCCTAATTCGAAACCAAGCAGTTCGTCTTGTTCTTCGCTCTTTGCTGTCAACATAATAATCGGTACCTTGGAATATTTGCGGATTTCTCTGCAAACCTGCCATCCATCCATTTTAGGCATCATAACATCTAAAATAAGCAAATCTATATTTTTATTATTAAAGAACAGATCTATTGCTTCTTCTCCATCGCCTGCCTCTATGACTTCATATCCTTTCTTACTTAAAAAATCTCTGATCAGCTTTCTCATACGGCTTTCGTCATCTACAACTAAAATCTTTAAATTATCCATATTACGTGGTACCTCCTTAATTTTCTACATATATGCGAATACACATAATAATGCGATTGCAATCAAAAAAATTACATTGATTAAAATGGAAAGCATTAAAAAATTATCACGACGATCCTGTTTTAATGCTTCTTCTACTGACAGTTGCCTGTATTCCTTGACAATAGTTCTTGGAAGGACTCTGATTGGTGGCAGTTTTTTTACATCACCACCATCAATCTCTATAATATCTCTTAATTCCTTTAGAAAAACATATCCCAGGGTAGTTGTAAAAACATCTTTTTCTACTAACATACGATAAGCTTTTTCAACTTCACCTACATCTGTTAAATCATATTTTGACCGGACTACAGTAATATTTTTTTCATCCGATAATCCCTTCTTATATTCTATTTCATCTTCAAATTCAATTCCATCAATAATATACTTACTCATTTTAAACTCCCATCTTTTTCTCTTTTCCTATTTTATCAAAAAATATACATAAATACTATAGTTTTGACAGATGAAATTTGCACTTGCAGATGAATATTTTGTGAATTCGTTTTCTTCTATTTGAAATTCTTGTATACATAAAAAAGATGTTACACAGTTGTGCAACACCTTTTTTTATGTAACATCTTATCTTTTTGGAAAACGTCCTTTTCTGTTTGTAACTCCGATGATGTAATCAACTGACACATTATATAACTTAGCTAAAACAATTAAACGTTCTAGTGGAATCGTTGTCTTTCCTGTTTCATAGTCACTATAAGTTCTCTGTGTTACATTAATTTGTTCTGCGATTGTCTGTTGGTTGCACTCTCTCTCCTCTCTTAAGTCTCTTAATCTTTCATTGATCTTCATGTCCTCTCTTCATCCCTTCTTTGGTATTTTACCTTCATTCGCTCACTGAAACTATACATTATCATTACGGATAAAGAGAAGTAATTCTTAAAAATGTCTGAAACCAAGTTATCCCTACCATGTAAATTTCATTTTTTGCAAATCAGATTGTATAATTCGTATACAATTCAAGGCACGTACTATTATAACTAAAATTTCAAAAAAATGTGGATTTAGTGTTAATAACTCTAAAAGGCTATTTTTTCTCATTTTCTTAATTTTCGCACGAATCATTCTTATTTTTTAGTTTTTTCTAGTAGGAATTTGTAGATATACCGAGTTCTTCCTGCTGATTTTTTTCTATCATTAACGTTTTTATATCATTTTCTTGTTTTTCATACATATTTTGCGATTTATTTCAGTTAGTTTTTAACCCACTTTTTAACACTTTTTTCACAAAACTTGATTCTGATTTTGCCATTTTTCTTTTAAAAAAGACCTTGCAAAAATCTTGCAAAGTCTTTTTTACTGAATTTTCTTCTATTATTTAGCCGCTAATAACTGATCAATTGCAGCAATTTTGATGCATAAAGCTAAAATCTTTGTTGCAGTCTTTAATTCTTCCGGAGAAGGGAAAGATGGTGCAATACGAATATTAGAATCTTTTGGATCCTTTCCATAAGGATATGTTGCACCGGCAGGTGTTAAAACTACACCAGCTTCCTTACACATATTTACTGCCTTTTTTGCACAACCATCTATTGTATCAAGAGAAATAAAATATCCTCCCTTTGGCTTGTTCCATGTTGCAATCTCACAACCTGCTAACTCCTGATCTAATGTCTCTAATACAGCATTAAATTTTGGTCTTAAAATAGCAGCATGCTTCTTCATATGTTCCTGCATACCTTTGAAATTTTTAAAGAAACGTACATGTCTTAACTGATTCAGCTTGTCATGTCCAATGGTCTGGATTGTCATCTGCTTCTTAATATCTGCAATGTTCGCTTTTGATGCAGAAATAGCAGCCACACCTGATCCTGGGAATGTAACTTTTGATGTTGAACAGAACTTATAAACCATATCTGGATTGCCGGCTTTTGCACACTCTGCTAAAATCTCTATTAATACATCCTGATCGTCTTCATATAAATGGTGAATGCAATATGCATTATCCCAGTAAATTCTAAAGTCCTTTGCTGCTGGTTTTAAACGTGCAAATCTCTTTACCGTTTCATCAGAATAAGTAATTCCTGATGGATTTGAATACTTTGGAACACACCAAATTCCCTTGATTGCATCGTCTTTGCTTACTAATTCCTCAACCATATCCATATCAGGACCACTTTCTGTCATAGGAATATTTATCATTTCGATTCCAAAACGCTCTGTAATTGCAAAATGTCTGTCATATCCCGGAACAGGACATAAAAATTTCACTTTATCAAGCTTGCACCATGGTGTACTTCCTAACACACCATGTGTATATGATCTAGAAATAGAATCATACATTACATTCAGACTTGAATTACCATAAATAATAATATTTTCAATCGGGCATTCAATCATATCACTTAACAATCTCTTTGCTTCTATAATACCATCTAAACATCCATAATTCCGGCAGTCTACACCTTCTTCACTTACTAAGTCATGATCGTTCGCTAAAGCATCTATCATTCCCATTGATAAATCTAACTGCTCCGGACCTGGCTTTCCTCTTGCCATATTCAGGCTAATGCCTTTTCCTTTCACATCTTCATATTGAAGTTCTAATTCACTTCTTAAAGCTTCAAGTTCTTCTTTACTCATGCTTTTGTATGCAGCCATCTTTTTAATTCTCCTTTAAATTTTTTTCTGTACCTATTCTATCTCAATTTTTTTGTGAATGCAATTCATTTTTATGAGATTCTATCATTTACCATGGTCATTGCAATGATAACAGCTTGTTTTCGCACTGCCTGTCTGTCTCCGGTAAAATAATTTTTTGTTACTTTTACCCGTCCATTTACTGAACATGCAATATATACAAGACCCACTGGTTTTTCCTTCGTTCCACCATCGGGTCCGGCTATTCCTGTTGTTGCTATTCCAACATTTGCATGGGCTGTTCTTGCAACCCCTAAAGCCATTTCTGCTGCCGTCTGCTCACTAACAGCTCCATAAGTTTCTAATGTTTCATTTCTAACTCCTAAAATCCTGTGTTTTGCTTCATTCGAATACGTTATGTAACTCTCATTTAAAACAAGAGAGGCTCCGGGTATACTTATAAGGGTAGCTGCAACTAAACCACCTGTACAGGATTCCGCTGCAGCTACTGTCATGTTTTTCTTTGCTAATTCTTCAATTATATGATTCGCTAAAATTTCTTCTATCATTTATTTGTATTATCCTCACTTAATACCTGTTTATTATCTATCAGATAAACTACAAGTGAAATAACGGTTAAAATCAAAGAAGCATAAATTAAAATCTGTTCTAATACTGTATATGCGCAATATGGAAGATCTAAAATTACAACAGGTATCATAACCATTGTTACTGCTGTCTTTAATTTTCCCCAAATTCCTGCCGCAATCACAACACCATTATCGGTAGCAACTAATCGAAAACCGCTAATTATAAATTCTCTGCTTATTATCACAATGACAATCCAGGTTGGAATCTTAGATCCAGATAAGCAGATTAAAGCGGAAGATACTAAAAGCTTATCCGCTAAAGGATCCATAAATTTTCCAAAATTTGTAACCAGATTGTATTTTCTGGCGATTTTTCCATCTAACATATCTGTCAGACTCGCCAGAATAAAAATAATCAGTGCAATTACTTTATCTGCGGTTCCGAAAATGTCTATAAGCATAAATACTACAAATACCGGAATCATCAATACCCTTAATACTGTTAATTTGTTTGGTAAATTCATTCTACAACCATACCTTTCGCTGTTACTTTATAATTTCTCCAATTAAGTCATATTCACATGCTCCGGTAACTTTTACTAAAACAAAATCACCAGATATCAATTCTTCATCTGTCGTAATAAAAATATTTCCATCAATTCCAGGTGCATCCATATAGGTTCTTGCAACATATGCATTCTCATCTGCAATTTTACCTTCCACCATAACATATAGTGTTTTTCCAATCATTGATTCCGATTTTTCAAATGCAATTTCCTGTTGCAATTCCATCAGTTCATCTCGTCGATTCTGTTTTACCTCTTCTAGAATCTGCTCTTTAAATTCAGCAGCCGGCGTATTTTCCTCTGGAGAATAAGTAAATACTCCCAGCCTGTCAAATTCCATTTCATTTACAAAGCGATAAAGCTCTTCATAATCTTCTTCTGTTTCACCTGGAAATCCGGCAATCAAAGTGGTTCTTAATGTAATGTCCGGAATTTCTTTTCTCAATAACTGAATGGTTTTTTCTAATTCTTCCCGGGATGTTTTTCTTCCCATTCTCTTCAATATCCGGTCACTGGTATGCTGAATTGGCATATCAAGATAATGACATACCTTTTTTTCTTCCTTCATCACCTGAATCAGTTCCGGATAAATTTCCTCTGGATAGCAATATAAAATCCGGATCCATACAATTCCGGAAATCTGTGCCAGTTTTTGAAGAAGAACATGTAACATCTTCTTTCCATATAAATCTATTCCATACATCGTCGTTTCCTGAGCTACTAATATCAATTCTTTCACTCCGGATTCAGCAAGCTGTTGTGCCTCTAAAATCAGTTCATCCATTGGAACAGACCGGAAATCTCCACGAACCTTCGGAATAATACAATACGTACAATGTTTATTACATCCCTCAGCGATTTTTAAATGGGCATAATATCCACCAGTCGTAACAATTCTTTTACTCTGTTGTGGCATGCGGTTTACATCCTCAAAATCACTAAAATGTCTTTCTAATCCTTTAGAATCTAAACATTCTGTAATAACTTCTGCAATCTTATCATAGGCTGTTGTACCAACCATCCCATCTACTTCTGGTATTTCTCTTGTGATTTCTTCCTTATATCTTTGTGCTAAACATCCCGCTGCAATCAACACTGAACATTTTGCATCTTCTTTTCTCTTTGCCATTTCAAGCAAAGTCTGTATGCTCTCTTCTTTTGCATCGTTAATAAAGCAACAGGTATTTACCACTATGATATCCGCATCATACTCATCATCTGTAAATGTAAAACCATCTCCATTTAAGATACTGAGCATTTTTTCCGTATCAACAAGATTCTTATCGCAGCCTAAGGATACAAACATTAATTTGTAATTCTTATTCATTTGTTTCATTACTATTATTCTCTATATCTTCCTGTGTATTTTCCTGCTGATCCTGTTCCTGCTGGGCCTGCACCTGCTGAACAATCTCATCATCCTCATCATTTAATATCTTGATTTTTCCACTATATAATTCATCAATTGCAGCAGATAATGGTTTTTTATTATGTCCACTTACAAGTGGCTCTTCTCCTGCTATAATCTGTCTTGCTCTCTTTGCTGTAGCAAGCACAATGGAATATCTGCTGTTTACTACTGGTTCTTCGCCCTCTTCAACATTGCTGTTTACAACTTTCATTAAATCTGAATACGATGGATGTAACATAATTATTTCTCCTTTCGAAAACCTTTTAATTCTTTATTCAATCTATCAATCAATTCTTTATTTTCACTACTTAAAGAGTGAAAGCTTTGAATGATTTCATGCATTTCTTTTGCGCAGCGATCAATATCATCGTTGACAACAATATAATCATATTGTTTCATATATTCTGATTCTATGCTGGCAGTCGACAAACGTTTCTGAATTGTCTCCTCGTCTTCCGTCCCACGTGCAGTCAGACGTCGTTTTAATTCTTCTGCATTTGGCGGTGTAACAAAAAGTAAATGCGTATCTGGTCTTTTTGCCTTTACTTTCAATGCACCCTGAATCTCTATCTCAAGCAATACGTCTTTTCCGGCATCTAATTGCTTTTCAACAAAAGCTTTTGGTGTTCCATAAAAGTGATTGACGTAACCCGCATATTCTATCAGTTCATCATCTTTAATCATTTGTTGAAATTCCTGGTCCGTTTTAAAAAAATATTCTCTGCCATCTACCTCACCTTCTCTTGGTGAACGTGTTGTCGCAGAAACAGATAACGCGTAATTATCATAAGTGTCTAGTAATTTTCTCATCAAAGTCCCTTTTCCTGCTCCTGAAAATCCTGACACAACTGTTAATGTTCCTCTTTTCATGATTATCCTTTCTACTATATCTTCTAAGCATCTATTCGATATTTTGAACCTGTTCCCTTATTTTTTCAATATCAGTCTTTAGTTCAATTGCTTTATCACTAATCTCCACATCTGTAGATTTTGATAGAATTGTATTTGCTTCACGATTCATCTCCTGAGCAATAAAATCAAGTTTTCGCCCTACATCAATTCCATTACTAATTGCATTTTTCATTCCTGCAACATGACTGATTAAGCGAACTACTTCTTCATCTACACTCATCTTATCTGCATATAATGTGGTCTCTAATGCAATTCTGTTATCATCGATCTGTGTTCCGGCTAAAAGTTCCTTAACCTTTTCTTCTAATCGTTGTCTGAATTCAACTACAAGAAGTGGAGATCTTTTTACGATAAAATCAACATTCTCAGAAACATGTTCTAATTTTTCGAACAAATCTTTTTTTAATCGTTCGCCTTCTTCCTGACGACTTTCGAGGAAATTTTCGCAGGCATGATCTAATACTTCCTTGACATATGGCCATAGTTTTTCTTCGTCAACTTCCTCATCTTCCATTAAAATAACTTCAGGAAAACATGCTAATTTAGAAACTGTCATATCATTTTGAATCTGAAACTGTTTTTCCATAATTTCAGCAATCTTCATATATTCCGCTGCCAGATTACTGTTATAAGCTAACCGTACTGCACCTTTGCTGATATCTTCATACGTAATAAAAATATCTACTTTCCCACGTAAGACATATTTTTTCACTTCAGCTCTTATCTTATTTTCAAATGCTAAAAGTTTTTTTGGCATCTTAATATTAAGATCAAAGTATCGATGATTCACAGATTTCATCTCTATGCATATCTTTCGTTCATCACTTGTAAGTTCATATCTCCCGAATCCTGTCATACTTTTAATCATATATCATTCTTCTCCAATCTAAGAACGTACCTTATACCTGTTCTTATTGTACTTCGTCTTTTTAAGTAAATCTACCTAAGGACATCATAGTACATACTTTCATATTATATAGTATTTTACAACCCTCGTCAAGCCGACCCCTGATTCTTTTCCTTGACGAAACCATTTTTTCAGACTACTATATGTATAAAGAAAAAATAGTTCTTTTTCATGAACTATCAGAATGCAAGGAGGATTATTATGGCTTTTGATGGAATCGTAATTGCCAATTTAGTAAATGAACTGAACCAGAAAATTATAAATGGCAGAATCTATAAAATTGCTCAGCCTGAAACAGATGAACTGATTTTAACAATCAAAAACGGACGGGAACAATTCCGGCTTTTAATTTCTGCTTCTGCAAGCCTGCCATTATTATATTTTACAAAATCAAATAAACAAAATCCAATGACTGCACCTAATTTTTGTATGCTTCTTAGAAAGCATTTGAATAACGGAAGGATTACAAAAATATATCAGCCCGGTATGGAACGGATTATTAATTTTGAAATTGAACATTTAAATGAGCTAGGTGATTTATGTCAGAAAACACTCGTTGTTGAATTAATGGGAAAACACAGCAACATTATCTTTTTAAACGATAAGCAGGTCATTATAGACAGTATCAAACATATTCCCGGCTCTGTCAGTTCTATCCGGGAAGTACTTCCCGGAAGAAATTATTTTATTCCACATACAATTGACAAATTAAATCCTGTAGATGTGGATTTTCATTCCTTTAAGAACCAGATGAGCCAAAAAAACTGTGGTATTGGAAAAGCTATTTACACTTCATTTACCGGAATCAGTCCTGTTGTTTCTTATTCTATTTGTAATGACAGTTCGCTTCCTATCGAAACACAGGCCTCCCTTCTTTCAGAAGATGAATGGCTTCATTTATTTAACATGTTTCAGCAGACCATGGATCTTGTTCGGGAAAACAGCTTTTCTCCTGTGACTTATTTTTATCATAACGAACCAAAAGAATATTCTTCTATTCCATTAAGTACTTTTCAGGATTGTGTTCCAAAAGAATATTCTTCTATCAGCGAAATGCTTGAAGAATACTATGCACTCAAAAATATACTCACAAGAATGCATCAGAAATCTTCCGATTTAAGACGTATTGTTCAGACAGCTTTAGAAAAAGACCGCAAGAAATACAATGTACAGCTGAAGCAGTTAAAAGATACTGAAAAAAAAGAGAAATATAAAATATATGGCGAATTAATCAGTGCATATGGTTATCAGCTTGAACCCGGAGCCCGAGAATTAGAAGCTGAAAATTATTATGATCAGAATGCTGTCATTCGCATTCCTTTAGATCCTGATTTATCACCAATTGATAATGCTAAGAGGTACTTTGATAAATATACAAAACTCAAACGTACTGCTACTGCACTTTCTGATATTACAAAGGAAACGGCTGACTCTATTACCCACTTAGAGTCAATTGCAACAGCACTTGACTTTGCAACAGATGAAAATTGCCTAAAAGAAATCAAAGAAGAACTGGTTCGTTATGGCTATATAAAAAAACATGGACCTAAAAATGGAAAGAAAGAAAAATATACCAGTCATCCTCTTCATTTTATATCTACTGATGGTTTTCATATGTATGTTGGAAAAAATAATTTTCAAAATGAAGAATTGTCCTTCCATTTTGCTACAGGAAATGACTTCTGGTTTCATGCCAAATCCATTCCCGGTTCGCATGTCATTGTAAAGACAAATGGAAAGGAATTAACAGACCGTACCTATGAAGAGGCAGCTGCACTTGCTGCTTACTATTCAAAAGGCCGAAATAATGAAAAAGTAGATATCGATTATACCCAGAAAAAAAATTTAAAAAAAGTGAATGGTGCCAAACCAGGTTTTGTCATTTATCACACAAACTATACTATGACTATTTCACCTGATATCAGTCATTTAACAGAGGTCAAAGAAAAATAAAGGATACCGGGCAATGCCCGGTATCCTTTATTTTTCTTTATATACCATTAAATTATTTGTTCTTTCTTCTATTTCACCATTTGCAATTTTTCTACAGCAGTGAATCATATCAAGCATTAAATAAAGCATCAAAAATACAACAATAAAGAACAAGATGCCTGCTGGTATTTTTTGGATAAAACGTACCACAAATCTATGTAAAAATGCAAATTCAAAAATCGTATAAGCACCCCATGCAATCGTACTCTCTAAACAAATAATTCCTTTGTAATTAAATGGCTTATTCGTATAATCCCACCATACAAATCCAAACTTACGAATCATAATACGAGCCGTCAAATATTCTAATGATGTTGCAAACATCGTACCTACAAAAAAGAGTGCAATATAATTATTGGCTAATGGAGATAATGCATTATAAATGATAAATTCTCCTACTCCATAAATCGGACATAACGGTCCTCTGACAAATCCTCGATTCGTAAATTGTCGATTGCATAATGACATGTATGCCGACTCAACAAACCATCCAATGATACTATATGCGAAAAAAATTTCAAAAACCGTTAATAAATTCTGTTGTGGTAAAATCTGTTCTAAATATGTCTTCATAGCTTTGCTTTCTTCCGTTTCTTTCCTAAATTTTGACGAAGAATGCACCGCATGTAAAAACACATGTGGTGCAACTCTTTCTTTTTGTTACCTACGCAATTGTAAGCTTCCTTATTAAAAATTGTTTTGTCCTTTGTGCTGTCTCTATAAAACCACAATACTTATCTACATACATTACAATAAATCCTTCGACATATTTTGGAGGGATAATTGTCATCGGCCACATATGCTTCAAAATAATATCTTCCTCCTTCTTATTCAAAGAAAAATACTTTATTGCATTCTGATGTGCCGTCTTCGGATGGGTAAATCCATGAAAACGATTCCCTGTCTCTGCCTTATGTGTATGCCAGTCATACAAGAATAAATCATGTAATAATGCACCTCTTGCTGTTGAACGATAATCTAATCCGTATGCTCTGCTGATCTTATAACTTAAATAAGAAACTCGAATACAGTGTTGCAATGTTGTTGTATTCCCATGTTGTAAGTATAAATTCATCTGTTGACACTTAGGATGTGATAATAAATCATATACACATTCTAAATATTCCTTATCTGTTACACATTCTTCATGTGACAACCATGGCTCTTTTTTAAGCCTGCTTATAATATCTTTTTTTAATTTTATTCTTTCCACATTGGACATTATGATATCTGTATCAGACATTCTTCTCCTCCATAGAATCAGATGCTGTATGTACTGATTCCTATTATTTGCATATAAACCCCATGTATCAAATCTATACTTTTATTCTATACCAGGCAATCTGTCATTGTCAACACCAGGACGAAGATCTTAATAATATTAATAGATTCTTAAAATTTACTCTCTTGTCAAAATTAAATATAGCATTACAGGTTCTCATAAAGTTCTTCATATTTTTTAGCTGAATTATGCCATGAAAAATCAGCTTCCATTCCGCGGTCTACAATACGATTCCATTCTCTTTTCCGGTCATAATAGATTTTTTCGGCATAACGAATCGTTGCAAGCATCTCATGTGCATTATAATTTGCAAAACTAAATCCGGTTCCCGTACCTTCATATTCATTATATGGCCAGACTGTATCCTTTAATCCACCTGTCTCACGTACAATTGGAACTGCTCCGTAACGCAAAGCCATGAGCTGGCTTAATCCGCATGGCTCAAACAACGATGGCATTAAGAACGCATCACATGCTGCATAGATTTTATGAGACATCTCCTCTGAATAATAAATCTGTGCAGAAACACTATTTCCATATTTCCAATCGAAATGACGAAACATATTCTCATATCTTTCTTCGCCTGTTCCTAGAACAACAAACTGAATACTATCCTGGCACAGTTCGTCCATAACGCATTCCACTAAATCAAGTCCCTTCTGGTCAGTCAGACGAGACACTAAGCCAATCATCATCTTTTTATCATTTACTTCAAGCCCTAACGCCTGCTGCAGTGCACGTTTATTTTTTACTTTTTCCTTTCTAAAATTATCCACATTATATTTTTTCTCAATATATGGGTCAGTCTCCGGGTTATATGTCTGATAATCAATTCCATTTAGAATTCCCTGTAGTGCATTACTTCTTGCACGCATCAGTCCATCCAGCCCTTCCCCATAAAATGGCATCTTAATCTCTTGTGCATAAGTCTCACTTACAGTAGTTACCTTATCTGCATACACAATTCCAGCCTTTAACAGATTTCCATTTTCAAAATCTTTTATTTTATCCGGTACAAAATAATAATCTGATAATCCCGTAATCTGTTGAATCTTTTTATAATCCCATACCCCCTGGAATTTTAAATTATGAATTGTCATAACAGACTTCATATTTGCAAAAAATTCTCCGCCACGAAAACTATCCTTCAGATATACCGGAACAATTCCTGTCTGCCAGTCATGACAGTGTACAATATCCGGCTGGAATCCAATTACCGGGAGTGCAGATAATGCAGCTCTTGAAAAGAATACAAACTTCTCAATATCCCAAAGTGGATCGCCATATGGTCTAGAACCTGAAAAATAAAATTCATTATCAATAAAATAAAAGGTAACTCCATCTAATTGCGTGGTTAAAATACCTACGTATCGGCTTGCACCATAAAAATCCATGTAAAAATGATCTATGTACTCTAACTGATCTTTCCATTTCTGTTCCATGCATAAATACTTAGGAAGAATGACTCTACAGTCTATTTTATCCTTATCAAAACACTTCGGCAGGGATCCTGCCACGTCAGCAAGTCCTCCTGTTTTTATGAATGGTACACATTCTGATGTTACAAATAATACTTTCTTCATATTTAATCCTCCATTCTGTCATTCTCGTTTACTAAGGAGCATCCCCTCCTACTAGATTATCTAAATTATACCTTAAATTGAGGATATTTTAAAGTAGTATCTATGATTTTGTTTTCTTTTTTTGTTCTATTTGTGTATTATTTTACTTTTTTCTCTACTTATTTTTATATTCTAATCTGATTTTATCAGCAATCAAAGCAATAAATTCAGAATTTGTCGGTTTCCCCTTGCAAGTATTGATTGTATAACCAAACATTTCTTCAATAGTATCCATTTTCCCTCTTCCCCATGCAACTTCTATTGCATGTCTGATTGCACGTTCGACTCTGCTTGCTGTTGTCTGATGCATCTTTGCTACGGTCGGATAAAGAATTTTTGTAATAGAATGCAAAACTTCTCCATCATTTACCGATAAAATAATGGCATCTCTTAAATAATGATATCCCTTAATATGTGCCGGTACACCTAATTCATGTATAATTTCTGTCACATCATTTTCTAAGTTTCTTTCTATATATTCTGACTGATTCTCATACGGATTGACCCTTTTTCCCTCCATATTTTTTCTGTGAATTCCACCTTTATAATTTTTCACTTTATTTAAAATCATTTCCTGATTGAATGGTTTCATAATATAATATTTAAAACCTAAAGAGAAAGCATCTTCCACGATGCTTTCATTTCCAATTGCTGACAAGGCAAAAAATGTCGGTCTGCTTTTAGAATCAATCTCTCTATTTACCTTATCAATTACAGATAACCCATCCATTTTTGGCATAATCAAATCCATTAACATGACATCAGGTTTTACATTTTTGATTAATTCAAATGCTTCTTCTCCATTTTTTGCTTTTCCTACAAAATTAATATCTTTATCCGATTCTAAAATTTCCTCTAAATTCTGCAGGATTCTGTCATTATCATCTGCAATTGCTACATTTATTGTTCCCATTTTTTTCTCCTCCTTTATTTTGTAAATCACATTATAGGTTTTTTATTTTCTACATGCAAGCAGATTCCGTCGCATGTCTCGACATTCATCATGAATACTCATTTTTCTGGTACTTTTTTCTTTTCCGTATTCTTATTTTTTGCTCGTATTTCGTAGCATATTTTCAATAAAAATGCCATATCCCTTTGTCGAATCTTTCACAAATACATGTGTAACCGCACCTATAATTTTTCCATTCTGAATGATTGGACTTCCACTCATTCCCTGTACAATCCCATTGGTTTGTTTTAATAATCTCGGATCCGTTACCTGAATAACCATTCCACGATTTAAATCATTACTTGCTATATCCGCTTTTAATATCTCAATTTCATATTCTTCTATTTTCCCGCTAACCATAGATCGGATTTTTGCTTTTCCTGTCACAACTTCATTTTTTAATCCGACTTTCATAGCCGGAAACTGACACATTTCTTTTAATTTATCATTTGCCTCACCATAAATTCCCTGCTCATTATTACATCGGATAGTTCCTATCTCATTTGCTTTATCATAAATAATATTACCGCAAAGTCCTCCGGGAAGATTCTTTTTTCCCTTCGTGATTCCCCAGATATTCGCACGATACAACGCTCCATTCTCGCTTTTTAACAATTGTTCTGTATCTACATCACTAATTCCATGTCCTAAAGCACCATATTGACCATCCTTTGTTAAATATGTCAACGTTCCAATCCCCTGAGAGTCATCTCTAACCCATATTCCTGCTTTATACTTTCCATCTTTTCCCATAACAGGTTTTACACAAACCTTTATTTCTTCTCCATTTCTATTCAGTTTCAATTCCGCTTTTTTGTCTTTATTTTTTTCTATTAAATAGGATAATTTTAATTTATTATCTACTTTTTCGCCATTCACTTCCTTTATATAATCGCCGGGTTTTATAATTTGATACGAAGGATTACTTTTTCCTCCATCTTTTAATGCAACCTGTCCTGTTCCAATTACCATAATCCCATTTGTTCTTAAGTAAAGACCAATAGGATTTCCACAAGGTATTACCTCTTGTTGTTCTACAACAGAAACCGTTACCGTTTTAAAACCAACTCCGAAAAAGTCTGCATTAATCTGATATTGTCCCCTGGTATGTTCATCATCTGGAAATGCGCATATTTCATCTGGAATTTTTCGATATTTGTAGTAAAAAGCAAAAAGAACACTACCCAAAACATCTACAACAAGTAACCAGACAAGAAATTTTCTATATTTTTTCTTGCTATTCGACAATTTTTGCATAGTTTAGGTCCCCTTTCTAGTTTTTAGAACGTTTTGTTCTATTCTTCTCCGGATACATGACTCAATACACATATAATTGTATTAAAATGAATTCTTAAATTTTTCATATCCACTGGTATTAAAAAAAGAAGAATACATTTTGTATCCTTCTTTAGTATATGTTTTATCCTAATTTTAAACCTGTCAACTTTTAACCTGTTCTGCCAATAATAGCATTTCCTTCGCATGTTTTCTCACAGCATCTGTAATTTGTGCCCCACCTAAAATTCTTGCCATTTCCTCTACTCTCTGCTTATTTGAAAGTGGCTCAATTTTTGTTATAGTTTCCTTATGGTCTGTATTTTTTTCAATCAAAAAATGCTTATCTGCCATTGCTGCTATTTGTGGCAAATGGGTAATGCAGATAATCTGACAATGTTTTGCCAATCTTCCTAATTTTTCAGCTACAGCCTGTGCCGTCCTTCCGCTAATACCGGTATCAATCTCATCAAAAATCAATGTATGTACCTGATCAACTTTTGCTAAAATTGTTTTAATTGCAAGCATAATTCTTGACAATTCTCCGCCTGATGCAACTTTACTTAATGGTTTTAGCGTTTCCCCCGGGTTTGTCGATATTTGAAAGGAAACAGCATCCATACCATCTTCTGTAAAATGATCCTTTTTTTGAAAAGCAATTTGAAATTTTACATCTAAAAAATTCAATTCTTTCAAAGAATCAATGATATTTTTTTCTAATTCTTTTGCTGCTTCTTTCCTTAAACCAGACAGTTGTTCACTTTTTTCTAAGAGTTTTTCTTTTACAGACTCTATTTCTTTTTCACTCTCTTTTTTTCTCTGATCATATTCGATTAATTTTTGCAGTTTCTCTTCTTTTTCCTGCTTATATTGCATGATTGCCTGTATCGTCTGTCCATATTTACTTTTTAACTTATTAATCGTATCGAGTCTTTGTTCGGTTTCATAAACCTGCTGCTCATCAAAATCTAAGTCTGAAATATAACGATCCATCTCTAATGCAGCATCCTTGATTAAGGATTCTATGTCTAACAGCTGTGCATAAATATCTTTGATTCCATCCGATTCCGAAACAGAACTTACTGCACGAATTGCCCTGCCAATTAAATCACTAATTCCTGCATCCTCATTTTCTAAAATTCCATATGCTTCTGATAACGCCTCTACTGTCTTTTTTGCTCCAGACATTTTCTTAAATAATTCTTCTACTTCTGTGTCTTCTCCCTCTTTTAGATTCGCATCTTCTATCTCCTGAATTTCAAATTGTAAAAAGTCTACTTGTCTAAGACGTTCTTCTTCGTCCATTTCAAATTCATTCCATTCTTTTTTTAAAAGGGTGTACTGTTTGTATAATTGTTTTACTTCATTTTTTATTTTTTCAAGTTTCTCTGTTGCATATTCATCTAATATTTCTAAATGCTTTGTTTCATATAATAAAGACTGATGATCATGCTGTCCATGAATATCAATTAAATGTTTACTCACATTTTTTAAAACCGCAAGTGTAACTGTCTCCCCATTAATTTTTATGGTACTTCTTCCATTTGTAATTTTTCTGGAAATGATTAAATTTTCTTCTTCATAATTCAAATCATTTTCTTTTAAAATCTGCTTTTCTTTTTCCCCCATGGAAAATATCAGCTCCACTAATCCAAAATTTGCATCTTTCCTTACAATATCTTTTGGGATTTTTTGTCCTAATGCAATACTGACGGAACCGATAATAATCGATTTTCCTGCTCCTGTTTCACCTGTTAAAATATTTAATCCATCTTTAAAATCCACATCTGCTTCTTTTATCAATGCAAGATTTTTTACATGTAAATTCTGTAACAATCTTTCCTCCATTTCTCATTCAATTCTTTCATTTGTTTCTATCTTTTACTGCATTGCTGCTTTTAATCGCTCTAATAATTTCAAAGCATTTTTTTCGTTTTTTGCAATGCATAAAATCGTATCATCCCCTGCGATACACCCCATCATCTCTTCTAACTCAATTGCATCTAATGCTGCACCTACTGCCATAGCCATACCAGTTGATGTTTTAATCACAAGCTGATTCATCGCTGTATCAATTGATATAATACAATCGTGTAAAATTCTATAATGTCTGTCATCAATCATAGTTTCTTTTGTCTCAACTACGGCATATTTTTGTCTTCCATTTTTTGTCGCAATCTTTGTTAATTGTAACTGTCTGATATCTCTTGAAACTGTCGCCTGAGTAACATTATATCCTGCCTGATTCAGCCACTTTGCTAACTCTTCCTGCGTTTCTATTTCATGTTGTCCAATCAGTTCTAATATTTTTCTATGCCTCGTACTTTTCATGTGATCCCTCTCTTTGCGAACTATTCTTTGATTAGTTTCCCATTTTAGACTGCAATACTTCTAAAAAACTCATATTTGTAATCTTAATTGTATCTGTTTTTTTCTTGGATTTTCGTATATGAACCTGATCATGTACTTGTAATGTTACGAATTTATCTCCATCAAATGTTACCATTTTATCAGCTTCTAATCCTCTTCCCTGTAATATTTCTATTGTGATTTCATCTTCATCTGAAAGAATAATACTCCTGGTATTTAACGTGTGCGGACAAATTGGCGTCATAACAATCAGAGATGCTCCTGGTTCAACAATAGGACCTCCTGCTGATAAATTATATGCCGTCGAGCCTGTTGGTGTAGATATAATCATTCCATCCGCTGTATACTGACTTAATGGTTTTTGATTGACAAAAACTCTGTAATTCATTACCTGCAGCATTCCGCTTCGATTGATTACAATATCATTTAGTGCAACATCAAAAGCAATTTCCTTTCCGTTCCTTACAATGCTTGCTTCTAGCATCATCCGGCTTTCGATGGTGTATTCATCATTTATCAGTTTTTCTAAAGTCTCCTCAATATGTTCTTTGTCAATTTCCGCCAGATACCCGAGTTTTCCATAATTAACTCCAATAAAAGGAATTCTCTTCTGTGCCAAATCTCTTGCTGCCTGAAGTAATGTTCCATCTCCTCCTAATACAATGATACATTCTGTGTGGTCTGGAACCTTGTCCGGACATGTATATTGATATTCTTTCTGCTTTGCCATATTCGAATTCATAGATACCTGACAGATACATCCCCGATTTTCTAAATATTGTTGAATTCTTTTACTTATCAGAAAATCTTTATCTTTTTCATAATTAGCAACTACGAAAAAATGTTTCATCCGTTCCTCCATCCCAGGTTAATTTCCTGTATTATAATGTTTCATGTGCCCGGTCTACAATCTTCTGGATAGACACCATATTTTCTGACTCATCTAAAAAATCTTCTTCTCTTTTTTGAAGATAGAGCAAATATTCGATATTTCCTTCTGGTCCCTTAATTGGTGAAAAATCAAGATTCAGAATCTCAAAATGAATTGATTTTGCAAATGCAATTACCATCTCAATCACTTCTTTATGGACTGATTTATCACGAACAACTCCTTTTTTCCCTACTTTTTCCCTTCCGGCTTCAAACTGGGGTTTAATCAGACAGACAATCTGTCCATCTTTCGTCAACAAATTACGAACCGGCAAAAGAACTTTTGTAAGAGATATAAAAGATACATCAATTGATGCAAATTCAATATCATCTGCAATATCTTCTCTTGTCACATATCTGATATTTGTTTTCTCCATACAGATTACACGCTCATCATTTCTTAATTTCCAGTCTAACTGTCCATGTCCTACATCTACAGAATATACTTTTATTGCTCCATTTTGAAGCATACAGTCTGTAAATCCCCCCGTTGAAGCACCTACATCCATACAGATTTTATGGTCTACACAAACTCCAAAATTTGAAATGGCTTTTGCTAATTTTAGCCCTCCTCTGCTTACATAAGGTAAGGTATTCCCTCTCACTTCTATTGTAACGTTTTCTGGAAATGTTGTACCTGCCTTATCTTCTCTTTGATTTTCAACAAATACATCTCCACTCATAATAATTGCTTTTGCTTTTTCTCTTGATGCTGCTAATCCTCTTTGCACCATCATAACATCAAGTCTTTCTTTTTTCATCTTTTATTCCTCTGCTATTTCTCTCATTGCACGTTCTATTTTTTCTTCCATTTGTTCTAATGACATTCCTGTTTCTTTTCGCAAAACATCAATCGTTCCATGTTCTACATATAGATTTGGAATTGCAATATTTAGTACTCTGCAATTTGTTTTCCTTTTTGAAACAAATCGGATTACTTTTTCTCCATAAGACCCGTTGATTACATTTTCTTCAATGGTTACTAATAACTTATGGCTGCCAATCATTTTTTCAATCAATTCCTCATCGATTGGTTTTACAAAGCGAACATTTACCAAAGAAACATGATAGTCTTTTTCTTTCAGTCTTTCTCTAAGTTTTAATGCATCTTTTACCATATTCCCAACAGCAAAAATTACAATATCCTTCTCTTTAAATAATACTTCACTTTTCCCTAACTCTATTGGCTGCCGAAATTCTCTTAAACCATCATATGCTTCTCCTCTTGGATAGCGAATTGCCAAAGGATGTTCAAATAAATAAGAAAACTGAATAGCATCATATAATTCATATTTGTTCTTCGGTGCTAAAATATTCATGTTCGGAATACAGGAAAGAAATGATAAATCAAAAATACCCTGATGTGTTTCTCCATCCCCGCCAACAAGTCCGGCTCTGTCAATTAAAAAAGTAACCGGTAAATCCTGAATACAGACATCATGTAAAATCTGATCATATGCCCGCTGCAGGAAAGAAGAATAGATTGCTACATAAGGGCGAAGTCCTGTGGTCGACAATCCTGCTGCAAAGGTAACTGCATGTTCTTCTGCGATTCCTACATCAAAAAAACGCTCCGGAAATTCTTTACTAAAAGGCTTTAACCCTGTCCCATCCGGCATAGCTGCCGTAATTGCTACAACATCTGTATGCTCTTTTCCTAATCTCAATAAGGTAGTTGCCACAACATCTGTATAAGTTGGTTTTTTCTTCTGCTCTAATACTTTACCGGTTGCCCGGTCAAAAGGAGCGATACTGTGAAATCTAGATGGATACTTTTCAGCATATGGATATCCTTTTCCTTTTTTTGTAATAACATGAATAATGCAAGGATGATTCAGTTGTTTCGCTTCCTGAAATAACCGAACCATTGCCTGAATATCATGTCCATCTACCGGTCCTAAATAAGTAATCCCTAAATCTTCAAAATACATTCCCGGAATGACCATTTGTTTAATACTGCTCTTTGCTTTTTTTATATTCCGAATCAGTCGTTCTCCAACATTGGGAATTTTCTCTAAAGTAGAAACCACATCATTTTTTAACCCGTTATACTTCCCGCCGGCACGCATACTTGTTAAATATGTGGAAAGTCCACCTACATTTTCTGAGATGGACATATTATTGTCATTTAGTATGATAATAAAATTTCTCTTTAATGCTGCAACATTATTTAACGCTTCTAATGCCATTCCACCGGTCAGTGATCCGTCTCCAATTACTGAAATCACTTTACTTGGGTCATTTTGAATCATTTTCCCACTAACAATTCCAAGTCCGGCAGAAATAGAAGTTGAACTATGGCCGGTATCAAAACAATCGCAATTGCTTTCTCTCCGTTTGGGAAATCCGCTCATTCCTCCATAAATTCTAAGAGAATCAAACTCATCTTTTCTTCCACTTAGAATTTTATGCGTATAGGCCTGATGTCCTACATCCCATACTAATTTATCTGCCGGAAAATCCAAAACCAGATGCAGTGCCATCGTTAATTCCACTACACCTAAATTCGAAGCTAAATGTCCTCCGCGAACACTAATTTTTTCTATAAGAAATTGTCTGATTTCTTCCGCAAGTCTGGCATATTCTGAGGGATCTATTTTTTTTATATCATTTGCTTTCTTTATTTTATCTAAAACCATTTTAAACCTCTTTGTATCTTCACTCTCTTACTTTTTTCTTAGAACGAGGAAAAGAATCAATTCTTCTAAAAATTTATTTTCATACGGAATCGTATGCAATAACTCTATTGCACTTCTAGACAACTCATCAACATCCTGACAGGCTTTTTCCATGCCAAACTCAGTCACATAGGTTGTTTTATGATTTTTAACATCACTCTTTACCGGCTTTCCTAATTCTTCTGATGTACTGATTAAATCCAGGATATCATCACGTATCTGGAATGCTAGTCCGATATTAGAAGCAATTTTTTCTATTTTTTTTATATGTTCTTCCGATGCTCCTGCTAAAATTGCTCCACACATCATAGATGCCTCAATCAACGCTCCTGTTTTTCTCTCATGAATAAACATAAGCGTATCTCGATCTATCTTTTTTCCTGTCATTGCAACATCCTTTGTTTGTCCACCAAGCATACCAAACACACCCGCTTTATGAGACAAAACCTGAAATGCTTTTGCATATAAATGAATATCCTTAGCCTTCTGCATCCCCATGGCAAGTATCTCATAAGCATAATTCAGCAATCCATCACCTGCTAATACTGCCATATCTTCTCCAAATTTAGCATGACACGTCTTCTGACCTCTTCGATATTCATCATTATCAATTGCCGGCAAATCATCATGTACCAGCGAAGAAGTATGAATCAATTCCATAGCCGCTGCAAAATATAAAATATCCTCTCCTGTCTGCTGAAATAAATGATATGTTTCTTTCATCAGGATAGGCCGAATTCTTTTTCCACCTACTAACATATTATAATTCATTGGTGCAATCAAAGTTGACTCAAATCCGTTTGAATCAGGCAGAAGATTCATGATGAATTTATCTACTTCTTCTCTTTTAAGCTCTAATTCTTCTTTAAAGTTCATGATTATCTTCCCCTTTTTCAATTAAAATGATGTCTTTTTCAATTTTGTCAATTTTATCATTACATTTTTTTATTAACTTCATTCCTTCATCGTAAAGCTTAAAAGATTCTTCAAGAGAAGTATCCTCTTGTTCCATCTTTTGAAGAAGCAACTCCACTTGTTCAAAATTACTCTCTAATGTATCCCTTGTATTCTCCATCTAATGTTCCTCCTGTTCTATCAATATGGTTTTTGCTTTAATCCGTCCATCACTCAATTGAATATAAATCTCTTTTCCCTCTTTCGTCTGACTGACACTCTTAATTGATTTTCCATTCTGATCTGTGATATAACCATATCCTTTCCGAATCTTATCTAATGGAGATAAAGCAGATAATTTTTCGCACAACAACTCTAACTGATGTTTCCGTATCTGAACTTTTTGTTGCATTTTACTCTCTAACCGGTCATAAAGATCTGCAGCATACATTCTTTTCATTTGAATCTGATTGGCCGGACTGACAAATTTTAACTGTTTCTCCTGCATCTGAAGACGCATTTTATTCTGATTTAAAATATGAATCATCCAGTCAAACATATATTTTCTTTTATCATTCATATTCTGTTCAAAATTCTGATAATCAAACACAGCAAGTTCTGCTGCTGCCGAAGGTGTTGGTGCTCTCATATCTGCAACGTAATCTGCAATTGTAAAATCAACCTCATGTCCTACAGCACTAATAATCGGAGTATCTGCTTCAAAGATTGCCTTTGCCACTTCTTCTTCATTAAAGGCCCATAAATCTTCTATGGATCCTCCGCCACGACCAACAATAATCACATCAAGTCCCATTTCATCTAAGCATCGGATTCCTGATACAATAGTTCTTGCCGCACCATCTCCCTGTACGGTTGCCGGGTATAGATATAGCTGCACATACGGATTCCTTCTTTTTGAAATATTACAGATATCCTGTATAGCGGCTCCTGTCTTTGCTGTCACAACCCCGATTTTTTGTGCGAATCTAGGAAGTGGTCTCTTGTATTCCTCTGCAAAATAGCCCATCTCTTCTAGTTCCTGCTTTAGCTGCTCATACCTTTGATAGAGTGCTCCGGTACCATCTAAAACAATTTCGGTTGCATACATCTGATAACTTCCACTACGTTCATAAGTTGAAATACGTCCAAATACAATAACCTTCTGTCCTTCTTTCAGCTGAAACTGCAATCCCTTGCTTCGATAACTTTTAAACATGACAGACTGCAATACTGCATCTTTATCTTTTATTGAAAAATAAATATGGCCCGTAGAATGATATTTACAGTTACTAACTTCTCCTTTTACATATACTGAATTCAAGGCAAAATCCATATCAAACATATTCTTTATATAGAAACTAATCTGGGAAACCGAATAAACACTACTCATTCTACACCAGCTTCGCTAAAACACCATTTACAAATGAACCTGATGATTCCTGTCCATATCTTTTTGCTAATTCTACTGCCTCGTTGATTGCAACTGTCTGTGGGACAGAATCATCATACTTCATCTCGTAATAAGCCAGACGGATAATAGCAAGCTCTGCTTTTCCCATACGGTCAATGGTCCATCCTGTTATGGAATCCGTAATCATCTGATCAATTTCATCTCTCTGATCAACGATAGCCTTTGTTTTATCCCAGATATATTCCCGGTCTTTTTCTTCTAAATCTTCCATCTCTTCTAAATACAGATTCATTTGTTCAAAAAATTCTGTCTTTTCATAAAACTCGTTTATAAATAATAATTTAAATATATGATCTCTTAATTCTCTACGTGTCATTCTATTCCTCACTTCTGTATTGAAAACAGCCTTTCTTTTTCTTTTGAAAAGGCTGTTACACTTCTATCATGCAACAGCCCTTTCCATTACTTTTCCACATTGATACTAGCAATACTAACATTCACACATGCAACTTTAAGTCCCGTCATATTCTCAATTGCGTTCTTAACCTTTTCCTGAACTTTAGAGGAAACATCTACAATATTTACTTTATAATCAAGATTCAATCTTAAATCTACTGCAACTGTTCCATCCTCTACTTTTATGCTTACACCTTTTGACAGATTCTTCATTCCAAGCTTTGAAATTAATTCGCTTGTAATATTCCCTGCCATAGACGCAACACCTTCTACTTCCATAGCTGCAAGGCCGGCGATAATAGCAACTACATCATCTGCAATCTGCACCTCTCCGATATTCTCACCCTCATATATCTTATATGTGTTCCTTACCTCTTCCACAATCGTACCTCCTATAGAATGATAGTTTAATTGACTTATGAAATCATTATACCAAACATGTGCATAATTGCAAGCATTTCGTTTATTTTGTCTCTGTCTCTGCCTGTTCTGATGTATTATTTTTTTCTGAATTTTCCTCTGTCTTCTCTTCTTTCGTCTCTGTTTCTTCCTCTTTTTCTATCACCTGTTCTGCCTGACTCATTGGTGTAATGACAATATTTTTTGCTTCAAAATTACCTTTTCTTTTTACAACATCTTCAATCTGTGCTCTCTGTGCCTCAGTAATATTTGGCATAGCCACTGTAACATCTGCTTTTTCTTCTGCAATGGTTACAACAGAATTTTCAAATCCTTTTGCTGCAAGCATTGTTTCAATAGCACTTTCTTTTTCACTGTTTTCTGTTAATTTTACCATTTTAGAAATAGCATCTGCCTTTGCATTTTCCCCAAGTTCATTGTTATCAATAATCTTTAATAATGCTTCTTTGTTTTTTGCCCGAACCTGTTCCCGGTTTAATTTTGCCTGTGCTGCAAAGGTCTGTCCGTTTACAAGTACTGCTTCTCCTGCATCTTCACTTGCTGCCTCCTTCGTCTCCGCCGTTGTTTCCATCTGTGTTGTTTTTTTATTGATGTTTTTTTCTGAATAACTCAAATATCCTGCTACTGCAATCATAAACGCCAATGTAGTTACAATAATTTGATTTTTACGAAATATTTTTTTCATAACAGATTCACTCCTTTTATAATAAATACGAAAAGCTGCCCAAGTACTTGTTATTTCATTTTCACAATTGAAATCTTATGTGCCTCTACGTCTAATACCGCTGAAACGACTTCCTTCATTTTTTCAGCCACTTCCGGTCGGTTTCCTCCTTCTGCAATCACTGCAACCCCTTCAATTTTAGGACTGATTTTCTTGATTATGTATGGTACATTTTTTCCTTCTGCATTGGTTTCATAAACAGTATCTTTTTTATTTTTTATATCCTGTGATGTTTTTTTCCCACCTGATAAATTTTCCTCCTCACTCTGATTTTTTTCATATTCCACATCTTCTTTTATGATATTTTCTGCTGAACTTTGAAATGTAATTAATACCTTTGTTTTTCCTGCCCCCTCCATATTTGATAACGTTTTTTCTAATCGTTCTTCTAACTGACATTCTGACAATTCTGTATTTTGTGCTACCTTTTCCTTCGTATTTGGTTCTACTGTATTTTTTTTATTCTTTCCCCATGGAATCTGACAGAAAAGCAGAAGCAGCACTGCCAGACTTAATAATATTATTTTTTCTTTTCCGATTTCGTTTATAATTTTTCTATACTTTGACTGACCCTCCATATTTCACCTCATTATAGTGATATGTATATGTTCTAACTCTACCTGATAGACTTCATTCACATATTTTTTTATTTTTTCTATATCCGCCTGGTTTTGTTCCTTTTCTTTTAAATAAATCTCTACCTCCTCTATTTTTTCATCTTCCCCTTGTCTTACTTCAACTTTTATATCTTTTTTCCCCATTTTTCTGATTGAATTTTCTATTTCCTTTTCTGTATAATTCTGATAAGCAGATGATATCTTCTGCTTCACCACCTGATCTACCTGCTTCTGCAAATCTCCCTCTTCTATCTGCTCACTTTTTTCTTCAAAATAATTGTCTATTTCATCCTCAATCCCCTGAAAGGAAGAAAGCGGATTTAATACAATTAAAATAAAAATAAGACCTGCAAAAAAACGGACATATTTTTTGTATTCCTGATTTAGTATTAATTCTTCTAAAATAGATAAAAACAACACAAATATTATGATATTTTTTATATACGCAATCACGTTTCCTCCTATGCTTTTAAGTAAGATTTGTTGCAACACAGGCAATTGCAATAGCAATGACAAAAAGCAATACTACCATCATCATTGATTGAAATAAAAGTGTGCCTCCTGCTGAGATACTGTGTATGGCCTTTTGAATTCTACGATCTGTAATTGGCTGAAGTACAGCAGATAACAGCTGATATAAAAAAGTACATACTAAAATCTTTATAATAGGGATTATGCAAATAAAAATTAAAACGATAAGTGCTGCTGTTCCCATTGTATTTTTTATAATTTTCCCTGTTCCTAACATGATTCCTGTGACACCTTCCACTCCATCTCCTACTCCTGGAATCACAGAAACTATCTTTTGAGCCATTGAATTTTTCATAAAATCAACGGATGGTAAAATCATGTTTTTTACAATATTAATTCCTATGATAGCTGCAAATAATGTTCGGTTTCCCCATCGAATCAAAGTCTCTAAAAGTTGTACTGCCCTGGAAAACATGTCCTCCTTGCTGATACAATTTATTAAGGATAATAAAACATATAATTCTATCATCGGAAGCATGACTTTTAACATGATAAATTGTATGATGGATATAGCATAAAGTACAATTCCATAAATTCCAATTGCTGTCTGTGAGCCTGCACTCACTCCTAACGCAATCGCAAATGATGGCAAAAACGCATTCATAAATTCACATATTCTTTCTAATAACATCTGTGCAATCTGTTCCATCATACGAAAAGTCTGAATCAGTGTTACCGAAAGCATCAGATATGTTACAAAAAAAGCCGTCTGATTCATCTGCTGATTCTTAAAAGTAATGGCAAATGTCGAAAAAACTGCACTGATTACTGCTATTGCTGCAACCTTTACTAATAACCCTCTCTGGTAATTTATTTCACCCATAATATGTTTTTTTAAAAATTGAAATATGCTTTTCGATTGCTCTTTTGTGTTATTTTGAAACAGGCCTTTCCATACATCAACGAAACGAATCGGCTTTTCTGCATTCTGGTTCAAAAATGTATCCATTTGTTGAAAATCATATGTATCCATTTGTTTTTCTATCTCTTCTAATACCTTTTTATCCGTCGTATTATCCTCTCTTTCAATAGCAAAAGCACTTTCCGTAAAACAAGTAATACTGAAAATAATTCCAATGAATACCATAACAATTAATTTTTTCATCTCACTAACCCATCTCATTCTAAAAATCCTATAATCGTATTCATCAACGTTAAAACAATTGGCAGACTAATCACTAGAATAGATAATTTTCCAAAAATCTGTATTTCACCTGAAATGGCATGAAATCCGGCATCCTCGCATAAATCTCCTGCAATTTGAGATACGTAAGTAATTCCAACAATTTTTAATAAAATTTTTATATAGGATCCCTGCACATGAATCTGTTCTGCAATTTTCGTAATTTCTTCCATAACGATTTGTAATTTTCCAATTCCATATAACAAAATAAAAAGACATGCTCCAAAACTAATCAACAAACTGTATTCTGCCCTCGTATTTTTAAAAAAAATAGCTAAAAATACACTTAACACTCCTATCATTCCAATTGAAACAATTCCCATTTTTCCTCCTCTTACAATGAAAACAGACTTTTCATTGTCTCAAAAAGTTCATAGATATATGGTACAATCCAATACAACACCATTAAAAGTCCTGCCAGCCCTACCAGAAATGCATGTTCATCTCTCCCACTGTGCTTAAGAATTTGTGCCATAACAGATACGATAATTCCAACTGCTGCTATTTTAAATAACAATGTAATTTCCATGCGTCTCCCCTTTATATCAATTTCCTATTGTCTTTTAATTACCAGACTAAAATTGCAAGAAAAAGACCTGCTATCAGCCCCATTCCCCTATATACTTTCTTATTTGCTTCTTCACATTGTCTTGCATTTCCTATCTGTTCCTGCAATCGCTTTCTATGCAGATCTAAAATTGCAATCTGCATTTTTTTATCCGTACACCCCAAATCATCCCCCACAGCTTTTATCAAATGAATATCTTCTTCCTTCAGATATTTCCAGTTTTTTTTGCTTATTTCCTGCTTCCATATTTCTCCAATTCGTTCATTTTTACACTGCATAAGACGTCTTCCAATATGATCTAGTATTTCTGTAAATTCAAAAAGATTCTTTTTCCCAAGCCTTAAAAAAATCTCTGGCAGTCCATTTATCTCAAATTCAATTTCTCCTCTCAGTAATAATAAAACACGATCAAAACATTCCAGACAGTTTCGTCTTTTTTTCAAATCCAGAGCCTTAGAAAATCCGACCCAGGTACAGAAAAAAATCAAAAATATCATTCCCATTTTCTTATATACATTCATATTTTCCCCTCTCTAAAATCACAATAAAATGTTGAAATAAATTTTGTCTGATCAATTCTTTTATTTCTGTTTTTCCTTTTATATCATCCATATTTTTTCCATGCATGGTAGCAAGAATACTGCACCCGCAGTGTGCTGCATTGCAAATTGCATCTACATCTTCCTGTCCACCAATTTCATCTACAGCAATCACATCTGGAGCAAGACTTCGAATTGCCATTTGTATGCCCCTTGCTTTTGGACATTTATCTAGCACATCCGTTCTGCATCCCACGTCATTCATGGGGATTCCCTGATAACAAGACGCAATCTCACTCCTTTCATCAATTACCGTAACATTTTTGCCTTTTATTCCTGCCTGTCCATTGCTGATAAAACGAATTAAATCTCTTAAAACTGTTGTTTTTCCAAGTCCGGGTGGTGAAATGATCATTGTATTTTCAATTCTGCCTTTTCTAATAAGATAGGGTAGAATTTGTTTCGTACACCCCTTTATTTCATGTGCAATTCGAATATTCATACATGTAATCTCAGATATTCCTTTTATTTTATCCTCTTCTACAATGACATTCCCTCCAAATCCTATTCTATGTCCACCTTTCAGAGTCAGAAAACCTTGTTTTAATTCCTCGTTATGTGCATACTTAGAATGTCCAAAAACATATTCTGTCATTTCATCCATATCACTTTTCTTTATTTGATATGCTTCTTCTATCCTGTCTGAAATTTTATCTTCTGCCAAATAAACTTCTTTTTCTCCCATTCGAAAAATTAATGCTCTTTGCATTCGAATCCGAATTTCATTTACTTGTCCAAAATCGAATTTTAGATGTTCTAATTTGTTTCTAATATGCAATGGCATATAACTTAAAATCTCATCTTCCATCTTTCACCTCCATGTTCTTTTTCTATATATATGCAAAGCGAAAAAAAAAAGAACCTTACGGTTCTTTTCCTTATTATTTTTCTTCTTGTTCTTGTTTCTTTTTCGGATATGTTTTCATTTGCTTACTTACATCTTTTTTAAAGGCTTCCCATTTGTCCTCATGCTCCACATAATACTTTGGACATAATTTCCCTGTTACATCATAATGACGAATAATATCATCACTTGTCAAACTATAACGTAAGCAAAGCCATGCACACATTTCCACTAACTTCTGGTATGTTTTTTTATTAAATTTTCCTGTAGAATCACTATGGCAATTTTCAATGGATATGGTATCAGCATTTCGGTTATTAGAAGCGTAAGAAATCTCATTTAAAGGAATTAGCTGTAATGCTTCTCCGTTCAAGCCAATAATAAAATGACAGGATGCTGTTGTCTTATGACTACTTGCTAAACCTTCAAAATAATCCCGATTTTGCTTTGCACTTGTTTTCGGATTAGCAGTATAATGTACGACAATCCCTTTTACACGTTTTAATTCTTTTCCTGAGCGTGTATATGGATTCATGCTTAATAAATCAACCTGAAAATCCGGCCATTCATATTGATCCTGTAAAGTTCCTTTTTTTAAGTTACTTCCGTTTTCACTTCCATCATTTTTATCTTTTGACATCAGCATAACGGCAGCTCCAATAAATAAAATAACTCCAATCCCAAATAGAACAATAAATAAAAACTGCTTTTTTTGTTGCTTTTTCTGCTTTAATGTTTTCGTTTTTTTCTTTTCTTCCATATGCACTCACCATAACCGAAACGAAAAGCGCCGCCTTACGGCTGACGCTTATTCATTCTACTATTCTTCATCTATAGTATTATTCTCTGTATCCTCATTTGATGAATCATCCTCTGAATCATCACTATCATCTTCTGACTTTTCTGTAACCTTTGCATGATCAGAGACAAAATCAAGAACCTTCTGCTTTAAAAATTCCTCTTTTAAATCAGATTCTCCATAATAATCAATGACTTCCTGTTCTGTCTTTAAATCATCATCGATTAAATCCTGAATCATACTTTTATATTCTTCATCTGTTAAGGTTATATTTTCTTTTTCAGCAATTGCCTGATAGATAAACTGTCTTAACACAAGCCCTTTTACATACTTTTCAAATTCGTCACCTGGATAATACTCTTTTTTATAATCCTCTGTAGACATGCAAAAAAGTTCTGCGTCATTTGCGATATCTTCATTGGCTGATTTTTCAAATTGCTTGTATAAATCATCTGGACACTTATTTAACTTAGAAGATTCCGCAATCTTTGTCAGCAAATCATCCTGAAGTGCTGCAACAGCTTCCTGTTCGTTTGTCTCTTCTAACTCTTTACGAACTGCTGCTTTATATTCCTTGATTGAATTATAATTCAGTTTTTGCTTTACATAATCTTCCGTTAACTTTGCAACCTGATCTTCACAGATTTTTTTGATTGTTACGGAAAATTCTGCTTTTTTTCCATTTAGATTTTTATCGCCATAATCTTTTGGAAATGTAACCGGAATCGTTTTCGTTTCGCCTTTTTTAGCTCCAACTAAACCATTTTCTAAATCTTCTAAATATTCATAATCGCCTACTACAAGTTCTGCGTCTTTTTCTGATCCGTTTTCAAATTCTTTTCCATCAATCTTTCCAACATAATCAATCGTGACCGTATCGCCTTTTTTTATCGCTCTGTTCTTTACTTCTTTTTGTGTGGTAAGTTCTGATGTAATTTCGTCATCTACGTCTTCATCCGACACAGTCATAATGGTCTTCTCGCCCTTTAAATCTTTATAATCTCCTAAGGTAATATAATCAGACCATTTCATCTCACTTGGAAATGAATATCCGCTTTTTGATGCCTCTTCTTTATTGTTTGTTGTATTTTCAGATTTTGAACATCCGGTAAATACCAGTGATGTTCCAAGCACAAGTGCCATCACAATCGGATAAATCTTTTTTCTCATCCAACGCCTCCAATGTAAGTTCTTATACATCTAAGGAATAATTTGGTGCCTCTTTTGTAATGTGAATGTCATGTGGATGACTCTCTTTTAAAGAAGCAGCTGTAATCTTAACAAATCTTCCTGTCTGCTTTAAAGTTTCAACATTTGGTGCACCACAATATCCCATACCGGAACGTAATCCACCAATTAACTGGAATACAGTATCTTCACAAGATCCCTTATATGCAACTCTTCCTTCTACACCTTCCGGAACAAGCTTCTTTGCATCTGTCTGGAAATAACGATCCTTACTTCCATTCTCCATAGCAGCAATAGATCCCATTCCACGATATACTTTATACTTTCTTCCCTGGTATAATTCAAATGTTCCAGGACTCTCATCACAACCTGCAAAAATTGATCCCATCATACATACGTTGGCACCTGCTGCAATTGCTTTTGTCATATCACCACTAAACTTGATACCACCATCTGCAATAATAGGAATACCATATTCCTTAGCAGCTTCATAAGAATCCATAATTGCTGTAATCTGAGGAACACCAATTCCTGCTACAATACGTGTTGTACAGATAGAACCTGGTCCAATACCAACTTTTACTGCATCAACACCAGCTTCGATTAATGCTCTTGTACCTTCACCTGTTGCAACATTACCTGCAATCAGCTGTAAATCAGGGAATTCTTTTTTAATTCTCTTAACTGTTTCAAGAATATTCTTAGAATGGCCATGTGCTGAATCTACAACAATAACATCAACCTTTGCTTCTACTAATGCTTTTACACGTTCAAGAACATTTGCTGTAATTCCAACTGCAGCACCACATAATAATCTTCCCTGCTCATCTTTTGCAGAATCTGGATATTTAATCTGTTTCTCAATATCCTTAATTGTAATAAGACCCTTTAAATTGAAATTGTCATCCACAATAGGAAGTTTTTCTTTTCTTGCTTTTGCAAGAATATCCTTTGCTTCTTCTAGACTAATTCCTTCTTTTGCAGTAATTAATCCTTCTGATGTCATAGAATCTTTAATCTTCTTTGTAAAATCTGTCTCAAACTTTAAATCACGATTTGTGATAATTCCTACTAGTTTCTTGCTTCCAACTTCCGTAATTGGAACACCGGAAATACGAAATTTAGCCATTAAATTATTTGCATCTTCTAGTGTATGTTCTGGTGATAAGTAAAATGGGTCTGTTATAACTCCATTCTCTGAACGCTTCACTTTGTCAACCTCTTCAGCCTGCTGTTCAATTGACATGTTCTTATGGATAATACCGATTCCACCCTGTCTTGCCATTGCAATAGCCATTCTATGCTCTGTTACAGTATCCATTCCTGCACTCATCATTGGAATGTTTAACTTGATCTTCTTTGTTAAATATGTAGAAGTATCAATCAGGTTCGGTGTAACTTCCGAATAAGCCGGTACTAATAAAACGTCATCAAATGTGATTCCGTCACCTATGATTTTTCCCATTTTTTATCTCTCCTTTTCTATAAATATTTTTTCAATTATAATCATTTTATCGAAAACTGTCAAACACTTTTTTAGAAATACATTTTATTTTTCTTCAAAAAAAGAACTAGTCTTCAAAAAATTTACCAGGAATTGTTGTTTTAATTGCCTGAAGCATATTTTCATCCGGTTCAAAAAGAATCCTCTGTTTTAAATCTCCAAATGCAATGACTATCTCATATCGCTTTCCATTCTTAAACCCTTTACTGTAATCTTTTATTTTGTACATGGGATTACGAACTGCATCTAGTTTTGACGATGTTTCTTTTGCCACCATCATGCAAGAGTTCAAATCTACAGATGCCTTGTTCTTTCTTCTCTTCTGACCCATAATTGCATCAATATCAAGTTTTCCATCAAATAAGCTATACTCATATTCTAATGAGGTCCACTGAATTACTTTATAAGTCAGAATTCCAAACAAAATCACTGCTGCGATACCAATAATCGGTATTAAAAAACACAGGAACAATCCTAACAGCCACAATACCATACATATGCTTCGCATAATAAAAATTCCGTCTGTTGGCTTCGCCTTTACAATCATTTCTGAAAATGTATTGTCCATTTTCAACCTCCAACTGTATTTTATTGTGCATATCTATGCTGTCAGGTAAATATCTTTCCTACAACATCCCTGCAAATGCTTTTGCAGGCTATGCAATTCTATTATACTAGTTAATTCGTTGAAATTCAATTACGACTTTAAACAAATCTCCATCTAAGGTCAGATTCAATGTTCCACCATGAAGTTCTACCAGACTTCTGACAATTGAAAGACCAAGTCCGCTTCCCTCTGTATTTCTTGCAACATCTCCCCGGATAAACCGTTCTGTCAGCTCACTTGCATCAAAATTCAGAGGATTTGCTGATACATTCTTAATTGACAAATATATGGTTTCCTGATCCACCATCAGATCTACATAAATTCTCGTTCCTTCTAACGAATATTTACATGCATTCCCAAAAATATTTTCTAATATTCTCCATACTCTTCGTCCATCTCCTGACATCATGGCATCCTCTGATGTCATATTGCAGACAAGCTTTAACTTTTTCGTTTCAAATTTTTCCTCAAATTCTCCAATTGCCTGATAAATCAATTCTTTTAGATTTAATTTAGTCTTATTTAGTTTAATCACACCTGAACTAAGCTTAGAAGCTTCTACTAAATCTTCGGTCAGGCTTTTTAATCGATTGCTTTTTTCTTCTAAAACCCGGATATAAGCCTGTGCTTTTTCATTATCTATATTTTCTCTTTTCAAAAGGCCGACATAATTGATAATGGATGTAAGCGGAGTTTTAATATCGTGTGATACATTCGTGATCAGATCACTTTTTAAGCGTTCATTTTTGACACTCGAATTCACAGCTTCTCCTAAACCATCACTTAATTTATTGACTTCTTTTGCAATTTCTTTATTCAGTAATGGAACATTTTTTACATTAATTTTATAATTCACATCACCCGAAGCAATTTTATGAATTCCAAAATAAACCTTTTCATATCCATTAAAAAAACTAAGTACAAATGAAACCGTAAGAAGCTGAATCAGGATTTCACCTAAGATAAATAATTTTGCATAACCGGTAGATCCATTTCCCGGTCTCATTGTGATACAAAACCAGACAAAATTTACAACTAAATAAAAAAGCATGATGCCTAAAATGTAAAGAGAAATTTTAAATTTACTTTTTGGATTTTTTACTGCATCCCTTACATTCCGGTATACAAAAACAACTAAAGTATTAGAAAAGAGAGTCCCCGCTTTAATTCTCCGGACAAGACTTAAGAAACTAAATAACGCCGCTTCAATGGAAATGGAGCCCATAAATGCAATCAATATTTTTTCTCCAATCGTCATATAGCTCCAGTTTCCAATGCTTTCTTTAAAAATTCTTCCATATAGATTCAATTCCCCTAATCCTAATGACCAGATGCAAAAAAGTGGAATTACTATCATAACCACACCACAAATAAAACCAATTTCAGTAAACCATTTATCAAACCAGATTAAATGAATTCCTTTTTCTCCTTTTTTATTACCTGCTGAAATAATTAAAACTGCTAAAGAAATCATCCATAAGATTAAAGAACCATAAAACATTTTTAAATACATCTGCTTTCCATGTTCATAGTCTTTTGCTTCTGATGCATACACATCTGTTGCTTTATACTGTGTATCGACACCAATTATCATTTTATAAGTTCTCATCTTATAATGGTCCACCAAATTATTAAATTCGTATGAAGAACTATATACATTTTGTTTCATTTCATTTTCAATCTTTGGCTCAATAAATTTGTCAGAATCCTTTGACCATTTGATTTTTACCTTTAATTTCGCAATCTTTGCATATTCCTCATTTTGGAAAATATGTTCTTTTCCTTTATTATCTGTCCAACTTAGATAATAACGAAAATTAGAATTTTCTTTATTTAATTCTCCCACATTCTGTATATAATTCGAATAATCAGAATAAAAACTAAGAAGTTTATCCATTTCATTTTCATTCATTAAAAATCCATCTACTTCTTTTTTTCTTCCTGTTGAAGTTTCTTCGTAAAATGTATTAATCGCCTCTTCTACATCCTGCTTTTCTATCTTATCTAATGCATCTTTTATTGTAACATCTGGTATAATATGTAAATTATATTGTAATTTCCCATTATCTGTATATTTATCCTGAAATGTAATACAGCTTTCTAAACTTTGTGTGTCGTTTAACAGTTGTTCCCAAAATGAGTATGTAGATTCATAAGATTTTCCTGCCAGAAGATCATAGGCACTTCCTTCTTTATCCATTAAAACAATTGAAATTAAAAAAACAGCCACAGAAATCGAAAACACGATTCCAAAAATAATTTTTAATAATTTTGAATCCTTCATGATTTCCCTTTCTCTTTGTTAGTCTAATTTATCCACCTTATATCCCACTCCCCATACAACTTTCAGATATTGTGGTTCTTTCGGATTAATTTCAATCTTCTCCCTGATATGACGAATATGTACTGCCACTGTATTATCTGCTCCCATTGAACATTCATTCCAGACATTTTCATAAATCTGTTCTATCGTAAATACATGACCTAAATTTTTTACCAGTAATAATAAAATGTTATATTCGCTTGGTGTTAATTTTACAACTTCTCCATCTACTCTTACTTCTTTTTTATCATCATCAATGGATAATCCTCCTGTTGAATAAACATTCGAATCTTCCTGGCCCTGATGATTCAGCTGAAGGTATCGTCTAATCTGCGATTTTGCTCTGGCTACTAATTCTAATGGATTAAAAGGTTTGGCTAAATAATCATCCGCCCCTACATTTAATCCTAATATTTTGTCCGCGTCCTCTGTCTTAGCTGACAAAATGATGATTGGAATGTTACTCTTTTCACGAATTTTCTGTGTAGCGTGAATGCCGTCTAATTTTGGCATCATAACATCAATAATTAAAAGTACTATATCCTCTTCTTCTAAGATTTTCATAGCATCTATTCCATTATAGGCTTTGTATACTTCAAAGCCTTCCTGTTCTAAATAAATATCAATTGCCTCTACAATTTCTTTATCATCATCACAGACTAATATTTTCGCATTCTGTTTGCCCATGCTTTTTCCTCCCTCGTTTTCGTTTTTCAATCTAATTCATTCTGTTTTATTATTATAATACAGATTTTTTAAATATCTAGCAGAAAAAACTTAATTTTTCTTTAATATTCATTCTGTTTTCTTTTATAAAAAAAGCCATTTGCCTAGAAAAAACTAGACAAACGGCTTTCCTGTCACAATTCTCTTTTCTCTTGGATTTCTCTTAGAGTGATTGTTTTACATTCCCATTCCTGGTGCAACTCCTGCTGGTGCTGCTGGAGCATCTTCTTTAATTGTTGCTACAACAGATTCTGTTGTAAGTAATGTTGATGCAACACTTGTTGCATTCTGCAATGCACTTCTTGTGACTTTTGCCGGATCAAGGATACCAGCATCTACCATCTGAACATACTCTTCATTGTATGCATCAAATCCAAATCCTGCTTCTCCCTCTCTAACCTTATTTACAATAACAGATCCTTCCAGACCAGCATTCTGTGCAATTGTCTTTAATGGTGCTTCTAAGGCTCTTAAAATGATTCCTGCACCTGTCTTTTCATCACCTTCTAATCCTGCTACAAGTTTTGCAACTTCTTTTGATGCATGAATATAGGCAGATCCACCACCTGCAATAATACCTTCTTCTACAGCAGCTCTTGTTGCATTCAATGCATCTTCCATACGAAGCTTATTCTCTTTCATCTCTGTCTCTGTTGCTGCACCAACTCGGATAACTGCTACTCCACCTGCAAGTTTTGCAAGTCTTTCCTGTAATTTTTCTCTATCAAAATCAGAAGTTGTTTCTTCAATCTGCTTCTTAATCTGAGCAACTCTTCCTGCGATTTCTTCTTTATCGCCAGCGCCATCTACGATTACAGTATTTTCTTTCTGAATCTTAACAGATTTTGCACGTCCAAGCATATCAACAGTTGTGTCCTTTAACTCTAGTCCAAGTTCTTCTGAAATAACCTGACCGCCTGTAAGGATTGCGATATCCTTTAACATTTCTTTTCTTCTGTCACCATATCCCGGTGCCTTAACAGCTGCAACAGAGAATGTACCACGAAGCTTATTTACGATTAATGTTGTAAGTGCTTCTCCTTCTACATCTTCTGCAATAATTAAAAGCTTTGATCCATTCTGAACAATCTGTTCAAGCAATGGAAGAATCTCCTGAATATTAGAAATCTTCTTATCTGTAATTAAAATATAAGGATCATCTAAAATGGCTTCCATCTTATCCATATCTGTTGACATGTATGCTGAAATATAACCTCTGTCAAATTGCATACCTTCTACAAGATCTAATTCTGTCTTCATTGTCTTAGACTCTTCAATTGTAATGACACCATCATTTGACACCTTCTCCATAGCATCTGCAACCATTTCACCTACTTTGGCATCTCCTGCTGAAATTGCAGCAACCTTGGCAATCTGTGTCTTATCTGAAATCTTGCTTGACATATTTGCAATTGCTTCTACTGCACAGTCACAAGCTTTCTTCATTCCTTTTCTAAGTACAATTGGGTTTGCACCTGCTGCAAGATTCTTCATCCCTTCATTAATCATAGCCTGTGCAAGAACAGTAGCTGTTGTTGTACCATCTCCTGCTACATCATTTGTCTTTGTAGCAACTTCACGAACTAACTGTGCTCCCATATTTTCAAATGCATCTTCTAATTCTACTTCTTTGGCAATTGTAACACCATCATTTGTAATTAAAGGTGTTCCATATGATTTGTCAAGAACAACATTTCTTCCCTTTGGTCCAAGTGTAACCTTTACTGTATTTGCTAATTTATCTACACCAGCTTCTAATGCTGTTCTGGCTTCTGCGCCATATTTAATATCCTTTGCCATAATAAAACCTCCTGATTATCTATTTTATTTCATCTATCTTATATTCAGATACACCTAAAACAGGATAAACCTGCTTCTTTTCTGATTAGTCTTCTAATGTTGCAATAATCTCACTTTGCTTTACAATTGTATATTCTTCGCCTTCAATCTTAACTGTATCTCCTGCATACTTTGAACATACAACGCGATCTCCTACTTTTGATACCATTGTTGTTTTCTTTCCATCTGCTTCTTCACCTGATCCAACAGCAACAACCTTTGCAAACTGTGGTTTCTCCTGTGCTGATCCTGTAAGGACGATTCCTGATTTTGTTTTTTCTTCTGGTTCTTCGAATTGTAATACAACTCTGTCAAACATAGGTTTTAACTTCATGATAAATTCCTCCTTGAATCTCTTTTTAATCTCTTTTATCATTCTACTATCTGTCAGCAAATATTGCAAGCTTTTTTTGTTAGCACTCGACTTCAAGTAGTGCTAAAAGTTTTGTTATAGTTATAGTATAACAGATTTGTGTCTAAATTGTGTCCGAATTTATTTTATTTTTATTTTTCTTCTTTTATTCCAAATCCCTTTCTGGTAACAGAAAAGTATTAAATTAATCCAAAATGCTTTAATCCATAGTAAATGCCATCTTCATTAATATCTTTTGTAATATAAGAGGCATGTTCTTTCGCTTCTTTTGTTGCATTTCCCATCGCAACGCCATTTGCCACGTAATCTAGCATTTCTAAATCATTTCCTCCATCTCCAAATGCATAAGTATTTTCTCTCCGGATTCCTAAATGATTGATTATTTTTTCAATTCCACTCGCTTTAGAATAAGGTTTTGGAATGAACTCTAATAATTCATGTGCATGATCTACGATTGTATAGTCTTTTTCAAAATGCCGGTATACCTTTTCTTCTTCACAATTAGAAAGTCTTTGTGCCGTAAATTTATTTACTTCAATATTCTCAGCTTTTAATTCTATAATTTTTCCCGGGAATCTATTTTCAAAATCCTGATTATATTTTCGACATTCCTCTGATATGTGAAATTCTGAATCTCCTGGCAGGAACATATGCTCTGGTCCTTCTCCGACAGGTGCAAAATTATTATTTAGCAAAAATTTCACTTCTTCATATGCTTTGTCTCTCGGCAGGCGTATATTACGGAGAATTTCTCCTTCATATTCACAATAAGTCCCGGCTCCTGCAATCATTCCTTGAAATTCGAGCTGCATAATTTCTTCTGGAACAAATGAATAAGTCCGTCCTGTACAAATCATTGCAAGATTTCCATTCTTTTTTACCTGCTCAATTGCTAAAATTGTGCTTTCCGGTATTTGTTTTCCTTCTGGCAATAAAGTTCCATCAATATCGAAAAAAATAATTTTTTTATCGTTCATTTTTCTTCTCCTTTGTTTTCTTTCTCTAATTTCAGTATTTATTCTTTTTTTGTTTTTTGCATTATTTGTAAGTGATAAAGTTTCTGTCTTAAATGTAAATTATTTTTTGGTTAAATTGTCCCTCTGTGGGAATGGTAACAAATTCAGAAAAATTTTTCAAGTAAAATACATTTCATACTTTTATTTTTTTGAAAATGTATTATAATAAATATAGTACAAAATGATTCTAATATTTAGAATCTGCAACCCGCTTTTGTATATTTTTTCTTTCTTAAAGATATACTCTAGCATAACACCACATAAGAAAGGACAAGATATATGAGTAAAGGATTTAAAAAATTTTTAATTGTTGCATCTGCAGTCGGTGCAGGAGTCGCAAGTTACATTACCTGGAAGAAGAAAAGAGAGCCACAAGAAGAGAATCAGTCTGATGGCAATACTTATGACAAAGATTTATTTGACAAGAGTGGAGATGTACCATCTGACCGCAACTATGTTTCCCTCTCTTCTGATGACAAACAAAAGCAGGAAAAAGCTTTTATTGATGATAATCCAGAAAATGATGTAAACTTTGATTCTTTAGGTTCTGCTCAAAAAGCAGACAAGATTAAAAAAGAACAGACAGACATTCCAGCAAAGGAACAAGAAAAAAAAGAAGACTAATCGAGAATTTAAAAATGCGAATGCAAACATTGCACTCGCATTTTTCTTTTTTATTTTTTTCGAACATATTTTCTGAAATAATATTCTAAATCAAAATAGGTCTGTTCCTCACTTTCCTCTGCTATTTCCCATTCCTCTAAATCATCTAAATTCGGAAAATACGTATCTGCCTGATATTCATGATCAATATATGTCACATGTGCAACATCACAGTATGGAAGCATTTGTTTATAAATACTTTCCCCTCCTATTACATAAATTTCTTTATCCTGATATTGCTTTGCAGCATTTACAGCCTCTTCGATATCATGTACGACAATCGCATCTTTTACCTGATAGTCCTGTTTCTTTGAGATTACAATATTGACTCTGTTCTTTAAGGGTCTTCCATTTGGAAAGCTCTCTAATGTTTTTCTTCCCATAATCACAACACCATTTGTTGTAGATTCACGAAAAAATTTCATATCGGCAGGTATACTGACTAATAATTTATTTCCACAGCCAATTCCCCAGTTTCTGTCTACTGCTACTATTAAGTTCATTTTTTATCCTTTCTAAAATCCAATTCTTGTTTCTGTTATATTGCTACAGGTATATTCTTAACCTGTGGACCTGTCTGATAATTTTCTAATGTTACATCATCCGCCGTAAACTGATAAAAATCTTTAATATCCGGATTTAATGAAAAGACAGGTGCCTGATATGTCGGTCTTGCAATTAATTCTTCTACAATCGGTATATGTCTGTCATAAATATGTGCATCTGCAATTACATGTACAAGTTCTCCAACTTCCATGTCACATACCTGTGCCAGCATATGAAGCAAAACTGCATACTGACATACATTCCAGTTATTCGCTGTTAAAATATCCTGCGAACGCTGGTTTAATATGGCGTTTAATGTTAATTTTTCATGACCCTTTTTTTGCGTGACATTAAATGTCATACTGTACGCACAAGGATACAGATTCATTTCGTGCAAATCATTGTGTACATACATATTCGTAATAATTCTTCGGCTAAATGGATTATGCTTTAAATCGTAAATCACGCGGTCTACCTGATCCATTTCTCCTTCTTTATACTGACTCTTTACCCCTAACTGATACCCATATGCCTTTCCAATTGATCCATTTTCATCAGCCCAGGAATCCCATATATGACTATGAAGATCATGAATATTATTTGATTTTTTCTGCCAGATCCATAAGATCTCATCGACACAGCCTTTGATTGCTGTTCTTCTTAAAGTAATCGCAGGGAATTCTTTTGATAAATCATAACGGTTTACAACACCAAATTTTTTTATCGTGTATGCATAACTTCCATCTTCCCACTTTGGGCGGACCTTTTCCCCTTCTGTGCTTACTCCATTTTCTAAAATATCCTTACACATGTCAATAAACAATGTATCTGCGTAGCTCATCTGTTCTTTTCCTTTCCATTAACCTTTATTTATCTGCCCTTCTAATTCTCTTGGCACATATGCTTCTACATAAATTCCATCTGGCTGATATTCTTCTTTTAATAATTGTCCATATTTTCGAATCAGCGAAATCTTACCCGCTTCCTGATACGTGAATAACCGTTGTAAAAAGACTTTACTTTCTTTTAGAATCTGTTCTAAAACATCTGTTAACTCTTCTAATCCATTTCCTTTTTTTATAGCTGTCTTAATCGTATAATCAGCCCTGGTATCTTTTGCAATCACCTCAGTCTCTAATTTATCCTGTTTATTAAATAACGTAATGACCTTTTTATTTACTGCACCTAACTGTTCTAACGTATCATATACGGATTTCATATGTGCCTCATATTGTGGATTTGATACATCTACTACATGAATCAGTATATCTGCATATTTCGCTTCTTCTAGTGTACTTCGAAACGCATCAATTAAATGATGCGGTAATTTTCGGATAAAACCGACCGTATCTGTCAAAAGAATTTCCTGTCCGCTTGGCAGTTTTAAATTTCTGGTTGTTGGATCTAATGTTGCAAATAATTTATCCTCTTCTAGTATATGTGCTTCTGTTAATGTATTCAATAACGTAGATTTTCCGGCATTGGTATATCCGACAATTGCCGCAATTGGAACCATTTCCTTTTTTCTTTTTGTTCTGGCTAATTCTCTGTGTTTCTCTAACGAAGCTACTTCCGACCGTAATTGTGCGATTCGGTCCTTTATTATTCTTCGATCTACTTCTATTTTCTTTTCACCAGGTCCTCTTGTTCCAATTCCACCGCCTAACCTTGATAATGATTTTCCTAAACCGGCAAGCCTTGTCGACTGATAACGTAATTGTGCAAGTTCTACCTGAACCTTTCCTTCTTTTGTTACCGCATGTGAAGCAAAAATATCTAAAATTACAAGTGTACGATCCATAATCTTCGTCTCTAAAGCATCTTCTAAATTACGAATCTGCATTGGACTAAGTTCATCATCACATACAATCCCTGTTGCATTTTTCTCTTCGATTAGTTCTCTTACTTCATCTATTTTTCCTTTTCCAATGTATGTTACGCTTTGAATGGCATCAAGATTCTGAATCACTCTCCCGACAACTTCTGCACCTGCTGTATCAACGAGTTCCTCTAATTCATCTAGAGATTCTTCTGCCTCGTAAACATCACCTGTGTTAACTGCCACTAAAATCACACGCTCTAGTGTGTCCTTGATCTCATGCATTTCATTTCTCCTTATTCCAATCTAGTGTTACATTTTAATTTTCTGTTCTGAACTGTTAGTATACCAATATTTTTCTGTCTTTACAAGAAAAGAAAAAGATACCATGCCAAAACATGATATCTTTGTTCTAAATGATAACCTAAAAATTATTTGATTACATGTACCCATCCCTTAGGTCCTTCGATATGACCCATCTGGATACCGGTTAATGTCTCATATAATTTCTTCGTAACAGGTCCCATCTCTTCCATTCCACTTGGGAAACAGATTTCTTTTCCATGGTCTACAATCTTACCAACCGGTGAAATTACTGCTGCTGTTCCACAAAGTCCACATTCAGCAAAATCCTTAACCTCATCAAAGTATACCGGTCTTTCTTCTGTCTCTAAACCTAAGTACTCTTTTGCAACATACATAATAGATCTTCTTGTAATAGAAGGAAGAATACTGTTTGACTTAGGAGTTACAACCTTACCATCTTTTGTAACGAAGATAAAGTTTGCTCCACCTGTCTCTTCTACCTTGGTTCTTGTTGCTGCATCTAAGTACATGTTCTCATCAAATCCCTCTTTATGAGCTGTAACGATTGCATGAAGACTCATTGCATAATTTAATCCGGCCTTGATATGACCTGTTCCATGTGGAGCAGCACGATCAAAATCACTTACCTTAATTGTAATTGGCTTTGCACCGCCCTTAAAGTAAGGACCAACTGGTGTTGTAAATACTCGGAACTGATATTCATCTGCGGGCTTTACTCCGATAACCGGATTGCTTCCAAACATGTATGGTCTGATATATAAGGTTGCTCCTGAACCATATGGTGGTACATATGCCTCATTGGCTGCAACAACTTCTTCAATTGCCTTTACAAATCTATCTTCTGGAAATACCGGCATCTCAAGTCTTCTAGCTGAATCAGCAAATCTGCTGGCATTTAAATCAGGACGAAATGTAACAATATGTCCATCTTCTGTTGTATATGCTTTCAATCCTTCAAAAACAGACTGTGAATATTGCAAAACACCTGCACATTCACTTAAAACAATCTTATCATCTTCTGTAATGACACCATCATCCCATGCACCATTCTTATAATTCGAAACATATCTTTTTTCCGTTTTTCGATATCCAAATCCTAAATTGGACCAATCCATATCTTTCTTTTCCATAACGTAAGCTCCTTTCGAATACATCTGTTTGGGAATGCATTCCTGTTCTATTTTATTTTTATATGTAACACTTGTACAACAAGTATTATAATCTCTTACTGTTATATCACACTTGCCTTTTATTTGCTAGTAGAAATTAAAATCTTTTTGGTTAAATTCTGAAATATCTGCATCATGCTTCTAACTCAAACGGAAAAGTTTTGATTAATCCGGCATAATAATAGCTGCAATAATATATGCTAAAAACCCGGTTCCTGCACAACAAATCAATAAAATCCAGATTAAACGTATAATCGTCGGATCAATATTAAAATATTCTCCAATTCCTCCACATACACCACAAATTACGCGATTGGTATGTGATTTATACAGTCTCTTGTTCTCCATAATAAATCCTCCATTCTGTAATATAAATTATTTTGTAGTTATTATAACACAAATCTTGTTATGTATCTAAAAAATTAAAAATTAATCATCCACTTCAACACTTCCAACATTACATGACACATACATTTTTCTTACTTCTGTTGCTTCAGATTTATGTGTAATATTTTTATTTGTATTGGTATAGTTTTCACTTCCAAGCTTTATATTTCCCACATCACAATTTAAATCTATATTGTAAGAGTCAATCCCGCCTGCTAAGCCGGCACTGATTTTTCCAACATCACAACTCAAATCAATATCTTTACTGTCAATCTTTTTTAGTTCCATTTTGCCAACATCCACTTTTGCCTTTAACTGATCAATACATTGTATCTCCTCTGCATGAATACTTCCGGCATCTACTTCTAAATTTGCTGTATAACATTTTAATGCTTCATTCACATCAATATTTCCGGCATCTGCTGTTATATGAATCTTATTCATGATTAATGTATCTATCTGGATATTTCCACTGTCTAACGCAATCTCTACATCTTTAAACTGATAGTTCTCCGGCAGTTTTAAAATAATTTCACCATTCGAATTTCTCATTGGCTTTGTCACAATTGTCAGAGTATCTTCTTCTATAATGCGTACCCTGTTTTTGGCATTTTCTTCAATCTGTATTGTCGGAGTCTTACATTCTGTATCCTTTACAATCATCATATGTCCGTACAAATCAATTTTTAAATTCTTTGCTTTTTTTAATTCTGTTTTATTTTCTTTTAGCTCTGTTCCCTGTTCCCAAAGCTTTTTCCAGTCGTCATTTTTAAATTTTAATCCTTTTTTTAGTCCAATATGATCTGATATGGTATCATATCCATTTTCAAGTGCAAGGCTGACATCTTCCATGGTAGTCCCTAGTGCAATTGAACCAACCAGACAGCCTCCGGAGATAAGAAAAAGAACCAGACAAACGGTCAGCCATACTTTAATGAATTTCTTCATGTCCTACACCACCCTTTCTTCTTAATAATCCCTGTATCCAATTTACAAATGCCCGTATCATTACCGGTACGACCTTTGCAACAAATAAAACAAACAAAAGGATTCCTAACATTCCAATCACGATTAATAATAATCCTGCTGCAATTCCAATCAGACTCAATCCCTGATTTGTAAATATACTGATAATAGATACAATTGTCACTGCAACTCCTGCTATAATAAGTCCGATTCCAACACAGCCTAAACCTAATATTGTTCCGGCAATCCCTACAAGTATTCCAAATGCAGCCCCAAAAAATCCAATGATAATTGGAGAACACATAATCGCTAATAAAATAACTGCTACTATAAACCCTGTACTTCTTGGCTTTCGATCCTGATATCCACGCTCTTTTCTAAAATCAAAATTTCCGGTCTGATCAGATTCTTTCTTTTTAAAATCATCGTCTGTCCATGTATGTTGTTTTTCCCCTTCTTCGTATTCTAACGAATCATCTACCGTATATCTTTCCTCTTTTGCACTTCTTTTTAAATCATCTTTAATAATCGCTGCAACCTTTCCCGGGCTGCCTAACTCGTGAATTACCTGACTCTCCCTTTCTTCTCCGGCTTCATCAAAATAACCATTATAATAATCAATTGCCTCTTGCCTTTCTTCTGGAGAAATGTCATATAATAATTCCTCTAGTTCTTTCATAAACTCTATCCTGTTCATTTCTACATTCTCCCTTCGAATAAATCTGTAATTTTAGCAGAGTAGCTTTTCCATTCAATCTTGTACAGCTGATATTTTGCAATCCCCTTTTCTGTCACCCGATAATATCGTCGATTCCTTCCATCTACTTCGCGGTCATAAGTCTCTAAGCACTCATCCTTCTGGAGTCTTCTTAATACCGGATAAAGTGTTGACTCGGATACATCTAATACTTTTCTTACATCTTGTGTGATTTTATATCCATAGGTTCCTTCTTCTTCTTTTACAACTGCTAATACAATTGCATCTAACAACGCAGCACCTGTATTAAAAACCATCGTTCTCCCCTCCTCTTTTTATTATATAATATTATTTCTTCTTTAATACTATATATCATATAATATAGTTATGTCAATAATATTATACAAAAAAGATAGAATATTTTTCTACAAAAAAAGATGCCGTAAACTTTACGACATCTTTTTTCTCACGATTGATTTTTTCCCTTAAAAAAATCAATCAATTCCTGTAACCAGATTTGACAATAATCCTTCTTTAAGTGAATTCCATCGATACTGGCGTCACTCATCAAATAGCCATTCTTATCCGTTAATTTTGGATTCAGCTCTACCCAGACCACTTTCTTGCCATCACAAAGTTGTTTTACCTTTTCATTCCATTCATCCACTCTGGCTTTTGTAAAGTACTGATCACTATCACTTTTCTTCTTTGATACCTCAATGATTTCCTGGACATAAATCGTGGCATCCGGTAATAATTTTTGTATTTTTTGAATTACCTTTTTATACGACTGCACGAATTGTTCTGATGATGGCCATCCCAATTCATTTAATCCCTGCATCAAAAATACTTTATCGTATTTTTTCCCTTTTAAAGCCTCATAAACCGTCTGATTTTCCTTTTTTCCTGCAAATTTTCTACTACCAAATTCCGAAATCGTAAGCCCCTTATGTACTAGAAAATTATCACAGTATTTTGTAATGTCAGAATAGAGATAAAATCCTTCTGTACGCGAATCACCGATAAACACAGCATTTTTAAAAATTTCCTGTGGTGTTGTTTCTGCTTTCCCTGTATTCTTTTTTTCAGAGGATGTATCCTTTTCCTCTTTGGTTGCATTTTCTGTGATTTCCGTTGTTGGTTCTAATGTTGCAATGACATCCGGCTGCTGTTTTTTTTCTATATTTTTGCTTCGGTTATTTTCCGCTAAAATTGCAATAAATAAAACAAAGCAAAGAATTACTAATGCAATACATAAAACTTGCATTTTATGTGTATCATAATATTTTTTTATTTCTTTTATCATCTCTTTCACTCTCATATTTTTATTCTTCTGGCTCTGTATTCAAAACACCGATTGCAAGTTCATCAAGCTGTTTCTGCTCTACTACACCTGGTGCCTCTGTCATCAGATCAATTGCATCTTTATTTTTAGGGAATGCAATTACTTCACGAATGCTGTCTGCTCCTGTCATAAGCATAATCAGACGATCCAGACCATAAGCAAGACCTGCATGTGGTGGAACTCCATATTTAAATGCATTTAGCAGGAATCCAAATTGTTCATTCGCACTTTCCTTTGTAAATCCTAATGCTTCAAACATCTTCTCCTGAATATCATCCTGATGGATTCGAATACTACCACCACCAATTTCCGTACCATTTAAAACAATATCATAAGCTTTTGCACGAACAGAGCCCGGATCTGTATCTATTTTATCCCAGTCTTCTTCCATTGGCATGGTAAATGGATGATGCATTGCCATATAACGATTCTGTTCATCTGACCATTCTAATAATGGGAATTCTGTAACCCACAAGAAATTAAACTGCTTCTTATCTAACAGATCTAACTGTCTTGCAAGTTCTAGTCTTAAATTACCTAATACATCCCACACAACTTTATTTTTGTCGGCGGCAAATAATAATAAATCTCCATTTTCTCCATCCATCTTAGAAATCAAAGCTTTCATTTCTTCATCAGACATAAATTTAGCAAAAGAAGATTTTACTGTACCGTCTTCATGAATGGCAATATAAGCAAGACCTTTTGCACCAAAATCTTTTGCATAGTCTACCAATGCATCAATTTTCTTTCTTGGCATATTCCCCTGTCCTTTTGCATTAATACCACGAACCGAACCACCATTTTCCAGTGCACCTGTAAATACACCAAATCCACAGTCTTTTACTACATCGGAAACATTTACTAATTCCATTCCAAATCTTGTATCTGGTTTATCCGAACCGAAACGATCCATTGCTTCCTGCCATGTCATTCTCTGGATTGGAAGTGAAATTTCTACATTCAGCATTTCTTTAAATATTTTAGCTAACAGTCTTTCATTTACATCAATTACATCATCTACATCTACAAAAGACAATTCCATATCGACCTGTGTAAATTCCGGCTGTCTGTCTGCCCGAAGATCCTCATCTCTGAAACATTTTGCTATCTGGAAATAACGATCAAATCCAGAACACATTAAAAGCTGTTTTAATAACTGTGGTGACTGTGGTAATGCATAAAATTTACCCTGATTTACACGACTTGGCACCAGATAATCTCTTGCTCCCTCCGGTGTAGACTTACACAATACAGGAGTCTCAACTTCAATAAATCCTTCATCTGTCAAAAAGGAACGAATTTTATTTACTGTCTGACTTCTGAAAATTAATTTTTTCTGAAGATCCGGACGTCTTAAATCTAAGAAACGGTACTTAAAACGTAATTCTTCTTTTGTCTGGCTATTTTCTTCAATTGGAAATGGAGGTGTTGCTGATTCCGATAAAATACGCAAAGAAGATGCAATCACTTCTATCTCACCTGTCTTTAAATCCGGATTTACGGCACCTGCACGTGCAGATACTGTTCCTGTAACAGCAATTACAAATTCTGAACGTAATTTTGCCGCTTTTTCAAAATATTCCTGTGGTGTTTTATTTTCTTCAAATATAATCTGTATCAATCCGGAACGGTCACGCAAATCTACAAACATAAGACTTCCCTTATTACGATTCTTCTGAACCCATCCCATTACTGTTACTTCTTTTCCAATATCGGCTTTTGTAAGTTCTGCACACCGGCAAGTTCTTTTTAAGCCCTGCATTGATTCTGCCATAATTATCCTCCATTACTTTTCATTTTATCTATAAAACTTTATTTTTTAAAATATTCTTTAAATTCTGTATATCCTTCTTCTGCCAGCTGTTCTTTCTGGAACTTTTTATTTTTCTTCATATTCGTAAGATATACCTGATTTCCTTTTTCTCGAAGTTCTTTTGCATATGCTAAAGCTTCTAATATTGTTTCTTCCTCTAATCCCTTTTCTAATAAAATTGCAATTTTATTTTTTTCTGAAGGAATCTGGAATCCATTTTCCAGCAACAACATCACGATTCTTTCGAAACCAATGGAAAATCCACATGCACATGTATCTTTTCCTGTAAATTTTCCAATCATTTTGTCATAACGGCCACCGCCACCTACGGATCCGCCATATTCATCCATTGAAATTTCGAAAATGGTTCCTGTATAATAGCTCATACCTCTTACTAATGTCGGATCAAAGCTCATTTTAAAATCAGCCTCTTTTGCATGCTCGACACTGTCAATAATCATTTTTAATCCGTCAGCTGTCTCTGCATCTAAAAATCCATCTAACTTTTCTTTTAAATATTCAATTCCAGACACATCATTCGTAACAACCTTAAATAATTCTAAATACTTATCAACATTTTCCTTGCTATATCCAGCTTCTACTAACTCTTTCTCAACTCCGTCTAATCCGATTTTGTCCATTTTATCTAATATAATAAATACCTCATCAAACTGATCTTCTTCAAAACCACTATAAGAGGCCATCGCTTTCAAAATTCTCCGGTCATTAATACGAATGGTAAAATTCTTAAAATCTAATCTTCCTAATAAAGTTGATGTGGCAAGAATTAATTCTATCTCTGCAATATTACCCGGCTCACCTAAAATATCAATATCGCACTGCATAAACTGACGATATCTTCCTCTCTGTGGACGATCTGCTCTCCAGACTCTTCCCATTTGTAATGCTTTAAATGGTGATGGTAAATCTTTTGCATTATTCGCATAGTATCTTGACAAAGGTAAAGTTAAATCGTAACGAAGTCCGCTGTCTACAATCTCTTCCTCCTTCTCTGCTGCAGATACATTTAACTTATCTCCTCTTTTTAATATTTTAAAAATCAGCTTTTCATTTTCCCCACCTTGTTTACTTGAAAGATTTTCTATATGTTCTACACAAGGTGTTTCAATCGATGAAAACCCAAACGAACCATAAGTTTCTTTTATTTTCTGAATTACATAATCTCTGACAGCCATCTCTCTAGGTAAAATATCTTTCATACCTGTCACTGGTTTTTTACTTAATGCCATATTCTTCTAAGTCCTCTCTTCCTATAGTTATTTTATCAAAATCTATTCTTTGAATCACTCTCTGAAATGCTATAAAAACTTTCATATCGTAATTTTTTGCATCTTCAATCATTAAGTTAACTGCACTTTCTGGATCAAACGCAGCCCGATACGGACGATCTGAAATCAAGGCAGTAAATTCATCACAAACTCTTAAAATTCTTGCTCCCGGTGGAATCTCTTCATCTCTTAAGTGATCAGGAAATCCCGAACCATCACAATTTTCATGATGATGTAAAACTGACTGAAGAATAAATTCAGAATAGCCCCGGCTTTTTAATATATCATAACTTAACTTTGAATGCATTCTGCTATACCGGATCTGTTCAATATTCATTGATAATTTATCATGTAAATACCTTGTTAATACAATCTTTCCGATATCATGCAGCATGCCCGCAATGGACAATTCATAACATTCTTTAATGGACATTCCATATTCTTTTGCAATCTCATACGCTAAATTACTCACGCACATTCCATGAGCTAATGCATCAGGCAATTGATTGAATAACTGTGAAATATCCTTTTGATTCGAATAATATTCCTGAATGACGGTTTCCTTTCGCTGAATCATCTCCTCTAAACGTTCTATATACAAATCCACATCTTTTACATTATCCGTCTTATGAACCTGCTCATCACCTGAATAAAGGAATTTTGAAACTGCTCCGGCACCTAACCCTACAATTGTCTGTTTTTCCTCCATAATCAGTACATTATAATAACACTCTCTATTTTTTTTCGCAAGACCAATATTCTCTAAATTATTTGTCATATTCTTCTGACGGTATAAGTAATATGGCTCATATCCCTCTTCATGACAACTTTGAATCACCTCATCCATAATAGAACTATCCTGTTCAAAATAGCAATTCTCATATTGCTCTTTCATAACATTTAAACGTGCCGCTCTTTTGATTGCAAGTGAATGTACTGTTATATTCTCCGGTGACAATTGTAAAATTTTTTGTATCGTATCTTTTACATCTTCCCGATGTTCTCCTGGCAGTCCAAGAATAATGTCGGTATTAATATTATCAAATCCACATTGTCTTGCCAAATGAAATGCAGATTCAAACTGTTCTACAGAATGCCGTCTTCCAATTAACTTTAATGTCTGATTCTGCATCGTCTGTGGATTAATAGAAATACGACTCACTCCATATTTTTTTAACACCATTAATTTATCTCTGGTAATACTGTCTGGTCTTCCTGCTTCCACAGAAAATTCCGCAATTTGTTTCATATCAAATGTACTTGTAATTTTCTGCATTAGAATTTCAAGCTGACTGGCCGTTAATGTTGTCGGTGTTCCGCCTCCTACATAAATCGTGTTAAGTCTTCGATACTTAAACTTTTCAGCAATAAATTCCATTTCCCTGCCTAGTGCATCTAAATACTGTTCTACCTTATCTGAAAACCTTGCAATCGGATACGAGGTAAAAGAACAATAGGCACATGTGCTTGGGCAAAATGGAATTCCTATATAAACACTATATCCATTTTTATAATCAAGTGGTTCAATCAGTGCAATCTCTTTTTTTGCAATTTCCAGAATCAGATCTAACTTTTCTTCTGAAATCAGATAAGTATCTCTCATATACTCTCTGATTTCTTCTTCCGACTGCCCCTGTTCTAGCATTTTCATCGGTAATTTAACTGGTCTGATTCCTGTTAAAGTTCCCCATGGCAATTCCTTTTTCAACCGTCGGCTTAAAATAGCATATAACAACTTCTTCAATCGGTTTTTCGTCTCTGACCGATTACTGTAATCAACCTTTACATCTTCCTGAACGGTTAGCACTCTTCCCTTAATCTTATACGAAGGATCTTTCACCTTTTCATACATAGCGATTACAATCTGGTCTGTCTGATAATCAATCGTTAGTACAATACTCGGTTTTCCTTCAATTCCACTTGTTAATGTACATACTTTTATATCTTCTCCATGATAAAAAGCACGCACCATTGATTGTATATCATATTCGAAATTATCTTCACTTAATTTAATTAAAATCATATTTAAAACCACTTTTTCTCAGATTCTATGATTGTCTCATTATTATGTCCCGGCAAAACCCTTGTCTGTCCCGGCAATAAAAATAATTTATCCTTTATGGAATGAATGATTGCAGATTCACTTCCTGTTGGAAAATCTGTTCTTCCATGCGAAGCACAAAAGAGTGTATCACCACTAAAAAGGACTCCTGCCTCCTTAATATAGAAGCAGCAGCTCCCTTGCGTGTGTCCAGGTGTATGAATGACCTGAAATTTGATTCCAACAAATTCTAACTCATCGCCTTCTTTCATCAGGCGATCTGGCTTTATTCCAAATGGATGTCCAAACATTCTAGATACATTCTCATCGGGTGATGCAATTAACTGTGCATCATCTTCATATAAATAATATGGCAGATATTCTTTTTCTTCTAAATCAGGAATGGCACCAATATGATCAAAATGACCATGTGTCAGTAAAATTGCCTGTGCTTTCCAGCCTTTTTTATCTAATTCTGCCTGTATACGATGAGCCGCTGCCCCAGGATCTATGATGACTGCCTGATTACTGCCGGGTCTGTTGATCAGATAGCAGTTGGTCCCAATCGGACCAACGGTTATCTGTATTATATTTAATTTTTCCATAATTGTTAACCTCTTGTTCTTTCGATAGAAAATACATTTTCCACCTGACGCATCTTATCAATGAGCCGGTTTAATTCTTCCACACTTCCAATCTCAAAACTGATATTAATTGATGCAACCCCCTGCTTACTAGTCCTTGAATTAATTGTCTGCACATCTATATTTCTTTCGCTTAGTATTCTCGATAAATCGGCAAGGATTCCTGTTCGGTTATATGCATAAATAATAATCTCTGCAAGATATTTTTCTTTTGGCTGCTCAATTGCTTCTGCCTGCCACTCTGCATCTATTAATCTTGCACGATCAAATTCTGGCAAATTAATGATATTAACACAATCTGTTCGATGGATAGAAACACCTCTTCCTCTTGTAACAAATCCTACAATCTCGTCACCTGGAACAGGCGAACAACATTTTGAGAATCGAACTGCGACATCCTGAAGTCCTTTTACAATAATACCACTTTTTGATTTTTTAACCGGTTTGTCTTTTTGATTATTGTCTGCTATTGCATTTAAGATGTCCTGATCGGTAATCTCTTTTTTATTTCTCTTCTTATATTCCTCAACTAACTTATTAATTATCTGTCCTTCTTTTAAAGCTCCATGACCGACTGCCGCTAATACCGCATTCCAGTCTTTGAACCCATACTTAATCCGGACTTTATCCATATCAGCCTGCGTAATATTTCCAACAAGAACGATTCCTCGTGTCTTGCAGTAACGTTCTAACAAATCTTTTCCACGAACAATATTATCTTCTTTTAATTCTGCTTTAAACCACTGATTGATTTTATTTTTTGCCTGTGTACTCTTAACAATCTTGAGCCAGTCACGACTTGGCCCTTTTGAATTTTGTGAAGTAACAATCTCGATACGGTCACCATTTTGTACCACATAATCAATTGGTACCATCTTTCCATTGACTCTGGCTCCTACCATTCGATTTCCAACTGCACTATGAATGGAATATGCAAAATCAATCGGAGTAGAACCATTTGGTAATGTCTTTACATCGCCATTTGGTGTAAAACAATAAACACTTTCTGAAAACAAATCTAAATCGCTTTTTAACAGACTCATGAATTCTTTATTATCTGACATATCCCTCTGCCATTCAAGAATCTGTCTAAGCCAGGTAAGTTTCTCTTCTTCTTTTAGATTTGCCATCTGTTCACTTCCACCGGATTCTTTATATTTCCAATGGGCTGCAATACCATATTCTGCGGTTCGATGCATATCAAACGTACGAATCTGAATCTCAAATGGCTGTCCATTCGGTCCAATCAATGTGGTATGCAATGACTGATACATATTCGGTTTTGGCATTGCAATATAATCCTTAAATCTTCCAGGAATCGGTGTATATTTTTCGTGGATAATTCCTAAGGAAGCATAACAGTCTCTTACATCATTGACAATAATTCGAACTGCAAAAATATCATAAATCTGATCTAGATTTTTATGTTGATTGACCATCTTTTTATAAATACTAAACAGATGTTTTACTCTTCCGGATACCTTCGCTGTAATATCTGCATCCTCTATCATCTTCTTTACTTCATCAACCAGATTTGCGATAAAATTCTCCTTATAGCTGACACGTTCTTTTACCTGTCTTGACAATTCTTTATAAACATCCGGTTCTAAATACTTGAGCGAAAGATCATCTAATTCTATTTTAATCTTACTAATACCAAGACGACTTGCAATCGGAGAATAAATATCCATCGTTTCTCTTGCCTTTTCTTTTTGCTTCTCCGGCTTCATATATTGCAAGGTTCTCATATTATGCAGTCTGTCTGCTAACTTAATCAAAATAACTCGAATATCCTTTGCCATCGCTAAAAACATTTTTCGAAGATTCTCTGCCTGTTCTTCTACTTTGTCGCGATCATATGATAATCGGGTTAACTTTGTGACACCATCCACAAGTCCGGCTACATCACTGCCAAACTTCTGTTCTAACTCTTCTTTTGTAATTGCAGTATCTTCCACTACATCATGTAAAAGTCCGGCTACGATAGATTCTTTATCCAGTTCTAATTCTGCCAGTATAATCGCTGTACAGATGGGATGAATAATATACGGTTCTCCTGACTTTCTTTTTTGATCTTTATGTGCCTCATATGCAAGCTTATAAGCATCCTCCACCATGGTCAAATCCGTAGACGGTCGATACTTTCTAATCGTAGCAATCAGTTTATCATGCAAGAATTCCGGTGTCTCTTCCTGCATTCCCTGCATGCTGTTATGGATTCCCTCCATTTCAATTTCAACATTATTTTTTAACTTTATTACTTTCTCTTCCGCCATAGTATCCTCCCATCCGAAGCATTCCTAAACTGTCTGAAACTTCTTATCTCTTTGATGTAAGATTTAAAATCTAACGTGTTCTAGCACTTGTATTATTTTCCTTCATAAGAAATTATACTGCCTACATCATAGTCTGCTAATTTCTTTCTTCCATCTAGCCCTTTTAATTCCATCAGAAATTGAATTCGAACTACTTTTGCACCCATTTTCTCTAATAATTTGGCAATTGCTTCTACCGTTCCACCGGTTGCAATCAAATCATCTACTATTACAACTTTATCTCCTGGATGGATATCTTCTTTGTGTATCTCAATAGATGCTGTACCATATTCTAATTCATATTCTTCTCCTACTACTTCTCTTGGGAGTTTTCCTTTTTTTCTTGCTGGAATAAAGCCTTTATTCAAATTATATGCCAATGGCATACCAAATATAAAGCCACGTGATTCCGGTGCTACAATCAAATCAAAATCCACTGTTTCAAGCTTCTTTTGTAATTCATCAATTGCAAGCTTCAATCCGTCTTTGGAACGAATAATACTTGTTACATCCCGAAACATAATTCCCTTCTCTGGAAAATCTGGAATTGTAATGACGTAATCTTCTAGTTTCTTCATATTATAATATCCTTCCTTGATTCCGTTTATTTTTTTGCTAATTACTTATATAATAACTCATTTGCAACTGCGTCGCAAGCTTTTCATGCACAGAACGTCGAATTTTGCCTTTTTACGCCTGTCTGTCTGTTATTTATAGTTTTTGATTGTAATCTGAACCTTTTTATATCCTCTGTATTCGTTAATTTCAGGATAGTAGATAATACTTAAGCGAATGGCATTCGGTCTTCCAACCATCGCCTTATTTACTTCTTCCTCTCCATATGTTTCTTTTAAATAGGTCATAAAATCATGATTGTGATCAAAATAAATGGCATCCGCACGACAGTCAGAATTATTTGTTAGTTCTAATTTTACAACATTCTGATTTTCACCAAACAAACGAATTCTTACGATACTCACATTCTTTTCGCCAAAAGCCGGTTTTTCATTTCCATTTCCGAAAGGTTCTAGAATCTCAAGCTGCTTTGTAAAATCCATGGAAGCATATTCAAATGGCATGGCAACATCAATCCAGATTTTTCTTACAAAATCTTTTTCTTCCAGAAGACAATTTCGATTAATCACTCTTCGGAATGCCTCAATATTATCCTCATCTAATGACAAGCCCGCTGCCATCGTATGTCCTCCAAACTTTTTCAAAAAGTTCTTGCATTTATTTAATTCTTTGAACATATCGTATCCGTCAATGGAACGACCTGATCCTTTTACGCCATCTTCTGCATCTGTTAAGATAATGGTTGGTCTGTACGCATAATCACGAATTCTTCCTGCAATAATTCCAGCAACGCTTTCATGAACTTCCGGAAGGTAAATTACCAATACAGGATATTCTTCAAATGCCTGCAATTCCTGTTTTGCCATCTCAACCCCTTCATTCGTCATTTCTTTTCTTTTTTGATTCAACTGCGTCAGCTGTTCTGCTAATGCTTCTGCTTTTTCTTCATCTTTTTCACAAAGAAGCTGATAAACCATCCGGGCAGTATCTAATCTTCCGGCTGCATTAATGCATGGTCCTAATACAAATCCTATATGATAGCTGTTAATTGTAGTATCCTCTAAATGATTTGCTTTTATTAATTTTGCTAAACCAATATTCGTTGTTCTGTTCAACAAAACAAGACCATATTTTACAATAATACGATTTTCTCCTATTAATCGGACAACATCCCCAACCGTTGCAATTGCGGCATATTCTAAGTACTTATGAACATCTTCTTTTGCTTTTCCAAAATGCAGAAAGAGAGCTTCTACCAGTTTATATGCCACAGTAGCTCCACAGATATCCTTACATGGATACTTACAATTTTCCTTTTTAGGATCAATAATAACATCAGCCTCTGGATAGAGATATTCTTTTCCACGCCATGTTTCTTTAAATCCTACTTCATGATGATCTGTAACAATTACTGTCATCTTTAATTCCTTTGCACGTGCAATCGCATCAATCGCTGCAATCCCGTTATCGCAAGTTACAATCGTATCAATTCCATCCGCATATGCTTTCTCAATAATCGACTGATTAATTCCATATCCTTCTTTGATTCGATCTGGAATCTTCAAATCTACAATAGCTCCTAGTTCTTCTAATCCGGAAACAAGTATATATCCGGCACATGTTCCATCAATATCATAATCGGAAACAACGCGAATTTTCTTTGCTTCTTTAATTTTATTATTTAATATCTTTACAGCATCTTCCATTCCATCTAAAAGCCATGGTGAATGCATATCATCGATGGTTCCATTCAGATATTCTTCAACTTCCTTTTCTCCCTGAACATCTCGATTTCTTATGATTCTGGCGATCATAGGACTAATCTGATATTTTTCTGCTATTTTGTCAAAATCAGCCCTTTTGCTGTATATCATCCACTTTTCCATTTTGTCCTCTCTTCTAAATCATTTGTTAAAAATTCACAAAACATTATACAATAAAATTTCATTTGGCACAATGCTACTTTATTCCTTCTGAATTGCTTTTTATATAATACCCTTTATAACTTGTTTTGACGCCGGCAATCGTCCTGTCTGACCATGCATTTCCATATGTTTTCATACGGATTCTTTTCAGTCTTCCCTTTACACAAGCTTTTTTTACTACACGAAGCAAATATTTATCCGATTTATTTGCATATTTTTTTCCGTATTTTCGTCCCCGGAAATTATTCGAAATATCCATCTTCGAATCATCACTCAGTTTTGAAAACTGATATCCAACTTTTACTCCTTCATGTGCAAGCCCTGCCTGGTATGCAAAATCCACTCCTATTTTTTTCGCCATAAGAGCTGACCAGTACGCATGCCTAAACGCATCTCCATTTCCCTGTTCTAATGTATATTCTTCAAAATATTTCTTTGCCGCTTTTCTTGCCTGAATCGCACATTGTTTTGCCTTATATGCCTCTATCGGATGTTTTGCGTATAACTCAATTTCTGCCTTTGTCAATTGATCCTGGTCCTGTGCATAGATAAACTCACAGTGCAGCAAGGATAATACCATTCCAATCATAAGAGAAAACGTCACAATCTTTTTACATTTTATATTTCTAGTCATAATAATCCTCCTGTTCTCACATGCAAAAAGAAGGATAAGTCTTAAGACTATCCTTCCTTTGCATTGCTAAATGATATCTCTATTTATTTTTCTTTCCATGTTTTTTAAATGTATACCATAAAGCACCAGTAATACATACTGAAGAATAAGCACCACAAATAATACCAACCATTAAAGGTAATGCAAACTCTCTAATTGATGCAACACCTAAAATGTAAATCATGGCAACCATGATAAAGGTCGTAAATGATGTATAAATACTTCTTGTCATAGTCTGCATAATACTCTTATTTACAATTGTCTTTGTATCTGTATTCTTTTCAATTGCAAGATTCTCACGAATTCTGTCAAAGATAACAATTGTCGCATTAATTGAATAACCAACCAATGTTAATATACATGCAATAAATGTAGTTCCTACCGATGTTCTTGACACCGCATAGAATGCAATAACTACTAAAACATCATGAATCAATGCAATGACAGCTGCTGCAGCAAATTTGATATCTTTGAATCGGAACCAGATATAAATTAACATACAAATGGTTGCAAGTATCGTTGCTATTACAGCATTCTTACTCATTTCTTTACTTACACTTGCACTGATAAATGTCTCTTCAATACTGTCTTCTTTTGCTTTGTAATCTTTTACAAGCATTTTCTTCATATCTGTGATTGTTGATTCATCAACATCAGGCATTTTAATACTCCATTTATTAGAGCCTGTTTCTTTTTGTCCCTGAATATCACTTGTTTTTACAATTTTCTCAATGGATGGTTTAATCTTATCATTAAAATCATCAATAGAATAGTCTTTATCAAATTCTACATTGTATGCTTTACCACCCTGGAATTCAATGCTTAGATTAAATGCACCTTTTCCTCTTGCATTCTGAACAATCATTGTAACTACACCGGCAATAATAACAAGAATCGAAATCGTAAAGAATATTGCTTTCTTTCCTACAAAATCTGCTGCCTTACGTTTCTTTTCTTTTCCATATAATCCCGGTTTCTTGCATCCTAATGTATAGAAAATATTTACTAACAGTCTTGTAACAATCAAAGCTGTAACCATTGACCAGATAATACCAATTGCCAATGTCTGTGCAAATCCCTGAACAGTACCAGAACCTTTCCACATCAATACAAGTGCTGCAATAATTGTAGTTACGTTACCATCCACAATCGCCGACGTTGCTTTACTAAATCCTGCCTTAATTGCCCGTTCCACGCTTGTTCCAGCAGCGATTTCTTCCCGGATACGTGCATAGATAATAACATTCGCATCTACAGCCATACCAATAGAAAGTACGATACCTGCAATACCAGGAAGTGTTAATGTTAAATCAAACGCATTCAATGTAACTAAAATAAATCCTGTATATAAAATAAGAGAAATACCTGCAATCACACCTGGAATACGGTATACGATACACATAAATAAAATCACAAGAATCAAACCGATTACTCCGGCTTTGATACTATTTGCCAGTGCATCCTGTCCTAATTTTGCTCCAACTACACTATGTGTAATCTCCTTTAATTCTAAATCCAGCGATCCAATACGGATATCAGATGCTAAATCCTCTGCTTCTTCTAAAGAACTCTGTCCGGTAATCTGGGCTGTTCCATCTGTTAAAGCCTGGTTTACTCTTGGTGCACTGATAATCTGATCATCATAAATAATATATAAAATATTATTTACATTTTCAGATGTTGCCTGGGCAAACTTCTCTTTTCCGGAACTTGTCATTGTTAAATTAACAACATATTCCTTCTTACCATTCGTAGAATCTGAGGTTGTTCCTGCTTTTGCATCATGAATATCCGAACCACTTAACCAGACTCTGAACTTCTGTCCACTAATCTCAATGGTCTGCATATCATCTGTAACTTCGCTGTCCTGAACTGCAGTTGCAAAGTACATAGATCCCGGTTTACCTAAACTGTTTAATACGGTATCCGCATTCTTCTCACCTGGTATATTACAGGTGATTCTGTTATCTCCTTCTTTGTAAACCTCAGCCTCTGTAGAGAACTTATTTACTCTTTTCTCTAATTTGTTTTTTGTGTCATTAAATTCTGTCTCAGAGAAGTCTTTATCTACTACTTCATATGTAATACTTACTCCTCCCTGTAAGTCAAGACCAAGTTTGATATTCTCAGCCTTTCCTCGCCCTGTCTTACCAAATCCAACAATTGCCGTAAAACCTACTAAGGCACCTAAAAGGATTGTAAGAATCAAGGCAATTACCGCCTTTTTTTTGCTCATTTTGTCTTGTTCCTTTCTAAAAAATATTTTGTATAAAAAGCAATCTGCAGTTATCCGTTATTCCGCCCCACTCATACGAAACAAAAACTTCTAATCATCTGCCAATGCTGCCTTTATCATAATTGCACATTCCACTCTTTTTCTCTCCATCTCGCAACCTACTTCATAAGAATCATTCAGTGTATGATGGAACTTATACGAGTTTGCCGCACATCCGCCACTACAGTAATATCTTGCAAAACATTCCTGACATTTTGGTTTGGCATATACATTACACAACTTAAATTCATCTACAATATCTTTTTTTACAATACCATCAAAAACATTACCCAGTAAAAATTCTTCCTGTCCTACAAACTGATGACATGGATATAAATCACCCCAAGGAGTTACTGCTAAATACTCCGTTCCAGATCCACATCCGGATAATCTTTTTGCTACACATGGTCCCTGTGTTAAGTCAATCATAAAGTGGAAGAAATTAAATGGTCTTCCTTCTTTCGCACGCTTGATATACTCAAGAGCAAGTTTGTCATATTCCTTCATAATTGCAGGAAGATCCTCTTCCCGAATTGCATAAGGTGATTCATCGGCATCAACTACCGGTTCCATAGACATCTGTTCAAAGCCTAAATCTGCAAAATGAATCACATCCTTTGCAAAATCAAGATTATTTCTTGTAAAAGTACCTCTGATATAATACTTTTGCTGGTTTCTGCTCTTGGCAAACTTCTGGAATTTAGGAACAATCAAATCATAACTTCCCTTACCATTACGAAATGGGCGCATCTGATCATTAATCTCTTTTCTTCCATCTAAACTTAAAACAACATTTGCCATCTCCTTATTGCAAAATTCCATAACATCATCATTTAGTAAAACACCATTCGTTGTTAATGTAAAACGGAAATTCTTATTGAACTCTTTTTCTTTTGATCTTCCATAACGAACCAGTTCTTTTACAACGTCCCAGTTCATAAGAGGTTCTCCACCAAAGAAATCCACTTCCAAATTACGTCTGTTCCCGGAATTCTCAATCAAGAAATCCAATGCCTTTTTTCCGACTTCTAAGCTCATAAGAGCACGTCTGCCATGATATTCTCCTTCTTCTGCAAAACAATATTTGCAGGCAAGATTACAGTCATGCGCAATATGAAGACATAATGCTTTGACAACTGTCTCTCTCTTCTTAAAGTCTTTGAGATATTGCTGATAGATGTCTTCTGTAAAAAGCATTCCCTGGTCTTTTAATTCCTGTACTTCTTCCACAGCTTCTTCAATCTCTGAAACCTGATATTGATTCTGCAAATTCTTTATAATCTCTTCTTTATTATATTTTTCAAAAAGTGGTATCACATCATATACAACGTCATCTACAACATGTACACTTCCGCTGTTTACATCTAACACAATGTTATACCCATTATTCTTATATTGGTGTATCATACCTGTACCTTATTCTATCATAAAAATCTGTATCATTTTTATATAGAGCCACTTCTAATCTGTGAAAGAATCCCGTTGTGGCAATGTCTTCTTTCTACAAAAATATTTTCTTTCACCTACAAATGTAAAAACGCGAAAACGTCCCTACTCTTAACAATAGGAATAGAGTCAACGCAAAGCATTGACTCTATTCCATCAACTACCAACACTTAAGCAACTATCTGTTGTTTTCACAACTCTGGTTACCAACTGTACACGATGTCTTACATGCAGACTGACATGATGTCTGACATTCACCGCAGCCACCTTTCTTCATTGTTTCCTTAAGTGTTCTTTGGCTTAATGTTTTTACGTGTTTCATAATGGTTCCTCCTAAATCAATCTCATAATAATCATAATCCAAAAATCCCATCATTTCTGATTGTTTTTGAATTTACCCGTTTAATAGTATAACATATAATCCTTTATTTTCAAACATTTTTTTGTCACATCTTCTTACTCTTTCCCATAAAAATTTATTGTGGTGCAAAAACTGCTCCAAGTGTTGCACTTATGGTACACATCAGGTATACAATGATACAGCTAAGTGCTCCTGTCTGATTTATTTTTGAGAAAATTGCCGAAAGGCAAAGCAGTACCCCGAAATAAATGGTTCCTGTTATCATTCCTACTACCAGTCTTCTCTTTTTTAGCTTATGTCCTGTATATATACCTGCAATTCCATTCGCAATGACATATGTAAGACCGATTCCAATTGTAATATATCGTTCCATGTTTTCAAAGCGAAAGACAATCCATGAAAAGAGTAAAATAAAGACAGCTGTAATGAAATAGCTGAAAAATAACATTTTTAAAAATACTTTTCCCTTCTCTTTCAAAGTTTTCTCCTTCTTCTTTTCTTATTTCATTCTATGAAAAAAGAGTACAAAAGATTACTCTCTTGCACTCTTTCCCTCATCAGATAATTTAATTTTAACCTTTTCAATTCTGTTTTTTCCCATTTGCAAAACCCGTAACCGGCAGGAATCTATGGAAATCTCTTCTCCAATCTCCGGAAGCCGGTCAAAGTGTTCTATCATCAGTCCACCGATAGAATCATAATTCTCTGATTGAAATCTTGTTCCTAATTCATCATTGATGTCATCTAAATCCATAGAACCATCTACAATATAATTCTTCTCATCGATTTTACGGATTCCATCTTCTTCATCTCCATCGTATTCATCACGAATTTCGCCAACTATCTCCTCTAAAATATCTTCTAACGTTACAAGCCCTGCTGTATCACCATACTCATCTAACACAATGCTTAAATTAACAGCCGTTTTTTTCATTTCAACAAGTAACTCAGATACATTTTTCCCTTCATATGTATACAAAGGTTCTCTTAAATAATTCCTTAAAGAAAAAGGGGTCCCCTGCTTATAAAACAAAATATCTTTCATATTAATAATTCCAATGACATTATCCGTACTGTCTTCATAAACAGGAATTCTTGTATACTTACACTCTTCAAATGTTTTCATCAGTTCATCGTAAGAAGCATTCACATCCACTAATACCATGTCAATTCTTGGGACCATAATTTCCTTTGCAGCAACATCCCCAATATCAAACACATTATTAATGATCTCATGTTCCTCTTTTTCAATAATTCCTTCTTCATGTCCGACATCTACCATCGTTCGTAATTCTGTCTCGGTTATCAGATTCTTTTTTTTGCCCTTATCAACATGTAAAAGCATCAGAACTCCATCTGCCAAATGCCCTACAATAAAAATCAGTGGTGTAAAGATGACCATGATTATGGATATCACTCTTGCATATTTTAATGCAATGTTCTCTGCATGTATCGTCGCTATCGTCTTTGGCGAAATCTCTCCAAAAATCAGTACAATAATGGTAAGTAACCCTGTCATAATTCCAACAGATGCACTCCCAAAAACATGCGTTGTAAATATCGTTGCCAAAGAAGATGCTGATATATTCACAATATTATTTCCAATCAGAATGGCTGATAACATCTTCCCTGTATTTTCGATTACTTTTTCTAAAACAATTGCATTTTTATTTCCTTCTTCTGCCAGTGTTCTTACCCTTAATCTATTCACTGTTGTTAGCGCTGTCTCTGCTGATGAAAAGAAAGCAGATAATAAAATCAAAACAACAATCACACCTAACTGAATCCATTGCCCAATCTCCACGTTGTTCTCCTTATACTCTGTCATTTTTCATTTATCTTACACTAAATCTGGTTTTGTGTCAATCGCCAGCCTCTCTTGTTACGATAAATTCAACTCGCTCATGACTCCTTTATCCATTTCATGTACCGAATCACACAGAATTGATATATCCTCTGCATAATGGCTTGCAATCAGTATTGTCTTTCCTTCTTCTTTATATCCTAACAAATACTCCCGCATTTCCTGTACTCCTTCTTTATCCAGACCATTAAACGGTTCATCTAGTATCAGAATCTCTGGATCCTCCATAATTGCCTGAGCAAGTCCTAACCTTTGCCTCATTCCCAATGAATATTTTCTCACATGACGTTTTAGCTTCGGAGACAGTCCCACCTGTTCCATTGCCTTTTTTACTTCCTCTTTCCCTATTTTTCCATTCAGTCCTGCCAGAATTTTCAGATTCTTATAACCTGAATAATATGGAATAAATCCAGGTGTCTCAATAATGATTCCCATATTCTTTGGAAAATCCACATTTTTGCCAACTTGTCGGCCATCCACCCATATTTTCCCTTCTGTTGGACGAATAAACCCACAGATGCACTTCATTAACATTGTCTTTCCACTTCCGTTGCGTCCTACTAATCCATGAATCTTTCCTTTTTCAAAAGATACATTAATATTTTTTAATATCTCTGTCTTCCCAAGTGTGAGTTTTAAATTTTCTATCTTTATCATCTCGTCCATTTCATTCTCCTCTCTACTCCTCTGTCGGATTTACATTTCTCTTCTTCATCACTATGAGATTTATAAGAAATAGCACTGCCAGACATACAGCAAAATACAAATACGACTGTGACAGTGGTACAATTGGTTCCCTCATGATATCCGTATAATGTAGCCACACAATGGTATTGGCCATTGGAAAATACCACATAATCTGCAAATCCATGGATGCCGTAAGTACCCCTGCTGCCACAATTACAAAACAGGCAAAAATCCCTGCTGCTTTCAGATTTAGCACCCGGAATAACATTAGAATCAACGATAACATAAGAAGATACATAATCATAAAACATACCACATGAAAAAATGCATCCTTGAGATTCATCTGATTATATAACCTCGACGAAAGATATTCACTAATGGCATCATTAGCTTCATCTGGAAATTTTGATATATACTTTGTAACGGAATCACTCCAGTCTGATCCAAAAAAATTGTTACGTATCGTATAAATACTACAAAAAACAAGTAGTGATGCAAGATACGATACAATCACCATAACAATGGAAAGAATTTCTCCAAGCAGCCACCGGACTCTTCCAATTCTCTGAATAAAAAACAATGTCTTTGGTCCTATATCCGGATAATCTGATGCCAGAATAATAAAGACAGCCGGAATAAACATTGAAAAAATACCAGAATTAGCCACCGCAATAAATGGTTCTAGTGCATTTATTGGTGCACCATATTTATCTGCATGTTCCATAAGCGGTTGAATAACAAGATTTGCCATAACCAGCATCAACATTGCCACCATAATGATACGTGGGTCTGTTACAAATCGTATGTACTCGGCTTTTGCAATCTGCCAGATTCCACGAAGTTTAAATTCTGATGTTCTATTCACCCTTGTCCACCCCCAGTCCCATAATATAAAATGCCAAAATAATTCCTGCTACTATAACGCTTGCATTTACAATAAAAATCTTGAAAAGCATAGTTCCATTTAGTGCAAATACATCTGCAATACTGTCTGGTGAAATAATCTGTGACAATTCTGTCAGATGTTCTATCTGCCTTGCAGATTTCTCATCTGTTACATCTATTCCCACCCTTTGTAACCCTATAATTCTTGAAATTTGCCGTAACACATCCCCTATAAAAAAAGGAATACAGGTAATCAGGTATTTATTTTTCACAAATGCTGCAAGAACCAGTGCCGGTACAGCAGATACCATTCCATACATGCAAAATGAAAGCAGTTTTAAGAAATAGACAAATTTCATTCCATGTTCTGCATACATTCTCCCAAGAAAAGAATCATAGGACATTTTCAACTGTGTATATTCCTGCAGTTCTTCTGCTAAATAGGCACTTCTGTGTGGAAAACAGACATTGGTAAACAATCCAAAAAGAAGATACCCTAATCCTGCAACAATTGCTCCTGCAATCAGGAAAAACAAAATATTTCCTGCATAATACTTCCATCTTCCTGTACGAAATATGGCAAATCGTCTTTCCCTGCTCTTTCCTTCATCACAGTAAATATTAACAGCTGCTATAGTTACCAGCACCGGGATAAACAAATGCATCCAGTATCCATTTCCCCCTTCACAGAATACGTTAAAAGAACTAAATGAAATATCCGTTAACATCTTTTGTCGCGAATAATTAGTCAGGCAATAAAGAATCACATCTCCTTTCCCTGTCTGATCTAAATTATTATGTATCGATGAAAACATACATAAGAGTGCAACTCCTAAAACTGAACAGTAAAAAAGAGGGGAGTATAGCAATTTTTTTAATTGTGTAAATATAAGCCGAAACATGTTCTCCTCCTTATCTTTTGTAATTTTCTAATTTTCTGATGCTTCTGTATCATAATAATAATGAAAACTACCATCCACAGCATTTACATAAAAGTAATAATCTAACTTATCTTTTTTATTTCGTGCACTAATTTTCCACTCTGGCGTTCCATATTTCTTCTGATCACTTTCTTTTTTTGCATATACACTATACACAAAATCTACATTGGTAATCACTAATTCCAACTTTGAAGAAACCTGTTTTTTTAGTATCTCCATTGCTGTTTTTAAATCTATAATGTCATCATAATGTTCCTTTTCTTTAAAATTATAATTTTCGCTATATGCTAGCATAGAATCAATCTCATTACTTTTAATCATCTGAACCTTTGCCGGTAAAACATCATAATCTTCTTCATTAGGTCCAATACTAGATTGTGCAGAAGAACTGGCATACTTTTGCGGATCGCAGTCAAATCGTATTCCCTGATACTTTTTGGTTACAGAAAAACAGTAATCATAAAATCCCTTCTCCATATTCACGACTCTTACACTGCTAACAACAGGTTTTAAGATATAATCATCCTCATAGACTCCTTCTAAAAACTTTTCGACAAAATCAGCTGCATCCTTTACGGATATCTTTTGATCCATCAACGGATAGGTATCTTTTCCCTGATATTGATATGTAATTGGAATTTGTTTTTCAATTGGATGGTTATAATATGGATAATACATAAGCATCATGTCATCCTTATCTAATCTGGCACCCACACCATGCGTCATTTGAAAAAATTTTCCGGGATAAACTTCTAACCCGCCTTTTTTATTTTCAAATGCAAAACAATCCAAGCTTTTATTTCCGTTCAAAATATCATTTTTGCAGGTTTCATATGGTTCATAATAGGTTTTTAGATTTCCTTCCGCATCCTTTCCATCTTTATCATGGGAATGAACCTGATACAATTCTTTTTTCTCTTTTTCAGAATAGACACCTTTAAAATTTTGCTGCAATATTCTGTTAAAAGATTCATATGTTTTTTCTAAAGACAATTTGTCTTTATATGCCAACTCAAAACTGCAGATTTTACTTACCTCTTCCGACTTAGGAATATTTAAATAAAACTCATCACTAAATTCCATATGATCATCTGCCATTTTTTTTATATCTGCTTCCTGTTCTGGTGCTTCTCTAAAAACTGTCTTAAAATCTTTTTTTTCAATTTGATTCTGATTCACTGTTTTTTTCACAGGCTGCTTTGCGTTATCTGTCATACGCTCAGAGCAACCACACAGCATAATACTTATTGAAATTAAAAATACCCCAAAACATTTCTTTTTCATAGTAAAAGACCTCCTTTTTAATAAATGATTACAAAATAATACCTATTATAAAAATAGAGATTATTTTGCAATCACTAGCGTTTATTCTATAATGGATAACCAATCTGTCCGTTTCCATAAGAACATAAAGTTCCTGATGCTTTTATATCAACCTTTACAGCTTCTTCACCACTCCATTTAGGTGTATAGACTCTAGAATAGCCTTTTGATGTAATCTTCCAATTTACACTTCCGACTTTAACTTGAAAATAGCGATCATTTGCTCCTGCAATTTTACTACAATGCGTCTGATATCCTCCACTATAAGCATCAATTTTTTTATGAAATGACTGTTGAGCCGTACTAGGTGCTCCCGCTTGAAAGCTAACATTCCAATCAGCATTTGTCCTTGCTTTTCTAAAAGCTTTTGCCTCTACATTTCCTACTGCTCCCAAAAGCAATAATGAACTTGTAAAAATAGCAGTATTTCGAGTAAGATTTCGTTTTAAAGATTTTCTCATATAAAACTCCTTTCAAGATATTATTCAAGGGAATACTTATTTTCTAATACCCATATTGATTTTATATTTTAAAATAATAGCATGCATATATCTCAAAAATGATACTGTTAAATTTTTAATCTAACTTATACTTCAATACTAGTAATTTTTATATTATTACCCCCTCATTTGACAAGGATAACATATCCTTATTCCCTTTTCAACAACGCTGTGGTAAACTGTATATTTTTGATGTAAATGGTATTTTTATAGTTCGTTCAATAATATTTTCACTTTAAATACAGAATCTTCTTTCTCAAATTGCATTATACCATGATATTGTTCTACAATCGTCTGTACATTTTTCAAACCAATCCCATGATTTTTTTTATCTTTTTTAGTTGTCCGTTGTAGTTTTATATTTTCCATAGTAAAATTAATATCAACATTATTAGAAATTATAATTGAAAAAAAAGAATTCCTTTCTGTAATAGACAACTCGATTTTTCTTTGTGATTGTTCTAACAAATTACTAGCCTCAACTGCATTTTGTAATAAGTTATATAAAATACTGCTAAGATCAGCATCTTTTATCGGAGGATTACTGTTTTCAAATCGATAGTTAAGTTTAAAATTAATTTCGTTTTTATCTATAATTACTTTAAACTGATTTAAAACAACATCTATTATATAAATGCCACAATGATACAATTGATTTTTAACCTCTCCAAACTGATATCCCATATGATTCAGATATTCTTTCGCTTCTTCTATCTGTCCTTCTTGCAAAAAAAACTGAATATTTTGAAAATGGTGACTGGTATCATGCTGAAATTTTCTCATATCGCGATTATTCTTGCAAAAATTATCGTAATATTTTTTTTGAAGTTCTATATACTCATCTTTCAATATAATTTTTTGATTTATCATTCGAATTATATTCTTATACTGAGTCATGGCTACAAAGAATAATATAAAAAGAAGAGTGTAAGAAATATTTCTAACACCATTTCCTCCAATTGTAAAACCTAATAACGTACCAATAGCTAACACCACAATATATCTTGTAGTATTACGACACAATTGCAGATTCATTATTAACTTTGCCACCAATAAATAAATTATAAGTTCAAATATTTTTTTTATAAAACTTTCCATATTCCTCACTCCCTATGATATATTCTTTACATATTGCTAATATAATCAAGATGTACTCTTTTTATTTCCTTACTTTTTCCTCTAGAAATTGGTAATTTTAATTGTTTTTCTTTCTCAGCCAAATTCATTATAATTTTGTTTGAAGTAATTTCTTCCACATATTTTAGATTAACACTATATGATTTGTGAACCCGATAGAACCCAACTCTTCCATATTCTTCTAGAAACTTTTTCATACTATTCCGAATAACATAAATTTCATTTCTCACTGTGTACACTTCTAAATATACGTCTGATGATTTAATATACACAATCTCTCTTAAATATAATTTAACCATCTTATTATTTTCAAAAATGATAATCTGTTCCTTTTCTTTATACCAATCTCTTATGGTCTGTTTTAAGAGCTCTGATAATCTCTCTTTTGGTTTTTTTAATTTATCAACAAATCCATATACATTTTTTCCAAACGCTTCACTCATCAACTCCGAATGAGAGGTTAAAAATATAATTTTCGTTCTTTCATATTTGAAAGCGAACTCATTCTTCACCCTGATTCCATCTATTTTTTTCATCTCGATATCTAAAATCAGAATATCAAAATCTATCTCACTGTAGAGTAATTCCTGTCCATCTGCAAATGCATAAACCTGCACCTGGCAATCACTTAGTCTCTCAATCTCCCGCCCGCAGAAGTCTCTGACAGAACTTCTTTCTCTTTCGTCGTCATCACACACTGCTACTTTTAAAAACATTCTTTCGTACCTCATATATTACACTTATCGCATTTTTTTGTATTATTATACCTTTTTATGTAATAATTTGCAATCTTTATTTCATTTTTCGACTCTTTACCTACTTTTTAACTACAATATATCCATATCATTTTTATTTATTCAAGAATTTTAGGAATTGATTTTTTTTATTTTATATGATAGTATTATTTTTTGTAGTGAAACAAATGATCGCAGCTGCAAGTATCGAAAGGTCGCAGGTGAGGAAAGTCCGGGCTTCACAGGGCAGGATGCCGGATAACGTCCGGTAGAGGTAACTCTAAGGCTAGTGCAACAGAAATAAACCGCTGTGTATGCAGTAAGGGTGGAAAGGCAGGGTAAGAGCCTACCGCTTCTGTGGTAACACAGAAGGCATATGTAAACCCCATTCGAAGCAAGACCGAACAGAAAGCATAAGGCGGCCCGTCTGCTTTCGGGTAGGTCGCTTGAACTTCGTGGTAACATGAAGTCTAGATAGATGATCATTCAACGACATAACCCGGCTTATCGTTTCGCTACAAAAAAATGCAGTCAAATGACTGCATTTTTTTGTACTTTATTTCGATTCCTTATTTTCCCATTCTTCCGAATTGTTCTTCACAATACCGGCATCTGTATACGTTATGTTCCCGATCGGTCAGGATAAATACATGATCTAATTCCTGTTCTATTGATGTAATACATCTTGGATTTTTACATTTTAAAACATTTACCAGTGTGTCAGGTGCAGATATTTTTTTCTTTTCCACAATCTCACCATTTTGAATGACATTCACTGTAATCGAATCATCTACAAATCCTAATACATCTAAATCAACAACATCAAGAGGTGCTTCTATTTTAATAATGTCTTTCTTTTTCATCTGATTGCTTCTGGCATTCTTGATAATTGCCACCGTACAATCTAATTTATCTAAATTCAAATATTTATAAATCTCCATTGCCTTTCCGGCTTTTATATGATCTAAAACAAATCCCTCATTTAATCTTCCAACGTTTAACATGGCATACCTCGTTTCTGTATTCTTTCCTTTTGCTCTAATTACTGTACATCTATTCCTAACAATGTAAGAATCAATGCCATTCGTACATAAACACCATACTGTACCTGCTTGAAATATACAGCTCTCGGGTCTTTATCAACCTCTACTGATATCTCATTTACCCTTGGAAGCGGATGAAGCACTAACATATCATCTTTTGCCATCTTCATCTTTTCTGCATTCAAGATATAACGATCTTTCATTCTTAAGTATTCTTCTTCATTGAAAAATCTTTCTTTTTGAACACGTGTCATATAAAGAATATCCATATCACCAATTACATCTTCAAGCTGTTCTACTTCCGTATAAGGAATATGATTTGCTTCTAACACATTTTCTCTTATATAACTTGGAATACGTAATTCTGGAGGTGAAACTAATATAAAAGAAATATTTGGATAACGGACAAGTGCATTAATTAATGAATGTACGGTACGTCCAAACTTTAAATCTCCGCATAATCCGATGGTTAAATGATCCAATCTTCCTTTTAAAGAACGAATTGTTAAAAGGTCCGTCATTGTCTGTGTCGGATGCTGATGTCCACCATCTCCTGCATTAATTACAGGAATGGATGAATGCAACGCTGCTACTAAAGCTGCACCTTCCTTAGGATGACGAATCGCTGCAATATCTGCATAACAAGAAACAATACGAATCGTATCAGCAACACTTTCTCCTTTAGTCGCCGAACTTGTTGCCGCAGAATGAAATCCCAGCACATGTCCACCTAAATTTAGCATTGCTGCTTCAAAACTAAGTCTTGTGCGTGTACTTGGCTCATAAAATAATGTAGCAATCTTCTTTCCTTCACATGCATGTGCATAATGCTCCGGTCTTGCTTCAATGTCATTTGCCAAATTTAAAATTTTCTCGATTTCCTCCACCGAAAAATCCAATGGACTAATTAAATGCCTCATGAATACACCTCCACTTTTAATCTAAAGTCTTTTATTTTACTTTTCTCTCATCAAAAAATGTAGGAAAAGCTCACACCAGCAATTATTTTAGTACAGGTTGTATCTTTTTTCAAGTGCATCTTGGTAATCTGTTTTCCTTTTTATAACTTAAAGCATCCACCACCAACAAATTCTCTTAGCAGAGAGTTTTTCGGTATATCTGCTGTATCAACGCCTAAAAAGTAATTTAAAAACTTTAATAATCGTTTTGCTTCGATATATTCCGGACAATCCGTTGGAATTCCAAAAAGTAACGGTTCTGCAAATTGCTTCAATACAGATAATTCATAAATTAAAGCAGAATTAAACATAACATCCGCATCTTCCTGATAAGGGAAAATATAACGTTCTTCTCCTTTTCGCACCGACGGCCACATCCTGATGGTATCTCTTGCAGAAGCTCCCCTTGTCCTTGCATCTCTTACCATACGACGAATTAATCGTCCATCCGTTGTAGGAATTCGATTGTGTTCATCTATATTTAGCTGTGTCAGTGCACTAATATAGATTTTAAACTTCTGATTTTTCGGAAGTGCATAGGATAATTTATCATTCAGGCAGTGAATTCCCTCTATTACTAAAATATCATCCGGACCTAACTGCATAAAGTTTCCTTTATATTCTCTTTTACCGGTAATAAAATTGTAATTGGGAAGTTCTACTTTTTTCCCTTCCGCTAATGCAATCATATCCCGATTAAATTGTTCCACATCTAAAGCCTCTAATACTTCATAGTTATAATTTCCATTTTCATCTACCGGACTTTTTTCTCTGTCTAAAAAGTAATTATCTACCGGAATCGGATGTGGTTTTAATCCATGTGCTAACAGCTGAACAGATAATCGATGTGAAAATGTTGTTTTTCCAGAAGAAGAAGGACCGGCAATCATAATAAACCGCTTATCTTTTTCTAACGAGATTTTTTCTGCAATATCTGCAATTTTTTTCTCCTGTAATGCCTCCTGGACTAACATAACACTATTGATATCGCCCTTTGTAATCGCTTCATTTAGAGTTCCTACTGTTTCAACATTTAATGTTTCCGACCATTTTGTCGATTCCATCAAAACATGAAATAACTTTTCTCCGCTTGCAACTTCTGGAAGCTGTTTTGGATTCTCTCTTGCAGGCATCTGCAGTAAAACTCCATCCTGATAAAGTAGTAAATCAAAATATTTAATATATCCTGCACTTGGTACCATATAACCATAATAATAATCTTCAAATCCATCTAGCGTATATAAATTGGCCTTTGATACTCTCCGGAAACGAAATAGCTTCTCTTTTTCATACATACCATGTTCATGGAATAATGCAATTGCAGCATCGGTTTCTAAAGAACGCTTTGAAATCGGCAAATCAGCCTTTACCATCTCTTGCATCTTTTCCTTTACTCTTGCGACAATTTCATCTGTTAATTTTTCCTTTGCAGCGACTCTGCAATAAAATCCCTTGCCAATTGTAAAATCAACAGTAATTTTCTCGATTGATTTCCCTAATACACTATAAAATGCTTTCAGCATCAAAAGAGTTGCACTTCTTCGATAAGTTTCGCATCCACTTTTTTGTCTGTATGTAATAAATTCCATTTCACAGTCTTGCTTAACTTTATGATGCAATTCACGTAATTTTGTATGATCACATACCGCCAGTAAAATATCGTCTTCATACTCATTCTGAAAATCTTCTGCGATTTCCTTGATTCTTGTTCCATACAAATATTCTTTGACAGTGCCGTTTACCGTAACCTTAATATCATTCATTTTATTGCCTCCATCCACATTGTTTTATTTTTTTGCCTCTTTTGCACATTCAATAACCTTTAATAATTGTTGTTTTTTTTCTTTTATCTCTTCTATTCTTGCCTGTACATTTGCCTGTTCTTGTCCTGCTTTATATAATTTTTCTTCAATGGATGTCATTTTTTCTAATTCAGCATGTAAATAACGTAAATAGGTTTCTATATCTTCTTGTACTTCTACTTTCCCATAGGAATAAAAGCATTCTTCTTTATACTGATCGCACCCATTTACTGCTTTCATAACTGTATAATATTTTTCTTCCTCATATATTGTTTTTTCTGCTATCACCTTGTACCCATGCTCTTCTAAAAAATGTCTGACTTGTGCTATTTCTGATTGAGGTGACAAGACTAATTCCTTTGCCGTTTTTGCCACCGTATTACCTTCTGTTAAGATTTTTATTACCAGGCTTCCACCCATTCCGGCAATTAAGATTGTCTCAGCTTCTTTTTCTTTTAATTTTTGCAGACCATCCGAAAGCCTTGTTTCAATCTTATCTTCAAGATGTTCTTTCTGAATGTTTTCTTTTGCTTTCTCTAATGGTCCTTTTCGAACATCCATTGCAATCGCATGGGATATCTTCTTATTTTTTACAAGATAAATGGGAACATAACCATGATCGGTTCCTACATCAGCTAATATATTCTCTTCTGTTACAAATCTTGCAATTTCTCTTAATCTTTTTGAAATGGATGTTGTCATATTTTACTCCTCTAAATAGTCTCTTAATTTTTTACTTCTGCTTGGGTGTCTTAATTTGCGAAGTGCCTTTGCTTCAATTTGTCGAATTCTTTCTCTTGTAACATGAAATTCTTTTCCGACTTCCTCAAGTGTTCTGGTGCGACCATCCACTAACCCGAACCGAAGATCTAGCACTCTTTTTTCCCTGTCAGTCAAAGTATCTAATACTTCCCCGATTTGTTCCTGTAATAAAGAATATGCAGCAGCCTCTGCAGGCACCGGTATATTATCATCCTGAATAAAATCACCTAAATGACTATCATCCTCTTCTCCAATTGGTGTCTCAAGTGATACAGGTTCTTGTGATATTTTCATAATTTCTCTTACTCTTTCAATCGGCAGTTCCATCTTCTCGGCAATTTCTTCTACCGATGGTTCGCGTCCTAATTCCTGCACCAGTTGTCTTTGAACCCGAATTAGTTTATTAATTGTTTCAACCATATGAACCGGAATTCGAATTGTTCTTGCCTGATCTGCAATCGATCTTGTAATTGCCTGACGAATCCACCATGTCGCATACGTAGAAAATTTATATCCTTTTCGATAATCAAACTTTTCTACGGCTTTAATCAGTCCAAGATTCCCTTCCTGAATCAGGTCTAAAAACTGCATCCCCCGTCCAACATATTTCTTTGCTATACTGACAACTAAACGAAGATTTGCTTCTGCAAGCTCATGTTTTGCTTCTTCATCTCCCTGTTCAATTCTTTTTGCAAGTGCAATCTCTTCCTCTGCAGATAAAAGTGGTACATTCCCAATTTCTTTTAAATACATTCTGACTGGATCATCTGTACTGACATTTTCAGGAACAGACATGTCTAAATCTTTTTCATCAATTTCTTCGAGTTCTTCAATATTATCAAGTTCCTCGTCATCATTTAATAATAAAGCTTCCTCGTTCTCGTCTGTTCTTAAAATATCAACTTTTTGTTCTTCTAAAAAATCAACTGCTTTTTGTATGAATTCCTCTTTGTTCTGAAATTGTGCATATGCATGTTCTATCTCATTGTACTCTAATACATTCTTTTTTTCTCGTGCTGTCTCTAATAATTTGTCCGCAATCTGTTTAAACTGCATTACTCTTTCGTCTTTATCCTTTGATTCATTTTTTTTCTGATTATCCATCTGTACTGTATTATTTTCCATCGAAACCCATCCTTTCTCGCTCACTAGTTTTTCTGGTCCCCAAGAGATTTCCTTACAAAATATACTCTCAAAAACGGTTCCCACTCTTTTTTGTTTATCACTAGTGTAGGCATTGCATCTTCTAAAGAGAAATATGCATTTTTTGTAATTTTGCCTTCTCTACAACTGCCTCCTGAAGTTGTTGTATATTAACTGCATTTTTGCTGATATAATCTAAATAATTCTTTTTTACTAATTTTACAGTGTCATTTAAAACTCTCTCTTTTTCTAATTTATTCAATTCCTTTCTTAATGGTCTGTGAAATAGTCCCGCAACCTCTTTTTGTTCTTCCTCCTGCTCAAAAGTACTAATAATCTTCGCCGGATTTAAATCTCCATTTTCAATCTGTTCAAACAACATTCCTGCTACTTTCTGACATAACGGATCAATAAAATCCTTCTTTCCAATATATGGATGAATCTTTTGATATAATTCCGGTTCGTCAATGAGCCAGGTCAATAATATTTTTTGAGACTGTACTACGCCATTCTCTTTTTTCTCTTTTATTTTCTTTTTTGGTTCAGCCAGATTTTTCGGCTGTGGTTTTCCATCATAATATAACGCTTTTTTCTCTACGGATTTTTTTAGCAAATCATATGGAATCTGGAATTCATTTGCAACAGCCTCTGTGTAATTAGCTCGTTCTAATTCATCCGTAAATTCTAATAGTTTATCTGCCACTGCATTATAAAAAGCCGTTTTTCCATCTGGATCACTTCTGTCATACTGACTTTCTAATGCATGAATCTCATAAAGGAAACTATTTTGTGCATGATCTATTCTTTTTTGATATTCCTCTGCACCTAACGCCTTAATAAATTCATCCGGGTCCTTATAAGGACGCATATTGATTACTTTAATATTCAATCCTGCTTCTTTTAAGATCGGTATCGCACGCAAAGCTGCTTTCACCCCGGCTCCATCGCTATCGAAAGACAGGTATACGGTATGCACATATCGCTTAATCAATGGTGTGTGTCCGGATGTAAATGCAGTTCCTAAAGCAGCTACCGCATTCGTAAATCCTGCCTGATGTAATGCAATCACATCCATATAGCCTTCACAGATAATGAAATAATCTTTTCTTGACTGTCGTGCAAAATTAAGTCCATATAGATTTCTGCTCTTATCAAATAAAATGGTCTCTGGCGAATTCAGATATTTCGGTTGTGCATCTCCCATCACTCTTCCTCCAAATCCAATCACCCTGTTATTAGAATCCATAATCGGAAACATAACTCGATTCCAGAACTTATCCTTAATTTCTCTTTCATAAAAACCAAACAAACCAGAATCCTTTAAATCCTCATCTTTAAATCCCTTTTTCTTCAGGTAATCATACAAGAAACCAGAATATTTTCCTGTATATCCTAACCCAAATCTTGTAATGGTATCCATTGTCAGCCCACGATTTGTTAAATATGCAAGTGCCTGTTCCCCTTTATCGCTCTTTAAAATATAATGAAATAATTTTCCAGCCTCACTATTAATATGAAAAAGAATATCTTTCTTTTCTGCACGTTCTTTTGCTTCCGCCGAATACTGTGCTTCTGGCAGTTGTATTCCTACACGATCCGCTAAATATTTCACTGCTTCCACAAAAGAATAATTTTCATACTTCATAATGAATGTAATAACATTCCCCCCTTCTCCGCATCCAAAACAATAATACATCTGTTTGTCCGGTGAAACAGAAAATGACGGAGATTTTTCATTATGAAATGGACACAGTCCAAAATAAGAGCTTCCCTGTTTTTTTAATTTTACATAGGAAGATATCACACTTACAATATCATTCTTTTCTCTAATTTCTTCGATTAATTCTTCTGGATAAAACATTTTACCACCATTTCTCTTTCTTCTTTATCATAACTCTTTTTTCTAATACTATGTATTATGGATTTCATTCTTTTTAATTCTGTCTGATATTTTTTTGCATTCTGTCATATATTGAAAAGAAGTGCCGCTACTGGCACTTCTTTGGTTGTCTATTCATGCATTATTCCTTATGATCCCCAGGCTTTTTTAACATCGGATATCTCTTTATTACCGCCTGATAAAATCTCTCTAATGCTTTTTCTTTTGTTTCTTTTCCTTCAAAATAGGAATGGAATGCGGATTGAAATTCTTCATTACATCCCTGGTCATACTTTGAGATATTATTCATGGTAATATTTTCTGCTGCCTTGGTAAACATCTGAATGCAGTTCTGCCCTCCTAAAAAGGATGACGTGTATCCATCTTGTGCCAATTCTTCCATTGCAAGTTTATTATTCGTAAAATCTTGTGTATCTCTTGTAATCGCCTTCATTGTTTCTTTATCGCAAGCAAGTTTTCTCATGATGTTCGCAACTAATTCTGTATTATCTGTTCCAACTGCAGCACACATCCAGGTTCCACCCCAATAAAAGTTCTGTGGACCTTCGCAGATTGCGTAATCACCATAAATTCCATTTCCCACTTGTTCTTTTCCGCCTTTTTCAACCGGTACTTCTAATGAATTTTTTTCAAGTGTAAAATTAATTCCCCACGTTGTATAGAAAAATCCAAACACTTTGCTGCCGGGACGTTGATCTTTTTCCCATTCTTTTGATAAAATACTAGAATGATTATTATACCCATGTTCCGAGTAATTCTTTGTCTGCTCTACCCAGTGCATCATATTGTCATCAATGATAATCTCCTTATCAAGATTCACCCATGGATTCGTTACATGCGTAGAAAATACCCGATATGCATCATCATATCCAGATAACATCATGTATCCTTTCTGATGTACCTTCTCTGCTGTCTGGTCAAATTCATTCCATGTCTTTAAATAATTCTGTACTTTCTCTGGATCATCCGTTCCTAATACATCCTTCGCAATGGAACGTCGATATACAAAGACCCCAGGAGTTGCCTGCCAGGTCAGACCTTTTAATTTTCCATCAGAATCTGTTGCAATCTTCTTCGTATACGGAAATTGATTTTTCAACTCTATATCTCGGATTCCTAACTCTCTGACATCTATCGTATAATCGGAATCTACATATTTTAATGCATAATCTGCTTCTACTAAAAACAAATCAATTCTTTCATCCGGTTGCTTATCTGCCTGATTCTTCAAGGCAGCATCTAACGCATTCTGATAATCTCCCTGTTCATTCTTTGTAATAACCCATTCTACTTTTACATCCTTCGGAATAATTCCGGCAGGCTCTACATATTGTTGGAATCGCTCTTGAAACTCATGATTCCAGCAGTAAATTCGAAGTGTTTTCCCTGTATTACTATTCTCTAACTTATTTACCTTCTGTGTTGTTGTAACATCTGTCTGTTGTGTTCTTGTACTTTTCAGCTGACTAAATAGAATCATCAATAATAGTATGATCAGGATAACAATACTTCCTTTTATTTGTATCGATTTTTTTCTCATTCATTTTTCCTTTATCTTTTCTATTCGTCATAGAGTAACCCTATCATCTATTCTATGACATTTTTGTCAATTTGTCAACCTAAATCCAATTTTAATTTATTTTTTACGCAATTTTTACAATTTACTTTTCAGACAATTTCTTTTTCTTCATCTTATTTACAGCAATCAAAATTGCAATTCCAATTATTAACAAAAAACAGGATATGAATTGGGAGGTTGAAAGTATCCCAACATTTCCCCGTTCATCATTTCTTAGCATTTCTATCAGAAATCTTCCAATACTATAAAAGATAAGATAAAATCCTGCTATTGATCCAGCTGCTGATATTTTTTTTGATAAATAAACCAGCAATGCAAATAATAAAAAATCTGCTACTGCCGAAATCAGCTGCGTTGGTATTAACGCAACATCATTGGGTGCGTAGGGAGAATTATGAAAAGTAACTCCATACCATGCCTTTGTTTCCCTTCCATAACAACAGCCTGCCAAAAAACAGCCGATTCGTCCAAATCCTTGTGCCAGTGCAATCGAAGGCATAACAAGATCAAAATACTTTAAAAATTCCAGTTTATTTTTTTTACAATAAAGGAACCCTGCAAAAATTCCTCCTATGATACCTCCATATACCACAAATCCTTCGGACACATTTTTTAACAATGCCGGATTTTTAATAATTGCCGGTAACTCCGTTATATAATATAAAACCTTCGCTCCTAATAATCCGCCAATCACACACCAGATTCCCAAATTAAAAATCCGTTCTTTTTCTAAACCTTTTTTTTCTGCCCGGCACTCAGTTACCAAAAAGGCAGCTATAATTCCAATTGCAATCATAAGTCCGTATGAATAAATTTTTATCTGTTCAATTTGAAATAATATATATCGCATCTGTTCCTCCAATTTCTATACTAATGGTCCAATTAACCGTAAAGCTCTTCCTGCAAATCTTTTATATAATGGAATATCATTATAATCATCCATATTAATCTGAATTGATTTTTCTCGTGTATTTTGAAAATCCTTCTCCATCTTTTTTATACAATCCTGCCTGTATAAATAAATTCCGCATTCAAAATGATGATACAGACTCCGGTAATCTAAATTTACAGATCCTACGGTTGCACATACATCATCTGATACAAACACTTTAGCATGTACAAATCCCGGTGTAAATTCGTAAATTTTTACACCTGCTTTTAATAATTGTGGATAGTATGTTCTACCCATCGCAAAGGTGAGCGGGCTGTCACTGACATACGGAAAAAGAAGCTCCACATCGATTCCTCTTTTTGCTGCATAAATAAGTGCTGTAAGCATCTCATTATCTACTACAAAATATGGTGTCATAATATGCACATATTTTTCTGCCCGGTATATCATATCGATATAAACACTTTCTGCTATGTGTTCCTCGTTCGTCGGTCCATCTCCATATGGAATTACGATTCCTTTTTCTTCCTGATAAGGCGGACTTTGAACGGTTAAATACTTTCCTACATCTCCAGAGGCTGTTTCTGTTAAATTCCACATTTGTAAAAACATTGCTGAAAAACTTTTCACAGCAGGTCCCTCTATTTTCATTGCAACATCTTTCCAGTAACCATATTTACACACTAAATTAATATAGTGATCTGCAAGATTAATTCCACCTGTAAATGCAACTTTTCCATCAATTACCATAATTTTTCTATGATCACGATAATTTTGATGCGTCGACAACAAAGGCTTTACTGGTGCATATTGTTTTGCCTGAATTCCTCTTTTCCTTAATTTCTCTGGATAATTGTATGGAAGAAGAACGAGCGAACACATTCCATCATACATAAAACGCACTTCTACTCCCTCTTGTGCCTTTTTCATTAAGATATCTAAAATCGAATTCCACATAAATCCTTCTTCTACAATGAAATACTCCATAAAGATAAACTTTTCTGCTTTTTTCAATTCTTCTATCATAACTTGATAGGCTTCTTCGCCGCTTGAAAAATATTGTGTTTTTGTTTTACAATATGCCGGATAATTTTCTACATTCTCTAAATACTTTGCTAAATTTGCCAAACCACGATCTGATTCCTGCAGCCTTTTTTGCGTTTCCCTGTCAATACACAAATAATCCTGTGTCTGACGGAGAGAGCGGGCAAATGCTTTTTTCAATCCAAAATATCCAAAATTCCAATTGACGAATAAAAACAACAAAGTCCCAAATACTGGAAGAACACAAATCGGTATAATCCATGCCATTTTAAAACCAGGGTTTGACTCATCATTTATGATATAAATGATTGCAAGAGCACTAAGCACAGAACTACATGCATAAACAGCGAGCCTGTATTTTGCAAACCACAAAGGAATACTAAATAAGACTAATGCCTGAATCAGTAACAGGAGAATCGTAACCATTGTTCTGCTAAATACAATTTTAGCAAAAACACTTTTACTTTTTTGTTTTACTTTTTTTAAAACCTGTTTCTTCATTGTTCTCCCCTCCTCAAGATATCAACAGTTATTGAAAATCAAACAAAGATAACTGATTCGTTTCCGGAAGATTTTCTAATATTCCTAATTCAGCCATCAGATCTGTTGTATTTTTACTTACCTTAGCCCTCTGTCTAAAATCTGTTTTTGATAAAAACGGGCCATCTTTTGCTGCTTCAACCACACCATCGGCTGCCTTGTCCCCCATTCCGTCTAAGGTGTCCATTGCCGCCATTAATTTCCCGTCTATAATCTGAAATCTGTGTGCCTGCACTTTATATATATCAATTTTTTTAAATTCAAATCCTCTTGCGTACATTTCCTGTACCAGTTTCATATCTTTATATACATCTTCTTCTGCTTTTGTCAGTTCTTTTCTGGCTGCCCTTTTCTCATAATCATCCATAAAAAACTCCAGCTTTTCTTTTCCCTGGCACATCAATTCATAATTAAAGGATTTCGCACGAATACTAAAATATGCTGCATAGTATGCTAATGGATAATTCACCTTAAACCACGCAATACGATATGCCATCATAACATAAGCCGCAGCATGTGCCTTCGGGAACATATACTTAATCTTTAAACAAGAACCAATATACCAGTCTGGAACATCATGTTCTTTCATTAATGCAATCCAGTCCTCATTTAATCCTCTTCCCTTTCGAACGGATTCCATAATTTTGAAGGAATCTCCGGCCGGAACCCCTTTATTGATTAAATAGGTCATAATATCATCACGTGTACAAATTGCAGTTGAAATGGTTGCCTTCCCTTCTGCAATTAATGTTTGTGCATTATTCAACCATACATCCGTACCATGTGATAATCCAGAAATACGAACCAGATCGGAAAAGTGTTCCGGCTTTGTATCCTGAAGCATCTGAATAACAAAATCCGTTCCGAACTCTGGAATTCCAAGACTTCCTAAAGGACAGCCCCGAAGCTGTTCTGGTGTTACTCCTAATGCTTCCGTAGAACGAAAGAGTGACATCACATCTGGATCATCTAGCGGAATTGTAAGCGGATCAATTCCAGTTAAGTCCTGTAACATACGAATTATGGTCGGATCATCATGGCCGAGAATATCAAGTTTTAAGAGGTTATGATCAATCGAATGGTAATCGAAATGTGTCGTAATAATCGGTGTTTTTTCATCATTAGCAGGATGCTGTACCGGTGTAAATGAATTAATATCTTCTCCTAACGGTAATACCACAATTCCTCCTGGATGCTGTCCTGTCGTTCTTCTGATTCCGGTACATCCCGAAACAATACGATTAATTTCACAAATTCTTTTTCGGTCTCCACGTTCTTCATAATAATTCTTTACATAACCAAATGCAGTCTTATCGGCAAGGGTTCCAATTGTTCCTGCACGAAAGGTCTGTCCTTTTCCAAAAATAACTTCTGTATAAGTATGTGCTTTACTCTGATATTCTCCAGAGAAATTCAAATCAATATCTGGTTCTTTATCTCCATAGAATCCCAGGAATGTTTCAAACGGAATATCAAATCCATCTTTGATTAACTTTGTTTTACATCTCGGACATTCCTTATCCGGCAAGTCAACCCCGGCTCCACCTAAATGTGCCTTTACAGTATCTGAATCAAAATCGACCCAGTAACAATTCGGGCAGCGGTAATGAGGCCGTAATGGATTCACTTCCGTAATACCTGCCATGGTTGCAACAAAAGACGATCCTACCGATCCTCTTGAACCAACCAGATATCCATCTTCATTCGACTTCCATACAAGCTTTTGTGCAATAATATACATTACGGCAAATCCATTTTTAATGATTGAATGTAATTCGTGTTCTAACCGCTCTGACACAACTTCTGGTAAATCCGGTCCATACATTTCATGTGCTCTGTCATAACATATCTTTCTTAGCGTTTCATCGGAATTTGGAATGACGGGTGGACATTTGTCTGGACGAACCGGCTCTATTTTGTCGCACATATCAGCAATCAAATTTGTATTCTCCACTACAATTTCATATGCTTTGTCACTTCCTAAATATTCAAATTCCTGTAGCATTTCTTCTGTTGTCCGTAAATACAATGGTGCCTGATTATCCGCATCTTTAAATCCTTTTCCGGCCATGATAATTCTGCGGTAAATCTCATCTTCCGGATCTAAGAAATGCACATCACAGGTTGCAACAACCGGTTTATTAAATTGTTCTCCTAATTTTACAATCTTACGGTTGATATCTTTGATTACTTCTATGGAATCAAATTCATAGCGATCACTTTCTAGCATAAATTCATTATTTCCTAATGGCTGAATCTCTAAATAATCATAAAAATCTACCAGCTTTGCAATTGTTTTATCATCCTTTCCATCTAGCAGTGCCCGATATAACTGTCCTGCTTCGCAGGCACTTCCAATGAGAAGTCCTTCTCTGTTTTTTAGAAGATCACTTTTTGGAATTCTTGGACGCGTACGATAATATTCCAGATGGGAATGTGATACTAACCGATACAGATTAATTCTGCCAATTTCATTCGTCGCAAGAATGATAGTATGATAGGTCGGCATCTTTTTGATAATATCCGCAGATGCTCTTGTCGCATCATTAATCTGCTCTAATGTCACCAGTCCACGTTCTTCAAACATCTTAATAAACCGTTGGAAAATTTTAGCAGTACATGCAGCATCATCTACTGCGCGATGATGATTTTCTAATGAAATTCCTAATGTCTTTGCCACATGATCCAGTGTATATTTTGCAATAGCAGGCAAAAGATATCGTCCCATATTTACAGTATCTCCATACGTAAAATCAGTTTCTTTCCCCAATCGTTCTGCATTCTCTACAATAAAACTAATATCAAAATTAGCATTATGCGCAATCAAAACCGAATCTTTACAAAATTCTAAGAATTTCGGAAGCACCTCTTCTACAACCGGTGCATCCATTACCATATTATCATTAATTCCTGTTAACTGTTCAATTCGGAATGGAATCGGAACCTGCGGATTAATAAAGGTTTCAAAAGTATCTATCTGTTTTCCATTTTGAATCTTTACTGCACCAATTTCTATGATACGATTATTCACCGGACTAAACCCTGTTGTCTCTATATCAAATACAACAAATGTACCATCCATATTCTGTTCTTTGGGATTGGTAAAGACATCCTGAAGATCATCCACCAGATAAGCTTCTAATCCATAAATAATTTTAAAATCTAATTCTTTACCGGCTTTTTTATAACTGCCTTCAATCTTTTGAATTGCATGATATGCATCTGTAAATCCCTGTACACATCCATGGTCCGTAATTGCAAGTGCCGGTTGTCCAAATTCAATTGCACGTTTAATAATATCCTCTGCAGAAGAGACTCCGTCCATATCACTCATTTTGGTATGGCAATGCAATTCTACTCTTTTCTTTGCAGCAGTATCTTTTCTTTTGCTTGTAAAATCAGATATTTTTTTTATTCCATTTACAGAACTAATTGTAATCTCACCATCAAATTTATCAACCATCGTGATTCCTTTGATTTTAACAAACTTGCCTTTTGCAATCTCTCCCTCAATTTCTGACAACATATCATTTCGAAGAAACATTTTTACCATAATAGAATCCGTAAAATCTGTAATTGCAAACATCAGAATTGTTTTTTCATTTCGAATTGGCCGGCTGTCTACAGATATAATCTGTCCATGTACAACCACCTCACCCATTTCACCAACGATTTGTTTAATTTCTACTAATTCCCCATCAACATCTCTTCCATATATGATATCTGGATCATCCGAACGTTTATAACTGTAACTCTTCTTCGGATGTTCGAATCCCTTCTTTTCTCCATGGAATCCCTGGACTTGTTTTTGTCCATCCTTTTTATTATCTTTCTTCGAGTTCGATGCATGCTTTTCTTCTGCCTTGTTCTCTTTCTTTGGTTCATCAAAACTTTCTGATTTCTTTTTCTTAGACGGCAGATGAGACATAATTTCATGAATCTCATTTTTCAACTGCTGCTCTTTTTCTAGTTCTAAACGGCTGTCATTTACAGAAATATATTCGCATTCTACTTCAATCGGCACATGACATCTTTCACAAAAGATTTTTTCTAAAATCGATTCTAATTCCCTGCCTTTTGTCTTAGATGTCAGCAAATCACTTATCTGTAATGTCATAACCTGCTGGTCAAATGTTATCTCTGCATTTTTGAGTGTACTATAAAGAATTCTACTATACCGTTTCAATTCTGTCATAATACTGTCTTTATAGACTTCATATAATGCCTTCGGCGTATATTGTCCGGAAAGTGAGAATTCTTCAATAATCTTTGCACTCATCCATTCGTTTCCATCCTGGTAGCCAGATGGATTCAAAATCTGTTTTTCAATAGCTTCTTCAACCTGATATATTTTATTTTTAAAAATTAATCTTTGACTATAGATATATACACGAATGGAACTCTTTGTATGGTTTGTCGTAACTTTTTTTACTTCTACCATTTCAAAGAGTTCCTTTACTTCATTCTCAAGTTTTAATCCTGAAAATACTTCAAAAAAACTTTTATTTTCCATCTTTACTTTTCCTTAAAAAACTTCTTTTGCATTCAAAGAGCAGATATTACATCTGCTCTTTCAAACGAATGATTTCTTTTTCAAGACTTTCGAGTAACTGATCTTCCGGTACCTTTTTTAATACCTTCCCTTTTTCGAAAATTAAACCTTCTCCAATTCCACCAGCTACACCTAAATCTGCTTCCCTGGCTTCTCCCGGACCATTCACAACGCATCCCATAACAGCAATCTTAAGATTTAAATCATCATATTTTGTTACCATGGTTTCTACTTTATTTGCAAGGCCGATCAAATCAATCTGCGTTCTTCCACAAGTTGGACAGGATACTACAGAAATTCCGCCTTTTCGTAATCCTAATGTTCTTAAAATCAATTTTGCAGATTTAATCTCTTCTACTGGTGCACCTGTCAACGAAACGCGAATCGTATCTCCAATTCCCTGATGTAAAATCAATCCTAATCCAATGGATGATTTTATGTTTCCTGAAATAATTGTTCCCGCTTCTGTAATTCCGACATGTAATGGATAATCCGTTTTATCTGCAATCAGCTCATGTGCTTTTACACACATCAAGACATCTGAAGATTTGATACTGATTACCAGATTGTCATATCCCATGGATTCAATCAATGCCACTTTGTCTAATGCACTCTCCACAATTCCTTCTGCTGTTACTCCACCATATTTTTGAATCAGATGTTTCTCTAAGGAACCGCTGTTTACCCCTACACGAATAGGAATCTGTTTTTCTCTGGCAGCATCTACTACTGCCTGAACTCTCTTTTGATCTCCAATATTTCCCGGATTAATTCGTATCTTATCTGCTCCATGTTCTATGGCTGCCAGTGCAAGTTTATAATCAAAGTGAATATCTGCTACAAGCGGAATGTGTATCTGAGCTTTAATATCTGCTAAAGCCTTTGCTGCCTCCATTGTTGGAACTGCACATCGGATAATATCACAGCCTGCTGCTTCTAATTCTAGAATCTGCTTTACCGTACTTGCAACGTCTTCTGTTTTGGTATTCGTCATTGACTGAATCATAATAGGATTTCTGCCACCGATTGCTTTATTTCCAATCTTTATTTCTCTTGACGTTCTTCTCATATAAACTCCTCCGTTATCTTTTAACCTCGAAATAATCTGCTGATATCATTAAACATAATAAATACCATTAATATCATAAGCACTACCATTCCTGCAAAATGTACCATTCCCTCTTTTTCCTTTGGAATTGGTTTTCCACGTATAATTTCAAGAAACATGAATACTAATCGTCCACCATCTAATGCCGGAAGAGGAAGCAGATTCATCACACCTAAATTTGCACTCAGACAAATTGTAAGATTTATGATATTTAAAAATACCATAAACAGACCATCACTTTGTGATTCATGAACTGTATCAGAAATAATGTCTACAATTCCAACCGGTCCTGCAATATCATCTTTGGTTAATTTGCCGGATACCAGCATTCCTAAACTTTTAAAAACAGACTTGACCTGATATTTAATCTCAAAGCAGCTGTATTTTACGCTTTCTAACCCGGACATTTTCTCTCTTGACAGATTATAAGAAAATCCTGTGTAATAATAATCATTTCCTTTTTCCGGTTTTACTTTTGCCGTAAATTCTTTCCCGTTTCTTGTTGCCGTAATTTCAACTTCTTTCTCTGTAAAAGGATGATCCTGCAGGTAAGACTGCATCTCTTTTGCATTCTTTACGGAAGTGCCATCAATTTTCACAATGCAATCATCCGTTTTTAAGCCTGCCTTTTCTAATGCTCCACCTTTTACTACTTCAATGACTGCATTCGATTCATTCGATGTATATTTCATTCCAACAACATATTTTTCTCTTTTCTCTGGTTGGATTACAATATTCTGTTTCTTTCCGTCTCGTAATACAGTTAACGAAACAGACTCTGAACTTACCGGCGAAACCATATCCTGTAAATACATCTCACGTCCTACAGAAATTCCGGATCCACGATATTTTTTGACAATGTCGCCTTCTTTTAATCCTGCTTCATACGCAGGCGAATTTTTATCTACTTCTACCACTTTAGCCGGATCTGCTCCAACAAACCCAATGACAATCAGTGAAAGTACAAATGCAAGAAGAAAATTAAAAATTGGTCCGGCTGCTACAACTGAAATTCTTGCCCAGACACTCTTATTTCCAAATGCTCCTTCTTTATTTTGACCATCTTCGATTTCCTCATCTTCTCCAAGCATCGCACAAGAGCCGCCAAAAGGAACTAATTTCCAGGAATATCTGGTCTCTCCCTTTACAAAACTTGCAATTCTTGGTCCCATACCAAGAGAAAATTCTGTAACACAAACTCCATTTTTCTTTGCTAATAAAAAATGTCCAAATTCATGAATCAGAACTAAAACACTAAAAACAACAAATGCTATCAGAACACTCATATTTCTTTTCCCTTTCTCATTGTTCTATTTTCCAATCATAGAATCAATATCATTATATGTTTCTTTTTCAATTTTTAATATGTCTTCTACTGTTGGATTCAGAATCACTTTATGTTTCTTCATACACTCCTCAATCAAATCAGCAATCTCTAAGAAATGAATCTTTCCATTTAAAAAATAAGAGACAAGTTTTTCATTCGCAGCATTTAAAACCGTTGGCATAGATCCACCGATTCGGCCGGCCTGGTATGCTAATGACAGCCCTTTAAAAGTCTCCATATCGGGTTTTGCAAAATCTATCTTAGATAATGTCTGAAAATCTAATCTTCCTGCTGTTGCATTCCTTCTTTGCGGATAAAAAAGTGCATACTGTATTGGAAGCTTCATACTTGGAGTTCCAAGCTGGGCAATCACAGCACCATCTTTAAACTCTACCATAGAATGAACCAGACTCTGTGGCTGTACTACTACCTCAACCTGATCTACTTCCACATCAAACAGCCATTTTGCTTCAATTACTTCTAATCCTTTATTTACAAGAGTGGCAGAATCGATTGTGATTTTCTTTCCCATTGACCAGTTTGGATGATTCAATGCCTGTGCAACACTTACATTCTGTAATTCCTCTCTTGTCTTTCCACGAAAAGGTCCACCGGAAGCTGTCAGAAGGATTTTATGAATCTCCTGTCTGTTTTCTCCATTTAAGCACTGAAAAATCGCACAATGTTCACTGTCAACCGGCAAAATACGGACACCCATTTTTTTTGCAAGCGGCATGATAATATGTCCTGCTGTAACTAATGTTTCCTTATTTGCAAGAGCAATTTCTTTTCCTGCTTTCATTGCTTCAATTGTAGGAACAATACCTATCATCCCTACAATTGCTGTTACAACTGTTTCCGTATCCCGATACGTTGCCACCTCAATCAATCCATCCATTCCGGCTGCTACTTTGATTGAAGTATCTGCTAATCTGTGCTCTAATTCTTTTGCCTTCTTTTCATTCCAGACAGCAACCAGTTTTACTTTAAATTCCCTTGCCTGTTTTTCAAGCAATTCAATATTAGAACCTGCTGCTATTGCCGCAACTTTCAAATCTTCATTTTCTCTTACAATTTCTAATGTCTGTGTTCCAATGGAACCTGTTGATCCTAAAATCGAAATTGTTTTCATCCCTTTTATCCTTCTTTCTGTAATATTCTTCTGTTTCACTTCCAGAAGCCTGCAGTATTATTTTGCAATCCAGTGAAATAATAAAATCAAAAACCAAATCAGTGGTGCTGTAAAAATCACACTGTCAAATCGATCCAGAATCCCACCATGTCCCGGAATCAGATGTCCATAATCTTTGATGTCATGCTTTCTTTTAATTGCTGATGCAGCAAGGTCTCCAATTACCGATATCATAGAACCTACTGCACAGATGACAGGAAATACAATCTGTGGATTCATCGCCATTGAGATTTCTGAATGGAACACTGTTGCATAAATCCATCCTAACAATGCTGCACCAACGATTCCACCCACAAAGCCTTCTATTGATTTTTTAGGGCTTAAAACAGGTGCCATCTTATGTTTTCCCATTGTTACCCCTGCCAGGTAAGCACATGTATCACTTCCCCAGGAACAGAGGAATACAAGCCATACGGTGTACGCACCATTTTCAGCCATACGAATTCTGTAAATATAAGATAACATTACACAGACATATAAAAATCCAAATACGCCTGCCATAACCTGTCTGGTTGCAATTTTAGGAAAAAGAAATACATAAAGCGACATTAATACCAATAAAAATACTATCAGTAAAATGTCAAAATACTGTGTTTTATCAAATCCTAAAAGAATATACCAGACAACCGTCGCAATACATCCCACAAAATAAATGGTCTTTGCCTCTCCCGTCATGCGGATTTTATAAATGCGATAAAGTTCTGTTAATCCAATTAACGATACAATTGTAAGTGTCGCATTTAATACAATTCCTCCACTTATAATTGTTAAAAGAGCAATCAGTACAAGTACAATTCCGCTCACTGTTCTTTGAAAAAAAGATTTTGTAAATAATTGATTCACTGCCATTTTCCTCTACACCTTTCCAAATCTTCTGTCACGTGCACTATACTTTTCTACTGCAAGCTGTAAATCCTTCTTGCTAAAATCAGGCCACAAAACATCTGTAAAATAAAATTCTGTATATGCCATCTGCCAAAGGAGGAAATTCGATAATCGTTCTTCTCCACTGGTTCTGATTAATAAGTCCGGATCAGGTATTCCCTTGGTATCAAGATATTGTGCAAAATCTTCCATCGTAAATTCTTCTGGATTCACATTTCCTTCTTTTGCATCTGTCATTGCCTTACGAAGTGCACGAATAATCTCATCCCTGCTTCCATAGTTAATCGCAATATTAAAATTAAGTCCTGTATTCTTTGCACTTTTCTCTTCTAATTCAAGAATTTTATCCTGCATTTTTTTCTCTAATCTTGTAATATCACCGATGACACGCACACGCATATTATCCTTATCTGCTCTTTCAATACAACTCTTTAAATAATCATCTAAAATCTTCATAATCGCAGATACTTCATCTTCCGGGCGGTTCCAGTTCTCTGTGGAAAATGCATAAATTGTAAGGTATTTAATTCCCATATCATATGCTGCACGACAAATCTTTTCAATGTTCTTTGCTCCGGCAGAATGTCCGGCTTTTCTTGGTAAAAATCTGCGTTTTGCCCATCTTCCGTTGCCATCTAATATAATTGCAACATGATTTGGTACATTTAGTTTTGTTGTTTTTTCTGCCATAATTCCTCCTTTTGTTTCTTCAACTCTTATATTTTACAAAAAACAGGAGACTTTCGTACTGTCTCCTGTTTCACTTTTCGTATCTTACCAGTCATAAAATACTTTTTAGAAATTAAACAGTCATAATTTCTTTCGACTTAGCATCCACCTGCTTATCAACTTCTGCAATATATTTATCTGTTAACTTCTGTACTTTTTCTTCTAATTGTTTCAATTCGTCATCCGAAATATCACCATCTTTGTTCTGCTTTTTTAATGCATCATTTGCATCTCTTCGAACATTACGAACTGCAACCTTTGCATTTTCACCTTTTTTCTTAATATCTTTTACAAGCTCTTTTCTTCTGTCTTCTGTTAGCTCAGGGAATGCAAGACGAACAACCTTTCCATCGTTTGTCGGATTCACACCAATATCTGCTAAATTAATTGCTTTCTCAATCTCTCCAAGTAAAGATGCATCATATGGCTGAATGCAAAGCATTCTTGCTTCTGGAACAGAGATATTACCAACCTGCTGTAATGGTGTGTCTACTCCATAATAAGAAACCTTAATCTTATCTAAAATATGTGGATTAGCTCTTCCCGCACGAATTGTACCGAAATCTTCTACTAAAACATCTACTGTTTTGTCCATTTTCTCTTCATAAGTCTTTAACATATTAATCTCCTTTATTCTGTTACTATTTTATTCTCTAAAGCGGTTCCATTATACCGTAATTGTCGTTCCTGTAAAATCTCCTGTTACGGCACGCACAATGCTGTTTTCTTCATTTAATCCAAAAATCTTCATTGGCATCTGATTCTCCATACAAAGAACAGATGCTGCTAAATCAATGACACCAAGCTGTTTCTCTACAATCTCTTTGTATGATAAAGTATCATACTTCTTAGCATCCTTATGAACTGCCGGGTCACAATCATAGACACCATCAATCGACTTAGCTGCAAAGATATAATCTACATCCATCTCGATTGCACGAAGTGCCATTCCCATATCTGTTGAAAAATAAGGATGTCCGGTTCCACCTGCGAAAAAACACACCATGCCCTTGCTAAAATATTTGTTCGCTCTGTCCTTAGAAAACAGTTTCGTAAAAGACCCACATTCAAATGGTGTCAAAACTGCTGTCTTCATTCCTTCTGTACGGAAAATCTCTGACACATAAATACAATTCATAACTGTTGCAAGCATTCCGATTGCATCTGCCTTCGTTCTGTCAATCTTTTCTGATGTTCTTCCTCTCCAGAAATTGCCTCCGCCAATAACAATTCCGACTTCAATTCCCTGTTCTGTCAACTGTTTTACCTGCTTTGCGACACCTACACAGGTTGCTTCATCAAAACCAGTCTTCTTATCTCCGGCTAAAGCTTCTCCGCTTAATTTTAATAAAATTCTTTTTAAACTATCTGCCATCTGTACTAAACTCCAATCGTTCTATGATATTCCTTTTTTATTTTGAACTTTTGTCTTTAGCATCATATCATATCTGACCCCAAAATTCAAGATAATAGTCTTTTTGTGATTGAGAAGAATTTCCTTTTTCTAAATCAAAAAAGGAACCGCTCTGAAAGTGATTCCTTTTTCCTTAACCATTAATCAATTCTACCAGTCTTCATCATCCTCGTGTCCTTCATTAATATCATTCTTTGGTTTTTGTAATCCCTCAATCTTGATATGATGTTTTTCCGCATAATCCCAAAGTGCAGCATGAATTGCTTCTTCTGCTAATAAAGAACAGTGTACTTTTACCGGTGGAAGTCCGTCTAAAGCTTCCATAACAGCCTTATTCGTTACCTCTAACGCTTCCTGTACGGTCTTTCCTTTTACAAGTTCTGTTGCCATACTACTTGTTGCAACAGCAGCTCCACAGCCGAATGTTTTGAATTTACAGTCTCTTATGATTCCCTGATCATCAATATCAAGATACATTCTCATGATATCTCCGCATTTTGCGTTTCCGACTGTACCAACACCGCTTGCATCTTCAATTTCTCCCATGTTTCTTGGATGCTGGAAATGATCCATTACCTTTTCACTATACATATCGTTCCTCCATTTTGAACATTATATTTTATTATTTTTCCGTATTATTATCTCTTTTGATTTTTCAAAAAATCTTCATATAATGGTGACATTTCTCTTAATCTTGCTACAATTTCTTTAATACTGTCTACCACAAAATCAATATCTTCTTTCGTTGTCTCTTCTGACAATGTCAATCGTAAAGATCCATGCGCAATCTCATGCGGTAAACCGATTGCAAGTAATACATGTGACGGATCTAAAGAACCCGATGTACATGCTGAACCGGAAGATCCACAAATTCCTTTCATATCAAGCATGATTAAAAGAGACTCTCCTTCTATAAACTGGAAACAGAAATTCGCATTATTCGGCAACCGGTTCGTTCTGCTTCCGTTTACTCTTGTATATGGAACTTCTTTCAAAACACGTTCAATTAAATAATCCCTTAACTGTGCTTCTTTTTCTGTTCTTTCTTTCATGGATTCTGCTGCCATTTTTGCTGCAACACCTAGTCCTACAATTCCAGGAACATTTTGTGTACCGGCACGACGCTTTCTCTCTTGCGCACCACCATGAACAAAAGAACCAATTTTTACTCCATTTCTGATATAAAGGAATCCGATTCCATTTGGTCCGTTTAACTTATGTCCACTCGCACTTAACATATCAATATTTAATTCATCTACGTTAATCGGCAACTGGCCATAAGCCTGAACAGCATCTGTATGGAATAAAATTCCATGTTCCTTTGCGATTTTTCCAATCTCTCTGATTGGTTCAATAGTACCGATTTCATTATTTGCAAACATAACTGAAATCAAAATCGTGCTGTCTTTGATTGCAGCCTTTAACTGATCTAATTTTACAACTCCAAACTCATCAACATCTAAATAAGTTACTTCAAATCCTCTTTTCTCAAGATATTCACAGGTATGCAAAATCGCATGATGTTCAATCTTAGTTGTAATAATATGATTTCCTTTGTTCTTATATGCTTCAGCAGTAGCCTTCAAAGCCCAGTTATCAGATTCTGAACCACCTGCCGTAAAATAAATCTCATTTGACTTAGCACAAAGAGTCTGTGCAATTGTCCCTCTTGCCTCATCAATTGCTTTCTTACTCTCTCCTGCAAATGAATATACACTAGAAGGATTGCCATAATACTCTGTAAAATATGGCAGCATTGCCTCTACTACCTCTGGTTTTGTCTTTGTAGTTGCTGCATTATCTAAATAAATTAACTTCTGATCCAACTTTTTACCTCTTTTCTGTGCTGCATATTCTTTCCCTTCATTCCTGAATGCTCTCAGGCATTTATCATGGTTTTGTTTGTGATACAGCACTGGCACAAACCTTTCTTCTTTTGAGTATTTTGCCACCATTATTGATAACTGTCAATCATTTTCTTCGTAATTGATAATCATTATCACAGTTTGAGGACATTTTTTATCAATAACGGGAATACTATAGGATAATAAATCTATGAAATCGATCGAGGGAAATTATGCTGTCTAAATTCAAAAATAATACTTTTTTTATAGGAGCCTTTATTCTTACCATATCCGGTATTGCTACACGACTGATTGGATTTTTTTTCCGGATCTTTTTATCAAAATCTTTAGGTGCTGCTTCTCTCGGCTTGTATCAACTGGTCCTTCCCATTGCTACTTTTGGTTTTGCAGTATCTGGTTTTGGAATACAAACAGCAATTTCCCGTTACGTTGCTGCTAATCCCTCTCACCAAAAAGGATCTTCACCTGTACAGCGCATCATTTTATGTCAGGGATGCATCATCTCTCTTTTTTTAAGTCTGCCCCTTATGTTTTTAATATATGAAAATGCCGGCTTTCTTTCTACTTTTATTTTCAAAGAACCGGCACTGATTCACCTGATTCGTATTATCTCCATCCAGATTCCGATTTCATCCCTCCACTGTTGTATCAGTGGATATTTCATCGGCAGAAAAAATACAGCTGTTCCGGGATTTTCACAAATCATAGAACAGCTGTCTCGTGTTGCCATTACAATTGTATTCTGGAAACATTGTATTACATTCAACCAGACTTTTTCTCCTGCACTCGTTATATGGGGAGCAATTCTTGGAGAAGCATTTTCCGTCTTTTTTTGTTTTCTTATGTTCTTTTTTGAAAGAAAATCTCCCATTCATCAGGCAAAAAAAGATTCGTCCTTTTATTCTCCACTGTTAAAGCTTTCCGTTCCTGTTACGTTAAACCGCGTTTTTCTGACAGTGCTGACAAGTATTGAAGCAATTCTGATTCCTTACACTTTAAAACTTTATGGACTTTCAAATGTAAAAGCATTAAGTCTGTATGGCATTTTTTCCGGCATGACATTTACTTTTATCCTGTTTCCTTCTTCTATTATACAGTCTGTTTCCACTGTTTTAATGCCTGAGGTCGCAGAACTTTCTTCTGCAAAAAAAGAAAAAAATCTTGAAAAAACAGTTTCAGCCACTTTATTTTTTTCTGTAAGTATGGGAATTTTTTTTAATGGACTGTTTGCTACTTATGGTGGAAGCCTGTCTGCATTTTTATTTCACGAGCCACTTTGTGCACGCTACGTAAAAATACTTTCTCTCCTCTGTCCTTTTATGTATTTAAATATGAACATTGCAAGTATCCTTCATGGATTAGAACGTACCATTCTTCCTTTCCTGATTAATGTATCCGGCACAGTTGTAAAAATATCGGCACTTCTCCTTTTTGTTCCAAAGTACGGAATGAATGGTTACTTTTTTGGTTTCTTAATCAGTACGATCTTAGAATCTTGTTTCTATTTCTATTTTTTAAAAAAAGAAATATCGTTTCCGTTTTCCTTTCAGGAATGGATTTTCTATCCTGCTTTTGATACGCTCTCTTGTGTTGCACTGACTTATTTTTGCAAAAGAATTATTTTATTTTTTTATCCTTCATTTTCTTCTGTCATTCTATATTTATTTTTATGTGCCATAGAAAGTATCTTATTTTTTCTTTTTACTTTATATCGTAACCGCGACAAAATCCGCACCCATTAAGACAGCCGGATTTTGGTTCCTCTTGTGTCCCTCTTTGCTGTTCTTAATTTTCTAAGTTCTACTTCTTTGCCCTGATATAACACAGTCTGTTTATCTCCTGCATCAAGAAGATAAACCTGTTCTGCATAATCGCCTTCCGTTAATTTAATTGCCCTGACTCCGATTGCTCCTCTTTTCTTTTCTGGAATTTCTTTTAAAGAAAAACGCAAAAAATATCCATTTCTTGTCTGCAATACCACTACCTGATTTTTATAATTTTCTAAATCCTGTGTCGTTTTTTCTTTCCTATCCTGTACAAAATCAAAACGCATCTGCTCGTTTTCTTCTTCATAAAATTCATCAGATCCGCCAGAAAGAGAACTCATATCTAGTTGTTCATTTACCTGTTCTAACTCTTGTTTGTTCTCAATCAGTTTTACTGCTATTACTTCATCACCTTCTGAAAGTTTGGTTGCTGCAATTGTCTTCTTTACAACCTGGAATTCCTCTCCATCCACAATTTTCATCATTCCGTTTTTTGTGGCAAATAAAATCTTGTGCCCCTTTAACTGCCATGCTGAATAGATGGAAACTATATTTTCATCTGCACTGTTGTAATTTCCAACATTATCTATCGGAACTCCTTTTTCTTTATACTTTTTTTGTGGAAGATCGAGTACTTTTATCTGATGAAGATTTCCATTGTTTGTAAATACACAGATTTTGTCTGTATTCATACAGATAAAATGATATTTGTTTTCTTTTTCCACCACTTCTCTGTTCTTTTCAAATGAAGTAATTTCTATGGTTTTTGCATAACCAAAACGATCCATCACAAAACCAACTTCTTGTTCTTTGACCTTTACTTCTTCATATACGGCAGCTGCTGCATCTAAAATCTGTGTTCTCCTCTCAATGCCATATTCTTTTTTGATTTTTAACAAGTCTTTTTTTATCACTTTCGCCATTGATTTTCTACTTCTAAGAATCTCTTCATACTCCGCTATTTTCTCGACTAAATCCTGATATTCCTTTTCTAAAGCTAAAATTTCTAAACCGATTAATTTATATAAACGAAGTTCTACAATTGCCTGTGCCTGTTTTTCGGTAAAATGAAGCTGTGAAGCTAATATCTCTGATTCCTTGTGTTTAAATGTAATTCCATCCACTTCTCCCGAAATCAGACATGCCTTTACCTGCTTTAAATTCTGACTTCCCCGAATAATCTCGATAATCAGATCAATAATATTACATGCCCGGATTAATCCCTCTTTGATTTCTTTCTGATCTTTTGCTTTTGCTAATAAGGCTTCGTATTTTCTTGTATTAATCTCGTACTGAAAATCAATGCAATATTTTAAAATTGCTTTTAAACTTAATGTCTCTGGTCTTCCGTCTGCAATCGCAAGCATATTGACTCCAAAAGTATCCTCTAACTTTGTTTTTTTATAAAGAATATTTTTTAATTTTTCAATGTCTGCTCCTTTTTTTAATTCCAGGACAATCCGAATTCCTTCTTTTGATGATTCATTAGAAATATCCGTTACATCTGTAATTTTTTTTGTTTCTGCAAGTTCACATACATCTGCAATAAATTTCCCTATTCCTGCTCCAACCATGGTATACGGAATTTCACTAATGACAAGCTTATCTTTTTCCCCTCTTTTTTTGGCTTCTTCAAATTCTACTTTTCCCCGCAGTTTAATTTTTCCCTGACCGGTTTCATAGATATCTTTCAGGTCTTTTTTATTCACAACTAACCCTCCGGTTGGAAAATCCGGTCCGCTCATATATTCCATTAATTCTTCTGTCGTGATTTCAGGTTTTTCCATACATGCCACCATCGCATCTATGACTTCTGATAAATTATGCGTTGGGATACTTGTTGTCATACCTACTGCAATTCCCTCTGCACCATTTACAAGCAGATTCGGAACCCGAACCGGTAATACTGCCGGCTCCTTTTCTGTCTCATCAAAATTAGGAACAAAATCCACAACATTTTTATCTAAATCTGCAAGATAAACATCCTGTGTAAATTTCTTCAATTTTGCCTCTGTATAACGCATTGCAGCTGCTCCATCACCCTCAATGGAGCCAAAATTTCCATGTCCGTCTATCAAGGCCATTCCTTTTTTGAAATCCTGTTCCATTACAACGAGTGCTTCATAAATCGAACTGTCTCCATGTGGATGAAATTTACCCATGGTATCTCCTACAATACGTGCCGATTTACGATGTGGTTTATCATAGTTGAGTCCAAGCTGTTCCATCGCATACAAGACACGTCTCTGCACTGGTTTTAACCCATCTCTTGCATCTGGCAGTGCCCGGGCTGTAATTACACTCATTGCATAATCGATATATGATTTCTGCATCACATCGGAATATTCTGTTTTTATAATCTGTTCTGCCATTTTCTATCCTTCCTGAATCTTGTATTCTGATTATATCCTTCCATTAAATATCTAATTCTGCATCATTTGCATGCTCATAGATAAATCGCCTTCTCGGTGGGACATCACTTCCCATAAGCATTCCTGTTACATCTGATGCCATTTTTCCATCTTCGATCTCTACCTGTTTTAAAACTCTGGTTTCTGGATCAAGAGTTGTCTCCCATAATTGTTGTGCATCCATTTCTCCTAGACCTTTGTACCGCTGCAAAGTAAAAGAAGCATTTTTATGTGTCTTTCGATACTTTTCTAATGCTTTGTCATCATAAAGATATTCCCCTCTTCCTTTTTTAGGTACAACTTTATAAAGTGGAGGCATTGCAATATAAACATGACCGCCTAAAATTAATTCCGGCATAAAACGATAGAAAAAAGTAAGTAATAAAGTTGCAATATGTGCACCATCCACATCGGCATCTGTCATAATGATAATCTTATTATATCGTAACTTTGAAATATCAAAGTCATTACCATATCCTTCTGAAAATCCGCATCCAAATGTGTTAATCATTGTTTTAATTTCCGCATTTGCCAACACCTTGTCCATCGTAGCTTTTTCAACATTCAGAATCTTACCGCGAATCGGTAAAATTGCCTGTGTTCTTCTGTTTCTTGCTGTCTTAGCTGAACCACCGGCTGAATCTCCCTCAACAATAAACACTTCACATTCGTCTGGATTTCTGCTTTCACAACTTGCAAGTTTCCCATTACTGTCAATAGAAAATTTAGGTTTTGACAACATATTCGTCTTTGCTTTTTCTTCTGCTTTTCGAATCTTTGCCGATTTTTCTGCACACGAAATTACATTTTTTAAGGTTTCAATGTTTTTATCAAAAAACAATACCAGTTCTTCTCCTGTAATATCAGCCGTTGCCTTTCCCGCATCCGGATTATCTAATTTGGTTTTCGTCTGCCCCTCAAATCTTGGTTCTGGATGTTTGATGGCAATGACTGCTGTCATACCATTTCTGACATCTCCACCCGTAAAATTATTATCCTTTTCTTTTAATATTCCAATTTCTCTTGCATACTGATTGATTACGGTTGTAAATTTCGTCTTGAATCCTGTAATATGTGTACCGCCTTCCTGCGTATAAATATTATTACAAAATCCCATTACATTTTCCTGAAACTCATCTACAAATTGAAATGCCACTTCCACTTCAATTCCATCTCTCTGATTTTTAAAATAAACAATATCATGTACCGTTTCTTTTCCCTTATTTAATGCAGCAACATAAGCCTTGATTCCGTCTGGTTCATGAAAAACTACTTTCTTTTCTTCTCCGACTCTTTTATTTTCAAATGTAATCATAAGACCCGGATTTAAATATGCTGTTTCATGTAAACGACTCTCAATTGCCTCTGCTTTAAAATAGGTTTTTTCAAATATTTCTCCGTCCGGCAGAAAAGTAACGGTTGTACCTGTATCATTTTTTCGGCATGTACCGGTTTCTTCTAACGCTGTGACTGCTTTTCCTTTTTCATATCTTTGCTTAAAAATCTTTCCATCCCGTTTTACAACAACTTCTAACCAGACCGACAGCGCATTAACAACCGATGCACCTACACCATGTAACCCACCGGATATCTTATATCCGCCATCTCCAAATTTTCCACCTGCATGAAGTACCGTAAATACAACTTCTACAGCTGTCAGACCTGTTTTATGATTAATCCCTGTAGGAATTCCACGTCCATTATCCTGAATAGTGGCAGTTCCATCTTTATTCAGTGAAATACAAATATGATCACAATATCCTGCTAAATGTTCATCTACCGCATTATCTGCAATTTCATAAATCAAATGATTCAAACCTTTGGTAGAAACACTTCCAATATACATGCCGGGTCTTTTCCGTACAGCTTCTAATCCCTCTAAAACAGAAATACTATCTGCATTATATTCATTCTTTACTTTCGTCATCCTTATCACCCTTTGCTCAATCTAAATTCCCTTTTTAAAATTCTTTCGAAGTAATGTTTCATCCTGTTCTAAATGTGCAAAATCATTGACTCTTTCGATATAGATTCTGTCCTGTTGCGTCGTCTGTTCTACACGAAGCTGCGTAATACTGCAATTTTCTAAATCTTTTGCAAACATTAATTTTTTTGCAAAATCTCCCTGCAATACTCCTGCTAAAATCGAACGAATCCAGCCGCCATGTGTCACTACCGCAATATTCTGATAACATGTCTGTTCTCTTGCGCTTTTCATCCATTCCTTTATTGATTCTTTCCCTCTTTGAAATACATCTGCTCCACACTCTCCGCCCGGATATGCAATATCCTTTTCTCTTTTATTTTTTTCTTCTATAAACTCTCCATATTGTTTTATAATCTCTGCATCTGACAATCCCTCTAACTTACCAAATGAAATTTCTCTCAGTCTTTTATCAATCATATGTGGTACGTGAAGTGTCTGATTGATAATCTCTGCTGTTTCTTTTGCCCTGATCAAATCACTCGAAAATAACATTCCAATCTGATATCTTTTTAATCTGTCTGCAACTAATTCTGCCTGTTTTTTCCCCGCTTCACATAATGGAACATTTACATTACACAAATCGCTGTTTTGTCGTCCATGTCGTATTAAATATATATTCATTCTGTTTTCCTTTCCTCATCATTTTGATACATAATCATTCCTGGTCCTAAACGATCTGTTGGTCTGGCAATAAATCCAAAGGATTGATAAAAGCTCTCTCTTCCTTTTGCACACATCAAATCCAACATCATCTCCGTTCCATCGAGCCGAAGTGATTCTACATATGCAATCAGACGTTCTAAAATCATCTTGCCGATTCTGTGTCCTCTCGCATCCGGGTGACGAATCAGATCCTGTACATAGCAAATCACTGCACCATCTCCAACAATTCTTCCCATCCCTACGGGCTTTCCATCTAAATAAGCACACAGTGTAAATAAACTATGATCTAATGCTTTCTGTGCCTGTTCCCTGCTTAATTTTTTCCATCCTACAGATTCTCTCAGATATAAATAAGTATCTACATCTATTTCGTTTTCTTTCCATTCTATCATTTTCATTACCAAACCTTTCAACGTTTCCAAATTATCAATACTGCCGATTATACAATATCTGCTATCTTTTCGCAAGTTCTCTCTTTTTGTTAAAATTATGCTAATTTATTTCTTATCTCTGTCAAAATGTTATTAAATTTCTAAGATTTAAAACATATTTTTAAAAAAATAAAGTATTCTTACACTATAAGCAAATGCTTACAGGCAAGAATACTTTTTTGGGAGGTTATTATGACAACAGGAAATCTAATTGTAATTATACTTATTATCGCTTTTATCGCTATACTTTTCGGCTATAGTATTTATGACAGCTGTATCCGTAAAGATGATCCAGATGGTGATTCCTTTTCTGATTTATCTTCTGATTCTAAGAAATAGCTGCTTCTTCTGGAAGTCTCTGACATTCATTTTCTAACATTCGATACCCGACTCTTGTTTCTGTAATAATATAAATCGGATTACTTGGGTCGGGTTCTATTTTTCTCCGGATATTCGTAATGTTTACACGTAAAATCCGGTTGTCTTCGCTTGCATAGATTCCCCAGAGTTTTTTTAGAATCATCCTGTAAGTAATTACTTTTCCGGCATTCACTGCTAAATATTCCATAATCCGATATTCCGTAGGTGCAAGATGAATCTGTTTTCCGGAAAGTGTTACCATACGTTTGTCAAAATCGATACACAAATTTCCTGTCTGATAAAAACGTTTTCCGCTCTGACGCGTTCTTCTTCTTAGACAAGTTTCCATCCGGACTAACAGTTCTTCCACATGATACGGTTTCTGAATATAATCATCTGCACCTAAACGTAATGCTCTGATCTGATACGCAAGACGGTTCTCTTCGGTTACAACAATAATAAAACAGTCTGACTGTTTCCGAATGGCCTGAATTAATTCAAATCCATTGACATCTGCTAATTTCAAATCAACAATCACAAGATCCGGGCATAAATTTGCTGAGAAATCTAATCCCTTTTTCCCTTCTGATGTACAGACAACCTTATATCCATTTTTTGTAAAAATGCGACGGTAGTACTTGCAGCTTTCTTCATCACTGTCAATCGCAAGTACCTTCCATTTTACATATGTATTCTCTTTCATATTTGACCTCTTTTCTTAAATTTCATTTCTATTGTGTCAAAATATGATTTTTTTCTTCCCGTCTTCTAAATGTATATATTCTATTTCCTGCCATGTCCGCATCTCTCGTCGTTTCTTTTCTCTTACTCTTTGTAAAGAATAAAAATAAAACAAACATAATAGCAAAATAAGAAATGATGCTAATACAAATCTGCTTCCATATACCGCATAGGAATCCTGAATTTCTTTCACCAGAAAACTACCACTGCTGATTTTTGTTTTCTCTTTTAATGCCAAATCCTGCAGATTAAAATGTTTTTTTCGAATTTCTTCCTTCTGCAATGAACGGCTCTCGTTCGTTGGTGTAAAAGAAGGGCAGAAAAAGTCTACATTCGGTTCTTGTAAAATAAATATTGAAAAAATTATACATAGAATAAATAAATAATGTATCTTCTTTTTATTCATCTTTCTCCTCCTCTAGACTTTTCATGCCTGCACCGTTTACTCTAAATTTTCCTGTGCTTCTTTGCTTACAACCTGTTCTTTGTCTTCTTCTACTGTCACACGAACAGCTTGACTCTTGTCACTATAATAGGTTTTCTTTGCTTTCTTTACTGTGACAACATAATATTCATATGCTTTGCCAGGCAGAATAGTTTCATCTGAAAATGATGTCTGATTTTTCCCAACAGTTTCTAACTTTTGGTATTCTCCATCATCTTCTTTTCGATATAACTGATATCCTGTTGCATCAGAAATCTTTTTCCATTTTAATTCTATCTTTTTATCTTCTTCACGACTTTCTGTGAATTCTGTCTTTGTAAGCTTTGCAGTGGCTTTCAAACTCTTATTTCCTGAATAGTACATCGTTCTTCCGACTTTCCTATAACTTTGTATCCGATAAGTATAGGTTTTATTTGCACTGACATGCTTATCGGTATACTGTTTTTTAGAGCCACCTTTCAAATTAGCAATCTGCTTATATTTCTTTTCTCCAGAAACCTTTCTGGTTATAATATACCCTTTTGTACTCTTTGCTTTTTTCCATGTTAACTTGATACGGTTTAAATTTGTCTCTGATACTTTTAAATCAGACACCTTACCTGGATTAACTTTTAAGTCACAGGTTGCTTCAATTCCATTTGTTGCTTTTGCTATAATTACCGTTTTCCCTGTCTTTTTTGCAGTGACAATACCATCTCCGTCTACAGATGCAATAGAGCTGTCTGCGGTTCTCCATGTGATTTTATTTTTGTTTTCTGTTGCCTTCTTAATCTTTGCAGTAAGCGTTATTTTTTCTCCTGCTGATACCGTAGCACTCTTTTTGCTAATCTGAATATTTCCTGTTCCACTGACTTTTAACTTAATTGCATCTACTGCTCCTGCTCCTAAAAATGCATAAATCGTGACACTGCCATTTTTATTCTGGGTTCTGATATTTCCGGTAGATGAAACTGTTGCTACCGAAGGGTCACTCGTTAAATAATAGACCTCTTCTTTTCCCATTTCCTGTGTTACCGATAATTGATAAGACTGTTTTTTTCCAATCACTGTAGCATTCGTAACATTGACATCCGAAATACACAGATATCCATTATAATTTTGCCCGTTTTTGGTATATCGTACTTTGAACCAATATGGGAATTTTAAATTATTGTATTCATAATTTCCGTCTACAATTGCTCCTCCTTCAATCGAAACAACTGCATTTTTCGGAATTCGGATGATAGAAGAAGCACTGATATTCGGTGTAGAACGCAAATATGCAGCTCCTTTTACTTTTCCACTTTTCGCACTTTGATCGATGGATAGCATATTTTCTTCTTCCGGCATATTTTTAAAGACCGGAATTTTAAATACTTTTGTTTCATTTAATGTCCCCATGGAAACATGTGCATTATATGTTGTAACGGATTCCTGACTGGCACCACTGACATTCGTCATATACTGGTGAGAATATAGTCCCCACTTTCCATTCGAATTTACATTAAAACGCATAATATAACCATTGGTCTGTCCGGCTCCTATAAACTGACTACTGATATACGATGCTCCACCCATAATGGCACGCATCGGTGTATTCCATGGTCTGTTAAATGTTTTCCCCTTCTTTGCAAAAGAAAGTCCATTTGCAATCGGCACTGCGCTATCTGAAGCACCAATATTATAAAAGTTATAATATCCTTTATATCCGGAAAATTTACCGGATGTACTTCCGCTTCCATTTGCTCCTACTTCCTGACGGATCTTTGATGCTAAATAATAAGGACTGACTCCTGAATTCTTTGCTGCCTGAATAATGACTTCTGAATATTTTAATTTTGTCTTCTTTCGTTTTCCCTTTTTATTATAATATGTAATCTGCCGGTTTCCCATAAAGGTACCTGCTAAAATCTTTTCAACTCCGCTTTGTGTATGTAAATCAGGCTGATATGTTAAATCTTCAAACATAAATACATTCACTGCATTCAGCCAGTTCCTTGGATCCACAAAATATGCAACTGCATTCTGCGACGCACGAACCCAGCTGCTAGAATCCTTATAAATATAAGTTTTAGAAGAAGGATTGTAATCTCCTTTTAAATTACTTTTGAATAATGAATTGGCACTTTTGGCCATAAGACTTTTATTGTTTGAAAATTCTGCTGCAACTACGTCTTTCCACTCTAAGCCTGTATTAAAAGGCTTAAAAATCCAGTTTGGATGACTGGCTTTCAGCTTTCTAAGATATTTCTGGTAACTTTCCGGGAACTGACTGATGGAATCAGCCTCCTCCGCATATGCAATCTGATTGCTGTTTTTTGTCTGATCTAGAAAATAGTCTCCTGTCGTAATCATTGCAATTGTTAATATAAAAACCATTGCTTTTTTCTTTAAACTGTTCATTACTTCCTCATTTCTGTTCTTTTCATATCTCGATTTTGATTTCTTCCTATCTTTGTTCCTTTTCACAACATGAGGGGCAAAATATATTTTGCCCCGTCATTTCTTACATCTTTACTTTTTTACCTGTACTGTAATCGCCATATATATTTTTTTTGCCTGTCTTTCTATATGCACGTACACGATAATAATAAGTTCCTTTTTTCTTATTACCATCTGTACAGCTTATTTTTCCGTTTCCGGATAACGTTTTTTTCTTTATCCATTTGCCATTCGTTCCATATCTTCTATATAGAACATAGCCGGAAGCTCCACTAACTTTGCTCCACTGTATGGTAATTGATTTCTTTTTCCTGTTTGCTTTTGCTGATGTTACCGATGATTTTCCAACTTTTGCTGTTGCCTGTGCAGTTGTTCCACCAGAATAATAATTTTTTCCATCTACTTTTTTGTATGCACGTACCTTATATACATAGGTCTTTCCATTTACAGCTTTTTTATCTGTATAGGAAAGCGTATTACGATTCTTTATTGTTGCTATCTTGTGGTAAGTACTGCTTCCTTTTTCTCTTTGATATAGTGTATAGCCTGTGGCATAAGACGATTTTGTCCAGTTTAACCGAATTCTGTCATAATTATATCCACTGACACGAATCGTTGATTTTCTTGGTTTTACTGTTACTTTGCAGGATTTCTGTGCTCCATCACTTGTTGTGACCGTAACACTTGTGGATCCCACTCCCTTTCCATAAACCTTTCCACTGTCATTAACAGTAACAATCTTTGTATCTTTCGACTGCCATGATACGATCTGTTTATCACTCGGAACAGATGCCTTTAGCTGTGCATAATTCTTTACATATAGTGATTTTGTAGAATAATTCAATGCTACAGATTCTACTTTTATCTTAATGGCATCCATCTTTCCATTTGCAAGAAATGCATAGACCGTTGCTTCACCGTTTTTCTTTCCTGTTATATTCCCCTGTGCATCTACACTTACAATCTCCGGGTGATCAGAATGATAATAAACGGCATCTCCTGCATGACTAATTTTAACCGGAAGCTTTACTGTCTGATCTGTTGCAATTGTCGTAGATGCTGCCAAATCAACACTTGTTGCACTAATATAACCACTGACTTCTTTTCCATCTACTTCTGTCTTTACACGATACCAGTAAGGATACTTCAGATTATTGTAACTATATCCGTCATCTGCTCTTTTTCCTTCCAGTACTGACATCTGCTGTCCTTTTTTTACTGTTGTTACAACCTCATATCCAAGTCCCGGTCCTTTACGAAGATTCAATGCCAGATTCGCTGTTGCCGTCTTGCCTGCTGAAGATGTAATACTAATCGTATTAGATAAACGTGGCATATTCTCATATACCGGAATTAAAAATACCTTGGCATCTGCGAGGTTCCCAATCCTGCTATACGCAGAATAAGTAGTTGCTGTCTCCTGACAGGCACCACTGATATTGGTCATAAACTGATGAGAATACTTGTTCGTAGAAGATGCAACATTAAATCTTACAAAATATCCTGTATTCTGTTTCTGACTGATATAATTATTATAAAAGAACTGTGCTCCACCAAGAATTGCTTTCATCGGGCTTGTCCATGTCCGGTTAAAACTTGTTGCACCTGTATTACTTCCTGATGCAAATGTCAATCCATTAAACACCGGATCTGCACCATCATTTGCACCAATATTATAAAAATTATAATATCCCTTAAATACTTTTCCATTCTTCGCTGTATAACTTCCTGAACAACTTCCGCTCGTACCGCTTATTCCCATTTCCTGTACGCTTTTTGATGCAAGATAAAAAGGACTTACCCCCGTCTGCATACCAGCCTTGTAAAATTCTTCTGCATATGTAGTTGTTGTATTTACTTTTTTTCCTTTTGTATCTAGATACTGAATGGTTCCATTTCCAGATTTCATAAATGAAGTATTTAAAATGGACTTTACGCCATCTAAAGTATGTACACTGTTATCAAAACTGTTTTTTTCAAACTGAAAAATATTCACTTCATTTAAAAAATTCCTTGGATCTAAAAACCATGCCACTGTTGTTCTTGCTGCACTGACCCAGCTGCTAGAATCTTTATAAATATACTCTCCTGTTGCAGGATTGTAATCCGCACTGGTATTCCGTTTCAATAATGAGTCTGCACTCTTAGCAACCAGACTCTTGTTGCCCATTCCGCTCCTTGGTGGATCCATCTCATTATCCACTACTGTTTCAAAATTCACCCCAACATTATATGGTTCAAACTTCCAATTAGGGTATTTACTATGCAGTTCTCTCAGATAAGGTTTGTAACTGTCAGGAAATCCGGCAATCTGCTGTTCAAATCCATTCTCCGCTGCAACTGCTACAATCCCCTCCTGTGGACCGGCAAATGTTGTTGGTAAAGCTGTCTGTCCAACTCCAATTGCAAGTGTCAACACCGCTGCTTTTTTGCATAGTTTCTTAAACTTCATCTTAACTAAACCCTCCATTCTTTGTATAAGATACAAGTTTTATCCAAATCTGCATATTTCATCCGTCCCTTTTCATAAGAACTGACTTTAAGGTAAATTTTAACACAAAACCCATCTTTTGTACACCCTGACAATCTTCCAAAATTTGGTCTTTGCAAGTATACATAATCTTATTTTTTGCGTTAATATTAAAAACTGTATCAATAGAACGATATATTTTCAAACATTTTCTTTGTAAGTGTAATGATTCAATGTGAAACTTATGTAAAGTTAATCAGAAAAAAGAAAAATGTTTTACCATGTCAAGGAGGTTTATATGAACAAAACACAAAAAAAGCCTGCTACAGATCACAAACAGGATTTTATGACACAACTTGATATTTGCAATTCCTGTTCCTGCTTTGACAGTACCGGTCTGATTCCTTCCCTGCCCGATGCAAAAGAGCAAATCGAATCTTATGAATCCATTTATAATTATGATGCAAAACAGGCATTTGAGAGAAAAGAGGATTGAAAATTTTCTTGCCACAGACTAACTCTTCTGCTATAATACACTGTCAAGGGTCGTTTTTTAATGAGGTTTTTTTCTCCTTAAGAGGTGATTACAAATATATGCAGAAAAGGGATATGGATTTATGAACGATATTGTAAATGAGATTAACGAACTGAAGAAAAAGAAAAATGCTGTCATTCTTGCCCACTATTATGTAAGTGATGATGTACAGGCAATTGCTGATTATATTGGTGATTCTTATTACCTTAGCAAACTTGCTACAACTATTGAGCAGGATACCATTGTATTTTGTGGTGTATCTTTCATGGCAGAAAGTGCAAAGATTCTTAATCCAGGTAAGACGGTTTTAAGACCGGATGTATTAGCTGATTGTCCAATGGCACATATGGCAGATGTTGATAAAATCGAAGCACTCCGCAAGGAATATGATGATTTAGCAGTCGTATGTTACATCAATTCCACAGGCGAATTAAAATCACATTCTGATGTATGTGTCACATCATCTAATGCATTAAAGATTGTAAAAGCTCTTCCAAATAAGAATATTTTCTTTATTCCAGATGAGAATTTAGGAAGATACATAGCTTCTCAGGTTCCTGAGAAACATTTCATTTTTAATGATGGATTTTGTCATGTTCATAAGAGTATTTCACTTGAAAATGTACTTGCTGCCAAAGCAGCCAGACCAGATGCCTTGGTTTTAGTTCATCCGGAATGTACTTTAGATGTTCTAGAACAGGCTGACTATATTGGAAGTACTTCTGGAATTATTAATTATGCAACTGCATCTCCATGTAAAGAATTTATTATCTGCACAGAGATGGGTGTATTATATGAATTAAAGCAGAAGAATCCGGATAAAAAGTTTTACTCGGTTGGTCACAGACAATATTGTCCAAATATGAAACGTATCACTTTAGAAAAGGTGCGGGATGTTCTTCGTGATGGTTCAAATCCGGTCGAGATATCAGATTCGTTCCGTCAGGCAGCCTCTTTACCACTTACGAAAATGCTTGAATTAGCACAATAATGAATGTAACAAATATTTCACGCATCTGTACCGTTTAAGATCAGATGCAGAATGGAGAATATGTTATGAATAAAATCAATACAACAGCCAGAAATATAAAAGCCGATGCCGTCATTATCGGTTCCGGGGTCGCTGGTTTATACTGTGCCCTGAATTTACCAAAAGACTGGAATTTATTGTTAATTACCAAAGATGAAATTGATGGCAGTGATTCTTACCTTGCCCAGGGAGGAATCTGTGTCTTAAAAAATGAAGATGATTACGATAGTTATTTTGAAGATACGATGCGTGCCGGACACTATGAGAATAATAAACGTTCCGTTGAGATTATGATTCGTTCTTCACAGGATATTATCTCAGATTTAATTTCTTATGGAGTTGATTTTGCACGCAACGAAGACGGTTCCCTCCGTTATACACGTGAAGGGGCACATTCTACGAATCGTATTCTTTTCCATGAAGATATTACCGGAAAAGAAATCACTAGTACCTTGCTAAAACGAGTACAGGAATTAGAAAATGTAACTATCGTTCCCCATATGACAATGGTTGATATCATTTCGGATGACAAGAATCAGACTTGTTCCGGAATCATTTGTCGTGACGAGAATCAGAATCTTCATATTGTTGAAGCAAACTATACAGTTATGGCTTGTGGAGGAATTGGCGGACTTTACACACATTCCACTAATTTTAGACATTTGACCGGAGACGGACTTGCCATTGCATTAAAGCATCAGGTGAAATTACAAAATCCTGACTATATTCAGATTCATCCGACTACACTCTATTCTACGAAGCCTGGAAGAAGATTTCTTATTTCTGAATCCGTTCGTGGAGAAGGTGCTCTTCTTTTAAATGCCAAAATGGAACGTTTTGTAGATGAATTACTTCCTCGTGATGTTGTTGCAAAAGCAATTTACAGACAAATGGAGCTCGACCATACCGATTACGTATGGCTCTCTTTAGCCCCTATTGATAAAGAAGTAATTACCAATCACTTCCCTAATATTTACAATCATTGTTTAGAAGAGGGATATGATGTAACAAAGGAACCGATTCCGGTTGTTCCTGCCCAGCATTACTTTATGGGTGGAATTGATGTGGATGAACATAGTAAGACTTCTATGGACCAGTTATATGCTGTTGGTGAAACAAGTTGTAATGGTGTCCATGGTGCGAACCGTTTAGCAAGTAATTCTTTACTAGAAAGTCTCGTTTTTGCCAAAAGGGCTGCTTTAGAAATGAAAGAAAATTTTGATTCTACTACTATTTCTGACACTGCTATCTCTGGTGTGGATTTGTCAGAATATGATAATTATGAAAAATTGTGTTCGGACTATCATGATATGGTTCGAAAAGAAATCGAAAGGATGAGGAAAGTTCATGAACAACATAACAATGAAATTAAACGCGGATAATTTAATTATGATGGCTCTTCGCGAAGATATTTCCAGCGAAGATGTAACGACAAACGCAGTGATGCCTACTGCGACATTAGGTCAGGTTGATTTGATTTGCAAGCAGGATGGAATTCTTGCCGGAATCGGTATTTTTCAGCGTGTATTTGAATTATTAGATGATACAACTACCTTTGAAATACATGTAAAAGATGGAGATGCTGTTTCAAAAGGCCAGCTTCTTGGTACTGTAACCGGTGATATTCGTGTTTTACTTTCCGGTGAACGTACTGCATTAAATTATCTGCAGAGAATGAGTGGAATTGCTACATATACACATTCTATTGCAAAACTTCTTAAAGGAAGCAAAACAAAATTATTAGATACCAGAAAAACCACTCCAAATAACCGTATTTTTGAAAAATACGCAGTAACAGCCGGTGGTGGATTTAATCATAGATATAACCTTTCTGATGGAATTCTTTTAAAGGATAATCATATCGGAGCTGCCGGAAGTGTAACAAAAGCAATTGAAATGGCAAAAAATTATGCTCCTTTTGTTCGAAAGATTGAAGTTGAAGTGGAAACTCTTGATATGGTAAAAGAAGCGGTTGCTGCAGGTGCTGATATTATTATGCTCGATAATATGAGTCATGACGAAATGAAAGAGGCCGTTGCTATTATCAATGGTCGTGCAGAAACAGAATGTTCCGGCAATGTAACATTAGAAAATGTTGCAAAACTGGTAGATATCGGTGTTGATTACATTTCATCCGGTGCTTTGACTCATTCTGCTCCGATTCTTGATTTATCTCTCAAAAATCTTCATGCAATTTAGGTGTAAGGTACGAAACAATTCGTGTAATCAGGATATGCGTGTTTTGACACACAGATCTTATTGTATAGAAAAGAGGTTAATATGAAAAAAATAGCAAGCTTTACTGTAAACCATTTAGTTTTATTGCCAGGTGTTTATGTTTCCAGAAAAGATCATGTCGGCAAAGAAGTCATTACTACCTTTGATCTTCGAATGACACGCCCAAACTATGAACCTGTCATGAATACGGCAGAGATTCATACTTTAGAACACTTAGGTGCAACTTTTTTAAGAAATCACAAAGACTTTGGTGATAAAATTGTTTATTTTGGACCTATGGGATGTAGAACCGGATTTTATTTAATTCTTGCCGGAGACTATGAATCAAAGGATATTCTCCCTCTTTTAACACAGATGTATCAGTTCATGGCTGATTTCGAAGGAGACGTTCCGGGAGCCGCTGCCAAAGACTGTGGAAATTATTTAGATATGAATCTTCCTATGGCCAAATATCTTGCAAAAAAATATTTAGATGAAGTATTAACAAATATTACGGATGACAGACTTCACTATTCTGAATAATTGATGTTCCTGTTATTCACATGATATACATTTATAGCAACACTTGTATTTTATTAGACAAGTGTTGTTTTTTTATAATTCTATGTTATACTAGAATCAAATGTTTAAGTAATGGAGGTATGCTATGCCAAATCAAAAAGATCGACGTGTAATACGTACAAAAAAAATACTTCGAAAAGAACTTATGAATCTTTTGCAGACGCACAATATCAAAGATATTACTGTAAAGCAGCTTACTGATTTAGCTGACATTAATCGTGGAACATTTTATATTCATTACAAGGATATCTATGATATGCTCGACCAGATTGAAAATGAAATCTTTCAGGATTTTAACACGTTACTTAGCAGACATTCTGAGATTCCTATCTCGGATCGTTCGTATATGCTTTTAAAAGATATTTTTGAATTTTTAGGAAACAATTCCGATATCTGTACTGCTCTTTTAGGTCCGAATGGCGACAAACAATTTATGGATAAATTAAAAGACATGATTCGTACGAATTGTATGCATATGTGGATTGCTGAATTTAAAAATTGCGAATATTTTGATTATTTTTACTCTTATAATATTTCAGGTATTATTGGTCTTGTTGAGTATTGGTTTAAAACAGACCGCGCTTTAACAACCGATCAGTTAGCCACACTTGCCTCTAAAATGCTTTTAACAACGGCTAAAACCTTATTAACCTCTCCCCCTTCTTTCTATTAGTAAAAAGCGAAAGAGGAGTGCACTCTAATTGCATTCCTCTTTCGCTTTTTCTCTTCTTCTGTTTTTTCTATGATGCTTCTTTTCTCTTTTTTGCGATTCTAAAATTATAATACTTCTTGGTGGCACAACTAATTTTCTTTCTTTTATATTCTCATCTGCCACTTTTCTTTCTTCTTCTGTTAAGTAATCCGTTGACATCTTTATCGTCCAAAATTCCTGTTCAAACGTCTCTGGAAGTCCAAATTCCTGCTTTTCCCAATACATGTTATAAGCAAGATACAAATTATTCTCCTCCGGCCATCCATCTCTCACTGCATATTTCCCACACAATAAGATTCCAAGACAACGGTTCACATAACTAAAATCTGCATACCAAGGCTGATAACCATGATAAGAAATATCAGGAAGCCCAAAGGCCTGATCATCCATAATCTTTAATTCTTCTCTCATATGCAGAATGTGATGCTGTTTTCGGAAATCAATCATTTCTTTGGTGTAAGATAAAATCTCCATCTGGAAAGCATTTCTTTTCCAATTCACCCAGCCAACCGAATTATCCTGGCAATATGGATTATTATTCCCATTTTGTGAATTTCCACATTCATCTCCTGCATAAATCATCGGTATTCCCTGTGCCGTAAATAAAAATGTAAGCGCATTCTTTAATTGCTTTCTTCTCAAATCCATGACTCGTTTCTTTTTACTTGGTCCTTCTTCTCCACAGTTCCAGCTGTAATTATATTCCGGACCATCGTGATTGCCTTCTAAATTTTCTTCATTGTGCTTCCGATCGTAAGAAACCATATCATATAATGTGAAGGTAGCATGATTTGCCATATAATTGACATTTGAACCAATTTTGGGCTGATAACGGAGCATATTTGCCATATTCTGCACCTGTCCCTCATCACTCTTTAAAAACCGTCTGGCAACTACTAAAAAATCATCATTAAAATTAGCCATATTCTGTCTGTTTCCATATCCCTCTTTCTGTGACTTTTCCTCAATCTTCCAGCTAAAAATCTTTGTCGCAGCCAGTAGTGGATCTCGCCTTAACAGATTCATGGTTTCCTCCGATGCAAATAAATGAATTCCATCAATATGATATTCTAATACCCAGTACCGGACACAATGTAAAATAAACATCGGATCCGTTTCAAATGGAAATGAAAATTCCATTCCGATTTCTATCTGATTCTGATGTAATGCTTTTACCATTTCTTTGAATTCACGTACACTGTCTTTTTCATGATATGCATAAGCACTCTTAGGAACAAAATAATTTCCCTTCGTATATCCCCAGTAATTAAGTCGTGGCTTCTTATGGAATTCACAGCCAGTTGTTGAAAAAACTTTTCGTTCCGGTATCACTTCGTCAAAATCATATGCAGGCATTAATTCAATCATCGTAATTCCTAAGTCCTTTAAATAAGGAATCTTTTCCACAATTCCGGCAAATGTCCCTTTGTATCTGACCTTCGATGTCCGATCCCTGGTAAAACCTCGTACATGCAGACCATATAATATCGTTTCATTTAACGGAATATGTAAAGGCTTATCCCCTTCCCAGTCAAATGGCCGGTGAGCGGCAACTGCCTTGCAGGTATTTTCCTGAACCATGCCCCACTTGACTCTTCCATGAATCTCAACTGCATATGGGTCTAAGACTTCCTTTCCATCTACAAAGTACGAATATTCGCAATTCTCCGGGCGAATCCCTCTTACGTGAACCGTCACCACATTCCCAAATCTCATATCTGCTGTAAATTCAATCGTCGTTATCTGTTCCTGTCCTCTTTTTCGATACAAAACCAGCTGACATTTCTGATTTGCTTCACAACAAAACGAAAAATTAATTCCTGTCTTCGTCACTGTTGCACCTGGTAAAGCAGGATTTCCAGCTTCTATTATAATTCTTCTAGCACTTTGTAATTTTGTCATCTTATTCTCCACTTCTTGATCCCGATCATCATTATTATCATTCAAGATTCCTGCACAAGAACATCCTATCCATTCCTCTTAAATATATTTCTAATACCATCTTACACTATTTAACTATTCTAAGCAAGGACACTTTTTGAATCATTCTTTCAGCAATCTGATAGTTTTATCTTATTTCCTTTTTTTTCTTCGATTTTCCCTTGCAATCTAAGAAAAATCAGTTAAAATATAGAAAGGTGTATGCATTTTGTCCGAACAGGATACAAATTGTTTTTACAACCACTTATGAAATGTTTTGAAATGGAGGATCGATATGATTGCAGCAAGTAATATCACTCTTCGTCTAGGCAAAAAGGCCTTGTTTGAAGATGTAAATATTAAATTTACAGAAGGAAACTGTTATGGATTAATCGGAGCAAATGGAGCCGGTAAGTCTACATTTTTAAAGATTTTATCCGGACAGATTGAACCGACCAATGGTGAAATTGTTATAACTCCGGGTCAGCGACTCTCTTTCTTACAACAGGATCACTTCAAATATGATGCGTTTCCTGTACTCGATACGGTTATTATGGGAAATCAGCGCTTATACGATATCATGAAAGAGAAAGAAGCTCTTTATGCCAAAGAAGATTTCACAGACGAAGACGGAATCAAAGCAAGTGAATTAGAAGGTGAATTTGCAACTTTAAATGGTTGGGAAGCAGAATCTGATGCTGCAACCTTATTAAATGGTCTTGGAATAGAAACAGACCTGCATTATTCTCTTATGAGTGAATTAACAGGTCCACAGAAAGTCAAAGTCCTTCTTGCACAGGCTTTATTTGGCAATCCGGATATTTTACTTCTTGATGAGCCTACTAACCACTTAGACTTAGATGCAATTGCATGGTTAGAAGAATTTTTAATTAACTTTGAGAATACTGTCATCGTTGTATCACATGACCGTTATTTTCTTAATAAGGTATGTACACAGATTGCCGATATTGATTATGGCAAGATTCAGCTTTATGCCGGTAATTATGATTTCTGGTATGAATCAAGCCAGTTAATTATCAAACAGATGAAAGAAGCTAACCGTAAAAAAGAAGAAAAAATCAAAGAATTACAGGATTTTATTCAACGATTCAGTGCAAATGCTTCAAAATCAAAGCAGGCTACTTCTCGTAAGAGAGCTTTGGAAAAAATTGAACTTGATGATATCAAACCATCCAGCCGTAAATACCCATACATCGATTTTCGTCCAGAAAGAGAAATTGGAAATGAAGTTTTAACCGTAGAGGGACTTACCAAAACGATCGATGGTGTGAAAGTATTAGATAATATCTCTTTTATCTTAAATCGTGAAGATAAAGTTGCATTTGTAGGTAGTAATGAGCTTGCAAAAACTACTTTATTTAAAATTCTTTCCGGAGAAATGGAACCAGATTCCGGAAGCTTTAAATGGGGAGTTACCACTTCACAGGCATATTTCCCGAAAGATAACACCAAAGACTTCGACTGTGATGACACAATTGTAGACTGGTTAACTCAATACTCTGAGATCAAAGATGCTACTTACGTTCGTGGATTCCTTGGACGTATGCTTTTTGCCGGAGAAGATGGAATGAAAAAAGTAAAAGTTCTTTCCGGAGGAGAAAAAGTTCGTGTTATGCTTTCTAAACTGATGATTTCTGGTGCAAATGTATTGCTGTTAGATGAACCTACTGATCATTTAGATATGGAATCCATCACCGCATTAAATAACGGACTGATTAAATTCCCTGGTGTTTTACTTTTTGCCTGTCGTGATCATCAGTTTGTCCAGACAACAGCCAATCGTATTATGGAAATTGTAAACGGACAGTTAATTGATAAAATTACTACTTATGACGAATATCTTGAAAATGATGAGATGGCTCGTAAAAGACAGGTATACGAAACAACTGGCGATGAATAAACCCAAAATGGATAGAATCTGGTATATATACACAGACCAGATTCTATCCATTTTTTTATTATAATTATATGTAAAACAATTTATTCATTTCGTGTTGTAAGCTGCTCCATCATTGTTCTTTTTAGATTACCTTATCTTTTTTGGTAATAATTGTTGTGGTCAAGCTTTTTTGTAACACTATGACCTAATTTTACTACAGGGTTTATAAATCCCCATAGCGTGCCTCA
>CAKRHW010000001.1 GCA_934339365.1 uncultured Lachnospiraceae bacterium | reverse complement strand
CTTACGAAGCAATCAAAAATGCGATCTCAGGTCACCCTAATTTCATCTTTGAATAAGGGTGGTTCTGAATAGTTACAATTTTATTAAAAATTGCGCCACCAGTTATGTTGGCACAGCTGATACAGGCTTTATACAATATTGTAGACAGTTTTTTTATTGGAAAGAATTCAGAGACAGGACTGACAGCATTATCCATTATTTATCCTTTGCAGCTGCTTATGATTGCACTTGCAGTTGGTACAGGAGTTGGAATTAATACAGATATGGCACATAATTTTGGAATGGGAAAAAAGAAGCGGGCAGATGAAATTGCAGGAATTGGAACACCTCTTGCAGTGGTATTATGGTTCGTTTTTGCCGGCACAAATGCTTTCGGTATTTTCTAAGGATCAGAATGTGGTAGCTATTGGAACGTATGCATTTCATGTGATTGGTGTTAGTTTTATTCCAATGGTAACCTCTCTGATTTTTCCTGTTTTTTTTCAGGCAGTCGGGATGGCTTTTAAAAGTTCTGCTCTTACCATTGTAAGAACGGTTGTCTTGTTTGTTCCGTTAGGCTATCTTTTTTCAAAATTTGGACTGTATTATTTCTGGATGACATTTCCGGTAACAGAAGTAATCACATCCGTAGTGGGAGGAATCTTTTACCGGCAGTTTGTAAAAAAATGGGAATAAAATAGAAAAAGAAGAGGTTATCCCACGATTGTGAGATAATCTCTTCTTTTGCTTAAGATGCACTTTTTTTCTGAATAAATCCGTAGACAGTGTTGGTAATCATTTGCTGCATTAAATTTGCCATGTGACCAGGTGAATTGGAGTTGTCTTCTGAGAGCCAGGTTTTAATGAGTCCGACACAGCCGGCAATGCAGAAGGAAAATACATATTGAATATCCTGAATATCGTCTGGATATTTGCTAAATAAATCCGGAAGAATATTATCGGCAATCAGATTCTCAATACGTTCCACAAATACCATATCGCCATTCGGTCCGATGAGGGAAGCACAGATATCTTTATTTTCCTCTAGAATGGTAAAAAGCTGGATGACAAAAGGATAAGCACCATCGGTACTCATTGGGTCTAAAGGATGTTCCTTCATGGTAGTTACAATCTCGTGACTTAAGTCATCTTCAATACTTTTTAACATCTGATAAATATCTGTATAATGTAAATAAAAGGTTGAGCGGTTGATATCAATCTCGTCGACGAGTTCTTTTACTGTAATTTCTTTAATGCTTTTTTTCTGCATCAAACGGGCAAGTCCTGCCCGGAGTTGTGCTCTTGTTTTACGAACGCGGCGGTCTATTTTTTCTGACATAAAAATTCCTCCCTTTTTTGGAAAATGATACGGATCAAGTAATAAAAATTATCACATGATTAATAAACAGTTACTATAGAAAAAGTCTATTAGTAGACGAAAAAACTTTTATATGATGGTTGCATATTACGTTTTTCTTTAGTATAATACATTACAGCACGAAAATCAACATCTTGTCTATTAATGGATTTGAAATCTATTAAACAATTTAGAATCTATTAATAAGTATTGTGTGTATTATTTGATGGTAAAACATCGGTTAGTACCAATCGTATCGTGTGTAAAAAATGAATAAAGGAAGGGATAGTATGCTGAAGGAAGAATGGAAAAATTTGTTTCGTAACAAAATTTTACTTCTGGTGGTAATTGTCATTGCAATCATTCCTACGATTTATGCGGGATTGTTTTTGGCATCTATGTGGGATCCGTATGGAAGCATCGACAAACTGCCAGTAGCCGTTGTGAATCAGGACCAGCCGGCCGAATATAAAGATACAACATTGAAGGTCGGAGACGAACTGGTTACGAATCTCAAAAAGAACGATTCTTTATCTTTTAATTTTGTGGATCAGTCGGTTGCAGAAGATGGATTAAGAAATGGTACTTATTATATGGTAATTACCATTCCGAAAGACTTCTCAGCGAACGCAGCTACAGTTATGGATAAGGAACCAAAGAAGATGCAGTTAGATTACCAGACAAATCCTGGAACCAATTATATTGCTTCGAAGTTAAGTGAGACAGCACTTTCTAAGATTAAATCAAGTATTACAGAGGAAGTGACAAAGACTTACGCCAAAGCAATTTTTGATCAGATTGGTACAGCAGGAGATGGTATGCAGGAAGCTGCAGATGGTGCAGGTACACTGAAGAGTGGAATGGATGACGCATCTTCCGGTAATCAGACGATTACGAAGAATCTGAAGGTTTTAGCTGACAGCACATTAACATTCAAGAGCGGTTCTGAAGAACTCACCAAAGGTATTAAAGATTATACGGATGGTGTTGCACAGGTCAATCAGGGTGCGAAGAAACTTGATTCCGGTGTAAGTGAATTATCTTCTAAAGTTCCTACTTTAACATCAGGAACAGAGAAGTTAAATTCAGGAGTGAAAGAATACATAAACGGTGTTGCGAAGTTAAATGACAATTCAAATGCTCTCCTTTCCGGCAGTTCTCAGATAAAAAAGGGTGGCAAACAATTAAAAGACGGAGCCGCTTCTTTAAATACTGGAACAAAACAATATGTAAGTGGAGTAAATACACTTGCAGATGGACTTACCAGTTCTACAGGATTTGTGAATGGAGTAAATACACTTGCATTTGGTCTTGTAGGAGATGGAACAACAAAGAATCCTGGTTATTTAAACGGGGTACAGCAGCTTGCAAATGGTGCATCCCAGTTATCGGGACTTGAGAAACTTGGAGATGTTTCAAGTGGTATTTCTAAATTGAACCAGGCAGTTGCAGGTACAGACAATGCTAATTCATTAAAAAAAGGAACAGAAGCTTTAGCAGCTGGTCTTAAGACAATGAGTGAACAGGTATCTGCATTAGAAGGTTCTACCAATGAAGAAGGTCTGAAAAAGTTAATTGGTGGTCTGCAGAGTGCAAAAACAGGAATGCAGACAGCAAGTCAGGGAATGACAAATGCTGCAACAGGAATTGAAAGTGCAGCATCTGCATCGAAAAAAGCAGCTTCTGTCAGTTCGCAGGTATCACAGAGTATAAGCGGGCTTCCAGATCAGCTTAGTACAAATCTGAAAGGATACGGAGATGTGATTACATCTGCTGTTACAGATGGTATGACAGGAATTGCAACTGCAAATGCAAAAATGCAAAAAGGCCGCACTGCGGTAGATGCAGTCAAACAGGAATTAGCTTCATTAAAAACAGAAGATGGAACAGTAACTTTGTCAGAAGACAAATTAAAAGAACTTATTGCAACTTTAGATGGAGCAGATCAGGCATTAACAGATGTAGAACAATTGAATGCAAAGACCTATTCACAAAAAGCAGATGCAGTTACCAGCCAGATGAATCAGCAGCTGCAGGCAGGAGTCAAACAAATGAATGCTGCAGCAGATGGTTTAAATCAGATAGCTACAGGATTAAATCAGGGTGCAGACAGCTTAAAGAATGGTGCAAAAGAAATGCAGGCAGGTGCATCCCAGATGGAAGCAGGTGCACAACAGATTCCATCAGATCTGAATACGGATGCAATCAAGCAACTTTCAGATGGCTTAAAGAGTGCATATAATGGCTCAGTAGCTGTAAACGGAGGAGTTGCACAGGTATCAGAAGGTCTTTCCATGCTAGAGAAAAATACAGCTTCCTTCCCGGCAGCAGCACAGGGAATCAAGACATTGAATGCAGGATTTAATACAGTAACAAAGAATAATGCAGCTTTATCACAGGGAGCAAAGAAATTACAGACAGCAGGAAAAACGGTTTCAGATGGAGCCACAAAACTTAAGAAGAATGGACCGGCATTAAAGAGTGGTGCTTCACAGTTAGCAGGTGGAACAAAGACACTTGCAAAAGGTTCTACGCAGTTATACAGTGGAATTATGGCATATACAGATGGAGTTGGAACATTAAATAACAACAGTAGTGCACTGACTGCAGGAACACAGCAGTTAGCAGATGGTGCAGTTACACTTGGAAGTGGAGCAAAACAGCTTTCAGATGGAACATCAAGCCTGTATAGTGGAACGAAGAAACTCGTCTCTAATAACAATACATTGAATCATGGAGCAAACCAGTTAACAGATGGATCAAAGAAGATTCAGTCAGGATCAAGCCAGTTATATGATGGTTCGAAACAATTAGGAGATGGTTTGAAGAAATTAACAGATGGTTCTGATACATTACAAAGCTCACTTGCAGACGGAGCAAAGCAGGTTAAGGATAACAAGGCAGAAGATACCAACTTAACAATGATTGCAGCTCCTGTCACAGATAACGAATCTAAGCTGACGAAGGTAGAAAACAACGGACACGCAATGGCACCATATATGATGTCAGTAGGTCTTTGGGTTGGAACCATGGCATTCTGTTTAATGTATCCATTGACAAAATATAAGGGAGAATTAAAATCAGGATTCTCATGGTGGTGCAGTAAGGCATCTGTACTTTATCCGTTAGCAATGTTACAGGGAATTCTTGTCATTGTTCTGTTACATGTATTTGATGGATTTACACCGGTTGAGATGGGAAAAGCAATTGCATTTTCTTGTCTGACATCGATTGCCTTTGCAGCAATTATGTATTTCTTCAATGTTGCACTTGGCAAAGTAGGAAGTTTCTTAATGTTAGTATTTATGGTAGTTCAGTTAGCAGGTTCAGCAGGAACCTATCCAGTAGAGATTTCGCCGGAATTTGTATCTAAGATTCATGCATGGGTGCCATTTACATATACGGTAAATGCATTCAGAAGCGTAATCTGCGGTGGAGAAAGCATTAAAACATCGGTAATAGTTATGATTGCACTTGCAGTCATCTTTACAATATTAACCATTTTGGTATTCCAATTCAGAACTAGAAGAATTAGACATGAAAAAAGAATGTTCTATGATTTTCTAGAAGAAGAAGGATTAGCATAAACGGTAAAAAACAATAAAATACAACGAAAAAAAGGAACTGTCGCACGAAGAAATCAGTGCGGCAGTTCCTTTTTTCTTGCGTTTATGGAAACCTTTGGATATAATGATAATAAATGAGGATTGCAAATATCAATGTGCTTGAAAGGTTGTATAAATGAAAGAGAAACAAAAGAAATTTTACAATATATTTAATAGAAATCTTAAGTCAGACAGCAAGGATTTTATGGCAAATCTGTATTCAGTGAGGTGTTATTTTTTCTGTCTTCTTGCAGATACATTTTGTCTGATTTTGAATCTGACAGGAATTTTTGTAGTCGATCAGAAAATATTTGTGACAAGTTATCTGATGGTGCTTGCCTTATCCATTATTTTTATGATTTTATTAATGACACTTGGATTAGAACATTCGGGAACAAAATATGTATGTGTGATTGTATTTTGTGTATTAACAACGATAGACGGAATTACACTTACGTATCATACATTAATCTTAATTACGATTCCGATTGTATTAGCAGGCTTGTATTCGAATAAGAAATTGCCGCTTTTTGCATATCTTATGGCTCTTGTTACGATTTTTTTATCGGTATATATCGGGTATTATGTAGGAGTATGTGATGCGAATATGGCACTGATTACTACAAACAGACTGTCTTATTATTGTAAAGATGGAATCTTTTTAGCGAGAAAGGTCAATGACAATGTTGTGGTAACACTGGGGTTGTATTATGTCTTACCAAGAACATTATCGATTACGGCATTTTATGTTATCAGTAGAAATGTACGTGCAATTATTCAACAGAATGCAACGAAAGCGGTAAAAATGGAGATTCTTGCAGTAACAGATAAGATGACAGGAGTTTATAATAAAAGTAAATTATTAGATGATTTGCAGAATCGGATCTATCAGCATGAAAAGGTGGCTGTTTTGTATTGGGATGTGAATCATTTAAAATATGTAAATGATCATTATGGCCATATTATCGGGGATCACATGATTACAGAAGTATCGAATACAATCAAAGAAATATCCGATGATCATGCCAGCGTGTATCGGTATGGAGGGGATGAATTCCTCATGATTATTCAAAATGGAACTAAAGAAGATGCATTGCAAAGAATTGAAAAGTGGAAAGGAGAGATGAAGCAGATACATATGAAGATTGATATTCCAGTCTCAGCTTCAGTGGGATATGCAATTGGAACCGGAGCAGAGATTGAAGAAGTGATTCGTCAGGCGGATCAAAGCATGTATCAGGACAAAATAAAAAATCATCAGAACAGACGAGAAGAATGATGAAGGGGAGAAAATTATATATGGTAAAAAAATGGTTTTGTGGAATCTTATCAGTAATTATGGTTATTGGGAATCTTTCATTTCCTGCGGTTACAGCAAAGGCTGATCAGGCAGTAGTGAGTCAGATTCCGAATACAGACAGGACAATAGAATCTTACAATGATGACTTTCTTAGTGTTGTAGGATTTGGCGAAAATGAGATACATAGCCGGAAGGAATATTTAGGAACTGAGCAGTATCGTCAGGTATCGGATGAACGGGAATTTCTTCAGGCAGTAAAGGATGCGTCAGATGGAAAAGTAAAAGTAATTGAAATTACAAAGGATTTGAATCTGGGATATTTTGAGACAAATCTTTCTGATGCGGAAAAGAAAACATATACATTTTATTCGAAATACGAAGACCCGACGAATGGTTATACGAATCCGGTAATGGAAAAGAGCGGGGTATCGAAATTAAATATTGCAAATGTAGACGGTCTTACAATCTTTTCAAAAAATGGATGCAGGATTCGTCATACGGAATTGAAATTACAAAAAAGTGCAAATGACCTTGTGATTCGAAATTTATCCTTTGATGAGATGTGGCAATGGGATGATACCGGGAAACATAAAGAAGTCGGCTGGACTTTTATTAAGGTCAATGGTGCTGCCAATGTATGGATTGATCATTGTAGCTTTACAGATGCTGCAGATGGATTGATTGATGTAGAAAATGGTTCTAGTGGTTTAACCATATCGTGGTGTCAGATTGGTGCACCGGCAAGTGAGAATCCGGCTTCTGATTCTGCAATTGTTCATTCCATTGATTATATGGAACAACAGTATCAGAATGGTCAGTTAGGGGAAGACAGCAGATATTATAAGTTACGCAAGGCTGGTGCTGAGAAAAAGGAGATTATGGCATATGCTGCGTATCATTCGAAATGTCATCTGGTGGGTTCCGGAGATAAAGATTTCTGTAATTATGTAGATAAAAATGGAAATGTATTAAAAGACGGTAATGCGGAACTTCATATTACTCTTGCTTATAACTATTATCGGAATATGGGGCAACGACAACCGATGATTCGTCAGGGTGTGGGACATCTGATTAATTGTTATTTTGATAACTCAGGCCATGCTGCCTTACAGAAGAAGTCTGTCTTTGCACAGTATGGAGGGTATGCATTATCCCGCGCAATCAATGCAAGAAATGGTGCCAGTATTGCAGCAGATACCTGTGTCTTTCAAGATGTTGCAGAGCCGTTAGTCGGAGCTGAGCTGCAGGGAGATGATACGGCAAACATGGGAGCACAGTGGGCAAAATTATTTGCAAATGCTGTCAATCATTCCCTGATTGTAAATTCCTGTGTAAGCAATGATGCAGGAACTTATACCGGCAGCAGCTGGGATAACAATGGAGACAATCTGTTTACAAAGGGCTTTACCTGGCACGATAAAAAGAGCATTGGAAACTGGGCATGGTCGTCTTCCATTTCCGGTGTGGAAAATATGGATAAATCAAATCCACCGACAGAACCATTTTCTTTTCAGTACCAGACAGAACAGAAACTTCCATACAGTTATAAGGTAATGTCCTTAGAGGATGTAAAGAAAGTAGTACCGGAAAAATCTGGTGCAGGAGCTTTGCAGTTATCAGATGAAAAGTGGTGCTCTGTGAAAGGAACAGAAAATGGAGGAGACCAAACAGATACCGGAGAAGAGCAGGTATCTTATCCATTACAAAAGTTCCGTTTAGGAATCGGAAATACAAACCGAAATGTAAATATTACCGGATTTGGTGATCATTCTGCATTAAACAGCTGGATGACCAATGGAGAAGAAAATGAAAAATGGTATTTGAATTATCTTCGGGATGGAGTTTATGAAATTGTAAATGCAAGAACGAATAAATTAATTACCGCGGAAGGGGAAACTGCTACAATCTCGGAGAAAAATAACACTGCATCACAACAGTGGAAGATTGAGGGGGTACAAAAAGATTTTACAGGTGCATATTTGTATTATAAAATCAGAAGCCTTGCAGATGAGACGAAAGTATTAACGTTTCATCCAGATGGAAACCGGATTACGCTAGAAGAGGATACGGATCAGCTTTATCAGAAAATGAAAATAAACTGTGATGGTTTAGAAGGGTTTGCAGCAAATTGTACTGTGGATGAAGGAGAAAAGGCTGGTACAATCGGAGGCCTGCTTGGTGAGACTGTTTTTGTAAATACCATGGAAGATATGAAGAGTGCACTGGTAGAAGAACGACCACTTACAATTGTTGTATCAGGAGATATTGACTGCCGAAATGAGAATTATGACTGGCGGATTGAGGATAATAAAACTATTGTTGGTGCATATGGAAAGAATCGTCTGCATGACTGCAAACTGCGTACGAACGATTATTTTAAAGAAAAATCACCAAGTGATAATATTATCCTGAAGAATTTAAATATTCAGATTGATACAAACAAGAAAATGATGGCGCTTGCTATTTATTCTTCGAAAAATATCTGGGTAGATCACTGCACATTTCATTGCGATTTTCAAAAAGAGTACGATGAAGTAGGAAAATTTATCTGGATTAATACTCCATATGATGGTGAGAATTTGAAACGTAGTCCGGATTTTATTACATTATCTTATAATCAGTTCCAGAATCGTTTCTGGGGAATTGCATTTGGTACACAAAATGGTGTGATCACAGAAGACAGGGCAAGTATTATGTATAACGTGTTTGACTCGATTGTTCAGAGAGCTCCGCAGATGGGAAATGGAACCATGCATGTCTGGAACAATTATTATGTTCGTAATTCCACTTCCATTCACGATGACGGGATGGCACAGATTAAATGTGGAGAGAACTGTGTGGCATATTCCGAAGGAAACCGTTTTGAGAATTTTAAGAAGGAAAGTAGTGGATACTGGGATTTAGAAGTTGCTTTAGGAGGCACATTTATCGATTATGATTCTTATTCTAATAAAACAGAACAAGGTGGTGGAACTCCGGTTCCGTTAAAGTTTGATGAAAAGGATTATACAAAGACTACCTGGAAACCTCAGGAACATTATGGATTTGAAGTTATGTCGGCATATGATCCAAATGGAGAGAATGATGTAAAAGCATTTTGCAGTAAATATGCAGGAGCTGCATCGGAAGACGGGAAGCTGCATTATGCCACAGACCGGGATATGTCTTCTTATGTGAAGAAAAATATTTCAGCGCCGTTTTTAGTGCAGCCTGAGATAACGGCACAGCCAGAAATAACTACAGAACAGGAAACACAGGAAGAGACGACAATTTCAGAACAAACCACAGAAGAGTTGACAACCACAGAAACTGTAACAGAACCAGAGACAACAACGGAAGAAGAGACAACGATAGAAGAAACAACGACAGAAGCTGCAACAGAACCAGAGGTAACGACGGAAGAAGAAACAATCACAGAAGTTGTGACAGAACCAGAGACAACAACGGAAGAAAAGACAACCACAGAAATTGTGACAGAACCAGAGACAACAACGGAAGAAGAGACAACGATACAGGAAAGTACGGAGTTAGAAACTTCAACAGAAGAAATTCCAACAGAGCCGGAGGCAACCACAGAGGAAGAGACAACGACAGAAGTTGCAACGGAGCCGGAGGCAACCACAGGAGAAGAGACAACGACAGAAGCTGCAACGGAGCCAGAGGTCACAACAGAAGAAATGACAACGGAGCCAGAGGCAACGACAGAAGAAGTTCCAACAGGAGAAACAACAACTGCAGAGGTTCCAACAAAAGAAGTCCCAACGGAAGAAAGCATAACAGGACCAGAGGCAACGACAGAAGAAAACACCACAGAGTCAGAGACAACAACAGAGGAAACTACAACAGAAGAAGTTTCGACAGAAGAAATCACGACAGAAGTACCGACGGAACCAGAAACAACGACAGAGAAAGTTCCAGCAGAAGAAACCACCACAGAGAAAGTTCCGACGCAGGAGTCAACGGAAGAAAGAACAACAGAACCAGAGGTTACGACAAAAGAGAAACCAACGAAACCAGAGACAACGACGGAAGAAGGCACAACAGAACCAGAGGCAACGACAAAAGAAGTTCCAACGGAGGCGGAGACAACAATAAAAGAAGTTCCAACACAAAAGCAGACAGAGGATAAAAAGAATGAGACAGAAACAGGAACAAGTTTTATCACATCGAAGAAATCAATCACTTTAAACCGCAATAAAAAAGCAGTGATTGCATATCGTATTACATCAGTCAATGTTGCTTCACAGAGTGTGGATGTAATCAGTCAGCCAAATGGAATTGTAAGAATCGTGAAAATGCAGGCAGGGAAAATTCAGATTAAAGCACAAAAACCTGGTGTGGCATGTATCGTATTAAAAACAACAAATGGAAGCAATCAGGTTCAAAGGGTAATGATAAAAGTTCGACCGGATAAAGTGAAGAAAGTAAAAGTAACGAAAAAGTCGAAGAACAGAATGGAAATCAAGTGGAAGAAACAAAAAAGTGTTTCTGGATATGCAATATACCAGTATCAGAATAAGAAGAAAGGCTGGAAAAAGATTGCAATGACGTCAAAACAATTCTATGTCATAAAAAATGCAAAGAAAAATAAGAAATATCGGTTCAAAGTAAGAGCATATAAGAAAAATAAGTTTGGTACGATATATGGGAAGTAAAAAATTCGCTGGCAGTCAGAAAAGCTGTCAGCGAATTTTTATTGTTTTGAAAGAAAATCATGAAATATTTTCAGGTAATCATAAATAAATAATGCGGTGGACAATTGAAAGTTCTGTTCTTCTTCTGAAAGAGAAGATGACAGCAATTTTTTAATCAGACCAAGCCGGTAACTGACAGTGTTTCGATGACAAAACATTGCCTGGGCAATTCGTTGCAGACTGCCATGATATTTAAAATAAAGTGATAGTGTTTCAAGAAGATTTGCGTGATGTTTTTCGTCATAGGTAATAAGTGGCTGTAAATGGTCAGTGACATAATCAGATAAAATGTCCGTATGTTTTACATCAAGAAGGATTTTAATGAAACCTAAATCTTTATAGGCATAAAAATTCTGCTGATTTGTTTTTGCCATAAGAAGAGATGCCCGGGCCTGAAAATATGCAGTCTGCAATTGCAAAACAGAACTTACGGTATCACTAAGGCTCACACCAATCTGATATTTTGGAAAAGCAACACAAGTCTTAGCAGTCAGATTAGAAAGACAGGTTTCAAGTGATGAAGAATCTGTCACATTAAAAATCATCAGTATTTGTCTTTCAAAAAGCGAGAGATGATAATTTAGAATCTGACTTGTTTTCTTCTTTGCAGCAGAAAGCTGATGCAAAAGAAAAGGATAGAAAAAGGAAAAACTTTCTTCTAGAGAAAATGATTCTGTTGCATCTTTTGGGGTTATTTCCATGCAGGAAATGCAAAAATTATTTGTGGTAAAGTGTTCTTCTTTGAGAGAGGTAAGTTCTAAAGAAGAAAGTTCATATCCCTGGAGTGCTTTGTGAAATAAAGCAAGGGTATTTTCGTAAGAACGGGTATCTTCAAAAATGCGATGATAGTAATCTTTGGTAATATGAATAATTCGTGTTTCCCATGGCATGACCATAAGTGGAAAATGGTGCTGGTTGCACAAGTCAAGGATATCCTTTGTTATATCTTCGTAAAAGAGATATTTTCCAATATTTACAATGACTCCGCTGGCATGACAGCGAATTAGAACCTGAATAAATTCTTTTAGCCAGCTTGGATTTTCTGATACAGAAATACCAGTCGTAATCACAAGTTCATTTCCGGAAAGAAAGTCCGATGAAACGATATCTTCGGTAATATAAACCCAGTTTACAATATTTTGTAATCCGGAAGTGTCTGAAAGAAGCTCTAACTGGTAAAGATTTTTGGTTTCGGTATATAACTGTTCTAAAAAAATAGCCATAAGAATTTCCTCCCTTTTTGTGCTTATAGTACAAAATATAACATGATTTTTATGGTGTGTAAATATAGAAAAAGTACAATTTGTTCACTATACTGAATGCAGTGAAAGAAATAAAGAAAAAGAACAAAGCACAATGGAGTGGAAATACAGGTTAGATTTCTACTCTTTTTTTGTGCGGCAAGGAGGTTATTATGTTAAGAACAGATTTACCTGAAATATTGACAGATACATTACCAGGACCAAAGGCAGCAAAGATTATTGAAAGAAGAAAGGCAGCAGTACCATCTGCCATTGGATGCAGTTATCCGGTTGTCATTGAAAAAGGGGAAGGAGCTATGATTGAGGATGTAGATGGAAATAAATTCTTAGACTGGATTGGTGGTGTAGGCGTTTTAAATATTGGATTTTCCCATCCGGAGGTTGTAGAAACCGTAAAGGCACAGGCAGACAAATTCTTTCATGGAATGTTTAATGTGGTAACACATGAAGGATATGTTGCTCTTGCAGAAAAACTATCAGAAATTGTTCAGGTAAAGGGAGAAAAGAAAAAAGCATTTTTTGCAAATAGTGGTGCAGAAGCAGATGAAAATGCAGTAAAGGTTGCAAAGGCTTATACAGGAAGACCGAATATTATCGTATTTTCCGGTGCATTTCATGGAAGAACATACTATACGATGACAATGACATCTAAGAAAGCGTATGCTGCAGGAATGGGACCACTTGCAAATGGAGTATTCAGGGCGCAGTTCCCATATTATTATAGAAAACCAGAAGGAATGCCAGAGGATAAGCTGGTAGATTATTATATTTCTTCTATTACAGATATTTTTGAACAGTGTGCAGCGGCAGATACGATAGCTGCAATTGTTGTCGAGCCATTACAGGGAGAAGGCGGTTTTATTCCGGCTCCGATTGAATGGATCAAAGCGGTTCGCAAAATCTGTGATGAGAATGGAATTCTTTTGATTGCAGATGAAGTTCAGAGCGGATTTTGTCGTACAGGACGTATGTTTGCAACGGAGTATTGGAAAGAGGCCGGTGTTTGTCCGGATATTCTTGCAACGGCAAAATCTATTGCAGCCGGTGTTCCGTTATCTGCAATCGTAGCAAGAGAAGAAGTGATGGAAGGAGTGCCTGCAGGAACCATTGGAGGAACCTATTGTGGAAATCCACTGGCATGTGCAGCAGCACTAAAGACGATTGAAATTATGGAACGGGATCATTTAGCAGAAAGATCTTGTGAAATTGGAGCAAAGGTTGTAGAGAGATATAAAGAAATTCAGAAGAAATACCCGGTAATCGGAGATGTTCGTGGACTAGGCGGAATGGTTGGTATTGAATTTGTAAAGAATACGGAAACAAAGGAACCGGCACCGGAATTGACGGCAAATGTAATCAAAGAGTGTGCAAATCATGGACTCCTGGTAGAGGGAGCAGGTACTTATCATAACGTAATTCGGTTCCTGGCCCCACTTGTTATGACAGATGAGCAGTTAGCAGCAGGATTAGATATTTTTGAGAAAGCAATTGCAACGTGTGCAAATGCATGAAAGAAAATAGTAGCACAGGATATAAAAATATGATATTCTATAAAAAATGCCAGAGTTGATTGTTTTTTAGGCTCTGGCATTTTTTGTGATAACGTATTTTCGGAGAAAGGGGTGGTAAGGAAATGGATTATTTATCACATAATGTTGCACTGAATTTAAAACGAATTCGTCAATCGAAAGGAATGAGTTTAGATCAGGTGGCAGAACAGACAGGTGTGAGCAAGAGCATGCTGGCACAGATTGAAAAAGGAACTGCTAATCCGTCCCTTGGTGTTTTAGGTAAAATTATCAGTGGACTTCGAATTGAATTTCAGCAGCTGATCGAGACACCAAGGATGGATTTTTGTCTGGTAACTCCGGAGGATATGGTACCGACAAAGGAACTAGAAGGGCAATATAAAGTATGGACATGTTTTCCGTATGAAGACAACCGGTTTGTTGAGATTTATCGTATTGATATTGAACCGGGTGGCGTATATGTAAGTGGAAGTCATGGAGAGAAAACAAGAGAATATCTTACGGTTACAGATGGTGTTTTAACAATTGAATGCCATGGCCAGATTCAGAATGTTGCGAAAGAACAAGTCTATCGTTTTGAAACAGATCAGGAGCATATCTATCGCAATGAAGGGATGGAAACTGCAAGCTGTATGTGTTTCTTTTTAGATTATCATTAGGGGAAATGTTCAATATATTGAACAGAATATAGTAAAATAATAGTTCTTACAGAGAAATAAATTTTTTGTATTACAGCAAAAAAAGGATAAAAAAGCATTTGGTTCCCAATAAAAAGTATCTTTGAGAACAAAAAATGACCGGTAGAAATAAAAAAATTAATTTTTTTCCAAAATAATCTTGACAAGGTCTAAAGATAGTGCTAATGTACATTTGTACAATATATAAGACAAGACAAGCAAGGGTGCTTCGTTACAGATGTAACAGCATTCTTGCTTTTTTGTTTTTCTTATCATTTTAAAATGATAAGAACTTACTGATTTAGATTACAACGCAAAATGTCGTAATGAATTTGCAGAGAAAAAGATAGAAGAGAGATTAGGAGGAGATTATTATGAGATTAAAAGACACAGGTTTAACCGTACAGGATATTAAGGACAAAGTAAATGAATATATGATTGAGACATATGAGAGATTTGATTTTCTGGCTGAAACAGCAAAGGATATGTATATCTATGATGAGAACCAGACACCTTATCTGGACTTTTATGCAGGAATTGCGGTTAACAATGCAGGAAGCTGTAATGAAAAAGTCGTTGCTGCTGTAAAGGATCAGGTAGATGATATCATGCATACGTTCAATTATCCATATACAATTCCACAGGCTCTTTTAGCAGAAAAGGTTTGTAAGACGATTGGAATGGATAAGATTTTTTATCAGAATTCAGGAACAGAAGCCAATGAGGCAATGATTAAGATGGCTCGTAAATATGGAATCGAAAAATATGGTCCAAATCGTTACCACATTGTTACTGCAAAAATGGGATTCCATGGAAGAACATTTGGAGCAATGTCAGCAACCGGTCAGCCGGGCAATGGTTGTCAGGTAGGTTTCGGACCAATGACTTACGGATTTTCTTATGCACCATATAATGATTTACAGGCATTTAAAGATGCATGTACAGAAAACACCATTGCAATTATGGTTGAACCGGTACAGGGAGAAGGAGGTGTTCATCCTGCAACCAAAGAATTTATGACAGGACTTCGTAAATTCTGTGATGAAAATGATATGCTTCTTTTGATTGATGAGGTTCAGACAGGATGGTGCAGAACCGGTGCAGTGATGTCTTATATGAATTATGGAATCAAACCGGATATCGTATCTATGGCAAAAGGACTTGGAGGCGGAATGCCAATTGGTGCTATTTGTGCAACCAAAGAAGTTGCAAAGGCATTTACACCTGGTTCTCATGGAACAACATTTGGTGGACATCCGGTCTGCTGTGCAGCGGCTCTTGCAGAAGTAAATGAATTACTTGACAGAGATCTTGCAGGAAATGCCAAGAAGATGGGAGATTATTTCAGTGAAAAGCTAGAAAAACTTCCACATGTAAAGGAAGTAAGACATCAGGGACTGTTAGTTGGAGTAGAATATGATGATGCGGTAAACAGTGTAGATGTTAAGCATGCATGTCTTGACAGACATCTGTTGATTACAGCAATTGGAACAAATGTCAATCGTATGATTCCACCATTGATTGTTTCAAAGGAAGAATGCGATCAGGCAGTTGAAATCTTAAAAGAATCCATTGAGGCGGTTGCAAAATAGACGTAAAGTTAGGAGTGATGTAAATGAAACATTTTGTTGTAACGATTGGCTGCGAATACGGAAGCGGCGGTGTCGAAATTGGCAAATTAATAGCAAAATCACTAGGTGTAGAATATTATGACAGAGATTTGATTGATAAAGTCGTAGAAGAAATTGGTGTTGACAGAAAGTTAGTGGAAAAGGCAGATTCCGGAGAAAATGTAAAATATGAATTTTCAACAAGCTTTGGACCAAGATATGCAAATCTTACTAATCGTGTCATTTATGAACAGTTTGAAGTTATTAAAAAGTTTGCTGAAAAATCATCCTGTGTGATTATCGGACGATGCAGTAACTACATTTTAAAAGACAGAACAGACTGTGTGAATATTTTTATTTATGCACCAATTGAAAAAAGAATTCAATATGTAATGGAGAAAAAAGGACTTTCTTATGAGAAAGCAGAGGAACTCGTCAAATATAATGATCAGATGTTAAGTTCTAGATACAATTATATGACGAATACAAATATGAGAGACTGTAGCTTACGGGATATGATGATTGATGTAAGTGTATTAGGAATCGAGAAAACAGCAAAATATATTCTTCAGATGATTGATCTGAGATTTGAATAAAAAATAAGGTTTACATCATACAGATTTTATAGAATAGAAGATACATTGACAAGGATGCCGATGATTGCAGATATGCAATTTCCGGCATCCATTTTTTGTAGGTATAATCTGTAAGGAAAGGAGTAATTATGGAGAAGAAAAAATCAGAATTTAACAAAGTTTTTAGTGCGTGGGACGTTCTGGTTCTTGCATTTGGTGCCATGATTGGCTGGGGATGGGTTGTATCTTCTGGAGACTGGATTGCATCCGGAGGAGTCATTGGAGCAATGGTAGGATTTGCACTCGGCGGTGTCATGATTTTCTTTGTAGGTCTTACCTATGCAGAACTGACAGCGGCAATGCCACAGTGTGGAGGAGAACATGTTTTTAGTTATAAAGCTATGGGACCGGTTGGTTCCTTTATCTGTACCTGGGCAATTATTTTAGGTTATGTCAGCGTTGTCTGTTTTGAGGCATGTGCATTTCCAACCATTATTACTTATATTTTCCCGGGATTTTTAAAAGGGTATTTATATACAGTTGCAGGTTTTGATATTTATGCGTCATGGCTTGCAGTAGCAGTATTTCTTGCTATTTTTATAACAGTTATCAATATTTTAGGAGCAAAGACAGCAGCAGTTTTACAGACTATTTTAACAGTCATCATTGGTGGTGTTGGAATTCTTTTGATTGTTGGATCATTATTTAGTGGCGATACATCTAATCTGGATGGACAGCTTTTTGTAGGAAAGACAGCAGGAAGTGCTGTAGAATCTATTTTAAAGGTAGCACTTGTTACTCCTTTTTTCTTTATTGGGTTCGATGTTATTCCACAGGCAGCAGAAGAAATCAATGTTCCATTAAAGAAATTAGGAAGAATTATCATTTTATCTATTGTTTTGGCAGTTGCATTTTATGCCTTGATTATCTTTGGTGTTGGACTGGTGTTAAATTCTACAGAAATTGCAAATTCAGCAAATGGTTCAGGACTTGTAACAGCTGATGCGATGGCAAAAGCTTTTAACAGTTCAGTGATGGCAAAAGTACTGATTGTTGGAGGAATGTGTGGAATTATTACAAGCTGGAATTCCTTCCTGATTGGAGGAAGCCGGGCAATGTATTCAATGGCAGAATCTTATATGATTCCAAGATTCTTTACGAAATTACATCCAACAAGAAAAACTCCGGTCAATGCATTATATTTAATTGGATTATTATCTGTTTTAGCACCTTTTGCAGGAAGAAAGATGTTAGTATGGATTGTAGATGCCGGTAACTTTGGCTGTTGTCTGGCATATTGTATGGTTGCTATTTCCTTTATAATTTTAAGAAAAAAGCGTCCGGATATGAAACGGCCTTATCAGGTAAAGCATTATAAATTCGTCGGAATTATGGCGGTACTGATGTCAGGATTTATGGTTGCCATGTATGTGATACCAGGTTCAAGCTGTGCATTAGTATGGCAGGAATGGCTTATGACAGGAGGATGGATTCTTCTTGGAGTTGTATTCTATGGAGCCTGCAAATTAAAATATAAGGAAAAATTCGGTTCTCATATTGATATCATGACAGCTGATGAAGCAGATGAAGCAGAAAGTGAAGTTATTTCAGAAGAAGAACTTCATGCAGCAATTGATCTTGTTATGGATGAAGCCGATGAGAAGAAGTTTGAAGAACCAATTGCATTCAATTATTTCCTTCCGGTCAATATTGTATTTGGATCTGGAAAAGTAAAACAGGTAGGAGAGATTGCAAAGAAATATGGAAAAAAAGCTTTAATTGTAACAGGAAGAAGCAGTGCAAAGAAATCAGGTTTATATGATAAAGTAAAGGATTGCTTAAGTGCAGCCGGATTAGATTCAGCATTGTATGATAAAGTAGCACAGAATCCATTAACGACAACCGCAATGGAAGGAGCTGAATTTGCAAATCAGAATCAGTGTGATGTAGTAGTGGCAATTGGTGGTGGAAGTATTATGGATTGTGCAAAGGCTATTGCATTTTTAGCAGAAAATAAAGGAGATATCAATGATTATATCTTTGGAAAGAAAGTAAGTGATAAAGCACTTCCGCTGGTACTGATTCCAACGACATGTGGTACAGGATCAGAAGGAAACGGATTTGCAGTTCTTACAAATCCAGAGACGGGAGATAAGAAGTCGTTGCGGTGCAATGCGATTGTTGCAAAAGCATCCATTGTGGATCCAGAGTGTATGATGACAATGCCAAAACATGTTTTAGCATCGGTTGGATTTGATGCATTATGTCACTGTATGGAAGCTTATACTTCACGAATTGCCCAGCCATTTACCGATGCATTGGCACTCTATGCAATTGATTTGATTGCCAATAACTTAGTAAAGGTTTATAAAGGACTCGGAAATGCAGAAAACTGGGAAAAGATTACGCTTGCCAGTACAATCGGTGGAATGGTAATTAATACAGCAGGTGTTACGCTGGCGCATGGAATGGAGCATCCTGCAAGTGGATTAAAGGATATCGTACATGGAAAAGGACTTGCAGCATTAACTCCGGTAATCATTGAAGCATCTGAAAAGGGAAATCATTTTAAATTTGCAAAGATTGCAAGAATTTTTGGTGGAATCAGTTCAGAGGATTTGGCACCGAAGATTCGGACTTTATTAAAGAATTTAGATTTAGATTGTACGCTTTCTGATTTAGGAATTGAAGAAAAAGATATTCCTTGGATGGCAGAAAACTGTATGAAAGTTTCGGCACCAAGTATCGCGAATAATCCGGTGGTATTTACCCAGGAGGAGATTGCTGAAATTTATAGAAAAGCCTTATAATTACAGAGGTAAAAACAGAATCAAAGTGCCTTATCATGAAAATGATAAGGCATTTTGAATTTAGGGAATTTTGCGTTTTAAGATTATAAGATGTGGTATACTAAAAGCAGGAGGTGGATAACAGTGGATCTTTTTGATATTGTAGGACCAATTATGGTCGGACCGTCTAGTTCCCATACAGCAGGCGCTGTACGAATTGGATATATTGCAGGAAAGTTATTAGGGGAAAAAGTAAAGCAGGCAGAAATATTACTGTATGGATCATTTTTAGCAACAGGAGAAGGCCATGGTACGAAAAAGGCAATTGTAGCGGGATTATTAGGAATGCAGCCAGATGATTATCAGATTACCCGAAGTTTTGAACTTGCAAAAGAACAGGGAGTGGAAGTTACATTTGCAGAGGCACAGTTAGAGGATGCACATCCGAATACAGCAATTCTTAAACTGACAGGTGTAACAGGAAAAAAGATTGAAGTACAGGCATCTTCCATCGGTGGTTCCAGAATTAATATTGATAAAATAGATGGAATTGCAACAAATTTCTCAGGAGAAAATCCGACACTTATCGTTCATAATTTAGATCAGCCAGGACATGTATCGGAAGTTACATCGATGCTTGCACATAAGGGAGTCAATATTGCAACCATGCAGTTGTATCGTTCGGCAAGAGGACAGAAGGCAGTTATGGTAGTAGAATGTGATCAGCAGATTCCACAAGAAGGAATTTCCTGGTTAGAACATATAGAAGGAGTTTTAAAAGTTACTTATTTTGCAGGAATTTAGAAAGAAAGGACTTTATATGACAGAGTATCATACATTAAAAGAATTAGAGGAGTTATCTGTAGAGCGGGGGAAAAAAGTATGGGAAATTGTCCAGTTAGAGGATATGAATGAAAGTGAACGGACAAAAGAACAATCGTATGATAAGATGAAAAAAATGTATGAAGCGATGAAGAGTGCAGATGATTCTTATGATGGAACACTTCGTTCCCCAAGTGGGCGGGCAGGCGGAGATGGAGCATTGCTTCATGCATATAATGAAAGTGAAAAAAATATTTGTGGACCTTTTGTTGGAAAAGTCATGGAAAAAGCAATTAAAATGGGGGAGTCGAATGCCTGTATGAGAAGAATTGTTGCTGCTCCGACCGCAGGTGCATGTGGAGTGCTTCCGGCAGTGTTGTTAAGTTATGCACAGGATTTTCAGGTGGATGAAGAAGAAATGGTACATGCTTTATATGTTGCAGCAGGAATTGGAAAAGTGATTGCACAGAATGCTTTTATTGCCGGTGCAGCCGGCGGATGTCAGGCAGAGATTGGTTCGGCTAGTGCAATGGCAGCTGCAGCGTTAGCAGAGCTGCAGGGAGGAGATGCACAGTGTGTGATGCATGCTGCAGCACTTGCATTAAAAAATATGTTAGGACTTACCTGTGATCCGGTGGCAGGATTAGTAGAAGTTCCATGCATTAAGAGAAATTCTTATGGAGCAGTAAATGCAGTAACATCAGCCCAGCTTGCAATGGCAGGAATCAGGAGTGCAATTGACCCGGATGATGTCATTGACAGTATGAGAAGAATTGGAAATCAGATGCCGGCGTGTCTGAAAGAGACCAGTCAGGGAGGACTTGCAACATCTGAATCAGCTAAAGCATATATGAAATAAAGTTGCATTCTGTAAAAATGCAAGATAAAATGAAGAAAAAAACAAAAGAAAGGAAAGAAAAATGAATCAGCAGGAAATTTCTTTTCGTCTGGTATCGAAAGAAGATGCAGACGAATTATTGCATATTTATGAGCCTTATGTCCTGCACACAGCCATTACATTTGAATATGAAGTTCCGACAAGACAGGAATTTGAACAAAGGATTACACATACATTAGAAAATTATCCTTATATCGCAGCAGAAGAAAAGGGACATATCATAGGATATGCTTATGCAGGACCTTTAAAAGAGAGAAAAGCCTATGACTGGGCAGTAGAAATGACAATTTATGTAGATTCTTCTAAGAAACGAAGAGGAATTGGAAAGAAACTGTATCAGGTATTAGAACAGTTATTAAAGCTGCAGGGAATACAGAATCTTTATGCATGTATTGGATATCCGGACAAAGAGGATGAGTATCTGACGAAAAACAGTGCACAGTTTCACGAACATATAGGATATCAGCTAATTGGAACGTTCCATAATTGTGGGTATAAATTCAATCGCTGGTATCATATGATCTGGATGGAAAAAATGATTGGAACACATGAAACAATTCCAAAAGAATTTACTCCATTTTCAAAGATATGTCAGAGTACAGATGTCGAAAAAATTTTAAAAGGCGGGATGGAATGAAAAGAAGAATCGGATTAGGAATCGGTGTAATCGTATTTTTGATTATCGGCGGAGTTTTTCTTTATAAAAGTAGTTTTGATCCGCAATTTACGGTCGTAGATGCCTTGTCTGGTGCAACAAAAAAGAAAGAGCATGTCAAACAGACAACAGAATGGGGATATACAGCGGATGATTTTGACTTAGGTGAGAAAAAGCAGCAATACCAGGAGAAAAAGATTTCCTTAAACGGGGAGAAACAGCAATGAGAAAATGGAATTCATGGATTGTACGGGTCATTCTGATTTTATTATTTTTGCATGGTATTTTAGGAAGTTTCTTTTTATTAGGAATCAGTACGATCACAATCTGGCAGATTGCAGTTTTATTAGAAGTTCTAGTGGGAGTCCATGCATTGTTAAGTATCTGCATGACTGTAAATGCAATCAGAGCTAGAAAACAGACGGGTAAATGGTATGCTGGAATGAATGCAGTATACTGGGGAAAACGTGTGACAGGAATAGGAATTCTTATTTTACTTTTCTTTACACTGGCATTTGTTATGTATTATATCATCTGGAAATAATGTCAGAACAGGAAAGAACACAAATTATTTCAAAAGCAGTATAGAAAAAACGAAAGAAAAGAGAGGAAAAAATGGAGAGAAAGGTAGTGATTATCGGAGCGGGAGCAGCAGGCTTAAGTGCGGCAATTCAGCTTGCAAAATGTAATGTTTCTTCCGTTCTTGTTTCAGATATGCCATCAGAACGGGCACAGTCAGTGATGGCAGAGGGTGGAATCAATGCTGCGCTAGGGAAGGAGGATGATCCTTCCATTCATCAAAAGGAAACATGGGAAAAGGAAGATGTGTCGGCTGTATTTTATATCACAGAGACCGGGATGAATTGAAATTTTTGCAAACCGATGCTATGATAATGGCATGTGGCGGTTTAAATGGAATATTTGGTAATGCAACAGGTTCTGTGTTAAATACCGGGAGTGCGGCCGCAAGTCTGTTTGCAGACGGAGTATGGTTTTCGAATTTGGAATTTGTACAATATCATCCCACAACGGTAAAACTTCATGGGAAGAATCTGTTAATGACGGAAGCCATACGTGGAGAAGGCGGACGTTTATTCATAAAAAAGAGGATAGACCGTATTATTTTATGGGTGGAATTTATGTAGATGGATTTCATAGAACCAGTCAGAAAGGTCTTTATGCTGCCGGTGAATGTGCCTGTCAGTATCATGGAGCAAATCGTTTAGGTGGAAATTCACTGTTAGGAGCATTGTATGGAGGAAAGGCTGCTGCACAGTCGGTTGTGAAAGATTTTAATCAGACACAGCCATTTCAGGAAATAAAAGAAGAATTTGTTTTATCTGTGATTCGAGAGAAGATGGAAAAATACAGTGGAACGATGAACATCGGGATCAGGCAGAAAGAGTTACAGAATCTGATGTAGCATGCAATGGGAATCAGTCGGGATGAAAAGACATTACATCATGCGGCTAAATGGGTAGCAGAAGAAAAAAGGCAGATTAGTTCTTTGAAAGATACGACTGCTTTTTTAGATGAAAATATCCTGCTTTCGAAACAATATCTGCTTGCAGAAGCAATGCTTCTTTGTGCACGAGCAAGAAAAGAAAGCAGAGGAGCTCATGTACGTACAGATTATCCAAAGGAAGAAACAGCATTTGCCACTTCCTCTGTTGTATCGTTTCAAAAGGATGAGATTCAGGTTCGGTTTGAAGGAAAATGCGGTGCCTGTGCCATGGTAATCAATGGAATACCGGCATTGGCATGTACTGTTTTTTTAAAGGATATACAAAGAAGAGGAAAAATTACATTAGAACCGTTACACAAGTTTCCGCTTATTCGGGATTTGAAAGTAGACAGACAATGCATATTTGATGCATTAAAAAAACGAAAAGTCTGGTTAGAAAAGAAAAAAACAAGTGACTTTTTGTGGGATTATCAGTTACAATATCAGAGTAGCAAATGTCTGATGTGTGGATGCTGTTTAGAAGCATGCCCGAATTTTTCGCCGGGGCATACGTTTGAAGGAGCACCATTAATGGTTCATCTTTATAAAGAAATAGAACAAAATGAAGAGGGAACACATAAAACAGAAATGAAAGAAGCATATCGAAAGCATTTTTTCCGCGGGTGCGGGAACGCCATGGCATGTAAAAATGTCTGTCCGGCAAAAATTGCTTTGGATGATATTCAGGCAAGAATTAATCATTATCAGGAGGGATAGAATAATGAGCTTTAAAGAAGTAAAAGCAGAAGAATTACAGTTTAATCCATTTACCAAGATTGGAAAAGAATGGATGTTAGTGACAGCAGGAGACGAAAAGAAATGCAATACCATGACTGCAAGCTGGGGTGGTGTTGGTGTTATGTGGGGCAAAAATGTAGTAAATGTATATATCCGCCAGACACGTTATACCAAAGAATTTGTAGATCAAAATGATACCTTTACTTTATCTTTTTTAGGAGAGGAATACAGAAAGGCATTAAATCTTTGTGGAACAGTATCTGGACGTGATACAGATAAGATGAAGGATGCCGGAATTCATCCTTATTATGTAGATGGAACAACAGGAATTGAAGAGGCAGATATGATTCTCGTATGTCGCAAGATGAGTGAGACTTATTTAGATCCGAAAGATTTCTCAGATGAAATTGATCAGAAATGGTATGCAGACAAGAATTATCATACTATGTATATTGCTGAGATTCAAAAAGTTCTGGTAAAGGAATAAGACAGGAAAGAAGAGTTATCAAATGAATTACACAGAAGCAATGGATTATATGAATCAGGTTGCAAAATATGGAAGCGTGCTGGGATTAGAAAGCATGAAAGAATTATTAAAAAGAATTGGAAATCCTCAGGATCAATTAAAAATCATTCATATAGCAGGAACGAATGGAAAAGGTTCTACGCTTGCTTTTTTATCTTCCATTCTGACAGCAGCAGGATATAAGACCGGAAGATATATTTCACCGACAATATTTGAATATTTAGAAAGAATTCAGATTGATGAGACTTATATTGCAAAAGAATCATTTGCAGAGCTGTTAACACCTGTGAGAGATGCAGCAGAAGCGATGACAGAAGATGGATTTGCTCATCCGACTCCGTTTGAGATTGAAACAGCAGTCAGCTTTTTGTATTTTTATCAGCAAAAATGTGATGTTGTAGTCTTAGAAACAGGTTTAGGCGGAACCTTAGATGCTACTAATGTGATGAAACAGGTATTATGCAGTGTGATTACATCGATTAGTATGGATCATATGAGGTTTTTAGGGAATACCATAGAAGAGATTGCAGAAAATAAGGCAGGAATTATTTTAAAGAATTGTCCGGTAGTGCTTTATCGGCAGACAGATGCAGTCATGAATGTAATCAAAAGAAAAGCAAAAGAGTTAGAAGCAGATTTAGTTATTACGAACAACAGTGCAGATGTTTTAGAATCGACCTTAGAAGGTCAGACATTTTCTTATTCTTGTACAAATGGAAAAGAATACGCAAATGTTCAGATTTCGATGGCTGCACCTTATCAGATTCAAAACTGCATTACCGCTTTAGAAACGGTTCAGGTATTAAAAGAACAAGGCTATTGTTTCGAGGATGAAGCTGTGATGCTTGGATGCAGACGCGCAAACTGGCATGGAAGGTTTGAAGTAGTTCAAAAGGATCCATTATTTATTGTAGATGGTGCACATAATCCGGGTGCCGCAAAGAGGCTGAAAGAAGCAATTGAAATGTACCTTTCCGGAAAAAGAATTATTTTTCTTATGGGAGTTATGGCAGATAAGGATTATACACAGATTATTGAGATGTTGGCACCTTATGCAGAAAAGATTTTTACAGTGACACCTAATAATCCAAGAAGTTTAGATGCAAAAGAATTAGCAAAACAGATTGCAAAAGTAAATCAGTCAGTAGTAGCAGAGGAGACAGTGGAACAGGCTGTTTTCGATGCAAAAAAAGAAGCGAAAAAAGATGGAGTCGTGCTTAGTTTTGGCTCGCTTTATTATGTAGGAGATACAATCCGGGCATTAAAAAAATAAAAACATTCTCAAGTAAGAAGGATTTTGGAAATACTACTTTCCCAAATCCTTTTTTCGTATTATAATAAGAACTATTATAGACACTCTGAATAATAGAGATTGGAGAAAAGAAATATTATGATGGATAAAGATAAAATCGAGCAGGGAGTTCGTTTGATTTTGGAGGGAATCGGAGAAGACATTCACCGGGAAGGTTTAAAAGAAACACCGGAGAGAGTTGCAAGAATGTATGAAGAGATTTATAAAGGCTTAAATGAAGATGCAGGTGTTCATTTAAAGAAGACATTTTCCTGTGAAAATGAGGAAATGGTAATTGAAAAGGATATTCGGTTTTATTCTAATTGTGAGCATCATCTGGTTCCGTTTTATGGACATGCACATATCGCATATCTGCCGGATGGAAAGGTAGTAGGGTTAAGTAAGCTTGCAAGAACTGTAGAAGTATTTGCAAGACGGCCACAGATCCAGGAACAGATGACGAATCAGATTGCAGATACAATTATGCAATATTTAAAACCCAAAGGAGTCATGGTTTTAGTGGAAGCAGAGCATATGTGTATGACGATGCGTGGAGTGAAAAAACCTGGAAGCCAGACAGTTACTTTTGCTGCACGAGGAGAATTTAGAGATAATGAGACATTACAGAATCGTTTTTTCAGAATGATAGGACGACCATAGCAGTAGAAAGAAAGGGACAGACAAATGATTATTGGAGAGAAAGAATTTGATACGGAAAAAAATGGATATATTATGGGAATCTTGAATGTAACTCCGGATTCTTTTTCAGATGGCGGTAAGTTTTATCGTTTAGAAGATGCGTTGAAGCAGACAGAAAAAATGATTCAGGATGGAGCAACAATTATTGATGTAGGCGGGGAATCTACCAGACCTGGTGGTTATACACACATCTCAAATGAAGAAGAGATTAGCAGAGTTGTTCCTGCAATTGAAGCAATTAAGAAGAGATTTGATGTTGCAGTTGCACTTGATACGTATCATAGTAAGGTTGCACAAGCCGGTATCTTAGCCGGAGCAGATATGATTAATGATATCTGGGGACTTCAGTATGATCAGGGAGAGATGGCAGAAGTAATTGCAAAATATGACGTCGCCTGCTGTCTGATGCATAATCGGAACATTTCAACTGTGGGTGCGGATAAACAGGAAAGTTTTTACGAAGATGTCACAGCAGAAGTGCAGAAGGATTTACAGAAGACACTGGAAATCGCAAAGAGGGCCGGAATTTCAGAAAATAAGATCTGTCTTGATCCTGGAATTGGATTTGGAAAGACATACCGGGATAATCTTGTTATGATGAAGCATTTAGATGTCTTACAGACATTGGGGTATCCGGTTTTGCTTGGTACTTCAAGGAAGTCGATGATTGGTTATGCTCTGAATCTGAAAGCAGATCAGCGCATGGAAGGAACGGTTGCGACAACTGTTTTCGGTTATATGAAAGGATGCAGAATCTTTCGTGTTCATGATGTCTTAGAGAATGCCAGAGCATTAAAAATGACAGAGGCAATGGCAAATGTAGAAGAATAAGGAGGTCAGGTGATGGATCAAATTATTATTAAGGATTTAGAAGTATTTGGGAATCATGGTGTTTTCAAAGAAGAGAATATGTTAGGTCAGAAGTTTCTTGTGTCTGCAACCATGTATGCAGATTTGTCTAAGGCCCAGAAGGATGATGATCTGTTAGAATCCATAGACTATGGAGAGGCATGTAAATTTATTACTGGTTTTATGCAGAAGAACACGTTTAAGCTGATTGAGACAGCTGCTTCTACATTAGCAGAGGAGATGCTGCTTCGAAGTAAGAAGATTAAAAAAATTGATATCGAAATAAAAAAACCATGGGCACCGATTGGACTGCCATTACAATATGTATCAGTGAAGGTATCTAGACAATGGCATAAAGCATATATTGCAGTTGGTTCGAATATGGGAGACAAAGAGAAATATATCAATGATGCGATTGCAGTGATGGAAGCGGATGTAAAATGCAGAGTAGGTAAGGTATCCGATCTGATTATAACAGAACCGGTCGGACCGATTGAACAGGATGATTTTTTAAATGGATGTCTGGAATTAGATACCATTTATCGGCCAATGGAACTTTTGCGTTGTATGCAGGCTATTGAACAATTGGCGAAGAGAGACCGTAAAATTCACTGGGGTCCTAGAACTTTAGATTTAGATATTCTGTTCTATGATGATCTGGTTATGTCAGAACCAGAACTTGTGATTCCACATCCATATATGAATAAGAGAATGTTTGTATTAGAACCAATGTGTCAGATTGCACCATATTATGTACATCCATTGTTAAAGAAACGGATGAATGTTTTGAAGAAACAAATGGAAGAGGATATGTAAACTATAAAAAGAAAGATGGAAAAAATATGTTAGATTTGAAAAGTATCAGAGGTGAAATTGATCAGATTGATGAAGAGATTGTTCGTTTATTTGAGAAAAGAATGGATCTGTGCCGTAATGTTGCAGAATATAAGATTGCAACAGGAAAGCCTGTATTAGACCGGCAAAGAGAGCAGGAGAAGATAGAAACATTAACAGCTCTTACCGATAATAATTTTAATGCACATGGAATCGAAGAATTGTTTCAGCAGATTATGGCAATGTCTCGCAAATTACAATATAAGCTTTTAGTAAAAAACGGAGTAGAGCAAAAGTTAGAATACGAAAAAGTGGAATGGTTGAAAAAAGATCATATTAAAGTGGTGTATCAGGGCGTTCCAGGAGCATACAGTTATGCTGCCATGCAAAAATATTTTGGCGAAGATGTTGAGAATTATAATGCAGCAACATTCAAAGAAGCCATGCAGGAGATTGCAGAAGGAAGAGCAGATTATGCGGTTCTCCCAATTGAGAATTCTACAGCAGGAATTGTAACGGATGTATATGATTTGCTGGTAGAATTTGATAATTGCATTGTAGCAGAGACATCGATTAAAATTAATCATGCTTTATTAGGGTTAAAGGATTCAGAGCTATCGGATATCCGAACGGTCTATTCGCATCCACAGGCATTGATGCAAAGTGCTGAATATTTAGAAGAACATAAAGAATGGGATACGATTAGTATGTCGAACACTGCAGTCAGTGCAAAGAAGGTGATTGAAAAAGGAGACAAAAGCTGTGCAGCAATTGCAAGTGTAACGGCTGCAAAAATTTACGGATTAAAGGTATTACAGGAGCATTTGAATATCAGCAATGAAAATATGACAAAGTTTATTGTGGTAAGCCGTAAAAATATTTATAGAGAAAATGCTACCAAGACTTTAGTTACATTTGAAATACCACATTCAACCGGTTCTCTTTATAATATCCTTTCGAATTTTATTTATAATAATCTTAATATGTGTAAGATTGAATCAAGACCTGCGAAAGGACAGAATTGGAATTATCGTTTCTTTGTAGAGATTGAAGGTACTTTAGAACAAAGTGCGGTAAAGAATGCGTTATACGGAGTGAAGGCAGAAGCAACGAGTTTAAAGATTTTAGGCTGTTATTAAGAAAACAAATTTTAAGTAAAGAAGGACAAAAAGATGAAGTTTGAACAATTGGTTTTATATAAGAATTTTAGTGAAGAGTATAGCGAAGTTATTTTGGAATTGACAGATATTATTGATCATTATCAGGAAGTTGCAGATGATGAGACCATGAAGCAGTATTATGTAGAACGTTTATTTACAGCATTCAATCAGTTAGTGGAAGTAACAGATCACTATGGATTAGAAGGAAATTTATGGAAAAGCTTTTTCGCACTGGTACTTGCAAGTAATGAAAATGCCTATAGTCGTTCTTGTGAAATCGTTGGAGAAATGCCGGGAACGGTAAATGAACTTGCATTGCATGATTTTAAAATCTTAAAAGAGTATTTTGATTTTGATATGACAAAATTAGACGAAGCATTCGATGTGAAAGTATTTTCTATGGTTCAGAAATACCAGAGAGCAGATGAGACAAGTAAGATATTTAATAAGAGAATTCGTAATACCATTTGTGAGCTTGCAGTAGAACTTGCAGATACAAAGGATGAAGAAGAATTTAAGAATGTAATTACAGAATTTTATCATCATTTCGGAGTAGGCAAATTAGGATTAAATAAGGCATTTCGTATTAAGACAAGTGAAGAGACAGCCGGAGCAGCAGAGATTGTACCAATTCCGAATATTCAACACATTTATCTGAAGGATTTAGTCGGATATGAATTGCAAAAAAAGAAATTAGTCGATAATACAGAAGCATTTGTAGAAGGAAGAAAAGCAAATAACTGTTTATTGTTTGGAGATAGTGGAACAGGTAAATCTTCATCTATTAAAGCTATTTTGAATGAATATTATGATAAAGGTCTTCGTATTATAGAAGTATATAAACACCAGTTTCGTGATTTGAATTCAGTTATTGAGCAGATCAAAGACAGAAAATATAAATTTATTATTTATATGGATGATTTGTCATTTGAAGAATATGAGATTGAATACAAATATTTAAAAGCAATCATTGAGGGTGGATTAGGAAAAAAACCGGAAAATGTTTTGATTTATGCTACATCGAATCGTAGACATTTAATTCGTGAAACATCCTCAGATAAGGATGATCGAGCAGAAGATATGCATACATCAGATACTGTGCAGGAAAAATTATCTCTTGTAAATCGTTTTGGTGTTACAATTTATTATGGAGCACCAGGAAAGAAAGAGTTCCAGGAAATTGTTCGTAATCTTGCAGAAAAATATAAGATTGATATGCCAGAAGAAGAACTGCTCATTCAGGCAAACGCATGGGAATTAAGTCATGGAGGATTATCAGGAAGAACAGCAGAGCAGTTTGTCAGCCACCTGGTAGGATTGCAGAATAAGCAGGCATAAGGACAGAATTTTTTACAGGGAATTTACAAACCTCATTTCAAGGATTTACAAGCGTCTGGTAGGATAAAGAGAACAGTAAAAATGAAGAATAAGTGCTCAAGTATGGAGGGTTTGTTATGGCAATGAAACAAGAAGAAAAACAGAGTAAAAGACCAGAAGAAAAAGTAGAAACAATTGATTTTAAGGACAGTAAATATTATCAGAACCGAGAACTGAGCTGGTTAGATTTTAACTACAGAGTTTTAGAAGAAGCAAGGGATAAAAATAATCCGTTGTTTGAAAGAATGAAATTTTTAAGTATTACATCATCGAACTTAGATGAGTTTTTTATGGTACGTGTTGCATCTTTGAAAGACATGGTGCATGCAAAATATATGAAGACAGACATTGCGGGAATGACAGCAAGTCAGCAGCTAGTTGCAATTAATGACAAGACGCATCGTATGGTTGCAAAACAGTATACAACGTTTAACCGTTCTTTGGTTCCACAGTTAAAAGCAAAAGGATTGAATCTGATTCTGCATCATGAAATGTTAGATGAGGAGCAAAAGGAATTTGTTGATGAATATTTTCAGTCAAATGTTTATCCGGTTTTAACACCGTTAGCAGTTGATTCTTCGAGACCGTTTCCTTTAATTAGAAATAGAAGCTTAAATATTGGGGCTCTGGTTGTGAAGAAAGGGAAAAAAGAAAAAATTGATTTTGCCACAGTGCAGGTACCATCCGTACTTCCAAGGTTCATTGAGATTCCTGGAAAAGAAGGAAAAACTGTTATTTTACTTGAGCAGATTATAGAGCGTAATCTTAGTAAATTGTTTTTGAATTATCGCGTTCTGACAGCATCTCCATATCGGATTATGCGTAATGCAGATCTTGATATTGATGAAGAAGATGCAGCAGATTTGTTAAAGGAAATTAAGAAACAATTAAAGAAGAGACAGTGGGGAGAAGTCATTCGTCTAGAAGTAGAAGATGGAATAGATCGTAAATTATTAAAAATACTTCGGAAAGAGTTTTCGATTATTGATGCGGATATTTTCCGTACCAATGGACCGATTGATTTAACCTTTTTAATGAAGCTTTATGGAATGAAAGGGTTTGAGGCATTAAAGCAGGAAAAATATGTTCCACAGCAGTCCGCATCCATTCATCCGAATAAGAACTTATTTGAACAGATCAGAGAGAAAGATATTTTACTTTCTCATCCGTATGAGTCGTTTGATCCTGTCGTTGATTTTGTCCGACAAGCAGCAGAAGATCCCGACGTGTTAGCAATTAAGCAGACCTTATATCGTGTCAGTGGGCATTCTCCGATTATTGCAGCATTAGCAAAGGCTGCGGAGAATGGAAAACAGGTAACGGTTTTAGTAGAACTGAAGGCAAGGTTTGATGAGGAAAATAATATCAACTGGGCAATTACCTTAGAAAAAGCAGGATGTAATGTCCTTTATGGATTAAGAGGATTGAAAGTACACAGTAAGATTACACTTGTTGTAAGAAAAGAGCAGGATCAGATTGTACGTTATGTGCATCTAGGAACAGGAAATTATAATGATTCTACAGCAAAGCTTTATACTGATATGGGAATGTTTACCTGTAGAGAAGAGATTGGAGAAGATGCCACAGCAGTCTTTAATATGTTATCTGGTTATTCAAAGCCGGCAGCATGGAACAGACTTTTGGTTGCCCCTTACTGGTTAAGAGATGGATTTGTAAAATTAATCCGTCGGGAAGCAGAGAATGCAAGAGCCGGAAAAGAAGCCCGGATTATTGCAAAGATGAATTCTCTTTGTGATAAAGGAATTATTGAAGAACTGTACCAGGCAAGTGCAGCGGGTGTTGAGATTGATCTGATTATCCGAGGTATCTGTTGTTTGAAGACAGGAATCGAAGGTGTCAGTGAAAATATCAGAGTCCGTTCGATTGTAGGAACATTTCTTGAGCATAGCCGTATTTTCTATTTTTATAATGATGGAAAACCAGAGGTTTATATGGGAAGTGCAGACTGGATGCCAAGAAACTTAGATAAACGTGTGGAGATTGCCTTTCCTGTATTAGATGAAGATTTGAAAAACCGCGTGATTCATATTTTAGATATCCAGTTACAGGATACAATGAAAGCCCGTATTTTAGATGCAGATGGTTTGTATAAACATGTAGATAAAAGAGGAAGAATTCGTTTGAATTCTCAGGATTATTTCTGTAAAGAAGCATTAGGAGAAGAAGTGCCTGTAGTTACGAATTCACAAATTTAATAACAAAGTGTTATAAATACAAAAGGAAGCTGTTGCTTTATGAAGGATAAAATTCATGAAGCAACAGCTCATTTTTTGCTTGCATTCTAATATAAAGTATGCTACTATAAACATATGAACAGATATTCATATGTTTGTATTTGAATATAAATGATAAGAATGAAAAGAGAGGAGATGAAAGATATGGAAAAGATAGAAAACGAACAGGACGAGGAACAGATACAATGTGAATATATTCATGTTCATGCAGATATTGTGAAAAGTGTAAAAGAAGCAATGCCGGAAGAAGAAAGCCTTTATGATCTGGCGGATTTTTTTAAGGTATTTGCGGATTCTACAAGAATTAAGATTTTGTATGTCTTGTTACAGGCAGAGATGTGTGTATGTGACATTGCACAACTGCTTGGAGCAACACAGTCAGCAATTTCACATCAGCTGCGTATGTTGAAGCAGATGAAGTTAGTAAAGTACAGACGCGATGGTAAAACAATTTTTTATTCACTTTCCGACGAACACATTAAGAATATTTTAAGTCAGGGTCTTGAACATATCAGTGAATAGAGTCGCAGATCATAAGAATGGAGGAATTAATTATGGTAAAGAAGTATAAGATTGAAGTAGATTGTGCAAATTGTGCAGCAAAGATTGAGAGAGATATTAATAAGATTAAAGGCGTGAAAGAAGCAACAGTGAATTTTATGACACAGAAGTTAATTCTTGATGCCGATGACGAAAAGTTTGATGAGATTTTAGAAGAGGCAAAGAAGAGAGCTGCAAAAGTAGAGAAAGATATTACATTTGAGGAATTGTAAGATTGCTTCGGAACGGAGGTTATTATGAGAAAATCAATCATAAGAATTGGTATTGCATTTGTTTTGTTACTATGTGGAATATTTGTGCCGTTTGATTCTATTTTCAATCTCAGTTCATCTAATTTGAATAATGTGAAATTAATTGTATTTTTGGTGGCTTACTTTATAGTAGGTGGAGATGTTGTGAAGGAAGCAGCACAAAATATCATACGAGGACAAGTATTTGATGAGAATTTTTTAATGTCACTTGCGACAGTTGGAGCCTTTTTTGTGGGAGAGTATCCCGAAGCAGTGGAAGTTATGCTCTTTTATCAGGTTGGAGAGTTATTCCAGAATTATGCAGTGAATAAATCGAGAAAATCGATTGCCACTCTTATGGATATTCGTCCGGATTATGCAAATAAGAAGATGGAAGACGGTACTGTCAGAAAGGTAAAACCAAAAGAAGTGGCAGTAGGTGATGTCATTCTTGTAAAACCGGGTGAAAAAGTACCGGTAGATGGAGTTGTTTTAAGTGGAAAATGTAGTCTTGATACAGCTGCGTTGACAGGAGAAAGCCTTCCAAGAGAAGTAGAAGAGGGAGACGACGTCATTAGTGGTTCTATTAATTTAGATCGTGTGATTGAAGTTACTGTTACAAAGGAATTTGGAGAATCGACAGTATCGAAGATTTTGGAATTAGTAGAAAATGCTGGAGATAAGAAGGCACCAACAGAGAAATTTATTACGAAGTTTGCCAGATATTACACACCGATTGTTGTAATTCTTGCGGTACTTTTAGCATTTATTCCACCATTGATTCAGGGTGGTAACTGGAATAGCTGGATTTATCGTGCACTTACCTTTTTAGTTGTTTCCTGTCCATGTGCCCTTGTCATTTCGATTCCATTAAGCTTCTTTGGCGGAATCGGTGCAGCATCTACGAAGGGGATTCTTGTAAAAGGAAGTAATTATATTGAAGAATTATCGAAGGCCGGAATTGTTGTATTTGATAAAACAGGAACTATCACAAAGGGTGAGTTTAAAGTTTCCGGAATTAAGGTTGCAAAAGGAAACTTTATGAAGGAATCACAGTTAATTAAGCTTGCTGCTTATGGAGAGTTCTATTCGAACCATCCAATTGCGATTTCTCTTCGTGACAGCCTGAAGGAGATGGATCGAAAGAGCTACGATGAAATGGAAGAGAAGGCAAAAGATATTCAGGTTACGGAGCTTGCAGGAATGGGAATTGAAGCAGTCATGGATCATGAGAAGATTTATATAGGAAATGATAAATTGATGCGTGAAAAACAGATTGCATATGAAGAAATGACAGAACCTGGTACTGCAGTATATATTGCATCAGAACAACAGTTTTTAGGAAGTGTTTTAATACGTGATGAAATCAAGGCACAGTCCAAAGAAGCCATTCAGAAATTGAAAAATTTAGGTGTTCATAAGATGGTTATGCTGACTGGTGATAAGAAAGAAATTGCAGAAATGGTTGCAAAGCAAGTGGGAATTGATCAGGTTTATTCACAGCTTATGCCTGGAGATAAGGTAGAACAGGTAGAAAAACTTCTGAAAAATAAAAAATCAGAGGATCATTTACTCTTTGTTGGAGATGGGATCAACGATGCACCGGTTCTTGCACGTGCAGATGTGGGAATTGCAATGGGAGCATTGGGATCTGACGCAGCAATTGAAGCAGCAGATGTAGTATTGATGGATGATAATCCGGTTGGAATTGCAAGAGTCATTGCGATTGCGAAAAAGACAATGAAGATTGCAAAAGAAAATATTATTTTTGCCATTGCAGTGAAAATAATTGTATTAATCTTGGCAGCATTTGGATATGCTCCAATGGGATTGGCAATCTTTGCAGATGTTGGTGTTGCTGTATTAGCCATTTTAAATGCACTTCGCTGTCTGAAGGCAAAGGAATCATAATAAAATTTAGTCGGAAAAATAGAATAAAATTAAAATATGTAAAGCAAAAAAGTTGTCACAATGTGGCAACTTTTTTATTACAGAAAATGAAATGATTAGATAAATTGATTTTGCTTTGCATCGTATTCATAGTCAATGCCGGAAAGCTTTTGTTTTAACTCATCTGCGTTTATATGAAAATTATCGCAGAGACTTTCTAAAGTTGGATAAAAGTCACGTAATTGAGTGTTTACAAAACTTAATAACATGACAGGATCCTTCGGTAAATTTTGCTGCATGCTGTCTCCTTTCGTAAAAGTTTGGATTTTTCCAACGGATTGTAAACAATCCTGCCACATTCGTAGCAAGATGCTACCAACGGATTGTAAACAATCCTGCCACATTCGTAGCAAGATGCTACCGACGGATTGTAAACAATCCTACACGCATTCGGAATCAAAGATTCCTCTGTGTGAGGGTAGCAAGATGCTACCGACGGATTGTAAACAATCCTACACGCATTCGGAATCAAAGATTCCTCTGTGTGAGGGTAGCAAGATGCTACCGACGGATTGTAAACAATCCTACACGCATTCGGAATCAAAGATTCCTCATGTGTGTGCGGCTTTCTAAGTCATGTTTGTTCATGCAAGCATGAAAACATGACTTGTAAAGCCTGGTAGTATGCATATTATATCTTTTTTTTTCATAGAAATAAAGTAAAAGTGTGTGTTTGTGGGTTTGTGATGGGTTATTGTAAGAGGGTTGCAGTGATGATGTGTGTGTTTTGTGTTGCAATGGCGATGGCTTTTTTTGGGGATGTTTTTTTTGAGCGTGTGGAGAAAGTGCAGGGAAATGTTTCGGAGATGGGGATGGATGGAACAGGGAAGAAGATTGCGTTGACGTTTGACGATGGTCCGGGGCAGTATACGGAGGAATTATTAGATGGGCTGCGGGATCGTAATGTAAAGGCGAGTTTTTTTCTGGTTGGTGAGAATGCACAGAGTCATAAGGATTTGATTTTACGAATGAAGGAGGAAGGGCATTTGATTGGAAATCATACGTATTCGCATGTGATGTTAACATCTGTTTCGAATGGGGAAGCTTCTTTGGAAGTGTGTAAAACAAATGCGATTTTATCGAATATAACAGGGGAGGCGGTTTCCTGGATTCGTCCTCCGTATGGTTTGTGGAATAAGAATACACGTTGTATGAAAGAAATGACCGTCGTATTATGGAATGTGGATCCGATTGACTGGAGTGTGCAAAATACGCAGAAGGTTGTGCAGCATGTGGAGACACATGTGAAAGAAGGGTCGATTATTTTAATGCATGATATTTATCATACAAGTGTTCAGGCTGCTTTACAGATTGTTGATGATTTAAAGAAGGAAGGATATGAATTTGTGCGTGTAGATGAGATGCCAAAGACAAAGAAAAATGGTTATAGTGTCATTCATTAAAAAAGCTGTCGCAGATACGAATCTGATTCATTCGTAAAGCGACAGCTTGTATTTTATTATGAAAGACAAGAACGAAAAATGATATTCTTAATTTTTAGAAATCATCTTATCGGTCAGAAATATCTTTGTATTCCATCTTAGTGGCAACTCCCTTATAAGCAGGACGGATGATTTTACCGGCATTTAATAATTCTTCAATGCGGTGTGCACTCCATCCGGCAAGTCTGGCAATTGCAAAAATAGGAGTAAATAATTCTGTTGGGAGCCCAAGCATTCCATAAACAAATCCACTGTAAAAATCAACGTTGGCACTCACACCTTTGTAAATGTGACGTTCTTCGCCAATAATTTTTGGAGCAAGTGATTCAACAAGAGAATAGAGTTTAAATTCTTTGTCGAGTCCTTTTTCCTTGGAAAGCTTTTCTACATAACTTTTGAAAATATTGGCACGTGGATCAGAAATAGAATAAACGGCATGCCCCATACCATAAATTAAACCTGCTTTATCAAAAGCTTTTTTATTTAACAAATCACGAAGATACTGTGAAACTTCTTCTTCATCCGTCCAGTCTTTGATGTTTTCTTTCATATCATTAAACATCTTAACAACTTTAATATTGGCACCACCATGCTTAGGTCCTTTTAAAGAACCAAGAGAGGCTGCAATCGTTGAGTAAGTATCAGTTCCGGAAGAAGATACTACATGGGTTGTAAAAGTAGAGTTATTACCACCACCATGCTCTGCATGAAGAACTAAAGCAATATCAAGAATCTTAGCTTCTAGTTCAGTATATTTGCTGTCAGGACGGAGCAGATATAAAATATTCTCAGCGGTTGATAATTCAGGATTCGGTGTATGAATGATTAAACTATCACCATCATGATAATGCTTGTATGCCTGATAACCGTATACTGAAAATAATGGGAAAAGTGAAATTAACTGCAGGCACTGGCGCATTACATTTGGAACAGAAGTATCATCTGCCTTATCGTCGTAAGCATATAAAGTAAGTACGCATCTTGCTAATGTATTCATCATATCAGCGCTTGGAGCTTTCATGATAATATCACGAACAAAATTAGTCGGTAAAGTACGATAGTGGGCAAGCAGCTGATTAAAAGAATCTAACTGCTTTTGGTCTGGAAGTTCACCCATAAGCAGAAGATAAGTAACTTCTTCAAATCCGAATCGGTTCCCATCGACAAATCCCCTGACAATTTCTTCAATATCCATTCCACGATAGTATAACTTACCTTCGCATGGGACAGGTTTGCCATCCACTGTATCATAGGCCTTGACTTCACCAATCTCAGTAAGGCCGGCCATAACTCCAGTACCATTAATATCACGAAGACCGCGTTTTACTTCATATTTGGTATATAACGCAGGATCAATCTGTGAATTGTGTTCGCAAATTTTAGTAAGCTCTAAAATATCTGGTGTAATCTTAGAGTATGGATTCTCGTTTGTTTTGTTCATATATATAAAACCTCCTTGTATTATGATATTTGGCAAATTCAAAGTAAAAAAAGACGAGATATACCTGTCTTTCAAAGTAAAAATCTAAGAGTAAAAGAAAAAACTCACTCTTTGTTTTTAACTAATCTTTATTATTTTATCATATTTTCGGACTTTAAACAATATGGACGAAAAAAGGTTAAGAAAAAATTCACATTTTGTGATATACTGAATAATATTCATAAAATGACTAGAACGAAAAATACTAGAAAATAAGTTGAAAGTGAAAAGAGGAGATAACATTGTTCTATGTTTATATTATAAAAAAGAAGACGGATCAGGTATTACGCGGACGAGAAATCATTCAAATTATTTTATGCCAGAAAAAACCAGAATATGCCGGAGAATTTTCTATGATAGAAGAGACGGAGAATGGAAAACCATATTTTAAAAATCTGCCACAGATACAATTTAATCTGTCTGATACGGAGGGATATCTTGCAATCATCTGGAACGATGAGGGAATTCCCGTCGGAATAGATATTGAAAGAAAGGACAGAACAATCAAAGAAGGAATCAAAGAACGCTTTTTTAGCGAGAGAGAACGGGAAATGGAAGAAGTAGGATTTGCTTCTACCGGTCAGATCTGGACAAGAAAAGAAGCTTGTGTGAAGGCGTCAGGAAGAGGACTATATGCACAGTTGCAGGAATTAGATACCTTTTCATTTCCACAAAAACAATATGTACAGTCCTGGGAGACAGAAGATTTATACTGTAGTATTTGTTTAGAAAATTGTCCGGTAAGAAATGCAAAAATTGAGAAAATTACTTTTGAAATATAGGATTACAGTGAGAGCACAAAGTACGGAATAATCTGTGTAAGTAATATAGATGTAAGAAAGGAAAGAACAGATGGATTTATTTGATTATATGAGAACTAACACTATGAAAAAAGAATCACCACTTGCTTCGAGGCTCAGACCTGAGACATTAGATGAGGTAGTAGGGCAACAGCATATTATAGGTCCGGATAAATTACTTTATCGTGCAATCAAAGCAGATAAACTAAGTTCGATTATTTTTTATGGACCACCGGGAACTGGAAAAACAACGCTTGCAAAGGTTATTGCACATACGACAAGTGCAGAATTTACGCAGATTAATGCAACAGTTGCAGGAAAAAAAGATATGGAAGAAGTTGTTGCAAAAGCCAAAGAATATATGGGGATGTACGGAAAGAAAACCATTTTATTTATTGATGAGATCCATCGGTTTAATAAGGGACAGCAGGATTACCTGTTACCATATGTAGAAGACGGGACTCTGATTTTGATTGGTGCAACGACAGAAAATCCCTATTTTGAAGTAAATGGTGCTTTGATTTCAAGATCAATTATTTTTGAATTAAAGCCACTAGAAAAAGAGGATATAAAAAAACTGATTTTGCGTGCTATTACGGATGAGAAAAAAGGTCTCGGAGGATATGGTGCAATCATAGATGAGGATGCTTTAGAATTTCTTGCAGATGTTTCAGGCGGAGATGCCAGGGCAGCATTAAATGCGATAGAGTTAGGTGTTCTTACCACAACCAAAGATACAACAGGAAAGATTCATATTACTTTAGATGTTGCATCGGAATGTATCCAAAAACGTGCAGTACGCTACGATAAAAATGGGGATAATCATTATGATACGATTTCGGCATTTATTAAAAGTTTAAGAGGATCTGATCCCGATGCTGCTGTTTATTATCTGGCAAGAATGCTGTATGCAGGAGAAAATGTAGATTTTATAGCCAGAAGAATTATGATTTCGGCAGCAGAAGATGTAGGACTTGCCAATCCGAATGCATTAGTGGTTGCGACAAGTGCGGCACAGGCAGTACATCAGGTGGGAATGCCGGAAGCAAGAATTATTCTTGCAGAAGCGGTCAATTATGTTGCAACATCACCAAAGAGCAATGCTTCGTATCTTTCCATCGATAAAGCACTCGATCTTGTGAAGAATGAGCCATTTTCCGGGGTGCCTGCACATTTACAGGATGCACATTACAAAGGTGCCGGAAAATTAGGACATGGAGCAGGCTATCTGTATGCACATGATTATCCGAATCATTATGTAATGCAACAATATCTTCCGGATAATTTAGTTGGCACTGTATTTTATGAACCTACCCGGCTGGGGTATGAAGAACAGATTACAGAACATATGGAAAAAATAAAAAGAGAGGCTAAGGAGAAGTAATCAGAAAAATTATATTGTTTCAGAAAATAATTAAATTTCCTAGAAATTGTAAGAGAAAGATATAGTAATTTTAAAAATTACATAAATTTTATTTATAATAATATTGGAAAAGTATCAAATAACACTCATAATGCATAGAAGTAAAACAGAAAAAATGGAAAAGAGTAGAAAATATTTAGATAGTTACAGATAAAAGAGAAACCATATTCTTGACAGACTGAATTTAAAAGAGTAATATATTGTTCTAGTTAGAGGCTGCTAACTTTAGCAGCCATATTTTTTAAAATTGAGTTAGCTAAAACTAACTATCGAAAAATAAAAATATAAAAATTAGGAGATTAGTTTATGTTAATACATCAGTTAAAGGCAAGCGAAGTAGAAGAATTTGCGAAACTTTTAATGGAAACCAGAATTGGAAAGGATTATTATCCAACACATGAATTTTTGATAAAAGAATTAAATAACGGGATGAAAGAAGACAGTCTTTATATTGCGTATCTGGATGAAAAACAGGTGGAAGCAGTGGCAGTTTTATGGTTTAAAAGAAAAGGAGCTTTTCATTCCTTTCCATATCTTCATGTGATTGCAGTTAGAGAAGAAATGCAGGGACTTGGATATGGAAATCAGGTAATGAATTTTTTTGAGAATGAAATTCTGAATAATGGAGATAAAAAGATGATTCAGACAAAAATTTTTCTTTTGGTAAATGCGGAAAATGAAAAAGCAATTAATATGTACGAGAATAGAGGGTACAAATTTATTACTGGTTTTCAGGGACTGTATAGAAAACATATAACAGAAAATCTTATGATGAAAAAGATATGTAGGCAGGTGTGATAAATATGCAAAATGAATTTGATTTTACAGGGAAAAATGTCTTAATTACGGGAGCTGGAAGCGGAATCGGAAGAAGCACTGCAATTGAGTTTGCAAAAGCTGGTGCTAAGGTATTTATAGTAGGGAGAAGATTAGAAAAACTTAGTGAAACAGCAGATATAATGAAAAAATTTGGTGGTAAATGTTTTATTGAAGCTTGTGATGTTTCAAACAAAGAAGATGTGAGAAATGTGGTTACAAGTGCAGAAAAAAAGATGGGCCCAATTGATGTTTTAGTGAATGCAGCGGGAGTGACAGGAGTATTTGCTGTTGGAGATATAACAGAAGAAAAAAATGAATGGGAGAAACAGATTAATATTAATCTAAACGGAACGGCTTATATGTCTGGTGCTGTTGTAAAGAAAATGGCAGAGAGAAAGTATGGGCGAATTGTTAATGTTGCGTCTGTAAATGCCTTTGTTACATCTAAGACAGTGGCACGCCATGCATATAATGCATCAAAAGCGGGTGTGTGTGGATTGACACGAGGAATGTCATCAACTTACGCAGGGAGTGGAATCACAGTAAATGCAATCTGTCCAGGATTGTTTAAAAGCGAAATGACGGAGAAATTGTTTTCGGATAAATTTGTAATTGCAACTTTTTGCAGACAGGTTCCAGCGTCAAGAGTTGGGAATTTAGAGGAGATTGCAGGACCAATTCTTTTTTTATCGAGTGATTTAGCTTCTTATATTACAGGACAATGCCTTGCCGTAGACGGAGGTATGTCTAGTGCAAGTTACTTATAAATACAGGAAAAGGAAAGGGAAAAAATGGTTAAATTGTTTTGTATACCTGGTGGTGCAGCTTCTGCGACGGCATATCTTCCATGGATGAAACTGTTAAATAAAAATATAAAGCTTTGTTTGTTGGAAGTGCCTGGAAGAGGACTTCGCAGAAAGGAAGATTCCATGGAACATATGTCAGATGTGGCTGATGATTTGTTTCGTAATCTGAAATCGCAGCTGTCCTCAGAAGATGAATATATGCTTTTAGGGTATTGCTTTGGAGCAGTTGCTGGTTATGAATTATATCGGAGAATTCTCGAATCTGGAATCAAACTACCTTTTAGGGTTTATTTCTGTGCAAGTGATCCCCCGGATGGAAATACTTATAAGACATCAATTTTTTCAGAGAGAAATAGAAAAAATGAATTACAGGAGACGTTAAAAAGATATTTTCATCCAAGTCTGTTTAGAAACGTACAGGAACTTCAAAGCTTTGTAGAAAAATATACAGAACTTTGTTATGAGAGATATGAGAATTTAGGCAAGATAATAGAAATAAATCCAAATGAAATCTTTGATGAATATGAAGAAAACAAAGAAATTTATTTTGACAGAAAAAAAGCTTTGGAGTTTGCAAATCAAACAATGAAACTTTTAGATATTGATCAAAAAATTGTTCAGGAATATCAAAATACTCCTCAAAACTATTTTAAGTTGAAGTCAGATGTTACGGTTTTTGCTGGTGACAGAGATACCATGACAACTCTTGATGCAGTAAAAGGATGGAAAAGAATGGCGGAAAAACGATTTGATTTACAGGTAATTGACGGAGGTCACCTTATTTTAATTGATGGGTATCAGAACTGTATCCCAATTATTAATAAAAATGTGGAAGAATTTGAAACAACTAGATAGTTTAGTGATAGAGGAGATAATAAATGAAAATGATTTGTTTTTCGCATGCAGGAGGGATTGCTGGATACTATTCCTTTTTTAAAAGGGAGAGGATGGAGAATATTTCAGATGTAATACTTTTTGAATATCCTGGAAGAGGAAGAAATGCTTCTACGTCATGTTATGAAAGCTTTGAAGAATGTATTGATGATACATGTGAGAAGGTAGTTGCACTTGGCGTTTTAAATAAAGATTTTGTATTTTTTGGTCATAGTATGGGAGCATTTGTAGCTTATGAATCAGCTTGTAAACTTCAAAAAAAATATAATCTTTATCCTGCGCATTTATTTTTGTCTGGTCAGAAACCCCCTTGCCGAGTTACTCCTGGACATTATAAATTATGTGAGAGAAGCGGAATGGAATTCTTAAAAAAACTTGGAGGGGTTCCGGATGTAATATTAAAAAATCCAGATATTGCAAAATTTTTTATGGAGATATGTGCGGCGGATTTAAGAGTGTTGCAAAGCTATAAGCCTCATGAAGCAGATATGGAAAACAGACCACTGAAAGGAAGCATTATCTGCGGAGATAAAGATGCGGAAGTGGCAGTTTCGGAGTTAGAAGACTGGAAAGATTATTTTGAAACTGAACCATCGATAAAGATTGTAAAGGGTACGCATTTTTATATACAGGATAGAAAGGAAGAATTGATTGATTTTATAAATAAAGAATTAAAGAAAACGAGAATCGTTTGTACTGAAAGGAATGAAAATGGTTAAAAGCGTAATTAGTGGAATAGGAATGTATCTGCCAGAACAGATTTTTTCAAGTATAGAAATTGAAGAAAGGGCCGGATATGATAAGTTTGGAGTGAAAAAGGGATTAGTGAGAATGCTGACAGGTTGTGAAAGCAGACATTATGTAGCAGAAGGTGAATATAGTTCAGATCTTGCTGCAAAAGCTGGAAAGGAAGCATTAAAAGATGCAGGAATTGCTTCCTCGGAGATCGATGCAGTTTTGTTTTGCTCTATTACACAGGATTTTGCAGAACCGGCTACAGTTAATGTGGTAATGGATAAACTAGATATTAGAAATGCATATTCTTTTGATATTAAAAATGCATGTAATGCATTTATTAGTGGGCTTGATGTTGCAGATTCTCTTATTAAAACGGGAAAGGCAAATCATGTACTAGTGGTGGCAGGTGAGGCCTTGTCACGTTGGACTAAGTTTGATTATGACAATAAAGAGGAATTGTTACATAGAGCACCAGCTGCGCTCAGTGTAGGAGATGGCGGCGGAGCTTTTGTTGTAAGCAAAGCAGGGGAAAAAGATGAAGACAGAGGGTTTGTCACTTCACTGTTTCATACAGTACCAGCATTATGGAACAATAATGTAATCTGGGGCGGAGGTGTTGTGTATCCAAAGGATGCAAGCTATTTATATATTCCGGGAACAACCAAAGCTTTGATTGATACACATCAGAATGTATCAAGGAAATATATTCCAATTGTAATGGGAAGAAGCAACTGGCAGAAGGAGGATGTTGATTGTGTACTGGTGAGTCAGGTAGCAAAGTGGATTACAAAGAATATTCGGGAAATTATGGGAGTAGACAAAAAGGTTATGCCAGAAATCGTAGAAAAAATTGGAAATGTTGGTGCAGCGAATATTCCAATTATGGCATGTGAAGCTAGAAGACAGGAAATTATGAAGAAAGGAAGCAAAACATTAATTCTTGGGGGTGCAGTAGGTGCCAATATGGGAGTTATGTCGGTGGTTATTTAATGATTACAATTGAAACGATGTATAACGATGTCATTGGAGGTTTTTCTACAGAATATCCAATGATTGAATATTATAAAGGAAATAAAAAAAGATATATCTATAAAAGAGATTATCAGAAGAAAATAAAAGCAATTGCAGCTACACTTGAAAGGGAACTTGCTGGGATAGAGAAAGGAAGATTTGTTGGGATTAAACATGAAACGCATCCTTTCTGGCTTGCTGTTTTTTATGCATTGGAAATGATTGGATATAGAGTAATGTTTCTTGATGAGAAGGCGACAGCGAAAACATTGGAAAATTGTATTCAACTTGGTAATCTTGCGGCAATTGTTGGTATGGAGAAAGAAGAATATCCAGTCAGGAATATAGTATTTGAACAAGTGATTAAGGAAAAGGAAGGCTGCCCTAAACAAATATGTTGGGCTGATATGTTATGTCTTTGTACATCTGGCACAACTGGAATTGCAAAGGCAATAGTTTTTAAAGCTGATACTATTATCCGCATTCAAAGAGTAGTTCGCTCTACTTTGATCGGACACTCATGCAGTATCAGTAGTTTTGAAAATTTAAAAATTGATCAGATGAAAGTTCTTGCAACTCTTCCGATGAGGCATGTTTTTGGATTTCAGACTCCGTCAGTGTATTTGGGATTTGGCGCAACATTGGTATTTCCTAAAAATCAAGGGGTGTTAGAATTGGTCAGAACAATTAGAGAAGATAAAATCTGGATGACCTATGGAGTACCAGCGTTATGGAAAGCACTTTTTAATATTTACAAGAATCAGACAGACAATATTTGCGAAGAGACATTTCATAAATTTTTTGGAGAGCAGTTTACAAATGGCTTGATTGGAGGGGCGAAAATAGATGAAGATATGAAACATTTTTTAAAACGCGTTGATTTTAAGATGGCAAATACATATGGTTCAACGGAAACAGGTGGTTGTATTAGTTACTGTTATCTTACAGAAGAAAAATCTATGAAAGGAAATCCGGGATATACGGGAAAATTATTTAATAGTCATCGTGCAGGTGTTATTAATTCATCAGAAGAGTGGAATGCAGAAGGAAAGGGAGAACTTGCGATTAAAGGACTGAATATTTATGACGGTATTTTAAAAGATGGAGAGTTTGTTTCAAGAAAAGAAGCATATGGAGAACTTTTACATACCGGGGATATCTTTACCATACAAGGAGAGGATTTCTATTGCATGGGAAGGGCAGATCACATGATTATTAATGATGCTGGAGAAAATATTTATGTTGAAGAACTAGAAGAAGATTTTTCGTTTCTGAAAGAAAAAACAAATCAGTATGTGGCAGTTGGGATGAATAATAAGCCGATTCTTGTGCTATATGGAGAAACAATAAATGAAGAAAAACTAATTGAGGAAATTTTAGAAACAAATTTAAAATTGCCTCATTATAAGAGAATAGAGAATGCGTATTTTGTTTCTTCAAAACTGCCAGTTACTTCTAAAAATGAAGTGGACAGAAAACGTTTAGAGGAAACATTGAGAATTAGAAAACAGAAAGATGAAAGCAGTGTTCGCCTGTATCATCTTCGTAAAACTAGAAAGAATGGAAAGATGGGAGTTTAAAAATATGAATATTGAAGAAATCAAAGATGTAATTAAGAATACTCTTAAACAAGTGATGGAAAATCAAGAAGTTTCTATTGAAGATGATGATTTATTTTATGAAGATCTAGGTGTAGACAGTATAGCGATTGTTCAGGTCTTTTTAACATGCCAGGAAAAATATGATGTTGTTTTAGCGGATGAATTAAACCTTATGGAACCAGTATCTGTAAATATTTTGGCTGAAATTGTTGAAAGAAAGTACAAAGAGAAAGAAGGTTGTGTATAAGATGATAGAACCTTGGGAGAAGTATACGTTAAGTGATTTGCTTTATCGTGCAGAAAAAAAACATGGAGACAAGGTTGCGGTTATTGATAGAGAAAATCGTTTTACATATACACAATTACTTAATAAGGTAAAAAAGCTTGCTTCTTATTTTTATATAAATAATATTAAAAAAGGTGACAGGGTAATACTACAGCTTCAAAATTCAGCACTGTTTGAAATTATTTCTTTTGCACTATTTGAGATTGGTGCACTTCCAATCCTTATTCTTCCGGCACATAGAGAACATGTAGTTGATGCAATTTGTGGCGATTCACAACCTGTAGCATATATTACTATGAATGAATTTTATGGGACAGATTATGAAGAAGAAGGAAAACGGATGAAGGAGAAACATTCTTCCATAAGAAATATTTATACAGTCAATGATCTAGAGTATGTTTTAAACGATGTAGATGTAAGGTTGGTTGAATACGAGAGGCCATTTCCAAAAGATTTGGCATTTTTGTCTTTATCAGGAGGAACAACAGGAATTCCTAAGCTAATTCCAAGAACACAGGGAGATTATAGTTATAATGCCATAGTTACGGCAAAACACTGTAGACTTGATGAAAATACGGTGAATCTGTCAGCAATTCCGGTTGCACATAATTTTGCGTTTGGCACACCAGGGATAATTGGGACGATATATGCAGGAGGAACGAATGTTATGTGTGAATATCCAAGTCCGGTGGAAATATTTGATTGGATTGAGAATGAGCATGTGACAATAATGAGTCTTGTGCCAGCAGTGGCAAATTTATGTGTACAGTATCGACAGGTTGATGATGGTTATGATATTAGTTCTCTTAAATATTTATTAGTGGGAGGTTCAGTATTTTCACCATCACAGGCAGAACTTTTAGAAGAAGTACTTCATACAACGATTATTCAGGTGTATGGAATGTCAGAAGGAATGACATTTCTTACGGAAATTGATGCAAATGATGAAGTCAGATATATGACGCAAGGGAAACCATGTGCCAAAGAAGATATATTTCTTATTGTAGATAAAAATTTTAATGAGGTACAAAATGGCGAAGAAGGTGAGGTTATTGTAAAAGGACCTTATACAATTAAGAATTATTATAAAAATGAAGAAGCAGATAAAAAGAATTTTAAGAATGGATTTTACAGACCGGGAGATAAGGGCATTATGCATTCTTCAGGAAACATTATAATCACTGGAAGGGTAAAAGAACTGATTAACCGGGCAGGAGAAAAGATTATGCCATCAGAGATTGAAAAATGTTTTCTGACTATTCCATCGGTATGTGAGTGTGTGGCTGCTGGTATAAAAGATGAAGTTTTAGGGGAAGCCATTTGTGTTTTTTATAAGGGAAATAATAAATTACACATTAGAAATGTAGCGGAATTTTTTAGAAATGCAAAGGTGGAGGATTATTGTATTCCAGATAAGCTTATGAGGGTGGAACAATGGCCTTTTACAGCAGTTGGGAAAATAGATAAAAATGCTTTGAAAGGTTTGTTGGGAAATGGATATTAATAAGAAAATAGAAATTACAAAATTGCAAAAGTCATATATTGTTGGGAAATCAATGAATCAAAATCTTGGTGAGGTTTCATGTCATGCATATTATGAGTTTAAAGGAAAAGAAATTGATTCAAAAAAACTTGAAAAGGCATGGGAAAAATTAATGAAACGTCATGTGATGACACAAGCCAAGATAGATTGTAATGGCAAAGTAGATGTTTCCGACAGTAAGATGCCAAAGCGTTTTTTTTGTTTTGATTTAAGAAAATTGTCAGATGAGGAGATAAGGAAAAAGCTAGAAGATTGTAGAAAAAATATTTCCCATAGAAAAATGATGTTAGAAAGAGGACAGGGATTGGGACTTATACTTTTTATCCTTCCCCAAAATAAAAACAGGATATGCTTTGATATAGATCTTACGCTTTGTGATGTGAATGGAATTCAGGAACTTTTAAATGAATTGGCATACATTTATGATTCGTCAGAAGATACTGTAAAGAAATATGTCTGGAAGGAAAATAACCTTGTAAAAAAAACGTATATCGAGGGGAAAAAAGAGTTGATAAGATTTCCTTATGGTGAAAATGCTAGTAAATTAAGTAACTGCCATTATAGATCATTAGACTATAAGATGAATATGGAACAGATGGAAGGATTAATAGAACATTTTAGAAAGAGGAATAGTGATATATTTGGAGGAATGCTTGCGACCCTTATGGAAAGCAGAAATGAGAAAGATTTTTCAAAAGAATTTATTGTAAATATTCCGTATTTCATGCCAACAGAAGAAGGTGAGGATTTTGTTAGAGATAATACAAAGGTTTTTTGGATTTTTGGACAACAAGAGATTGACCTTGCAGAAAACATTACAAATGAAGTAAAAAGAAGAATATGCTCTGAAAAAGAGATTGTGTATGTACCAGAAAAAGGAATTATACCAGTGGTGTATTCTTTTAATCAAAATGGAATTTTTCTTAATAAGACTTTTAGAAAATGCTTGGGAGATTTAGATTATATGATTTCACAGACTCCAAATGTATGTCTTGATGTCCAATTGTTTCAAATGACAGATGGATTGTTACTTAGCTTTGTTTATCCGGAAGAAATGGAAGGAACAGAAAAAATTGTAGAGTGGTTTTTAAATTATAAAAAAAAGATCGAAGAAAAGGTGGGAAGATATGGACAGAAATAAAACGGAACAAAAAATTACAGAAATGTTTAAAAAGATTTTTAAAATAGAAAATCCAGATAAAAATATGCATTTTTCAGAGTTAGGAGGGAAATCTGTTGATGCAATGAAATTTCAGATTGAACTTCGAAAACAATTTGGAGTCAAAATAGATTTTAGGACGATTTACAAACTTGGTTCTGTAGAAACATTAGCAGAATATATTGCGGAAAAATTAGCAATGGAGAATAAATAAATGGGAAAAAATGAAATATCCATGGTTTCACTTCAAAAGAATAATTGTATTAGGAGAAAGGGATTATCTTTAAATACGATTTCTCCTGACAGAGAAATGTATGAATTATATTGTGAGAAATTTGATAAAAATCGGTTTGAGAAAGCATTTGAAAAATTATGCAAAATGCATCCTATGCTATTAGCTTCATTTGATATAGACAGGGAATTACAGATTGTTGATTTTGAGACAAAAATCCCCATTATATATAAGCAAATGAATACTGATTATTACAATGCAAAAGCAGAAAGAGAAAGTATCCTGTGTACGATTTTTAAATTAGCATTTATTGGTGGAACTGCTTTACAGAAAATATATGTACTTTGCTATATAGATGGAAGTGCAAGTATCATTACATTAACAGATGGCCTTGGTATAGATGGAGAGAGTCAGGAAATATTAATCCGAGATTTGGGACAGTTATATGAGGGAAAGAAAATCAGTCCCGAGTGTAATTACAAGAATTTTTTTCGATTTCTGAATCAGAAAAACAAAGAAAAACGGAATGATGATATCCAATATTGGGAAAACAAAATAACCACTGAAATGCAAGGATATTCCATTAATAAATGTAAGAATCATTCGGATAGCAAGGAAACAAAGTTTGTGATAAAAAAAATCCCACCGAAACTTTGCAAGCATTTACAACAGGTTGCCGGGAAGAATTTTATGTCATTATATGCTTTGCTTTTTGCAACATATTTAAGAATATTAGACCGGTATTCTAACATGGATAAGTTTTTGATATCTATGCCTGTCTCGATAAGAGATTATGAACTTGATGATATTGAAAATACGGTAGGAATGCTTACAGATTTTGTTCCTTTTCCTTATGAAGCTAAAAAAGAAAGTCTGTTAGATACAGCTCAGCGAATTCAAGAACAACTTTGGGAGATACAGGAGCACAATGCAGTGAGTGGTGCTGATATTTTAAAGATTGCACAAGAAAAGCAAAAACAGCAGATAAAACTTGGGTGGTCTTTTACAGCAATCATGTCTTCGAAACAAAATGAGAAATGTCCTTTTAAAAGAAAGTCAGTGAGAGTTGAAACTGGTTCTCTTGACGTTGAAACCGTAATATTTCCAGATGAAGAAGGAATGCTGTTGATGATGACGTATCGGACGGAATATGTGAAAGATGAGATGATTCATCGATTATGCTCACATTTTATGGAACTATTGTTTATGATTCCTTTTTCAGAGCATAAAGAAGGGGAAAATGAAATTCCGCTTTATAGCAAAGATAAAGAAATAATTCAGCAAGTAAATGAAACAGAATGCTTCTTAGGGAATCTTTCGTTACAAAATCTTATAAGAGAAAGTATGGATTGTAATTCCAAAAAAATTGCATTAATTACAGAAGAAAAAAATTATTCCTATAAAGAATTAAATGAGATGGCTGTTAATATTGCAAATAAGCTTTTAGATTTCAAAAGAAATGATAAAGAATGTCGAATTGGAATTTTTATGGGAAAAGGTGTCGGTCAGATAATTATGGCATTGGCAGCTATTTATTCTAATATTTCTTATATGCCAATTGAGACAACCCTTCCAATGGAAGATATTAACTATTGTATTAATCAGGCAGATATTTCTTTGGTAATTACTGATGAGATATTAAAGAAAAAAACAAAAAACATTATTTGTAACGTAAAGACATATCTAGAAGTGCTTACGGCAGAAGAAAAGGAAAAGAGATTTGTTAATAAAAAAAATACGAAAAATGATATTACAATTATCATTAACACATCAGGGACAACAGGACATCCAAAGAGTGTTCTTGTGAAAGAAGATGGGATAATTAATTGTCTCATTCATTCGAAAGAACGTTTTCAGCTAAAAGAAGAAAGAAATGTAAGAGCAATTGCAGTGACAAACTTTTGTCATGATATGGCATTATACGATTATTTGGGGATGTTTGTAATTGGTGGAAGTGTAGTTTTACCGGATTATGCAAGGGTGAAAGATCCTAAGTATCTGTTAGAGTTAATTCAGAAGTATCATGTAACATTTTGGAATTCTGTTCCTGCAATGATAGAAATGGTTCTTATGTTAGAAGATGACAATATGTTAAATGCAATGAAAAATATCAGAAGGATTGTATTAGGAGGCGATTGGATTAGAACTAATACAGTAAGAAAGTTATTTCAGTATTCACCAGAAGCTTTTGTGTATAGTGTTGGTGGACCAACAGAAACGACAATTTGGAATATATCTTATAAGATTTGTAAAGAGGATTTAGAGAGAGAATATATTCCATATGGGAAACCATTTGCGAATACTAAGTATCATATATTTGATAAACGATTTAGAAAATGTCCGATAGGGGTTCCTGGAATTATGTATATAGAAGGCGTTGGTGTGGCAAAAGGTTATGCTGGTAATGCAAAGGAAACTAAAAAGCATTTCCGACAGGTTTTTAAAAAGTATATGTATGAAAGTGGAGACAAGGGAATGTATTTGCCGGATGGAAATATTCGATTTATGGGTCGTATGGATAATCAAATAAAAATAAATGGTAAGAGAATTGAATTAAGTGGAATTGAAAGAAAAGTCAACGAAATTCCTACAATTTCAACGAACTGTTGTATTGTTCATAAAAAAAGTGGACATTTGACACTTTTCTATGAAGGTAATATTGAACAAGAAGAGGTAAGGGAAATTTTAAAGACTAAGCTTGTATCCTATATGATCCCTTCAATCATCCAAAAACTTGATTGTCTACCACTTACATATAATGGAAAACCAGATAGAAAAAAATTGGCATTATGCGAATTTCAGAAATCTCAAAATAAAAAAGCTGAAAATGTGAATCAGCATGAAAGTAAGGTACTTCAGATTCTTGCAGAGGTACTTAAAGTTGATCAAGTTTCATTAGAAGATAATTATTATTACTTAGGGGGTGATTCCGTAACAGCAATGCAGTTTATTTCAAAACTATATCATGAGATGGCAGTGGAATTAGAGATCTATGATATTCTTGGAAATCCAGATATTATTGATTGGATGCCTCTTATAAAAGAGAAATTAGATGCATTAGAAAAAGAAAATAGCAAAAAAAATAAATTCCTTAATATTTGCAGGAATTTTTTTGAAAACGACAAAATAACCGAGGATATGAGTTTTGATGAAATGGGTGGAAATGAAACATCTGCCTATAAACTTGCAGAAAAAATTGGATTAACAGAGTTTCAGCTTTTATCTCTCCCATGGATAGACTGTTGGAATAAAATGTTAGTAAAAAAATAACTATTAAAAAAGAAAAGAGGAATAAAATGATTATTGAATGCGATAGGAAAAGAATTACAAAAGAAAATGAACAGTTCTTTTATGAAATGCTTAATTATGTTTCACCGAAAATTCAAAAGGTAGGATGGGATTCTAAAGGAATCAAAGTTTTCGTTAGAGATGGAGATATTGATGAGGTAAAAGAAAAAATAGAATCCCTCTATCAGATGATAGAGTCGGGAAATATTAATGGGAAAGAAGTTCAGATTAAGACTTTAGAGGATCACTCGGATGAAATAACAATAAATAAAGAATCTGTATATGAGAAACTATGTGAACGTGGAGATGTCGTACAAATCTCGAAAGGGGTTTATTCGTATAGTCAGATTTTTTTAAAGATATTTCAGTATTTTAATGCAAAGATTGAGGAATATGGGAAAAGAACATTTGAAGGAATAAAAGAATATAGATTTCCGGTTCTTCATCCGGTTTCGAGATATGCAAAGGGCGGATATTTTGAGAATTTTCCACATTACATCATGTTTGAAACATCAATGAAAAATGATATAGATATTTTAGAACGTTTTTCTAAAGCTGGAATAGAGGACTCTTCAATTTTTGAGCAGATGAAAGTACCATCTCAAGTGCTTAGACATGCAGCTTGTGTTCCTGTATATGAGATGCTTGAAGGAAAGGTGGTTCGCAAGGACAAACCAGAAAAATTTCTGGTGTCAGGCTCTTGTTTTCGGAATGAAGAAGATAATACATTTGAACTTTCAAGACTCAATGAGTTTTTTATGAAAGAATATGTTTTTGTTGGAACACCTAAACAGTGTAAGGAACTTGTGGATATGGCAAAAGGCTTGTGGGATTTTTGGCAAAAAACTTTTCATGCAAATACCAGGTTAGATACGGCAAATGATTCTTTTTTTGCATCCAATTATAAAAAGTTACAGTATTTTCAAATTATTGGAGATTCCAAGAGGGAGTTTAAATGGAAAATACCAGCACATGAAACATATATATCTTGTGGATCAATCAATTTTCATAGAACACATTTTTCAAAGCCATATAAAATAAAAAATGAGGAGCAAAATTTCTGTTATACAGCATGTTTTGCATTTGGAATTGAACGTTTGGCGTATGCACTGATCTCGCAAAAAGGAGTAAATCCTTCCCAGTGGGATGAGAAAACAAGAAAAGAGATTACCGGATATGTAGAACTTTAAGAAAATGGAGTGAATAATCATGGAAGATATGAGAATTGTAAAAAGACCGAAAAGAAAAGTATGTAAATCTTGTGTTATGCCAGAGATACAAGGATATATCACGATTGATGATCAAGGTGTTTGCAATGTCTGTCGTAGAAATTTTGTTAGTATAGAAAAACAAGGCAGCTTTGATAAGATAGCAGACGAAAAGAAATTGGCTATTTTAAAGAAAAAGGTGCAGAAATTTAAAACTGGTGGACAATATGATTGTATCTGTAGTGTATCCGGAGGAAAAGATAGTATTATGACACTTTATATAGCAAAGAAAATTCTTAATCTAAATCCACTTGCAGTAATGATTGATAGTGGATTTGCATTGAAAGAAATGCCAGAAAATTTAGCAAATGCTACAGATATACTTGGAATTGACAGTATGATATTTAAGATATCCGATATTCAAGAGGTATTTGGTTTGTTTTTGAAATCAAAGAAAAGAATTTATTATTGTAGATTATGTCATGCACTTCTTGATTTGAAAATACATGAGATTGCAAGCAAGTTTGGGGTAAATCTAATCCTTGGTGGATATACAAAAGGACAGCAGTACATAAAAAATTCTGAGCTTTTTTGGATTTATGAAGTGTCAGATAGAAATACAGTGGAGGTTTTAAAACAGTATCCCAAATATCATTATGTATTAGAACTTTATAAGAATCAGACTGCATATTTTAGTAAACATTATCCGAATATAGTTCAAATATCACCATTTAAATATATAAAATGGGACGAAGATGAAATTTTGAATATTTTAACGAAGGAATTAAAATTTCAACGTTCTAAGAGAAGCTGGCCTATTAATTCGTCGAATTGTCTTTTTAATCATGTTGCACAGTATATGGTTGAAAAAGACTTTGGATATGCACAACATGAAGTAGAACTCAGTGAACTTGTTCGAAGTGGTGAAATGACAAGAGAGAGAGCTTTAGAGATTTCACAAAGCCCGATTTTTGAGGATGCGATTGAGGAATCTTTAAATAAATTAGGATTAAAATTTGAAGACATAAAAGGAGAATATAAAGATGCTGAATAAAATTTATGAATTATTAAAAAAAAATGTTGTTGAACTAGAGGATGTTGAACTAGAAGAAAACACTTCTCTGATTGCTTCAGGTTATATGGACTCTTTTGAAGTGGTATTAATACTTCAGAAGTTAGAAGAAGTGTTTAAAATTGATATCAGCCTCGATGATTTAAATCTTGAAGATTTTGAAACACCAAGAAAAATTGTAAATATGATTGAATTAAGAGGAGCTAAAAATGAGTAATAAGAATATAAAAAACACAGAAAGAAAGCAGGGGTTTCCAAGACTTATGGAGATTGCAATGATGAAGAAAGGATGTATGAGTGCGGCAATTGTAATGTCTGTGCTTTCAACCATTGCTTCGTTTATTCCATATTTGTCTATTTATTTTGTAATTAAGGAAATTGTAACTGTCTATCCGAACATGTCAAGAATGGATGTATCAAAGATGTATTTCTATGCAATTTTGGCTATTACAGGTGTTTTGATTAATCTGATTTTCTATACATTTTCAGCAGCACTTGCTCATATAGCGGCATATGGAACACTATACCAGCTTAAGATTAATTTCGTGGAGCACATTACAAAGCTTCCATTAGGTTTTTTCTTTACAACAGGTTCTGGAAAGCTTCGTGAAGTTGTGGATAATCATATTGAAGGAATTGAAGGCTTTATTGCTCATGATTTGACAAATATGGTATCGGCCATGACCGCTCCTTTTGTAATGCTTATCATGATTTTTACAGTGGACTGGAGATTTGGTCTTGCATCCTTTTTAGGAATTGTTCTTGCTTTTGCAGGATATGGTGCAACTTCAGGTGGAGAAAAAACGAAAAAGCTTATGAATGATTATCAGGTTGCTTTAGAAGATATGGGAAATGCTGCGACAGAATATATTAGAGGAATATCAGTAGTGAAAGCATTTAACCAAACTGCATTCTCATTTAATAGACTAAATACATCAATTAAGAGATATATGTCAGCAGTGATTCCATATTCATTAAGTCAAGAGACGATGACAGCGACTCTTACAACCATGTTTGCATCTATTTATCTTCTTATGATTCCAACTGGAATTTTTATTGGAAGTCATACAACAGATTATGAAAAATTTGTTTCCTCTTTTATTTTTTATTTAATCTTTGTTCCGGTAATTGGAAGTATTCTTATGAAGATTATTTATGCAATGGCAAATGCAGGAAATATTGCCGGTTCTGTTAAAAGAATGGATCATATTTTTGATATTGCAGAGATTGAGGAAAATGGAAAACATTTAAACCCACAAGGATATAGTATAGAATTTGATGATGTAACATTTTCTTATGAAAAAAATAGTCAGATACCGACGCTTAATCATATTAGTTTTATGGCACAGGCACAAAAGGTAACAGCAATTGTTGGTTCCTCAGGTGGAGGTAAAAGTACTGTTGCCAGCCTTATTCCGAGATTTTATGATGTGGATGAAGGTGCAGTTAAGATTGGTGGGATTGACATTAGAGATATAGATATGAAAGAACTTATGAATTCTGTCAGCTTTGTCTTTCAGGATAATTTCCTTTTTGGTGTTTCTATTATGGATAATATTAAGATGGGAAGACCAAGTGCAACAAAAGAAGAAGTTGTTGCAGCAGCAAAGGCTGCACAATGTCATGATTTAATTGAATCTCTGCCGGAAGGATATCACACAATTTATGGAAGTAAAGGAACAAAACTTTCAGGAGGACAGATTCAGAGAGTTGCCATCGCGAGAGCAATTGTTAAGAATTCGCCAATTCTTGTACTTGATGAGGCAACTTCTTTTGCAGATGCTGAAAATGAATATCTAATTCAAAAGGCACTTACAGAATTAATGAAGAATAAGACAGTTATTATGATTGCACATAGACTGTCTACAATTCGTAATGCTGATAATATTCTTGTTATGGAGTCAGGAGAAATTGTCGAACGTGGAAAATTTTCTGAACTTATGAAAAAAGGTGGACGATTTTCTGTCCTTTGGGAACATTATACGTCAGCAAATGCATGGAAGATGAAAGGAAGGAAGTAATAAAATGAAAAAAATACAGGAATTATTTCAATTATCTGATAATGCTGCAAAGAATTTACAAAAAGGTATTTTGGCAGTTACTCTTACCAATATCGTTACGTTACTTTCTGTAGTGGTTGTTGTAAATATTTTTACGGAGATTTTAAGACCGCTTGATGGTGGAGTTGTTTCATGGACTAATCTGTGGATGATGTTTGGGGTCGGAATTGTGCTTATGATACTTAATTTTCTCGCTTCAAAGAATGATTACAGAAAAACTTATGTGTCATGTTATACGGCAGCAGAAGATAGTAGAATTCGTATTGCCGAAACTGTACGGCGTTTTCCGATGAATGTATTTCAATCGAAAAGTGTTGCTGAGTTAACAACAAATATGATGGGGGATTGTGCCAGTATTGAGCACTCTATGAGTCATATTGTTCCGCCATTAATTGCAAATATAATTTCTGCAACAATTGTCTGCATTTGTATTATTTTTTTTGATTGGAGAATGGCACTTTCTATTTTCGGAACCCTTCCAATTTCATTTCTTATCATATTAGGAAGCAGAAAGCTGCAGCAGAAATTATCAGGCAGACAAGTTCAAGATAAATTAAGAGCTTCTGAAAAGCTTCAGGAATATCTAGAGGGAATTAAAGTGATTAAGGAGTGTAATCTTGGAGGAACAAAGTTTTCTGAACTTGAGAAGGTATTTTGCAATCTGAAAAATTCTTCCATCAAAATGGAGATGAAAACAGGTGTTATTATTTCAGTTGCACAATTTGTATTGCAGGCAGGAATTGGTATTACGGTTTTTGTTGGAATTCATCTTTTTCTGGGAGAAAAAATTGAGCTTTTACCACTTCTTTTGTCTCTTACTGTAGTTTGTCGGGTTTATGGACCAATACTATCAATATTAACTCTTCTACCAATGTTATTTCACACATTGGTATCCACACAGCATATAAAAGAATTGTTTGAGATTCCGCTTATGGATGGAGAGGAAAAAGAAATAAAGAATTTCAATATTCAATTTGAAAATGTGTCCTTTGGATATGAAGATACAGAGGTTGTTCAAAATCTTTCTGTTACAATACCAGAGGGAAAAGTTACAGCACTTGTAGGATCTTCTGGAAGTGGAAAAAGTACAATGTCAAAACTGATAGCACGTTTTTGGGATGTGAAAAAAGGGAAGATTTATATTGGTGGAATTGATATTTCAACAGTTGCACCAGAATGTTTAATGAATAATATGTCTTTTGTATTTCAAGATGTCACGCTATTTCATGATACAGTTATGAATAATATTAGAATTGGAAATATGAATGCTACTGATGAGATGGTAAAAGAAGCCGCGGTCGCTGCACAGTGTGATAAATTTATCAATAAACTTCCAAATGGCTATGAAACAATTCTTGGCGAAAATGGAAGTACACTTTCTGGTGGTGAGCGTCAGAGAATTTCTATTGCAAGAGCAATTTTAAAAGATGCTCCGATTATTTTACTTGATGAGGCAACAGCAGCACTTGATCCAGAAAATGAAACAGAAGTTCAGAAAGCTATATCAGAACTGATAGTTGGAAAAACAGTTATAGTAATTGCACATAAATTATGTACAATTACAGATGTTGATAAGATTATAGTACTTGATAACGGAACAATTTATGAAACAGGTACACATGAGGAACTCATGAAAAAAAACGGTCTCTATGCGAAGCTTTTTAATATTCAGGAAAAAAGTAAAGAATGGGAAATTACACCAAATTAAATTAGAAGGAGAATGATATTTATGAGTAATAAAAGTAATATAAAAAAATCTAAAAAATTAGTTTCTGCAGGAATATTCATTGCATTGTACTTTGTTGTATTTGCAATATTTGGCACGATTTGTATGCCGCTTCCACCACTTTATCTTTGCATGTTGGCAATTATTTCTTTTTTTTCAGCACCAATCTACATGATGTTGCTTGCCAAGGCACCAATGCATGGACCAATTTTTATTGCAGCAATGCTTCCATGCTTATTTCTTTTACTTATGGGAAATATTTGGATTGTAGTTTTAACGGGTCTGATTTGTGGGATTTTAGCAGAGATAATTGCTGGCGTCGGTAAATTTAAGAATAAAACACTTAATTTAATAAGTTACCTTGTTTTTTCATTAAATCTTTTAGGCGGTTTTTTGCCAATCTGGGTAATGAGAGAAGAGTATTTTAGAAGTACGATAGATAGAGGTATGAGTCAGAATTTTGTAGATACAATTGATAAGTTAACTCCTTCCTGGGTTTTGATAGTTATGGTTTTAGCTTCCGTTTTATGTGGAATTATAGGAACATTGATTGGAAATAAAATGTTTCAGAAACATTTTGAGAAAGCTGGTATTGCATAATGAAAAGAGTTTCTGTCAGATTTGATCCAAGAACAAAATTTATATTAATACTAGGAGTAAATTTGCTTTTACTTGCATGCCGTTCCATGATACTAGAGGTGTGTTTATTTTCGTTTAGTGTTGGAATTATTGCAGTAGGGGGAAAATGGAAAAGTGCAATCAAATTTGTGATTGCATTTTTGCTTATGTTGTCTGTAGATCAGTATGTATCAGAAAATATGTCAGGAGTGTATTATACGATTGTTTCATTTATTGCATTTGCACTTAGAAAATTTTTGCCTTGTCTTGCTCTTGGAAAATGGATTCTTGATACAACGCAGGTTTCTGATTTTGTGGCAGCAATGAGAAAGATACATTTGCCTCAATCAATCATTATACCATTGTCTGTAGTATTTCGTTATTTTCCTACAATTAAAGAGGAATGGAGGGCGATAAGAGCAGCAATGAAAATTCGAGGCATTTATTTTTCGATAGAACATATCATGGTACCGTTGCTTTTTTCGGCAGTAAATGTTAGTGAGGAATTATCTGCTGCAGCACTTTGTAGAGGATTAGATTCGCCATATGAGCATACAGCTTATGAGGATATAAAGTTTGGAATTGCAGATGTTTTGGCAATTATGATTATGGCAATTATGACAGTGTGTGTCATTATACTTAAATTTTCTCATTGACGCAGAAGATACGCATTTAGAGTTATGAGATGTTTCTTGGATTAATTTCTGCAAAAGAGAATTGAATGGAGTGTTATAGAATGGTTAAAATAGAAAATGTTACATATACATACGAAACAGGAAAAACACCTTCTCTAAAAAATGTTTCTCTTGAAATAAAGAAGGGAGAGTGTGTACTTTTGTGTGGACAAAGTGGTTGTGGAAAAAGTTCACTTATTCGACTTTTGAATGGAATGATTCCTAATTTTTATGACGGCAAACTGAAAGGAACTATACTTGTGGATAGTAATGAAACACAAGACCAGCCAATGTATCAAATTGCAAAAAAGGTAGGAACTGTCTTTCAGAACCCAAGGACACAGTTTTATACAGTAAATACAACTAGTGAAATTGCCTTTGGACTTGAAAATATGGGAGTAGATAGTAAGGATATTCAAAAAAGGGTAAGAAAAACGGCACAAGAATTACAAATTGAGGATTTGATGGACCGGAGTATATTTGAACTCTCAGGAGGAGAAAAACAGATTATTGCATTTGCATCCGTTTATGCTATGAATCCAGAAATATATGTTCTTGATGAACCATCTGCAAATCTTGATTTTTCAGCGGTTGAACGGATGAAAAAAATATTAGAGCTTTTAAAAAAGAAAGGCAAGACTATTATTGTTGCAGAACATAGAATCTATTATTTAAAGGATCTTATGGATAGAGCAGTATATATGGATCATGGCGAGATTATAAGAGAATATACAGTGGATGAACTTTCTAACATGTCCTTAGATGAACATGAGAAGACAGGTATTCGGATTTTAGAACTTTCATCTTTTCCGATTTGTGCAATTCAAAGAAAAAAAGATTATAAAGAAACATTATTTTTTACTTATTTTGAAGCTTTTTATGGAAAAAAAAGAGCACTTCTTATTGAACATGCAGAATTTCATGCTGGTGAAATTTGTGCAATTATTGGGCATAATGGTGCAGGAAAATCTACATTTGTATCAGCAATTTCAGGTATTATGAAAAAAACAGATGGATATTCCATTTTAAATAGTGATTTGATTAAACGAAAAAACAGGCTTAATATGAGTTATGTAGTAATGCAGGAAGTAAATCATCAGTTATTTATGGATTCTGTTGAGGAGGAAATAACACTTGGGGCAGAAGAAACAAGTGAAATAATTCTTAACACTATAATGGAAGAACTAGATATTGATATGTTAAAAGAGCGACATCCTATGACTCTTTCAGGAGGACAGAAACAAAGAGTCATTATTGCATCGGCAAAATTTAGTGGAAAAAAAATACTTCTTTTTGATGAACCGACGAGTGGACTTGATTTTACTCATATGAAAAAGACAGTACAACTTCTAAAGAGCCTGTGTGATGAAAATACATTTCTTTTTGTTGTAACACATGATTATGAGTTTATTGTTTCTGCCTGTGATGCAGTTACAAGAATTGAGAAAGGCAGATTAATAGAACAGTATTCTCTAAATATAGAGGGGATAAAAAAATTAAAGAATTTTTTTGAAGGGGAGTCTATATGATTTATATTTTTTGTGAAGATGACAGGGTTACCGAGGCAGAGTTAAAAAGAATTTTTTCAGAAATGGATATGCAAAGGCAACGGAATATACAGCGTATAAAGGATGCAAATAGAAGAAAGCAGGGCATTATATCTTATAAATTGCTTTGCCATGGAGTAAAAGAGGAATATGGAATAAAAAATCTTTCTAATTTTAACATAGGAAAATATGGGAAACCAAGTTTGAATATGGGATTTCACTTTAACCTGAGTCATTGTGACGGAAGAGAAGTTTGTGCAATTTCCAAAAGACCTGTTGGAATTGATGTGGAAAGAAAAACACCTGAAATTAAAGAAATTGCAAAATTTTTTTTAACTGCTTATGAAAAGAAAATGCTAATAGGGAAAAAAGATGAGTATACCATGCTATGGACATTGAAGGAAGCATTTGGAAAATATTATGGTGTTGGACTCGGGTATGATTTGGAAAAAACGGAATTGTTGGATTTTTGTAATACAGAAAAAAAACGAGATCTTCTTTATATAAAAAGCTGGCAGGAAAAGGAATACGCATATGCTTGCTGTGGAGAAGAAAAATTTGAAATGAAGGTTATTTCGGCGAAACAATTATTTCAAAAGGAGACGGATGATATCATATAATAGCTTTGCATATAAAAAAGAAAAGAAAGGAATGAAGTCAGTCAAAACGCAACCTTGCAAAAGCAGAACCTTTTGTGTATAATAGAGTCAATTGGGTTTTTTCCAATGGATATTTAGGCTGAAAACTGGAGGGATACGGTGAAAGCACTAATCGATAAATTAACAGTTGGGAAAATAGAATACGATATACCGGAAGTAGAGATGTCAGTTGCAAAGATTGAAGAATCAGTGGTAACTGACAGCTCTTTTTGTGGTGAGTTTACCATTTCATCTACAAATAAGGTTCCGGTAAAAGGATTAGTTTATTCCACAAATACACGTGTACGCATTTTAAATGAGCAGTTTCACGGATTAACAAATACAATTAAATACGAAGTAGATACAATGAATATTAAGGATGGAAGCTATATTCGGGGAGAAATCAATCTTGTTACGAATCGTGGAGAGATTTCAATTCCTGTATTTATTACAGTTTTAGATTATAGTATTGTAAGCTCCATCGGAAGAATTGAGAATTATTTTCATTTTACCAATTTGGTGCATACAAATTATGAAGAGGCATTAAAGCTTTTCTTGTCAAAGGATTTTTGCAGATTATTAGAGAAGAATGACCGGAGACATATTGCGTTATATGAAGGACTGATTAAAAGTCAGGATCAGAGACTTGCTTTAGAGGAGTTTTTAATCGCCATCAATAAGAAGACACCAGTACATGTTACGTTAGACAAGCCACAGATACATTATTCAGATGTAGACGCTTCGTTTAAAGATACTCTGATTTTAGAACGGGATAACTGGGGCTATCTGAATCTGAAAGTTACGGTAAAAGGTAATTTTATTACAGAATGCAAACGAAGAGTTACACATGACGATTTTGCAGGAAACAGGTATGAGTATACATACCTGATTGATGTAAAGAAGTTGTATCAGGGAGTCAATTATGGATGTATCGAGTTTGAAAATATGGGCCAGACGGATACATACCAGATTGTTGTTGATAATCAGTCTGTTGATTTAGAAAAAAGAAGACAGGAGACACAGTGCCGGATTGATTTATTACAGAGCTATCTGAAATTCCGTATGCACAAATGCGATATAGATACCTGGGTGACAGAATCCATGCATATGGTAGATTTGTTGCTAGAATCGAAAAATAAGAATCTGTATTATTATGGACGATTATATAAGGCACAGTTACTTTTAAGCTGTAACAAAGCAGAGAGTGCAGAAGAGATTTTAGATGATTTTATTCGTAATCGTTTGGTAGATGCAGATAAGAATGTACGAATTTATTGTTATTATCTGTATGTAAGAAGTCTTTTGAAAAGAGAAGCAGCATATACTGCACAGGTTGTAGAAGAGATTCAAAAGATGTACGACGAGACACGTGACTGGCAGCTTTTATGGATTATGTTGTATTTAGATGAAAAATATGATGTGAACAAAAGCTTAAAATATACTTTGATTAAAGGGGAATATGCACAAGGATGCAGAAGTCCACTTATGTATTATGAAGCATTGAGTGTCTTAAATGAGCAGCCTGGTCTGCTTCGGATTTTGAATACCTTTGAACAGCAGATTTTGTATTTTGGAGCTAAAAATGACTATATCGATGAAAAACTGGTACGTCAGTTTGTGGAATTGGTATCAGTTGAGAAGCGTTTTAGCGAGACTTTGTATCAAACACTGACGGTTCTTTATGAGAATCATCCGAGTGAAGAGCTGTTAACAGCAATCTGTACTTTATTAGTCAGAGGAAATAAAACAGACCATAAGTATTTTACATGGTATGAAAAGGGTGTAGAACAGGAACTGCGCATTACGAATCTGTATGAATATTACATGTTCTCAATCGATGTTAATGAGACAGGATTGTTGCCGAAGATGATTTATATGTATTTTATTTATAATGGAGAAGTTCTTGGAGAGAAACAAGAATTTTTATATAGTAATATCATTATGAATAAGAAAAAGATACCTGAGATTTATGCCAATTATACGAAGATTATGGAACAATATCTGTTCGGACAGTTGTTTGAAGGAAATATGAATCGCAAGCTTGCAGTCATCTACAAGGAAGTGATTCAGCCATCAATTGTCAATACAGATGTTGCAAAGAAGCTTCCGGATATTGTTGAGACATATGAAATATCCTGTGATGAACCACAGATGATGGAAGTGGTTGTCATTCATAAAGAAACGAATGAAGAACAGGTAGTCAGACTGGTAAATGGCAAAGCATATGTAAGAATATATACAGAATCTCCAATCATATTATTTGTAGATCAATACGGAAGAAGATATGCGAATACAGTAAAATATACATTAACAAAACTGTTAGATATGGATGATTATCTGAAGTTAAGTTTTGAGTTAGATCAAGAGAATGAATATTTGCTGTTACATTTTGCAGAGCGGTATTTATTATATCAGGATGCTCCGATACAGACAGTGACCTTGTATAAAAATATCATGAAATTTGCGAATATCAGGACCCGCTATCGTCAGGAAATCATTGCGGATGTAGTGGAATATTATTTTAACCATCTAAATAGTGATGAGTTAGATGAATATTTGCGTGATGTAGATCAGAAGGGAATGGATAGTGATACAAGACAGAAGATTACGCAGATGCGGATTGAGAGACGCCTTTATAAAGAAGCATATCAGTCAATTAAAGCATATGGATATGAAGGAATACCATCTAGAATTCTGGCACGTTTGTGTACAACACTGATCAAAGACAAGAAAGAAAACGAGGAAGAACAAAGAAGCCGTTTATTGCTTGAACTTGCATCTTATATTTTTAGAAAAGGGAAATATAACGAAGAGATATTAGAATATTTAAGTGAATATTTTAATGGCACAATGCAGGAAATGCTGCAATTATGGGAAGCAGAATATGATTTTGTTTATGAGAATCACAAATTAGAAGAAAGAATTCTGGTACAGGCGATGTTTATCGGTGATGTAAAATGTGATTTGACGAAAGTATTCTTATCTTATTATAAATATGGAATCTGTAAGAATATTAAATTAGCTTATTATTCGTTCTGTTCTTATCATTATTTATATCATATGGGTGAAAAAGAGCAGATGGAATTTGTTTTGTCTTATATGGAAAAAGACATGATGCGGCATTTAGAGATTCCTACCATTTGTAAAATTGCTTTGTTAGAGTATACTTCACAGAAGGATGAATTAGAGGAAGACAAACGTGAATATTACAAATCCATGATAATGGAATTAAGTGATTATAATATTATCTTTGATTTTTATAAAAAGTATAAAAAATGGTTTGAGATTCCATTCTATTTAGAAGATAAAGTATTGATTGATTATCGCACAAATCCAAAGGATAAAGTGTATATTAGTTATACCGTAGGCAATGGAGAGGAAGAATCAAATCTGTTAGTAGAACCGATGCAGAGTGTATTCCCTGGAATTTTCATTAAGGATTTTGTACTCTTTTATGGAGACAAGCTGAATTACTATATCAGTAAAGAACAGGGAGAGAAAGAAAAGAAAAAAGAAGAACCGGCAATAGAATTAAAGTCGGTCTGCTTAGAAGATGAGAGTGCATTTACAGGAGAAAGCCGGTTTGAACTTCTCAATAAGATTTTAATTGCAGGACAACAGTCAAATAAAGAAAAAGAGAGAATGCTGATGAAAGAATATATGAAGAAGAAAAATTCTGCTGAAGCATTTGAGATTTTATAGAAAAAACAATGGAGGTATGATATGGACAAAACAGAGCAAACCCTGACAATTGGAATTGACTTATCGAAAGATTATACACAGGTCAGTTATTTGAATATGGACAATGATGTTGTGTCTATGAGCACAGTAGAAGGGGAGCAGAGATATCAGATTCCAACATTGTTATTTAAGTATTTTGGCAAACAGGAATGGTGTATTGGGGAAGAAGCCCAAAAGAGACAAAAAGACCGGCAGGGCATTCTTGTCCGGAATCTGATTGATGAAGTAATGGTAGGCAGTGTGACAGAGATGGAAGGAAAAGAATATTTTGCAAGTGAATTGTTAGAGATTTATTTTCGTGAATTATTCAAGATGGTAACAACAGCATTAGATGCAAAAGAAGTGAAACATGTTGTTGTTTCCATTCCGGAACTGAAAAAGACACTTATGGATGCTATTTTTGATGGAATTGTCAGAATCGGGCTTAAAAAAGAAGATATTAAAATTATCGGACATGAAGAGAGTTTTATTTACTATGTTTTAAACCAGCAAAGAGATCTTTGGGTAAACAGTGTGGCACTTTTTGATTTTTCACAATATGGATTTTTCTATTACAAGATGGCTTTTATGAATGGAAGAATGCCTGCGATAGTAACGGTTGAGCGAAAAGAATTTACGGATCAGATGTCATATGAATTATTAGATACTTCAGAAGGAAAGGCAAATTTAGACCGGATTTTTACTTCGATTGTCCGACAAGAATTTGCAGGGCATGTGGTTTCTTCGGTATTTTTAGTTGGAGAAGGATTCAAGATGGCATGGGCAAAAGAAACGTTGCCGATTCTGTGTAACAAACGCAGGGTATTTCAGGGAGATAATCTGTTTGCAAAAGGTGCCGGATTTGATGCAAGAGAAGTATTTTTTGCACCGACACTCTCACAGTATTTAATTTCATGTTATGGAAGAACAAAAGTAAATATCGGTCTTATGGTAAATCATGCAGGAAGGGATATTGAACAAATATTATCTTTTGCAGGTGTCAATTATTATGAGGGAGGAGTCCGGATGGAATGTATTTTAGACCGGACAGACACTCTCCAGTTTACAATTAGTTCTCCAATTACTGGGGTAAGTAAAGTTTTAAATATGAAATTAGAAGGACTTCCAGAACGTCCGAAGAAAACAACAAGATTATTAATTACAATTGCTTATAAGGATGATAGTCGATTTACCATTCAGGTGGAAGACAAAGGATTCGGAGATTTCTTCCCGGCATCAGATAAGGTGTACAAAGAAGAAGTATCCATAGAAGAGATGTAAAAGAAAAAGGAGATATCATATGAGCGGTGTGATTTTATGCAGTATGCAGTCGAAGATTCCATATTATATAAAAGACTTAGATATTAATATCTATTCGATTGAGGAACTTGCATACTATTTATATCATTATGTATATTTGATTGATGATGATTTTTTCAGTGAACAGTTAATTGAATACATCGAGAAGAATTTAAAACATAAAAAAATAGCAAGTGGACTTCGCCAGGCAAAACTGCATCGCAGCAGTTTAACGGAGATGATTAGTTTTGTTGTAAAATCATCCTCTTTTTTTACTCCGGATGAAATGGCAAAGTTACAACGAGAGTTAGATATCCTTGAACATAAAAGTGGAATAGAACGCTTGAAAGCCAGAGCGGATATTCTTTTAAAATGTAAAAAATATAATAATGCATTTGCAAGCTATAAATATATTCTGATGAGAAGTCGTGGTACGAATCTTTCAAACGAATTTTACGGAAATATTTATAATAATATGGGAGTCATCTGTATCAATATGTTTAAGTATGAAAATGCTGTAAAGTATTTTCGCGAGGGATATAAAATTTCAGGCAAACCTACCATTTTAAGGCAGTTGATTATGGCAGATCTCTTATCAGGGGAAGAAGAAAATTTAGAAAATGATATGCGTTCTTTTAAAGTATCAACAGCAGTAAAAGAGCAGTGTGAAATAGATTTAGAAAAAGCACAGAAAACAAAGGAAGATAAGGAAAAACAGACGGAAAGAAATGATTTATCGAAGGAAGAATTAGAGGAAGAAACAGATCGATGGATTCATGACTATAAGTCGGATAATTAGGATAATTTTGGAGAAGAAAGGGGAAATCAGTTGGAGGATAAAAAATACGCAGTATTGATTGATGCAGATAATGTTTCTGCACGATATTTGTCTGTTATTTTAGATGAGTTAACAAAGTATGGGGTTACTACATATCGAAGAATTTATGGAGACTGGACAGATTCTCACACTGCAAAATGGAGAAATATGCTTTTAGAGAATTCCATTACTCCAATCCAGCAGTTTGCCAATACAATTGGGAAAAATGCCACAGATTCGACTCTGATTATTGATGCAATGGATATTTTGTATACCGGAAATGTAGATGGATTCTGCATTGTATCAAGTGATGGAGATTTTACACGTCTTGCCAGCAGATTAAGAGAATCGGGAATGCAGGTCATTGGAATGGGAGAAGAGAAAACACCGCGTTCTTTTAGAAGTGCCTGTAATGTATTCACAACCTTAGAGAATTTAATTGATCAGGCGGAAGAGACAGAACAGACAGAAGAAGTACCTTCGAAGAATGAGAAAAATAAAAATGTTTCCTTTAGTAAAAAGATTATTGAAAATACGATTGTTGGTATTATCACAGAAAACGAAAATAAAGGAAAAGTAACCGGATTAGGAGAAATTGGAAGTCGTCTTGTTAATAAATATCCGGATTTTGATGTGCGAAATTATGGATATAGTCTCTTGTCAAAATTCTTAGAAGAAATTGATGGTGTGGAATTAAAGAAGATTAACAGCACCGTATTGGTAGAATTAAAGGAAAATAATAAATCAAAGGGAGATATTATTGCATATATCATTGCGATGGTAAATGCCAGTGGAAGAGATGGAATTAATATCAATGAAATCAGTAACCGAGTGCATGCCCGCTATAAGAATTTCAGCCCAAAAGATTATGGATATTCACAGTTTTTGAAGTTTGTGCAGTCAATCAAAGGAATTGTGATTACAGATGATGAGATGAAAAGAAAGATTGCAAAACCTAAAAATAAAAAAAGATAGAAAAATAAATCGGAAAGAGAGTAAAGGAATGGAGTTATACGAAGTATCCCCAATTTTTCAAAATCCAAAAAAAGAAATTGTTGTCACAGTGCCGGGTTCTAAGAGTATTACCAATCGTGCATTGCTTTTGGCAGCTCTTTCAAAAGGAAAATGTAAAGTTAAGGGAATTTTATTCTCAGATGATTCTAGACATTTTCTGCAATGTTTAAAAGATTTGGGATTTGAAGTAGAAGTATCAGAAGAAAAAAAAGAAGCAACGGTTACCGGCTGTGGCGGATTGATTCCGAAAAAAGAGGCTAAGATTTATGTAGGAAGTGCAGGAACAGCAGCACGTTTTTTAACTGCAATGCTTGGCATGAGTGACGGTACCTATGAGATTGATGCATCGGAACAGATGAAAAAGCGTCCGATGGATGGATTGTTTGATTCTTTAGAACAGTTAGGTGCAAAGATTCAATATCATGGTCAAAAAGGCTATTTACCGGTTACGATTGGCAATCAGGAACTGACAGCGAAGGAAGTGACAGTAGATATTGAAAAAAGCAGTCAGTTTTTAAGTGCATTGATGATTGCATCTTGTAAATGCAAAGAGGATTTTACCATTCACATAAAAGGAAATCATGGAATGGCATATATTGATCTGACAGCGAGAATGATGGAACAATTCGGTGGTAAAATTGAAAAGATAAATGACCGGACCTATCAGATTCCAAGACAAATGTTTTATGAAAAAGAAGAATATCAGGTAGAACCAGATGTTTCTGCAGCCTGTTATTTTTATGCAATGGCACCATTGCTTGGCAGGGATGTACTTGTAAAAAATGTTCATTTAGATTCTACACAGGGAGACCTTGCGTTTGTGCGTCTTATGGAACAACTCGGATGCAAATTAAAAGATACAGAAGAAGGTATTTTTCTAAAGGGATTAGAATCCTGTAAGTACCAAGGTGTAGAAGTTGATATGGGAGCTTTTTCGGATCAGACAATGACATTAGCGGCTCTTGCACCATTTGCACAGACTCCGACAAAAATAACAGGGATTGGTCATATCCGTTATCAGGAAAGTAATCGTATTGAGGCAGTTGCAAAAGAACTGACACGATTAGGAATTCAGGTGGAAGAACAATCAGATGGTTTAATCATTTATCCGGGAATCGTGAAGCCGGCTGTTGTGGAGACCTATGATGATCATCGAATGGCAATGGCATTTACACTGATCGGACTTCGTCAGGAGGGAATTAAAATAACCAATCCAAAATGTTGTGGAAAAACATTTGAAAATTATTTTGAAATTATCGACAGATTAAAATAACGCCAGGGTTTCAAAGCATTTCCCTAAGAAAATGTTATGCAATTTCAAATAGATTTGAAAAATTGGAAGGAAAGATTAGTATGAGTAAGCGAAAAAAAAGAAATAAAAAAAGAGCGGTCATATTATGTAATGTGTTTTTAACAATTTTTATTATTGCTTTGGTTGCTGCAATTGTAACACTTGGATATCTTGCGGTGCAGGAATATCAGTTAAACCGTACCAAAAATCAGACAAAAGTAACGAATACTAAGAATGAGACCAATACAAAAGAGGGAAACAATCAGTCTGATACATCAGATAACAGTACAACTGAAGAATCAAAAGATACAGTTACCCTTTCACAGACAGATAAAGTAGATGACAGCTATTTTGAAAACACCTTATTTCTTGGAGATTCCAGAACCGTTGCTCTGACAGCATATGGATTTTTAGATGAGAAAAATACATTTGCAGAAAATGGGATATCTCATATGACTTTTATGTCCTACAGCTGGAGCGATTCTGTTACCAACATGAATGGAGATATTTTTCAGATTGTAGCAGTAAGAAAACCAACACGAATCTATGTTGCATTAGGTGTCAATGGCATTGCTTTTATGGATGAATCACAATTCCTTACGACTTATGATGAAATGATATCAAAGTTAAAGGATAGTGCAGGAGATGCAATTCTTGTAATCGAATCAATACTGCCTGTAAATGAACAGTCAGGGAATTTTGATCAGGAGAATCTGAATAATGATATCATTGATCAGATGAACGAAAAGCTTCGTGGTCTGGCAATTAAATATAATGCAAAATATTTAAATGTTGCTGAGACAGTAAAAGACAGTGATGGAAAGATGGCTGATGAATATAATAATGGGGATGGATTACATTATAATGAAACCGGATGCGAAAAAATCTATGATTATATCTGCACCCATGCAGCCAATTAAAGGGGTTCCTTTTTATTCTAAAAAAAATAAAAAAAATTGAAAAAAGTACTTGCACTTTTGAGATATGTCTGCTATTATTATGTCATAAATAAATAACAAAAGGCAAAACCTTCGAAAGAAAGTGACGCAAAGCTATAGGGGCTTTTTCAGAAATGAAAGTGCCAGCCAGTTGCAGTTAATTATAACATGAAGCGTTTACGGGTTTTGTCAAACAAGACAGAATCCGTTTTTTTGTTACTTATTTAGATTTCATTTTTAGTTTTGCAAAGTGAATACTCCCAAATTCACAAGCAAACACATTTTTTCTCATTTCCATTAATCACATTCGTGATTAATATTTATTGACAACGATAGTCAATATTACTCCCATCAACTAATTTTTCTAAGAATTAGTTAACACACTCACTCTTAAATGGTTTTGGAAGAGTATCATACGATACGTCAGTATCGTTTACATATTGAGTATTGTATGGTACTCTTTTAAAATTAGTATTATTGGTTCGAGTGATAATTTTTGACATTAAGATTGTTATTTTCTCCCCCTACTTGAATAACAATCTTTTTCCAATAATAGATTAAACTCATTTAATTTTTCTCATAGAAAAGCGATTAATACATTTTGTATTGATCGTTTTTTTGCTATATGACATTTGTAATATGCCCAATGTGACAAATGCAATGACTTGAAGAAATGGGTTCAAATCCGTTGACTTTTTAGATAATTGCATCTAAAATAATAATTGTTCAAGGGAGAACGGAATCCCAAGAACGATTAAGTTGTTTTTTCATTTTCATTTCTTTTTAACAATACGGCTGCCAAGTATGGTAGCCCTTTTGTTATATATCGGTATTTTTCAGAGGAGATAGACTTAGATATCAGAAGAGAGATATTTGGTGAAGCGGAATACTTTTTTCATGAGGAAAATAAAAAAGAATTTTAAAAATAGTTGACATGGATAAAAATGGTGCTATAATAGCACTAAATGGCAAGGACGTCATAGAACAAGTTTCTATGGCGTCTTTTTTGATAAAAGAATAAGAAGTGGTTGTGCTGATCATGTATGTAAGACAAGGATGTCTGTAGAAGATAAATTCTACAGGCATCTTTTCTTTAGCGAGGGAGGAAGACTAACTGGTTTCTTTTTCGAAAGGAATAAAAAGCCATTTAATGAAAAAAGAACAGGAGGAAAAAAATATGGATTATTCAATGCAGATGGATACCTTATGGGTGTTACTTGGGGCAGCATTAATCTTTTTCATGCAGGCTGGTTTTGCTATGGTGGAGACAGGATTTACCAGAGCAAAAAATGCAGGTAATATCATTATGAAAAACTTAATGGATTTTGCCTTTGGTTCAGTTGTGTTCTGGCTGATTGGTTATGGACTGATGCAGGGACAGGATGGTGGAGTGATTGGAAGCTTAAAGATTTTTCCAAATCTGACAAATTCTGATGCAGCTCCAAATGGATGGGCGAATTTAGCATTTAATACTATGTTTTGTGCTACAGCAGCAACAATTGTTTCCGGTGCTATGGCAGAAAGAACAAAATTTAAATCTTACTTAGTCTATTCTATTTTAATTAGTGCCTTTATTTATCCGATTGCTTCCGGATGGGTATGGGGAGGCGGATGGCTTTCTACTTTATCAATTGATGGAGCAACAGGATATAATGATTATGCAGGTTCTACAGTCGTACATATGATTGGCGGAATTTCCGCATTGATTGGTGCAAAAATCTTAGGACCAAGAATTGGAAAGTATGATAAGAATGGAAAGGCAAGAGCAATTCCCGGACATTCTTTAACATTAGGAGCACTTGGTGTATTTATTTTATGGTTCGGATGGTTTGGATTTAACCCGGCATCTTCTTATGGCTTGTCAACAGTAGAACAGGCATTGGATGTATCGAATGTATTTATGACAACGAACATTGCAGCAGCCTGTGCGACAATTGTTACAATGATCTTTACATGGGTAAGATATGGAAAACCAGATGTTTCTATGACATTAAATGGTTCTTTAGCCGGACTTGTTGCAATTACAGCCGGATGTTCCGTTGTAGATCCATGGGCAGCAGCAATTATTGGATGCGTTGCAGGTATCCTCGTTGTTGTTGCAATTGAGTTCATTGATAAGAAGTTAAAGATTGATGATCCGGTTGGTGCCGTAGGAGTTCATGGAGCAAATGGACTTTGGGGTGGACTTGCCTGTGGATTATTTAACAGAGATACAGGTTTATTTACAACAGGACATTGGGGTCAGTTCGCAATACAGCTGATTGGTACGGTTGCAATTCTTGTTTTTGTTGGAGTTACAATGACTATTGTATTCCTTGTAATTAAGCATACCATTGGACTTCGTGTATCTCCGGAAGAAGAGATTGCCGGACTTGATATTGAGGAGCATGGTTTAACATCTTCTTATGCAGACTTTATGATTGCCCCATCGACTCTTTCTTTTGATGGAGAGCTTCCTGCAGCAGCAAAAGAAGAAATAAAGAAAGAAAAGAAGAAAAATAAGGTTGCTGTAGAAGATGCAGTACCGGTAGAACTTCGTTCCGGAGGAATTGCATCAGATGTGAAACTTACCAAACTTGCAATTATCTGTAAGCAGAATAAGTTCGAAGATTTAAAAGCAGCATTAAACAGTGTTGGTGTTATGGGAATTACAGTTACACAGGTTCTTGGCTGTGGCGTGCAGAAAGGAAATGCAAAGTATTACAGAGGTGTAGAAGTTGATGTAGTATTGCTTCCAAAAGTAAAAGTAGAAGTCGTTGTAAGTGCTGTTCCGGTTCGTACCGTTATTGATGCAGCAAAGAAAGCATTATATACAGGAAATATTGGAGATGGTAAGATTTTTGTATACGATGTTGAAAATGTCGTAAAAGTCAGAACCGGAGAAGAAGGATTTGATGCCCTTCAGGGAATAGAAGACGATGAAGAATAAAGAACAAGAAAATAAAAAAGATAAAATACAACTAAAATACAACAAATCATTCGATCGGGACAAAATCGATATGATAAAAAAAACAGCAGAATCTTAGGAATCTGTTGTTTTTTTTATAAAAGGCGTTTGGTTTGAAAAATGGAAGAAAATTAAAACACTTAAATTTGCCATTGTGCAGACAAAGCCTGGGGTGGAATTTTTGATATTGTAATTAAAAATGATAAAAGAAAAGGATTTGCGATGATTTAGGATGCAATGACAGGAAAAATGTGTTAGTATTGTAAAAGCAAAAGTATGTTGCAAAATGCGGCTTTGGTCTGTCACAGGCAGAACGAAAGACATAAAATAAGATAGAGGACGGAGGATAATCATGAACACCGGAGTAGAAACAGCAAATTTAATTATGGATGAAGTTAGAAAAGTTGTAATTGGAAAAGATAATGTAATCCGTAAAATTATGACATGTTTTTTAGCAAAAGGACATGTTTTGATTGATGATATACCAGGAGTAGGAAAGACAACAATGGCGATGGCCTTTTCAAAGGCGATGGCTTTGAAACAGAATAGAATTCAGTTTACACCAGATGTTATGCCATCGGATGTAACTGGATTTTCTACTTATGATAAATCAACCAATAATTTTAAATTTAAACCTGGAGCAGTTATTTGTAATTTATTACTGGCAGATGAGATTAACAGAACATCTTCTAAGACACAGTCAGCGTTATTAGAGGCAATGGAAGAAAAGCGTGTAACAGTAGATGGAAAGGTATATCAGCTCCCGAATCCATTTTTGGTTGTTGCAACACAGAACCCGGTTGGATCGATTGGAACTCATATGCTTCCGGAATCACAGTTGGACCGTTTTACTATTATGATACATATGGGATATCCGTCAATCAAAAATGAAGTTGATATGTTAAAAGGAAAACATATGAATAATCCAATGGACGAGATTACTCCAATTATTAATGATGCAGGTCTTGTTGAATTGCAGGAAATGGCAGAGAAAGTTTTTATTCATGATCGAATTTATGAATATATTGCAAGGATTGCAGCAGAGACACGTTCGAATGAAGGAATTAAATTAGGAGTCAGTCCGAGAGGAAGTGTTGCATTATGCCGTATGGCGAAGGCAAATGCATTTTTAGAGGGAAGAGACTATGTGATTCCAGATGATGTGGTTGAAGTTGCAGAAGATACACTGGCACATCGTATTATTCTGAATTCGAAGAGCCGTATGGGGCGAAGAACATCGAAAGATGTTTTGGCAGAAATTATTCGTAAGATACCTGTGAGCAAGGAATAGAAAAGAGGATTATAAGTGGTTAAGAATAGAATATTTTATATCATTTCTCTTCTGACTGGTATTTGGATTGCGATTATGTATCAAAGTTACGATACTCTTATGGCTTTGGTATTGATTGTATCATTTCCGATTATCCTGCTGATTTTATTCCTTCTTATGAAAAATAAGATCTCTATTCAGGTACATGTGGCAGACGAGACAGTAAGTAAAAGGGATGAAAATGGCATTCCGATTGTGATAGATATTGTGAATCAGAGCAGGATACCACTTACATGTGGAAAAATTTTCGTGTCATTTCAGAATCGTTATATTAATAAAAAAGAAAAAGAAGTATTAAATATAGCAGCTATTGGAAAAAATAAAACACAGATTATTTATTATCTGAGTGTAGAACATATTGGAATTGTAGATATTCATGTATCTCAGGTTAAATTTTATGATTTATTTGGTCTGTGGAGCAAAAAAGCAAAGGTAGAACGTAAAATTAAAGTAACAGTTTTGCCGGAGGCTGTTCCAATTGATATTGATGCGGATATATTCCGGTTAGATGAGGAAGAAGAAAGCGAAAAATACAGAGAGGATATTCCTGGAACCGATCGTGGAGAAGTTTTTGATATCAGAGAGTATGCAGATGGGGATCAGTTGAAGAATATTCACTGGAAGTTAAGTGGGAAAAAGGGAATGCTGATGGTAAAGGAATACAGTATGCCATTGTCAAAAAAGCCTTTAATTTTTCTTAACCTGCAGAAAATAAAAAATGAACAGGGTGTGATGGATTTTGAATCCTTAGATGCCCTGATTGAAACGGTAATGAGTTTTTCGGTATCTTTAGCATATGAACATTTAGTACATTTTCTTGCCTGGGCTGATATGGAGGAGGAAATGACAACGAAACGTCTGATTGAAGAAGAAGAACAAATCGTAGAATCAGTTCAAAATATTCTAGAATCTAAAGTGAATGAAAGATTTTCTGAGATAGAAGGATTATTTGAGCATTCTACAGAAAGCGAATATAGCAGAATTTTTTACATCACTCCATTTTTAAATGAGGAGCTGGTAAATTATTTATATAGTATCAAAGAAGGAATGCCGATTTCTATTTTGTATATGACGGAAGAGGAAGAAGATGAGACACTAAAAGAATTGTGCGAGGATAGTGATATTGAATTGCTGATTGTAAGAGAGCCTGATGAATTAACAAGTTGTTTTCAGAGGCATTTTCAATAAGAACATAGAGGAACAGATTACTAAAATACATAGATAGTAATCAGAATACAGAGGTTTTGGGAAAAAGAATAGAGGAGACTGAGCAGGAGATGTTTAGAATACGAAAAAATAAAAGAACGAGAAAACCGCCAGTTTATGTAGAAGATAATTTTGAGATTTCCTTGGAAAATGATATTGATTCAAATGGGAAAAGTATTAATAGCAATATTTTATTAAAAACCTGCATTGCATTTTTAGGAATGTTAACAGAGATTGTATCAATTAATGATGCGTTTGAATTAAAACTAAATCTGATTGTTGTCACATTGGTTTTGGGCTTTGTATTATTTTTATTATCCTATATCACATTTAGTTCAAGAAATGGAAGAAGACTGATACCGGCTATTTTGATTGGTGCGGTTGTAATTGGAATTGTAAAAATCAAAGCACTTTTCAATGGTGGTGGTTATGTAACGCATATTATTGGAAAACAAATCGGAAGATATTATGGAATGAATTTTCCAGACTCTAATATACCAGTCAATGACAGCTTACAGTCAGAAATTACTTTTTTTGTCATATTTCTGTGCTGTGTAGTGGGATGGCTTATGATTCTGTTTTCCTGGAAAAAAATCAGGCCGATTCTTTTCTTCTTTTTAGGAGAGGCCGGAATCATTTTGGTTTTTGCATCTGGACTGGTTATCAGCAGAGCTACCGTTATTCTGGGGATGATTTATTGCACAAGTGTTATTGTATGTGGATTAAGTCATCTTTCGGACCGGCATGTGACTAGAATTTTGCAGCGAAGAGCAATTTTTTGTTTTTTGCCTTTGGTAGGAATTGTGATTATTTCTTATCTGGTTTTCTTTCCTGTTTCTAAATATAAAAAAAATGAAGCAATTACACAGATAAAAAAAACAATCAATAAGAATATGACAAAAATGGGAATGGGAAATCTGTTAGATAATATAAATGCTGGAAACAGCAGTAGAGATGGTCTTGCGGAAGGCGGAAGAAAGTCTAGAATGGGAACTGTTGCAGAGATGAATTTATCAGACGATACCGATCTTGTTGTGGAAATGAAAAAAACAGACAGTGACTATGGAATTTTGGAAAATCAGAATGTATATTTACGTGGATTTGTTGGTAGTGTATACAATGACAGTACCTGGTATGCATCCGAATCTGAAGTTCCACATAGCAATAAGTTCGATAAATATGGAAAGATGAAGCTTAATCTTACTTTCCCATATCAGATGCAGGGACAGTACATAGATATCTGGGGAGCAGGTGATATCGATTATCAGAAATACGATATGGAAATACAGTCAAGAGGAACAAAATCATTTCAATATGTACCATATTATACATTAGATTTTTCATATGGTGGAATTACAGATGATAAGGGAATTACAGCCCAGAAAAATCGTTATCATTATACGGTGTATGGGTTAGAAGGAATGGGTTCTATTGATGGATATGATAGCTTTCCGGAATTAGCATTTAGCAGCAGTTTGGATTCAGACGATTCTTCGAAGTACCTTAGCGAAAAATATGATTCAGACAAATCTTCGGATTCAGGTTATACTTATGGAAATAATGAGATGGCTTCAAGTGGATATTACGAAGAGTGGTATATGAAAGAAAGACAGTATTATGATTACGTAAATGAAACCTATCTGCAGATGCCAGATGAAAAAGAGATGCCTAGATTCTATGAAAAATTTAAGAAAATGGAAATCGAATATGACGGAGAAATGATTGACTTAGAAGGCAGAGGATATCAGCAGAGCCTTGGATTAAAGCCATATGTAGATTTTGTCAAAAACTTTTTAAAAGATTATCCTTATACATTAAAACCAGGAAAGTTAGACATGAATAAAGATTTTGTGGAAGATTTTATGTTTGACAAGAAACGTGGATACTGTACCTATTTTGCTTCTGCAGCAACCCTGATGTTTCGAAAAATGGGAATTCCTGCAAGATATGTGGAAGGCTATTTAATTACAGAGGACATGATGCAGCAGGGGAATATCGGAAAATCTCAGACATTGAAAAAGATTGATGTACCAAATAAGCAGAGTCACGCATGGGTTGAAATCTATCTGCCTCAGTTTGGATGGATTCCGATTGAAGTTACAACCGGATTTGGAGATTCTGAAAATAATATCAATGGAATGTCACAAAAAGAAACGGTTCAGTCACAACAAGAGACGACGGTAAATGCTCAGAATGAAACAACAGCTGAGGAAATGCAAAGCGAAAAATCGAATACAGAAGATCAAAAAACGCAGCAGGGAGATGGATATTTAGATGTAAAATCAATGGTGATAATGTTAATCGTCTTAATTACACCATTAGGTTCTTATCTGGCTCTGTTAAGAAGAAGAGATTATATTTTAAACAGAAGAAAACTGCGGTTAAATACAAAACAATTCCGGAACAGTCTGTATCTTGTTTTCAAAGAAAGAGGAATTACATTAGAGAATGGTATGTTAAGCAGGGATGCAGCACGACTTGCCGGTGAAAAATTCATGACTGTATCAAAAGATGAATTTTTATATTTATTCCGATGCATGGATAAAGAAAAATATACCAGAAAAGAAAGTCTGACAATGGATGAATTAGAAGAATGTAACCGCATTATTACCCAGATGGGAAATGAAATATATAAAAATTCTTCGATCTGGATGCAGTTTAAGATTTATTATATCTGGTGCATGAAATAATGAAACCATACATCGTTAATGAAAAAATGTTATGAATTAGATTAGAAGTGTGAGAAAAGCCATCTTGCGACATACAGACAAGTGTGCTATAATTCAATTAACCGAACAGCAGGCAGTCGGATAGATTTTTGATATGACAGATTAAGAATGTATCAGACAGATAGCAGGCTGATTCAGGCAAAAACTCAGATGCAAAGGAGAATTAAGAAATGTTAGTTTCAGCAAAGGAAATGTTAGAAAAAGCAAAGGCTGGTCATTATGCAGTTGGTCAGTTCAATATCAATAACTTAGAGTGGACAAAGGCTATTTTACAGACAGCTGAAGAATTACAGTCACCTGTAATCTTAGGTGTTTCTGAAGGAGCAGGAAAGTATATGACTGGTTATAAGACAGTTGTAGGTATGGTAAATGGAATGTTAGAAGAACTTAACATTACAGTACCAGTTGCTCTTCACTTAGACCATGGTTCATACGAAGGATGTTTAAAGTGTGTAGAAGCAGGATTTTCATCAATCATGTTCGATGGTTCACACTATCCAATCGAAGAGAACGTTGCTAAGACAAAAGAATTAGTAAAGATCGCTGCTGAGCATGGAATGTCACTTGAAGCTGAAGTTGGTTCAATCGGTGGAGAAGAAGACGGTGTTATCGGAAGAGGAGAATGTGCAGATCCAGAAGAATGTAAGAGAATTGCAGATCTTGGTGTTACAATGTTAGCAGCAGGTATCGGTAACATTCATGGAAAATACCCAGCTGACTGGGAAGGATTAAGCTTTGAGACATTAGATGCTATCCAGAAGTTAACAGGTGTTATGCCATTAGTTCTTCATGGTGGTACAGGAATTCCTGCAGATATGATTAAGAAGGCTATTTCTCTTGGAGTATCTAAGATCAATGTTAATACAGAATGTCAGCTTGCTTTTGCCGAAGCTACACGTAAGTACATTGAAGCTGGAAAGGATCTTGAAGGAAAGGGATTTGATCCACGTAAGTTATTAGCTCCAGGTGCAGAAGCTATCAAAGAGACTGTAAAAGAGAAGATGGAATTATTCGGATCAGTTGGTAAAGCGAAATAATTCAGAATTTGATTTTACGAATCGTATTTCAGCAATGAGATAAGAGTCACAAGAACAGATCAGGCAGAAGCTGCCTGGTCTGTTTTTCATAAAAAGGGGAAAAGTACAGGAAAGATAGAAGAAAAGGAAGGAGAGGGGAAAAGTGAAAAGGAAAAAAGAAAGTACACAAAAGACGAACTGGGTCAGAAGAATCATTTTACTGCTCTGTCTGATTGTTTTTTGTTATTCTGGATATCAGGTTATTACGATTTTATTTGAATATCGTAAAGGAGATCAGGAATATGAGAAAATTAATCAGATGTTTGAACAGGCAGATGGAGAAGAAAAAAATATTCCAGATCAGAAACAAACGAAAAAGCAAAATCAAAATCAGGATACATCTACAGAGAATGGGAAAAAATGGGTCTGGGATTTTGAACGGTTAAAAAGTATGAATTCGGATGCAAAAGGATTTATCCGGCAAAAGGATACAATGATTTCTTATCCTGTTTTACAGGGAAGAGATAATGAATATTATCTGCATTATACGTTTCAGAAGACATATAACAGAAATGGGTCTATTTTTATTGATTATCGGATTGAAGATGGATTTGATGCGAAAAACTGTATTATCTATGGACATAATATGTGGACCAATACGATGTTTGGCACACTTGTAAAATACAATCAGGAATCCTATTATAAGCAACATCCAGACTTTGACATTTATGCAGGAAAGAAGCATTATATTTATGATGTATTTGCTTCTTTTGAAGCAGAATCAAGAGGAGATGACGTTTATCAATATTCTTTTACAGATGATGCTACATTTTTAGAATGGGCACAAAAGCAAAGAAGCAGGTCTGTTGTAGATACCAGATCATTCGTAAGAGATATTACATCCACAGATCATATCATTACATTGTCAACATGTACTACAAGAGATGATGAAAGTAAAAGAGTTGTTGTTTTACTTGTGCGTAGAGAAGATTCATCTGAAAAATAAAATAGTAGAGATGAACTGTTTCAAATCAAAAAATAAGAATTCGTGAATATTTGTAACAAAATAAAGAACAGATAAAAAAAGTACTTGCATTTTGGTTAGGAATGAGTTATTCTTGTTGCAGATGGAAATTATGTAAATGTGAATAGGACAATGGCGTCCCCTTTTTTAAGGGACGCCATTTTTGCAGTTATTGTACATATGAAATTTCCATAGAAAAAATTTAAAAATATGTTATAATGAAGAAGTCTTGACGTTTAACATTTGACGTTTAACATTAAGAATTGAAGAAGTAGTGAAAGGAAGGAAACCAACTATGAGCGAAAATTTTAACGTAGCAAAAGAGTTTGGAACAGATGTTTTTAATGACGCAGTGATGAGAGAGCGTCTTCCAAAAAAGGTTTATGAAGAACTCAAAAATGTAATTAATGAAGGTGGAGAATTAAGTGTTAATTTAGCAAATGCAGTTGCACATGCAATGAAGGAATGGGCAATTGAGAAAGGAGCTACACACTATACACACTGGTTCCAGCCATTAACAGGTGTTACAGCAGAGAAGCATGATTCTTTCATTTCTCCTGTAAATGCAGAAGGAAAGATTATGATGGAATTCTCTGGTAAAGAATTAATTAAAGGTGAACCAGATGCTTCATCATTCCCATCAGGTGGATTAAGAGCAACATTTGAAGCAAGAGGATATACAGCATGGGATTGTACATCACCTGCATTTGTAAGAAAGGATGCTGCAGGTGCAACACTTTGTATTCCAACAGCTTTCTGTTCTTATACAGGAGAAGCACTTGATAAAAAGACTCCATTGCTTCGTTCTATGGAAGCAATTAATACACAGGCACTTCGTATCTTGAGATTATTTGGTAATACAACATCCAAGAAAGTAACGCCATCAGTTGGACCAGAGCAGGAATACTTCTTAGTTGATAAAGAAAAGTATTTACAAAGAAAAGATCTTATTTTTACAGGAAGAACATTATTTGGAGCAATGCCACCAAAGGGACAGGAATTAGATGATCACTACTTTGGTACAATCAGAGAACGTATTGCTGCATTTATGAAAGATGTAAATGAGCATTTATGGAAGCTTGGAATTCCATCTAAGACTCAGCATAACGAAGTTGCACCAGCACAGCACGAACTTGCACCAATCTATGGACAGTGCAATATTGCTGTTGATAATAACCAGTTAACAATGGAAATGCTTAAGAAGATTGCAAGTCATCATGGATTAGTTTGTCTTCTTCATGAAAAACCATTCAAGGGAGTAAATGGATCTGGTAAGCATAACAACTGGTCTCTTACAACAGATGATGGAATTAATTTATTAAATCCTGGAAAAACACCTCACGAAAATGTACAGTTCTTATTGGTATTAGCTGCAATCTTAAAGGCAGTAGATAAACATGCTGATTTATTAAGAGAATCTGCATCAAATCCAGGAAACGATCACAGATTAGGAGCAAATGAAGCACCACCAGCTATCATTTCTATTTTCTTAGGTGATCAGTTAGAAGACGTATTAGCACAGTTAATCAGTACCGGAGAAGCAACTTCTTCATTAAAGGCCGGTAAGTTAAAAACAGGTGTTAAGACATTACCAGAACTTTCAAAGGATGCTACAGATAGAAACAGAACATCACCATTTGCATTTACAGGAAATAAATTCGAGTTCAGAATGGTTGGTTCCTCAGATTCTGTTGCTTCACCAAATGTTGTATTAAATACAATCGTGGCAGAAGCATTCTGTGAAATTGCAGATGAATTAGAGAAAGCAGATGATTTCGATTTAGCTGTTCATGATTTAATTAAGAAATTAGTAACAGATCACCAGAGAATTATCTTCAATGGTAACGGATATTCTGATGCATGGGTAGAAGAAGCAGAACGTAGAGGATTACCAAATATTAAGAATATGGTAGATGCAATTTCTGCATTGACAACAGATAAGGCTGTGAAGTTATTCGAAAAATTTGGTGTATTCACAAAGGCAGAATTAGAGTCACGTTCAGAAGTACAGTATGAAACATATTCTAAGGCAATCAATATTGAAGCGAGGGCTATGATTGATATTGCCGGAAAGCAGATTATTCCAGCTGTAATTAACGCAACAACAGAGCTTGCTGCATCTATTAATGAAGTAAAGAGTACAGGTGTTGATTGTGATCTTTATGCACAGGAAGAATTATTAAAGACTACATCAGAGAAGCTTGTTGCTACAAAGAGAGCTCTTACAAAGTTAATCAAGGTTACAGAAGAAGGAGCTGCTCTTGAAGATGGAAAAGATAAGGCAGTATTCTACAGAGATGAAGTGAAGACAGCTATGGATGAATTAAGAACACCTGTTGATGAACTTGAAATGATCGTAGATAAAGACTTATGGCCAATGCCTTCTTATGGAGATTTAATTTTCGAAGTCTAGGACAGAGTAAATAACAGATTAGTAGTTTGTATTTTTAAAGCTAAATAAAGGAAAGAACACATTCAGAAGTGGATGTGTTCTTTTTTGATTGCTTTCCTCATATAAATAGTGTATGCTAAATAAAAAGAAAAATCGACAATTTCCTGTGTAATCGATATGATTTTCAAACAGCAGGAAAAAAGGGAAAGGAGAAAATAGAATGCGGCTATATGATAGAATTTCAAATGATTTAGAAGAAGCATTTTCTTCCAATCATTTTTTTGCGATGATACTTCAGCTGTCACCTCTTTTATTATGCGTTTCTATTGTTTTAAGTGTGATTAGTTGTACCATTGGTTTAGGATGGGTATTTGGAAGCTTTTTGGTGCGTATAATAAGTGCGATAGATGGATATGTATTTCTGTTTGGTGCATTAGGAACTTATGCTAAAAAAAACAGTCAGCTCCTGTTTGTGGGGTTAGCTGTAAAAGTTGTATGTTGTGCAATTTTATTGATTCGTGGAATAATTCCGATTCATGGATTCTGGATTAGTTATGGAGAGATAGCGAATATTATAGTATATGGATATTTTGCATGGCTGGTTTATCGCAACAGTAATTAATAAAAAACTGTCTGTTTACGAGGTTATATCTTCGTAAGCGGACAGTTTTTTTATTGATTAATAGGTTAAAACGTAATCTGCAATATTTTTTGCATGATCAGAAACACGCTCTAAGTTACTGATTACATCAAGGAATATAATTCCACCTTCGGTGTTGCATTGCCCGGTAGACAATCGGTGGATGTGTTTTTCACGAAGTTGTTTTTCGATTTCATCTACTTTATCTTCGTAAAAATTGGTAATTCGAACAGCATCTGTATTTTTTTCCTGACGAGCTTTAATGGAATTTTCTACTGCAAGGATGACACATTCTGATATAATTTTTAAATCTTTGCTTCCTTCAATAGAAAAATCGGTATTGGCTTTAATTTTATTCTGGGCAAGTTCAGCAATGTTTTCACAATGATCGCTGATTCGTTCAATATCACTGACAGTATATAAAAGATTTTTGATGATGTTATGCTGCTCTTCCGTAATTGAACTTGAATCAATGCGAACTAAGTAATCTGTGATTAATTTTTCGAACTGGTTAATAGCCTGTTCATTTTTAAATACATGCTGAATGGCTGTTTCATCGTTATCTAATAAGGAATTTATAGCTAAGCGGATGTTTTTGATTGCTAAATTTCCCATATCAATTACTTCGCTTGTTGCAGCTTCAATTGCAAAAGACGGGTTTCCTAAAAGACGGTTATCTAAAACTTCTACAGCATGTTCTGTTTTATTTTCTTCTAATACAGGTACTTCTTTTTCACCATGGTCTTTGATAATCAGACCGGATAATTTTACAAGCTGATTTGCAAATGGGAAAAGCAAAATCGTACATGTAATATTAAAAATAGAATGGAAGATAGAAATTTCCACACTACTGATAGTTGAAGAACCAAAAGCAGGATTAATGGTAAAAAAGATAAACATGATAATCCCGAAAATAATAGCACCAATTGTATTAAATAATAAATGAATGGTAGCAGCTCTTTTGGCTGTTCTTGTAGTTCCTGTACTTGAAAGTAAAGCAGTTACACATGTTCCGATGTTTTGTCCTAAAGTAATAAAAATAGCGCTTTTCCAATTTACAATGCCATTTAAAGCTAAAGTCTGCAAAATTCCGACAGAGGCAGAAGAACTCTGGATAATACCTGTTACAACTGCACCTGCTAAGAGGGCCAGAACAGGATTATGTCCAAAAACTTTAAATACATTTGCAAAAACCGGAGAATCTTTATATGGAGAAATGGCTCCGGACATAAAACTAAGTCCGATAAAAAGAAGTCCAAATCCGACAACAATATATGCCTTTTCTTTTTTGGATTCTTTTTTTGCAAACATTAATACAAATGCTCCAATTCCCATAAGAAGAGGTGCAAAAAATTCGGGATTTAATGCAGCTCCCCATTCGTTCATGGATACAATCCAGCTTGTAATGGTAGTTCCGATATTTGCACCCATAATAACCCCGACTGCCTGTGTTAAATTCATAATCTGGGCATTTACAAATCCGACAACCATGACAGTAGTTGCAGAGCTGCTTTGAATAACAGCTGTAATCGCAGCTCCCATCAGAACGGCCATTAGACGATTCTTAGTTAGAAAACCAAGAAGTTTCTGGGTTTTACCTCCGGTAGATTTTTGCAGTCCGTCAGCCATGAGGTTCATACCATAGATGAACATACCAAGGCCACCAATAAACTTAAAAAGTGCACCTAACAGTTCCATAACTAAAAATTCCTTTCTTCAATTTTCCTTTTTTCTGCTTTTTATAGCAAAATATATATGGCAATTTTTACCTGAATTTTATTTTAAGAGATACAGGTAAAAGATATTTGTGGTGAATGTAAAATCTAAGTAAAATTTTAAGGCAAAAGGTTGAAAAAAGAGAAAAAGTCGGGTTATTATAAAAAGAAAACAAGATTAGAAATGAGGTTTGTTATGAAGATTTACATAGTGGAAGACGATAAAAATATTAGTGAAATTGAGGCATACGCATTAAAAAATAGCGGATATGAGACGGAAATTTTAGAGAATGGAGAACAGTTTTTTGAGGCGTGCAGAGAGGAAATACCAGGTCTTGTTTTATTAGATGTGATGTTGCCAGGAGATGACGGGCTTACGATTTTACAAAAAATTCGTAGTCAGGAAGATATGAAGGATATTCCTGTGATTATGGTTACGGCAAAAACAACAGAAATTGATAAGGTAAAAGGACTTGATATGGGAGCAGATGATTATATTAGCAAACCTTTTGGGGTTATGGAACTTATTTCCAGGGTAAAAGCATTGTTGCGTCGTGCAGGAACAGAGAAAAACAAGAAAACAAGCACGAAAGAATATGGAATGATTACCATCGATGAAGAAAAATATATTGTAAAAGTATTAGGAGAAAAGTGTGTATTAACCCATAAAGAATTCGAACTTTTAAAATATTTAATTGCAAATGACGGGATTGTTTTATCTAGAAATCGTATTATGGATCAGGTGTGGGGATTTGATTATGAAGGGGAAAGCAGAACAGTCGATATGCATATCAAAACATTACGGAAAAAATTAGGACCTGCAGGTGAAATGATAAAAACCGTAAGAAACGTCGGGTATAAAATTGAAAAGTAAAAGAGAGGGGTGTTTATTTTGAAGAAGAAGATCAGTTTAAGTTTTGGAATTGCCGGTTTTTTGGCAATTGTACTGACGGCTGTATTAGTATCCATCAATTATTATTACAGTTTTCGGGACCAGGTAAAAAAGCAGCTACAGGGTTATGATTATATTTTAAAGGAAAATGATAATTTAGTAATCAGACATCAGTTTAATAAAAATGATTTAAAGGATGAGATCAGGATTACTTTGATTAATAAAAAGGGAGAGGTTCTTTATGAAAGTGAAGCTAATTTAAATAAGATGGATAATCATCTAAAACGTCCGGAAATCCAGGATGCGATTCAAAAAGGAAGTGGGAATGCAATCCGTAAGTCTGATACAAGCGGAGCAGAGACGATGTATTATGCAAAACAGCTAGGAAATGGAGATATACTTCGTGTCTCGAAAGAATTAAAAAGTGTTTGGGAAATTTTTCTTACCTCTCTGCCAACCGTACTTGTTTTGTCTGTTATCATTGTTTTGATTTTTGCTGTTATTTCCTGGATGCTAACCAATCAGATTGTAAAACCAATTGATGAAATGGCAGAAAATATTGATGAGATCGATAAATATGTGGCATATGAGGAACTGAAGCCTTTTGCCAAAAAAATAAGAGGCCAGAATAAAATGCGTTCAGAATTTACAGCAAATGTGTCTCATGAATTAAAGACACCGCTGACATCCATTTCGGGGTATGCACAGCTGATTGAGTCAGGCATTGCCCAGGAAAAAGATATCCGTAATTTTGCAGGCAAAATTGATCAGGAGTCGAACCGGTTACTCGAACTGATTAATGATATTATGAAATTATCTAAGTTAGATGAAGGAACGGAAGAGGATGTATTAGTGGATACTGACTTGCTTGCAATTGCCAGACAGTGTGCAAAACGACTAGAGTTAAAAGCAGAGAAAAGAGATATTGCATTTCAGGTAGTAGGAGAAACGAATGTAATAAAAGCAGTTCCATCTATGTTAGAAGAGATGGTTTATAATTTATGTGACAACAGTATCCGGTATAACAGACAGGGAGGAATCGTTATTGTATCAGTATTTTCGTTGAACAATCATGTGGTTTTATCGGTAAAAGATAATGGAATCGGAATTCCAAAAGAACATATTGATCATATTTTTGAACGATTTTATCGTGTAGATAAAAGCCATTCAAAAGAAACCGGAGGTACAGGACTTGGGTTATCCATTGTAAAACACATTGTTATGTATTATAAAGGAAAAATTGAGATTCAGAGTCAGGAAGGAAAAGGAACGGAAATCAAAATTATTTTCTAAGTTTATTGGTAAAATCAATAGTTTTAGTTGTTTGAAAGATATATTTGTGTTAAAATTATAATATGGTGTCAAAATCAGAGAGATATTCTGAGTTTCTAAAAAGAAAGCATCAAGATATAGATTCGTGGAATCATGTATTGCAATAGAATTTATAGGAATGGAAATGAAAAAATAAAGAAAGAAGGTCGATGAAAAATGGAACAAAAGAATCCGATTGTAACAATTGAAATGGAAAATGGAGATCAGATAAAATTAGAATTATATCCAAAGGTAGCACCTAACACAGTGACAAACTTTGTGAATCTTGTAAGAAGTGGATTTTATAATGATTTAATCTTCCATCGTGTCATCAAAGGATTTATGATTCAGGGAGGATGCCCGGATGGAACAGGAATGGGAGGACCGGGATATTCCATTAAGGGTGAATTCGCTGCGAATGGATTTCCGAATGATTTAAAACATGAAGCAGGTGTGCTTTCTATGGCAAGAGCAATGAGTCCAAACTCTGCCGGCTCACAGTTTTTTATTATGCATAAGGATGCACCACATTTAGATGGACAATATGCAGGATTTGGAAAAGTAATTGAGGGCATGGATGTGGTTGACCGTATCGCATCGTTAGAGACAGATTATTCAGATCGCCCAATGCAGGTACAGAGAATGTCAAAACTTACTGTGGATACATTTGGTGTAGAATATGGAGAACCAGAAAAATGCTAAAGGCAATTATATTTGATATGGATGGCGTTTTAGTGGATAGTGAACCGTTACATTACCGTTCTAATGTTATGGCGTTAGAGCGGTTAGGAAAAAAGATTGATTATGAGTATTATGAACAATTTATCGGAAGTACGGTCAAATATCTTTGGGAATGCCTGAAAGAAAAATATCAGTTATCATTATCAGTAGAAGAATTGATGGAATTAGGAGACGAATGTAAACGGGAATTACTCGAAAAAGAAGGATATCCACCAATTCCCGGAGTAAAAGAAATGGTAATGAGATGCAAAGATGCAGGACTGAAAACAGCAATTGCTTCTTCTTCCTCTTCCGCCTCTATAAAAGAGGTGACGACATATTTTGGAATTGATGGATATATTGATCAATTTGCAAGCGGATTAGAAGTAAAGAATCGAAAGCCGGCACCGGATGTTTATTTAAAAGCAGCAGATTTGATTCATGTTTTACCGGAAGAATGTATTGTGGTAGAAGATTCTAGTATTGGAGTTACGGCAGCAAAGGCAGCAGGGATGGTTTGCATTGGTTATGTGAATCCACATTCAGGAAAACAGGATTTATCAAAAGCTGATTATTTGATTGAGAGTCATGATGCAATCACAAAACAATTTTTAGAGATGGTATATGCACATACAAGACAAGAGCCATGAATTGTAATTCAGAATGCAAAGTTTTATTTAAGAGAATTTACATTAGGTGATTTAGATGAATTGTATGCTCTCTATCGAAAGGAAAACATATGGCCTTATGTACAGCCAATGGATGAGGATAGAGAACATGAACGAAAAAAATTAAACTCTTATATACAGCATGTGTATCCTTTTTATGAGTATGGGTTATGGGCCTTGATTCTTTGCAAGAATCAGCAGATGATAGGTAAGATTGGTTTGTCGAACCGGGAATACAAGGGACATAACTGTGTGGAACTGGCATATCTGTTAGACCGGAATTATCGTGGAAAGGGTCTGGCTAAGGAAGCATGTGAGTCCTGCATACAATATGCAAAAGAGGAATTGTACTTAGAAGAATTATATTGTTTTGCAGAGAAAAGCAATTTGGCATCACTGTCCTTAGCAAAACGGTTAGGATTTATGATTTTAGATTGTGAGGAACAATCCGGAAAAAAATATTATGTTTTAAGAAAAAAATTATAAAAACCAAAGAAAAGAACTATCTTGGCAAAAGATAGTTCTTTTCTTTGGTTTTGTATGTATAATGTGAGGGAAAGAAAAAAACGAGGGCGTCCTCTCAAACGTCCTCGTTTCAATTACTATTATAAGACATAAATTTTATTTGTCAAATGTTTTTTTGGAAAATTAATGTACTTGCAATCAGAAAAAGCTTGTATTATAATTAAGGACATAATTCTCTTATCGATTGTGAAATGTAGAAAAAATACATGTTTGAAAGAGAAGATAGAAGAAAGGAGATTGTTATGGCAAATCAGACAATAACAAAGGAAATTATTATAGGAGAACTTCTACAGATAGATACTGGTGTGATTCCAATTCTTATGGAAGCAGGAATGCATTGTATTGGATGCCCATCATCACAGGGAGAATCCTTAGAAGAAGCATGTCTTGTACATGGACTTGAGGTAGAACCTTTAGTTGCTCAGATTAATGAGTATTTAGCTTCAAAGTAGACAAATAAAAGAAGATGCCATCTGGCATCTTCTTTTATTTGTCTAAAGTACAAAGTTGTTCGATCGCGTGATCTGCTAATAATGTTGTCTTATGCTCAGACAAATATGCTTCTATATAAGCTGCATTCGTGCACTCTTCACCGAATTCTGTTACAATTCCGGTAATCTTATTGTAATCTTTTTCTGTTCCAATGATATGAAGAATCAGATAGTATACCTGGTAATCACTTGCTTTGTACACAGAACTTTTCTGAATCATGGATAATCCAGATAAAGCGTGGCATGCTTTTAACAGGTAGTCAAAATCAGGAAAATCATAAATACATAAAATCTCCTGAGTCTTTGGTGCGGAAGGAGAATCTTTAGAAGGAGAATCTTTAGAAAGAGATTCGTTCGAAGATTCCTGAGGATTCATCTGTTCTGCAAAATCATCTAGAAGTGGAAATAAACGATCTAAATTGGAATATAAATCAGAAGAGGAATCTTCTTCGTTGTTCCATTCCTGTGAAAAATCCTGTTCATCACATGAAAAATCATCAGAATTACGCAGGCAGTCATCGCTTAATTCATCGGTTGAGTGAATCTTGGTTACTAAAAGCACTACACAATCAGGTGGCATTGGAACAGCCTCAATCATAAGTGGCATATCATCTGCCTCAAATCCGTATTTGTCAAAAGCTTCCTCTAGAAGTTCCTGAAACAGAGCTTTTGCGTGATCGGTTCCATAAGCTAGTTCGCTAATCTGTAGTTGAAAATTAAGTAAGTCAGTTCGGCTAAGAATACATTTGATTTGATTATCATTGATTTTTTCAATCTTCATAACCAGTCACCTCGCTTTTCGTATAATGCTATGTTGAATTCAGTTGATTAATTGAATTTGTACTTATAGTATAACCATTTTTACGTGAAATGTCAAAAAAAAGTGGAGGAAGGAAAGGATATTTTTGGCGAAGTATGTAAAAAATGTTGTTAAATAAAAAAATTTTAGAGGAAGTTTCGCTAAAGGGATAAAAAACTTGATTTTATACAAAAAATGGTGTAGCATAAACATTAAGAGACATAGACGAGGCGGGAAAGGGGGAAAAAGTGAACGCTGAATGTTTCGAGACCATAGAATGATGGGAATATATATCGTATGCACCGATAGACAGATAACAGGGAATGTTATTGGTAGTAAAAAGACTTATGAGCACCGGACAGGCATTCTATGAAGAGAATATATCGTGGATGTAATGCAATTTCATAAATTTTATAGAATGTGGTGCGGAGGACTGTAGTGATTACAGTCCTTTCTTCTTTTTAAAAAGCAGGGATCTGATGCAGATAGAACGGGATCAATCATATTATGGAAAATGGATGACGAATAACAGAAAAAGTGTTATACTTTTTACGATATTTATAATATATTGGCACTGGAGTATCAATCAGGATTTAAGTCAGTGCAGAAATGAGGATAAAGATGGAAAAGAAGAAGATACAAGTAGTGATTGCTGCATCGATTGCTGTTTTGGCTCTTATTATTGCGGGGGCAGCAGGGATTTTTGGAGGTGCTTCTAGTAAGAAAGCAGCAGATTTGTATGAAGTATTTGGAATGAAGGATGAACAGGGTAAGAATTATGATTCTGACAGGGCAGCGATTATTTTAAATCATGAGATTGAGAAAGAAGAGACTGCATTGTTAGAAGATGGTTATTATCTTCCATTGACCTATGTACAACAAAAATTAAATGAACGTTTTTATTATGATAAAAATGAAAATGTATTGTTATATACACTACCAGAAGGGACACAGGAGTATTCTGTAGATGATAAGAATGTTAAGAAGGTAGAAGGAACGATATATGTTAAGACTGATTTAGTTGGTAAGTATACAAATGTAACATTTGAAACTTATCAGACACCGAATCGTATTCTGATCCAAAGCAAATGGGGAGACACCGTTAAAAAGGCTTCGGTAAAAAAAGACACCCAGATTCGTTTAGAAGGAGATAAGAAATCAGATATTACCAGACAATGTAAAAAAGGTGATGAAGTTCTTATTGAAGAAGATGGGAAGGACTGGACTAAGGTTTCTAGTAAAGATGGAATTCCGGGTTATATAAAAACTGATTGTTTAGAGAATCAAAAAGAAGAAAAGCAGTCCCATGAATTTCAGGAACAGGTTTATCAGGGGATTCCTTTAGAAAAAAAAGTTAGTATGGCATGGCATCAGGTAACAACGCAGGAAGCAAATGCAAATTTAAATCAGGCGATTGCATCTATGCAGGGAGTGAATGTGATTTCCCCTACTTGGTTTGCACTTTGTGATGAGAAAGGTTCTATCAGTTCTTTAGCAAGCAGACAATATGTACGTACTGCACATAATAAAGGATTAGAAGTATGGGCGTTAATCAATGATTTTTCAAAGGATTCAGATGGAAAATATTATGTAAATTCTGTTCTTACATATACCAGTAAAAGAAAAGTATTAATTGATAATCTGATTACAAAATTAAAAGAATATGATATTGACGGACTGAATTTAGATTTTGAATATGTTACTTCAGAAAATGGGGATGATTATATCCAGTTTGTAAGAGAATTATCACTCGCGTGCCATGAAAATGGAATTATCTTATCTATCGATAATTATGTATCTTCGGAATGGACGAGTCATTATAATCGTAAAGAACAGGGAGTGTTTGCAGACTATGTGGTTGTTATGGGATATGACGAACACAATACAGCAAGCAATGAAGCCGGATCTGTTGCATCTTTAACATTTGAGAAAAAAGGAATAGAAGATGCCATTTCTGAAGTTGGAGATAGCAGCAAGGTCGTTAGTGCTCTTCCATTTTATACCAGAATCTGGCAGGAAGTAGAAGGAGAAAAAGGGAAAAAGACGGACGGAAAATATATAGAAGATGCTGCAAATGGAGATTATTATCTTTCTTCTAAAGCAGTGGGAATGGAGACGGCAGAAAAGTATTTTTCACAACAAAATATCAAAGGTGATAAAGTATGGTTAGATGATCTTGGACAGTATTATCAGGAAGGACAGTTAAATGATACCACAACCATTCGAATCTGGTATGAGGACGAAAAATCAATTGAGGAAAAGTTGAAATTGATTGATAAGTACAAACTTGGTGGAGCCGCATATTGGAAATTAGGATTTGAAAAGGATGATATCTGGAAGTTAATAAAAAAATATCTGGCAAGTGAAAAATAAAAAGAAAAGAGTTAGCGGGCTTAAAGTTCGCTGGCTCTTTTTTTACGAAAACAGTTCTATTTTCAAGTGTTCATACATAGAATAAAGAAGGCTTAAAAAAAGCTAGATTAGAAAACCAAATACAGGTGGAGAAAAAGAAAGGAGTATGTATGAACGATTATAAGAGGATTATTTCTTATATTTATATGTATTGTGGGGATATGAAAAGTCGAAATGTTGGATTTGCAAAAATAGGCGTGAGAGATGGAAAATGTAAAATATCGATTAGTTTGAAAATACCTGAAGAATGTACAGAAGAAAGTTTATCTGTTTATTTAGATCGGAAGGAAGCAGAGGAAACAGAACATATGGTTAAAATTGGGAAACTACGTCCTCTGGTACATCAGGCTTTTTTCAAAACGATTTTAAATGAAAACAATATAGAATCTTCGAAACATTGTTTTGACGAGATGAATGGAATTACTGTGAAAGGGGAAGGTGGATTTTATTCATTTCGGTGTGACTGGAAACGAAAAGAAATGGTAGAAGAGAAAAAGCAGGAAGAAAATAAAGAAACAGAAAAAGAAATAAAACAAAGTGTCAGTGAAGTAACTGCAGCAGAATACATAGAAGAAAAAAAAGAAGAGCCCACTGTTTCTGTTGTAAAACAGGAGGAAAAGAAAAAAGCATGGTGGGAATACTTTGGAAATAAAGAAGGTGAAAATAAACTTTACATGGATGAGGATCATGAGGTAGAATATATAAAAGTATGTCTGGAAGATTTACAAAAATTAGATGGAAAACAGGGGCAATTAGTAAGTAACAGCTTTTTGCTTCATGGATTTTATCAATATCAATATATTATTCTTGGAAAAATGAAACAGGAAAAGGAAAAAAGGTATATTATTGGTGTACCGGGAAATTATCATAAAAATGAGCGCATGATGGCAGATATGTTTGGTTTTAAAAAATATGTCAAAATGTCAGAAAAAGATCAGATTGGGTACTGGTGTCGCAGTATAGGATAAAAAATAACAGGCAGGATGAATAATGAAGAAAATGACAAGAGAAGAAAGATTTATGAGACAGGCAATTGTACAGGCAAAAAAGGCATGGTCAATAGGAGAAGTTCCGATTGGATGTGTTATTGTTTATAAGGATCAGGTAATCGGAAGAGGGTATAACCGCAGAATGACAGATAAAAATACATTATCACATGCAGAACTGAATGCAATTCGAAAGGCCAGTAAAAAATTAAATGACTGGCGGTTAGATGATTGTGAGATGTATATTACATTAGAACCTTGTCAGATGTGTGCAGGTGCTATCGTTCAGAGCAGGATTCGGAAAGTCTATATAGGAGCCATGAATCCTAAAGCCGGATGTGCCGGATCCATCCTTAATTTGTTAGATGTAAAAGAATTTAATCATCAGGTAATAGTAGAAAAAGGAATCTTAGAAGAGGAATGTTCTGAGATGTTAAAAGATTTTTTTAAAGAATTGCGAAATAGAAAAAAGGAAGAAAAAAATCTTTAGAAAGGGTTTACAAAAGAAAGAGAATATTGTACAATCTATAATATTCGTGTTTGCCTATATGCAGATACGTATATCAGAATTAATTATGATTGTGGTAGTATGATGTCAAAAAGTTTCCGTGCAGCCGGGGAGATAGCGGTGCCCTGTACTTGCAATCCGCTCTAGCAAGGGTGATGTTCTGCCTCGGATATTTTATTGTAGAGCTGCCCTTTATAAGTGGCGTTGATGTTTGGGTCTTACGCAACAGGAATTTACGAATCGTGTCAGGTCAGGAATGAAGCAGCACTAAGTAAAACCTTCTGTGTGTCGTAAGGGTGCCTGGATTGAGTTAACTGTAGAGGTAACGTCTATGGTGAATAGACAAAGCAGAGCGCACGGAGTTAATAATAATAGAATTTATTTTAGGAAGAGTTTTTCATTCATAAGAGAGGCTCTTTTTTTGCATTGTTTTTTGATATACAAAGTTTTTTAATTAAATTAGCTGACGTATCATTCAAATACTGATATAATAAAAAAGTATTGCCAGAAATATTATCTGGCACATTTGTAAAAAAGAAAAGCAGGAACAAAAATGTTCTGGAATGGAGGTCTTTTATGAGGATTGGTATGCTTACAAGTGGTGGAGATTGTCAGAGTTTAAATGCAACCATGAGAGGTGTTGCAAAAAGCCTGTATCGTGCATTAGGCAGCGAAGTTGAAATTATCGGTTTTTTGAATGGATATCATGGACTGATGTATGAGAAGTATAAAACAATGGAACCAGATGATTTTTCCGGAATTTTAACACAGGGTGGAACAATTATCGGTTCAAGCAGACAGCCTTTTAAATATATGAGAAAACCAGATGAGAATGGCATGGATAAAGTGGAGGCTATGAAAAACACTTATGCAAAGCTTGGTTTAGACTGTTTAGTTATTCTTGGTGGAAACGGAACACAAAAGACAGCAAATCTGTTAAGAGAAGAGGGATTAAATGTTGTATCTCTTCCTAAAACCATAGATAATGATTTGTGGGGAACGGATATGACTTTTGGATTCCAGAGTGCAGTAAATATTGCGACAAATGCCATAGATTGTATTCATACAACAGCTGCTTCTCATGGAAGAGTCTTTATTGTAGAAGTTATGGGACATAAAGTAGGATGGCTGACACTGCATGCCGGAATTGCCGGTGGTGCAGATGTTATTCTGATTCCTGAGATCCCTTATGATATTCAAAAGGTTGCGGATGCGTTAAGAAAGAGACAGGAAGAGGGAAAGCGTTTTTCTATTCTTGCGGTGGCAGAAGGTGCTATTTCGAAAGAGGATGCTGCATTAAAGAAAAAAGAATTAAAAGCCAAACGATTAAATGAAGCATTTCCGTCAATCTCTTATCAGGTAGGATATCAGATCCAGCAGCTTACCGGACAGGAAGTAAGAGTTACAATTCCGGGACATACGCAGCGTGGAGGAAGCCCATGCCCATATGACCGCGTACTGTCAAGCCGTTTCGGTGCAGCAGCAGCGGAGTTGATTTTGAAGAAAGAGTATGGCAAAATGGTAGGGTTAGTCAACAATGAAATTGTTGCTGTTCCATTAGAAGAAGTGGCTGGAAAGTTAAAGATGGTTCAGCCGGATTCTTCGATTGTCAAAGAAGCAAAGTTATTAGGAATCAGCTTCGGAGATGAATAAAAGAAAGAAATAGAAAGGTCGGTTAGAGGGTTATGTCCTATACGGCATTATATAGAAAGTTCCGCCCGACTACTTTTGAAGAAGTAAAAGGGCAGGACCATATTGTAACAACATTAAAAAATCAGATAAAAGCAGAACGAATCGGACATGCCTATCTGTTTACGGGAACAAGAGGAACCGGTAAGACGAGCGTGGCAAAGGTTTTTGCAAAAGCGGTGAATTGTGAACATCCCATAGACGGAAGCCCCTGTAATGAATGCCCCACATGCAGGAGTATTGCATCGCTTGCATCTATGAATGTAATCGAAATTGATGCTGCAAGTAATAATGGCGTTGATAATATTCGTCAGATCAGAGAAGAGGTGCAGTATCATCCTACAGAAGGAAAATACAAGGTTTATATTATTGATGAGGTGCATATGCTCTCAATCGGGGCGTTTAATGCTTTACTAAAGACATTAGAGGAACCACCGGAATACGTTATTTTCATATTAGCAACGACAGAAGTTCATAAGATTCCCATTACGATTCTGTCGAGATGCCAGAGATATGATTTTAAACGAATTTCCATTGAACAGATTTCGAACCAGCTGTCAGATCTGATGGCAAAAGAACAGATCGAAGCAGAACCAAAAGCACTGCGTTATATAGCGAAGATGGCAGATGGTTCCATGCGTGATGCATTAAGTCTGTTAGACCAGTGCATCGCTTTTTATCTGGGTCAGAAAGTCACATACGAGAATGTCTTAGAGGTGTTAGGTGCCGTAGATACAGAAGTATTTGGAAGACTGTTTGGCAGCATTATGCAAAAGGATGTTACTTCTTCCATCCATATTATAGAAGAGCTGGTAATGTCGGGAAGAGAACTTGGGCAGTTTGTGATTGACATGACCTGGTATCTGCGTAATCTTCTGCTTGTAAAAAATGGAGATGATGAGATTGAGGATTTTATTGATGCGTCGGCAGAGCGGGTAGAAGAGATGAAAGAAGAGAGCCGATCCGTATCTGAGGTGGAACTCATTCGTTATATTCGTATTTTTTCTGAATTGTCGAATCAGATGAAATATTCGACATCGAAAAGAATTCTGCTTGAAATTGCAGTCATTAAAATGACAAAGCCTGCAATGGAGCAAAATCTATCTTCTTTGATGCAGAGAATGCAAGATTTAGAGAAAAAGATAGAAAATGGTCTTGTTATAAATCCAAATTCCCATTATAATGATAACGTTGAAAAAAATCCTGAGCCCGTACAAAAAACGGTACAGAAGAAACCATTACAGGCTGCTGTACCAAAAGATGTACAGTATGTAGTAGAACATTGGGCACAGATGGATGGACTGATTGAAGAGAGAATCGGCCATTTAGTCAGGAGAGCTTTTCAAAAAGCACGATTTTCCGTAGATGGAGAGAATACACTGTTAGCAGTGTTTTCAGATAAAATGTTGTACGAAGCAGTGAATACAGAGAAGAACATCGGTATTATGAGTACGATCATTGGTGAGACAACAGGAAAAGAAATTAATTTTCGGGTTATGTATTTAGAAAATCAGGCAGATTTTGCAGATAAATACACCGAAGTAACAAAAAGAATTCATATGGATATTAAAGAGGAGGACTTTTAGATGGCTAGACGAGGAGGATTTCCAGGAGGAGCAATGCCTGGTAATATGCAGAATTTAATGAAACAGGCACAGAAGATGCAAAGACAGATGGAAGAAACGACGAAGGCATTAGAAGAAAAAGAATATACTGCAACAGCAGGAGGCGGTGCAGTATCCGTTACTGTTTCAGGAAAGAAAGAGATTACAAAGGTTAAATTAGCAGAAGAAGTTGTGGATCCAGATGATATTGAGATGTTAGAAGATTTAATCATGGCTGCAACAAATGAAGCTTTCAGACAGATGGAAGAAGAAAGCACGAATAGCATGGCAAAGATTACAGGTGGATTAGGAGGAGGTTTCCCATTCTAATAAGCTTTGCTGTAGAAGGAGCGAAAAAGCCGCATGGATTACTATAGTGGTTATGTAAATAATTTAATTGAAGAATTATCAAGACTGCCAGGGGTTGGAGCAAAGACTGCTGGCAGATTGGCATTTCATATTATTAATATGCCAAAAGAACAGGTAGAAAGCCTTGCCCATACCATTTTGACAGCAAGAGAAAAGGTCCGTTATTGTTCGGAATGTTATACCCTTACGGACCAGGAATTATGTCCTATTTGTGCCAGCCCGAAGAGAAATCATAAAGAAATTATGGTGGTAGAAAATACAAGAGATTTAGCAGCATATGAGAAAACCGGTAAATACGAAGGTGTCTATCATGTTCTACATGGTGCAATTTCACCGATGTTAGGGATTGGTGTAAATGATATTAAGATTAAAGAATTAATCGAAAGATTAAAGGGAGATGTGGAAGAAGTTATTATTGCTACAAATTCCAGTGTAGAAGGAGAAACCACAGCGATGTATCTTAGCAAACTGATTAAACCAACAGGAATTAAGGTGACAAGAATTGCCAGCGGGGTCCCTGTAGGTGGTGACCTTGAAAATATTGATGAGGTAACTTTGCTAAGAGCATTAGAAGGACGAACACAAATATAAGATTACAGTGTCTGACCTTGGGACACATTATGTAATCGATATAGATAATGAATAAAAAAACGGTAAGAATAAGCGGGCGAAGAATGGAGGATTATCTTGGACAAATATGAAATGAATTTGAAATTAGATGAAATAAAGCAACTGGTGAAAGATGAGAACTATCAGGGTGCAGCGGAGATTGCAGATGAGATTGACTGGGGCAAATGCAAGAAAAATATGATGATTACGCTGGCAGCTGAAGTTTACGAAAAAATAGGCGAGTATGACAGAGCAAAGGAACTTTTATTAATTGCATATGAAAGAACTCCATTAGGTCGCCAGATTGCTTACAAATTAAGTCTGATTTGTGTAAAGAATAATGAATTAGAAGAAGCAAAAGAATTTTATCTGGATTTCATTGATATGGCACCACGTGATAATGGGAAGTATATTTTACAATACGAGATTAGTAAAGCAGCAGGTGTTGATAAGACAAAGTTAATTGATATTTTAAAGACTTTTATTGAAGAAGACATGGATGATTACTGGGCTTATGAACTGGCTGTACTTTATGCACAAGTGGGTGACTATGCAAACTGCGTTGATATCTGTGATGAGATTTATCTGTGGTTTAGTGAAGGAAAATATGTCACAGAAGCTCTTGAATTGAAACAGCAGATTACACCGCTTACAAAATCACAGGAAGAAGCACTGCGCTTAGCTAAGATGACGAGAAAAGAACGTCAGGAGATGCAGTATCAGCAGGAAAAAGAAAGACAGAAAAAACAACAGGAAGAGAAAGAAAAACAGACCTATCTTGAAAATAAGAAACAACTGTCGAAAGAGCCAGATGCATCTGAAATAAAGCAGTCAGATGTTATGGATGTAGAACCAGAAGTAAGTGTTTATAATGATTCTCTTTTGTCAGAAATGGAGATGCAGGAACAACTTGCAAAAAGCATGGAAGACATTATGGAAGAAGAGAAAAATGAACAGGAAGATAAGAAAGAGCGGTTTGATGATACTTCGCGTTTTCTGACTTCTGATATTGTTTTTGAGACTGCAAGTTTTAATTTAGATGATTATATGACACCAAAAGAAGAGCAGGTAAAACCAGTTGAATCTGAGGAACCAAAAAAGCCAGAAGCAGAACAACCAAAGAAGATAGAACCAGAGGCTCAACCCCTCAACCCTGAAAATTCTGAAAAAAATTCTGTGACAGAAGATATAAAACCAGAGGTGCCAGAGAATAAAGAACAAAAGACAGAAGAAAATATCAAAGAACCAGAAACTGTATTAGATACACAAGAACAACCAGAACAAAAAGCAGAGATAGAAGAACAGAAAACAGAAATATCAGAACAGCCAGCAGAAATACCAGAGAATTCTGATATGATGCAGGAAGAAGTTTCGGTTGCCGATATTGTTAAAAAAGAAAAGAAAAAGAAAAGAAAAGGTTCTTTAAAAAAAGCATTTGAAATTGCAAAAACAATTGCACCGATTAAAGAAGCAAAAGAGAAAGAAGAAGCAGCAAAGAAAGCAGAAGAAGCAGATAAGCTGGCAAATCATTTAAAGAATGTTTTAGAGGAAAAGGCAGAAGAAGCAGCTGTATTAGAAGAGACCGGATTTAACAGAGCAGATTTGCCGGAAAAGAAAGAAAAAAATTCAGAGGCAGAAGAGGATAGTGATGTTTTTGAAACGGTAGGAGAAATCCCTTCGAATCTGAAATTAAAAGGAAAACAAGAAGAAACAAAGGGTGAGAAGGAAGTTCACAAACCGAAAGCTGATTTAGATCCGATGTATCATATAGAGGGAAGCGGGCAGATGAAATTAGATCTGCCAGGTGAACAAAGTATGGTAGAGAAACAGATTACGGGACAAATTTCGATTAATGAGGTTTTGAAAGAATATGAAGCCAGAGGAATTTTAAAAAGTGATACTGTAAGCAAAGCAATGGGAGTTGTTAATGAGACAATTCCAGCGTCAAATGAGGCGGAAAAAGAGAGAGAAGCAGAGACAGAAATAAAAGAAACAGAAACAAGTTCTAAAAAGGATGTCAAAAGAGAAGAAGAGAAACAGGAGCAGGAAAGTCAGACAGAAGAACCTGTTGTAAAAGAGGACAAAACACAAGTAAAACTTGAAGCCGACGCAGAAGGAAATCTTGAAATTCAGCAACCAGAAGACTTAGTTGCAATTGATGAAAGAAAAGAATTTGAAGATCCTAAAGTAGTGGTGGATAAAGAAATGATGGAAAATGAGGATGATGTTGTCGAACTTGGAATTCTAGACTTGATGAATGAAGAAGAATTGAAGATTCTTGAACAGAAAAGGAAAGAAAAAGCAACTGATGACATAGATGAAGTTCTCAAACTGGTAGAAGATTTAGAGAACAAGAAAGACGAAGAGGCGCAAGAAGTGGGAATAGAAGATTTTGACATACCGGAGACTCCAGAAGAAGGAAGATATTATTTGCAAGACGAATATAAACCCGTATTTGAGCAGTTTTTATCTATTCCGGGCATGGAGCATGCACTGGCAAAAACGATTTATAATTTAAGGGAAAAATTTGCACACGATGGCACTTCAAAAACAAATAATGTCATGATTGTAGGAGAGAAAAAGAGCGGAAAAACAACTCTTGCCATTGACATTATAAAAATTGCAAATCGTGAGCGGGGAAGAAAAGGAAGAAAGATTGCAAAAGTAAATGGAGTGATCATTAATAAAAAAGGAATTATGGCGGCAATGCCTAAATTACTTGGAAGCGATTTGATTATTGAAAATGCAGGTGTAATTAATCGAAGTATGTGGATGCAGTTAGTAAATGCATTCGAAGGATATACGGATGAAATGATCATTGTCTTAGAAGATGAAAAAACGACAATGGATCGTTTGATTGAAACACATCCGAATATAGAAAATATGTTCAATAATATTATTGTGATTAAAGAATATGATATTAATGAATGGGTTGCGTACGCAAAAGCATATGCAAAGGGAAAAGGATATACGGTAGATGAAATGGGAACCCTGGCATTATTTGCAAAGATTGATCAGGAATATGGAAGAAACCATGGATTAGAAAAAGAGAATATTGAAACAATTATAAATGATGCAATTGATAAAGCAGAAGGAAAAGGACTTAAGAGATTTTTTAGAAAATTATTCAGACGAGGTAAAAATAAGTCGTTAAGAATATTGAAAGAGAATCATTTTTAGTCTGGGACATTGTGACATTTGTAACTTGTAAAAGCACATATGAGTGGGTAACATAGAAGAAACGACTAGCAATGAATAGCAAAGGAGCGATATGTTATGAAAAAGAAGACAAACATTTTTTGGGGAATAGCACTCATTGTGATTGGAATATGTTATATGGGAAATCTTTTTTGGAATTGGGATTTCCGGATTGGTGCATGGTGGGCATTGATTATTTTGCTTCCATGCATCAGTAATATTATTTCAAATGGAATTACAGTTGCAAATCTAATTGGAGCAATGATTGGATTTATGTTTTTGCCACCTGTAAAATCGTTATTGGATTATCAGTCAATTCGTAAATTAATATTACCTGCAATCTTTATTATTGTAGGAATGATATTGATTATTAAGGAACTTGTATATCGACAGACGATTCAAAAGACTGTGAAAAAAGATGATCCATTCCGTCAGGAGCGAAAAGAAAAGTTAAAATCAGAACAGTATTATGCCACTTTTAGCTCGAATAATGTGATATATCCCAATGAAGAATTTATAGGTGCGGAGATTAGTTCGAATTTTGGTTCTGTAAGTTTAGATTTAAGAAATGCCATTATTATCAGGGACGCAGTCATTAATTGTACAGTGGCTTTTGGTGGAGCAGAGGTTTTTTTACCGAAAGGAGTGAATCTTCGAATCACAGGAACACCGATTTTTGGAGGAATTGATAACAAGACTCATTTTGAACAAAATCCCAATGCACCAACTGTTTTTTTCAATGCGACCTGTATTTTCGGGGGTGTTGAAATTAAATGAAAAAAGTACAAAAATCTATTAAATACATTTCGCTGACAGTTGCATTTTTGTTATCTGTATTTATGATTGACATTTTTGTGCAAATTGTATTTTCTGTAGCCGGAAGTATCAGTGGATGGGATTCAGAGACGGTAGATGAAAAGAAAGAATTTACCAGTCATATCATTGATTCCTTTCAGATTGATGCCGGCAACTGTAATGTGAAATTAGAGACTGGTGGTATGAATGGAATACAAGTTTATACAAATAAAAAAGATATTACCGTACAGGCAATCGGAAGGAAGATTCTTATAAAAAGCAAATCCTGGTTTTCTTTAAATGACAGCAATGCAAGAGTCCGAATCGTAATTCCAAAAGACCTCGTATGCCATGATGTAAAAATAAAAGTCGGAATGGGACAGGTTTCTATCGGAGAAGTAAAGATTGACAGATTAGACACCAATATTTCTGTAGGGCAACTGAAAATAGAAGGTGGAGTAACAGAAAGTGCAAATCTTCTGATTGGTGTAGGCGATGCAAAGATTCAGGGATGTTATGAAGAGATGCTGAGTGCGGAAGTTGCCATCGGTGAGATTTGTGTAAATGAAGTTGGGGATTTAAACCAATACACAATCCATGCGGAATCAGAAATAGGAAATGTAGAATTAGATTATAAAACATTTGAGTCAGAGGATTGGAAAAAGGGAAAAATTAAGATGGAATTAGAATGTGGTCTGGGTGATATTCAGATTTTAAGCAGTGGTATGTAAGCGCTTTTTTCCATCAAAAGAGAAAGAGCTTTTTTAATTTTGTCAGAAAAATAAAATAGGGTACTTGTCAATAGGCTTCATAAAGGGTAGAATAATATGGAGCCTATTGTTACGCAGAGAGCAAAATGGCGTACATAGTAAGGAGGAACAAGATGAGATTTTTTATAGACACAGCGAATGTTGAAGATATAAGAAGAGCAAATGATATGGGTGTCATTTGTGGTGTGACTACGAATCCATCCTTAATAGCCAAAGAAGGAAGAGATTTTAAACAGGTAATTACAGAGATTACAACGATTGTAGACGGACCAATCAGTGGAGAAGTGAAAGCAACGACAGTCGATGCAGAGGGGATGATTGCAGAAGGAAGAGAGATTGCAGCCATTCATCCGAACATGGTAGTCAAGATTCCTATGACAGAAGAGGGATTGAAAGCATGTAAGGCATTGACGAAAGAAAAGATTGCTGTTAATATGACTTTAGTTTTTTCTCCAACACAGGCACTTTTAGCTGCCCGCGCGGGTGCAACTTATGTCTCTCCATTTTTGGGAAGATTAGATGATATTTCAACACCTGGAATTGAATTGATTCAAGATGTTGTAGATATATTTTCTATGGCTGAAGGGATTGATACGAAGATTATTGCGGCATCTGTCCGTAATCCGATTCATGTAATTGAATGTGCCAAGGCCGGCGCTGATATTGCAACAGTACCATTTAAGACCATAGAGCAGATGGTAAAGCATCCTTTGACAGATCAGGGGATTGCAAAGTTTCAAGCAGACTACAAAGCTGTTTTTGGAGAGGAATAGAATTCATAAAAATCTGATGAATCAGAAGAAAAGAAAGGATTGAACCATGAACAAATTAGAACTACAAAAGACTGCCAATGAAGTGCGTAAATGGATTATACGTTCCGTACACAGTGCAAAAGCAGGACATCCAGGCGGATCACTGTCAGCTGCGGATATTTTCACGTATTTATATTTTGAGGAAATGAATGTAGACCCTAAGAATCCAAAGAATCCAAATAGAGATCGTTTTGTATTATCTAAGGGACACACTGCACCAGGGTTATATTCTACACTGGCGCTGATGGGATATTTTCCAACAGAGGATTTAATGACACTTCGTCATATTGGCTCTTATCTTCAGGGTCATCCAGATATGAAGCATATTCCGGGAATTGATATGTCATCAGGATCATTAGGACAGGGAATTTCAGCAGCAGTAGGTATGGCTTTATCTGCAAAGCTTAGCAAGGATGATTACAGAGTGTACACTTTGTTAGGAGATGGAGAGATTCAGGAAGGTCAGGTCTGGGAAGCAGCAATGTTTGCCGGACACAGACAGTTAGATAATTTAGTAGTGATCGTTGATAATAATAGTTTACAGATAGATGGACGAATTGAAGAAGTATGTAGTCCATATCCAATTGATGAGAAGTTTAAAGCATTTCGTTTTCATGTAATTAACGTAGATGCACATGACTTTGATGCACTGAAGGCCGCCTTTGATGAAGCGCGTTCTGTAAAGGGAATGCCAACTGCAATTATTGCAAAGAGTATTAAAGGAAAAGGTGTTTCTTTCATGGAGAACAATGTTGCATGGCATGGAGCTGCTCCAAATGATGAGCAGTATGAGATTGCAATGGCAGATTTAGAGAAAGCAGGTGAAGCATTATGTCAGAAGTAAAGAAAATAGCAACAAGAGAAAGTTATGGAAACGCCCTTGTCGAGATGGGTAAAAAATATGACAATTTAGTAGTACTTGATGCGGATCTTGCAGCAGCTACGAAGACTGCTATCTTTAGAAAAGCATTTCCGGAACGTCATATTGATTGTGGAATTGCAGAATGTAATATGATTGGAATTGCAGCAGGACTTGCAACAACAGGTAAGATTCCATGGGCAAGTTCCTTTGCCATGTTTGCAGCAGGAAGAGCATTTGAGCAGATTCGTAATTCAGTTGGTTATCCACATTTGAATGTAAAGATTGGAGCTACACATGCAGGAATTTCTGTTGGAGAGGATGGAGCAACCCATCAGTGTAATGAAGATCTTGCGCTTATGAGAAGTATACCGGGAATGGTTGTTATGTGTCCGGCAGATGATATTGAGGCAAAAGCAGCGGTAGAAGCAGCGTGTGAATACCAGGGACCTGTATATATCCGTTTTGGAAGACTTGCTGTACCTGTGATCAATGACAGAGAAGATTATCACTTTGAAATGGGCAAAGGTGTTGTTCTCAAAGAAGGCAAAGATGTTACAATCGTAACAACAGGTTTATGTGTCAGTGAATCATTAGAGGCTGTAAAATTATTAGAAAAGGATGGAATTAGTGCAAAGCTGGTTAATATCCATACCATTAAACCATTAGACGATGAATTGATTGTTGCTTCTGCAAAAGAAACAGGAAAAGTTGTTACAGTAGAAGAACATTCTGTCATTGGAGGTTTAGGAAGTGCAGTATGCGACTGCTTATCAGAAAATTATCCAACAAAAGTTTTAAAGATTGGTATCAATGATGTATTTGGAGAATCAGGTCCTGCATTGGAATTGATTAAGAAATATGGATTAGATGCACAAAGCATTTATAAGAAAGTAAAAGCATTTGTTGAAAAATAATGTAAAAAAACAGACTGTAAAAATGAGAATTCTCTCAATTTTTACAGTCTGTTTTTTTATACGACTTTGGTGTCAGCCTGAATGGTCAGTGCATCTAAAGAATATTTCATAATATTACGAATCTCGTCCTCGGGAAGACCTAAATGCTTTGAAAGTTCTTCTAGTGTTGGCTCGCGGTCTAATTTTTTAGCAAGCTCGCGGGATGCATGATCAAGAGTATTTGCTCTTGCAGCAAGATGTTCACTGATATTAGAAGAGGAAGACTGTTCCCGGATTGCCTGCTGCATGGCAGACTCAATGGATTCCATTAAAAAACTCTGAAAAGCTGTAACAAGCTGTTTATCGTCTAGAGTGGAATCAAAAAGGAATGAAACAATTCCTTCCATCAATCCAAGATTTCCTTCCTGAATCAAATCTCCGCTTGAAACACCCTGTTCTTTATAAGTAGGAAGGATGTCTAATACAAGAGAAAGAAAATATTCTATGAAATCATTTTTTTCAATAGAATTTTCTTGATAATAGTTGCGGATAACAGAAGCTTTGTCTGAAACAGACAAGTCTGGAACTGCCTGTAAATCATCATAATACATCTGAAGAAAATCCTGTTCCTCTCCTGATAAATCAATTCCTTCCGGTGCAGTAAACATCTGTTGAATGGTTTCGTTATAATTCCCGGATTCTTTTTCAAAAGAGGATTTACCCGAAGTGTCATCTGAGAGGATAGAAATGTGATTTGATTTTAAATAATCATAGATGTGGCTATGAAGTTCGAGCGGAATTCCGATTTTGGAAAATTCTGAATCAATTTCATCTTTTGTTAATTCCTGATTCTGTTGTTGCGCTTTCTCAATTAAATTAGAAAGTAACTGGTTAAATTCATATTTTTGCCGGTCCGTTGCAGGACTGTTCTGGTTTGTATTTTTGTTCATAAAAAAACCCCTTTATATAAAATAAAAATTGCGTTTGTTCTTACAATACTATAATCGTGCAAACCTAAAAAATCAAGAGATAAAAAGAGAAATAGAAAATAGAAAGGTGAAAAAAACTTATCAGGAAAAGAGCACACAGGAATCTTGCGACATGTAAGATAATGTTGTATAATGTACAACAGTGTGCGAGATTAGAATTTTAGTACAGAAAATAATTACAGAATGGAGATAAGAAGCAAATGAATAAAGATATTGTAAAAACATTTGTCATTGGACATAAGAATCCAGATACAGATTCTATCTGCTCTGCTATTTCTTATGCATATTTTAAGAATCAGATTTGTGGAGAAAATGAAAAATATATTCCTTGTCGTGCAGGAAGTGTAAGCGAAGAAACAAAGTATGTTTTAAATTACTTTCATTTTGAAGCGCCAAAGTTTATTGCAGACATTTCGACTCAGGTAAAGGATATTGAGATTTGTAAAACAACAGGCGTGAATCGTAAGATTTCTTTAAAGAAAGCCTGGACAATTATGAAGGAGAAGGAACTTTATACATTACCTGTTTTACGTTCGAATAAAGTAGAAGGTGTGATTACAACTGAGGACATTGCAAAGGCATATATGGATGTGTATGATAATGCAATTCTTTCGACAGCACATACTAAGTTTACGAATATTGCAGAGACAATTGAAGGAACAATGGTTGCCGGTAATATTGAAAAATATTATACAAAGGGAAAAGTTGTCGTTGCAGCATCAAATGCTGATATCGTGAAAGATTATGTAGAAGAAGATGATTTGGTAATTCTTGGTAACCTGAAAGAAAATCAGCTTTGTGCTTTAGAAAAGAAAACTGGAGCAATCATTGTCTGTGAAGGTTCAGAAGTAGAAGATGATGTTTTAAAGAAGGCGAAAGAACAGGATTGTGCTTTGATTCTGACAAAATATGATGCATTTACAGTTGCACGTTTGATTAATCAGAGTATGCCAATCAGCTATTTTATGACAAGAGAAGGATTAGTAACTTTCCAGGACGAAGATCATACAGAGACTGTCAAAGATGTCATGTCAAAGAAACGTTATCGTGATTTCCCTGTTTTAGACAGTAAAGGGGACTACTTAGGAATGATGTCTCGTCGTGATTTATTAAATGCAACACAAAAGAGAGTTATTTTAGTTGATCACAATGAGAAGAGCCAGACCGTTGATGGCTTAGATGATGCACAGGTTGTAGAGATTATTGATCACCATAGAATTGGAAATGTTGAGACATTAAATCCGATTTATTTCCGTAATCAGCCACTTGGATGTACAGCCACTATCATTTATCAGATGATGACAGAAAATAACGTAGAGATTCCGGCCAATATTGCGGGATTGTTATTATCTGCTATTATTTCGGATACATTGATGTTCCGTTCACCAACATGTACACAGGTAGACAAGGAGATTGCTGAAAAATTAGCCAAGATTGCAAATGTAGATATTGAACAGCTTGCATTGGCAATGTTTAAGGCAGGAAGTGATTTATCCGGCAAATCAGCAGAAGAAATTTTCTATCAGGATTTCAAAAAATTTACAGTTGATGGCGTTTCCTTTGGTATCGGTCAGGTAAGTGCCATGACAAATGATGAATTAGAAGAAGTGAAGAATAAAGTTGCAGATTATATGGAGAAGGCATACAAGGAATTAGGAGTAGGTTCTGTATACTTTATGTTAACAAATATATTAGAAGAAAGTTCTGAAATTGTATTTGCAGGTGATGAAGCACCTCAGATTGTAGAGAATGCGTTTGACTATAAAGAAGGAGGCAATTCTGTATATCTTAAGGGAGTAGTATCTAGAAAGAAACAGTTGTTGCCAAGTATTATGCAGGCAATTCAAAATTAATCCTTTCATGGAGGAATAATATGTCAAAAGAAGTGTGGAAACCAGGAAATATGGTTTACCCATTGCCAGCAGTACTGGTTTCCGTTGCTAATGGAGAGGGAAAAGACAATGTTTTTACCGTAGCATGGACAGGTACTGTATGTACGAATCCGGCAATGGTTTATATCTCAGTTCGACCGTCGAGGTATTCCTATGCAATGATTAAAGAAACAAAGGAATTTGTAATCAATCTGACAACAAAAGAATTAGCCTATGCGACAGATTACTGTGGCGTAAAATCAGGAAGAGAGATTGACAAATTTAAAAAATGTCATTTGACGAAAGAAAAGGCAGAATATGTAGCGGCACCTTTAATAAAAGAGAGTCCGGTCAATATTGAATGTAAAGTTGTTCAGACCATTGCCTGTGGTTCTCATGATATGTTTTTAGCAGAAGTGCTTGCAGTTCATGCAGATCAGAAATATATGGATGACAAAGGTAAATTTGATTTGGCAAAAGCAAAACCGATTGTCTACAGTCATGGAGAGTACTATGATTTAGGAAAGAAAATAGGAAAATTTGGTTACAGTATTGCGAGAAAGAACGGAAGAACAAAGAAAAAGAAAGGTAAAATCTATGAGTAATATTGTTTTAATTGGTATGCCGGGTGTTGGAAAAAGTACGATTGGTATACTTCTTGCAAAGGCATTAGGATATCAGTTCTGTGACTCGGACTTAGTGATTCAGGAGCAGGAAGGAAAACTACTAAAGGATATTATTGCAGAAAAAGGAATTGACGGTTTTATAGAAGTAGAAAACAGAGTCAATGCTTCCTTAGAGATGGAACATACGGTTATTTCTACAGGAGGAAGTGTTGTTTATGGCAGAGAAGCCATGGAACATTTAAAGAAAATGGGAACAGTGATTTACTTAAAAATTGATTTAGAAGAGTTAAAGACCCGTTTAGGAGATATTAGGAGCCGGGGTGTTACGGTAAGAGAAAATCAGACTTTGACGGATTTGTACGAAGAGCGTGTCCCATTATATGAAAAATATGCAGACCTTATTGTAGATGAAAAAGGATTGACAATAGAAGAAACACTTGATCAGGTGATGAAATTATTAATAGCTACTTGATATTTAAACCATTTTATTTTATAATGCACTCTTGAAGAATTTATCAAATAGCAGATTCTGTTATTTACAAATGATTAGAATATGTTATAATTATGAAGATATAGTTGCATAATAAGGATGCTAGGGTAAAAGTTTTGACCGATTACACATGTTTTTTAAGAAAAAGGCTTTGTCGCTAGTGTTATAAGAATCTTGTAGAGAGTCTAAGATACGAGATGTACTTGAAAATAGAGGTGTATAAATGGAAAAATATGTAATCAAGGGAGGCAATCCCCTTGTTGGAGAAGTAGAAATTGGTGGAGCAAAGAATGCCGCACTGGCGATTCTTGCAGCTGCAATCATGACAGATGAAGAAGTTTTAATTGAGAATTTGCCGGATGTAAGAGACATCAATGTATTACTGCAGGTCATCGGTGAGATAGGTGCGAAGGTAAAAAGAATTGATGCTCATACAGTCCGGATTGATGGAAGTACCATACAGTCTTATACAGTAGATAATGATGCAATCAGAAAGATTAGAGCATCCTATTATTTATTAGGAGCTTTATTAGGAAAATATCGCAGAGCCGAAGTAGCATTACCGGGCGGATGTGATATAGGAAGTCGTCCAATTGATCTTCATATTAAAGGCTTTGAAGCACTTGGAGCAGATGTGAAGATCAATAAGGGAATGGTTATGGCAAAATGTGAAAACCTGAATGGAACACATATCTATATGGATGTTGTTTCGGTCGGAGCAACCATTAATGTGATGCTTGCTGCTTCTATGGCAGAAGGCAGAACCATTATTGAGAATGCGGCTAAGGAACCACATATTGTAGATGTTGCCAATATGTTAAACAGCATGGGAGCTAATATTCGTGGAGCAGGAACCGATGTGATTCGAATCAAAGGTGTTGCAAAGTTACACGCAACAGAATATTCTGTAATTCCAGATCAGATTGAAGCAGGTACTTTTATGATGGCTGCTGCTGCAACGAAGGGGAATATTTTAATTAAGAATGTGATTCCAAAGCATTTAGAGGCCATTTCCTCTAAGTTGTATGAGATGGGATGCAAAGTGGAAGAATATGATGATGCAGTTCGTGTATATGGAACACAGCAGCTGAAGAGTACAAAGGTTACAACACTTCCATACCCGGGATATCCGACGGATATGCAGCCTCAGATTGCAGTTGTTCTTGCCTTAGCTTCCGGTACAAGTATCGTAACTGAGACGATTTTTGAGAATCGTTTTAAGTATGTAGATGAACTGGTACGTATGGGTGCTAATATTAAAGTAGAAGGAAAGACTGCATTTATTACAGGGGTAGAGAAATTTACCGGAACAGAGATTGTTGCACCGGATTTAAGAGCCGGAGCGGCATTGGTTATTGCAGCATTAGCAGCAGACGGATACTCAGAAGTAGATGATATTGTTTATATCCAGCGTGGTTATGAACAATTCGAGAAAAAATTACAGGCTTTAGGAGCTTCAATCGAGAAAGTAAATAATGAAAAAGATGCTCAGAAGTTCAAATTGAAGGCTGTATAATGACAATGACAGAATATAGAATACTCTTATTCAGAGTGGTGGAGGAACAAAGGTCCTGTGAAACTACGGCAACCCCAGAATGGAAGGTGCCAACCTGAGCGAGCAATCGAACAATAAGAGGGATTTATTTTTGATACCCTCATTTTTAATGAGGGTTTTTATTATGAAAATATAAAGGAGAAAAAGATGGAGAAAATACTATTTACATCAGAATCAGTAACAGAAGGACATCCTGATAAAATATGTGATCAGGTTTCAGATGCAATTTTAGATGAATTATTAAAGCAGGATCCAATGAGCCGCGTTGCCTGTGAGACACTTACGAACACAGGGTTTATCATGGTTATGGGAGAAATTACAACGAATGCGAATGTAGATTATCAAAAAATCGTAAGAGACACTGTTCGTGAGATCGGATATGATAATTCAGAAAAGGGATTCGATGCGAACACCTGTGCAGTTATGATTGCATTAGATAAGCAGTCACCAGATATTGCGATGGGTGTCAATAAGGCATTAGAAGCAAGAGAAAATACAATGTCAGATGAAGAGATTGAAGCAATCGGTGCAGGTGACCAGGGAATGATGTTTGGATATGCAACAGATGAGACAGAAGAATATATGCCATATCCAATTGCTTTAGCTCATAAATTATCAAGACGATTAGCAGAGGTTCGTAAGAATGGAACTCTTCCATATCTTCGCCCGGATGGTAAGACACAGGTAACAGTAGAATATGATGAAAATGGAACAGTGTCACATATTGATACAGTTGTCTGCTCTACACAGCATGATCCAGAGATTACACAGGAACAGATTCATGAAGATGTAAAGAAATATGTATTTGAACCGGTTTTACCAAAAGAACTGGTAGATGAAAAGACAAAGTTCTTTATCAATCCAACTGGACGTTTTGTTATTGGAGGTCCAAATGGAGACAGTGGATTAACGGGACGAAAGATTATTGTAGATACCTATGGTGGATATGCCCGTCATGGCGGTGGAGCATTTTCCGGTAAAGATTGTACAAAGGTTGACAGAAGTGCAGCTTATGCAGCAAGATATGCAGCAAAGAATATTGTAGCTGCCGGACTTGCCAAGAAGTGTGAAATTCAGTTATCTTACGCAATCGGTGTTGCAAAGCCAATGTCAATTATGGTAGACACATACGGAACAGGAAAATTAGAAGACAGTAAGATCGTGGATATTGTTCGTGAGAATTTTGATTTAAGACCAGCCGGTATTATTAAAATGTTAGATTTAAGAAAACCAATTTACAAACAGACAGCAGCTTATGGCCACTTCGGAAGAGTAGATATTGATTTACCATGGGAGCGTCTTGATAAAGTAGAAGACTTAAAAAAATATTTAGCATAACTGAGTGTAAAAATAAAATAAACGATACCAACTCTTCTTTTTGGAAGAAATCTCCATTGACATTTGAAAGTGATTGATATATTCTACAGATGAACATAGAGTTTTGTTTTTTGAAAAAAAGGAGAGGATATCGTGAAATTTGATTTGCATTGTCATACGAAAGAAGGCTCGTTAGATGCGAAATTAGGAATTGTTCCTTATGCGAAGATGCTAAAGGAACAAGGTTATGACGGAATGCTTGTAACAGATCACAATTCTTATAAAGGACATGAAGCCTGGGTTCACTGCCAGGATAAACCAGAGGAATTAAAAGATTTTGTAGTATTAAAGGGAATTGAATATGATACCAGAGATGGTGGACATGTTTTGATTATTCTTCCGGATCGTGTAGACTGTCCTCTTTTAGAAAAAAGAGGAATGAAGTTTTGTCATTTAGAGAAGCTGGTACATACATTAGGTGGAATTATTGGTGCAGCTCATCCGTATGGATATGGATATTTTGCAATTACCAATACCAATCTCTATAAGAATCAGCCGGATATCATTAAGAAGTTTGATTTTATAGAATCATATAATTCCGGAATTCCTTTAGAAAATAACAAATTAGCGAAAACACTTGCTCAGAAATATAAAAAGCCAGAGACCGCAGGTTCTGATGCACATTCTGCCGTTCGGGTTGGAACTGCATATTCCGTATTTGAACAGCCGGTTACCTGTAATAATGATCTGATTCGCCTTATTTTAAAAAAGGAAAAGATTCGTGCTGTCGGAAAAGTATATGATAAATTATTGAAACACCGGATGTTTGCACTTAAGATGGTGATTATCTGGGGATACTGGATTTATAATAAGACAGGCATGGTTCTTTATACCTATGCAAGACATAAGGAAATGAAGCATATGCGACAGACTCTGGCTAATTCATAAAAGCTGCTGTAGATTTATCATACAACAGCTTTGGAGGTTATAAAATTATTCCTGAAAAGTAAAGGTTACAGGCTTTTTCGTATCAGGGTGAAGAAATGTAAGACTATATGCACAAAGACAAAGTGGAATCTTAGAGTCATCTAAGGTTCCATATTTGTTATCTCCTACAATTGAAAAACCAAGATGGGAGAGTTGAACCCGTATCTGGTGATGACGGCCTGTAAGAAGGAGAATTTCTAAGTCGGTAAGGAACTCTCCCTGCTTCGTTTGATAAGAACGAAGGGTACGGTATTTTAATACGGCAGTTTTACTTGAGCCTGTTTTGACATCAGAGACATAAGAAAAATTCTTTTGCTTATCGAATACCAATTCATTGGTAAGTGTTACATATTCAGGGGCATTTAGCAGGCCATGCACAGTTGCATGGTATTTTTTTTGCATTTTTTCTTTTCCATTTCCTGATACCTGTGAAGAGAGAAATGCAGCAGCCTTTTTGGTTTTGGCATAAACAAGGATCCCGCTTACTGGCTTGTCTAAACGGTGTATGATCCCTAAATATGGTTCCTTTGACAGGTTAGCATTATTTTTTCGTAATTCCTTTACCAAATGTTTTTTTAAGAAGCTCACCATGTCTTCTCGAAAAGAATGATCGGCCTGTGATGCATATCCGGCCGGTTTCTGACAGACAATGATACTAGAATCTTCATATATAATCTTTGGACGCATAAAAATATCCTTTCTATAAAATATCGTTTTTGCTAAAAGCAAAAATTTTATGTTTTTAACGAAAACATCATAACATAGAGTGTTCGTAATGGAAAGTAAAAAATTTTTTATGGAAAATGTAAAGGATTTGTAAAAGTACAAGAAAAAAACTAGACAATACGGAAAAGTCGCTTGTAAAATAAAATTATCTAGTATATAATCATTTCGGATTTTAAAGTTATTTTGAGAAAATTGGGAGGAAATAGTCAGTGGTTTTTAGTAGTTTATTATTTTTATTTCGTTTTTTACCATTGGTTCTCATTGTTTATTTTATCGTACCAAAGAATTTGAAGAATTTCGTTTTATTTCTTTTTAGTCTGGTATTTTATGCATGGGGAGAACCGGTGTATGTATTACTTATGTTATTTTCCACAGTGTTAGATTATACATGTGGATACTTTACCGGTCATTATATTGATGCGGGGGAAAAAAACAAAGCAAAGATTTTTGTTGGAATATCGGCAGTGATTAATTTAGGTCTGTTATGTTTCTTTAAATATTCCGATTTTTTGATTACCAATATCAATCATCTGTTAGGAACCGGTATTCATTCGCCACATCTGGCATTGCCTATCGGAATCTCTTTTTATACCTTTCAGACGATGTCGTATACCATTGATATTTATCGGAAAGAAGCAAAAGTGCAAAAAAATATTATATCCTTTGGTGCATACGTTGCATTGTTCCCGCAATTGATTGCAGGACCGATTGTGCGTTATCAGACCATCGCAGATCAGTTAAATAAGAGAATTCATACACCGGAAAAATTCAATTATGGAATCAAACGTTTTATGACAGGATTAGGGAAAAAAGTCCTGCTTGCAAATAATATTGGCTTGGTCTGGACACAGATTAGTTCTTATGCAGCAGATGAACTTTCTACACTGAGTGCATGGATTGGCATTCTTGCATATACATTCCAGATTTATTTTGATTTTTCTGGATATTCAGATATGGCAATCGGACTTGGTGAGATGTTTGGATTTAAGTTCTTAGAGAATTTTAATTATCCATATATGTCAAAATCAATTACAGATTTCTGGAGAAGATGGCATATTTCCTTAGGAACCTGGTTTAAGGAATATGTGTATATTCCATTAGGAGGAAACCGAAAAGGAATTCGAAGACAGATTATAAATATTTGTGTAGTATGGTTTTTGACCGGTTTATGGCATGGAGCAGCATGGAATTTCATTTTGTGGGGTGTATATTTCGGATTCTTTTTGATTTTAGAGAAAACATTTTTGCTAAAAGTATTAGAAAAAGTGCCACGATTTGTAGGAAGAGTTTATACAATGCTTCTTGTTGTGTTTGGATGGGCAATCTTTGCTTATCCGGATATGCACTTAAAGATGGGATATTTTAAGGCAATGTTTGGAATGGGACAGGCAGGATTAGTTGACCATACGGCAATCTATCTGTTAGTTAGTAATCTTGTTTTGCTTCTTATTTTATGTATCGGATCTACAGATTTTCCGGCAAAACTTTGTCGAAAGATTTTAGAAAAAAGAGAAACGACAGGAATGGTTTGCGAATGCATATTTATTCTGGTAGTTTTTCTTTTGTCAGTGGCATATTTAGTAGATGCATCATTTAATCCATTCTTATATTTCAGATTTTAGGAGGTGGCACAGTTGAAGAAAAATCATATTATTCCAATCGTAGTTTTTCTGACATTAATTTATGGAATCAGCATTTGGACTGTGCTGAAACCAGATACAGAAAAATCAGAGACGGAAAACCGTTATCTTGCAAAGATGCCGGAGTTTAGTAAGAAACCCTTTTTTGATGGAAGCTTTGGCAAGGATTATGAAACGTATTTATCCGATCAGTTTATTTTGAGAGATCAGTTTATGGAGCTTAAGACGAGAAATGAATTGCTGTTACAGAAAAAAGATGTGAATGATGTTTATTTTGCAAAAGATAACTATTTGATTCGGAAGTATAATGAAGAGTCTTTTGATACAAAACAGGTTACCGATAATGTAGAAGAGCTTGGGACATTTATTACGAATTATGCACAAAAGCTTGGGAATGATCATGTGAAGGTTATGATGGTTCCAACGGCAGCGATGATTTTAAAGGAAAAGCTACCGGATTTTGCAGTACCATATGATGAAACAAAATTACTTACACAGATTCAGTCTGTTGTTCCAGGTGGTACATTTTTAGATGCGACAGAGAGTTTAGAAGCACATAAGTCAGAATATATTTACTATAAAACAGATCATCACTGGAATGCTTTAGGTGCTTATTATGGCTATGAACAGTGGGCAGAGGCCTGTGGCATAAAACCTTATGCATTAAGTGACTTTAAAAAGGAGAAAGTTTCGGATTCATTCTTAGGAACAAACCAGTCAAAAATCTGTTATGCAAAAGAGGCAGATGAAATTGATTTATATCAATGGAAGGGCAATATTTCTTATAAGGTGCTCTATAACGGACTGTTCCAATATAATAAAGATAAAAATAAAATTCAAAAGGATATTTATGTAAAAAAACATTTAGAGGAAAAGGATAAGTATCTGGTGTATTTAGATGGAAATCATCCGGTTGTGGATATTAAAACTTCGATACACAATGGAAAGAAACTTCTTGTTTTAAAAGATTCCTATGCACACTGTATGCTGCCATTTTTACTGAATCATTTTGAACAGGTCACAGTTATTGATACAAGATATTATCATAATGGAATCAGTACTTTAAAACCAGAAAAGGAATATACAGATATTCTTGTTTTGAGAAATACGGCAAAATTCATGTTAGATGACAGCATATTTAAGTTAAATTACTAAAATGATAAAAAATTTTAGACAACAATGTAAAAAACTATTGATTTTTTTTGAAAATGTATCAAAATAGAAACAGTAGACTCAGAAAAAGAGTGTAATGATTGGAGGAGAAAATGTTTAAACAGGATTTTATTATGAGAGTAATTAGTGAGGCAATCCGCACGATATTAAAACTTGTATTTCATATTGATGCTGACACACCAAAGGAAGAAGTACTGCAGACGAGAGAAGGACGAGATTCATATGATGATTTTATCCGCATGATTGACAGGGGAGAGATCAATGAAGCAGAGAATCAGTTATATGAGATTGTAGATGGAAAAGATAAAGAAGCATTAAAGATTGCATTATTATTTTATTCTCATCTAAATGAAAAGGATGATGATTTCCTTGAGGAACATGATTACAGCAGAGAAGAGATTCAGATGGGTGTCAGAAGTGTTTCTGAAAAATATGGTGTAGACAGTATTTTAGATGTATTTTCTTCCAACCGATAAGAGAAGGCAAAAGGATAGTATCAAAGAATTTGATACGGAAAGGCGTGGTAAAAAGTAATGTTAAGAGTGAACCAGATAATAGAAAATCCAGATTTAAAAAAATATATGCAGGATGCAAAAGCAGAAAAAACTTCAGAAACCATAGGAAGAGTTTATGAAGAAATTGCAATGCGTGCACGATTATTGATTGTGGTAAATATTGAGGCTGAGATTCAGACGAATGATGAGGGAGAGCAGTTTGTAGATGATCAGGCAAAGATACAGTTTCCATTATTATCAGCACCGAATGGCCAGTTATTTTATCCTGCATTTACCGATATGGAAGAAGTACATAAGTGGGGAATCTTTGGGGAAGAGGATCCGACAACCGTTCTTATGAATTTTGAAGATTATCTTTTAATGATGGACAATAATAAAAATGCAGAGGGATTTGTAGTGAATCCATTTTCAGATAATGTTATTTTGAATCGTGAAACAGTAAATCATCTTAGAAATAAAAAAGAAGATGTTGTAAATGGAATACGCCAGCAGAGATTTAAACCGGGAGAAAAAGTGATGATTGGTGATCCACAGGAATTTCCGGTTATGCTTGCAGAAGATATCAGAGAGTATCTGCGTACTATGGAGCAGGTAAAAAAAGCATGGCTTCGTGTTATGATTCAGAATGAAGTTCCGGGATATTTAATTGTCATTGACGCCGATTTAGATTCAGAACAGGAACTGAATGAGATTTTTAGAGGAATTGCAGGTGCAGCAAGAGATCGTCTTGATGATATGACAAAGTTAAATATGGTATCTGTTACAGACCGATTTGGAGAAAGTGCAGCAAAAGATAGTACTCCGTTTTATGACAGAGAGGATGATTTTGTTTTAAAAGCACAGCAGAAACAGGAAGAAAAGAAGCAACAGGAAAAAGAAGAGACGGAAGAGACTTTAGAACCAGAGAAAACAGAAAAGAAGAAATTTCATATTTTCAGAAAGAAAAATTAATTTAAAAATCACGGGAGCAGCTGCTACCCGTGATTTTTTTCGGCTATCATATAATGATCTATCATCTTCCATAACGTATCATGAAAACTCATGGCGAGTTTTTTCCAGTCTTTATGTTTGGCAGATTCATATTCTAATTTTTTTCGTAAAATCGCATTTTCAGTTTCTAATGTTTTTAACCTATCCTTTATCGAATCCATATTCGAATTCACATTTTCCATGTTATATCGTCCTTTCTAAGAGATTCTGTTATGCACATTATAAATAATGATACTAAAATAAAGCAGTATACGATGCGTGTAAATGTTGCTAACAAATAATTCGTAGATAGTAATGGGAAATAGAAACTATCTATTTACAACTATATTATAACAAGAGAATGAAAAAATGTCACTTTTTTTCAGTCGACGTACTTCGACAAAAAAAGGAAAAAAGATAGTGTAAAATAGGAAAGGCAGGACAAAATGTGTGTCAAAAGACAGAAGAAAGAAAAGAGGAGTTATGATTAAAATTTATTTATGTAAAAATTGCGAGAAGTTTGTACTGGTAAGTAAAAGTACAAGAAGAAAAGATGTAAATATATGCAGGAGCTGTAATCAGAAAATGGAGGAAGCAAAAATTACATATGAAGAATGGATGAACTTAACGTTAGAAGAACGGAGCAATTTAGCCCACAGTTATTGCCAAAAACTATAATATTTGGTATGATGAAACAAGGTCTAAATTTAAAAATAAGTGAATGATATAGAAGGAGGCTTATATGGGCAAGTATTTTGGCACAGATGGATTCCGCGGAGAGGCGAATGTGAATCTGACTGTGGAACATGCATACAAAGTAGGACGATTTTTAGGATGGTATTACGGACGGAATAAGAAGTGTACGGTTGCAATTGGAAAAGATACAAGAAGAAGCAGCTATATGTTTGAATATTCATTGGTTGCGGGCCTGACAGCTTCAGGTGCAGATGTATATCTGTTACATGTTACTACTACACCGAGTGTTTCTTATGTGGTCAGAACAGAAGATTTTGACTGCGGAATTATGATTTCTGCAAGTCATAATCCGTTTTATGATAATGGAATTAAAGTGATTAATTCTAAGGGAGAAAAATTAGAAGAATCTGTGATTGTTGAAATAGAGAAATATTTAGATGGAGAAATGGAAGAGATTCCATTTGCAACGAGAGAAAATATCGGAAAGACAACTGATTATTCCGCTGGAAGAAACCGTTATATGGGTTATCTGATATCTTTGGCAATCCGTTCCTACAAAGGAAAGAAGGTTGGACTCGACTGTGCAAATGGCAGTTCCTCTAATATTGCTAAGAGTGTTTTTGATGCATTAGGCGCAGAGACACACGTGATTCATAATCAGCCGGATGGAACGAATATCAATACGAATTGTGGTTCTACACATATTGAATCATTACAGAAGTATGTAGTAGAGAATGGTTTAGATGTTGGATTTGCTTATGATGGCGATGCGGACCGCTGCCTTTGTGTAGATGAAAAAGGAAATCTTGTCGATGGCGATATGATTTTATATATTTGTGGTAAATATATGAAGGAAACCGGTGAACTTATTAATAATACCGTTGTGACTACGATTATGTCTAATCTTGGCCTGTATAAAGCATTTGACAGGGAAGGAATCTCTTATGAGAAGACTGCAGTTGGTGATAAATATGTATACGAGAATATGAGCAATCATGGACATCGTTTAGGTGGTGAACAGTCTGGTCATATTATTTTTAGTAAGTATGCAACTACCGGAGATGGAATCTTAACTTCTTTAAAGATTATGGAAGTTTTATTAGAAAAAAAGACGACATTGTCAAAGCTTGCAGAAGAGGTAAAAATTTATCCACAGTTATTGCAAAATGTACGTGTTACGGATAAGAAAGAGGCACAGGAAGATGCGGACGTACAGGCAAAGGTAGCACAGGTAGCAAAAGAATTAGGAGAAGAAGGAAGAATTTTGGTACGTGAAAGTGGTACAGAGCCGGTAGTACGTGTGATGGTAGAAGCAACGACAGATGAGATTTGTAAAAAATACGTAGATCAGGTTGTAGCAGTTATTAAGGAAAAGGGATATTGTCTGAGCGAATAAGAAAGGGTGAATAGCGAATGATTTCAGAAAAAATGAAGAAGCTTGCAAGCAATAATTCTGCAATTAGAGAGATGTTTGAAGAAGGAAAAAGACTTGCAGCACTTTATGGACCAGAGAATGTATATGATTTTAGTTTGGGAAATCCAAATGTTCCGGCACCAGAAAAAGTTGATGAGGCAATAAAGGATATTTTAGATACAGAATCTTCTTATGAAGTGCATGGATATATGAGTAACGCAGGTTATCCAGAGGTAAGGAGTGAAATTGCAAAATCTTTAAATAAAAGATTTGGAACTCATTTTACAGAGAATAACATTTGTATGACCGTTGGTGCAGCAGGTGGTTTAAATTCCATTTTAAAAACACTTCTTAATCCGGGAGACGAAGTTGTGACGTTTGCACCTTATTTTTTAGAGTATCGTGCATATGTGGATAATTATGATGGTGTTTTAATTGAAGTTGAACCGGATACGAAAACATTCCAGCCTAATTTAGCTCAGTTTGAAAAGAAGTTAACAGCAAAAACAAAAGCTGTTATTGTTAATACACCAAATAATCCGACAGGTGTTGTCTATAGTGAAGAGACCATTCAGAAGATGGCAGAGATCTTAGAAAGAAAACAAAAGGAATATCAGACTTCTATTTATCTGATTTCAGATGAACCATACAGAGAATTAGCTTTTGATGGTGTGGAAGTTCCATATCTGACGAACTATTACAGAAATACAATTGTAGGATATTCTTTTAGTAAATCGCTTTCACTTCCGGGAGAAAGAATCGGTTACCTGGTGCTGCCATCTGAAATGGATGATGCGGATGATGTGATTACAGGGGCCGCCATTGCTACAAGAGTTCTTGGATTTGTAAATGCCCCATCCCTGATGCAGAAAGCAGTAGCAAGATGTTTAGAGGAATCGACAGATATTGCATATTACGACAGGAATAGAAAGCTTCTGTATGAATCATTAAAATCATATGGATTTGAATGTATCAAACCAGAAGGTGCTTTTTATCTGTTTGTAAAATCACCATGTAAGGACGAAAAAGAATTTTGCCGGGAGGCCAAGAAGAAAAATATTATTATTGTTCCGGGATCTTCTTTTGCCTGTCCGGGGTATGTAAGAATTGCTTATTGCGTTGCGTATGAAACGATACAGAGATCTTTGAAAGCCTTTCAGGAACTTGCAGAAGAATTAATAGGAAAGGAGAAACAGGAATGAAAGCATGGGAAAAAAATATTAGAAAAGTAGAACCGTATGTTCCGGGAGAACAACCGAATCAGGAAGGAATGATTAAATTAAATACGAATGAATGTCCGTATCCGCCTGCACCTGGTGTAAAAAAGATTTTAGAAAATTTTGATCCGGATTGTCTGCGTCTTTACCCGGATCCTGCGGCAGAGAGTCTTACAAAGGTTTTAGCAGATTATTATCATCTGAATCAGAACCAGGTATTTGTCGGAGTTGGTTCTGATGATGTACTTGGAACTGCTTTTTTAACATTTTTTAATAGTGACAAACCGATCTTATTTCCAAATATTACCTATTCATTTTATCCGGTGTGGGCAGATTTATATCGTATACCATATGAATGCCAGCCTTTAGATGAGTCTTTCCATATCGTGAAGGAAGATTACTATAAAGAAAATGGAGGTGTCATTTTCCCAAATCCGAATGCTCCAACGGCAGTATTAGAATCCCTTGATACAATTGAAGAGATTGTTGCTCACAATCAGGACGTAATTGTAATTGTAGATGAAGCATATATTGATTTTGGCGGAAAATCAGCACTTCCATTAATAGAAAAGTATGACAATCTTCTGATTGTTCAGACATTTTCGAAATCAAGAGCAATGGCTGGAATGAGAATTGGGTTTGCTATGGGAAATCCAAAACTGATTCAGGCAATGAATGATGTTAAATTTTCTTATAATTCCTATACGATGAATCAGACTTCATTGCAAATCGGCTGTGAGGCAGTGCGTGATGTTGCATATTTTCAGTCAACCTTAAAAAAGATTATTCAGACAAGAGAAGAGGCAAAAGTGAAATTAAAAGAATTAGGATTTCATTTTCCGGATTCACAGGCAAATTTCATTTTTGCAGAACACGAAACAGCAAAAGCAGAGGATATTTTCCAATATCTGCGTACAAAGAAAATTTATGTCAGACATTTCAATACTCCGGGAATCGATAATTATTTACGAATTACGATTGGTACGGAAGAAGAAATGCAAAAATTATACAAAGAATTAGAAAATTATCTCTAAAGACGACAATTTTACTTGCTACGACTAACGCTTCGTAGTATTATTATAGGGAAAGTAAATAAATTGTAGACATTATTCATGCATAAAGAGTGCAGATATGTCTTAGAAAGTTATGTGATGGATGGGACATGTGTTTGCATGTTTACATATATGTATTCTGACTAAGCAGAATACATTGTCGTATATCGACAGGTTTTTAGTATCAGTATAATTAAAAGGAGGGACATTATTATGTCATATGTTGATGAGGTAATTGCACAGGTAATTGAAAAGAATCCTGCAGAACCAGAATTTCATCAGGCGGTGAAAGAAGTATTAGAGTCATTAAGACCAGTAGTTGAGGCTAATGAGGAAAAGTTTAAGAAAGAAGCCTTATTAGAGAGAATCGTGAATCCAGAGAGACAGATTAAGTTCAGAGTACCTTGGGTTGATGATAAAGGACAGGTTCAGGTTAATACAGGATACAGAGTGCAGTTTAACAGTGCAATCGGACCTTACAAGGGTGGTTTAAGACTTCATCCTTCAGTTAACTTAGGTATTATTAAATTCCTTGGATTTGAGCAGATCTTTAAGAACTCTTTAACAGGACTCCCAATCGGTGGTGGTAAAGGTGGATCTGACTTTGATCCTAAGGGTAAATCAGATAGAGAAGTTATGGCATTCTGCCAGAGCTTTATGACAGAGTTATGCAAATATATCGGAGCTGATACAGATGTTCCTGCCGGAGATATCGGAACAGGTGCCAGAGAGATCGGATATATGTTTGGACAGTATAAGAGAATCAGAGGCGTTTACGAAGGCGTTCTTACAGGTAAGGGATTATCTTATGGTGGATCACTTGCAAGAACAGAAGCAACAGGATACGGTTTATTATATCTTACAAAAGAGATGTTAAAGTGCAATAACATTGATATTGCAGGTAAGACGGTATGTGTTTCCGGAGCTGGTAATGTTGCTATCTATGCAACACAGAAGGCACAGGAAATGGGAGCTAAGGTTGTTACTGTTTCTGATTCAACAGGATGGATTTATGATCCAGAAGGAATCGATGTTGCTTTACTTAAGGAAGTGAAGGAAGTTAAGAGAGCAAGATTAACAGAATATGCAGCTGCAAGACCAAGTGCACAGTATCATGAAGGAAAGGGTGTCTGGACAGTAAAATGTGATATCGCTCTTCCATGTGCTACACAGAATGAACTTGATCTTGAAGATGCAAAGGCTTTAGTAGCAAACGGATGTATCGCAGTTGCAGAAGGTGCTAACATGCCTACAACATTAGAAGCTACAGAGTACTTACAGGCTAACAAGGTATTATTTGCACCTGGTAAGGCTGCTAATGCCGGTGGTGTTGCTACATCTGCACTTGAGATGTCTCAGAACAGCGAAAGACTTAGCTGGACATTCGAAGAAGTAGATGCTAAGTTACAGGGAATCATGGTTAACATTTTCCACAACTTAGACAATGCTGCTAAGAAGTATGGTTTCGAAGGAAACTATGTAGTTGGTGCTAATATTGCCGGATTTGAGAAGGTAGCAGATGCTATGCTTGCTCAGGGAATTTGCTAATTATATTTTTCAGCAGAAGATAGAATCAGATATCCTCTTAAGTGGACAGAACATGTCTGCTTAGGAGGATTTTTAATGTAATATAGACAATTTAACTTGACTAAAATGAGAATTAGTGCTATAAAAAGTAATTGAGAGATGTCCTTTTTGGGCAGAGTGTTATGACAAGTGATGCAGAACCTGCACACAATTTTATAATGAAAATGAGGAGGCATATTCAATGAAAACAGGAATCAAGGTTTTATCAGCCACAGCGCTTGTTTTAGGAGCAGTTGCAGTAACAGGCGGGGTTAACGAGGCAAAGGCAGCAACAACAGGAACAGCTGGAGATTTTAAGTACAGAATTGAAGCAGATGAGAATGGAGCAGATGCAGAAATCGTAGCATATAATGGTACAGCTGCTGATGTAACAATTCCACAGACAATAGAATCAAATGGTAAGATTTACCATGTTACATGTGTAGGACTTGAAGGAAATACATATGTTCAGAAGCTTACAATTCCAGAAGGCGTTTCTGATTTAGACAGTGCTGCATTTAAGGGATGTACAAATCTTAAAGTTGTAAATCTTCCAGCATCATTAAACTATGTTGATACAGCATTTGTAGACAGCTCTGTAGAGACAATCAATGTAGCAGCAGGAAGCAAGGTTTATACAAGTGACAATGGAAATTTATACAAGGCAGACAAGAAGACATTAGTTGTATATGCACCAGGTAAGGCAGATGCAAGCTTTACAGTACCAGAAGGAACAACTGGATTATATAGCAATGCATTTGATACATGTAAGAATCTTCAGAGTGTTGTACTTCCAACAAGTATGGCAATTTTGAATTCTGATTCATTTGCAGACTGTCCTAATTTAACAAATGTTCAGATTCCAGATGGTGTAAAAGAGATTCGTAGAAATGCATTTTCCGGATGCACGAATTTGAAGACCATTACACTTCCAAAGACTGTAACAAATGTTTCTTCAGCAGCATTTGCAGACAGTGTTGAGAATATCAATGTAAATAAATCAAATAAGAATTACAGCAGTATTAAGGGTAATTTATATGATAAGAAACAGACAAAGCTTTTAAGATATGCACCAGGTAAGAAGACAGCTTCTTATGTAATGCCTAATACAGTAAAGACTGTTATTGATGTTGCATTTAAGGATGCAAAGAGCTTAAAGAATATTGTTGTAAGCGATAAAGTAACTTCTGTTAAGTCTGTACAGTTTGATAATACAGTAAAGACAGTTGCTGTTTTAAACAAGAAATGTAAGATGGGAAGCAAAAATGCGATTGCAAAGAAGACAGTTGTTTATGGATACGCAAATTCTACAGCTGCTAAGTATGCAAAGAAGAATAAAAAGACATTTAAGGCTTTTCGTGCACCAGCAGCTGTAACAGCTACAACAGCAGAAGCAAAGAATAAAGCAGTTGTTGTTAAGTGGACAGCAAATAAGAAGAATACAAAGGGATATAAAGTTCAGTATTCTACAAGCAAGAAGTTTACAGCAAAGACAACAAAGACTGTAACAGCAAAGAAGACTTCACAGACAATTAAGGGATTAAAGAAGAATAAGACATATTTTGTTAAGGTATCTGCATATAACACAGTAAAGGTTGCAGGTAATAAGATTACAGTTACTTCTGATGCAGGAAAGACAGTAGCAGTAAAGGCAAAATAATTTTTTAAAATCAGAATGAGAAAAGGGCATACCATTTATGGTATGTCTTTTTTTGGCTGATTTGACTGAAAAAAACATAAGAATCTTTTTATCTTCTGATATGGAATGCTTGCGGCACATTTAGAAATATGTTAATATAAGGTAATGTATATGAGAAAAAGAGATTTTTAAAGCAGAGGTAAGGATATGTATTTCAAGAAGAAAGAGAGAACGAAAGATGTACCATCTTTTAAGAAAAAGGGATTCATGAATCGTAAACCAAAGGGGGCAGCACAGAAGAACACAGAGCGTTTCGAGGAAAGAAGCCAGAAGAGTGCAGAATTTTTAAAAACGAACGAATCAGCTACAAAGCGGACAAAAAGCATGTTGGGAGACAGAGAAGATTTAGGACCAATGCGTTTGAACAAATTTATCAGTGATGCAGGTTTTTGCTCAAGAAGAAAAGCAGATGAACTGATTCAGTCAGGGAAGATTACTGTGAATGGAAAAGTTGCCGTTCCCGGTATGAAAGTAACAAGAAATGATGAAGTTATGATGGGTCTGCTACGAATTGAATTAGATGAGGAACTGGTACTGATTGCATATAATAAACCAGAAGGAATTGAATGTACCACGAATCGAAGTGTTCCGAATAATATTGTAGACGTCATTCACATTGAGAAAAGAATTTATCCGGTGGGACGTTTAGATAAAGATTCTACGGGATTAATTCTTTTGACGAATGACGGATCTATTGTGAATAAGATGATGAAGGCATCTACATTCCATGAAAAGGAATATGTAGTAGCTGTGAATAAGTCTATTAATTGGAATTTTATTTCGAAGATGCGGGAAGGAGTTACCATTACGCAATTCGACAAAGATAAGAAGAAGTTTCGTGTCACAACCCGTCCATGTCAGGTAGAACAGATTGGGGATAAGTTATTTAAAATCATCCTGACACAGGGATATAATCGCCAGATTCGACGGATGTGTGAAGAGTTAGGATATCGTGTGAAGGGACTTAAGAGAACCAGAATCATGAATATTGAACTTGGTAATTTAGAGCCAGGCATGTATCGGAATGTTACAGATGAAGAGATTAAGGGAATTTTAGCTGAGATTAATTCATAAGGAAAAAGAAAGAACTGCAGGGAATGCAGATAAAGAGGGATTGGAATGGCAAAATTAGATAGAATGAAGGAATTAGTCGGTATATTAAACCGGGCTGGTGAGGCATACTATCAGAAGAACACAGAAATAATGAGTAACTTTGAATATGACAAGCTCTATGATGAGCTTGTCATTCTTGAAAAAGAGACAGGAGTTGTGTTATCGGATAGTCCGACGATTCATGTTGGTTATGAAGTAATGAGCCAGCTGCCCAAAGAAGTTCATGAGAAACCAATGTTATCCTTAGATAAAACAAAGGATGTACAGGTTTTAGCTGATTTTTTAGGGGAACAGGATGGATTGCTTTCCTGGAAATTAGATGGTTTGACAATTGTATTAACTTATCAGGATGGAAAACTTCAAAAAGCTGTCACAAGAGGGAATGGAGAGGTCGGAGAAGTAGTAACGAATAATGCGAGAACATTTAAGAACATTCCATTATCGATTGAATACAAAGGTGAGTTAATTCTTCGTGGAGAAGCAGTGATTAAGTATTCTGATTTCCAAAAAATAAATGATTCGATAGACGATGAAGCAGGAAAGTATAAGAATCCGCGTAATTTATGCGCAGGCTCTGTCAGACAATTGAGTAATGAAATTACGGCTAAGAGAAATGTATTCTTTTTTGCTTTTGCATTAATTAAAGCAGATGGTGTTGATTTCCACAATTCGGTACAGAATCAGTTTCAATGGTTAGAGCAGCAGGGATTTGATGTGGTAGAACATTTTCTTGTGAATCGTCTGACACTTCCAGGACAGGTTTCTTATTTTGCAGATAAGATTCAGACCTATGATATTCCTTCTGATGGGCTGGTAGTTGTATTTAATGATATTGCATATGGACAGTCGCTTGGTAGCACAGCGAAGTTTCCAAGAAATGGTCTGGCCTTTAAATGGAAAGATGAACTGGCACAGACAACCTTAAAATATATTGAATGGTCTCCGAGCAGGACCGGGCTGATTAATCCGGTTGCTGTATTTGAACCGGTTGAATTAGAGGGTACAACAGTAAGTCGTGCAAGTGTACACAATGTCAGTATTGTAGAAGAACTGCAGCTTGGAGAGGGCGATGAGATTCAGGTATACAAGGCAAATATGATTATTCCACAGATTGAAGAGAATTTAACAAGAAGTGGAAAGATTAAGATTCCAACAGAATGCCCTGCATGTGGACAGGTAACTGAGATCCGGAATGAGAACGGAGTTAAGACATTAATTTGTCCGAATCAGGACTGTAGTGCAAAGCATATTAAGAGATTTACACATTTTGTATCCAGAAATGCGATGAATATAGAAGGATTGTCGGAAGAAACAATCAAAAAATTTATTACACATGGATTTTTGAGAGAATTAGCAGATGTATATCATCTATCGAAGCACAAAGATGAGATCATACAGATGGAAGGATTTAAAGAAAAATCTTATGAAAATTTAATAACAGCCATTGAACGTTCCAGAAAGGTAATTCCGGCGAAGTTTCTTTACAGTTTAGGAATTGCCAATATTGGTTTATCGAATGCGAAAATGATCTGTCGACATTTTCAGAATAATTTTGATGCAGTACGAAGTGCAGGTGTGGATGCATTAGCGGCAATTGACGGAGTTGGGGATGTGATTGCCCGAACATTTTTCTCTTATTTTCAACAACCGCAGAATCAGAAGATTGTGGATGATTTGTTACAGGAGATTGAATTTGAGCAGGAACAGACAGAGATGGCTGAGAAGATTTTAGATGGAATAACATTTGTCATTACAGGAAGCTTAGAGCATTTTGCCAATAGAAATGAATTAAAAGATAAGATTGAGTTACTTGGAGGAAAGGCAACAGGAAGTGTGACGAAAAAAACAAGTTATTTAATTAATAATGATATCGAATCGAATTCTTCTAAGAATAAAAAGGCAAAAGAATTAGGAGTAGAAATTATTACAGAACAGGATTTTTTAGATATGATTTCTGAATAACAGAATCATTTCATGTTGTATCGAATCCGTAATTTTATGAGTGATAGATACAAGAAAGTAGGTGATAAAATGCCGATTAAGGTTAGAGGCGATTTGCCGGCAAAGGCAATTATTGAAAAGGAAAATATTTTCATTATGGATGAAAACAGGGCAATCAATCAGGAGATTCGTCCATTAAAACTTGCACTTTTGAATCTGATGCCATTAAAGGAAGATACGGAGATTCAGTTTTTACGTATGCTTTCAAATACACCATTACAGGTGGATTTAACATTTCTGTGTGTGGAAAGTTATACTTCAAAGCATACACCGGCCAGTCATTTAAATAAATTTTACAAGACATTTTCAGAGGTCAGGAATCGAAAATTTGACGGATTGATTATTACAGGTGCTCCGGTAGAGCAGTTAGATTTTGAAGATGTAATCTACTGGAAGGAACTGCAGGAGATTATGGACTGGTCGAATGATCATGTTACAAGTACTTTTCATATCTGCTGGGGTGCACAGGCGGGCTTGTATCATCATTATGGAATCCAAAAGATTCAATTAGAAAAGAAATTATTTGGTGTATATAAGCATAAGGTGTTACATCGAAAAGTACCTCTGGTTCGTGGATTTGATGATGTATTTTATGCACCGCAGTCTAGATATACAGGAATTGATGAGGAAGCAGTTGCCAATCATCCGGATTTAAAAGTACTAGCGGCATCGGAGGAGACAGGAAGCAGTATTATTGTTGCAAAAGATGGAAAACAGATTTTTGTGACCGGTCATTCTGAATATGACAGACTTACGTTAGACAAGGAATACCGCAGAGATTTAGAGAAGGGGATTGAGATACAGATGCCTGTCAATTATTATCCGCAGAATGATATCAATCAGACACCGCTTTTAACCTGGAGAGCGAATTCAAATTGTTTATATAGTAACTGGCTGAATTATTATGTATATCAGGTAACACCTTATAAGCTTGATTAGGGTAATTATTTGTAAAAAAGGACAGAACTTTTGTCGGTACAGAATGGAGTAAAGAATGGAACGTAATTGGGATATGGATGAAGTCTCAGATGGAAAAAGATATCATGCGAATGATTTAGTCAAACTAGGGTGCAATGACTGTGCAGGATGCTCAGATTGTTGCAGAAATGTTGGCACTTATATTGTGTTAGATCCATATGACATTTATCAGTTAGAAAAGCAGTTGCAGACAGGCTTTGATCAGCTGATATCGAATTATTTAGAGTTACATGTGATTGATCATGTGATTCTTCCAAGTCTGAAGATGGTAGAGGGAACAGACCAGTGTGTATTTTTGAATGCAGAAGGCAGATGCAGTATACATTTAGCAAGACCTGGAATCTGTCGGTTATTTCCGTTAGGAAGAATTTATGAAAATGGTGGATTTGAGTATTTTTTGCAGGTTCATGAATGTAAAAAATCAAATCGAACCAAGCTTAAGATTCAAAAGTGGCTGGGAATTCCACAACTAAAACAGTATGAGAATTTTATTTCAAAATGGCATTATTATCTGAAGAATGTAGAAGAAGAGATTAAGAATGCAGAGGATAAAAAAGTAAAAGAAATTACTATGCAGTTATTGCAGACATTTTTTCTACAGCCGTATGATGTCACAAGGGATTTTTATGAGCAGTTTGAGGAACGGATGATGGAAAAAGCATTTGACAAATCAGAATGCATACACTAGAATAATGATGTAGTTTAGAAAGTCTGAACAAAGTAGGAATGTAATAAATGTAGTGAAAAAGAGGAGTAGTAAAAAACCCTGTGCAGAGAGAAGAGCCCGCTGGCTGGAAGGCTTTTTCAGGAAGTGTTTATGAAGGTAGCTTTTGAACAGCATGTGCCAAAGCAGTTTGTTAGTAGTGCATGACGGTTCGTCCCCGTTATCGGATAAGAGGAGTGACAAATAAGGTGGTACCGCGTTATTATGGATATAGCGCCCTTTGTTAGAGTGAAAGCTTTAACAGAGGGCATTTTTTATTGCGTGCCAAAAACACAGGACAAATATTTTGAAAGGATAGAAAGAATGAAGGAATTAGAGAAGAATTATAATCCTGCTGAGATTGAAGATCGTCTTTATGAGAAGTGGGAAAAGAAAAAATATTTTCATGCAGAGGTGGACAGAAGTAAGAAACCTTTTACAATTGTTATGCCACCACCTAATATTACAGGTAAGTTACACATGGGTCATGCATTAGATAATACCATGCAGGATATTCTGATTCGTTACAAGAGAATGCAGGGATTTGAAGCACTCTGGATTCCGGGTACAGACCATGCTTCCATTGCAACAGAGGCAAAGGTAGTGGAAGCAATTAAAAAAGAGGGAGAATCAAAAGAATCTCTTGGAAGAGAAAAGTTTCTAGATCGTGTCTGGGAGTGGAAAAAACAATATGGTGGAAATATTGTAAAACAGCTTCGTAAAATGGGTTCTTCCTGCGATTGGGACCGGGAACGTTTTACCATGGATGAAGGATGCAGCAAGGCAGTAAAAGAAGTTTTTGTTAATTTGTATAATAAGGGTCTTATTTATCGTGGAGAAAGAATTATCAACTGGTGTCCACACTGCCTTACATCTATTTCAGATGCAGAAGTTGAATACGAAGATCAGGCAGGTAAGTTCTGGCATTTGAGATATCAGCTTGCAGATGGAAGCGGCTATGTTCAGCTTGCAACCACAAGACCAGAGACATTACTTGGTGATACGGCCATTGCAGTGAATCCAAATGATGACAGATATAAGCATCTGGTTGGAAAGAATGTTATTTTACCAATCGTTCACAGAGAGATTCCGATTGTTGCTGATGATTATGTAGGAATCGATTTTGGAACAGGTGTGGTTAAGATTACACCGGCACATGACCCTAATGACTTTGAAGTTGGGTTAAGACATCATTTACCAGTCATTAATGTTATGACGGAAGATGCGAAGATTGTAGAAGGTTATGGCAGATATTCCGGAATGGATCGTTATGAGGCACGAAAAGCCATTGTAGAAGATTTAGAAAAAGAAGGTGCTCTGGTTAAAATTGAAGATCATGAACATAACGTTGGTACTTGCTATCGTTGTGGCACAACAGTAGAACCTCGAGTATCAAAGCAGTGGTTTGTAAAAATGAAACCATTAGCAAAACCTGCCATTGATGCTGTAAAAAATGGAGATACAAAGTTTGTTCCGGGACACTTTGATAAGACGTATTATCATTGGTTAGAAAATATTCGTGACTGGTGTATTTCGAGACAATTATGGTGGGGACATCAGATACCTGCATTTTATTGTGATGATTGTGGAGAAACAGTGGTTACGAAAGAAGCAACTGCATGTTGTCCAAAGTGTGGAAAGCCGATGAGACAGGATCCAGATACATTAGATACCTGGTTTAGTTCTGCATTATGGCCATTTTCAACTTTAGGATGGCCGGAGAAAAAAGAAGAATTTGATTATTTCTATCCAACAGATGTATTAGTAACCGGATATGATATTATTTTCTTCTGGGTAATCCGTATGATCTTTTCTGGTATTGAGCATACAGGAAAGACTCCGTTCCATACGGTACTGATTCATGGGCTTGTCAGAGATTCTCAGGGAAGAAAAATGAGTAAGTCTCTTGGAAATGGTGTGGATCCTTTAGATGTAATTGAAAAATATGGTGCAGATGCACTTCGTTTTACATTAATTACCGGAAATGCACCTGGAAATGATATGCGTTTTTATTGGGAGCGTGTAGAAGCTTCACGTAACTTTGCAAATAAAGTATGGAATGCTTCCCGTTTTATTATGATGCAAAAAGGACTAGAAGAAGTAAGCGATACGAGCTTTGAGGATGTAAAAGACACGCTTACCAATGCAGATAAGTGGATTTTAGCAAAAGTCAATCATGTAGTAAAAGATGTCACAGAGAATATGGATAAATACGAATTGGGAATTGCAGCAGATAAGATTTATAACTTTATCTGGGAAGAATTCTGTGACTGGTACATTGAGATGGTAAAACCAAGATTATACAACGAAGAAGACCAGACAAAGAAAGCTGCGTTATGGACATTAAAGACGGTTTTAGTAGATGCTTTGAAATTATTACATCCATATATGCCGTTTGTTACAGAAGAAATTTTTGATACATTACAGGATAAAGAAGACTCTATTATGGTTTCTAAGTGGCCGGAATATACAGAAGCATATGCATTTACAGAGGACGAAGAAGCAGTAGAAATGATGAAAGAAGCTGTTCGTGCCATTAGAAATGTAAGAACAGGAATGAATGTTCCACCTAGTAAGAAAGCTTCTGTTTATGTTGTTTCTGATGATGCAAAAGTAAGAGATATTTTTGAAAATGGAAAGGTTTTCTTTGCAACATTAGGACATGCAAGTGAAGTAAAGGTTCAGGCAGATAAAGAAGGCATTGCAGAAGATGCAGTATCTGCATTGATTCCACAGGCTGCAATTTATATGCCATTTGCAGAATTGGTAGATATTGACAAAGAAATTGAGCGTTTAAAGAAGGAAGAAAAACGTTTAACCGGAGAGCTGAAGAGAGTAGAAGGAATGCTTTCAAATCCAAACTTTGTGAATAAAGCACCGGAGAAAAAGATTGCAGAAGAAAGAGCAAAGCAGGAAAAATATACACAAATGATGGCTCAGGTAAAAGAGCAGCTATCAAGATTACAGTAGTCTGTATAGGAGGAAACAGTTATGGTTCATCATATTATTTTATGGCAGTTAAAGGATGAAATTGAGGATAAAGAAACAGTCAAAGCCAATATTAAAACAGGACTAGAGGGACTATCAGGACAGATTCCGGGACTGTTAAAGATTCATGTTCAGACAGAGACACTTGCATCAGCAAATGCAGATGTTATGTTAGACAGCACATTTGAGGATGAGGATTCCTTAAAAGGATATGCTGTTCATCCTGCACATGTAAAGGTAGCAGATACGTTTGTCAGACCATTTACGGCAGTACGTGTATGCATGGATTATAAGGAAGATTAGATTTTAAATAAAAAAAGGCTGTTGCAGTTACGAATCTGTGTGGATTCGTAAGGCAACAGTCTTTTTTAGATTAGTTCATTGCATTTTTAATTGCAGTTAATAATTCATCGTATGTCTCATAAGCAGGAATCTGTGGATAGTCTGCTTTAATCTTATCGGTACTTCTAAAAAGGAAACCAGCCTTGCTTGCCTGGATCATACCAAGGTCATTATAAGAATCACCACTGGCAATTGTTTCAAATCCGATAGACTGAAGTGCTTTTACAGTGCTTAATTTCGACTGCTCAGTTCTCATCTTAAATCCGGTGATTTCACCATTGTCTGCAACTTCTAATGTGTTACAGAAAAGAGTAGGCCATCCAAGCTTTTCCATTAATGGTGTTGCAAACTGTGTAAATGTATCACTGATTAAAATAACCTGACTGAAAGTACGAAGCTCATCTAAAAATTCTTTTGCTCCAGGAAGTGGATCAATCTTTGCAATTGTTTCCTGAATTTCTTTCAGACCGAGTCCATGTTCTTTTAAAATCTGGAGTCTCCAGTTCATCAGCTTATCATAATCTGGTTCGTCGCGGGTTGTTTTCTTTAATTCAGGGATGCCACTTGCTTCTGCAAATGCAACCCAGATTTCTGGTACTAATACACCTTCAACATCAAGACATGTAATATACATTCTAATATCCTCCAATGATTCAATAATTTATTCCTTTCTATCTTACTACATGACAGGTTTTTTTTCAGCAAAAAAATGAAAAAAATAGAAATGAAAAAGAATAAACAAGAAAAATCCCTGCCTGCAGATTTTTCCACAGACAGGGATAAAATAATTATTTCGTTATTTTTACTTTTAAAACGTTTGAATAACGACCAACGAGTTTTTTACCATTTGCATAACGATATGCTCTGATACGGAATCGATAGGTTGTTTTTTTCTTTAAATTTTTAATCAAAATAGAGTTTTTCTTTGTTCTCTTGTATAACTGGTATTTTCCCTTCTTTGCATGATAACGATAGATTTCATAAGAAATACCAGAAGCCTGCTTTTTCCAGCGAATCGTTACTTTGTTCTTTTTGGCATTTTTCTTACTAAGACCTGTTACTTTTGCAGGAGCTTTTGGAAGTACAACATTTGTAACAGGAGGGTTTGATGGTTGTGTCGTAGTAGGTGTAGCTGGTCCTGGCACTGCAGGATTTGTAGTTGTTTCGGTAGGAATTTCACTGCCTGGCTGATTCGGAATGTTCGAAGTCGTTTCAGCAGGAATTTCGCTGGTTGGCTGTTCTGGAACATTCGAAGTCGTTTCAGCAGGAATTTCGCTGGTTGACTGTTCAGGAACATCTGAAGTTGTTTCAGCAGGAATTTCGCTGGTTGACTGCTCAGGAACATCTGAAGTTGTTTCAGCAGGAATTTCGCTGGTTGACTGTTCAGGAACATCTGAAGTCGTTTCAGCAGGAATTTCGCTGGTTGACTGTTCAGGAACATCTGAAGTCGTTTCAGCAGGAATTTCACTGGTTGACTGTTCAGGAACGTTCGTAGTTGGTTCTGCAGGAACAGTTGTTTCTGCAGTTGTAGGATTTGGTGTGGTTTCCGTTACAGTTGTTTCTTCTGTCGTTGTTTCTGCAGTTGTCTGTTCCGGTGTAGTTTCGATACTTGCAGGTGTTGTTTCTAGAGTACGAACTGTAACAACCACTGCAGCTGATTTGTTGTCTACTTTCAATGTAATAATGGCAATACCTGGTTTTAGGGCATATACAATTCCTTTTTCATCTACATAAACAGTAGATGGGTCAGAAGAAGACCACTGTATTGTTTGGTAAGTAGCATCCGTAGGAGTCAGTGAGTATTCTAATTGTTTACTTGTGTAGACATCCATGTCTGCAGGTGTCTTTACGTAAACTGCACTTACTGGTATACGGACTGCTTCCGTAGTAGTTTCTGGATTTTCATTTGTACTTGTTTCTTCGCCAGGGGTGGTTGTTTCTTCCGTAGTGGTTGTTTCTTCCGTAGTAGTTGTCTCTCCTGTAGCGGTTGTTTCTTCCGTAGTGGTTGTTTCTTCTGTAGTGGTTGTCTCTTCTGTAGTGGTTGTCTCTTCTGTAGTGGTTGTCTCTTCTGTAATTGTTGATTCGAAAGTAGCTGAAGTTTCTACAACAGAAGTTGAGTCTGAAACAGCAGAAGTAGTATCCGAATTTTCAGTAGTTTCTGTTTGTGTTGTCGTTTCAGCCGGAGTCTGTTTTTCATTAACAGATAAGAAACAGGTTGCTTTTTTTCCATCGATTTCAACGGTGATAAAAACATTTCCTTTTTGTAATGCAAGAACCTGACCGTCTTGGTTTACAATTGCAACTGATTCGTCAGAAGAAGACCACTTTACAGAATTATAGGTTGCATTTGCAGGTGTAATATTTAATTCTATCTTTAGTGTTTCATTTACAAACATGGCATAGGAGGCCCCAATGTCAATTGAAGAAACAGGAATAGGATTGACGGTTGTCTCATCTGTTGGTGTCTCTGTTGCAGGGTTTGTAGGGAAAATAGTAACATTTTCTGTCGTTGCTTCCGTAGAATCAGAAGAAGTTGTTTCGTCACCTGATGTAGTACTTTCTGTTGTTGATTCTATAGTTGTTTCACTGGTTGTCTCTGTTGTTACTTCAGTAGAATCCTCTGTTGTTGTCTCTGAAGTAGTTTCAGAAGTAGCTTCTGTAGGAGCAATTGTATTGGATTCTGTAGTGGTCTCTGCAGGGACTGTTGTTGTTTCCGTAACAGGCTCTGTGGTTGTAGTTTCCGTAGGAGCAACAGTCGTCTCTGTAACAGGCTCTGTGGTTGTAGTTTCCGTAGGAGCAACAGTCGTCTCTGTAACAGGTTCTGTGGTAGTAGCTTCTGTAGGAGCTATGGTTGTCTCTGTAACAGGTTCTGTGGTGGTAGCTTCTGTAGGAGCTATGGTTGTCTCTGTAACAGGCTCTGTGGTAGTAGCATCCGTAGGAGCAATAGTTGTCTCTGTAACAGCTTCTGTCGTTGTTTCAGGTTCTTCCTGACCACCAGTTGGATAGTAGGTTTTGATTTCCTTGATATTAGAAGTGGCAGCTGTCATAATTTTTTGATTTGGATCGTCAATATGTCTTGCATATAAAGCAGCAGCAACTCCTGCAAGTCCTGCATTATAATCAAGTGTTACTTCGTTTCCATAATAATCTGTTGCATCATCTTTATAAGTTCCGGAAGCATCAACAATACCTCCTACCAGTGCACCAACTAAACAGTATTTTTGTTCTTTGGTTCCACCGACACTATCAGGAAATCCTCCATTTTGTGTAGATGCACGATGATGAGGATATTTTGAAGAGTATTCATTATATCCAACAACAAAACATTGCTTTAACTTGTTATTTCCTAAAAGAAAATTGGTCTGTCCTTCTCCCCAGTCTGTATAACAGTTGGAGTTAGTAGCTTTATCATATAAATAACCTTCCAACTGCATATTACAGTTATAACGTGCAGATGCCCATTTGCAGAGCCATGCATATCCGTTATCTGTCGTTGTACAGCTATTATAATTTGATATAATATTGGTAGCAAATGCAGAGGCATCTCCAGATCCATAATAGATAGCATAAGGACCTACATCATCCCAGGATGGCCATGAATATTGATGCAGCTCTCCCTTGTATTTGTTAAATTCTGTCTGATAAGATTTGTCTCCTGTAATCTTATAGAGCCATGCAGCAGCAAGACAGTAATCATCTTCCCAGGTAGTAGAATCATAATAACTGTCAATTTTTTGAATTGCTTTCGGACTGTTTTTTGCTAAGTCAAATAATTTTTTGGCATATTCTAAATAGGTTTTATTGCCGAAGTTCTCATAGGTAATTGCAAGAGCTGCAACGGCTTCTCCTACGCGGTCTGTAGAAGGATTCTGTTTGTCAGCAAAATACGCAGGACGTTTTAAGGTCTCTGCTTCAGGATTCACCCATGAGCTATGATCGGTACCATCTCCAACCTGATGACAGAAAGCTTGTGCATTTCCATTACTGTCAAGTACAGTACAACGGACAAAATAGTCACAGAAATGATTTAAAATCTTTTTTAAGTGTTCTGTCTGGCCTGATTTTTCATAAGCATCTTTATATTCATAATAGCTGATTCCGAGCATTGTGGCAGAATAGGCACCTGGAAGTCCAAATTTATCATGGTCACCGGCATCGTGGAATCCACCGGATACATCTACTGTTTTTCCATTATATGTGACATCAGTTGCATCGTATGTATGGCAGTTTCCTCTCCAGTTTAAAGAAGAATTCTTTTCTACATCCGGTCCGCACATGTTTGCATCAAAAAAGTATAAAGATTCCTGTAACAGTTTGGCATAATTATAGTCGATGCCATTCTTTAAATCTTTGGTTGTATCGCGAAGCGACTGTGCACTGCCACCGGTTGTGGAACCACCACCGGATGGTGCAGATCCCTTCTTTGCAGAATCAATGACACTCTGGAAAGCATTGGTTGAACTACCGGTTACAAAGTAAACGGTTGCATCACTGCTGCTGATGTTAGAAGATCCTTTGTAGTTAAATTTATAACTTCCGATATCGCTGCCACCAACGGAACCATTTGGGGAAATCGAATGGTTCTTAGCAGGATAGATATACAGATAAGAATCCGTATAGACTGCCTGGATATCAGCCCATGATGTCCAGTCTTGCGTATCATAGACACCTTTGATTGGAATTGCTACAATCCAGTCGCCGATTGCATTCGTGGAGGTATTTTTGATCTCCAGATTGTATTCGTGATAATCCCCGGCAATGTTTTTTTGTGTGATTTGTGCAGTTACTAAGGATGAAGTCTTTCCAATTGTAGAAGGACTTACCTCAGAAGCTGCCAGTGCCTCTAAAGTAGATGGAAAAATTCCAAATGGCGTGCTAAAAAGCGGGGATGCTGTTAAAGCAGCTGCCAGAGACAAAGCAGTTAGTTTTGTTACACTTTTGTTTTTTCTCATATAAAACTCCTCTCGTTTTGAAATATTTGCTATGGGTAATTCAAATAGAATCACTCATAAAATGATATAACATCGATTTATTTTACCATTTCTATAAAAATTTCACAAGACATAATCTAGAAATTGAAAAGAATCAGGAAAAGTATTTGACAGAAGTTGTGAAAGAATGGGAAAAATGGTATGAAAACATTGCTAAAATTTACTTTGGACAAAGAAAGAAGGAGGCTGGGACTTGACGAATCTGATTTGGGTGTTATGATAAGAAGAGAAGGGAATGAAAGGGGTGTTTTTTATGTTATTACCAAGTTTATTTAAGGATGCATTTGATGATATGTTTAATACACCATTTAGCAATCCAAGAGCATTTTCTATGATGATGCAGACCGATATCCGGGATTTAGGAGATGAGTATCAGATTGATATTGATTTACCGGGATATGAGAAAGAAGATATTTCCGCTCAGTTAAGAGATGGCTATTTAACGATTATCGGGAATCATGTGGATAAAATTGATGAATCTCAAAAGAATGGTGTATACATTAAAAAAGAACGATACGAAGGAAGCTGTAAAAGAAGTTTTTATGTTGGAGAAACCATTCGACAGGAAGATATTTTTGCAAAGTTTAATAATGGAGTGTTATCCATTACGATTCCGAAAAAGGATATCTCTACACAGATTGAAGATATAAAAAAGATTGAGATTAAATAAGAAGAGAAAAGAAAGTCTTGTTAAGAGAAAGATTCTTAGCAAGACTTTTTTGATTGTGGTATACTAGAAAACAGGTCTATGAATGTGAAAAAAGGAGAGAAAAAATGGAAGCATACACATATGCAGAAGCAGAACAATATATTTTAGGGATTCCTAAGTTTTCAAAGAAAACAACAAAGGAAAATCTTTTACATCTTATGGGAAAATTAGGAAATCCACAGGATCAGATACCTGCAATCCATGTAGCGGGAACGAATGGAAAAGGATCTGTCTGTGCATTTACTGCTTCTATATTAAAAGAAGCAAAATACAAAGTTGGTTTTTTTACATCCCCTCATTTAATAAAAATGAATGAAAGAATTAAAATAAATGGAACGATGATTTCGGATTCTACATTTTTAGAAATGTTTTTAGAGGTAAAAAAACAGGTGGATGAAATGAAAAAAGAGGGATATGAACATCCGTCGTTTTTTGAATTTATTTTTGCCATGGCAGCTCTTTGTTTTGCCAGGGAGAAAGTGGATGTAGCAGTTTTTGAAGTCGGATTAGGTGGAAGGTTAGATGCGACAAATATTCTAAAAAAACCAGCGGTCTCAGTGATTACAAGTATCAGTTTAGACCATACAGAAATCTTAGGTGATACAATAGAAAAAATCGCAGCAGAAAAAGCAGGTATTATGAAGCAGGGAGTTCCACTTGTTTATTTAGATAAAAAACAGGAAGTTCGTGAAGTATTTGAAAGAGAATGGAAGAAAACAGGGAATTTAGCGTGTGAAATGCACGCAGTTTCGAAAGATTTTTTTAAGATTTTAAAAATTCATGAGGATTGTATTGATTTTTTAGTGTGCAATGGTTATTATGATAAGTGCGTTTTTTCTGTTCCGTTTTTGGCACAATACCAGTGTGAGAATGCAAGACTTGCCATTGCTGTTATTGAGCAGTGGAATCAGAGACTTCGGGAAGAAGGGAAGGATTTGATTTCTGAGCAGATAGTAAGAGATGGATTGCAGCATACTTTGTGGGAAGGCCGGATGGAACAAATCGAAAAAGATATCTTTTTTGATGGAGGACATAATGAAGACGGAATCAGAGCTTTTGTAGAAGCAGCAGAAAAAATTGCCAAAGGGCAGAAGATTGTGTTGCTTTTTGCGGCGGTACGTGAGAAAAATTATGAGAAGATGATAAAAAACATTTGTGATAATCTGCAGATTAGTGATATAATAATCACTGATATTCCAGGAGCAAGGTGCTTAGAGATGCAAGAGATGAAAAGATGTTTTCAACAATGTTCGTGTGCAGAGATTTATTTAGAAGAAGATCATAGGAAGGCATTTGAATTAGGACAGAAGATACGACAGAATAAGAAGATGTTTTGTGTCGGTTCCTTGTATCTGATTGGAAGTCTGAAGGAGATTATTGCGGAGAAAGGAATAGAACAATGATTAATTTTGATGAAGAGATTAAAAAGTTTCATCCAAGCTTAGAAGTTGATGATACGGAAGATGCAATTTACAACAGTAATGTTTCAGATGTTACAGATGTCATGATGGAGATGCTTGAGGAATTAAAGAAAAATAATTAGTGTGAGACAAGACACACAGGCAGATAAGTTTAGAATGGAGTACATGATATGTTATGTTTTAATTGTGGCAGTCCTTTATCAAGCAGTGACTTTTGTGGCAATTGCGGAGCACAGGTAACTGTTTATAAGAAGATTATCAGAATGTCGAACACTTACTATAATATGGGACTTGTGAAGGCAACGAACCGGGATTTATCCGGAGCAGCTGATATCTTAAGAAGAAGCCTTAAATTGAATAAAAAGAATACAAAGGCAAGAAATTTATTAGGACTTGTATATTTTGAAATGGGCGAAACGGTTCAGGCATTAAAAGAATGGATTATCAGCACGAATTTTCGTCCGGAGAAGAACCCTGCACAAGGATACTTAGATAAGGTTCGAAGTAATCAGAATAAGTTAGATGAACTGAATCAGACCGTTAAGAAGTTTAATGTTGCACTTTCCTATGCACAGCAGGGAAATGATGATATGGCCATTATTCAGTTAAAGAAGGTATTGAGTCAGAATCCGAATCTTGTGAAAGGCTATCAGCTCTTATCATTGATTTATATGAAAAATGGAGAGTACGAAAAAGCCAGAAAGGCAATATTAAGAGCTCTTCAGATTGATAAGTGCAATCCGTTATCTTTGCGCTATAAAAGAGAGGTTGATCTTGCGTTAAATATCAGGACTGAGAAGAAACAAAAAGAAGAAAAGAAAAAGAAATACTTAAGCGGGAATGATGTAATCATTCCATCTCATGTATTTAAGGAACCGCCGAATGGTGCAGTTACGATTTTAAATATCATTTTAGGACTGATTATCGGTGGACTGGCTGTTTATTTCATTTTAACGCCGGTGAAAGTAAAGAATGAAGTGGACAAGAATAATGATATTGTCCGGGAATACAATCAGAAGCTTGCAATTAAGAATTCATCCGTAGCAGAATTAGAACGTCAGGTTCAGTCATTGACAAAAGAGAAGAATAATCTGCAAAAGAAGGTAAACAAGTACACGAAAGCAGATAAGACAATTTCTAATAACTACAATAATCTGATTGCAGCATATGATGCGTATGCCAAGGAAGAATATGATCAGGCAACGCAGTATTTTGAGCAGATTAATACGGATGTTACAATGGATTCTGAAAGTTATAATACGGTTTATGCAAGCTTAAAGGAACAACTTGCAAGCTATGTGTTTGATTCGAATAAAGAAGATGCACAAAAGGCTTATAATTCAGGTGATTATGATACAGCCATTCAAAAGTACAATGAATGTATCAAAGCCGATGAAACATTTGAAGAAGGATATTATCGTATTGCCTGGTGTTATTACAACAAGGGAGATACGAAGAAGAGTCAGGAATACTTCAAGCAGGTAATTGACAAATTCCCGAATGGAAGATATGCATCTAGTGCAAAAGCTTATGTACCAAAAGAAACTTCTACAGAAGAATAATAGAAAAAGAAACGAAAGAGATGACTGTTTTGCAGTTGTCTCTTTTTCGTTGCAAAAAAAGTCAAAAAAGAAGGAATAGAAAATATGGCAGAAAGAAGAGGAGAAATTTATGCATTCTAGATATCAGTTAACAAAACAAACCTTAGTGATTCGAATAGGAAATGAGTTAGATCATCATACGGCGGACCGAATCCGTCAGGAAAGTGAGGAATACATCTGTAAAAATAATGTAAATCGAATTGTGTTCGATTTTGGAGGAACTTCTTTTATGGATAGTTCCGGAATTGGAATTATTATGGGGAGATATAAGGTACTGCGTGCCCTTGGAGGAAAAGTAGCAGTTGCAAATATGAGTCAGTCTATTGCAAAAATATTTTCCATGTCAGGCTTGCAAAAAATTGTATCTTATTATGAAACATTAGAGGACGCATTAAAGGCAGAATAAAGAGGAGGTCAGCAGATTATGTGTACAAATAAATTTGAAATGTATTTTTCAAGCATATCGGAGAATGAATCCTTTGCAAGAGTAGCAGTAGCGGCATTTTTAACAAAGTTAGATCCTACATTAGAAGAAATTTCTGATATTAAAACAGCAGTCTCAGAGGCAGTAACGAATGCAATCATTCATGGATATGAGGGAAAGACGGACAGGCAGGTGTATCTTTCCTGTGAAATAGAAAATCAGACGATACGAATTACGGTAAAGGATGAAGGAATTGGAATCGAAGATGTAGAAAAAGCAAGGGAGCCACTTTATACGACCAAACCGGATTTAGACCGTTCAGGAATGGGATTTGTTTTTATGGAAGTATTTATGGATAAATTAGAGGTTGTTTCGAATCTGGGTCAGGGAACCAAAATAGTAATGGAAAAAGAAATTGGAAAAGCCTGTTATGATGAAGATTTAACAGGAGAATAGAGGTGGATGTATGGATACCCTGAAGCTTATTTTACTTTCACACCAGGGAGATAAAGAGGCAAGGGAACAGATATTAAAAGAGAATATGGGATTAGTCTGGAGTATTGTAAAACGTTTTTTAAATCGAGGTTATGACGGGGAAGAATTATTTCAAATCGGATGCATTGGGTTAATGAAAGCGATTGATAAATTTGATTTGAATTATCATGTAATGTTTTCTACATATGCCGTTCCCATGATTACAGGAGAAATTAAACGGTTTTTGAGAGATGATGGAATGATTAAAGTAAGCCGGAGCCTGAAGGAAACAGGAATCAAAGCAGCCAGAATCCGGGAAGAGATGACAAAAGAATTTCATCGGGAGCCGACCTTACAGGAGATTGCAAAAAGGATGGAAATCAGCTGTGAAGATTTAGTAACAGCAATGGATGCACAAAGTGAGGTGGAATCTTTACAAAAAACAATTTTTGAAGGAGAAGGAAATAAAATTTCTCTGATGGAACGGATTGAAGAGGGTGGAGATGAACATAATGCAGTATTAAATCGAATTCTTGTACAGGAACTTTTAGGACAATTAAATCCAAAAGAACAAAAAATTATAAAATTAAGATATTTTTTAGAAAAAACACAAACAGAAATCGCAAATGAATTAGGAATTTCTCAGGTTCAGGTCTCACGTTTAGAGAAAAAAATATTACGGGAAATGAGGAATAAATTAGGAGAATAATGTCATAATAATTCATGTAAATAATCTTTGCAAAAGGGAGGTTTTACATGGCAGACATTTTGTATCTGAAAATAGGACAAAGTATAGAAGTACAGCAGGAAACGGTTACCTTAGGTGAGGTTGCATCGCTTGAGTGTCAGGATAAAACAATCGTTCATCGACTAAAGACAATGAAACTTTTTAAAATTCCAAATTTTAAAACCAAACAGCCACCTAAAAAAACGAGATATGTGATGTCTGTATTGAAAGTAATAGAAAAAATACATGAAATATATCCCTCTCTTCAGATTGAAAATCTAGGAGAATCGGATTTTGTTCTGGAAGTAAAATCTAAGAAAGATCCAAAAAGTTTTTTTCATTGTCTGAAGGTTGCAATTGTGTGTATTTTGATCTTCTTTGGTAGTGCATTTACCATTATGTCGTTTAATAATGATGTTTCTGTAGAAAAAATGTTTGCAGATGTTTATGAAAAGATAACAGGAAATCCTTCGTCAGGTTTTACGATTATTGAGGTTATGTATTCCATTGGTATCTTTTTAGGAATTGTGATTTTTTATAATCATTTTGGAAAAAGAAAGCTCTCTACGGATCCGACACCGATTGAAGTGGAAATGAGAAAATATGAAGAGGATATCAACAAGACACTCATTGAGGATGCGGGAAGAGAATCGGAGGAAATCGATGTTTTGTAAGCAATTGATGATGGCAGTTTTAGGGTTAACAGCAGGCATTACTACAGCCGGAGGTGTGTTTGCATTAATTACATCCATTGGCGTGATTCCACGAATGGTAGGTAAGACACATACGGGAAGTTGTGTGCAGTGGTATGAAATGGCAGTGATCTTAGGAGGAACCATTGGAAATATTTTTTATCTGTGGCAGATTACCCTGCATACGAATGGAATAGGAATTTGTTTCTTATTTTTGTATGGTTTGGCTTCTGGAATTTATGTGGGAACTTTAGCAACTGCACTGGCTGAAATGTTGAATACAACAGCCATATTTACCAGACGAATGAAGTTAGTAGGTGGTTTTGGAACGATTGTATTTTGTATGGCACTCGGTAAGCTATTAGGAAGTTTGGTACAATTCTGGCTACAGATGGCAAAAACATCCTAAGAAAACAAGCATAAGAAAGGTGAGTGATTTTCCATGATTAGCGAACAGGAAGCGTATAACAGATATGTAAAAAGTGTTACTCCGACCACAAATAAATGGATGAATAGTCTGAGAGCTTTTTTGGTTGGTGGAATCATTTGTATGATTGGACAGGCAGCAATTCAGATATTTTTAAAATTTGGTCTGGAAAAAGAAGAAGCAGGGGCATATGCAACGCTGTTTTTAATTTTTTTAAGTGTCTTATTAACAGGACTGAATATTTATCCTAAGATTGCAAAGTTTGGAGGTGCGGGGACGTTAGTGCCAATTACCGGGTTTGCGAATTCTGTTGTAGCACCGGCAATTGAATATAAAAAAGAAGGACAGGTTTTTGGTATTGGCTGTAAGATTTTTACGATTGCCGGTCCCGTTATTTTATATGGAATTATGAGCAGTTTCGTAACCGGAATTTTGTATTGGTTCTTTTCGAAAGTATTTGGTTCGTAAGGAGAAAGAGAGGAAGTAATGGAATACAAAAATGAACAGGTGGGAGAACAGAGCATTCAGTTTGGAAAAAAAGTAGGTATTTTAAATTATGCCAGTATTGCAGGAAAAAAGGAAGGTGAAGGGCCTTTAGGAAAATTATTTGATGAAGTGATTGAAGATCCTTATATTTTTGGAGAGTCCTGGGAAGAAGGCGAAGGAAATCTGCAAAAACGTGCAGCAAGTCGTGTATTAGAAAAAAGTCATTTAAAATCCGAACATATACGTTATGTTTTTTCCGGTGATTTGCTGAATCAGCTGATTGCAACCTCGTTTGGACTGAAAGAGTTTAATATTCCGATCTTTGGATTATATGGTGCCTGTTCTACAATGGGAGAGGCATTGAGCCTTGGAGCAATGACAATTGCAGGTGGATATGCAGATTATGTCATGTCACTTGCATCGAGTCATTTTGCCAGTGCAGAAAAAAATTTCCGTTTTCCATTAGAGTATGGAAATCAGAGGCCTTTTAGTGCAACCTGGACAGTTACTGGAAGTGGAGCTGTTATTTTAAGCAGAGAAAAAGGAAAAGTAGGAATTACAGGAATCACAACGGGAAAGATTACGGATTTTGGGATTAGTGATTCTATGAATATGGGAGCAGCCATGGCACCGGCCGCTGCAAATGTCATCTATGCGAATCTGAAGGATTTTGGACGGAAACCAGAGGATTACGATAAGATTATTACAGGAGATTTGGGATATATCGGACAGACAATACTGATTGATCTTTTGAAGGGAAAGGGCTATGATATTACGAATGTGCATATGGATTGTGGAATAGAAGTTTTTTACAATGAACATCAGGATACACATGCAGGTGGAAGTGGATGCGGCTGCAGTGCAATTGTATTATGTAGTAAAATTTTAAGACAAATGGAAAAGGGAATCTGGAAACGGATTTTATTTGTTCCAACCGGAGCTCTTCTTTCCACAGTAAGCTATAATGAAGGAATGACAATACCTGGGATTGCACATGGAGTGGTAATCGAATAGAAAGAAGAGGTGGCAAAAATGGATTATTTGAAAGCGTTTGTTGTAGGAGGAGCCATTTGCGTGATTGTTCAGATTTTGATGGACAATACAAAATTAATGCCGGGAAGAATTATGGTGGGACTGGTTTGTACAGGAGCAGTACTAGGAATGTTACAAATCTATGAGCCATTTTTAGAATGGGCTGGAGCAGGAGCAAGTGTCCCACTTTTAGGATTTGGAAATACTCTTTTTCAGGGAGTCAAGGATGCGATGCAGGAGAAAGGATTTTTGGGATTGTTTTATGGAGGATTAGAAGCCTCAGCAATTGGAATATCAGGAGCATTGATTCTTGGTTATCTTGCTTCTCTGATATTTGATCCGAAAATGAAAGAGTGAAAGAGTCAAAAAAAGCTTACACGATTTGAGAGTTTCTCTCTTAAATGTGTAAGCTTTTTTGATTTATTTGTTACATCCTAATTAGAGGAATCTGCCTTTTGTGTTGCATTTTCGGAATTCGAATTTGTATTTGCATTATTCTGATAGGTATTTTCGGAATTCGAATTTGTATTTGCATTATTCTGATAGGTATTTTCGGAATTCGAATTTCCATTTGCATTATTCTGATAGGTATTTTCAGAATTCGAATTTGCGTTATTTTGGTAGGCATTTTCACTATTTGTATTATTCTGATAGGTGTTTTCTGTATTTGAGTAAGATTTCTTCGTATGCCAGGTACAGGTAGCGGTTGGACCTTTTCCATCCTGAAAATATTCGGTATGTGTCTTTGGACAGTTCTCAGTTGCCACTTTTCCGGATGCATCACAAATGGTTACACCCTGCATAGAACTTGGTGCTTCAAAATCTTTGTCTTCGTATCCTAACTTTTCATCGATTGCAGTCATAATTTTACTCCAGAGAGCTTCGTGGTAACTTCCGTTTTCCATCTCTACATTCTCATCATATCCGGTCCAGATTGTTGCTGTTAAATATGGGGTATATCCGGCAAACCAGAGATCGTAGGTGTTTGAAGTAGTACCTGTTTTACCGGCAACGTGCATATTTTTTACTGCGGCCGGTTTACCGGTACCGGAACCATTCGGATCTACAACACTTTCCATGGCCTGGGTTAAATAGTAAGCAGTTGTTGGTTTGATAACGGTACGCTGGGAAATGGTACTATTATCTAACAGAATCTTTCCAGAGGAATCTTCTACTTTGGTATATAAAACAGGCTTGTTATACGTACCGTCATTTGCAATGGTTGCGTAAGCAGCACATAGTTCTAAATTGGTTACACCATAAGTGATACCACCAAGAGCAAGAGACTGTACGACATCTTTATTCTCGTCTAACGTTGTAATACCAAAATTCTTTAAATATTCATAGCCAAGCTGTGGAGTAATATCTGTAATTACTTTTACAGCAATAATGTTCATAGACTGTGCGATAGCTGATTTGATGGTCTGTGCACCTTTGTAAGAATCGCCCCACCAGTTTCGTACCGGACGTCCATTGGTATAATTAAAAGGACCATCGACTACAGTCGAATTCAGGGTGTAGCCCTTGACATCAATAGCAGGTGCATAAACACCGAGTACCTTAAAAGTAGAACCGGGTTGTCTGGTTGTGTTGGTTGCACGATTCAGGGTAAGGCTGGCGGTCTTTTTGCCACGTCCACCGACAATTGCTTTTACCTGACCGGTTTTCTGATCCATGACGGTAAAGGATGCCTGTGGCTGTTTGGTGTAGGAAAGATGTTCTCCTAAAACTTTATCACCTTTCTTTTTCATGGCTTTTTTGTATTGTTCTACACAGGCTTTGGCTTCTTCTTTGGTGTTAAAAATCAGTTTAAAAGAACTTTCGCCTAAAGTATTTCTGTGATAGTAGGTAATATAACTTTCTGAGAAGTTTTCAATTTTACCATTTTTGTGCTGTACAGACCATGCCCAGCTGACTGAATAATGAATACCGGCAGGGTAATTCTCGTCATTGTTCATTTCACGATTACAGATTTTTTGAACCGCTAAATCCTGCGTAGAATAAATCTTAAGTCCTCCACTGTAAAGTGCATTGTATGCCTGAGTAGAAGAGTATCCTTTATATTCCTGTAAATCTTCAACAACCTGTTCGACAAGTTCATCTACGAAGTAAGTATATGGAGAAGTTTCTCCAATTTGTGAATCTACAAGCTGAATCCGGTCATACACATCATCGGCTTTGGCTTCATCATATTCTTCTTTGGTAATATAATTGTGTTTTAACATATTAGCAAGAATCTTGTCCCGTCGTTTGGCATTCGCATCAGGATGCGTAATAGGATTATAACCGGAAGGGTTCTGGGTAATGCCTGCTATTACAGCGGATTCTGATATCGTTAATTTAGAAACGTCTTTATTGAAATATCGTTTGGAAGCAGCCTGAATTCCTAAACAGTTGCTTCCTAAATTAATCGTATTCAGATAGTTTAACAGGATGACTTTTTTATTCACATGCTTTTCAAGTTCCACAGCAAGGTATTGTTCCTGAAGCTTACGTTTAATCTTTGAAATATCATCCGCATTCGTCCAGTTCGTAAAGACATTATTCTTAAGCAGCTGCTGGGTAATGGTACTTGCACCCTGTGAGAGTCTTCCGGAAGAAAATACACTGGCGCCCGCTCTTAAAATACCTTTGATATCAATTCCATTGTGTTCGTAAAAACGTTCATCTTCAATTGCAACAAAGGCATGCTGGGTATAAAGAGGAATCTCATCAATATTAGAAACACTGACACGATTCGATCCGGTCTTTACTAGTTTTTCCATCTGTTTCCCTTTATTATCATAAACGGTTGTTGAAAAAGCAGTAGGGGAGATATTCACTTCTGAAATATCCGGTGCATTATCAATGATTCCTTTGGCCATTCCAATAACAAAGAAACCACATACCACAATGGTAAGAACAATCAGATAAATAAAAAATTTAAATGATTTTACAAGTACTTTTGTGGAAAGTTTTTTCTTTAGTGATGTTAGCTGATTGCTTTTCTCTACGGTCTTTCTGTATCCAAAATTCATATCCAACCTCCATTCTGAATCCATGTTTGGATGTGTCTAAATCATAACCAGATTCCGGGAAAATATTCAGTCTCTGGAAGAATAGACGTAAAAACACCATAATTAAATATATTATACCAAAGAAACAGTTGTAAATAAAGAGGAAACTTGTTAAGATTGTAATAACAAAAGAACGAAAGAGGCATCTGTTCAATGAAAGGAGTGCTTGAGATTGAAAATTTTATATAAGCCGGGATGTGGGGAATTTGAAGAGAAAAAATCGCGATTTATTGGGTATACGATGCCTGTTACGAGCGAGGAAGAAGCTTTAGAATTTATAGAAAAAATCCGGAAAAAACATTGGGATGCAAGGCATAACTGTTTTGCATATGTGATTGGGGACAAACAGCAGATTCAAAGATGCAGTGATGATGGAGAACCGAGTGGAACAGCAGGCAGACCGGTGTTAGATGTTTTGTTAGGCGAGGAAATCAGAGATGCAGTAGTAGTAGTAACCCGTTACTTTGGTGGTACTCTGCTTGGCACCGGAGGACTTGTCAGAGCTTATAAACAGGGAGCAAAGACCGGTCTGGAACATAGTGTCGTTGTAGAAGAAAAAGAAGGAATTCGTTATCAGATTCAGACCGATTATAATGGAATCGGGAAGATTCAGTATATTAACAGAACCTTGGAAGTATTAGAAGAACAGACTGATTATACCGATGTGGTAACCTGTCAGGTAATTTTACCGGTAGAGCAGGAAGAAAATTATATAAGTAAAGTGACAGAAGCAACGAGTGGAAAAGCTGTAATCAAACGCTTAGAATCGCTTACTTATGGTGATGCACAAGGAGAAGTCGTTGTATTTGAAAAAAAAGAAAGGTCATAAAAAAAGTGCCGTATGGCACTTTTTTTATGACTTTCTAAATCCTGCTCTTTTTCTGAGAGTCGGGTCTAAAATTTTCTTTCTGATTCTTAAATGTTCTGGTGTAATCTCAAGTAACTCATCGTTATCAATAAACTCTAAGCACTGTTCAAGACTCATGATCTTAGGCGGAGTTAATTTTAATGCTTCGTCGGCACTTGAAGAACGTGTATTGGTTAACTGTTTCTTTTTACAAACATTTACTTCGATATCATCTTCTTTTCCGTTCTGTCCGATTACCATTCCGGAATAAACTTTTTCACCAGGTCCGATGAATAACGTACCACGATTCTGTGCGTTAAACAGACCATAAGTAATGGATTCACCAGATTCATAAGCGATTAAAGAACCCTGATTACGATACATCATATCACCCTTATATGGACCATATCCGTCAAAGATTGTATTGATGATACCATTTCCTTTGGTATCTGTCATAAATTCACTACGATATCCGATTAATCCGCGGGAAGGAATATAAAATTCCAGTCGCTGGTATCCGCCTTGTGGGTTGGACATATTACGAAGTTCGCCCTTTCTGGCATTTAATTTCTGGATTACAGCACCGGAATACTCTTCTGGAACATCGATGTATGCAAGTTCCATTGGCTCAAGCTTTTTCCCGTTTTCATCTTCCTTATAAAGTACTTCTGCTTTTGAAACGGCAAATTCATATCCTTCACGACGCATATTTTCAATTAAAACAGATAAATGAAGTTCTCCACGTCCGGAAACCTTGTAAGCATCTGCAGAATCGGTTTCTTCTACTCTTAAAGAAACATCTGTATTCAGTTCGCGGAATAAACGGTCACGCAAATGTCTCGAAGTAATAAATTTACCTTCCTGTCCTGCAAGAGGAGAGTCATTTACCATAAACTGCATAGAAATTGTAGGCTCTGAAATCTTCTGGAAAGGAATTGCTACCGGGTTCGTTCCGGAACAAAGAGTATCTCCAATCTTGATATCAGGGATACCGGAAATAGCAACAATAGCTCCAATGGTTGAACTTTCAACCTCTATACGGTTTAAACCATCAAATTCATATAATTTGCTGATTTTTACTCTTTTTGAAAATTCAGGATCGTGGTGATTGACAATCGTAACATCCTGGTTTACTTTGATTGTTCCATTTTCAATCTTACCAATTCCGATACGTCCAACATAATCATTGTAATCAATCGTACTGATTAATACCTGGGCGTCTGCATCAGGATCTCCTTCCGGAGCTGGAATATAGTCAAGAATCGTTTCAAACAATGGAACCATATCAGTTCCGGGTTCATTTAAATCAAGGCTTGCAATACCTGCTCTGGCAGAAGCAAATACAAATGGACATTCTAACTGTTCTTCATTTGCATCTAAGTCAATAAATAACTCTAGAACTTCATCAATGACTGCTTCCGGTCTTGCTTCCGGACGATCAATTTTATTGATACAAACAATAACACGTAAATCTAATTCAAGAGCTTTCTTTAATACGAACTTTGTCTGAGGCATAGGTCCTTCAAAAGCATCAACAACTAATACAACACCATTTACCATTTTGAGGACACGTTCTACTTCCCCACCAAAATCGGCATGTCCGGGTGTATCGATAATGTTAATCTTTGTATCTTTATAAGTTACGGCAGTGTTTTTAGAAAGGATTGTGATTCCTCTTTCTTTTTCAATTGCGTTCGAGTCCATGACACGTTCCTGGACTTCCTGATTTGCACGAAATACACCACTTTGCTTTAATAACTGGTCTACCAATGTTGTTTTACCATGATCGACATGGGCGATGATAGCAACATTTCTTACATCATTTCTCTGGGTTCTCATTTGAAAAATCCTTCTTTCTATTCATAATACGTTTACAGTGCACATAGATAGGAAAGTTACACTGTACAAGTCTAACTAAATCAGTGTAACACATTTTGCTTAAAATACAAGTTTTTTTTGAATATTTAGAAAAGGAAAAATAATTGTCTTTCTATTTTCCTATATTATATAGGAAAAATTGATTGACCAAAAGAATAAAGTTTCATATAATGATGATACTAGGGATAACCTATTTAGAATAAGTAAAAAATGCAGAGAAATGAGAGGAAATATGAAGTGTCCATTTTGTAATGAAGAAGATACAAGGGTAATTGATTCCCGTCCGGCAGAGGATAACAGTGCAATTCGAAGGAGAAGACAGTGTGACCGCTGTGGAAAACGTTTCACTACATATGAAAAAGTAGAAATGATTCCTATGATGGTACGAAAGAAGGATAATATCAGAGAACCCTATGATCGGAACAAGATTGAAAAAGGAATTATTCGTTCTTGTCATAAGAGACCTATTTCGATTGAGCGGATTAACAAGCTGGTAGATGAGATAGAGACCTGTATTTTTGCGACAGAGACAAAAGAAATATCAAGTGAAAAAATAGGTGAGATTGTGATGGATAAATTAAAAAAATTTGATTCTGTTGCATATGTCCGTTTTGCCTCTGTTTATCGTGAATTTAAAGATGTGAATACATTTATGGAAGAATTAACGAAAATTTTAGATAATCAAAAAACAGAAAAATAGATTTGGAGAAAAGTATGTTTCAGAAATTTTATCCGGGGGATTATTTGGAGTCAACCTATCAGATTCCATTTGAAGAATATTATAAGAAGGGATATCGGGGAATTATTTTTGATATTGATAATACTTTAGTTCCACATGGAGCACCATATACGGAAGAAGCGAAGGCACTTTTTAGACGCTTAAGATTCATTGGTTTTCAGACATGTCTGATTTCAAATAATAAAGAACCACGTGTCAAACCATTTGCAGAAGCAGTGGAATCGATGTATGTATATGATGCAAAAAAGCCATCCACGAAGAATTATAACAAAGCGATGGAGATGATGAAGACAGATAAGACAAATACTTTTTTTGTCGGGGATCAGCTTTTTACAGATGTATATGGAGCTAACCGGACAGGAATCTTTAGTATTTTAGTAAAACCTATTCATCCAAAAGAAGAAATACAGATTGTACTTAAGAGATATTTAGAAAAAATCGTGTTACATTCTTATAAAAAAACGAAAAATACGTAAGGAAATGGAAAAAGTGGTTGAAAAAAATACAGTCATACATTAAAATGTAAGAATGAGATAAGATAAATACTAGTCTTAAGTTACTAAATTTTAGGAGGATTTAATTTATATGATATCAGCAGGAGATTTTAAAAATGGTATTACAATTGAAATGGATAATGGCATTTGGCAGATTATCGAATTTCAGCATGTTAAACCTGGTAAGGGAGCTGCTTTCGTAAGAACTAAGCTTAAGAATATTGTCAGTGGAGGTGTTGTGGAGAAGTCATTCAGACCTACAGAAAAATTCCCACAGGCACGTATTGACCGTAAGGATATGCAGTATTTATATTCAGATGGAGATTTATTCCACTTCATGGATGTAGAGACATATGATCAGATTGCATTGAATGCAGACAGCATTGGAGATGCACTTAAGTTTGTGAAGGAAAATGAGATGGTTAAGGTATGTTCTCATAATGGTAATGTATTTGCAATTGAGCCACCTCTTTTTGTAGAATTAGAGATTACAGAGACAGAACCTGGATTTAAGGGAGATACTGCACAGGGTGCTACAAAGCCGGCTGTTGTTGAGACAGGAGCTTCTGTAAATGTTCCTTTATTTGTTAATCAGGGAGATAAGATTAAGATTGATACAAGAACAGGAGAATATTTAAGCAGAGTATAATTTCTGATTAAAATCATAAAAAAGAGACTGTTACAATCTGGTGATCAGCCAGATTGTAGCAGTTTTTTTATTTGTTAAAAGAACGTTTTTTTCTGTTATGAGGGGAAAATCGACAGAAGATGCACAGTATTCTGCAAATGTAACTTACCATCAAAAAAAGATGTTGCAAAAAGTATATAGGCAAAATAAAATAAATATATGCACTGAAAGAAAAAGAACAGGCAGTGACATGAAACGAGTATAGTTTAGGAGGAGAGAGTAAGATGGTAAATTACCAGGAGTTTATGGAGAACGTAAAGAAGGAGATGGCACAGTTACTTAAAACAGAGGAGAAGGAAGTTCGCATTCATAAAGTAATCAAGAATAACGATATTGAATTAGATGCACTTATGGTAGTGGGCAGGGATACGAACATATCGCCAACAATTTATTTGAATCCGTATTATGAGGAACATCAGAATGGGCGGGATTTTACAGAGATTGTGTTTGAAATTTTTCATCTGTATCTCGACCATTGTGGAAAGATGACTTTTTCATTAGAAGAATTCCAGGACTTTGCACAGATTAAGAAGAAAGTAGCTTTTCGAATTATTAACACGAAGCTGAACGAGAAATTATTAAAAGACATTCCAAGTAAAAAGTTTTTAGATTTAAGTATTGTATATTATACCATGATTGATCAGGGAGAAGAAGGAAATGGCTCTGCTACTGCATTGATTCACAACAGTCATTTAGATTTGTGGGGAATCAGCAAAGAAGAACTGCATCGTGTCGCGATGGAGAATACTCCTAGAATGTTAGGGTGGGAGATTCGGAGTATGGATGCCATTATTAAAGATATGCTTGTGAAAGAATTTGAATCCGATGAAGGGATGCAGGCAATTGTACGGGAATCCGGAGATGATACTTATTATGACAGGGTTGCGGAGGAAAAGTTAGAAGAATTAAATGAACATAGGGAAGATATAAAGATGTTTGTGTTAACGAACAAAATGAGAATGAATGGTGCAGCCTGTATTTTATATCAGGGGGTATTACAGAGATTTGCACAGGAATGTGCCTGTAACATTTTTATTCTTCCATCTAGTATCCATGAAGTGATACTTGTTCCGGCCAGAAAAGGAATTACGCAGTCAGAATTAGACTGTATGGTTCGTGATGTGAACAGAGAAGCTGTGGAGGATGGAGAGGTTTTGAGTAATCATGCATATTTATATCGCAAAGAATCGAATAAAATTGTAATGTCTTAGCATAAAAATATTTTTTAATCATGAAAAATATCAATTTACAAGTATTTTACTTGCTTTTATTGATAAAAAATGTTAATATACTGTTATAGGCATTTAGCCTAAAAAATAAATAAAATATAATGATAATTGGAGGTATTTTACAATGGGACGTTTTACATTACCACGTGATTTGTATCATGGAAAAGGATCATTAGCAGAATTAGCAAATTTAGAAGGTAAAAAGGCAATCGTTGTTGTGGGCGGAGGTTCCATGAAGAGATTTGGCTTTTTAGACAAAGCAGTAGGATACTTAAAAGATGCAGGAATGGAAGTTCAGCTTTTTGAAAATGTTGAGCCGGATCCATCTGTGGAAACAGTTATGAGAGGTGCAAAAGCCATGCAGGAATTCGAACCAGACTGGATTGTTGCAATGGGCGGAGGTTCACCTATTGATGCTGCCAAGGCAATGTGGGTATTTTATGAATATCCAGAAGAATCATTTGAAAATATTATTCAACCATATAGTTTTCCAAAATTAAGAAAGAAAGCAAAATTCTGTGCAATTCCTTCTACATCAGGAACCGCAACAGAGGTTACAGCATTTTCTGTTATTACAGATTACGAGAAGGGAATCAAATATCCATTAGCAGATTTTAATATTACACCGGATGTAGCAATTGTAGATCCTGAATTAGCAGAGAAGATGCCACAGAAGTTAACAGCACATACAGGTATGGATGCCATGACACATGCGATTGAGGCATTTGTTTCTACGATTCATTGTGATTATACAGATCCACTGGCATTGTATGCAATTGGAATGATTCATGAATTATTAGAAGCTTCTTATAATGGAGATATGGATGCAAGAGATCATATGCATAATGCACAGTGTTTGGCCGGTATGGCATTTTCAAATGCATCATTAGGAATTGTTCATTCTATGGCACATAAGACAGGTGCAGCATTCTCAGGCGGACATATCGTTCATGGATGTGCAAATGCCATGTATCTTCCAAAAGTAATCAAATATAATTCAAAGGTAAAAGAAGCAGCCGAGAGATATGCAAAGATTGCATCTTACATAGGACTTAAAGGAAATACAACAGAGGAATTAGTGGATGCTTTAATTGCCACATTAAAGGAAATGAATGCAAAACTTGCAATTCCAACCTGTATTAAGGAATATGAAGGTGGCATTATTGATGAGAAAGAATTTAATGATAAATTAAAAGATGTTGCAGCACTTGCAATTTCAGATGCATGTACAGCTACTAATCCAAGAGTTCCAACACAGGAAGAGATGGAAAAATTATTACATGCATGTTATTACGATGAAGAAATTGATTTTTAATGATAATACCAGGAAAATCCTTTGCCACATAGGCAAGGGGTTTTCTTTTTTGTATTTCTAGAGGAATGATACTTGACAAATGGGAGCTGAGTTTGAGAAAATGTTACAATGAGAGAAAAAAAGGAGAGGAAAAGTGGCACTAAATAAAGAACAGAATATGGCTGTTACGCATAACAAGGGTCCGATGATGGTTTTAGCAGGACCTGGAAGCGGAAAGACACTTGTTATTACGTATCGGACAAAATATTTAATAGAAGAATGCGGCGTGAACCCATCGAATATTTTGGTTATTACATTTACAAAGGCTGCAGCAGTGCAGATGCAGGAACGTTTTAAAGAATTGACAAAGCAGGAATATTATCCGGTTACTTTTGGAACGTTTCATGCAGTCTTTTTTAAGATACTAAGAATTGCGTATCATTTGACAGCGGATAATATTTTAAGAGAAGAAAAAAAGGTCGAATACATTCGTGAAATTGTGGAAAATCAGGAGCTTGAAATTGAAGATTTAACAGATTTTATTTCTTCTGTGATAGGTGAGATTAGTCTGGTAAAAGGGGAAATGATATCACTTGATCATTATTATGCAAAAAGTTGTTCGGAAGAGGTATTTAAAACGATTTATGAGGCCTATCAACAGCGTCTGGCACGTGAATATCTGATAGATTTTGATGATATGCTGGTAAAATGCTATGAGCTTTTAGCTGCAAGAGAGGATATCTTAGCAGTCTGGCAACAGAAATATCAATATATTCTGATTGATGAATTTCAGGATATTAATCGAATTCAATATGAGATTATAAAAATGCTAAGCAGACCAAGAAATAATTTATTTATTGTTGGGGATGATGATCAGTCTATTTATCGGTTTCGGGGAGCAAAACCGGAAATTATGTTAAATTTTGAAAAGGATTATAAGGATGCAAAGCGCGTTGTCCTAAATGTAAATTATCGTTCTACCAAAGAAATTGTAAAAACCGCACAGCGACTTATAAAAAACAATAAAAAAAGATTTTTGAAGAAGATTTATACAGAGAATCAGGAAGGGGAGGCAGTAGAGGTTCGTGAGTTTCAAAATGTGGCAGAGGAAAATCAATATGTATTAGAACTGGTAAAAAAATATATCGAAAAGGGATATGAGTATAAAGATCTGGCATTTTTGTTTCGGACAAATATCGGACCACGTGCATTGTTAGAAAAATTTATGGAATACAATATTCCGTTTCGGGTAAAAGATGCACTTCCGAATATGTTTGAACACTGGATAGCAAAAGACATTTTAGCTTATATGAGAATTGTATTAGGAGAAAGACAGAGAGCGGATTTTTTACGGATTATGAATAAACCGAAGAGATATTTAAGCCGGAATGCTTTTCAAAGCCAGACCGTACACCTTTTAGATATCAAGAAGCAATATGCAGACAAAGACTGGATGATTGACCGCATTGAAAAATTAGAATTTGATATACAGTTTATGAAAAATATGGCACCTTATGCAGCAATTCAATATATACGAAGTGGAATCGGATATGATGGATATCTAGAAGAATATGCAAAATACCGGCGTATGAATGTAGAGGAACTATACCAGATTTTAGATGAACTGATGGAAAGTGCAAAACCATTTCAAACGTATGAAGAGTGGTTTTTCCATATCGAAGAGTATGGAGAAAAGCTGCTAGAGCAGGCCAAAAAGAAGCAGGAAGAAGTAAATCGCATTGAAATTGCGACTATGCATAGTGCGAAGGGATTAGAATATCCGGTAGTATTTATTTTAGATTCGAATGAAGGAGTGACTCCACATACGAAAGCCGTATTAGAAGAAGATTTAGAAGAGGAAAGAAGACTGTTTTATGTTGCCGTTACGAGAGCAAAAGAAAAGCTTCATATTTATTCTGTAAAGGAGCGCTATAACAAAACATTATCGGCATCTAGATTTGTTGGAGAAGTATTACTTCATACAGATGAATTAAAAGAAGGGGTTACCATCCTGCATAAAAAGTATGGAAAAGGAACCATTCGTAAGGTCAGTGGTGGGAAAATGAGTATTTATTTTCCAAAACTGAAAAAAGAGCTGGTATTTGACCAGAAATTTGCTGTATCAAACAGGATTATAAAGTTACAATAAAAAAGAATGTCACTTTTGTGGCATTCTTTTTTAGGCTGAAGTGGAATCTGTATGGTCAGAATCCTTTGATTTGGTTACATCAGAATCTTTTCTATCAGAATCGTTTAGAATCTGAAGATTCTCTTCCGCACTTTCTTCTCCTGGATCTTTAAAAATATGATCATAAGAACCATATTTATCAGCCGGAATTTTTCGCTTTTGTAAACGTCTGTAAATCCATTCCCGAAAAAGAGTGTAACAAACGGAACCTAAGGGGATAAATAAAAGCATTCCAAAGATTCCCATGACCTTTCCACCAAGTAAAACAGCTACAAATACCCAGATGGAGGGTAATCCGACTGCACTTCCTACAACGTGGGGATAAATCAGGTTTCCTTCAATCTGCTGAAGAATAAGGAACAGAACAACAAACCAAAAAGCCTGAACCGGACTGACCATGATGATTAAAAGTGCTCCGATAAAACAGCCAATAAAGGAACCGAGTACCGGAATTAAAGCAGTAATAGCAATTAAAATGCTAATTAACAAGGCATATGGCATGCGAAAAATATTCATGCATATAAAAAACATGGATCCTAAAATCATGGCTTCTAAGCATTGACCGGATAAAAAATTAGAAAAAGTCTTCTGTGTCAGTGTGCATATCTTTAAAAATCCGTCTACTCTGTTTACGGGCAGAAATGCATATAAAATTTGTTTGGCCTGAACCTGTAATTTATCTTTTTGTAATAATACATAGACGGAAAACACAAGTCCCATACAAAAAGAAGTGATACTGCTTATGGTAGAACCAATGATATTAGTGGTAGAACTTAAAACCGAAGTCAGTCCTTTTTGTATTCCTGATGCAGCAGAAGAGAAGATCTTATCTAAATTAAAATTCAAATCCAGATTCAGGATGGTATGATAGGTATTGTTCCAAAAAGTGTTCTCACTTAAATAATTAGAAAATCTGTCTGCAACTGCTGGAAATTGTACCACTAAAGTTGAAACTGTGCGAATCAGTTCCGGAATCACAATATAAATGACAAGAGTAATAATTCCTGCAAAGACAAAAAGAGTAAGCAAAAAAGCAACCATTCTTTTTGTTTTTTTAGATTTATTTTTTTTAGAAAAAATATGACGTTCAAAAAAACTCATCGGTATATTAAAAATAAATGCGATGATAAATCCTAAAATCAGTGGGAAAATAATACTCCAGCATGTGCTGAAAAAATGAAACACAGCAAAAAGATGCTGTGATATGCAATAGAAAAGAAAGGCAACCGCAAGGATGCCAATCATTCTTTTCGTATTTTCTTTATTAAGGTTCAATAGGGGCTCCAATCTGGATTATTCTTCAAAATCATCGAAATCATCCACAATCTCATCATACTCAATGTTATCTAAGAATTCGTCGAAAGCATCAGAAACAATTTCGTATTCTTCATCTGTTTCAATTAAATCTAAAATCGGTGTCTCATCATCTGCTTCTGAGTAACGGTATAAATATACTTCTCCTTCTTCTGTATCAGCAGAATCTACCGGTAACAGTGCGATATAATCACGTCCATCTGCTTCGAAAAATCCTACGACAAGACACTCTACTACACTGCCATCATCTAAATTCAAAGTGATGTAGTATGGGTCATCCTCATTTGCTGTTTCTTCATTCTGAAATCCTTTTGTATTCTTACTCAAAATATACCTCCATTCAATTCATGTTTTATTTTAAAAGTACTTATACTATACCCAATCTAGAAGCAAAAAGCAATGAAAATCGAAAAGTTACATAAAATGTTTTTCAGACTTTTGCGCGATCCATCCAAGCAGGTGATCCATCAGAATCATGAGAAGACTTAAAAGAAGAATTACACTTAAATAAATTCCTATAAAAAGAAGAACTTTCAGATAACCGAAAGAATCAATATCTAAGAAAAAGTAAGGATAGCGTGGTACTTTTAAAAAATCATAAGGTGTATGAGAAAGACTGCGTATTACAATCATAATCAGGTAAAGGGCAGGGAAAATCAGATTGTACAGACAATCACGAAAATGAAACATCCCTTTTGGCTGGAAAAGCAGGTAATCAAAAAAGACAAAAAGAGGAATAATAAAGTGGACGAACAAATCTTTAAAGAAAAGATACGGTTCATGAATGGAATACATGGAAAATCCGTTCCCATGCAGCACATAGCGATATGATAAAAAGGTAATTAAGACTGCGTGAGAGGCCATTTCTTTTAATAAAATCCATTTATAGCGGTAGAGTAAAATGTTTTTTGTCTTCATTTCCCGATATGAAAAACAGGTCAGATAAAAGAATACAATAAAACAAAAGATAGTAGATTGTATTGTAAAAAAAGAGAACATTTTTTCATTATTATATTCATCTGTAAGGGAGAAGTGTGATATAATACTAAGACCGCATAAAATAAGAAGAATAAGACGATAGGAGAAGGTAAGTCTGGAATTTTTTATATACATAGGAAAGAATCTCCTTTCGTACAGAATTGTTTTTACATATCTTTAGTATATATCAATCAGGCTAAAATATGAGGTAAAAATATTTTTGTTTTCTATTGGCGATGGAAGGAGAGAAAAGTGAAGAGGTTAATACACTATTTAAAAGACTATAAGATGGAAAGTGTGCTGAGTCCGCTCTTTAAGATGTTAGAAGCCACTTTTGAATTACTTGTTCCTATTGTTATGGCAAAAATAATTGATGTAGGAATTAAAAATCGTGACTTACATTATATCCTGGCAATGGGACTGGTATTACTGTTATTAGGTGTGGTTGGACTGACGTGTTCTATTACGGCACAGTATTTTGCAGCAAAGGCAGCGGTTGGTTTTGGAACAGAATTAAGAAGTGATTTGTTTCAACATATCAATAAGCTTTCTTATACGGAGATTGATCAGGCTGGAACGTCCACCCTTGTTACGAGAATGACGAATGATATTAATCAGGTACAGACAGCAGTTAATATGGTACTTCGTCTTTTTTTACGCTCTCCGTTTATTGTATTTGGAGCTATGATTATGGCTTTTACCATTAATGGAAAAGCAGCTATGATTTTTGTTGTAACGATTCCGGTTCTTGCGGTTATTGTGTTTGGAATTATGCTGATTACTATGCCACTGTATCGTCGTGTGCAGGGAATGGTCGATCATATTTTACTTTTAACGAGAGAAAATTTAACAGGAGCAAGAGTAGTACGGGCTTTTCATAAGCAGGAACAGGAGAGAGAAAGTTTTGATGAGAGCAATGGGAAACTTGTTGCATTACAGAAGTTTACCGGTAAGATTTCGGCATTATTGAATCCGTCCACGTATATTGTGATTAATGTTGCAACACTCGTACTTTTATGGACAGGAGCCATACAGGTTGATACGAATCAGATTACACAGGGACAGTTAGTGGCACTTGTGAATTATATGTCTCAGATTTTAATTGAATTAATTAAACTTGCGAATTTAATTGTCAGTATTACAAAGTCTTTTGCATGTGCAAAAAGAATCAATGATATTTTCGATTTATCTTCTTCTATTTTAGATGGAACACAGATTCCAGAGGAAGGTGATGGAACAAAGAAAGTAGTATTTGATCATGTTTCGTTTCGCTATGAAGGTGCAGGAGGAGATTCTTTAGAGGATATTTCTTTTGAAGCAAAAAAAGGAGATGTCATTGGAATTATCGGTGGAACCGGATGTGGAAAATCAACACTGGTCAATGTTCTGGCCAGATTTTATGATGCCACAAAAGGCCAGGTAAAAATTGATCAGCTAGATGTAAAAGATATCAAAGAGGAATATTTACGGAAATCTATCGGTGTGGTTCCTCAGAAAGCAGCCTTATTTAAAGGAACCATCCGGGAAAATATGTGCTGGGGAAAAGAAGATGCCACAGATGAAGAAATTACACAGGCATTAGTAATTTCGCAGGCAGAAGAAATTGTGGAGAAAAAAGGATTAGATTATAAGATTAATACAGGTGCAAGTAATTTATCCGGTGGACAGAAACAAAGACTTACGATTGCCAGGGCACTTGTAAAAAATCCTGAGATTTTAATTTTAGATGATAGTGCATCTGCATTAGATTTTGCAACAGATGCCAGATTAAGAAAAGCGATTCAGGAGAATTTAAAAGGGATTACGACATTTATTGTATCGCAGCGTGTTGCAAGTATTATGAATGCAGATCAGATTTTAGTATTAGATGGAGGACGGTTAGCAGGGAAAGGAACTCATCACGAGTTGTTAGAAAATTGTCCAATCTATCAGGAAATCTGTTATTCACAATTATCGAAAGATGAGGTGAACCAGAATGGAAAATAAGAAAAAAACAAAAACAGAGAATGGGAAAATCTTAAAGAGGGTACTGATTTATATAAAGAAATATCGATGGCTGGTAGCATTATCCATTTTCCTTGCTGCAGTAACCGTTGCATCTACTCTTTATATTCCGATTCTTACGGGAAATGCAGTAGATCTTGTCGTAGGACCAGGCGAAGTTGATTTCAAAAAATTAGGACAGATGTTAATTCAAATGGGCATTGTAATAGGGATTACGGCACTGTGTCAATGGCTTATGAATATTATTAATAACTATGTTGTGTATCATGTGGTAAAAGATATTCGTACAAAGGCATTTAATCAGATTACCATGCTTCCGTTGTCTTATGTAGACAGCCATCCTTATGGAGATACCATCAGCAGGGTTATTTCAGATATTGATACATTTTCGGATGGTCTTCTGATGGGATTTACACAATTGTTTACAGGAGTCCTTACCATTCTTGGAACATTAGGATTTATGCTGTCGGTGAATTATAAGATTACAATTGTTGTAGTCTGTATTACGCCACTTTCATTCTTTATTGCAGGGAATATTGCAAAAAGAACGTATACGATGTTTCGTAAGCAGTCGGTTGCAAGAGGAGATATGACTTCTCTGGTAGATGAAATGCTTAATAATCAAAAAGTTGTAAAAGCATTTGGACATGAAAAAGAATCAGAGAAAAATTTTGATGAACTAAATCAGACATTGAAAGAATATAGTACGAAGGCCATTTTTTATTCTTCCATTACGAATCCGGCCACACGATTTGTAAATAATCTGGTTTATATGTGTGTAGGAGTGGTAGGTGCGATTGCTGCGGTTCAGGGACTGCTTTCTGTCGGACAGTTAACTGCATTTTTAAGTTATGCGAACCAATATACCAAACCATTCAATGAGATTTCAGGCGTTGTAACAGAATTGCAAAATGCAATGGCTTCTGCATCAAGAGTATTTGAACTGATTGATGAAGATGCATCAAAGGAGACAGATACAACAAACAAAACATTAGAACATGTAAAAGGTAAGATTGATATTTTTCATGTGAATTTTTCTTATGTAAAGGGACAGCAGATTATAGAAGATTTTAATCTTCATATAGAGCCAGGACAGCGCGTGGCAATTGTAGGACCGACCGGCTGTGGAAAAAGTACCATTATTAATCTGCTTATGAGATTTTATGATGTGGATTCCGGCAGTATTTGTGTGGACGGTCAGGATATTCGGGAAGTCACAAGAAAGAGTCTTAGAAAAAATTATGGGATGGTGTTGCAGGAGACCTGGTTGAAAACAGCAACGGTTGCAGAAAATATTGCGTATGGAAGGGAGAATGTTTCGAGAGAAGAAATTATTCAGGCGGCAAAACAGGCACATGCACATGGATTTATTATGCAGATGAAAAATGGATATGACACGATTATCGGGGAAGAAACAGGAAATCTTTCCGGTGGACAAAAGCAGCTGCTTTGTATCGCAAGAGTCATGTTAGAACTTCCGCCTATGCTGATTTTAGATGAAGCGACTTCTTCCATTGATACAAGAACAGAACTTCTGGTTCAGGATGCATTTGCAAAAATGATGAAGGGAAGGACAAGCTTCATTGTTGCACACCGTTTATCCACGATTCGCGAAGCGGATGTGATTCTTGTAATGAAAGATGGACATATTTTAGAGATGGGAAATCATGAAAGTCTGATGAAAAAAGACGGATTTTATGCAAAACTTTATAATTCACAGTTTGCTGTTTAGAAGGTATTGATTTTTTCTTCATTAGATTTTATAATCACAATGTTGAACAAATGGAAGTTTAAGGAGATTTTTATCGATTTTTCTTAACACCATAGAAGAAAAATAAGATACGATTTAGGAGGATAAAGTGAAAGTTCAAGGATGCATATTTGATTTAGACGGGACTTTGCTTGACACAGTAGAGTCGATTGCAAGATGTGCAAATCAGGCATTAGAAGCGTATGGATTTTCTGGGCATGCAACAGAAAAATATAATTATTTTGCCGGAGATGGACAGGTAGAACTTTTACGCCGGGCATTGAAGGCATCTGGAGATGAACAGGGAACATACTTAAACCGGGTCATAGAGACTTATACAAAGTTATTTCAAGAGGGATGTATGTATCATGTGAAACCTTATGATGGTATCGTAGATTTGTTACAGAATTTACAGCAGAAGGGAATGAAGTTAGCGGTGCTGTCGAATAAGGATGATCAGAATGTAAAAGATATGATTGCACGTTTTTTCCCGGAAGGAATGTTTCAATATGTGGCAGGACGAAGGGAAGGAATTCCGAAAAAACCAGATCCGTCAGGAGTTGCACTGATTCTGAAAGAATGGAAGATTCAGCCGGACCAGTGTATTTATATGGGAGATACGAATACAGACATGCAGACGGGAAGAAATGCACATGCAATTACAATCGGTGTGACATGGGGATTTCGGTTAAGAGAAGAACTGCAGCAGTGTCATCCATATGCGATTATCGATCAGCCACAGGAGTTACTTCGTCTGATCGACTCGTCATGTGAGAGAGAGAAAGAAAAGAGGAAAGGAATGGGACAATGATTTATTTAATTGCAAGTGATGTAGATGGAACGTTGTTACAGAATGGAGCAACAAAAATCAGCTTAGAAGCAATAGAGGCAATTAGAAAGCTAAAAGAAAAAGGAATCATGTTTGCAGCTGCCAGTGGAAGACAATATGAGAATTTGAAAAATCTTTTTTCAGAGGTTCATGATGATATTGCTTATATCTGTGAAAATGGTGCCTTAATTAAATATAAAGAAAAAACAGTAAGCAAAACACCTTTAGACCGGTATTTAGGGATAGAGCTGTTAAAAGATATTTATCAGAGAAAAAATTGTGAATTTGTTTTGTCAGGAGAGAAGACTTGTTATTTAATGCCAAAGAGTGAGAAGTTTGTAGATCATGTGCAAAATCACATTGGGAATAAAGTAACATTGATTCAGAACCTAGAAGAAGTGAATGAGCCATTTCTTAAAATTTCAATATATAATGAGAATGGAATTAATTATGACAGTGATTATTTTTTAAATCGCTGGGGAGAAAAATTAAAGACGACGGTTTCAGGAAAATGCTGGATGGATTTTACCAATTTATTTGTAAATAAGGGGAATGCCTTAGTCATACTTCAAAAATTGTTTGATGTGACAAAAGATGGAACCATGACATTTGGCGATAGTTACAATGACGTGGATATGTTTGAGGAATCTTATTACAGCTATGCTATGCAAGATGCAGATGGTGAGATTCGTAAGATCGCAAAACATATTACACCAAATGTAGAATCAATTCTAAATGATGTATTAAGAATGCGTTAGTCTGAGACAAAAGAAGGAAGGAGAGGTTTTTATGGATGAAAATGAAAGAATGTATGCACAGGCTTTTTTAGATAAACAGGAACAATTGTTTGATGAGCCGGTGGCAGAGACAGTAGAAGAAGCAATGTCATTTTTAGAGGATTGTTATGCACAGGTGTTTGATTGTGTGGATGACATCAGAGACTATTTTGAACAAAATGGTATGGATGCTGTAGGGATGGATGATGAAGAGATTCTAGATTCAGCAGAAGTGTTTCGAATGCCAGATGGAAAATACTTATTAGTAGAAGCATAAAAGGAGGAAAGAATGTCCGAAAAAAAAGAAAAGAACTTATGGAAATTTATAAAGGAAAATGCCGTATATTTTCTTGCATTTCTGATTCCGGTTTTAATTATGGCAGAACTGTACAATATACGTAATATTTATCCTTTTGGAGATGAGATGTATTTAAGAAGTGATATGTATCATCAATATGCTCCGTTTTACAGAGAACTCGCAAGAAAGCTTGCAAGTGGTCAGAGCCTGTCTTATTCATGGAACATTGGAATGGGTGTGAATTTTACAGCGTTAGCAGCATATTATTTAGCAAGTCCAATGAATATCATTTTAGGTGCATTTAACAGTGCACATATTATTGAGTTAATGAGTATTCTCATTATTCTTAAAATGGGACTTTCTAGTTTTACTTTTACATATTACCTTTCAAAGAAATTTGAATCTAAGAATATTGTAATTGGTATCTTTGGAATTTTTTATGCAATGTCTTCGTATCTGGCTGCATTTAACTGGAATATTATGTGGTTAGACTGCCTGGTATTGCTTCCAATTATTATATTAGGCCTAGAAAAACTGGTCAAAGAAAATAAGAGCCTGATGTATTGTATTGCATTAGGAGTTGCTATTTTTTCAAATTATTACATTGGAATTATGCTTTGCATTTTCAGTGTTCTATATTTTATTTATATGATGATTGTAACCAAACCAGATGGAACACCATTTTATTTTGTAAGAAAAATTGTCCGGTTCGGACTATATTCTGCTCTTGCAGGTGGGTTAGCAGCATGTATGGTAATTCCGGCAGCAGTTGCTTTGATGGGAACCGCTTCAGGAGATTTTACATTCGACTGGAAATTAAGTAATTACTTTACAATGTTCTTTATGCTATCTAGATCTTACATAGATGTACCGGTTGCAGTATTTGAAGCACACGATCCGAACTTATATTGTACCGTAGCGGCATTTCTTGCAGTACCACTATTCTGGCTGAATAAGAAGATTTCCATGAAGGAACGTGTTGGAAAAACAGTTTTAATTGTCATCATGTTATTAAGCTTTAGCATGAATATTCCAAATTATATCTGGCATGGATTCCATTTTCCAAACAGTCTTCCGGCAAGAGAATCATTTATTTATATTTTCCTGATTCTTGTCATGGCATACGAAGGAATTCGTGGAATTAAAGAGTATACGAATAAGCAGATTCTTACCGTATATGGAATTGTTGTGGCGTTATCATGTATGATTGAGCAGATGTTTGTAAATACAGATAAATATACATTTAAGATTATTTATTATAGCCTTGCATTTATCACATTATATCTGATTGCGATATTTGCATATCGTGCTTTAAAAAAGAATCACAAAATCGTTGTGTATCTTGTATATGTTGTCTGTGTTTCGGAAGTGATTATAAACTGGAATACGACTGCACTTAGTACCACAAATCGAACTGCATATGTAAAAGATAATGCAGCGATTGAGAATTTAGCAAAACAGGCGGAAAAAGATTCAGATACGAAGTTTTTCCGTATGGAAAAATATAACAGAAGAACCAAAAATGATGCGACCTGGCATGGATATCATGGAATGTCAATCTTTTCTTCTATGGCATCAAAGGGAACAAGTGATTATTATACAAAATTAGGATTTGAGGAATCTTATAATGCATATAGTTATTATGGTCATACACCATTGACGGAATCTCTTTTCTCTGTCAAATATGTATTTAGTAATGCGATGAATGCAGATTCTGATCTGACAACTCTGGTTGGACAGCAGCAGGAGGATAAGGGGTCAGATTCGACTTCTACCGTAGAAGCTCCATATGTATATCTGTATAAGAACAATTATACATTGCCATTAGGATTTATGGTGGATTCTAATATCAGTGCAAACTGGGAATTTGATGGAACAAATCCTTTCTATGTACAGAATTCATTTGTAAAAGCCGCATGTGGTGCAGCTGATGTATTTGATCAGATTGATGGTACGCAGGATGGAACATCTGTAAGAGCAACGATTGTAGCAGATACGGATGTATATTTTGATCTGATTACCAAAGAGATTCAGACAATCAATGCATATGTGTATAATGAAGATGGATCCCTTGCTTATACAAAGACATATGACAACATGAAAAAGCCATATATTGTCAGAATCGGAAATGTGACTGCAGGACAGTCTGTTCAGATTCAGGCAGGTGGAGAAGATAGTGCAAAGGCAGTTCAGGCTTATATTTATGGATTTAATCATGCAAACTTTATCAATGCTTATAACTTATTAAATGATGAAGGGCTGCAGGTTACAAAGTTCGAGGATAATGATGTTTGTGGTAAGGTAACCGCAAAACAGGACGGACTTTTATATACATCTATTTCTTATGATAAGGGCTGGAGTGCTTATGTAGATGGAAAGAAAGTAAAAACCTCTGCATTAAAAGAAGGAATGCTTACGATTCCGGTATCCGCAGGAACACATGAGATTGAATTTAAGTATCGTCCGGGAGGACAGACAATCGGAATTGTTATCAGTGTGATGAGTCTTCTGATTGTTATTGGCTTGGTGGTTCTGTCATTCCGAAAGAAGAAAGCAGAAAAAATGGCAAGAGAAAGAATTGCAAGAATTCAGGCTGCCAGAGAAAGAGTGCGTAACGAGGAAAAGGAAGAAAAAGAGAGTCAGAACAAAACAGATGGAAAGAAAAATGGGAAAGAAAAGTCACAGGGAAAAGATTTAGATTAAAAAGAAAAGAGGAATACAAATGGAAAGTTATAAGTATTTGCTAGATCTTGCAGTGATTTTATTATGTACAAAGCTGTTAGGACTTGCAACAAAAAAGGTACAGATGCCACAGGTAGTTGGAGCATTGTTAGCAGGACTGTTGTTAGGTCCTGCAGTCTTTGGACTGATTCAGGAAACTACATTTATACAGGAGATAGCAGAAATCGGAGTAATTGTTCTTATGTTCTGTGCAGGACTTGAGACAGATATTCAGGAATTAAAGAAAACAGGAAAAGCATCCTTTGTCATTGCACTGATTGGTGTCATTGTTCCGCTTTTAGGCGGACTGCTGGTAGGCTTTATTTTTAACCGTCCGGGAATTATTGAGTCAGATGCGAATGGAACATTATTACTTCAAAATATATTTTTAGGTGTCATCCTTACAGCAACATCAGTTAGTATTACAGTAGAAACATTAAAAGAATTAGGAAAGTTAAAAACACGTTCTGGGAATGCGATTCTTGGAGCAGCAATTATTGATGATATTTTAGGAATCATTGCATTAACGATTGTGACAAGCCTTGCAGATTCTTCGGTAAATATTGTAAGTGTCTTATTAAAGATTGTTGGATTCTTCATTTTCTCAGGAGTCGTTGGATTTATCTTTTATAAGATTTATAAGCACTGGACGGAGTCAGCAGATAAAGCCATGCATCGCCATACGATTGTAGCGTTTGTCTTCTGTCTGGTTATGTCCTATGTAGCAGAAGCATTTTTTGGAGTTGCAGATATTACGGGTGCTTTTATTGCCGGTTTGATTATTTCTAACACACAGCGATCTACCTATGTACAGGAGAAATTTGACACATTGTCATACCTTCTGTTATCACCGGTATTTTTTGCAAGTATCGGATTAAAAGTAGAACTTCCTAAGATGTCAGGAATGATTATTGGATTTACCGTTATCTTAGTGATCATTGCTATTTTAACAAAGATACTAGGATGTGGATTAGGTGCTAAGATGTGTGGATATGAAAATTATCAGTGTGTACGAATTGGAGTCGGTATGATTTCAAGAGGTGAAGTTGCATTAATTGTTGCAAATAAAGGAAATTCCATTGGTTTAATTGGATCAGATTTCTTAGGACCGATTATCATTATGGTAGTAATTACAACCATCATTACACCAATTTTATTAAAAGTCGTATTTAAAAAAGGACCGACACAGACCGTACCGGATAATCAGACCGTACAGTCTTTCTATGAAAAGTCAGAAAACGACAGATAAATACAAAAAAAGAAAATGCTTATTCGTTCCATCGAACGGATAAGCATTTTTTTGATTTCAGATTATTTATTCTTTTTTTCTACTTCAGCCATCTTCATAGCACGAACCTTTAATGGAAGACCAAATAAATTGATAAATCCATCTGCGTCATGATGATCATATAAATCACCGGTTGTAAAGGATGCAAGAGATTCACTGTATAATGAATAAGGAGAAGTTGTTCCGGCTTTGATAATGTTACCTTTGTAAAGTTTGAATTTTACTTCACCCGTTACGTATTTCTGTGTTGATTCAACGAAAGCCTGAACTGCTTCACGAAGTGGTGTGAACCATTTTCCTTCGTATACGATTTGAGAGAAAAGGTTTGCCATATCTTTTTTCGCTTTTGTTGTCTCGCGGTCAAGAATTAATTCTTCTAACTGCTGGTGAGCTTCCATTAAGATTGTTCCACCTGGAGTTTCATAAACACCACGTGATTTCATACCAACAACTCGGTTTTCTACGATATCTACAATACCAATACCATGTTTTCCACCTAAGCGGTTTAACTCAGTGATAATTTCAGAAACCTTCATGGCTTTTCCATTTAATGTCTTAGGAACACCACCTTCAAAAGTCATTGTTACATATTCGCCTTCATCAGGAGCCTTTTCCGGTGAAACACCAAGGACTAATAAATGATCGTAGTTTGGCTCGTTAGCAGGATCTTCGAGTTCAAGACCTTCGTGGCTGATGTGCCATAAGTTACGGTCACGACTGTAACTAGAATCTGTAGAGAATGGTAAGTGGATTCCATGCTGCTTGCAGTATTCAATTTCGTCTTCACGAGACTGCATAGTCCAGACATCTGTCATTCTCCATGGAGCAATAATCTTAATATCAGGAGCAAGAGCTCTGATACCAAGTTCAAAACGAATCTGGTCATTTCCCTTACCGGTAGCACCATGGCAAATGGCAACTGCGTTTTCTTTTCTTGCAATCTCAACTAATTTTTTGGCAATTGCAGGACGAGCCATAGAAGTACCTAAAAGGTATTTGTTCTCATAAATTGCATTGGCCTGTACACAAGGTACAATGTAATTATCACAGAAATCATCTACGATATCTTCGATATAAAGCTTAGATGCACCGGAAAGTTTTGCTCTTTCCTCTAATCCGTCTAATTCTTCTCCCTGTCCACAGTTCACACAACAACAGATAACATCGTATCCAAAGTGCTCTTTTAACCATGGAATAATAGCTGTCGTGTCTAATCCGCCTGAATAGGCTAAAACAACTTTTTCGTTCATATTCTCGTTCTCCTTTATCCTTTATAATGATATTGGGATCAAAAAGATGTATGCTTTTTGAACCTAGTATCATAAATATACCTTATATATAAGTAAAAAGCAATAGAAATTTATATAAATATGCATAAAATGGAAAAAAGCTTGCATAATATGCAAAAAGAGTGTATAATCCTTGAATATAATTAATATTTATTCATTCTATCGGAAAACAGGAAAGACGGCAAAAGCGAAAAAAGAAAAACAAAAGTGTCGTTTGTAAAAACAGGTGGAAAAAAGAAAAACATCGTATTATAATGGTTGCATAAGTTTTATGATAAAGTACTGCTTGTCATGAAGAAAAAGAAGATAGAAAAGAAAATGCAGTGCAGAAATGAGGATGTATCATGAAAAAAGTGGAAGGTGGAGTAACTGCTGCAAAGGGTTTTTTTGCAACAGGATTAGAAGCAGGAATTAAGAAACCGGGAATTAAGGATATGGCTATGGTTTATAGTGACAAGCCATGTCATGTTGCAGGAACATTTACAACGAATCTGGTAAAAGCAGCACCGGTTATCTGGGACCGGGAAGTATGTGAGAATTCAGCATCGGCAAGTGCAGTTGTAGTAAACAGCGGAGTTGCCAATGCATGTACCGGTGCAGAAGGATATGGATACTGTAAAGATATCGCATCAGAGACAGCCAGACAGCTGAATGAGAAGTATCATACAGATTATACCATGCAGAATGTACTTGTGGCCTCCACAGGAGTTATTGGAAAACAGTTGCCGATGGATGTTATTTTAAAAGGAATAACAGGATTGACGCATCAGTTAGGAGATTCTTTTGCAGATGGTCATTTAGCGGCACAGGCGATTATGACAACAGACACTGTAGAGAAAGAGGTGGCAGTTCAGTTTGAAGTGAACGGGGTTACCTGTACAGTAGGAGGTATGTGTAAGGGTTCTGGAATGATTCATCCGAATATGTGTACAATGCTTGCATTTATTACAACCGATACTGCAATTTCGAAGGAAATGTTAACAAAAGCATTAAAAGAAGATGTGACAGATACTTATAATATGATTTCCGTAGACGGGGATACTTCTACGAATGATACCGTTTTAGTACTTGCAAATGGAGAAGCACAAAATTGTGAGATTACAGAAGATGGTGAAGCTTATCAGGCATTTAAGGAAGCATTACATGAAGTAAATGTAACACTGGCTAAGAAGATTGCAGGAGATGGCGAAGGAGCAACTGCATTGTTTGAGGTAAAGGTAATTGGTGCAGAGAGTAAGGAACAGGCAGTCACACTTAGTAAATCAATCGTAACTTCATCACTGACAAAAGCGGCTATTTTTGGACATGATGCAAACTGGGGAAGAATTTTATGTGCGATGGGATATTCAGGAGCAAAATTTGATCCGGACCAGTTTGAATTATGGTTTGAAAGTAAAGCCGGGAAAATCCTGATTGCAAAAGATGGTACGGCAGTTGATTTTAGTGAAGAAGAAGCTACTAAGATTTTATCAGAGCCGGAAGTTACGGCAATTGCAGACATTAAAATGGGAAATGAGACAGCAACTGCATGGGGCTGTGATTTGACCTATGATTATGTAAAGATTAATGCAGATTACAGAAGTTAAAAGAGCAGATTTGATTAGAGTAAATTGTAATCGCAGACAATGATGGAGGATAAAGCAAATGATTTATAAGGATTGTGAGGACAAAGAAATGGAGATGAAAAAGCTCTTAGAGAAAGCAAATGTCTTAATTGAGGCATTACCATATATTCAGAGATTTAATCGAAAAATTATCGTAATTAAGTATGGCGGAAGTGCTATGATTGCAGATGATTTGAAGCAAAAAGTAATTGAAGATGTGACACTGTTAAAGTTAGTTGGATTTAAGCCGATTATTGTACATGGCGGTGGAAAAGAAATTAGCAAATGGGTGGCAAAATCAGGAAAGGAACCGAAATTTGTAAATGGTCTGCGTGTGACAGATGAAGAGACAATGGAGATCGCAGAGATGGTACTGAATAGGGTCAATAAGTCATTAGTTCAAAAGGTTCAGGCATTAGGTGTCAATGCTATTGGTATTAGTGGAAAAGATGGCGGTCTTCTTCGCGTAGATAAAAAATATTCGAATGGAGAAGATATTGGATTTGTCGGTGACGTGAAAGAAGTAAATGCCAAAGTATTGTATGACTTATTAGAAAAAGATTTTCTTCCAATTATTTGTCCAATCGGATTAGGAGATGATTATCAGTCTTATAATATTAATGCAGATGATGCAGCCTGTGCAATCGCCAAGGCGATGCATGCAGAGAAACTTGCATTCTTAACAGATATTGAAGGTGTTTATGCAGATCCTTCCGATGAATCTTCCTTGATTTCAGAATTATTTGTGCATGAAGCAAAAGAACTGATTCAGAGTGGAAATATCGGTGGCGGCATGCTTCCAAAACTAAATAATTGTATTGATGCAATTGAAAAAGGTGTTTCAAGAGTACATATTCTAGATGGACGTATTCCACATTGTTTGTTGCTTGAAATATTCACAAATAAGGGATCTGGTACAGCAATTTTAGCAGATGACCAGGAAAGATATTATAAAGGAGAGTAATCAGATGAGTCAGATTTCAGAAAAATATATTCATGAGGCAGATCAGAATCTTCTTCATACATACAATCGTTTTCAGATTGTCCTTGAAAAAGGAGAAGGAGCTTATTTATCAGATGTAGAAGGAAAAAAATATTTAGATTTTGCAGCAGGAATCGGTGTTTTTGCACTAGGCTATCACAATGCTGAGTATAGTGATGCTTTAAAAAAACAGATTGATTTATTGCTTCATACATCGAATTTATTTTACAATCCACCTGCAGCAGATGCAGCAAAGAAAGTAAATGAAGCAACGAAAATGGATCGTATCTTTTTTACAAATAGTGGAACAGAAGCAGTAGAAGGTGCGATTAAGCTTGCAAGAAAATATGCATATAACAAAGACGGAAAAACGGATCATGAGATTATTGCCATGGAACATTCTTTCCATGGAAGAAGTATGGGTGCTCTTTCCGTAACAGGAAATCCAAAATATCAGGAAGCTTTCAAACCATTGATTGGCGGAATTAAATTTGCAAAATACAATGATTTAGAAAGTGTTAAAAAGCTGATTACAGATAAAACCTGTGCAATTATTTTAGAGACTGTTCAGGGAGAAGGTGGAATTTATCCGGGTACAGAAGAATTTATTAAGGGAATTCGTGAAATCTGTACACAAAAAGATATTCTGATGATTTGTGATGAAGTACAGTGTGGAATGGGTAGAACCGGAAAGATGTTTGCCTATGAAAATTATGGAATTCAGCCGGATATTGTAACACTTGCCAAGGCATTAGGATGCGGAGTACCGGTTGGTGCTTTTGCAGCGATAGAGAAAGTGGCAGATGCAATGGTACCAGGAGATCATGGAACCACTTATGGAGGAAATCCATTTGTATGTGCGGCAATTAATGAAGTATTTACTTTATTTGAAAAAGAAAAAATTCTTGAAAATGTAAAAAATGTCGGTGCTTATTTAGACCAGAAATTAGATGAGATGGTAGAAAAATACGATTGTATTGAGGCACATCGTGGAATCGGTCTGATGCAGGGACTTGTATTTAAGGAGAGTCAGCCGATAGGAGAAATCATTCAAAAATGTTTAGAAAATGGATTAATCGTTATTTCGGCAGCAGGAAATGTACTTCGTATGTTACCTCCTTTGATTATTACAAAAGAAAATGTAGATGAAATGATTACAATTCTAAATAAAGTATTAGCATAAAGGATCTGCTGATCGCTTGCATAAAAACCTTCTGATAAGGAAAGAATGTTAACAAAGAAAGTCTTAGAGTTCAAAAGTAACTTGTTAATATTGCTTGTCAGGAGGTTTTTATGTGGGGTTTTTTCATCGCTTTGATTTCGGGTGCGTGTATGAGTATTCAGGGAATTTTTAATACCAATATGACAAAAAATTCCAGTTTATGGGTGACAAACTGCTGGGTACAGTTTACGGCATTGTTAGTATGTCTGGCAGGATGGGCAATTACAGACAGAACCGGATTTACCACAATTTTTAAAATGGAAAGCAAATATATGTTGTTAGGGGGTGTATTAGGTGCCTTTATTACATTAACGGTTGTAAAAGCTATGGAGGTGCTAGGACCGGCGAATGCTGTTTTGATAATTGTAGTATCACAGATTGCAGTAGCGTATCTGATTGAGGTATTTGGTATATTTAAGGTAGAGAAAGTACCATTTTCGTGGATGAAACTTGTAGGATTAGGACTTGCAATTGCAGGAATCTTTATTTTCGAGAAGAATTAAAGAAAATCTATTGTAAAGTATAACAAAGTTAGGTAAAATAATAGGGTATGAAATTGCATTACATTCACAGAATGGAGTGAATGTATGAAGAGTAAAAGATTGAAATGTAAGAGTATTTTGTTTTGTATCATTTTCGGATTCTTATTTTCCGGATGCGAAAAGAAAGAAGAATTAATTGTTTCTTCCAAGGAGAATCATACGTTTGTGGAACAGGATGCATCAGAAGATGAGAAGAAAAGAGACAAAAATACTGAAATTCTAAAAAATACAAAAACGATTTCTGTGTATGTTTGTGGAGAAGTAAAAAGACCGGGAGTTTACAGCCTGAAAGCGGATGCAAGAATCAACGATGCAGTGGAATGTGCAGGCGGGATGACGAAAAAAGCAGATTGTACTGCAATTAACCTTGCATCGCTTTTAACAGATGAACAACAGATTATTATTCCCAAAAAAGGAAAAATAAAAGAAAATCGGGATTGTGTTACCAGGGCACAGACAGAGACAGCAGGTAGTGAGAATTCTTCTAAGATAAATATCAATAAGGCAACGAAGGAAGAACTTATGAAACTTACCGGAATCGGACAGTCTAGAGCAGAGGCAATTATTGCTTATCGACAGGAACAGAGAGAATTTCAGAAGATTGAAGACATTATGAACGTAAGTGGTATAAAAGAAGCTGCATTTTCGAAGATAAAAGAACAGATAACAGTAAATGAATAAAAAGGGAAAGAGGTCATAATGGGAAACAAAGTTTTAGTGGTTGATGATGAAAAATTAATTGTTAAAGGTCTTCGGTTTAGTTTACAACAGGATGATATGGAAGTAGATTGTGCATATGACGGACAGGAGGCAATTGAAAAAGCAAAAGCAAAGGAATACGATATTATTCTTTTAGATGTGATGCTGCCAATTTATGATGGATTTCAGGTTTGTCAGGAGATTCGGTCTTTTTCTGATGTTCCAATTATCATGCTTACGGCAAAGGGCGATGATATGGATAAAATCTTAGGATTAGAGAATGGTGCCGATGATTATATTACGAAACCATTTAATATTCTTGAAGTAAAAGCCCGTATGAAAGCGATTATCAGAAGAAGCGGAAAGAAAAAAGAGGAAGAGCAGACAGCGAAGGTTATTGAAAAAGGCGATCTGAAGATGGAATTAGAAAGCCGTCGTGTGTTTATCAAAGACAGAGAGATTAATTTAACTGCAAAGGAATTTGATTTATTAGAATTATTAGCAACAAATCCAGATAAGGTTTATGGAAGAGAAAAGTTATTGAATATTGTCTGGGGCTATGAATATCCGGGAGATGTCAGAACGGTTGATGTACATGTACGAAGATTGAGAGAAAAGATAGAAGCCAATCCTGGTGAGCCGAAGTATGTACATACAAAGTGGGGTGTAGGTTATTATTTTAAGGGATAGATTTAAAATAAGGGGAAAATATCTGAAAAGCATGAGATTTCGGCTCTTGTGCGTGATATTTATTATGACGCTGATTCCACTTTGGATTTTAAGTCAGTTTTTGGTTTATATTGTTTCAGATACGATTGTGAATCAAAAATTAGATAAATTAAGAAATCAGACCACCGTTTTAAGAAACCATATTATGACGGAAGAATATTTAAATGATGCCAAGAGCGATACGGTAAATGCAGATATCAGTCAGTTATCGAATCTTTATAATGCCAGAATTCAGATTATCGATAAGAATTTTGAGGTGATGAAGGATACGTATCTGATTGATCAGGGAAAGATTAATATTTCGAAAAGAGTACTAGAATGTTTCCGCGGAAAAAATTCGTTTGATTATGAGAAGGATACCGGTGTGATAGAAGCAGATGTTGCGATTTTGTCTAAGGATTCAAAGAATATTCGAGGCGTGATTAGCATTTCTTTTTCTACGGATGAAGTAGAACGGGTGATTAGTAAGATTCAAAACAGAGTACTTTTAGTTGTGATTTTACTGATGGTTCTGGTGCTTGGAGTTGCGATTTGTATATCAGGAAGTATGGTTCATCCATTTAAAAAGATAGAGGAATCGATTGACCGTATTTCAGAAGGCAATTTAAATGAGAATATCGAGATCAAAGGATATTATGAAACAGAGCAGATTACAGAAGCATTTAATGAGATGCTTCGGAAACTGCGGGAACTTGACAGCTCACGTTCCGAATTTGTTTCGAATGTATCTCATGAACTGAAGACTCCGATTACATCCATCAAAGTATTAGCAGATTCTTTATTGCAGCAGGAAAATATACCAGAAGAGATGTATCGGGAATTTATGCAGGATATTGTAACGGAAATTGATCGTGAGAATGCAATTATTACTGATTTACTGACACTTGTGAAGCTAGATAAAAAAGCAGAGGAACTAAACATCGCACCAATTAATATTAATGGGTCCGTAGAACTGATTCTGAAGCGTTTAAGACCGATTGCGGCAAAGAAGAATATTGAACTGGTATTTGAAAGTTTTCGTCCGGTAGTTGCAGAAGTCGATGAAGTAAAGATGAATATTGTTATTTCGAATTTAGTAGAAAATGCCATTAAGTACAATGTTTTAGATGGATGGGTTCATATTTCACTGAATGCAGACCACCGGTATTTTTATCTGAAAGTAGCAGATTCCGGAATGGGAATTCCGGAAGAATCGCAGGAGAAGATTTTTGACCGTTTCTATCGTGTGGACAAATCCAGAAGCAGGGATGGTGACAGTATCGGAGGAACGGGACTTGGATTATCCATTACCAAAGGAATTGTATTAATGCATCGTGGAGCAATTAAGGTTTATAGTAAAGAAGGCGAAGGAACAACATTTACAGTTCGGATTCCACTTAATTATATTAAATAATGGATATCCACAAAGGATAGGTATAGAGGAGAACAAAGTGAGACGTATATTTTTAAGTCTAATAATGCTTCTGATTGTTTCTTTGGCTGCTTCAGGCTGTAATAATAAACAGAAGACAGGAAAGAAGGAAGCAGGAGAATATTATTTGTATTATGCAAATGATAAATCTACCGGATTACAAAAGACGATATTTACACCGAAAAGTCAGGAGACTTTAGCAATTGTAGAGGAAATGTTAAAAAAGCTTGCAACAAATACAACAGAGAATGATATTACAAGAACCATTCCGGAAGATGTAAAGGTGCAGGTAAAACAATTTGAAAATGGAGAAATCATTTTAGATTTTAATGAAAACTATAAAGAGCTGAATGCGGTAGATGAAATTATTTTAAGAAGTTCAGTTGTTTTAACACTGTGTCAGATTAAAGAGGTAGAAAAGGTACGTTTTCTAATCGGTGATACAGAATTAAAAGACAACAGAGGAAATCAGCTTGGAGATATGAAAGCAAGTGATTTTGTAGATAATTCAGATGATTTAATTACAGCTTTTCAGCACCGGACACTGACTTTATATTATGCAGATCAGACAGGAGAAAAATTAAAGGCGTACACATGTGAATCGGTTCTTTCGAATAATGTTTCTTTAGAACAATATGTGGTTGATCAGATTATTAATGGTCCTCCTACATCGGAATATAAAGAGACGATTTCAAAGAATGTAAAGGTAAGCAGTGTTTATACAGAAGATGGTATTTGCTATGTTGATTTTACAGATAGTTTTCTGAAGGAAAGTTTAGCAATTAAGGATTATATTACCATTTATTCTATTGTGAATTCTTTATCAGAGATTTCGAATGTAAGTAAAGTTCAGATATTAGTAGACGGAAAAAGTGATGTAGTTTATCATAATAGTCTGTCGCTTGCTAAGCCATTTCGCAGAGATTTAGATTATGTCAGTCAGGTGGGAAAAAGTGTGCAAGAGACGGGAACAGAGATAGAATATCAAAAAGAAGAAACAGAATAAGGAGGCAGTTATCATACGAAGACCACTAATTTTTTGGGCAGTGGCTTTTGTCCTTGGAGAGGGATGTTGCAGATGGCTGATGCAGGACAGAGGGATTTTTTTCATTTTGTTGCTTGCATGCCTGAGTTTTTTTGGCCTTTGTTCTGTTTTGATTTTAAGAAAGAAAAGAGTTATTACGAAAGTATGGATGATACAGATCGTAGTAATTCTTTTTTCCTTTTTATGTGGAACGATTCAGATGCATCTGGAAATAAAAAAAATACAAACGGCCGGGCAAAAAATAGAGGAAAAAAAAGAAGAAATGTGGAAAGGAATTGTAAAAAAAGCAGAAGAAAAGAAAGAATCTTACTGCCTTTTTCTAGAAATCCCGAAACAGGGCCAGGTGTTAATAAAATGGAAGAAAAGTGAGCATGCAGAACTTTCACTCCATTCCTACGACTGGGTGGATCATACCATTGTGGTAAAAGGGAAACTTTCTGAATTAGAAGAAAGTCCGAATGATGGAGGATTTGATGAAAAAGAGTATTATGCTTCTCTGGGAGTTTATGCAAAAATAGAAAATGCAAAGATTATAAAAATCTCGAAAACAGACAGCTCGGTCAAGATTTACATGGCAAAAGTGCAGGAATACCTTCGCAATATTTTAAGAAAGATTACAAGGGATAAGGAGAGGGGAATTTTGCAGGGAATTTTACTAGGAGATAAAAGTGAACTAGATCAGGAAACAAAGTTTTTATATCAAAACAATGGAATCAGTCATATCCTGTCGATATCGGGACTGCATATCAGTATTTTAGGTGTTACCTGGTATCGGTTATTACGAAGAAGATTTGGCTATGGTCTGTCTGGTGGAATTGCCATGTTTTTGGTGGTTTCTTTTGGAATTATGGTTGGAAATGGAAGTGCAACCCTTCGGGCAGTATTGATGTTAGGGGTGTTGCTGTTTGGCAATTTTATCGGGCGCACGTATGATGGATTAAGTTCGGTTGGCTTTGCCCTGCTTCTTATGACATGGGAAATGCCGTATTATATGACCAACCAGGGCTTTTGGCTTTCTATTAGTGCGATGGCAGGGATTTATCTTTTCTATCCGGTTTTTCATCAGTTTCTGCCAGATGGGAACTATTTTTTAAAACAGAAAAAAGAGGGAATGCTAGGAGAAAAGGGAACGAAGATACAGATAAAAATAAAGAAAAAGTTAGCAGAAAATTTCTGGTTTTCTTTTAGTATCCAGACAGCGGCCATTCCTATTATCTGTAAACAATATTTTGTGATTCCGGTGTATGGAATTTTATTGAATTTAGTGGTACTGCCAGTCTTTTCCATTCTTGTTGGAGTTGCATTTTCCTCTGTTTTTGTTGGAATCTTTTCTGTGCCCGTTGCATCTTGCCTGATGTTGATTCCGGAAGCAATTTTACAATTTTATGAATGGATCTGCCAAATGGTATTAAATCTTCCGGGTGCAATTCTTTGTACAGGTATGGGAAATGGGAAAAAAATGTTGCTTTATTATGCAGGACTGGGGATTAGTCTGATTTTTTTTCATTGCTATGGAAGCAGGACGAGAGAAAAGATTCCCTGGTGGTGGGTAAGAGTTTTTCGAAAACTATTACTTGTAAGTGTAGTTACTGGTTTGTTCTATTTAAGCCTTGTTTCTAAAAGAGAGGAAAATGTATCGGTTCATATGTTAGATGTGGGACAGGGGGATGGAATGGTGGTAGAAACCAGAAAGCATCATGCAATTTTAATTGATGGTGGAAGTAGTAGTGTGAAAGAGCTTGCAACCTATCGCTTGATTCCTTTTTTGCTTAGTCATGGATATCAGGAGGTAGAAGGCGTGTTTTTATCGCATATGGATGCAGACCATATCAATGGAATTGTAGATATTTTACAGGACCCTTATCAGCAGATTCAAATAAAAAATATCTATCTTGCAGACATAGAACCAAAGGATGATTATCAAAAGGTAACAGAGGCAGCAAAGGGAAAGGCCAGGATTATTTATTTGAAAGAAGGGGACTGCTGCAAGATTGACGGTATTTTGTTTGAAATGCAGTATCCTGCTTTTCAACAGGAAGAATTTGCAGATGCAAATGAAAAATCTATGGTTTTAAAAATGAAATATCAGAATATCACTGGACTTTTTACGGGAGATGCACAAGCTTCTTTTGAAAAAAGATATATACAGAATGGAGAAAAAATTGATTTTTTAAAAGTTTCTCATCATGGATCGAAAAATGCAACCAGCGAAGAATTTTTAAAGATTGCAAGACCTTCTGCTGCATTTGTTTCGGCAGGAATCCGAAATCGGTACGGGCATCCGTCGAAAGAAGTTTTAGATAGACTAAACAGAGGGAATGTGTTACTATATAACACGCAAGATTGTGGGCAGATTACAATGAAAATTACCGATGAATCAGAGATGATTCTAGGAAAGAAATTAGACAGAAAGAAAAAAGGTTTGATACAGTAAAATGAATGAGAGAAAACAATTTTATAAATCAGTATTGTATTTACTGATTCCCATGGCATTACAGAATCTGATTAATGTTGCAGTGCAGTCAGCAGATGTGATTATGTTAGGTCGGTTAAAAGACAGTGAAGTGATTTTATCAGCCTCTTCTTTAGCCGGTCAGGTTTGCTTTATTTTAAATTTAATCTTTTTTGGACTGACTTCGGGAGTATCGGTACTTGCAGCACAGTACTGGGGAAAGAAGGATTATCGCTCGATTGAAATTATATGGGGAATTGCCATGCGGTTTGCACTCGTAATCGGATGTGTGTTTACAGTAGTTACGCTTGCAGTTCCGGGTTGGATTATGTCTCTTTTTTCTTCGGATGATGCAGTTATTTTAGAGGGAACAAAATATTTAAGAATTGTATGTATTTCCTATCTGTTTATTGCATTTACGATGATTTATTTAAATGTGATGAAGAGCATGGAGAAGGTTATTATTTCAACTCTGGTATATCTATTGTCATTGGTGATTAATATCATTTGCAATTATATTTTTATTTATGGCAAATTTGGATGTCCGGCACTTGGAATTGAAGGTGCTGCGATTGGAACAGTAATAGCACGTATTTCAGAATTTGTAATGACACTGATTTATAATAAATATTATAACAAAGTGGTTCGATTTCATTTTCGATTTTTACTGGTTCGTGATAAAATATTATCGGGTGATTTTATCAAATTTTCGATGCCGGTCTTTTTAAATGAACTGATGTGGGGCTTAGGTATGGCGGTAAATAGTGCTATTATCGGTAATTTAGGAAGTGCTGCAAGTTCTGCTAATGCAATTGTTCAGGTGGTTCGTCAGCTTTCTATGGTAGTAGGATTAGGAATTGCTACCGCTACTGCTGTTATGATTGGCAAAGTAATCGGAGCAGGGAAAATGGAACTTGCAAGAGAATATGGAAGAAGATTTATGCGTTTGGCGGTGATTGCCGGAATATTAGGAAGTGTGGTTGTGCTTCTCGTCCGTCCGTTTATCATGCAATACATGAATCTTGGACCGACGGCAAAGGGATATCTGGGATTTATGATGTTTATCATGGCATATTATGTGATTTTCCAGTCCATCTCTACGACAGGCATTGTAGGTGTTTTCCGGGCTGGAGGAGATACAAAATTTGGACTTTATATTGATGTTTCCTGTCTGTGGTTCGTTTCCATACTGTTTGGATTTTTAGCTGCATTCGTATGGAAATTAGATGTTAGAATTGTCTATGTCATCCTGATGTTAGATGAAGTCGTAAAACAACCATTTGTCTACTTCCGTTATAAGACGTACCGGTGGTTAAAGAATATTACAAGAAGTCAGGCAGAGTTAGAAATGAAATAGAAAGCAGGTATCGAATGGAGAATCTAAAAAATGATATAAAAACAAAGCAGTTTCATTCCATATATCTTTTATGTGGAGAAGAGGATTATTTAAAAAGAGCATATAAACAACAGTTGAAACAGGCAATCGTGGAAAATGATTCTATGAATTATAATTATTTTACAGAAAAAAATTTTGAACTCCATGATTTAATCAGTATCTGTGATACCATGCCTTTTTTTGAAGAACACCGGTTAGTGGTTGTAGAAGATAGTGGATTTTTTAAAAGTGCACAGGAAGAATTGACAAAATATTTAGATCAGATTCCAGAATCAACGATTCTTGTATTTGTAGAATCACAGGTAGATAAAAGATTAGCACTTTATAAAAAAGTAAAAGCAAAGGGATATGTTTGTGAATTAAAGACACCGGGTGAGCGGGAATTATTAAAATGGGCGTTTGGGTTTATTAAGAGAGATGGCAAAAAAATCAAAGAAGATACTTTAAAACTGTTTTTGAAGATGGTAGGAGATGATATGGAAACCATTTCAAATGAGTTAGAAAAACTGTTGTGCTATTGTATGGAACAGGAAGTGATTCGGGAAGAAGATGTTCTTGAAATATGTATCAAACAGATAGATGTTCGTATTTTTGATTTATTTGATGCGATTGCCTGTGGGAATCAAAAGAAAACATTAGATATTTATTATGAATTAGTAGAGAATAAAGAACCATTAATGCGTATTTTATTTATGCTAGGCAGACAGTTTCAGCAATTAGCAATGGTGAGACAATTAGACCAGAAGGGATATTCGCCTAAAAATATGGTAATTCCTGTGGGAGTAAAAAGTGAATGGGTCATTAAGCAGTTACTGCGGCAGGCAAAAGTATTTTCTTTTCAACAGTTAAAGGGAGCGGTGAAAGACTGTGTGGAACAGGAAGAACTGGTAAAGACCGGTGGATTAGATGAGAAAATAGCGGTGGAAAGTATTCTGATTAAATATAGCAGTATTGCAAGAGAAAAAAGAAATTCTTAGAAATAAAAAAAGCTGTCTTATGACAGCTTTTTTTATTACGCAATACTATTTACAGCTTTTGTTAAGCGTGAAACCTTTCTTGCAGCATTGTTCTTGTGGTATACACCCTTAGAACAAGCTTTATCGATTGCAACTGTAGCACCCTTTAAAGCTTCTGTAGCTGCAGCCTTATCATTTGCTGCGACTGCTGCTTCTACCTTCTTGATGCAAGTCTTAACGTTCGATCTGATTGCTTTGTTTCTTGCTGCTCTGATTTCGCTAACTACGATTCTTTTCTTTGCTGATTTAATATTTGCCATTTTAAAAATCCTCCATAATGTATGTTGGTAATTCCTATGAGAGAGAAAAGGAATTACTGACGATTGTTCATCGCTTACTCATATCAAATGTGAGACCGTTTATATGCGATTTTATGCGGACGTCCCATATAAACGTACTTTTCTATTGTAATAGATGTGTTTTTATAAGTCAAGAGAAAACGAAAATATAAGAATATTTTTTCGAAAAAATAACATAATGATAAGGAAAGGGAATGATTTTGATTTGTTTCGAATAGAAATGATAACAGGTGTTGCAATAGAGAAAGGCAGGAAGAATGGATACAGAAAAAATTAGAACGGATCTGGCTTTAGAAGCAAAAGAAAGTTTTGAAAGTGACCAGGTTGAAATCAAAGGTGTTGTATTAGAAAAGAATTTTTATGATGAAAAAAATATGCTTGTGACTAAGGTTGTGATCGAGACAGAAGAAGGTGCGAAAGCAATGCGAAAACCCATTGGGACTTATTTTACTCTTGAGTCGCAGGAATTGTTATATGAAGATGAGAAATGTCATGATGAGATTGCAAAAAGTATTGCAGGTTATATCAGGCAATTGCTTCCTGAGAAGAATATTGTGCAGATTTTAGTAGCAGGTCTGGGCAATCAGGATGCAACGGTGGATGCATTAGGTCCGAGAACAGTGGAAAAGTTAAAAATGAATCGCCATATTATGCTGGCATATGGAAAAGAGGCAGCATTAGAAGAAAAGAAAAATAAAGTGATTGTCAGTAGTATTATTCCCGGAGTTATGGCAAAAACAGGGATGGAAACAGCAGAGATTATTGCAGGGATTATTAAAGAAACGAGACCGGATGCACTTCTTGTTATTGATTCTTTGGCAGCAAGAAGTACGAAGAGGCTTACTACGACCATACAAATTACAGATACCGGAATTTATCCGGGATCCGGAGTAGGAAATCACAGAGGGGCGTTAACGAAAGAGAGTATGTCCGTTCCGGTTATTGCAATTGGTGTACCTACGGTAATTGATGCGAAAACAATTATGTATGATGCATTAGAGGAGTATGAAGAAAAGGAAAAAGAAGCGTTTATTCGGGAACTGTTAGAGCCAAAGATTGGAACCATGTTTGTAACACCAAAGGATATTGATGAGGCAATTGCTCTTTTGAGTACAACACTTTCTAATGCAATTAATCTGGCATTTTCTTAAAAGCAGGAAGGGTTTTTAGGTATGAAAAAAGTTACGAAAAAAAAAGATTTCTGGACAAAAACAGGGAGTGGTATGCTTGTTTTGCTACTCTTGTTTTGTCAGATTCCATGGACAAATGTATCTGTACTGGCAAAAGAAAAGGCACAAAAAGGGGTAGATCGTATCATCTTACATTGTTATAAGCAGATTTCACTTCTTTCTTATCTGGTGGGGAAAGAGGAGGAAGAGTTAGGCTCATTAGAAGACTGTGATCAATGGTTTCATACGGAAAAGGAAAAAACAGAGATCGAATATTCAAAAAAAGAAGAGAACAAAAATGAAAAAAAGGAAAAGATACAACAGGAAGAGTCAGAAACGAAAGAATATGAAAATGCATCGACACTTGTAAAGCAGATTGTAAAGAAACCACAGTTAGAAGATTTTTCTTATATGATGCAGAATTTTTATGTAATTGATCAGGCTACTTATGTGGATCCAAAAGATTTTAATATGTACGAGTTATCAAAAAAAGATTTGTCATTAAAGCAGGATTCCTCTAAACCACAGATTTTAATCTATCATACGCATTCTCAGGAAATGTTTAAAGATTCGGTAGAGGGGGATATTCGTACCAGTATTGTAGGAGTCGGGGATTATTTAACTGAATTATTAGAAGGATATGGATATAAGGTAATTCATGACAGGGGATGTTACGATTTGGTAAATGGAGTTTTAGACCGAAATCTTGCTTATGAATATTCGAGAAATGCAGTAAAGAAACAGTTAGAAAAACATCCGGAAATAGAGGTTGTAATTGATCTGCATCGGGATGGAATAAGTAAAGATGTTCATTTAACAACCGATATCAATGGAAGAAAAACGGCTCAGATTATGTTTTTCAATGGGCTATCTAGGATGAAAGGAAAGGGAAATATAGCGACATTAGAAAATAAGAATTTAGAAACAAATATGGCCATGAGCCTACAGATGAAACTTGCGGCTATGGCCAATTATCCCGGATTAACCAGGAGAAATTATTTAAATGCGTATAAATATAACTTAGATTTAAGACCAAAGTCTATGCTGATTGAAGCCGGGGCACAGACAAATACGGTTGAGGAAGAAAAAAATGCAATGATTCCTCTTGCAGATCTTTTACATAAAATCTTAAAATAACAGGAAACTGCTTATTTTCGTCCGGTAGAACCAAATCCGCCTTCTCCACGATTGCTGTCTTCAAGAGTAGAACATTCTTCAAAAACCGCAGTGAGATATGGGGCAATTAAAAGCTGGGCAATTCGTTCTGCAGGTTCGATGGTGACGCCTTCCTGACTGTGGTTGTGCAACGCAACCATAATCTCTCCACGATAATCGGAATCAATGACACCGACTTTGTTAGCAGGAGCCAGTCCTTTTTTGCAGGCAAGTCCACTTCTGGCATAAATCAGTCCGACACATCCGGTTGGAATCTCTAGTGCAATTCCGGTTTTTACAAGATAAGTAGTGCCAGGTTCAATGGTAACTGGTTGCTTTATGCAGGCATATAAATCGGCACCTGCAGCAAAATCACTTCCATAAGAAGGAATGATAGCATCTGGATTTAATTTCTTAAGCTTAATTGTTGTATTCATTTTAAAATCTCCTGTCTTAGTTATTAATAGTCAAATTCATAAGGAACAATCGTTCCTTTCTGTAGGGAATCAGCAACCCGGATGATTCGCTGATTGGATGAACCGCGAAAACGCAAAGAAATATCGTACAGGTCCTGTACATATTCCCCATCCACTAATACATCAATATAGGAAAGGAGTTCTTTCGTTTCCGGCCATTTTTTACACATTGTTTCCACTATATCACGATCAAACAGATATCCGGAAAAGCACCAGATGGTTTTTTCCGGATATAACTGGCGGACCTTTCGGACGAGTGGAAGTAAACCAATCTGATTACTGTGTTCAAAAGGTTCTCCGCCAAGAAGGGTAATGCCACAATAATAAGGTTTTCCCAGTTCTGTTAGAAAATCATTCATGGTCTGTTCGGTAAATTCTTTTCCGTAGTGAAAATCCCAGGTTTCTTCATTAAAACATCCCTTGCAATGGTGGGTACATCCGCTTACAAACAGAGAAAGTCTTACACCGGGACCATTTGCAATATCTGTTTTTTTGATATCCGCATAGTACATGATAAAGTCCGTCCTTTCGAATAATTCGAGTCCTATATGTGAAGAACACGTGCCTTAATCTCTTTGGTCTTTCCTACATTCCAGAAATTCTCTCCAAGATATCCGCAGGTTCTGCGTGTTACATTCATTTTATTATGATCCTTGTTGTGACACTGTGGGCATTCCCATTCTAAATCATCATTAATCATAATTTCTCCATCGTATCCGCAGACCTGACAATAATCAGACTTGGTATTGAATTCAGCGTATTGAATATTATGATAAATGAATTTGACAAGTTCTTCTAATGCAGGAAGATTATTTCTCATATTTGGAATCTCGATATAAGAAATGGCGCCACCGGAAGAAATATTCTGGAACTGGCTTTCGAAAGTGAATTTATCAAAAGCAGATATTTTTTCCCGTACATCAACATGGTAAGAGTTTGTATAATATCCCTTGTCAGTAATATCTTTAATATTGCCAAAACGTTCTTTATCAATGGATGCAAAACGGTAGCAGAGTGATTCTGCAGGAGTTCCATAAAGGGCAAAACCAAGTCCGGTATTTTTCTTCCAGGTATCTGTTGCAGTACGAAGACGTTCCATTACCTTGAGGGCAAAAGCAGTTCCTTCCGGCTGGGTGTGGCTGACACCTGTCATAAGTTTGGTTACTTCGTATAATCCGATATAACCTAAAGAAAGTGTAGAATATCCATTATGAAGCAGTGGATCAATCTTTTCTCCTTTCTTTAAACGTGCAATCGCACCATACTGCCAGTGAATCGGGCTGACATCAGAAAGAGTACCTTCTAAAGCTCTGTGACGGCACATCAGTGCTTCATAACAAAGAGCTAAACGTTCTTCAAGCAGCTGCCAGAACATTTCCTCATCCCCCTTGGCTAAAATACCAATCTGAGGAAGATTTAAGCTTACAACACCCTGGTTGAAACGTCCTTCCCATTTGTAATTTCCATTTTTATCTTTCCATGGAGAAAGGAAAGAACGGCAACCCATGCAGCTGAACACTTCGCCATCATAATTTTCATGCATTTTTTTGGCAGAAATATAATCCGGGTACATCCGCTTGGCAGAGCATTTTACTGCAAGCTTCGTAATGTAGTCATATTTTCCGCCTTCTAAGCAGTTGTTTTCATCTAGAACATAAATGAGCTTTGGAAAAGCAGGGGTAACATAAACACCTTTTTCGTTTTTGATTCCTTCTAAGCGCTGTCTTAAAATTTCCTCTACAATCATTGCTACTTCATTGACATATTCGTCCTTGTCATCAATGTGTAAAAATAAAGTAACGAATGGGGATTGTCCGTTCGTGGTCATTAATGTGTTAATCTGGTACTGAATAGTCTGTACTCCGCTGCGAAGTTCATCCTGCAAACGGTCATTGACAAGCTGCTGAATGACTTCTTTAGAAAGGGTAGAAGAGTATTTTTCTGTATAGCGCTTCATATACTTATCATGGCTTCTGCGAAGATATTTTCCAAGATGACGGATATCTACAGACTGTCCGCCGTACTGACTGCTGGCAACAGCGGCAATAATCTGTGTTACAACTGTACATGCAACATGGAAACTCTTTGGAGATTCAATTAACTTCTCGTTCATGACTGTTCCGTTATCAAGCATATCTCCGATATTTACGAGACAGCAGTTGAAAATTGGCTGTAAAAAATAATCTGCATCGTGAAAATGCAGAACTCCCTGTTCATGTGCTTTTACAATGCGTTCCGGAAGAAGCATTCTTCTGGTTAAATCCTTTGATACTTCACCGGCAATATAATCACGCTGTGTAGAAGCTAATGTAGCATTTTTATTGGAATTTTCTTCATTTAATTCTTTATTTTCATTTTTAATTAATTTTAAAATGGAATCATCAGTCGTATTAGACTTACGGACCAGTTCTCTGGTATAACGGTAAAGAATATAAGTCTTGGCAAGCTTATATTTTTTTTCTTCCATCAGCTTCTGCTCAATGATATCCTGAATGTCCTCTACGGCAATCTCTTCCATATGACGATTCTCGATCGATGCGACAATATTATAAATTTTCTCTTCTGAAATCTGTTCCGAAGAATCTACTTCGTTATTTGCTTTTGAAATAGCAGTAACAATTTTATTGCGGTCATAATCTACATGGCGACCATTTCTTTTAATGACTCTCATGATTCCCTCCGTATTACTTTACGATATATTTTATTCTTGTTTTTATCGTGAACTTCGATGGCCACGATTTGGCTGAATTCGATTATAGCACTATCAGGGTACTTTGTCTATACTAGATATAGTGGTTTCAAAAAAATACAATCTAAATATTGTGTATAAACAGTATGTGACGTAAAATGAAAAAATATCAGATATCTTAGGTGCAGAAGGGAAAATCATGCTTTCAGGGCTTGCAATATTTCTAAGGTATATGATACAATTATCGCAAAAATGGAGGAAAGAAATGTCGAAGATGGATCAAAGTAAGATTAGAAATTTTTGTATTGTAGCACATATTGATCATGGTAAGTCTACACTTGCAGATAGAATAATAGAAAAAACAGGTTTGCTGACAAGCAGAGAGATGCAGGCACAGGTTCTTGATAATATGGATTTAGAGAGAGAACGTGGAATTACAATCAAATCACAGGCAGTAAGAACCGTATATCAGGCAAAAAATGGAGAAGAATATATTTTTAATCTGATTGATACGCCGGGACATGTGGATTTTAATTATGAAGTGTCAAGAAGCTTAGCTGCCTGTGATGGAGCAGTTTTAGTTGTAGATGCAGCACAGGGAATAGAAGCACAGACACTTGCCAATGTCTACTTAGCTTTAGATCATGACTTAGAGGTTATTCCGGTTATTAATAAGATCGATCTTCCAAGTGCAGAACCAGAACGTGTTAAGAGTGAGATTGAAGATGTCATTGGATTAGATGCAGAGGATGCACCTTTGATATCTGCCAAGATGGGAATCGGAATTGAAGATGTGCTTGAAGCAGTTGTGCATAAGCTTCCTGCACCATCCGGTGATGCGGATGCCCCATTGCAGGCACTGATTTTTGACAGTATTTATGATGCTTATAAAGGTGTAATTATTTTTTGCAGAATCATGAATGGAACAGTAAAGCCCGGAACAACGATTCAGATGATGGCAACCGGTGCATCAGAGACAGTTGTAGAGGTTGGGTATTTTGGTGCAGGACGGTTTATTCCATGTGATGAATTAAGTGCAGGTATGGTTGGATATGTAACAGCCAGCATTAAAAATGTAAGAGATACCCGGGTGGGTGATACCATTACAGATGCACAAAATCCATGTGAGGAGCCGCTCCCGGGATATAGAAAAGTAAATTCCATGGTATATTGCGGATTGTATCCGGCCGATGGTTCTAAGTATGGAGATTTAAGGGAAGCATTAGAAAAATTACAGTTAAATGATGCTTCTTTGAATTTTGAGCCTGAGACATCGGTTGCATTAGGATTTGGTTTCCGTTGTGGATTTCTTGGACTGCTGCATTTAGAGATTATACAGGAACGATTAGAGAGAGAATATGGACTCGATCTTGTTACTACAGCACCGGGTGTTGTATATAAGGTATACAAAACGAACGGAGAAGTAATAGAACTTACCAATCCATCGAATCTTCCGGATGCGAGTGAGATTGATTATATGGAAGAACCGATTGTATCTGCAGAGATTATGGTTACAACAGAATTTATCGGACCAATCATGGAACTTTGTCAGCAGAGACGAGGTGAGTATCTGGGAATGGAATATATGGAACAGACCAGAGCATTATTAAAATATAATCTTCCATTGAATGAGATTATTTATGATTTCTTTGATGCTTTAAAATCCCGCTCAAGAGGATATGCTTCATTCGATTATGAAATGAATGGCTATCAGCAGTCAAAACTTGTGAAATTAGATATCCTGGTAAATAAAGAAGAAGTGGACGCATTATCCTTTATTGTTCATGCAGATTCTGCATATGAACGGGGAAGAAAAATGTGTGAGAAGTTAAAGGAAGAGATTCCAAGACATTTATTTGAGATTCCGATTCAGGCAGCAGTAGGTGGAAAGATTATTGCCAGAGAGACAGTAAAGGCTATGAGAAAAGATGTATTAGCAAAATGTTATGGTGGTGATATTTCACGTAAGCGTAAGTTACTTGAAAAACAAAAAGAAGGAAAGAAGAGAATGCGTCAGGTTGGAAATGTAGAGATTCCACAGGAAGCATTTATGAGTGTACTGAAGTTAGATGAAGATTAATATGCAAGGAGGAATTTTATGGTAAGACAGATAACACAGGATTTGTATTATGTAGGATGCAGTGACAGAAGGTTAGAATTATTTGAAAATATTTATCCGATTTCAAGAGGTGTTTCTTACAATTCGTATCTGGTTTTAGATGAAAAAACAGTTTTATTAGATACGGTGGATGAGTCTGTAAGCAGAGAATTCTTAGAAAATGTACAGGAAACATTAAATGGAAGAAATCTAGATTATTTCGTGGTTCATCATATGGAACCAGATCATTGTGCAGTACTGTTAGAGATTGTAAAGGCTTATCCTGAGGTAAAGATTGTCTGTAATACAAAGATTGTTGCGATGATGAAACAGTTCTTTGGTTTTGATCCCAAGGATCAGGCAGTTCTTGTAAAAGAGGGAGATACTCTGAATACAGGAAGACATACATTTACATTTGTTATGGCACCGATGGTTCACTGGCCGGAGGTTATGGTAAGTTATGATCAGACAGATAAAATCCTTTACAGTGCAGATGCATTTGGTACCTTTGGAGCATTAGACGGGAATTTATTTGCAGATCAGGTAGCGTTTGAACAGGAATGGCTTGGAGATGCAAGACGTTATTATACCAATATTGTAGGAAAATATGGTGTTCAGGTGCAGAGCTTATTAAAAAAGGCTGCCGGATTAGAGATTGCAATGATTTGTCCACTACATGGACCGATCTGGAGAGAAAATTTAAACTGGTTTATCGAGAAATATCAGACGTGGAGCAGTTATCAGGCAGAAGAGAAGGCAGTGATGATTGCGTATGGATCTGTTTATGGTAATACAGCAAAAGCAGCTCAGTATCTGGCCGGATGTCTGGCAAAGAAAGGTGTTAACAGGATAAAGGTCTATGATACATCGAAGACGGATTTGTCAGAACTTGTGGCAGAGGCATTCCGTTGTTCCCATCTGGTATTTGCAGCGGCTACTTATAATGGTGGAATTTTTACAAAGACGGAACAGGTGCTTTTAGATCTGAAAGCGCATAATCTGCAAAACCGAACCATTGGGCTGATTGAAAATGGTTCGTGGGCTCCAATGGCAGCAAAACAGATGAAAGCAATTTTAGAACCACTTAAGAATATGACATTTTTAGAGCAGACAGTTTCGATTAAGTCAGCAATGACAGAGGAAAATAAAAAAGAATTAGAGAAGATGGCAGATGAAATAGCAGCGGTCATTCTTTCTTAAATTAGGCATAAAAAAAGATGTTAAGGATGATTTCCTTTAACATCTTTTTTTAGGATTTGCGTGTGGAAACACGAAAAATAAAAATTAATAGAAAGTTTTTGTACCATAAAATTTTTCTCCTGGTTTTAAGGAGAATCCCTTTATGGCAGCCATATCAGAAATAGTAACAAATTCATATCCTTGTTCTTTTAAAACAGGAAGTGCATCAATAAATCCCTGCACAGAGGATGGATGAGAATCGTGCAAAAGAAGAATTGCGCCATCTTTTACCTGGGAGAGAATATTGTTTTTTACAACATTGCTGTCACTTGTCTGCCAGTCTCTGGTATCGATATTCCAAAGAATGACCGGATAATTCTGTTTTTTGCAAATGCTTAGAACTTTGTCATTGTAGGAACCATATGGTGGACGGACAACGGTAGGAAGTTTGCCACAAGTCTTTTGAATGATTTTTGCAGTGGAAGAAATTTCTTCTTCTATTTTAGCAGGAGCAAGACTGGTCAGACGTTGGTGATCCCAGGTATGGATTCCAAGTTCGTGTCCGTCTTTTACCATGGTACACAGATTGGACTTGTTTTTTGCAACCATATAACCAACCATAAAAAATGTAGCATGACAGTCATATTGCCGAAGTGCGGTCAGAAGTCTGGAAGTATTTTCGCCGGCAGGTCCATCATCGAAGGAAAGTCCGACGACTTTTTTTGGAGCTTTTACGGTAACGATACAACGTTGTTTTTTTCCATTGTATGTCTTAGCAGTAATAAAGGCTGTACCGGCTGCTTTTCCGGTAATTACGCCGTTTTTGTTTACGATGGCTATTTTCTTATCAGAAGAAGTATAGCTGCATCCATAATAAGAATATCCGCCTTTGATCTGAGGCTGTAAAGAAGTGGTACAGTTTTTATAAAGTGTTAGATTTTTTTGATTGATATATAATTTTTTGGGAGCCTTTTTTACGACTATTTTATAAGAAGATAACAGTCTGCTTCCATCGGATGAATAACGAAAAATAGTAGCTTTTCCTAATTTTTGCCCTTTTACATTGCCATAAGAACTGACTGCGGCGACAGAAGAATCGCTAGAGTGCCATTGATATTTTTTGGCATTTCCTCTGTAACCGGATTTTATTTTTACTTTTTCAGAAAGTCCGATTCGGTAAGAAATCTTTTGTGCGGCAAAACTAGTGTGGGAAAACCACATAGAAATGCAGCCGGTGAGTAAAAGAATGAAAGTAAATTTCATCCATGCGTGTGAAAATTTTTTCATAATGCCTCCTTAAATGAACAGGTATTAAAAAACCTGTATTTTGATATTAAAAAGTATAAAAGATACATTTTTGGATGTCAAGATAAACGACGACAGAAAACAAAATGCCGGGAATACTTGAATATTTAAAGAATAAATAGTAAGATAAGGAAAGTGTTTAAGTGTCAAAAGAACTTTTGCCGCTCATTGATTTAAGAATTTTGGAAAGGCTTGGTGGAAAACTATGGGTAATTTATTAATTGCACAGTCTGGAGGCCCTACTTCAGCAATTAATGCAACGTTGATTGGAGCATTTCAGATGGCTCAGATTAGTAGTAAGATAGACAAGGTTTATGGTGCAATCAATGGAATTGTAGGTGTATTTGAGGAAAATTTTATTGATTTAACGGAAAGAATCAAAGATACAGAAACAATGGAAGCTTTAGCAGCAACACCGGCAGCAGCACTAGGTTCATGCAGATATAAAATGAAAGATCCGAAAGAGGATGACAGCGAGTACGAAAAGATTGTTCAGGTTTGTAAAAAAAATGGAATAGAATATTTTGTGTATATTGGTGGAAATGATTCCATGGATACCGTTGCAAAGCTCAGCTGGTATATTGAAAAGAACCAGATAGAAAATTTGAATGTTATGGGTGCACCAAAGACAATCGATAATGATTTAATACACACAGATCACTGCCCCGGATTTGGAAGTGCAGCAAAATATATTGCAACAACATTTGCTGAATTAGAGCGTGATATTGCGGTATATAAAACATCCGGAGTTTTGATTGTTGAGATTATGGGAAGAAATGCCGGCTGGCTGACAGCAGCCTCTGCCTTATCAAGACTGAACGGAGATAATGGACCGGATTTGATTTACTTATGTGAGATTCCATTTGAAATGGACCGCTTTTTAGAAAAGACAAAAAATTTATTAGAAAAAAAGGGACGCGTGATTGTTGCTGTCAGTGAAGGACTTAAAACAAAAGATGGAAAATATTTATCAGAACAGATGTCGGTAGATAAATATGATGTTTTTGGACATAAGTATATTGCCGGAGTAGGAAAGGTATTAGAGGAAAAAGTCAGAGATGTCCTTGGATGTAAAGTCAGAAGTATAGAATTGAATCTTATGCAGAGATGTGCGGCACATGTTGCATCGGCAACAGATATTAATGAATCCCGTCTGCTAGGAATGAAGGCTGTGCAATGTGCAATAGAAGGAATTAGTGGACAGATGTCTGCCATTAAGCGAATGAATTCGAATCCTTATGAGATTGAATTTACTTCTGTAGATGTATCTGATGTGGCAAATAATGAGAAGAAGGTTCCAAGAGAATGGATTAGTGAAGATGGTGATGATGTAACGGAAGAAATGATTGATTATTTAACACCATTAGTGCATGGTGAAACGATTACCTCTCATAAGCATGGTATTCCAACACATATTGTATTGTATTAAAAAAATCAGGCAGGCAGCAGTCTTTTTTAGAAAAGATGCTGCCTTGTCTGGATGGAACATACAAGTTACAGCCGGTTGTAAAAAAAGAGGCATAAAAAAAGAAAAATCACATAAACTATAGAGAGTAGAGAAAGCGAACTTTGTACTACAATCAGAAGGTGGTTTTACGAGAAAAAGAGTCAAAAAGAAATAAGAAACAGGAATTAGGGTTGACATATTAGAGAATGGTGTTACAATGAAGACATATAGGCAACAGCCCCTAACGGGACTATTACAAAAGAACAGAGTCGTGTTCTTTATGATATGATATATAGCGCGGGATGGAGCAGTCTGGAAGCTCGTCGGGCTCATAACCCGAAGGTCACAGGTTCAAATCCTGTTCCCGCAATTTAGGCAGAGCGGAACTTGTTTCGCTCTGTTATTGTATGGCTCGGACCACTGTCAAACAGGTGGATAGAGAAGAAACGGAGGTTAAATTAACATGACAAAGATTGATATTATTTCAGGATTTTTAGGAGCAGGTAAGACCACATTGATTAAAAAGCTGTTACAGGATGCTTTAAAAGGCCAGCAGGTAGTGCTGATTGAAAATGAATTTGGTGAAATTGGAATTGATGGTGGCTTTTTAAAGGACGCTGGAATTGAGATTAAAGAAATGAATTCTGGATGTATCTGCTGTTCTTTAGTAGGAGATTTTGGAACTGCATTGACGGATGTAATCGAAAAATACCATCCGGACCGCATTATTATTGAACCATCCGGAGTAGGTAAATTATCGGATGTTGTACAGGCAGTCAAGAAGATTCATTTACAGACAGACAGTAAGGTAGAATTGAATTGTGCAACAACTGTGGTTGATGTAACAAAATGCAAGATGTATCTTAGAAACTTTGGTGAGTTCTTTAAAAACCAGGTCGAAGCAGCAAATACAATTATTTTAAGCCGGACAGATTTACCAAAAGCAACAACGGAAAAGGTAGAAGAGGCAATTGTATTAATAAAGGAAATTAATCAGGATGCTACGATTATTACAACTCCGGTAGAGAAGCTTCCAGGTAAAAAAGTATTAGAGACAATGGAAGGAATTAAAATAGATATTTCTCATCTTGATGAAGAGGAAGAACATCATCATCATGACGGAGAGTGCTGTGGACATGATCACGACCATGACCATGAACATCATCATCACGACGGAGAGTGCTGTGGACATGACCACGACCATGACCATGAACATCATCATCACGACGGAGAGTGCTGTGGACATGATCACGACCATGACCATGAACATCATCATCATGATGGAGAGTGCTGTGGACATGACCATCATCATGGACATCACCATGCAGATGAAGTATTTACAAGCTGGGGTAAGGAAACGATTCGTAAGTTTGACCAGGAAGAAATTAAAACAATTTTACAAAAATTGTCAGAAGATGATACCTTTGGAATTGTTCTTCGTGCAAAGGGAATGGTAGAAGGAAAAGATGGTCACTGGATTTATTTTGATATGGTTCCGGAAGAAGCAGATGTCAGAGAAGGAGCAGCAGAATATACAGGACGTATCTGTGTCATTGGATCAAAGTTAAAAGAAGACAAATTAGAAGAATTATTTGCATAAAGTACGGAGAGAGGAGCAGATTATGGCAGAAGAATATGATATTCCGGTTTTTGTGATTACTGGTTTTTTAGAGAGTGGTAAAACATCATTTATTCGAGATACCGTTGCAGCTGATTATTTTCAAATGGATGCCCCGACGTTGTTGATTACTTGCGAGGAAGGCGAGGAAGAATACGACAAAGCAACTTTGTTAAATCATAATACATTATTAGAAGTAGTAGCAGAAAAGGAAGATTTTACACCACAATTGTTAAAAGAATTTCAAAGAAAATATCAACCTGAGAGAGTGATTATTGAATATAATCCTCTCTGGGGACTTAATGATTTGTGGGATATGGAAATGCCACGCCGCTGGGGAATTTTACAGCAGATTGTTACAGTGGATGCATCTACTTTTCAGGTATATTTAAGCAATATGAAATCCATTTTTATGGATATGTGTACCCGCGCAGATATGGTTGTATTTAATCGTGCAAATGCTGATTTACCATTAGCAAATTTTAGAAGAAGTATTAAGGTTGTAAATCCGGCAGTCGATATTATTTTTGAAAATGAAGCAAGAGAACCAATGGATATATTTGAGGATTCTCTTCCTTATGAAACTGATACAGATCTGATTCAGATTGACGATGTGGATTATGGAATCTTTTATGTGGATATGAGAGACTGCCCGGAACGTTATCAGGGAAAAACAGTTCAGTTTAAGGCAGTTGTATTAAAAAGTAAAAATGCAGAACCAAATGTATTTGTACCGGGCCGAAAGGCAATGACTTGTTGTGCAGAAGATATTCGTTACATTGGTTTTGTCTGTAAAACAGATAAATTAGATGAATGGAAAGCAGGAACCTGGATTGAATTAACGGCAGAAGTAAGTTTTGGATATTCAAAAGCGTACCGGGGAGAAGGACCGATTTTAACAGCGAAAAAAATAGTTGCATGTGATCCGCCTGCTACAGAGATTGTATTTTTTAATTAGGAAGATACAAAAGAAAAGAGAGGCAAAAAATGCAGTTTCATATATTAGATGAAAATCAAACAGATATACTACAGGGGCGAAAGGATTTATTGCTATATGTACACATTCCTTTTTGTGTAAGAAAATGTGATTACTGTGATTTTTTGTCTGGCCCTGTAGGTGAGTTAGAAAGAGAACAGTATGTGCATGCCCTATGCAAAGAAATTGCTTTGCATAAAGATATGGCAAAAGGTTATGTGATACGAAGTATCTTTTTTGGTGGAGGAACACCTTCTATATTAAAAGAAGAACAGATTACAAAAATTATGCGGACGATTCGAAGAACTTTTTTGATTGATGAGGATGCAGAAATTACAATCGAATGTAATCCAGGAACAGTAACAAAGGAAAAAGCAAGATGTTATCGCAGACTTGGAATCAACCGGATCAGTATTGGATTGCAGTCAACACAGAATTATGAACTAAAAAGTATTGGAAGAATTCATACGTATGATGAATTTTTAGATAGTTATTATATTTTCAGGGAATGTGGTTTTTCTAATATCAATATTGATTTAATGAGTGCATTGCCCGGTCAGAGTCTTGACAGTTATAAAGAAACACTAGACCGGGTGATTCATCTTGAACCAGAACATATTTCTGCGTATAGCCTGATTTTAGAAGAAGGTACCAGACTTTATGACCGGGTTTTAGCAGAAAAGAAAAAAGGAATTTCTTCCCTGCCAGATGAAGAAACGGAACGTGTGATGGATCTTGTAACCAGAGAAAAATTAGAAGATGCCGGTTATAAGAGATATGAGATTTCAAATTATGCAAAATCAGGATATCATTGCAGGCATAATACCGGTTACTGGAAAAGAACTCCATATTTAGGAGTAGGAATCGGAGCAGCATCTTTAATAGAAGAAAGCCGTTTTAATAAAATCGGGGACAGAGAAGAATATGTAAGCAGATTAGAAAATGATCATCTGCTTCTAAACGATGTATGTGAAGAGATTACACTTCTTACAGTAGAAGAACAAATGGAAGAGACGATGTTTTTAGGTCTGCGAATGATAGAAGGAATTTCAAAATCCACATTTTTAGAAAATTTTCAGGTTCCGGTTGAAGAGGTTTATGGGAAGGTGTTACAAAAATTAGAGATAGAAGCCTTATTAGAACAAGATGATAAGTCAATATGGCTGACAGAAACAGGGCTTGATGTAAGTAATCAGGTTCTGGCAGAGTTTCTTTTTTAGAAACTCTTTTTTTTTTAGAAAAAAACTTTTTTAGAAATTAAAAAAAATTTTAAAATAGTGTTGACAAAAAGAAACAGAAGGTCTATATTATGAATTGTAGATATTAGCACTCCACTTAATCGAGTGCTAACAGATAAAAACAAATGGCAAAGTAGTAAGAATCCTTTTAGAGAGAAAGGATTTTAGAAAAGGAAGTGATCGAGTGGATTTAGATGAGAGAAAAATCAAGATTTTGAAAGCAATTATTCAAAATTATTTAGAGACCGGAGAACCGGTTGGATCAAGAACGATTTCTAAATATACGGATTTGAATTTAAGCTCGGCTACCATCCGCAACGAAATGTCAGATTTAGAAGAACTAGGCTTGATCGTTCAGCCACATACATCTGCAGGAAGAATTCCGACAGATCAAGGATATCGTTTATATGTAGACGATATGATGCGTGAACGGGAAAGCGAGTTAGATGCCAGAGAAGAAAAGATCAATCATATACAAGAGAATTTATCAGAAAGAGTAGATCAGATTGAAACGATTTTAAAATCAATGGCAAGACGTTTAGCGGCAGATACGAATTACGCAACAATGGTTTCTTCGCCACAGTATAGTGGAAATAAGATAAAGTTCATTCAGTTATCCGAGATGGAAACAGGAAAGATTTTATGTGTGGTAGTATTAGATGGAAATCTGATTAAGAATCAGATTCTTGAATGTGAAGAAGAGATTTCCAAAGAAGATTTGTTAAAGTTTAATGTGATTCTTAACACAAGCTTAGCCGGTCTTACGGCAGAACAGGTAAATGTGCATGTATTTACGACATTGGCTTCACAGATTCAGGGCTATCAGGATTTCCTCAAAAAAGTATTCCAGACAATTGTAGAGACATTTGCCAGTGAAAAAGATTTAGAAATCTATACCAGTGGTGCTACTAATATTTTCAAGTATCCGGAATTAAGCGATAAAGAAAAAGCAAGTGAACTGATTTATACGTTAGAGGAGAAGAAACAGTTAGCAACCATTATTGCAGATTCATTAAATGAAGAAAATAATACAGGAATTCAGGTTTACATTGGTAATGAGACACCGGTAAAAACAATGAAAGACTGCTCCGTTGTAACAGCAACCTATGAGTTAGGAGAAGGCGTTCGGGGAAGCATTGGAATCATTGGTCCGAAAAGAATGGATTATGAACGTGTCGTGGAGATTTTGAATACTGTAAAATCTCAGTTAGATGGAGCATTTGATCACAAGAAGTGACAAAGAACAATCTTTTACCAGAGTAAAAAAGATAGAAAGGCAAGAGGTTATTGTGGAAGAAAATAAAGAGATCAAACAAGAAGAAAAAGAATTAGAAAAAGAAACTGACGAAGTTGCAGCAGAAGATGCAAAGGCAGAAGAGACAGTAGAAAATGATTCTTCTAATCAGACAGAGGAAGCAGAAGCTTCTGATGACAAGGAAAAAGGAAAGTTCTTCAAAAAGAAAGACAAAAAAGACAAAAAGGATCAGGCAATTGAAGAACTGACAGATAAGTATACAAGACTGATGGCAGAATTCGATAATTTCCGTAAGAGAACGGAGAAAGAAAAAGAAGCAATGTTTGAAGTCGGAGCAAAAAGTGTAATTGAAAAGATTCTTCCGGTTGTGGATAGCTTTGAAAGAGGACTTGCTGCAACAACAGAAGAAGAAAAACAGACTCCATTTGTAGAAGGAATGGATAAGGTTTATAAGCAGATGATTAGCTGTTTAGATGAGATTGGAGTAAAACCAATTGAAGCAGTAGGCAATGAATTTGATCCGGAATTCCATAATGCAGTTATGCATGAGGAAAATGAGGAACTTGGCGAGAATATCGTAGCAGAAGAATTCCAGAAGGGATATACGTATCGTGATGGTGTTGTTCGCCACAGCATGGTTAAGGTTGCAAATTAATAGAAATAGATTGATAAATTAAGAATCATTGACACAGTAGAATAGGAGGATATTTACTATGGGTAAAATAATTGGTATTGATTTAGGTACAACAAACAGTTGTGTTGCTGTTATGGAAGGTGGAAAACCGGTCGTTATTACAAATGCAGAAGGAATCAGAACAACTCCATCTGTAGTTGCTTTTACAAAGACAGGAGAAAGACTGATTGGTGAGCCTGCAAAACGTCAGGCTGTAACAAATGCAGATAAAACAATCTCTTCTATCAAGAGACATATGGGAACAGATTATACAGTTACAATTGATGATAAAAAATATTCACCACAACAGATTTCAGCTATGATTCTTCAAAAATTAAAAGCAGATGCTGAGAGTTATCTTGGTGAAAAAGTAACAGAAGCAGTTATTACAGTTCCTGCATATTTTAATGATGCACAGCGTCAGGCAACAAAAGATGCAGGTAAGATTGCAGGACTTGATGTAAAGAGAATTATCAATGAGCCAACAGCAGCAGCTTTAGCTTACGGACTTGATAATGAAAATGAACAAAAGATTATGGTATATGATTTAGGTGGTGGTACATTCGATGTATCTATCATTGAAATCGGAGACGGAGTTATCGAAGTATTAGCAACAGCAGGTGATAATCGTCTTGGTGGTGATGACTTTGACCAGAAGATTGCAGATTATTTAATCGCAGAATTCAAGAAGGCAGAAGGTGTAGATTTATCAGCAGATAAGATGGCACTTCAGAGAATTAAAGAAGCAGCAGAAAAAGCAAAGAAGGAATTGTCTTCTGCAACAACAACAAACATCAACCTTCCTTTCATTACTGCAACAGCAGAAGGACCAAAGCATTTGGATATTAACTTAACAAAGGCTAAATTTGATGAGTTAACAGCAGACTTAGTTGAAAGAACAGCAGGACCTGTTCAGAGAGCATTACAGGATGCAGGAATGACAGCTTCTGAATTAAGCAAAGTATTATTAGTTGGTGGTTCAACACGTATCCCGGCTGTACAGGATAAGGTAAAATCTTTGACAGGACATGAGCCATCTAAGAGCTTAAACCCAGATGAATGTGTTGCAATCGGTGCATCTATTCAGGGTGGTAAGTTAGCAGGTGATGCAGGTGCCGGCGATATCTTATTACTTGATGTTACTCCACTTTCACTTGGTATTGAGACAATGGGTGGTATTGCTACAAGACTTATTGAAAGAAATACAACAATTCCATGTAAGAAGAGCCAGGTATTCTCTACAGCAGCAGATAATCAGACAGCAGTTGATATCAATGTTGTACAGGGTGAAAGACAGTTTGCCAGAGATAACAAGTCTCTTGGACAGTTTAGATTAGATGGTATTCCACCAGCACAGAGAGGTGTTCCACAGATTGAAGTAACATTTGATATTGATGCAAATGGTATTGTAAATGTTTCAGCAAAAGATTTAGGAACAGGAAAAGAACAGCACATTACTATTACAGGTGGTTCAAGTATGTCTGATGATGAAATCAATAAGGCTGTAAAGGAAGCAGCTGAATTTGAAGCAGCAGATAAGAAGAGAAAAGAAGCCATTGATACAAGAAATGAAGCAGATTCTATGGTATTCCAGGTTGAAAAGGCATTAAATGAAGCAGGTGATAAGCTTGATGCAAATGACAAGTCTGCAGTAGAAGCAGATTTACAGGCATTAAAAGATGTTCTTGCAAAGACAACAGTGGATAATATGACAGATGCCGATGCAGAAGAAATCAAAGCAGCAAAAGAAAAGATGATGACAAGTGCACAGTCATTATTCCAGAAGATGTATGAGCAGGCAGCAGCACAGCAGCAGGGAGCAGCAGGTGCAGGCCCTGATATGGGTGCCGGACAGCAGGGTGGTTCAACAGGACCAGCTCCAGATGGTGATGTTGTAGACGGAGATTATAAGGAAGTATAATCGAACCAGAATAGAAGCCTGTGCAGACAGGTAACAGAGAATGATTTAAGCAAGATATAAATAAGAAAAGGAAGTGACTGAAGTCAGGCATTTCCTTTTCTTAGTATCATGTAAAGGCATTTGTAATTTAGATGAATGAAAGGTGAGAAATGCAATGGCAGACAAAAGAGATTATTATGAAGTTCTTGGCGTTGACAAGAATGCTGATGATGCCACAATCAAAAAAGCATATAGAAAATTAGCAAAAAAGTATCATCCGGATATGAATCCTGGCGATAAAGAAGCAGAAAAGAAATTTAAAGAAGCTTCTGAGGCCTATGCTGTATTAAGTGATGCAGACAAAAGAAGAAAATATGACCAGTTTGGTCATGCTGCATTTGATGGAAGTGCAGGTGCTGGTGGTGCCGGAGGATTTGACTTTGGCGGAATGGATTTTGATGATATTTTTGGAGATATTTTTGGAGGCATGTTCGGTGGCGGTGGTCGTAGCAGCCGCGGGAATCAGGGACCACAAAGAGGTGCTGATTTAAGAACAAGTATCCGTATTACTTTTGAAGAAGCGGTTTTTGGCTGTGAAAAAGAAATTGAGCTGACCTTGAAAGATGAATGTACATCCTGTCATGGAACCGGTGCTAAGAAAGGAACTTCTCCGGAGACTTGTCCAAAATGTGGAGGAAGAGGTCAGGTTGTATTTACACAAAACTCTATGTTTGGCCAGATTCGAAATGTTCAGACATGTCCGGAATGTCGTGGTACAGGTAAGATTGTAAAGGAGAAGTGTCCAGATTGTTATGGAACCGGATATAAGGCAAGTCGTAAAAAGATTCAGGTATCCGTTCCGGCAGGAATTGATGATGGACAAAGCATTCGTATTCGTGAAAAAGGGGAACCGGGAATCAATGGTGGACCAAGAGGCGATTTAATGGTTCAGGTAATTGTTTCCAGACATCCGATTTTCCAGAGACAACAGTATAACTTATTCTCAACAACGTCCATTTCATTTGCACAGGCAGCGTTAGGTGGAGACATTCGAATTAAGACAATTGATGGTGAAGTGTTATTTAATATTAAACCGGGAACACAAACAGATACGAAGATTCGCTTAAAAGGAAAAGGTGTTCCAACTCTCCGGAATAAGAATATACGAGGAGACCATTATGTAACCCTTGTAGTATCGGTACCTGAAAAATTAAATCAGGAGCAGAAGGATGCATTACGTGCATTTGATGCTGTATGTGGCAATACTTTGAATACAACCGTAAATGGAAAAAAAGAAGAGAAAAAGAAAAAAACAATTTTTGAAAAAATAAAAGATAATTTTGAAGATAATAATGAAAAATAGAAGACTCTGTCTGATGACAGGGACCACTTCTTAAAAAGCAGATTCATTTTCAATTTTAGAATGCAGACAGAAGGAAGATATTGCGTTGTAATATCTTCCTTTTTGTGCTATTATCAATAATAGCAATTTTTCGAAAGTAAAAGGATTATAAGAATTATGAAGTGGAATAAATATACATTGAAGACCACCACACAGATGGAAGAGTGGATTGGAGGGATTCTGCTTGAAGCAGGAATCAGTAGTTTTGAAGTAGAAGATCATACAGGAATTACAGAGGAAGAAAAGAAAGCAATGTATGCAGATATCTTACCGGTTTTACCAGAGGATGATGGAACAGCATATATCAGTTTTTATTTGCAGGTAGATGATGGAGAGACAAATCCGAGTCTTGTAAATGACGGAGTCCGGATTAAGGAAGACGAGATTTTAGATGAGAAAGAAGTATTAGAGAAAGTAAGGGCAGGATTACTTGAAATAAAAGATTTTGTAGATATCGGGGAAGCAACCATTACGAAGAGGGTAACAGAAGATATCGACTGGATGAATAACTGGAAGAAGTTTTTTAAACCATTTAAAGTAGACAATATTTTAATTAAACCAACCTGGGAAGAGATACCGGCAGGGGAAGAGGAAAGCATGATCATTGAAATTGATCCTGGAACTGCTTTTGGAACAGGATTACATGAGACAACAAAGTTATGCATCCACTCTCTTCAAAAATATGTAAAAAATGGGGATAAAGTTTTAGATTTAGGTTGTGGAAGTGGAATTCTTTCCATTGTGGCCGCAAAATTAGGAGCTGGAGGTATTTTAGCAACAGATATTGATGAGAATGCAGTGGAGGCAGCAAAAGAAAATGCAAGACACAACCAGACAGACGGACATTATCAGGTATATCATGGGAATGTATTAGAGGATGAAGCCCTAAGAGAGAAGCTTGGAACGGAAAATGACATTGTAGTGGCTAATATTCTTGCAGAAGTGATTGTGATGCTTGCAGATACCGTAGACCGCTATATGAAAAAAGGTGCAGTATTTATTTCCTCAGGAATTCTTTATACCAAGGAACAGGAAGTCACAGAAGCAATTCAGAACAATCCTCATTTAGAACTGAAAGAAATTCTAAAAGAAGGAGACTGGGTCAGTATTGTTGCAGTTCGAATCTAGCAGATAGAAAGGGAAAGAGATGTATCGTTTTTTTGTAGATCCTTCACAGATACAGGAAGAAGAGATTATCATTACGGGAACGGATGTGAATCATATTAAGAATGTACTGCGAATGAAAAAAGGAGAAGAAATTCTTGTTAGTAATGGAAAGGATAAGGAATATCACTGTAGAATTGAGGAATTATCCAAAGATTATGTGAAAGCCGTTATTGAAGATATTGATGGGGAAACGACAGAACTTCCGGCACAGATTTATTTATTTCAGGGACTTCCAAAGAGTGATAAGATGGAGTTTATCATTCAAAAAGCAGTCGAACTTGGAGCTTATGAGATTATTCCGGTACGGACAAAACGGGTAGTTGTAAAATTAGATGCAAAAAAAGAAGAAAATAAGCGCAAGCGATGGAATGCAATTTCCGAGAGTGCTGCGAAACAATCAAAGAGAATGATGATTCCGAAAGTTACAGAAAGCATGAGTTTAAAAGAAGCAATCAATTTAGTCAAAGACTTTGACCTGAAATTAATTCCATATGAAGAGGCAACAGATATCAAGAATACGAAGCAGATGTTAGATACAGCAAAACCGGGGCAGAAAATAGCAGTTTTCATTGGACCGGAGGGAGGATTTTGCGAGTCAGAGATTGCTTTGGCAAAAGAAAACGGGATAGAACCGGTTACATTAGGAAAACGGATTCTTAGAACGGAAACGGCAGGACTTATGATATTATCTGTACTGATGTTTACATTAGAAGAAAAGAAAGAGCAATAAAGGAAAGAGGAAAGAAACGTGGAGATATATTTTGATAATTCAGCAACAACAAGAGTCATTGCACCAGTTGCAGAGATTGTTTCGAAAACAATGTTAGAAGATTATGGGAATCCATCTGCTATGCATACCAAAGGGATGGAAGCAGAGAATTATATAAAGGATGCGAAAAAAAACATTGCAGACATTTTAAAGGTTCAGGATAAAGAAATCTTTTTTACATCAGGAGGAACAGAATCGAATAATTTAGCAATTATTGGAACATCATTTGCAAACCAAAGAAAAGGAAAGCATATCATTACCTCATCCATTGAGCATGCTTCTGTAAATCAGCCAATGAAATTTTTAGAAGAGCAGGGATTTGAAATCACATATCTGCCGGTAGACAGAAATGGTATTGTTTCACTTGATGCATTAAAGGAAGCAATTCGGGAGGATACGATATTGGTTTCTATTATGCATGTGAATAATGAGATTGGAGCAGTGCAGCCCATTCGTGAAATTGCAGAGATTGTCAGGGAAAAGAACCCGGATACATTGTTTCATGTGGATTCCATTCAGGGATTTGGGAAATATCTCATTTACCCGAAACGATGGGGAATTGATCTGTTAAGTGTAAGTGGTCATAAGATTCATGGACCGAAAGGAGTCGGATTTTTGTATTGCAGAGAAAAAACAAAAATTCATCCATTAATTTTAGGTGGCGGACAACAGGGAGGAATGCGTTCTGGAACAGAAAATGTACCTGGAATTGCAGGAATCGGGGTTGCAGCAAAAGAGGCTTATGAACATTTAGAAAAGAATAAAGAACAGATGATTCGATGCAAAAATCGTTTGATTGCAGGGCTTAACCAGTTACAGGATGTACAGGTAAACAGCAAAGAAGGAGCGGAAAGTGCACCTCATATTGTCAGTGCAAGTTTTGCTAAAATCCGAAGCGAAGTATTGCTGCATGCATTAGAAGAACAACATATTTATGTGTCAGCTGGGTCGGCCTGTTCTTCAAATCATCCATCAGTCAGTAAAACATTACAGGCAATCGGCTTAAAGAAGGATTTGTTAGATTGTACTTTACGATTTAGCTTCAGTGCATGGAATACAGAAGAAGAAGTAGACTGCTGTTTAGAAAAATTAGAAGAATTATTGAAACGGTTAAGATTATATATACGAAAATAAAAAAGAGTCGGAGGATAGAAATGAATCAGTACAAAGCATTTTTGATTAAATATGCAGAAATTGGAGTAAAAGGAAAAAACAGATATATTTTTGAAGATGCACTTATGAAACAAATCAGAATTGCACTTGAAAAGGTAGATGGAGTATTCGATACGAGAAAAGAGTCAGGAAGAATTTATGTAGATTGTGGAGAATCCTATGATTATGAAGGTGCAGTAGAAGCACTTCAGAAGGTATTTGGAATTGTTGGAATCTGTCCATTGTTACAGATTGAAGACAAAGGCTGGGATGATTTATGTGAACATGTTATCTCCCATATGGATAAGACTTATAAAGATAAGAAAAAAACATTTAAGGTGAATGCAAGACGTTCTAGAAAAAATTATCCAAAGGATTCTATGCAGATTAATACAGATTTAGGAGAAGCGATTTTAAATGCATTTCCGGAAATGACAGTAGATGTGCATCATCCAGATATTATGGTGAATGTAGAGATCCGCTCCATGATTAATATTTATACTGAAATTCTTCCGGGACTTGGTGGTATGCCAACAGGAACAGCAGGGAAAGCCATGCTTCTTTTATCCGGTGGAATTGACAGTCCGGTTGCCGGCTGGATGATTGCAAAAAGAGGAGCAGTGATTGAAGCAACTTATTTCCATGCACCACCATACACCAGTGAAAGAGCAAAGCAAAAAGTAATAGATTTAGCAAAAAAAGTTGCAGCTTATGCAGGACCGGTGAAACTAAATATTGTAAACTTTACAGAGATACAATTATATATTTACGATAAATGTCCACATGATGAACTGACGATTATTATGAGAAGATATATGATGCGGATTGCACAACATCTTGCAAAGGAATCAGGATGTTTAGGGCTTGTAACAGGAGAAAGCATCGGACAGGTTGCATCTCAGACCATGCAAAGTCTCGTAGCTACCAATGAAGTCTGTGAACTTCCAGTTTATCGTCCGTTAATTGCATTTGATAAACAGGATATTGTAGACGTAGCATTAAAGATAGATACTTATGAGACAAGTATTCAGCCATTTGAAGACTGTTGTACGATTTTTGTTGCAAAACATCCGGTCACAAAACCGAATTTAAAAGTTATTAGAAGAGATGAGGAACGTTTAGCAGAAGAGATTGACAAGCTTTGCAAAGAAGCAATTGATTCAGTTGAAACAGTTCTATGTGAGTAACAGATGACATAAAAAAAGAGGATACCAGCTGGTGTCCTCTGTCATGTATATGAAATACAATAAATTGTGAAGTGATATAAGAAACTAAGCCTTATATGCTTCTAATACCTTCATGATTTCGTCAATGTTATCTTCGGCATGCACATTTAATGTGATTGGCTTAGATAAATCAAGGCTGAAGATACCCATAATTGACTTGGCATCGATAACATATCTTCCTGATACAAGATCGAAATCACTATCGAACTTAGAGATATCGTTAACGAATGATTTTACTTTGTCGATTGAATTAAGACTAATAGACATAGTTTTCATAATAATCGCCCTCCTACATTTAGTTTGAAGTGAATTGAAATCACTTACCTATATAGTACATTTAATGCTTATGAAAGTCAATATAAATTATGCACAAATCATGGATATAACGATGGATTTGTCAGAGATGAACAGAACGTGAGAATCAAAAACAGGAAAGAATGGAGAAAGATATGCAAAAAATAAGAGCAGCATTTCATAACCTTGGCTGTAAAGTAAATGCGTATGAAACGGAAGTGATGATGCAGCAGTTAAGTGATGCCGGATATGAGATTGTCCCTTTTCAGGAAAAGGCAGAAATATATATTATTAATACGTGTACAGTAACGAATATCGCAGATCGAAAATCAAGACAAATGCTTCATAAAGCAAAAAAAATGAATCCGGATGCAATTGTTGTTGCAGTAGGATGCTATGCACAGGCGGCCGGAGAAGAAGCAATGAAAGAGACCGGGGTTGATCTTGTCATTGGGAATAACAGAAAAAAAGAAATTGTAAGTATTTTAGAAGAGTACCGGAAAGAACAGAATGTAACGGACAATTTTATCGACATCAATCATACAGATGAATATGAAGAAATGTCACTGACAAAGGCAACGGATCATACGCGTGCGTATATTAAAATCCAGGATGGATGTAATCAGTTTTGCAGTTATTGTATCATTCCTTTTGCAAGAGGAAGAGTGCGAAGCAGAAAGATAGAACAGATTGTAGAAGAAGCAGAAAGTTTAGCAAAAATCGGATATCAGGAAATTGTTTTAACAGGAATTCATATCAGTTCGTATGGAATAGATTTTAAAGAGGAGAAAAAGAATCTGTTAGATGTGATATTAGCGGTTCATGAGGTAGAAGGGATAAAAAGAATTCGTTTAGGTTCTTTAGAGCCAAGAATTATTACAGAAGAATTTGCAAAAACAATCAGTCGTTTAGAAAAAGTCTGTCCACATTTTCATTTGTCTTTACAAAGTGGATGCGATGAGACATTAAAAAGAATGAACCGCCAGTATACGACAGCGGATTTCGAACAGATTTGTATTTATCTGAGAAAGTATTTTGAACATCCGGCATTAACGACAGATGTGATTGTGGGATTTCCGGGAGAGACAGAAGAAGAATTCTTAAAAACTATGGAATTTTTAGAAAAAATTCATTTTGCGGAAATGCATGTATTTAAATATTCGATGAGAAAAGGAACCAGGGCAGCAAAAATGACACCACAGGTTCCTGACCAGATTAAGGCAAAACGAAGTGATCTTTGCATTGCTTTAGAAGAAAAAATGGAGCATGCGTATAAGAGTTACTGGATTGGAAAAGAGACAGAAGTTTTATTTGAAGAAAAGATTACCGTTGATGGACAGGAATATTTTGTGGGTCATACCAGAGAATATTTGAAGGTTGCGGTACAGACAAATGAGGACTTGACGAATAGAATAGAACGTGTTATTGTGAGAGAAGAGTTAAATAAACAAATAGTGCTTGCTGAATTACTAAATATATATTAAAATAATGAGGAAAGCATATTTTTAAAGGACGGTTTGAAATGAGTGATTTAAGTAATACACAATTTTTCAGAGCACCACAGGAGACACAATTAGAAGTGTCAAAAGTATTAGAGTTGGTGTATGAAGCACTTGCAGAGAAAGGATATAATCCTGTGAATCAGATAGTTGGTTATATAATGTCTGGAGATCCGACTTATATTACAAGCTATAAGAATGCAAGAAGTTTGATTATGAAAGTAGAACGTGATGAATTATTAGAGGAGACTGTAACTTATTATATTGATCATAAGTTAAAGAAGTAGGTTCTCTTTTGTTTTTGTACTTTTCATGAATAGAATTGGATATGGGCAGGTTGTATTTATGGTTATAATTTGAAGAGCCAGATTTTTATCTTGTACTACAGATTATGATGATAGAATCTTTTTTGTGCTTAAAATGTTAAAGAGGAATCGGATCATAACAGCTCTCTTTATGATTTTTGGTATTATGGACGAACCTGCAATCAGGCAGAGAGGATAAGGAGGCGTTTATGGAACGACTTTTAGGTCTTGATTTTGGGTCTAAGACAGTAGGTGTGGCAGTGAGTGATGAACTAGGTCTTACTGCATGTGGTGTTACCATTATCAGAAGAGAACGAGAGAACGCATGGAAAAAGACAATTGCACAGATTGAGAAAATTGCTAAGGAAAACCAGGTAAAGAAGATTATTTTAGGTTATCCGAGACATTTAGATGGAACAGAGGGAATTCGTTGTGAGAAGACAATTGCGTTTAAAGAAGCATTAGAAAAACGAACCGGTTATTTCGTTGTGTTATGGGATGAACGATTAACAACCGTAGAGGCAGATGAGATTATGATAGAGAAAGGAATCGTAGATCGGGAAGAAAGAAAAAAATACGTAGATCAGATTGCGGCATCTATTATTTTACAAGATTATATGAATGAAAATAATTAGTTTAAAATGTGGTAGAGAGGGAAGGTATTTGCATGAATAAAATTGAATTTATGACAGATGATAATACAACAGTAGAATTTTTTGTTGTTGCAGAGACAAGAATTCACAATAAAAATTATCTTTTAGTTACCGATACAGATGATGCTGAGGCGGAAGCAGATGCATATATTTTAAAAGATGAATCAGAGGAAGATAGTGCACAGGCTGCATATGTCATGGTAGAAGATGAGAATGAATTAGATGCGGTAGCAAAAGTATTTGCACAGGAACTAGAAGAAGATGATATTGAGATAGAAGCATAAGATAAATCTATTCTTTTATAAGGACCATTCTTTTATAAGAACCGTTTTTCGTTTAGAAGAGAACAGAATCTGGTTATGTAGAGAAAATGAATATAGAAAAAGAGTGCCTGAAATGAAGAACAGAAACACAAGAACGGAGAATACATAATAATGGAGGTGCTTATTTTTGAGTAAAGCGAACACAAACGTTGGAAGCGTTAAGGTAATTCCACTAGGTGGATTAGAGCAAATAGGAATGAATATTACAGCCTTTGAATATGAAGATAGTATTATCGTAGTGGACTGTGGATTGGCATTCCCGGATGATGATATGTTAGGAATTGATTTAGTTGTTCCGGATATCACATATTTAAAGGAAAATATCAGTAAGGTAAAGGGATTTGTGATTACGCATGGACATGAAGATCATATTGGAGGTCTTGCATATGTTTTAAAGGAAATCAATATTCCGATTTATACAACAAAGCTGACGATGGCTTTGATAGAAGGAAAATTAAAAGAACATAATCTGTTAAACCAGGTAAAAAGAAAAGTTGTAAGACATGGACAGTCTATTAATCTTGGATGTTTCCGAATTGAATTCATAAAAACGAATCACAGTATTGTAGATGCTTCTGCATTGGCAATTTATTCACCGGCAGGTATTATTGTGCATACCGGAGATTTTAAAATTGATTATACACCGGTATTTGGTGATGCAATTGATTTAGCAAGATTTGGTGAAATTGGGAAAAAAGGTGTTTTGATGCTGATGTCGGATAGTACAAATGCTGAAAAGCCAGGATTTACCATGTCTGAGAAAACGGTTGGGAAAACGATTGAACATATTTTTGCCGAACATACACAGGGACGTATTATTGTAGCAACTTTTGCATCAAATGTGGACCGCGTCCAGCAGATTATCAATGCTGCTTATCATTATGGAAGAAAAGTAATCATTGAAGGACGCAGTATGGTCAATATTATTACAGTTGCAAATGAACTTGGCTATATCAGTATTCCGGAGAATACGTTAATTGACATTGAATATATGAAGAATTATCCAGATGAACAGATTGCTTTGATTACAACAGGAAGTCAGGGCGAGTCGATGGCTGCTTTATCTAGAATGGCTGCTTCTGTTCATCGAAAAGTAACAATTAAACCTACAGATACAATTGTGCTTAGTTCCCATCCGATTCCGGGAAATGAGAAGGCAGTATCAAGAATTATTAACGAATTATCTATGAAGGGTGCAGAAGTAATCTTTCAGGATACCCATGTATCCGGTCATGCATGTCAGGAAGAATTAAAACTCATTTATTCTTTAGTCAAACCAAAATACGCAATGCCGGTCCATGGAGAGTATCGCCATATGCAGGCGAATGCTAAAATTGCAGAAAAGATGGGAATACCAAAAGAAAATATCTTTATTCTTAGAAATGGAGATGTTTTATCCGTTGGAGAAAAAGAAGCAAAGATTACAGGAAAAGTAACAGCAGGTGGTCTGTTAGTAGATGGACTTGGTGTTGGAGATGTAGGAAATATTGTTCTTCGTGACAGACAGAATTTAGCGGAGAATGGAATTATCATTGTAGTGGTTACATTAGAGAAACATAGCAATCAGATTTTAGCAGGTCCGGATGTAGTATCACGTGGATTTGTTTATGTAAGAGAATCAGAAGATTTGATGGATGAGGCACGCAATGTAATTAATGATGCTTTACAGGAGTGCTTAAGCAAACGGGTATGTGACTGGGGCAAGATTAAGATGGTCATACGTGACAGTTTAAGTGAGTTTTTATGGAAGAAGATGAAGAGAAATCCTTTGATTCTCCCGATTATTATGGAAGTGTAGATGTAGTAAAGACGAGGGCAATGTAGATGAATCTTAAAAAAATTTCAGGGCATTTTACAAGGTCAATGGTAAAAATCGTTATTTATGTTGTACTTGTACTGGTACTTGTTGTGGCAGGACATACGGCATATAAATATGGACAAAGGGTTTTTTCGGAAAAGGGAATTGAAGATGCTCCGGGAAAAGATATTTATGTGACTGTTCCACAGGGAGCATCTGATGGGGATGTTGCGTCCCTGCTAGAAAGTTATGGTTTAGTGGATGATGCATTTATTTTTAAGTTACAGCTTAAGATTTATGGTGCAAAAAATATCAAACCAGGGGAATACACACTCAATACTTCACAAAGTGGAGAAGAGATGATACATATTCTGACTGGAAATAAAGAAGATAATTCAGAGACGGAAAGTAATGACTCGAAGAATTCTTCTAAGAAAGCAACCCAGACTGAAAAAAGTAAAGAAAAGAAATAGGTCTGTATCAAAGAAAGAATAAGATAAACAGGCTAAAGGGATGGAGACAAAATGATAGTGGATGAACGTACAGTAACTTATCTGCATTCGTTAGAAAGCAGTAATTCCCCTCTGTTAGAAGAAATAGAGGAACAGGCAAAAAAAGACTATGTTCCGATTATTCGAAAAGAGATGGAAAGTTTTTTGCGGGTTATGATTTTGACAAAAAAACCAAAAAGAATTTTAGAAGTTGGAACAGCAGTTGGGTATTCAGCTTTGATTATGAGTGAAGTGATGCCAGAAGACTGTACCATTACAACCATTGAGAATTATGAAGTACGTATCCCGATTGCAAAAGAAAATTTCAGACGTGCAAAAAAAGAAGATGTTATTTCCTTGTTAGAAGGAGATGCTATGAAGATTTTACCTACATTAGAAGGAACCTTTGATTTTATCTTTATGGATGCTGCAAAAGGACAGTATATTCATTTTTTCCCAGAAATATTAAGATTGCTGCAGACAGGTGGAATTTTGATTTCGGACAATGTGTTACAGGATGGAGAGCTGATTGAATCACGTTATGGGATTATAAAGCGTAATCGTACTATTCACAGCCGTATGAGAGAATATCTGTATACTTTAAAACATCATGAAGAGTTAGAGACAACCATTGTTCCAATTGGAGATGGGATTGCCATGAGCTATAAAAAAGAAAAGTAAGAAAATAAAGGAAGAGTCGGTTAAAGATGAGACAAGTTGAATTATTGATACCTGCAAGCAGCTTAGAGGTTTTGAAGACAGCTGTAATTTTTGGTGCAGATGCAGTTTATATTGGTGGAGAAGTTTTTGGACTTCGTGCGAAAGCCAAAAATTTTTCATTAGAAGATATGAAAGAAGGAATTGCTTTTGCACATGAAAGAGGAAAAAAGGTTTATGTTACGGCAAATATTTTAGCACATAATCGTGATTTAGAAGGTGTAAGGGAATATTTTCAGGAATTGAAAGAGGTAAAACCAGATGCATTGATTATTTCGGATCCAGGTGTATTTGAGATTGCCAAAGAAGTTGTTCCAGAGATAGAATTACATGTTAGTACCCAGGCAAATAACACGAATTATGCGACTTATCAATTCTGGTGGAAACAGGGAGCAAAGAGAGTCGTTTCTGCAAGAGAACTTTCTTTAGCGGAAATTAAAGAAATTCGTGCACATATTCCGGAAGAGATGGAGATTGAAACATTTATTCATGGTGCGATGTGTATTTCTTATTCCGGCCGTTGTCTTCTTAGTAGTTTTCTTGCAGGAAGAGATGCGAATCAGGGAGCTTGTACGCATCCATGCCGTTGGAAATATCATGTTGTGGAAGAAACACGTCCGGGCGAATATATGCCGGTTTATGAGAATGAACGTGGAACCTATATTTTTAATTCCAAAGATTTGTGTATGATTGAACATATACCGGAACTGTTAGAAGCGGGAATTGACAGCTTCAAGATTGAAGGAAGAATGAAGACTGCCCTTTATGTTGCGACAGTTGCCAGAACGTATCGTTTAGCAATTGATGATTATTTAAAAGATCCTGCATATTATCAGAGCCGCATTCCGTTCTATAAAGAAGAAATTACCAAGTGTACGTACAGACAGTATACAACAGGTTTCTTTTTTGGAAAACCAAATGAAGAGACTCAGATTTATGATAGTAACACATATATCAAAGGGTATGTATATTTAGGTACGATTACAGAAAAAAATGAAAGCGGTCTTTACCGGATTGAACAAAAGAATAAATTTTCTGTAGGAGAACAGATTGAGATTATGAAACCAAATGGAGAAAATCTTTCTGTTACAGTACAGAAAATGACAGATGAACAGGGAAATGAGATAGAGTCTTGTCCGCATCCAATGCAGATTATTTATGTGGATTTAGGAATGGAACTTGAGCCGTATGATATTTTAAGAAGAAAAGAAGAGAAATAAAAGTGAAAAAGCACTTTTTAGCCACTTCAAGCATAAACTATAGAAAGTAGTTGCTTGAGGTGGCTTTTTTGCAAACATTTCCCAAACCACTTACGCCGGCTGAAGAAAGTATGTATTTTGAGAAAATGAAAGAAGGCAGTAAAGAAGCCAGAAAAGAAGCAAGAGATATTTTGATTGAAAAAAATCTAAGGTTAGTTACGCATGTAATAAAAAAGTATACGTTATTAGAAAAAGAAAAAGATGATTTGATTTCGATTGGAACCATCGGACTCATTAAAGCAATTAATACATTTAATCCGAAAAAAGGAAACCGGCTTGCCTCGTATGCAGCAAAGTGCATTGAAAATGAATTGCTGATGATGTTACGAAATGATAAAAAAAAGCAGAGAGAAGTTTCCATTTATGAACCTATTGGTACAGACAAAGAAGGAAATGAAATTAGTCTGCTAGATGTGATCCAAAGCGAAGAAGAAGATGTTGTTGAAAATTATGCAAAGGAATTAAAATGTCAGTGGCTCTTGCAGGCTTTAAAAGAGGTTTTAGATTCGAGAGAATTAGCGATTATTTTGTATCGTTATGGATTGAATGGGAAGGAACCACTTACGCAGAGAGAAGTTGCGTCTAAACTAAAGATTAGTCGAAGTTATGTCAGTAGAATTGAAAAAAAATCTTTAGAAAAATTAAGAAAAAGTTATTGTCTGAATGAAAAAAATATTGATTTATAAATCATGGGGTACAGTTATCTGGTGTCAAAGACTAGATGCTGTATCTGTTTTTTTACAAAAATTTATTGACAAAGAATAACATCACATATACAATAAGTTAATAAATGAAAAACGGGGAGGGGCGTATGTATAGAAAAACACAGAGTGCAACCATTATCGGAGTAGAAGCAAAACAGGTAAAGGTAGAGGCAGATGTGACAGGAGGACTACCGGTATTTGAAATGGTAGGATTTCTGTCATCGGAAATTAAAGAAGCAAAGGAACGGGTGCGTGCTGCAATTAAAAATTCAGGATATGAATTGCCACCACGCAGGATTACTGTAAATCTTTCACCAGCAGATTTGAAAAAAACAGGGTCTGGATTTGACGCACCCATTGCAGTCAGTATTTTATCCTGTTTAGGTTATATCAAAACAGATCTGTTAGACAAGTCATTGATTGTGGGTGAATTAGGACTTGACGGGAGAATGTGTCATGTGAATGGAATTTTGCCAATTGTCGCAATGGCAAAAGAACAGGGATATGAATATTGTTTTCTTCCAGATGAAAACAGAAACGAAGGAAATGTAGTAACCGGAATTAAAGTGGTAGGAGTTGAAACCTTATCACAATTAACTGATTTGTTAAATGGGAAGGATCCGATTGTGGCAAAACATACAGAGATAGAGGAATTATTAGAAAAGCAATATTGTACCAATCGGTATGATATGAGCGATATCTATGGACAGGATCTGATAAAAAGAGGAGTGAAAGTTGCAGTAGCGGGAATGCATAATATTTTATTAGCCGGACCGCCCGGATCGGGGAAGACGATGCTTGCAAAACGGATTCCAACGATTTTACCTAAATTAAATAAAGAGGAAGTACTTGAAATTTCTAAGATTTACAGTGTTGCGGGACTGTTGTCGGAAAATGGAATTATGTTACAGCGGCCTTATCGGGAGGCACACCATACGATAACAATTCCGGCACTGGTAGGAGGTGGCGTGACACCAAAACCAGGAGAAGTTACGCTTGCACATAAAGGTGTGCTTTTTCTAGATGAATATACGGAATATAACAGAAAAGTAATGGAAGTTTTGCGTCAGCCGATAGAAGACCGGGAAGTAATTTTATCACGTGTGAGGAACAGGTATCATTTTCCTGCGGAATTTATGATGGTTTGTGCTACTAATTTATGTCCATGTGGATATTTCCCGGATCGAAAAAAATGTAATTGCACAGAATATGCAATACAAAAGTATTTAGGAAAAGTCAGCGGTCCGATTATCGACCGGATTGATATTGGATTATTTGTTTCTAGAATGAAATTAGAAGAAATAGAAAATAAAAAGAAGGGAGAGAGTTCGAAAGAAATGCGGATACAAGTAGAAAGAGCAAGAAAAATGCAACAGGAACGATATCGGAATACGAACATTGATTTTAATGCAGGATTATCTGCTACAGACATTAAAAAATACTGTACTATGACAAAGTCTGCAAAAGAGCTTTTAGAATTAGCATATAAGAAAATGGATTTAAGTATGCGGGGATATCATAAGATACGGAAGGTAGCAAGAACCATTGCAGATTTAGATGGAATTGAGAAAATACAGGAAGAACATATGGCGGAAGCAATAGGTTACCGGATCGGTGATTTAAGGGAATTAGCAGTAATGCATGAGTAAAAGGGAGATTTATGACAAGAGAAGAAGAATGGTATTGGCTATGTAATATAGAAGGAATTTATCAAAAAAAGATAAAAAATCTGTTAGGAGTATTTCAAACACCGAAAAATGTTTTTTGGGCAAAAGAAGAACAGTTTCGGAATATCTCTGGAATTCGGGAAGAAGACATTCAGAAAATAAAGCAGGCCCAGAAGGGAAAAAATAAGGCAATAGAAGAACTGGCAGTGTTAAAAGAGAAAGGAATTCGTTTTATTCACTGGGGCATGGAAGAATATCCGGAGTCGTTTACATATCTGTCAGATCATCCATATAGTTTATATGTAAAAGGAAATCTGCCGGCAGAGGATGAGACATGTCTTGCAATTATCGGGGCAAGAGCATGCACGACATATGGGAAGAAGATTGCAAAAGCAATTGCAAAAGAGACGGCGGCAGCAGGAGTTGGAATTGTAAGTGGACTGGCAAGAGGGATTGATGCGATGGGACATCTGGGTGCGTTAGAAGGCAAGGGATGTACCTATGCGGTTTTAGGTTCTGGTTTTGGTGAGATTTATCCACCGGAAAATGTTGGACTTATGGAGAAAATCATTGAGACAGGTGGAGGGGTTCTGACAGAGTATCCATATCCCACACCTCCGCGAAAACAAAATTTTCCGCTAAGGAACAGACTGATTAGTGGACTGTCTGATGCGATAGCAGTAGTGGAAGCAAAAGTAAGGAGTGGCTCCCTGATTACTGTAGAATATGCATTAGAACAGGGAAAAGATATTTTTGCCGTTCCGGGAAGGTTAGACGATCCATTAAGTGAGGGCTGCAACCGGTTGATAAAAAATGGTGCGGCTATTATTACACATCCAGGAGATGTCCTTTTAGAACTTGGAATCGATCATTTTCCTAAAAGTGAAAAAAAGGTTAAAAATCATTATGCCCTTGAAAAAGAATTAGAAGTGGTGTATAGTGTTTTATGTTTATTTCCCAAGAACATTCACATTATAATAGAAGAAACAGGAATGGAGCCGAAAAAGGTTTTAGCATTTCTGGTACGTTTAGAGTTAATGGGGCTGGTCTGGGAACCAATGAAGAACTACTATGCTAGAAGAGAAGTAAGAAAAGATTAGATTTCCATTTTACTATCACATAAAGGGAGTAGCAGTTTGAAATTAGCGTAGGGTTAGAAAGAGAGAATGAATTCAAATGGCAAAATATTTAGTGATTGTGGAGTCCCCGACGAAGGTTAAGACAATAAAAAAATTTCTTGGAAAAAATTACGAAGTTGTGGCATCGAATGGACATGTAAGAGATTTGCCAAAGAGTCAGTTAGGGATTGATGTTGATAATGATTATGAACCCAAATATATTACAATTCGCGGAAAAGGAAGTAAATTAGCAGAGCTGCGAAAAGAGGTAAAAAAAGCAGATAAAGTTTATCTCGCAACCGACCCCGACCGGGAAGGAGAAGCGATATCGTGGCATTTAGCTACGGCATTAAAATTAGACGAAAGCAAAATGAACCGTATTACATTTAATGAGATTACAAAGAATGCGGTAAAGACATCTATCAAGCATCCGCGTGAGATTGATATGAATCTTGTAAATGCACAGCAGGCACGAAGAGTATTAGACCGTCTTGTAGGTTATAAAATCAGTCCGGTGCTTTGGCTGAAGGTAAAAAGAGGCCTTAGTGCAGGTAGAGTTCAGTCTGCAGCACTGAAGATGGTATGTGACCGCGAAGATGAAATCAATGCGTTTATTCCGACAGAGTACTGGACGATTGAGGCTGTATTGGATGTGGAAGGCGAAAAGAAACCGATTACAGCCAAATTTTATGGAACGAAAGATGGAAAGATTGAGATTCATTCAAAAGAAGAATTAGAAAAAATTACAGCACATTTAGAAGAGGCAGAGTATCAGGTAAAAGAAGTAAAAAAAGGAGAAAGAATTAAGAAAGCTCCTTTGCCATTTACGACAAGTACATTACAACAGGAAGCTTCGAAAGCACTTAATTTTTCAACACAGAAGACGATGCGTCAGGCACAGCTTTTATATGAAGGAATTGATATTAAAGGAAAAGGTACCATTGGTTTAATTACGTATTTGCGTACAGATTCGACAAGAATATCAGAAGAAGCAGATCATACAGCGAAAGAATATATCGAAGAGCGATATGGAAAAGAATATGTAGGAACAAAGAACAATGAAGTAAAGAGCAATAAGAAGATACAGGATGCGCATGAAGCAATTCGTCCGGCAGATATTACTATTACACCGGAGAGCATTAAAGATGATCTGACACGTGATCAGTACCGTCTGTATCAGTTAATCTGGAAACGATTTGTTGCAAGCCGTATGGAAAATGCAAAATATGAGACAACTTCTATTAAGATCGAAGCAGGAGAATATTTGTTTACACTGGCAACATCGAGAGTAGCATTTGATGGTTTCATGTCTGTGTATATGGCAAGTGATGATGAAAAAGTAAAAGCAAATACGTTAGTAAATTCGATTACAGGAGATACCAGACTTAAGAAGAAGGAATTAGAGAGCAAACAACATTTTACTCAGCCACCTGCACATTTTACAGAAGCGGCATTAGTAAAAACATTAGAAGAAAAAGGAATTGGAAGACCGAGTACCTATGCACCGACAATTACGACATTACTCGCAAGACGTTATGTCATAAAGGAAAATAAAAATTTATATATTACAGAACTTGGAGAAGCAGTAAATAAAATTATGAAAATGGCATTTGCTGTGATTGTTGATCCGGAATTTACCGCAAATATAGAATCTCTTTTGGATATGGTAGAAGAAGGAGACATTTCATGGAAGACGGTTGTCCGTAATTTTTATCCGGATCTGGCAAAGTCTGTTCAGGAAGCAGAACAAAAGCTTGAAAAAGTGGAGATTGCAGATGAAGTAACAGATGTAATCTGTGAAGAATGTGGAAGAAATATGGTAATTAAATATGGACCACATGGAAGATTTTTAGCCTGTCCGGGATTTCCTGAGTGTCGGAATACGAAACCATATTTAGAAAAAATAGGTGTTGCCTGTCCAAAATGTGGAAAAGAAGTTGTAATCCGTAAAACGAAAAAGGGCAGAAAATATTATGGCTGTGAGGCAAATCCAGAATGTGATTTCATGTCATGGCAAAAACCAATTAATAAAAAGTGTCCGGAATGTGGAGGATACATGGTGGAAAAAGGGAATAAATATGTTTGTGCGGATCCAAACTGTGGATACGTAGAAGAAAAAAAGAAAGAAGAGTCATCTGTAACAGCATAGAGAACGATTCTCTTTTTAGAGAATGTGCAAATGGAGGAAGCAATGAGCATACAGTTGTTAGATAAAACACGTAAGATCACAAAAGTGTTGCATAACAATAATTCAAATAAACTTAATTTTGGGGAAATCGCCAGAGTCCTTAGTGAGATACTAGAATCAAGTGTGATGGTTTTTAGTAAAAAAGGAAAGTTACTAGGGAAGGGAATTCGGGAAGGAATTCCTGCAATTGGTGAATTTAAAGAATTAGAAGTAGGTGACTGTATTGATAAAGTATTTAATGAAAGATTTTTAAATATTTTATCTACGAAGGAGAATGTAAATATAAAAACTCTGGGTTTAGAACAGTTAGAGCAGGGACGATACGAGGCAATTATTAATCCCATCGATGTAGCAGGAGAACGGTTAGGAACTTTGTTTCTCTATAAGATGAATGAAGAATATGAAATAGATGACATTATTCTGAGTGAATACGGAACTACAGTCGTAGGACTAGAGATGCTGCGCTCCATCCACGAAGAGAATGAAGATGCTCAAAGAAATGAAAAAATGTTACAGGCTGCACTGCACACACTTTCGTATTCTGAACTACAGGCAGTAGAAAGTGTTTTAAAAGAATTAGACCAATATGAAGGAATCGTAATTGCAAGTAAAATTGCAGATAAGATCGGAATTACAAGATCGGTAATTGTAAATGCACTTCGAAAATTAGAGAGTGCAGGAGTGATTGCTTCCCATTCATCCGGAATGAAAGGTACTTACATTAAGGTATTAAACCATGGGCTTTATGAAAGAGTACAGCAGAGAATGGAAATGCTAGGGATGCAGGAAATTACAAATAATCTGTCTTTTTAAGTGAAAAAAATGCTTGCATAATGGAATCGATTATGATAAACTGTGGAAGTTAGAGTAAACACGCGGTGGATTCTGTAACCGGTGCCCATTGCTCGGGGTAGTTACAGAAGTAGAAATCAGCGGAAGAATAGAAACCAAATGGAGGTATAAAAATGAGCGTTATTTCAATGAAACAATTATTAGAAGCAGGTGTACACTTTGGACATCAGACAAGAAGATGGAACCCTAAGATGGCTCCTTATATTTACACAGAGAGAAACGGAATCTATATTATCGATTTACAGAAGTCTGTTGTAAAGGTAGACGAAGCTTATAAGGCAATTGCTGATATTGCTGCTGAAGGTGGAAATATCTTATTTGTTGGTACAAAGAAGCAGGCTCAGGATGCAATTAAGGCAGAAGCTGAAAGATGCGGAATGTACTATGTAAACGAGAGATGGTTAGGTGGAATGCTTACAAACTTCAAGACAATTAAGTCTAGAATTGCAAGATTAAAAGAAATCGAGACAATGTCTGAAGATGGAACATTTGATGTATTACCTAAGAAAGAAGTTATTGAATTAAAGAAAGAATGGGCTAAGCTTGAGAAGAACTTAGGAGGAATTAAGGATATGACATCAATTCCTGATGCAATCTTTGTTGTAGATCCTAAGAAGGAAAGAATCTGTATTCAGGAAGCTAAGGCTTTAGGAATTAAATTAATCGGTATTGCAGATACAAACTGTGATCCAGAAGAATTAGATTATGTAATTCCTGGAAATGATGATGCTATCAGAGCAGTAAAATTAATCGTTTCAGCTATGGCTGATGCTGTTATTGAAGCAAATCAGGGTGTTGAAGCAACAGCTGATGAAGAAGAGAACGTTGAAGAGGCATAAGTTTAATAGAAAATTGATAAGACTATCATAAAAGGAGCGGATTGAAATACATCCGCTCTGTTAGAATAAATATATAAGTTCGGAGGAAGAATAAAGATGACTATTACAGCAGCAATGGTAAAAGAATTAAGAGATATGACAGGTGCTGGAGTTATGGCTTGTAAAAAGGCTTTAACAGAGACAGATGGTGATAAGGAAAAGGCAATTGAAGTTTTAAGAGAAAAAGGACTTGCAACAGCAGAGAAGAAGTCTGGAAGAATTGCAGCAGAAGGTATTGTTAAGACTCTTGTTAAGGGTGAGACAAAGGCTGTTATCGTAGAAGTAAACAGTGAAACAGATTTCGTTGCTCAGAATGAGAAGTTCCAGAATTTCGTATCAGGTGTTGCAGAGACAATCTTAGCTTCAGGTGCGAAGGATGTTGATGATTTATTAACAAAGGCTTGGTTTGATGATGCTTCAACAACTGTAAAAGATGTATTAGTAAACCAGATTGCTACAATTGGTGAGAACATGACAATCAGAAGATTTGAAGTTCTTGATGCTGAGAACGGAATTGTTGTTCCATATATTCATGCTGCAGGAAGAATCGGTGTTTTAGTTCAGGCTGAGACAGATGTTGTGAATGCAGAAGTAAAGGATGCATTAAAGAATGTTGCAATGCAGGTTGCAGCTTTAAATGCAAAATACGTTAGCGAAGACGAAGTTGATGCAGATTACATTGCAAAGGAAAAAGAAATTCTTACAGTTGCTGCTAAGAATGAAAAGCCAGATGCCAATGATAAGATTATCAATGGAATGGTAATGGGACGTATTAAGAAAGAATTAAAGGAAATCTGCTTATTAGATCAGGTATATGTAAAGGCTGAAGACGGAAAGCAGTCAGTTGCTAAGTACATCGAGCAGGTATCAAAAGAAGTTGGCGGAACAGTTAAGGTTACAAAGTTCGTTCGTTTTGAAACAGGTGAAGGAATCGAGAAGAAGGAAGAAGATTTTGCAGCTGAAGTTGCAAAACAGCTTGGTAAGTAAATCATAACTTGATTTTATAAAAAGTATTCTCTTTTATTATGGGTGTCACATTTGTGACACCTTTTTTTTATAACAGGGATATGCAAACGGATAGAAAATAGGTATAATACATATATTAGGGAAAAAAAGCTTTTATAAAAAAGGAAATAGAAATTAGAGAGGAAATAAAAATGATATATACCGTAACGTTAAATCCGGCAATCGATTATATTGTTTCTTTAGAACAATTTGAATCAGGAAAAGTAAATCGAAGCAATGCAGAGTATGTTTTATATGGAGGAAAAGGAATTAATGTATCAACAGTTCTTCATAGAATGGGAATAGAAACTACTGCATGGGGATTTGTAGCCGGATTTACCGGAAATGAAATAGAAAGAGGAGTCAGGAGTTTAGGAGTTAAGACAGATTTTATTCATTTGACGGATGGAATCAGCAGGATTAATGTAAAAATAAAGTCTGATGAGGTTACTGAGTTAAATGGACAGGGACCGGAAATTTCAGAAAAGAATCTTTATGAATTATATCAACAGTTTCAGTTTTTAAAGGATGGAGATATTTTGGTTTTTGCAGGAAGTATTCCTTCTTCGCTTCCTGCGAATCTGTATGATCAAATGATACAATATTGCAGGAAACAACAGGAAGGGAAAAATATCAGGTTTGTGGTTGATGCGTCTGGAGAAGCGTTGAGAGAAGTATTAAAAAATCATCCATTCCTGATTAAACCGAATCATCATGAATTAGGAGCACTCTTTGACATACATTTAAAAGATAAACAGGAAATTGTCTTTTATGCGAAAGAATTGCAGAAACAGGGAGCAGAAAATGTTTTGGTTTCATGTGGAAAACAGGGTGCCATTCTGCTCACAAAAGATGGTCAGGTGTTTGAAAATGAAATATTAGAAGGAAAAGTAATTCAACAGGTAGGAGCAGGGGATTCCATGCTGGCAGGATTTTTAGCAAGTTATCTTGCAAAGCAGGATTATGAAGAAGCGTTAAAGTGGGGAACAGCAGCAGGAAATGCTACCGCATTTTCAGAAGGACTGGCAGAAAAAGAATTAATAGAAACGTTGTATCAGCGATTGTAAAAGGAGAAACATATGGATAAAACAACATTAAAATTATTAGCAAAAGAATATCCGACAGTGATGGAAGCGGCAGCAGAGGTAGTGAATTTGAATGCAATTTTAGCATTGCCAAAAGGAACGGAATATTTTTTCAGTGACTTACATGGAGAACATGAGGCATTTATTCATTTGTTAAAAAGTGCATCCGGAAATATTAAGGATAAAATTGACCGTCTTTTTGAACACTCCGTACAGGAAAAGGAGCGGTTAGCCCTTGCGGAACTCATTTATTATCCGGAAAAGCAGCTAAAGAAAAAGGACAAAGATGCAGAGGATTATGAAGACTGGTTTCGTGTGACTGTTTATCAGTTGATTGAAGTTGTAAAGTGCATTTCAGAAAAATACACAAGATCACGTGTACGTAAGAAGGCACCAAAGGAATTTGCTTACATTATTGATGAGCTGCTCCATGTGAAATATGAAAATAAAACACTCTATTATTCTACGATTATAAAATCATTATTAGAAACCGGAGTGGGAGATGAATTTATTGTTGGCTTGTGCCGGATGATCCGAAGCACTGCAATTGATGTGTTACATATTATAGGAGATATCTTTGACAGAGGTGCAAGAGCCGATTTGATTTTAGATGAACTGATGTTGTATCATGATGTGGATATTGAATGGGGAAATCATGATATTGACTGGATGGGGGCAGCCTGTGGCAATCAAGTCTGTATGGCAAATGTATTAGTTTCAAGTATTAAATATAACAGTTTTGATTTCTTAGAGGATGGATATGGAATTAACCTGCGTCCGTTGGCTATTTTTGCAAATGAAGTCTATAAGGATGATAAATGCAAGATTTTTGCTCCGAAAAGGTTTGATGAAAATAAATACGATCCGGTAGATGTAAAACTGGCGGCAAAAATGCATAAGGCAATGGTGATCATTTTATTTAAGTTAGAGGGACAACTGTATAAGAAACATAAGGAATATCACCTGCTTGATCGTGTGATGCTTGAGAAGATCAATTATGCAAAAGGGACGATTACGATAGATGGAAAAGAGTACGAATTAAAAGATAAGAATTTTCCAACGATTGATCCGAAAGAGCCTCTGCGTCTGACGAAAAAAGAAGAAGAGTTAATGGAAATGTTTGCTTTTTCTTTCCGACACAGTGAGAAATTACAAAAGCATATTCATTTTCTATATTCAAAGGGCAGTATTTATAAATGTTATAATAATAATCTCCTGTATCATGGCAGTATCCCATTCACGAAAGATGGAGAATTTGATGAAGTGGAGTTAGATGGAAAAAAGTATAAGGGAAAGGCTTATTTAGATAAAATTAATCAGATTGTAAAAGAAGCACTGTTTTCTTCCCATCATCCGAAAAAAGAGAACAATGCAAGAGACTTTATGTGGTATCTCTGGTGCGGACCGAAATCTCCGCTATTTGGAAAAGACCGAATCACACATTTTGAACAATATTTTGTAGAAAATGCAGAAGTAAAAGTGGAAAAAAGAAATCCATATTATGAATTAATTGAGGATCCGAAAATCTGTGATAAGATTATTGAAGAATTTGGATTAGATATTCATCATGCACATATTGTAAATGGACACGTTCCTGTAAAAATCGGGGAAAATCCAATTAAGGCAGGAGGAAAATTATTTATTATTGATGGTGGAATTTCTAAGGCCTATCGTTCTACCACAGGAATTGGTGGTTATACTTTAATTTATAGTTCAAATTATTTAGGGCTTGTAGAACATCAGCCATATAGTGGAAAGTCAGAATTTAGTTCTCCAAAAGTAACAACAGTAGAGCGGATGACAACCAGACTTCTGATGGGAGATACAGACAAGGGTGAAGAAATCCGGGCAGAGATTAAGCTGTTAAAGAAATTGATTGAAGAGTACCGTAGTGGTGCAATGCGTGAAAATTCAAACCATTTATGGGGATAAAGAGAGGAAAACCATGCAAAATAAAAAAACAGAACTTGTAACACCATATTTTATCATAGACGAAAAATTACTGAGAAAGAATTTAGAATGTTTAAAAAAAATCATAGATCAGACAGGATGTCATATTCTTTTAGCACAGAAATGCTTTTCTATGTTTTCAGTATATCCGATGATTGCAGAGTATCTGAGTGGAACGACTGCAAGTGGATTGTATGAAGCAAGACTTGGTTATGAACATATGGGAAGGCCATTTGCGAAAGAAACACATGTTTTTAGTGCAGCATATCGGGAAGATGAAATGCAGGAGATTAGTTCCATTTGTGATCACATCAGTTTTAATTCGTTTGACCAGTGGATGAAATATAAAGAGCTTACCCAAAAAAGAGGTGTATCGTGCGGAATCCGGATTAACCCGGAGTTTCAGACGCAGGAAGGACATGAAATCTATGATCCATGTGCACCATTTTCAAGACTGGGTGTGAATTTGGAAAATTTTGAACAGGCAGAGAAAAAGGGATTGCTAGAAGGACTAGAAGGATTACATTTTCATACATTATGTGAACAAAACAGTGATGATTTAGAACGAACCTTAAAAGAGGTAGAACGTAAATTTGGCAAATACCTGTATCGTATGAAGTGGCTGAATATGGGAGGAGGGCATCATATTACCAGAGAAGATTATGATATAGAACGTTTAATTGCATGTATTCGTCATATCAGGGAGACATACGATGTCGAGGTCTATTTAGAACCAGGAGAAGCTGTGGCATTAAATGCAGGTTTTTTAGAAACACGTGTGCTAGACATTGTGCATAACGGAATGGATATCGCAATTTTAGATGCATCAGCCGCCTGTCATATGCCGGATGTATTAGAAATGCCATACCGTCCGGATGTTATAGGAGCAGGAAAACCAGAAGAATATCCCTATACGTATCGTCTGGCAGGGCCAACGTGCCTGGCGGGAGATGTGATATCGGACTATTCCTTTGATCATCCATTACAAATTGGAGAAAAGCTGACATTTTGTGATATGGCCATTTATTCTATGGTAAAAACCAATACCTTTAATGGAATGAAATTGCCGGATATTTATCTTAAGAAAGACGAAAATAATATCCTGATAAAAGAATTCGGATATGAAGATTTTAAAATGAGATTATCGTAAGACGATATGGAAAGAGAGAAAAAGAGGAACAAAATGAAAATCGTAGATATGCATTGTGATACCATTGCCAGACTTTATGAACGAAAAGAGCAGGGAGAAAAAGAAACACTGAACAGAAATCAGCTCGATATTGATTTACAAAAGTTAGAATTAGGAGATTATCTGTTACAAAATTTTGCCGTTTTTTTAGACTTAGAGAAGAGTCCACACCCCTATCAGAAAGCGGTAAATATGATACAATTATTCAAAGATGAGCTTGCAGTAAATGCAGAACGCATTTCACTTGTGACAAATTATGAACAGATGAAACAGAATGAACAGGATGGGAAATTATCGGCACTTCTTACGTTAGAAGAAGGAGAAATATGTGAGGGAGACTTAAAAAAATTAGATGCTCTTTATCAGATGGGGGCAAGAATGCTGACACTTACCTGGAATTATGAGAATAGTCTTGGGCATCCAAATGTCAATGCCAGAGAGAAAAAAGAAGATTCGATAGAAAAATTTACGACACCTGAAGTGGAAAAAGGACTGACAAAACGAGGAATAGAATTTGTAGAACGAATGAATGAAATAGGTATGATCGTAGATGTTTCTCATCTTTCCGATGCCGGATTTTACGATGTGGCACGTTATTCAACAAAACCATTTGTAGCAAGTCATTCCAATGCAAGACAAGTCTGTCCCTGGGTAAGAAATTTAACAGATAATATGATTCGCACGCTATCGAATTGTGGCGGTGTCATGGGACTTAATTTTTGCATGAATTTCCTAAAAAGCTCTTCTGATTCAGAAAATGGAGAAGATTATATGGATGCTGTTGTTGCACATGCAAAACATATTGTAAATATCGGAGGAATGGATGTATTAGGATTTGGAACGGACTTTGACGGGATTGAAAGAAATGTAGATTTACAGGATGCTTCTTACATGCCAAAGCTCATTCATAAAATGAAAAAAGCCGGATTTACAGGAGATAACTTAGATAAGATTATGAAAGATAATGTTTTACGGGTATATCGGGAGGTTCTTGTGTAAATGGTACTTCATTCTATTTGTCCGGTTTATAATGAGCAATCAAAAGTATTGGTATTAGGAAGTTTTCCTTCGGTAAAATCAAGAGAAAGTGGATTCTTTTACGGTCATCCGCAAAATCGTTTCTGGAAAGTGTTATCGGGTGTTTTTAAAGAGGATGTTCCGGTTACGATAGAAGAAAAGAAACATATGTTGTTACTTCACCAAATTGCAGTCTGGGATGTCATTCATTCTTGTGACATTGTTGGTTCATCCGACAGCAGTATTAAAAATGTGGAAGTAAATCATATCGGGATGATTTTAGAGCAGGCACAAATAAAAAGAATTGTTACAAATGGGAAGAAAGCTTCTTCTTTATACCGGAAATATCTAAAAGCAGAAACAAAAATCGAAGATATCTGTCTTCCATCGACGAGTCCTGCAAATGCAGCATGGAACTTGGAACGACTAATAGAAGCATGGAAAGATAGTCTGTTAGGATAGAAAAAAGATGACATCTGATAGAAATGAGATGTCATCTTTTTATTTTATAAAGAAAGAATAAAAAAACTGCTTCACAATCTGTGAAACAGTTTCATGAGCAGCTTGTAGGGGAATCGAACCCCTGATTCCGCCGTGAGAGGGCGGCGTCTTAACCGCTTGACCAACAAGCCATGTCGCAAGTACTTGTATAGTATACACTATATTTCAAAAAATGCAAGTGTTTTTTGAAAAAAATTGAATTATTTTGATTATTTTTTGATTGAAGTAAAAAGAGGGAGAGAGTATAATAGGGAAGAATGTATGAAGTTGGAGGTTTAAGGATGAAACAAAGGAGAAAGAAACCAGAAAACAAGAGCTGTTTTTTTAAGAAATCAAAGATAAAGAAGGCTGGTGTAGTGATTGCGGCCACATGGTTGTTTTTGACCGGGAATCACCTTACTGCACAGGGAGCAGTAAAGATTCAGGCGAATCTGAAAGCACCAACTAAGGTAAATGTTTCTTTAAATCCAGATCAGTCTTCGCTTAGGGTATCCTGGATGCCGGTAAGAAAGACGGGAATTTATAAAGTATATTATTATGACAGAACAAAAAAACAATATCGGATGGTTGGAAAAACCAGAGGAAATCGTTTGGATGTAAAAGGATTAAAAAAAGGAAGAAGTTATTATTTTCGTGTGAAAGCAGGAAAGGTATCTAAGAAAAAAGAAGTATATGGAAGACTCAGCCGGAGGGCAACAGGAATTCTTCCGGTAAAAGGAAAATCTACATTACTAAATTTCCTTCAGACTGCAATGGAACCGGTCGGACACACCATGTATATCTGGGGAGGCGGATGGAATAAAGAAGATACCGCTGCCGGAGATGATGCAAAAAGAATTGGTGTGAATCCGGAATGGGAACAGTTTGCAGAAAAACAGACATCATCTTATGACTTTAACAAAACCCGTTATCAATGGGGCAAGGGACTTGATTGTTCCGGATTTGTCGGATGGACTGTTTATAATGTATTAAATACACAGCCTGGAAATCAGGGATATGTATATAGCTCCAGAAAAATTGTAAGTGCTTATGGTGCATTAGGATTTGGGACAGTAACTGACAGACAGAAAGTGACAAAACATATGCCGGGAGATATCATGGGAACAACATGCTGGGATTGTGGACATGTATATATTGTTTTAGGAGAATGCAAGGATGGAAGTGTTGTATTGGTACATAGTGCACCACCTGGAGTTAAAATTAGCGGAACTCCTTCGAAGCAGGGCAGAAAAGACAGCCAGGCATACCGTCTTGCCCAAAAATATATGAAGCAATATTATCCGGACTGGTATAAAAAATATCCGGATTGTAGTGTCAATCAATTATTTTTAACACATTATTCCTGCATGAGATGGGATTATACAGGAAGAAAGGTTATGTGGGATCCAGAAGGAATTCGTAACATGAGTGCAGAAAAAGTATTAAAATTATTGTTTGAACAATAGAAAGTAAAAAAGAATCTTGCATTTTAGAAAAAAAAGTGCTATCATTATAGTAAATGAGAACTTGAGGATATGAAGTGGGCTGACAAAGCCCACTTTTCTTAATCTATGGGAAAGTTTTCGGTCAGCTGCTCTGACATGAATTTCCGTAAACGGGAATACAGAAGATAGATAAAAAGATTGGAGGACTTTATGTCAAAAAGAGAAGAATATGAGGCTAAGACAGAAGAACTGCTTGAGCCAATCATAGAAGAGAATCAGTTTGAACTTGTAGATGTAGAATATGTAAAAGAAGGAAGTAATTTTTACCTTAGAGCATATATTGATAAGCCGGGAGGAATTACTATTGATGACTGTGAGAAAGTCAGCAGAGCATTGAGCGACCAGCTTGATCGCACTGATTTTATAGACGATGCATATATATTAGAAGTAAGTTCTCCGGGACTTGGCAGACCGTTGAAGAAACCAAGAGATTTTGAGAGAAGTTTAGGAGAAGAGGTTGATGTGCGCTTATATCGTGCAGTGAACCGACAGAAAGAATTTACCGGAATCTTAAAAGCATATTCAGACCAGGAGGTTACACTCGAGATTGATGGTTCAGAGGTTACATTTCAAAGACCAGACATTGCATTAATAAGATTATCATTTGATTTTTAAGGATTAAAAAGTAAAATTAGGAGGAAATAAAAAATGAACAGTGAATTAATCCAGGCATTAGGAGTGTTAGAGAAGGAAAAAGGAATCGACAAAGAGTTGTTGTTAGATGCAATTGAAAATTCTCTTCTTACCGCATGTAAAAGCCATTTTGGCAAGACAGATAATATTAAAGTAAGTGTGGATCGTCAGACAGGGGATTTTAAAGTATTAGCAGAACGTCAGGTTGTTGAACATGTAGAAGATCCATGTACAGAGATCAGCTTAGAAGATGCGGAAAAATTACACAAGAGCTATAAAGTGGGAGATATGGTTAATGTTGAAGTAAAGTCAAAAGAATTTGGACGTATTGCTACTCAGAATGCCAAGAATGTTATTTTACAGGCAATCAGAGAACAGGAAAGAAAAGCAATCTTTGATCAGTTCTATGAAAAAGAGAAAGATATCGTAACAGGTATTGTTCAGAGGGTAAATGGAAAGAGTATCAGTATTAATCTTGGTAAGACAGATGCAGTTTTGACAGAGCATGAACAGGTACCTGGCGAAGTATTTCAGCCAACAGAGAGAATTAAGTTATATATCGTAGAAGTAAAAGATACTCCAAAGGGACCAAGAGTAGTTGTATCTAGATCTCATCCGGATTTGGTAAAGCGTCTGTTTGAAGCAGAAGTAACAGAGATTCAGGATGGAACAGTTGAGATTATGTCAATTGCAAGAGAACCAGGTTCAAGAACAAAGATGGCAGTAAAGAGCAATAATCCTGATGTTGACCCGGTAGGAGCATGTGTCGGACATAGTGGAGCACGTGTTAATTCTGTCGTAACAGAATTGCGTGGAGAAAAGATTGATATTATCAACTGGAGTGAGAATCCTGCAATTCTGATTGAAAATGCATTAAGCCCTGCAAAAGTTGTATCAGTTGTAGCAGATGATGAGACAAAAGAAGCACAGGTAGTAGTACCGGATTATCAGTTATCTCTTGCAATCGGAAAAGAAGGACAGAATGCAAGACTGGCTGCAAGACTGACAGGATTTAAGATTGATATCAGAAGTGAATCCCAGGTAGAGGAAATGGGTGGCAACTTTGGTAAGTATACAGAAGATCAGACAGAGACAGAAGAAGATACAGAACATGTGCAGGAAGAAGACAGCAGTGCACAGATACAGGACGAGAACGAAGAAATGACTGGATCAGAAGAGACAAGAGATGAGGCAGACAATTTAGACGAAAACGAAACAGAAGAATAAAAAGAGGTGAAGGACTCCTTTTGTGTAAGAATTTCGGAATGGAGGTAGCATGAGTCAAACAAAAAAAATACCGCAACGTCAATGCACCGGTTGTGGTGAAATGAAAAATAAAAAAGAAATGATTCGGGTAATTAAAACTTCCGAAGGGCAGATTTTGTTAGATCGAACCGGAAAACAAAATGGAAGAGGTGCATATCTGTGTCCGAACATGGATTGCCTGAAAAAAGCGCTGAAGACGAAAGGTTTACAACGCTCATTAAAGACAGAGATACCGGAAGAAGTGATTACGCAGTTAATGGAGGACATAGAAGTTGAATAGAGATAATATTTTGCAAATGCTTGGTCTGGCTACCAGAGCAGGAAAAATTGGATGCGGAGAATTTATGACAGAGAAATCCATCAAAGAGGGAAAAGCATGCTTAGTCATTGTTGCGGAGGATGCATCTGCCAACACCAAAAAGATGTTTCGAAATAAATGCGAATTTTATGAGGTACCTTTTGCAGAATATGCAACGAAGATTGATTTGGGGAATGCAATTGGAAAAGAAGTTCGGGCATCTCTTGCAGTTTTGGATGAAGGATTTGCAACGGCGATTATAAAGAAAATGAAACTAAAAAACGTAACAGTAAGCAATAACGGAGGTAGATAGAATGGCAAAAATCAGAATTTATGATTTAGCAAAAGAATTGGGTAAAGAAAATAAGGAAATTATCAAAGTGCTTGATCCGGATGGCAAAAAAGAACTAAAGGCAACAAATGGTCTTGATGAAGAACAGGTAAGACAGGTAAAAAATAAATTAAATCCTAAGACAGAGGATTCACAAAAAAATGCCGGTAAGACAGAAAGAAAACCGGAGAATTTAAACCAGAATAAAGAAGAATCTCCAAAGAAGAGAATCTGGACCAATAAACCGGAGGGACAGAATCAGCAAAAAAAAGTGTACACCAATGATCGTAATAACAATCATGGTGAAAAACAGCAGGGCAATCGTAATAATGACAATCGTGGAAGACAACAGGATCGTACACAGTATGCCGGAAGAACGAATCGCAATGACAGAAATAATAACCGCGGAGGCGACCGTAACTTTAGAAATAATGACCGTAACGGAGAACGCAGTAATGGTGTAAGAAATAACGGAGAAAACAGAGATAATAATCGCCGTTATGGAAATAAACCAGGCGATCGTAATGGAAATGGAAATAACAGAAATGATCGCAATGACAGAAATAATAACCGCGGCGGTGACCGTAACTTTAGAAATAATGACCGTAACAATGACCGCAATAACAATAATGGCAGATCATTTGGCGGAAGAAATAATGACAATCGTGGCGGAAGAGGCGGATTTAAGAGAGATAACCGCGAGATGATGCCGGATACTTCTGCAGATGCATTAGTAGCAGAAAGAGCAAAGAAGGAACGTGAAGATAAGTTGCGTTTTGACAGACAGGAAAGAAATAAAAATAATTATACAGACGGAAAAGGCAAAAAGAGTGCAAAGGGTGAGAAACTTCCTGTACTTCAGAAGCCAACAAAGGAGAAAAAGGAAGCTCCGGAAGAGACAATCAAAGTAATTACCATTCCGGAAGTATTAACCATTCGTGATCTGGCAGAAAAAATGAAAATGCAGCCATCTGCCTTGGTTAAGAAATTATTTATGCAGGGTAAAATGGTTACATTAAATACAGAAATTGATTATGAAACAGCAGAAGAAATTGCATTAGATTATGATATCATCTGTGAACAGGAGGTTAAAGTAGATGTTATAGAAGAGATGCTTCGTGAAGATGAGGATGCAGAATCTACTTTAGTACCACGTCCACCAGTTGTATGTGTTATGGGACACGTAGATCATGGTAAGACTTCTTTACTCGATGCAATCCGTAAAACGAATGTATTACAAGGAGAAGCAGGAGGAATTACACAGCATATTGGTGCGTATACCGTTTCAGCAAAAGGAAAACAGATTACATTTTTAGATACTCCGGGACATGAGGCGTTTACAGCTATGCGTATGCGTGGTGCACAGGCAACTGATATTGCAATTCTTGTGGTAGCAGCAGATGATGGTGTTATGCCACAGACCATCGAAGCAATTAACCACGCAAAGGCAGCAGGAATCGAAATTATTGTAGCCGTAAATAAAATTGATAAGCCTGCAGCAAATATTGAACGAGTGAAGCAGGAACTTTCTGAATATGAACTGATTGCAGAAGACTGGGGTGGCAGTACAGTATTTGTACCGGTATCAGCAAAGACCGGAGAAGGAATTGATGAGCTGCTTGAGATGATTATCTTACAGGCAGAGATTCTAGAACTTCGTGCAAATCCAAACAGAAGAGCAAGAGGTCTCGTAATTGAAGCTAAGTTAGATAAAGGAAAAGGTAGTGTTGCAACTGTTTTAGTTCAAAAAGGTACCTTACATGTTGGAGATCCAATTTCAGCAGGTGCATCTTATGGTAAGGTTCGTGCAATGATTGATGATAAGGGAAGAAGAATCAAAGAAGCAAAACCATCGACTCCGGTAGAGATTTTAGGATTAAATGGAGTACCAGATGCAGGTGAAATTGTTGTTGCAGCAGAAAATGAAAAAGATGCGAGAACATTTGCAGAGACCTTTATTTCTGAGGGAAGACAGAAGATGTTAGAAGGAACAAAGGTTCGCATGTCATTAGATGATCTGTATACGCAGATTCAGGCAGGTGATGTAAAAGAATTAGAGATTATTGTAAAGGCAGATGTCCAGGGATCTGTAGAAGCTGTAAAACAAAGTCTGACGAAGCTTTCGAATGAGGAAGTAGTCGTTAAGGTCATTCATGGTGGTGTTGGTGCCATTACAGAATCTGATGTTTCTCTTGCATCGGCATCGAATGCAATTATTATTGGATTTAATGTAAGACCAGATAATCAGGCAAAAGAAATTGCTGAAAAAGAAGGCGTTGATATTCGCCTTTACCGCGTAATTTATCAGGCAATTGAAGATGTAGAAGCAGCCATGAAGGGATTACTTGATCCGATTTATGAAGAAAAAGTTATTGGTCATGCGGAAGTGCGTCAGTTATTTAAGGCATCCGGTGTAGGTACAATTGCAGGTTCTTATGTCTTAGACGGAAGTTTCCAAAGAGGATGTTCTGTTAGAATTACAAGAGAGAAAGATTTAATCTTTGAAGGACCACTTGCATCATTGAAGCGTTTTAAAGATGATGTAAAAGAAGTAAAAGCAGGATATGAATGTGGTCTCGTATTTGAAAAATTTAACGATCTTCAGGAAGGAGATCAGATTGAAGCATATATGATGGTTGAAGTTCCAAGATAGAGGAAATACATCAGCCTGACAGCAGAGTAAAGGAGATAACATTGAGAAAGAATAGCATTAAAAATACAAGGGTGAATGCGGAAGTGCATCGTGAGCTTAGCGAAATTATTCGTAACGAAGTAAAAGATCCAAGAATTAGTCCGATGACAACAGTTATTTCAGCAGAGGTGACACCAGATCTTAAATTTTGTAAGGTCTATGTCAGCGTGTTAGGTAGTGAACAGGAAAAGGCAGATACAATCGAAGGATTAAGAAGTTCAAAAGGATTTATTCGCAAGCAGTTGGCAAAAACGGTGAATTTACGTAACACACCAGAAATAACATTTGTATTAGATGATTCCATCGAATACGGTGTGAAAATGTCAAAATTGATTGATGAGGTGAATAAAGACATTGATGAAGAGAGTAAAGAAAATCAATAAAATAGATGAGATAATAAAAGATTATCAGACAATCGGCATTTCCGGACATATCAAGCCTGACGGGGACTGTGTTGGTTCCTGTCTGGCACTTTATAATTATATTTTAGAAAATTATCCTGACAGAACAGTGGATATCAGACTGATGCCGGTACCGGAACACTTTCTTTTTATGAAACATGCGGATCAGATGATACATGAAACAACACAAGATAAGAAATATGATCTGTTCTTCTGCTTAGATTGTGGTGATGAAAAACGGTTAGGAGAGAATGCAAAATATTTTCAGAGTGCAAATGCAACCGCTGTTATTGATCATCATATCAGTAATATCGGATTTGCGGATGATAATGTGATTGTTCCGGATGCAAGTTCAACTTGTGAAGTATTATATGATTTGTTTGATGATGAAAAGATCAGCAAGACAATTGCGGAGTGTCTGTATACAGGAATTGTACATGATACAGGTGTATTTAATTTTTCCTGTACATCTTCTAAAACAATGAATATAGCAGGCAAATTAATGGACAAGGGAATTAACTTCCAAAAGATTATTACCGATACATTTTATAAAAAGAGTTATAATCAGAATCAGATTCTTGGAAGAGCATTATTAGAAAGTCTTCTGGTTTTAGATGGAAAATGTATTGTCAGTGTTGTGAACTTAGAAGAAATGGAATTTTTTGGTGTCACCGGAAAAGATTTAGATGGAATTATTGACCAGCTCAGGATTACAGAAGGCGTGGAATGCGCAGTATTTATCTATCAGTTAGGTGATTTAAGCTATAAAGTAAGTATGCGCTCTGACAGCTATGTAGATGTAAGTAAGATTGCGGTGACTTTTGGTGGCGGTGGACATATTCGTGCAGCAGGCTGCAGCATGGAAGGAACGGAACATGACGTCATTAATAACATTGTAAAAGAAATTGCAGCACAATTGCAGGAAAATTAAAGAAAGGTTGTCAAAAGACGGCAGAAGCATGCAAAACGGTATCATTAACATTTATAAAGAGAAGGGCTATACAAGCCATGATGTTGTGGCAAAATTAAGAGGAATTCTGCATCAGAAAAAAATCGGACATACAGGGACGCTTGATCCGGATGCGACAGGAGTTCTTTTAGTCTGTTTAGGAAAAGGAACGAAGCTATGCGATATGATTACAGACAAGGATAAAACATATCGTGCACAACTGATTTTAGGTATTACAACAGATACACAGGATATCTCAGGAACAGTGAAAAGCGACAGACAAAAAGAAGTAATGGAAAAGTATCACAATCAGGAAATCACTGACGAACAGGTTCGGGATGTAATTGAGTCTTTTGTAGGACCATACATGCAGGTTCCTCCCATGTATTCAGCATTGAAAGTGAATGGAAAGAAGCTTTATGAACTTGCAAGACAGGGAAAAGAAGTAGAGCGAAAAGCCAGATTAGTCCAGATTTATCATATCAAAATAGAAAAAATAGAACTTCCATATATTACAATGGAGGTTTCCTGTTCGAAGGGAACTTATATCCGGACTTTGTGTGAGGATATCGGAGAGAAACTAAAGACCGGAGCCTGTATGGGAACATTAGAGCGGACAGGTGTAGGTAAGTTCCGGATAGAAGATGCAGTTACACTTGCACAGGTAGAGGAAAAAAAGGATCAGGTGACAGATTTTATCCTTCCGGTTGATGCAATGTTTGAAACGAAAAGCATCGTAGTCAGGAAGGAAAGTGAATCAAGAATTTATAATGGAAATATCATATCTGACAGAGATATTTCTAACATAAAGAGCTGTGATGGAAAAAAGGAAGAAGAACTTTCTGCTTTTTCGGACATGGAAAATGTTAAAGTATATAATACAAAGAATGAATTTGTAGCAGTATACCAGTATAGAAAAGCAGACAATATCTTTAAAATTCAGAAGATGTTTTATGAAAACACAGATCATAGATAATGGAGAAAGCAAAGGAATGGAAATTATTACAGACATTACCAGAGCATATCTAAAAAATACAGCGATTACTATAGGAAAGTTTGATGGCCTGCATAAAGGTCATCAAAAACTTTTTTCGTTAATCAGAGAAAAGAAGGCACAGGGAATGAAAGCAGTTGTGCTGACATTTAACCGCTCGCCAAGAGAAATTGTGGAAGGGGAACCTTTACAGTATATTTTAACGGAGAAAGAAAAATATCATTATTATGAGCAGGCAGGAATTGACTGCCTGATTGAATGCACTGTGAATAAAGAATTTATGCAGTTAGAAGCAGTCGATTTTATTAAGAAAATATTAGTAGATCATCTTGGGGTCAGGTATTTGTGTGCCGGCTCTGATTTTCGTTATGGGAAAAATCGCAAAGGTAATTTAGAGATGCTAAAGAACGCGGGAGAGCAATACCGGTTTGAAGTAGAAATTATTGAAAAGGAACAATATCAAAAACAGGATATCAGCAGTACATTTGTAAGAAAATTAATCCAGGAAGGAAAAATGGAACAGGTAGAGGAACTTCTAGGATATCCTTATACAATGATTGGGGAGATTGTACATGGAAATCAGTTAGGAAGAACTGTAGGGATGCCGACGATTAATTTAATACCACCGGCGGATAAACTGCTTCCACCAAATGGAGTCTATGTTTCACAGACAAGCATTGATGGGAAAAAATATCAGGGCATAACGAACGTAGGATATAAACCGACGGTATCCGAAAAACATCAGATTACAGTGGAAACGAATTTATTTCATTTTCATCAGGATGTATATGGAAAGATTGCCCAGCTAGAATTACTGCATTTTGTGAGAAATGAAAAAAAATTCGATTCGTTAGAGCTTGTAAAGAAACAAGTTGAAAAAGACATAGCAAATTGTAAAAAATATTTTGTTGAATAAAGTTATATTGCCGAGGAAAAAATTAAAAAACAAGAGTTTGGTTATTTTAAATTGTCAAAAAAACAAAAAAATTGAAATAGAGATAAAAATATATCATTAAATTGTCGAAAAAACACGAATTGCCATTTTACGTCATATTTACAAGTTCTTTACATTTGGTTTACAAGGCAAACTTACTATGATATGATTCGATTATGTGTGTTTTTTTAGAAAACAGCAGACTGGTATAATAAAATAATACAAAAGAATGATTAGTACCAAAAAAAGAAAATAAGGTACAGAAAGGCATGGTTAGTTTTTATGACAATATCAAACATACTGCTATTGTTCGGGGGGCTTGGTTTCTTCCTGTATGGAATGAAACTGATGAGTGATGGTCTAGAAAAAGTTGCCGGCTCAAAAATGAGAAAGGTACTAGAATTATGTACGAAAAACCGCTTTGTCGGCCTGGTGGTCGGATTTTTATTTACAGCGGTTATTCAGTCATCTAGTGCTACAACAGTCATGGTTGTCAGCTTCGTTAATTCAGGGCTGATTTCATTAGGACAGGCTGTGGGACCTATTTTAGGTGCCAATATCGGTACAACGGTAACAGGTCTTTTAGTTGCAATGAATTTAGAAGTCATTGCACCTGTATTTATTATTGCAGGAGTTATTATGGTTTCCTTTTGTAAGAAACCATTTGTACAAAAACTAGGAGATGTCATTTTAGGATTTGGTGTTTTATTTTATGGTATGGATGTGATGAAGGGATCAATGTCTACTTTAAAAGATTCGCCAAAAGTAATCCATGCACTCGGAACACTGACGAATCCATTTCTTGCAGTTTTAGCAGGATTTGTAATTACGACGATTTTACAGAGTTCCTCAGCATCCACAGGTATTTTGATTGGTATGGCAAGCCAGGGATTATTAGGACTAAGAGTTAGTATGTTTTTAATTTTAGGTTGTAATATCGGAACCTGTACATCAGCAATGATTGCCTGCATCGGAGGGAAAAAAGATGCAAAAAGAACTGCATGGGTACACATGATGTTTAATGTGATTTCTACGATACTTACAATGTGTATTTTAATTCCATTTGGTCATCCGATCGCAGATACAATTTTGAAATTTGCCAATTATGATCAGGCAAAGGGAGTAGCAGATGCCAATGTAATTTTAAAAATTGTTCAGGTTGTAGTGATGTTCCCTGTGATGTCATATGTTGTAAAACTAACTTATAAACTGGTTCGTGGAGAAGACAAGAAGGCAACGAGATTCGAACTGAAATATATCGGACCGACTTCTACGACAACCCCGGCAACTGTTATTTTAGATGTTACAAAGGAAATCCGCAGATTAGGAAGAATTGCGAATGGTAATTTAAGACTTGCTTCAGAAGTGTTAGTAGAACCACAGGAAGAGAAAATTAAAAAAGTGTTTGAAGTGGAAGAACAGATTGATTTCTTAAGCAGGGCAATTACCGATTATCTCGTTGATGTATCACAGTCATCGATTCCACTTGAAGAAGCAAAAAATATTGCTGCATATTTCCATGTAGTAAATGATTTTGAACGTATTGGAGATCATGCAGAAAACCTTGCAGAGTTTGCACAAAGCAGGATTGATCAGGACATTTCTTTTAGTGAAAAAGGAATAGAAGGACTGCAGGAGATGACATCGAAAGTAATTGCGACAGTTACGTATGCAATTGAGATTTTTGCAGAAGAGAATGAAGAACATTTAGTAGAAATTGTAAAGTTAGAGGATGAGATCGATCATCTTGAAGACAAATTACAAAGCGAACATATTAAGAGAATGGCGAAGAATGAATGTTCTCCAAGATCTGCAATTTATTCAGATATTTTATCAAATTTAGAAAGAGTATCCGATCATGCAACGAATATTGCATTTGCTATTCACAAACAGGATTTAGCACTGATTGAGGGTGAATTGACGAAAAAACAGGAAACACATGAAATTCAGAATTGATTTGTAATTTTTACTAGACAGATTAGAAAAAAGATGATAGACTAGCAAAGGTAAACCAATACGAAGTTATCGGATACTCCAACCATGACTTAAGTATTTGGCGATATATAATTTTAAGGAGGGCTATCGTAATGACAGCAGAAAAGAAAGCAGAGATTATTAAGGCTTACGGAAGAAAAGAAGGAGATACAGGATCTCCAGAAGTTCAGATCGCAATTTTAACAGAGAGAATTAAGGAGCTTACAGAGCACTTAAAGATGCACCAGAAGGATCATCATTCAAGAAGAGGTCTTTTAAAGATGGTAGGACAGAGACGTGGTTTACTTGATTACCTTAAGAAGACAGATCTTGAAGGATACCGTACTTTAATTGAGAAGTTAGGAATCAGAAAGTAATTTTGATTCAATTATGTTAAGAGACAGTTGCAACGATGCACTGTCTCTTTTTTGTCTTGCAAGAGTGATGTCGCATGTGTTATACTATAATGTGATATGGCGATTTTAGGTTTTGATAAATCGTTAGAGGGTAATGCACCGAGACCACTGAAAAGAATATAAAGATTACGATGCATTGTATTTTTTTCAGTTGTTTCGGACCAATACCCGAATAAGAAAGCATGGAGGATATTATGTACAAAAGTTTTAGTATGAATCTTGCCGGAAGAACACTTACGGTAGATGTAGGAAGAGTTGCAGCACAGGCAAATGGAGCTGCATTTATGCATTACGGTGAGACCACTGTATTATCAACAGCAACAGCATCGGACAAGCCAAGAGAAGGAATTGATTTCTTCCCATTGAGCGTAGAATATGAAGAAAAGATGTATGCAGTTGGAAAGATCCCAGGAGGATTTAATAAGAGAGAAGGAAAGCCTTCAGAAAATGCAATTTTAACATCCAGAGTCATTGATCGTCCTATGAGACCATTATTTCCAAAGGATTATCGAAATGACGTTACATTAAACAATATGGTGATGTCAGTTGATCCAGACTGTTCACCGGAGTTAACAGCGATGCTTGGTTCTGCAATTGCAACAGCTATTTCTGATATTCCATTTGATGGACCATGTGCTTCTACACAGGTTGGAATGATTGATGGAGAATTTATTATTAATCCAACATCACAACAGCGTCAGGTATCAGATTTACAGCTTACGGTAGCTTCTACCAGAGATAAGGTAATTATGATTGAAGCCGGTGCAAATGAGATACCGGAAGCAAAGATGATAGAAGCAATTTATGCTGCAGATGAAGTCAATAAAGAGATTATCCAGTTTATTGATGGAATTGTAAAAGAAGTAGGAAAAGAAAAACATGCTTATGAGAGTTGTGCAGTTCCGGAAGAATTATTTGCAGCCATGAAAGAGTTAGTTCCACCAGAACAGATGGAAGAAGCTGTATTTACAGACGAGAAACAAAAAAGAGAAGAGAATATTAAAGAAATTACAGAAAAATTCGAAGAGGCATTTGCAGAGAATGAAGAATGGCTTGCCGTATTACCGGAAGCTGTTTATCAGTACCAGAAAAAGACTGTACGTAAAATGATTTTAAAAGATCATAAGCGTCCAGATGGAAGAGCTATTGACCAGATTCGTCCTTTAGCGGCAGAGATTGATTTGATTCCACGTGTCCATGGATCTGCTATGTTTACAAGAGGACAGACTCAGATTTGTACAGTTACTACATTAGCTCCATTATCCGAAGTACAAAAGATTGATGGATTAGATGAAACGATTACAGCTAAGAGATATATGCATCATTATAATTTCCCATCTTATTCTGTGGGAGAGACAAAACCATCAAGAGGACCGGGACGTCGTGAAATCGGACATGGTGCCTTAGCAGAAAGAGCTTTAGTGCCGGTACTTCCATCAGAGGAAGAGTTCCCTTATGCAATCAGAACAGTATCTGAGACATTTGAGTCAAATGGTTCTACTTCACAGGCTTCAATCTGTGCTTCTACCATGTCTTTAATGGCAGCGGGTGTTCCGATTAAGAAACCGGTAGCAGGTATTTCTTCAGGACTTGTAACAGGTGAGACAGATGATGATCATATTGTGTTAACAGATATTCAGGGATTAGAAGACTTCTTTGGAGATATGGACTTTAAGGTTGCAGGAACACATGACGGTATTACTGCAATTCAGATGGATATTAAGATTCATGGTCTTACCAGACAGATTGTAGAAGAGGCAATTGCTGCAACAAAGAAGGCAAGAGAATATATCTTGTCAGAAGTGATGGAACCGGTTATTTCAGAGCCTAGAAAAGAAGTAGGAAAATATGCTCCAAAGATTATTTCCATTCAGATTGATCCGGCTAAAATCGGAGATGTTGTTGGTCAGAAAGGCAAGACAATCAATGCAATTATTGAAAGAACAGGAGTTAAGATTGACATTTCAGAAGAAGGACTTGTTTCTGTATGTGGACTTGACAAAGATAAGATTGCAGAAGCTGTCAACCTGATTCAGATTATTACAACAGACTTTCAGGAGGGACAGATTTTAGAAGGAAAAGTAATCTCAATCAAAGAGTTTGGTGCATTCTTAGAATTTGCACCGGGAAAAGAAGGAATGGTACACATTTCTAAGATTTCAAAGGAAAGAATTAATCATGTAGAAGATGTTCTGACTCTTGGAGATGTTGTAAAAGTGGTATGTCTTGGTAAAGATAAAATGGGAAGAATTTCATTCTCTATGAAGGATGTAGAACAAAACGAAAAATAAAAATGATATACAAGAGGCGTCGCAGAATATGCGGCGCTTTTTCTCGTTTCAGAAAGGAAAAGATTCTAAAATAGGTTATTTATCTCTATCTGAAAATGTGTTATGATTAACTTCTGTTAAAGAAAAATTGTCGTAAAATCGTAAAATAGAGAAAGATAGGAGAGATCGGAATGAGTTTTGTAGAATTTAAAAATGTGACGAAACAGTATGGTTCAGGCGATGTAGCAATCAAAGCGGCAGATGGAATGAGTTTTGCAATTGAAAAGGGAGAATTTGTAGTAATTGTTGGACCAAGTGGTGCCGGAAAGACGACGGCACTGAATATTTTAGGAGGAATGGATAAGCTGACAGATGGACAGGTAATTGTAGATGGAAAAGATATCAGCGGATATTCATCTAGACAACTGACAAAATACAGACGTGATGATATTGGAATGGTTTTTCAATTTTATAATCTGGTGCAGAATCTGAATGCATTAGAAAATGTAGAGTTAGCAAATCAGATATGCAAAGATACATTAGATGCAAAGACAGCACTTGAAAATGTGGGATTAGGGGAAAGATTAAAGAATTTTCCTGCACAGCTTTCCGGTGGAGAGCAGCAGAGGGTGGCAATTGCAAGAGCACTTGCGAAAAAACCAAAGTTATTGTTATGTGATGAACCGACAGGCGCATTAGATTATCAGACAGGTAAGGCAATTTTGAAATTATTACAGGATACCTGTAGAAATCAGGGGGTTACGGTTATCGTAATTACACATAATTCGGCTATTGCACCGATGGCAGATCGTGTCATTAAGATTAAAAATGGAAAAGTAGACAGTAACAAGATAAATCAGTTCCCGGTTAAAGTGGAATTTTTAGAGTGGTAATAATAGAGGTATATGATGAAGGCATTAAGAAAAGAATTTCGAGTAGAAGTAAGAAAAAGTTTTAGCCGTTTTATCTCGATTCTGTTGATTGTTGCATTAGGGGTTGCGTTTTATGCCGGAATTCGTGCAACAGAGCCGGATATGAGAAAGACGGGAGATTATTTATATGATGAAAGTCATATGATGGATTTAAAAATTGTTAGTACCATGGGATTGTCAGACAGTGATTTAGAAGCAATTTCAAAGTGTAAGCAGATTGAGAAAGCGGTTGGAAGTTTTACCAATGATGTGATTGCAAAAATCAATGGAAATGAACAAGTGGTAGAGTTTATGTCAGAAACAGACGGAATTAATGAAATACAGATAAAAGAAGGAAGAAAGCCAGAAAAAGAAAATGAATGTGTCTTAGATTCTACTTTTATGAAAAAAGAAAAGATAAAGACCGGAGATACATTTACAGTTTCTTCCGGAACCACAACAGATATTCAAGAAATTTTGACATCTAAAAAATATACAGTTGTAGGTTCTTTTACATCGAGTCAGTATCTGTCAAATACGCGTTCTGCCAGTTCCATTGGGAATGGAAAAGTTGCGGCACTTGCAGTTGTGAAAAGAGAGGCTTTTTCTGGTAATGTTTATACAGAGATTTATGCAACGGTAAAAGGAGCTAAAGAAGAAAACTGCTATTCAAAGACTTATGAGAATAAAGTAAAAGAAGCCAAAGATGAAATTGATAAAAATGTGAAAGATGTTTGCATTAAAGCAAAATATGATGAACTGTATGGACAGGCAACGCAGGTAATTGAGCAGATTGAGGCTCAGATGAATGCAAAAAACCAGGAAATAAAAAAGAACCAGAATATAGTAAAGAAGAATCAGAAACAAATTGCACAATGTGAACAGAAAGTAAAAGTGTTAGATGCTAAAATAGACCAGATTCAGCCAAGCATTGATAATTATGATCATTTTATTGAACAGTATGGGGCATTAGGATATGTACCGGCAGGAAAATTAAATAATTATGATGTAAAAATGGATCAGCTCGAAAGAGAGAAGCAGAAGTTTGTAGATCAGCAGACACCTTTGAAAGAGGAAAAAGCACAGACAGAAGCAAAGAAAGAAACCTGTAAGACAGAGATTGAAAAAGCAAACGGAGCAATTGAGACAGATAAAAAGCAGTTAAAGGAATTGGATTTGCAAAATGAAGATGCAAAAGATGCCAGAGAACTGATAGAATCACCTGCATGGTACATTACAGATCGTACGGCAGTATCTGCATACGTAGAATTCGATCAGGATGCACAGCGTATTAATAATATTGGAAAAGTATTTCCGGTAATCTTTTTCCTTGTGGCAGCACTTGTCAGCCTTACTACGATGACACGAATGATTACAGAACAAAGGACACAGATTGGAACCTTGAAAGCATTAGGATATAGTAAGTTTCCGATTGCATGGAAATATATTAAATATGCAATGCTTGCGACTGTAACAGGAAGTGTGATTGGAGGAATTGCAGGTGCAAAATTATTCCCGGTTATTATTTTAAATGCATATAAGCTGATGTATCCGGGACTTGGAAAAGTACAGACACCAATGAATTTTGAATATTCACTTACAGCAACCAGTATTGCAATTATCTGTGTTTTAGCTGCGACAATTTTTGCATCGTATAAAACATTATCAGAGACACCATCAAAATTAATGCGTCCACTTGCACCAAAAGTTGGAAAGAAGATTTTATTAGAATATCTGCCATTTATCTGGAAACATATGAATTTTCATGCAAAATCATCCATTCGTAATATGGTTCGTTATAAGAAACGGTTTTTCATGACATTATTTGGTATTAGCGGTTGTACAGCTTTGATTGTAGTGGGATTTGGACTGAAGGATTCTACACAGACAATGATGGATGAACAATATGGAAAAATTCATACTTATGATGCAGTCGTATCGATGAATACCAATATCAATGAAAAGCGACAGGAACAGGTAAATGAGTTTTTTTCTTCTGATAAGAGAATTAAAGATTCTATGAAAGCATATCAGACGACAATGATTTTTTCGAAAGATAATCAGAAAGAAGAAGGTTATCTGATTGTTCCTGAAAAGGAAGACCAGTTAAAACAATATATCAGATTACAGGACCGGGAGACAAAAAAAGAAATTGCATTAACAGATCAGGGTGTGGTAATCGATGAAAAATTAGCAAATCTTTTAAATGTCAAGGAAGGTGATGTGATACAGATTGGTATGGGAGATTCACAGGATGCTGAAAAAAAAGAAGTAACGGTTGAAAAAATTACGGAAAATTATTTATATCATTATGTATATATGTCTGACCAATATTATAAACAGATTTTTGGGACAGATACAAAAATGAATAAAATATTTATCCATACCAGTCAGGGAACCGATGAGACAAAGCTGACAGAAGATTTATTAAGCATGAAGGCCTGTCAGAATGTAACATTTATGGATACGATTTACAGCAAGATGTCAGATGTATTAAAAAGTATTGATATCATCGTAGCAGTTTTGATTGTTTCAGCAGGAGGACTTGCATTTGTAGTTCTTTATAATCTGAATAATATTAATATTGCAGAACGGAAAAGGGAACTGGCAACCTTGAAGGTATTAGGATTTTATAATCGGGAAGTGACCGGATATGTTGTACGTGAGAATGTGATCATTACGATATTTGGTATTTTATTAGGATGTGTATTAGGAGCGGTGCTTCACCGGTTTGTGATACAGACGGCAGAAGTTGATGCAATTATGTTTGGCAGAGAAATCCATAGAAACAGCTATTTATACAGTGCATTGATTACGGCTGTATTTACAGTAGTGATTAATTTCACCATGAAATTTAAAATCCGGAAGATCAACATGGCAGAAAGCATGAAGAGCATAGAGTAAGAGGAAAGAAGAGAGGAGAAATAGAAATGAAGTTTCGACCTTGTATTGATATTCACAATGGAAAAGTAAAACAAATTGTAGGAGGAAGTCTGCGGGATGAAGGAGATGCGGCAGTAGATAATTTTGTTTCAGAACAGGATGCATCTTTTTATGCAAAGATGTATCAAAGGGATGGATTGCAGGGAGGGCATGTTATTATGCTCAATGCAAAGGATTCAAAGTATTATGAAGAAACAAAAAAACAGGCATTATCAGCACTGTCGGCATATCCTTCAGGATTACAGATTGGCGGTGGAATTACGGATGAGAATGCAATGCAGTTTTTAGATGCAGGAGCAAGTCATGTGATTGTAACCTCATTTGTATTTAAAAATGGTTCCATCCAATATCAGAATTTAAATAAAATGATGCAGACCGTAGGAAAAGAACATTTAGTTTTGGATTTAAGCTGTCGTAAGAAAGATGGAGAGTATTTTATTGTCACAGACAGATGGCAGAAATTCACAGATGAGAGAGTAACGTATGAATTGTTAGACCAGTTATCTGAGTATTGTGATGAGTTTTTAATCCATGCGGTAGATGTAGAAGGAAAGGCTTCCGGAATTGAGAAAGAATTAGCAAAGAAGCTGGGAAAATGGAAAAAGATACCGATTACGTATGCCGGTGGTGTTTCTTCGAAAGAAGATTTAGAACAGTTAAAGCTGTTAGGAGAAAATCACCTTGATGTTACGGTTGGAAGTGCATTAGATTTGTTTGGAGGACAGTTAAAATATCAGGAATTAGCAGCGTTATCATAAAAACAGGTGAGTTTTACAAGCATTAAAGCTTGTGAAACTCACCTGTTCTGTTTTTAAAGGTGCAATAGTAATGAAATCCGCATTCCTGTAATAAATCCGAAGCGTAATCAAAACGATAGCCTAAATAATCCGGTGTATGGGCATCAGAACCGACAGTAATGATTTCGCCTCCTAATTCCCGGTATCTTTTTATAATGGCGGGATGAGGATTCGGATAACGACTGCCTTTATACATACCACCTGTATTTAACTCAATTCCTTTTTCACAGGAAATAATCTTTTTTAAAATAAGATCAATGAGATCCGCATAATCAAAAGGTGAGTAAATAAAATCCTTTGCTTTACAATAGCGCACAACGTAATCTAAATGCCCGTAGACATCAAAATCATGGCAGACAGATAAATTCTCCAGAATGGACAAAAAATAATTTTCTACTGCCTGTTTTGGGGCGATGTTTTCCCAGTAGACAGGATAATAAGGATCAGTGCCGTTGACAAGATGCGAAGAACCAATTACAAAATCAAACGGAACAGATGAAACAAAAGTGTGTAAACGAGAAGCAAATTCTTTTCCTAATCCAGTTTCTACACCGATACGAAGATCGATTTTTCCGTTGTAAGTTTCCCGGTATTGGGAAAGGGTCCGGTAATAGCTAAGTGGATCAATTTCAAATCGTACTCCGTCTTCTATATAATCAAAATCCTGATGGTCTGTAATACAAAGTTCTTTCATGTTAAGAGAAATAGCAGTGCGGATGACAGTATCTATGTCAGCTTCACTGTCGCCTGAAAATCTTGTATGATTATGAAAGTCTGAAATCATAAAAGCCTCCTTGTTGAATTGAAATATGTCCTTTGCAATAGAAAGGATATTTCTACTTTACAGGAATTTGCAGGGGAAGTCAAATGAGATAACGATGATAATTTCTTAATTAGGGCTGTTAAAATACCGGGCAGGAATTGGACCGGATTGTTAAAAAAATGTCAAATCTTTAGAAAATTGCAATTAAGGGTTGATATTTTAAGGTAAATTAGGTAGAATAAGGATAAAGCGATTTGAACAATATAATTTAATGTTTTGAATTGCAAAAAACTAAATTTTTATAATAAACAATAGGAGGATTTAAAATCATGGCAGTAAGAGTAGCAATTAATGGTTTTGGTCGTATTGGACGTTTAGCGTTCAGACAGATGTTTGGAGCAGAGGGATATGAAGTTGTAGCAATCAACGATTTAACAAGCCCTAAGATGTTAGCTCACTTATTAAAGTATGATTCTTCACAGGGAAAATACGAGAAGGCTGACACAGTTAAGGCTGGAGAAGATTCTATCACAGTTGATGGAAAAGAAATCAAGATCTACGCTTTCCCAGATGCAAACAATTGCCCATGGAAAGAATTAAACGTTGACGTTGTTTTAGAGTGTTCAGGATTCTACACAAGCAAGGAAAAGGCTCAGGCTCATATCAATGCAGGAGCACGTAAGGTAGTTATCTCTGCACCAGCTGGAAATGATCTTCCAACAGTCGTTTACAATACAAACCACGAAACATTAAAGGCTTCTGATACTATTATTTCAGCAGCTTCATGTACAACAAACTGTTTAGCACCTATGGCTGATGCTCTTAACAAGTTTGCACCAATTCAGTCAGGTATCATGGTTACAATCCATGCTTACACAGGAGATCAGATGACATTAGACGGACCTCAGAGAAAGGGTGACTTAAGAAGATCTCGTGCAGCAGCAGTTAACATCGTACCTAACTCAACAGGTGCTGCAAAGGCTATCGGATTAGTTATTCCAGAATTAAACGGAAAGTTAATCGGATCTGCTCAGAGAGTTCCAGTTCCAACAGGATCTACAACAATCTTAACAGCAGTTGTTAAGGGTAAAGACATCACAGCTGATGCTATTAATGCAGCAATGAAGGCAGCATCTAACGAATCATTCGGATACAACGAAGACTTAATCGTTTCTTCTGATATCGTAGGAATGAGATATGGTTCATTATTCGATGCTACTCAGACAATGGTATCTAAGGTTGATGATGACACATATGAAGTTCAGGTTGTTTCTTGGTATGATAACGAGAACTCATACACAAGCCAGATGGTAAGAACAATTAAGTACTTCTCTGAATTAGCTTAGTTATTAGATGAATTTAGTTTGATCCTAAAAGGGGGTCCGGTCTTATGGGCCGGAACCTCTTTTTGCTTATAGGAAAATTCTTGAATTTCCTAACAGGTTTCTAGTCAGATAGAAACAATAGATATTGATATATTATCTTAAGGAGGAAGCAAAAATGCTTAATAAGAAATCAGTTGATGATATTAACGTAAAAGGAAAAAGAGTTTTAGTACGTTGTGACTTCAATGTACCATTACAGGATGGAAAGATTACAGACGAGAACCGTTTAGTAGCTGCTCTTCCAACAATCAAGAAGTTAATCAATGATGGTGGAAAGGTTATTTTATGTTCTCACCTTGGTAAGCCAAAGGGAGAGCCAAAACCAGAATTATCTTTAGCACCAGTTGCAAAGAGATTATCTGAATTATTAGGACAGGACGTTAAGTTTGCTGCTGATCCAGAAGTTGTTGGAGCAAATGCAAAGGCTGCAGTTGCAGAGATGAAAGACGGAGATGTTGTATTACTTGAGAATACACGTTACAGAGCAGAAGAGACAAAGAATGAAGATAACTTCAGCAAAGAATTAGCTTCATTATGTGATGTATTCGTAAATGATGCATTCGGAACAGCTCACAGAGCTCACTGTTCAAACGTTGGTGTAACAAAGTATGTTGATACAGCAGTTGTTGGTTATTTAATGCAGAAGGAAATTGATTTCCTTGGAAATGCAGTAAATAATCCAAAGAGACCATTCGTTGCAATCTTAGGAGGATCTAAGGTTTCATCAAAGATTTCTGTTATTAACAACTTACTTGAGAAAGTTGACACATTAATCATCGGTGGTGGAATGTGCTTTACATTCTTAAAGGCTATGGGTGAAGAAGTTGGTAAGTCATTAGTTGAGAATGATTACTTAGATTATGCAAAAGAAATGATCGAGAAAGCAAAAGCAAAGGGTGTTAAGATGTTATTACCTGTAGATGCTGTTGCTGCAAAAGAATTCAACAATGATGCACCATTCAGAGTAGTAGAAGGAAGCATGGAAGCTGATGAAATGGGACTTGATATCGGACCAAAGACAGAAAAGCTTTATACAGATGCATTAAAAGATGCTAAGACAGTTGTATGGAATGGACCTATGGGTGTATTCGAGATGTCTAACTTTGCAAAGGGAACAATCGCTGTTGCCAAGGCATTAGCAGAATTAGATGCTACAACAATCATCGGTGGTGGTGATTCAGCAGCTGCTGTTAATATCTTAGGATATGGTGATAAGATGACACATATCTCTACAGGTGGTGGAGCTTCTCTTGAATTCTTAGAGGGTAAAGATTTACCAGGTGTTGTTGCTGCAAACGACAAATAAGAGATTAATTCAGAACGAAATGAATACAAGATAATATGAAGGAGAATAAAAATCATGCGTAAGAAGATTATTGCAGGTAACTGGAAGATGAATATGACACCTTCAGAAGCAGTTGCTTTAGTAAACGAATTAAAACCACTTGTAAAGAATGAAGAAGTTGATGTAGTATTTTGTGTACCAGCAATTGATATTATTCCAGCAGTAGAAGCTGCAAAGGGAACAAATATTAACATTGGTGCTGAGAATATGTACTTTGAAGAAAAAGGTGCTTATACAGGAGAAATCTCACCAAATATGTTAGTAGATGCTGGCGTAAAGTATGTTGTACTTGGACATTCAGAGAGAAGAGAATACTTTGCAGAAACAGATGAGACTGTAAATAAGAAAGTGTTAAAGGCTTTCGAACACAATATTACACCAATCATCTGCTGTGGAGAGACATTAGCACAGAGAAAACAGGGTATTTATCTTGACTGGATTCGTATGCAGATTAAGATTGCATTCCAGAACGTAACAGCAGATCAGGCTAAGACAGCTGTAATCGCTTACGAACCAATCTGGGCAATCGGAACAGGTGAAACTGCAACAGCAGACCAGGCAGAAGAAGTATGTGGAGCAATTCGTGCTTGTATCGCAGAAGTATATGATCAGGCAACAGCAGACGCAATCCGTATTCAGTACGGCGGATCTGTAAATGCTGGTAATGCAGCAGAATTATTTGCTAAGCCAGACATTGATGGTGGATTAGTAGGTGGTGCTTCATTAAAACCAGACTTTGGAAAGATCGTAAATTACAAGTAAGATTCAAATACGTAAGGGTATTGATTTTAATTGTAAAAAGAAGGACTGTCAAATGACAGTCCTTTTTTAGTTTAATGATCTAATTTCAAATTCTTGAAAAGACTTCCCAGACTGGTGTATGCATCTTCAGCTTCAGGAAGCTTAATGGTTTCTTCTTCAATCTCTTTTGCCGCAACATCGTTTAAAGCTTTCATGCTCAAACTGATTTTGTCATCTTTAATCTGAATGATCTTTACTTTTACTTTCTGTCCTTCTTTTAATACGAGAGACGGGTGCTTAATGCGTTTTTCCCCGATTTGAGAAATATGAACAAGACCGGTTAATCCACGACCAATATTTACAAATGCACCATAAGGCTGAAGGCTTTCCACAATACCTTCGGTAACGAGACCAACTTCGATATTAGAAATGCTCTGGCGGCGAATTTCATCTTGCTTTTCTTTTAAGAGTTCTTTGGCAGAAAGAATCAGTTTGTTAGCAGACTTGTCGGCGGTAATGACTTGTACCTGAAGTTCTTTTCCACGATAACTTTCTAAGTCTTCTACGTATTCTAATGCTAACTTTGAAGCAGGGATAAATCCACGGATACCCTCGAGAAATGCAACAACACCGGCATTTACAACATCCTGAACTTTTACAGTTACAACAGTTTTATCATTGCAATATTTAGTTAAAGTATCCCAGGCAAGTGTTTCATTTGCTTCCTTTTTAGAAAGAATAATGTGTCCGTTTTCATCTGGATTGATAACTGTGGCAGTGATGACATCTCCTGGTGCAATGTGTTCTTTTATCGAAAAAGAAGGGTCATTACTCAAATCATTTGCACGAATGATTCCCTCGGTATAATATTTTAAATCCAGTGTGACTTCCTGATCTGAAATTCCAATTACAGTTCCGGTCATTAAGTCTCCTTCCCGTACTCTGCGGAAAGAAGCTTCTAATTCTTCTTTATAATCGTCCATTGATTCCATTTTAAATTCCTCCTGTAAAATATCGTCTGCCAGAGAAAAAGTTTGAAGTGTGAAAAACAGAACTTACAAACTTTAAGGTATGGCATCACTAACATTATGGAAGAAATGAGGAAGAAAGTCAAGTAAACGAAAATGTAAAATCCTTTTAGAAACTATGGTTTCTTCATTGACGTAACAAGGCAAAAATGCTATATTAAACAATGAAAGAAATAAGAAAAAATTTCATTTTCATACTTGCGTATGGAAGGGAAGAAACAGGAAAGGAAAGAGAAGCATGAGTAAGAAACCAGTAGTGTTGATGATTTTAGATGGATACGGTTTGAATGATAAGACAGAGGGAAATGCAGTTGCACAGGCAAAAACACCTGAGATGGACAAATTAATGGCAGAATGTCCTTATGTAAAGGGAGCTGCCAGTGGTTTAGCAGTTGGATTGCCAGATGGACAGATGGGTAACTCAGAAGTCGGTCATATGAACATGGGAGCCGGACGTATTGTTTATCAGGAACTTACAAGAATCACAAAAGAGATTGAAGATGGTGATTTCTTTAAGAATCAGGCATTCTTAGATGCAATGAATAATGTTAAGAAGACGGGCGGTGCTTTACATTTGTTCGGACTTCTTTCAGATGGTGGTGTACACAGCCATAATACACATTTATATGGATTGCTTGAGATGGCAAAGAGAGAAGGAATCAGCAAGGTTTATGTACATGCTTTCTTAGACGGAAGAGATACTGCACCAACATCCGGTAAAGGATTTATGCAGGAATTATTAGATAAGATGAAGGAAATCGGTGTTGGAGAGGTAGCTTCTATTTCAGGACGTTACTATGCCATGGATCGTGATAATCGTTGGGACAGAGTGGAGAAAGCTTATCGTGCAATTACAGCAGGAGAAGGTGAGAAAGCAGTTTGTCCGATTGAAGCAATCGAGGCATCTTATGCGAAAGATGTAAATGATGAATTCGTAGTACCTGTTGTAATTGAGAAGGATAATCAGCCGGTTGGAACAGTAAAAGACGGTGATTCTGTTATCTTCTTTAATTTCAGACCGGATCGTGCACGTGAATTAACAAGAGCATTTTGTGCAGATGATTTTGATGGATTTGCAAGAGAGAAGAGAATTGATACAAAGTTTGTTACATTTACAGAATATGATGAGACCATTCCAAATAAGGAAGTTGCATTCCATAAAGTATCTTTACACAATACATTAGGAGAATATCTTGCAGCAAATGGCAAGAAACAGGCAAGAATCGCAGAAACTGAGAAGTATGCCCATGTTACATTCTTCTTTAATGGTGGTGTAGAGGAACCAAATGAAGGAGAAGATCGTATTTTAGTAAAATCACCAAAGGTTGCAACTTATGATTTGAAACCTGAGATGAGTGCCTATGAAGTATGCGATAAGTTAGTGGATGCCATCAAATCAGACAAATATGATGTCATTATTATTAACTTTGCAAACCCAGATATGGTTGGACATACAGGAATTCAGGAAGCAGCAATTCGTGCGGTAGAGACAGTAGATGAATGCGTAAAACGTACAGTAGACGCAATCAAGGAAGTAGATGGTGTGATGTTTATTTGTGCGGACCATGGAAATGCAGAGCAGTTGATTGATTATGAGACACACGCTCCATTTACAGCACATACAACAAATCCGGTACCATTTATTTTAGTAAATGCAGATCCTGCATATAAGTTAAGAGAAGGTGGATGTTTAGCTGATATTGCACCAACTTTACTTGAATTAATGGGATTAAAGCAGCCGGAAGAAATGACAGGAAAATCTTTATTAGTAAAATAGTCAGCCATTCTATTTGGAAGAGAGGAGGCAGGTGCGTTTCTGCGCGCTTGCCTTCTGTAATTCTTACATAGAATAGAAGTGGAGGTGGATGTGAAGAAAGTAATTATTGGTTTAAGTATCATTAGTCTGTTGTTTATTGGATATGTCTGTATTGATTTTGCCACAGATATCTACAGGCAGCATCCGGTAAGTGAAGAAAAGAATCAGAAGGAGACACAAAAGTCACAGCAACAGGCAGATGCGAAACAGGGAGAGAAGAAAGAAGAAAAGAAAAAGAATACACCAGAGGATGCAAAGATTACATTAGTGGCAGTAGGAGATAATCTGATGCATGAAAATGTGATTGAGACAGGAAAAAAGCAGGGTGGAACCTATCAGTATGACTGCCTGTTTGAAAACATTACAGAGGATTTGAAAAAAGCAAATCTTTCTGTGATTAACCAGGAAACTATTTTTGGTGGTGATCAGGCTGGATTCAGTGCATATCCTAAATTCAATTCTCCAAGTGCAGTCGGTGATGCAGAAGTAAAAGCCGGATTTAACGTAATTTTACATGCATCGAACCATGTCACAGATATGCAGGCCGAGGGCGTAGAGAATTGCCTGAATTTCTGGAAGACAAAGCATCCAAAGACAACGGTGTTAGGAATTAATGCATCAAAAAAGGCACAGAATACCATTCCTGTGGTAGAGAAAAACGGAATCAAAGTAGCCATGCTTAATTATACGTATGGTACGAATGGAAATACAGTTTTAGGAACAGAAAAAGGATATTTAGTCAATTATCTTGATGAGAAAAGGGTTGCTTCAGATATTAAAAAAGCGAAGAAAAAGGCAGACTTTGTCATTGTATTCCCACACTGGGGAACTGAGAATGTAAGTGATATTACTCAGGACCAGGTAAAATATGCACAGATTATGAGTGATGCCGGAGCAGATCTGATTATCGGAACACATCCACATGTTTTACAAAAAGTGCAATGGGTTAAAGGAAAAAACGGAAACAGAACCTTGTGTTATTATTCCCTTGGAAATTATATTTCCGGACAGAATCAGCTTTTGCAGATTCTTGGTGGAATGGCAAGAGTAACCATAGAAAGAAAAGATGGTGTAACAAAAATTACAGGAGGAAAATTAGTGCCTCTTGCAACCTATTATAACTGGAATACCAATGTTACAAGAACTTATAAATTATCACAGTGTCCGGATGATTTTGCGTCAACGCATACAATCAGACGATATGTTGGGAATTTTACTACAAAAGAATTGAAGCAAAAAGCAATCGAATTAGTAGGAAAACGATGGATTGCATCAAAGTAAGGACGGCAACAGGAAGAAGAAAAAGAAAGACAGAAATAAAAAATAACAAGTAGAGGAATGTGCTTGATTTATGGGATAGAATGTGATAATATGGTTGTTGTTCAATGTATAGGAGGTTTTAAGATGGTTAAAACAATTTTAACGATTTTATTTGTCATTGTTTGTATTGCATTAACAATTGTAGTTTTATGTCAGGAAGGTAAGGATGCCGGATTTGGAGCTTTTACAGGTGTGGCAGATTCTTATTGGTCAAAGAATAAAGGACGTTCTAAGGAAGGAGCAATTGTAAAATCTACAAAGTTTTTAGGATTAGCTTTCTTAGTAATTGCTTTATTACTTCAGTTAAATTTTTAATGAATGAATAATGATGTTCGGGACACTCTCTTAATTAAGAGGGTGTTTTTATTTCATAAGAACCATGTCAAATGACAAAGGGAAAGGAGAAAATAATGGAAAAGGAAGTGTTAGAAAAAAGAAAAAAAGCTATTTATGATTTTATTTGTAGTGATATTTATGTTCCAATGAAAGCAAAAGAACTTGCGATTATGTTTCAGATTGCCAAAGAACAGAGAGCAGATTTAATAGAAGTTTTAGACAGCTTAATTGCAGAAGGGAAAATTGCACTTACAAAGAGAGGAAAATATGTAAAAGCTGAAGTATGTGGAGTGGCAGGAATATTTACCAGTCATGAAAAGGGGTTTGGTTTTGTCAAAGTAGAGGGAGAAGAGGATGATGATATTTTTATCGGAATCGATGATGTAAATGGTGCCTTTTATGGCGACAAAGTGTTAGTTGCAATCAAGTCAGAACGACAGGGAGACCGGAAACGCGAAGGTGTGATTCTTAAGGTTTTAGAACGTGGTTTAAAAGAAATCGTAGGGACATATCAGAAAAATAAATCCTTTGGATTTGTAATTCCGGATAATCCTAAGATTACAAGTGATATATTTGTACCTGGAGAAAAAAGTAATGGTGCGGTCAATGGACATAAAGTAGTAGTAAGAATTACAGATTATGGTGGAAGAAATCACAAACCAGAGGGCAAGGTTGTTCAAATATTAGGACATAAAAATGATCCCGGTGTTGATATTTTATCGATTGTAAAAGGATATGAGCTGCCGGTGCAGTTTCCACCAGAGGTAAAAGAACAGTTAAAAGAAATTCCAGAGCAGGTGTCAGAAAAAGAGTGGGATGGAAGATTAGATCTTCGTGATGTGCAGACGGTTACAATTGATGGTGAGGATGCAAAAGATTTAGATGATGCCATTAGTATCCGGCGGACACAAGAGGGATATCAGTTAGGTGTTCATATTGCAGATGTTACACATTATGTGAAGGAATATAGTCCGCTTGACAGGGAGGCATTAAAAAGAGGAACCAGCGTATATCTTGTAGACCGCGTGATTCCAATGCTTCCGCACCAGTTATCAAATGGAATCTGTTCTTTAAACCAGGGAGTAGAACGTCTTGCTCTTAGTTGTATTATGGAAATTGATCACAAAGGAAATGTAACAGATCACCAGATTGCGGAAACTGTGATTTGCGTAGACAAGCGAATGGACTATACAAGTGTCAATCGCGTGATTCAGGATCAGAGTGCAAAAAATGTGCCTGGATATGAAACATTTGAAGATATGATATTTTTAATGAAAGAGCTTTCAGAAATAGTAAGAGAAAGAAGATTTCAAAGAGGGGCAATTGATTTTGAATTCCCGGAGAGTAAAATTATTTTAGATGAAAATGGAAAACCAGTTGACATTCATCCGTATGAAAGAAATGCGGCTACCAAATTAATTGAAGATTTTATGCTTCTTGCAAATGAGACAATTGCAGAAGATTATTATTGGCAGGAGATTCCATTTGTATATCGGAGTCATGAGAAGCCGGAATTAGAAAAAGTGCAGAAATTAAGTACATTTATCAATAATTTTGGATATTCTTTAAAATTATCCGGAGATGAAATTCATCCAAAGGAAATTCAAAAGCTTTTAGACAAGGTCAGTGATACAAAAGAAGAGCCGCTCATCAGCCGTCTGACACTTCGTTCCATGAAACAGGCAAAATATACCATGCACAGTGAAGGACATTTTGGACTGGCTGCACGTTATTATTGCCATTTTACTTCTCCAATCCGCAGATATCCAGATCTTCAGATTCATAGAATTATAAAAGAAAATCTACATGGAGAACTGAATGAAAAAAGACGCCGGCATTATGAAAAAATCTTAGAAAAAGTAGCGGAACAGTCTAGCACAACAGAACGCAGGGCAGAAGAAGCGGAGAGAGAAACTGTAAAATTAAAGAAAGCACAATACATGAGAAAATTTATAGGAAAACAGTACGAGGGTATTATTTCATCTATCACAAGCTGGGGAATTTATGTAGAACTGCCTAATACAGTAGAAGGAATGGTTCATGTAACGAATATGCTTGATGACTATTATTATTACGATGACCAACATTATGAAATGGTAGGAGAAACCACAGGAAAACGTTACAAATTAGGTCAAAGAGTGATGATTCGGGTGCTTGATGCAGATACAGTTTTAAAAACAATAGATTTTCTTCTTTTGTCATAGAAATTTCGCTTTTGAAATAAGACGGAGAGTGGAAAAGAAAGGAAAGGTTGATCATATGAGTAAAGAAAATATAAAATTAATTGCAAATAATAAAAAGGCAAGGTTTGATTATTTTATTCTTGACACTTATGAAGCGGGGATTGTGCTCCATGGGACAGAAGTCAAGTCACTTCGAATGGGAAAATGTAGTGTAAAAGAGTCGTTTATCCGAATTGAAAAAGGGGAAGTATATATATATGGAATGCATATTAGTCCATATGAAAAAGGAAATATTTTTAATCGTGATCCACTGCGCCCCAAAAAACTGATGCTTCATAAAAGGGAAATTGATAAATTACAGGGCGAAGTAACAAGGGATGGACTTACGATTGTTCCTCTTCGTGTATACTTCAAAGGAAGTCTTGTGAAAGTTGAGATTGGGCTGGCAAAAGGTAAGAAGTTATATGACAAACGTCAGGATATTGCAAAGAAGGATCAGAGAAGAGAGGCGGAAAAGAATTTTAAAGTTAAAAATTTATATTAAAAAAACTTTAAAAAATTTACTCTTGCAATCAATCTGAAAAGCAGTTATACTATGATTTGCAAGTAGGTACCAGGATATTTACACCTTATTTTAAGGGGTTGTACTGGTTTCGACGGGGTTTTAGAAGTTTGGGAAGCCACTGGCGGGTCGGGACCGCCTCATCAATCCGAATTAAATATAAACGCAGATAATAATTTAGCGTACGCTGCCTAGTATTGGCAGCTGTCTGGTATAAGTCACCCGCTGCTTATATACAGGCATCGACTTTGCGGGGCACTTTTCTATCAAAGCTTTGAGATAGCAAAAGATTTATGAAGCTACTGAACCTGTAAGCCTGTCTGTGGGCGTGCGGGCAAGGGAATGGGAGTAATCCGGTATACACTGACTGTAGTGGGAGATGCCTGAATGGACAGAATTTCGGACAGGGGTTCGATTCCCCTCAGCTCCATAATATAGGTATAGTCTGTAACATTTCTGTATATAGACTATACCTATTTGTGTATTACAGAGGTTTTAGCATGTTTAACAGGAATGAAGATAGATTGGAGAATTTGATGAAAGAAAAAAAGAAGGTTGTAGTAGGAATGTCTGGTGGAGTAGACTCTTCTGTTGCAGCATATCTTTTAAAAGAACAGGGATATGATGTAATTGGTGTAACTATGCAGATCTGGCAGGATGAAGAAGAGGAGACCTTAGAACATGAAGGTGGCTGTTGTGGATTAAGTGCTGTGGATGATGCGAGAAGGGTTGCGAATCGATTAGAGATTCCTTATTATGTGATGAATTTTAAGCAGGATTTTAAAAAATATGTCATGGATTATTTTGTAGAAGAATATTTGCATGGAAGAACACCGAATCCATGTATTGCATGTAATCGTTATGTCAAATGGGAATCTTTACTAAAAAGAAGTATGGATATTGGTGCAGATTATATTGCAACCGGTCATTATGCAAGAGTTGTCAGACTTGAGAATGGAAGATATACATTGAAAAAGTCAGTGACAGCGGCAAAAGATCAGACCTATGCACTCTATAATCTGACACAGGAACAGCTTTCAAGGACTCTGATGCCAGTTGGAGAATATCACAAAGATGAAATCCGAAAGATTGCAGCAGATGTCGGCTTATTAGTTGCGAATAAACCAGACAGTCAGGAGATTTGTTTTGTTCCAGATCATGATTATGCTTCCTTTATAGAAGAAAACAGTGGACAGAAGATAGAAGAAGGAAATTTTGTAGACATTCATGGAAATATTTTAGGAAAGCATAAAGGAATCACACACTATACAATCGGACAGAGAAAGGGACTGAATTTAAGTCTTGGACATCCGGCTTTTGTAGTCAAAATTGATCCGGAGAAAAATGAAGTCGTAATTGGCGAAGGCAAAGATGTGTTTACAGACAGATTACGTGCAGATCGTTTGAATTTTATGTCCGTTCAGGATATAGAAGGTGAAGTGCGTGTGATGGCAAAGATTCGATACAATCATACCGGTTCGATGTGCACAGTCCGTAAAGTGGGAGATGATGTAGTGGAGTGCATTTTTGATGAGCCGGTACGTGCAGTTACACCGGGACAGGCAGTGGTATTTTATGATGGAGATTATGTGTTAGGTGGAGGGACAATTCTGTGAAAACGTTAAAAGAAAATTCAAAGCTTATCTGGCTTACGGCTCTTATTTTACTGAGTGTTGTTTCGCTTGTTTTAGTCAGTTTTACAAATACTTCAAAAAAAGTGAACCGAAAAGTTTCAAAATATATTAATCAGTATATGACAGATATTATGAATGAGAATGCAGATAATATAGCTGTAAAAATCAATGGGAATTTTAAAACTTTAGAGGCACTGTCACTTGTAATTGCCAGTCAGGATGATTTAAAATCAGACGCAGTAAGAGATCTTTTAAATGCAGAACAGGAACAAAACAAGATGAAACTGAATCTGGTTTTTGAAGATGGAACATCTTTGAATGAAGCACTTGCATGTGAAGATATGGCTAGTCAGCATTTTTTGAAATCAGCATTTAATGGAAAAAATACAGTTTCAGATATTGTAATGGCTAAAAACAGCAAGGAAAAGGAAATTCTTTTTTGTGTTCCGGTTACCGGAAAGGATCAGAAAGTAAATGCTGTTTTGATGAGTGCTTATAATATACAGGAATTTACAGAGATTATCGGAGCATCTGTATTTAATGGAAAGGCAGATTCGTTTATTGCCCAGCAGGATGGAACCTTAGTTGCAAAACCAGAAACAGTTGCAGCTGATAATATTTTTACGATGTTAAAAAGTATCGTGATGGAGGAAGAAAAAACAGTAAGTAAGCTCCAAAAAAGTTTTGCCAATGGAGATACCGGACTGCTTGTCATTGGAGAAGGAAAGTATAAGAGATACATTTGTTATACAAAAGTTCCGGAAAATAACTGGTATTCTGTTACAATTATGACAGCAAATGCAGTTGAATCTGATATATCAAATGTGTCAGCACTGAGTACGGATTTTGGAAAAAGACTGATTTTTGTTTTTATTTTATTGCTGCTTTATATGTTTATTATTTATACAAGAGCGAATGCAAAGACAAAGATGGCATTCAAACGATATAAGATTGTGGCAGAACAGTCAGAAAATGTAGTGTTTGAGTACAATTACGGAAAAGGAAATTGTGTATTTAATAATGTATGGGAAGAAAAATTTGGATATCCGGTTCATATGGATCATTTTATTAAAGAAATGATTCATAACAAAATGATTGTAAGAGAGGATATTGAAGTTTTCGAGAGTGCATTTGAAGAACTGAGAAGTGGAGTAGATACGATTAAAAAAGAAGTTCGTATTTATGACAAACATCATAGTCCATTATGGCATGAGATGATGATGACAGCTATTCGAAATCGAAAAGGAAAAATCATAAAAGTAATTGGAAGACTTTTAGATATTGACAAGACAAAGAGAGAAGTGGAATATTTCAAAAAACAGGCACAGTTAGATTTAGCAACGGGATTGTATAATAAAGAGACAACAAATTATATGATTTCACAGAATCTGGCCTCATTAAGCTTTGGTATGTTATCTGCGGTACTTTATATTGACATTGATGATTTTAAAGAAATTAATGATACGTATGGACATAATTTTGGCGATCATCTGGTAAGAAAGCTGACAGACATTATCAAAAATACTTTAGATGATAATTCATTTGCAGGACGCGTGGGTGGAGATGAATTTGTAGTTGTTTTAAAGAAAATCTATGAGGTTAAGGAAGCGCAGAGATTTGCAAAGAAGATTTTAGAATTGGCTGAAGAAGTAGAATTCCCGCATCATAAAGATGCCAGACTAAAAGTCAGTATAGGAATTGCACTTGCACCGGATGACGGAAATGATCCGAAGACGCTGATTAAATGTGCAGATACAGCGATGTATGAGGCAAAATCTCAGGGAAAAGAATGTGCTGTTTTAGGAAAAACCGGAAATAAAATAGAGAAAGTTTAATAAAAACAGGGGCTTGCAAAAGGCGGGTCCTTGTTTTTTTGCATAAATTTCTGCATATATGAAAAAATAAAATTGACATCTGTTTTGGATGAATAAAAAAAGGAGAATTTCAATGGCAGAAAATCAGAAAAAAGAAGAGCGGGAAGCAATTGAGGAATTTGGGCAGATTGATTTGAAACATGGGAAAAATAAAATTCATTTATTATCTGTAATAGGAGAAATTGAAGGACATGAATGTCTGAATGCGAATACGAAAACTACGAAATATGAGCATGTTCTTCCGGAATTAGCCAGAATAGAAGAGAGTGAGGAATTAGATGGAATCCTTGTTTTGATTAACAGTGTGGGTGGAGATGTAGAATCCGGACTGGCTATTTCCGAAATGTTAGCATCCATAGACAAACCGGTTGTGACATTAGTTCTTGGAGGAAGCCATTCGATTGCAGTTCCACTGGCAGTTTCCGGAGATTATTCTTTTATTGTTCCGACGGGAACCATGGTCATTCATCCGGTTCGTATGAATGGTCTGTTTATCGGTGTCAGACAGACGTATGATTATTTTAAGAAAATACAGGACAGGATTACTGGTTTTATCTGTTCGCATTGTGAGATTAAAGAGGAGCGACTGATGGAACTTATGATGGAGACAGGAGAATTAACGAAAGATGTAGGAAGTGTTTTAGTGGGAAAACAAACGGTAGAGGAAGGAATTATCAATGAAGTTGGAGGAATTCATGAAGCATTACAGAAGCTGCATGCGTTAATTGAAAAAAGAAAATAGGAATATTTGTTGAATTAAATCCGAAATAATAGTAGAATATCATAAGATGGCTTAAATATGCATAATGAAAGGGTGATAAAAAGATTATGAGTTTGTTACAATCAATATTTTTAGGATTTGTGCAGGGAATCACAGAATTCCTACCAGTCAGTAGTTCCGGACATTTAGCCATATTCAAGAATTTTTTTGGTATGGGTGATGTAGGAATGGCTTTTGATATTCTACTACATTTAGGAACATTAATCGCAGTGTTTGTCGTGTACTGGAAAGACATTGTTAAGATTTTCTTTAATGGAATAGGAATTATTGTGGATGCCTGTTATAATCTGTCTGTATTTGTACAGAGAAAGAAAGGACAAAAAATTGCTTATCGAAGAGTTGTGGGAACAGCATACCGGAAGTTTACAATGTTAGTAATTGTATCTACGATCCCTACTGGAGTGATTGCAGTTCTTACAAAAAATATTACAGAAGCAGTAGGAAAGAGTCTGATTGTTCCTGGAATCTGTCTGTTAATTACAGGAGTTTTGCTTTTGATCTGTGATTTACTTCCGGGTGGGAATAAGACCCCAAAGGGAACTACATATGGAAATGCATTATTGATTGGAGCGGTTCAGGGAATTGCAACACTTCCGGGAATTTCACGTTCCGGTTCTACAATTACTGCGGCAGTAGCCTGTGGACTTAGAAGAGATTTTGCAGTAAAATATTCTTTTATCATGTCAATTCCGGCTATTCTTGGTGCAGTTGTTTTAGATATTCCGGATCTTGCACACGAAGCAACCGGATTTGGACAGCTTATGAATTATTTTGCAGGAACAATTGTTGCCGGATTTGTAGGCTACATTTGTATTAAAACAATGTTAGTAATTGTTAAAAATAAGAAATTTAATTATTTTGCTTATTATTGTTTTCTCATAGGAATTATTTCAATTATTGGATATTTTGTGTTATAGTATAAAATAAGTCTGGCAAAGCAAAAAGATGTTTTGCGGGAAGAAGCAAGGATATGGCCATGTAATTTTAATTTGAAATTACATGGCAGATTTCGTATAGAGATGGAGGATTTGTTGTGGCTGGTGCACAGGGTAATAAAAAGAAAGTAAGCACATCGAAACCTGTTACGAAGAGAACGAAAAGTGCGGCAAATACAAAAAAGAATACCAGAGACACTGCAGCTAGAAAAGCAGAAATGAATACAAAAGCTGCTTCGGAAAAAAAGACAACGCAAAAAAAGGCGCCTTCTGCAAAGGCAGCTCCGAAAAAGAAACGTGCTTTAAGTGAAAGTGAATATATGGTAAGAACAGAAGTAATCCTCTTATTTTTAATTGGAGCATCTTTGATTCTTATTTTAAGTAACTTTGGAGTATGTGGAAAAGCTGGAGCTGCTTTAAGCTATTTTATGTTTGGATTATTTGGAATTTTTGGGTATATTTTTCCAATTTTTCTTGTGATAGGCGGAACCTTTTATTTATCAAATGTCGGTAGTCAGAAAGCGATGATCAAATTATTTTCAGCAGTAATTTTGCTGATTCTATTATGTGCAATCGTTCAGATGGCGAGATTAGAAGCAGGGACTACGATTACCGATTATTATGATTTATGCGGAAAAGAAAAAGCCGGTGGTGGAATGCTTGGAGCAGCAGTTGCAGTTTTACTGCAAAGTATTTTAGGAACTGTTGGCGGTTATATTGTGTTATTGGTTTTAGCAATTATTACATTTGTGATTATTACAGAAAAATCAATTCTTCGACCGGTAAAAAATACAGGGAAAAAGGCTTATGAATCAGCAAAAGAAGAGGCAAAAAGATACCAGGAGCACAAGGAACAGCTTAGAAAAGAGCGGTTACGGCTTCAGAATTCCAGAACGAATCGCAAGGTCAGAGGAGTACAGTTACAGTATACAGGGTTAGAAATGGATTCTTTGGGAAAACAAGAAAAATCAGAGACAGAATCAGAAGTTTCAGGAATATCAGATGATATTTTCCGGGGACACGTAGAATCTAAAGAGGATATAGAGCCGACTTTTGAATTTGCAATACATGATGGAACACAGGAGCCAGATTTAAAACCGGAAGTAATGGCAGAGGAAATTCCATATACGCCAAAAGCTTTTACAGGAAATGCAGCAAGTTTTACGCAACCTGCATTTGCTGCCAAACCAGAAGAACCACAGCTAGATGAAGAAGGATTTTTTAAGCCAAAAGAACGGATTGATGTACGGCCTTCGGCAAGAGAGGCAATAGGAAGAAAACCGTTTTCTACAGGCGGTTCAAAATCAGTGGAAAACCAATTGAAAGAAACAGAAAAGTATGCTGAACAGGTGGCGGTACATACGCAGGGAGACAGTGGAGACAGAAGAGAGATTCCTGTTCCTGTGGCAAAAGAAGGTATTGTGACACAGACTGTGGTTGAAAACAGGCCAAAAACGGTACCGGTCAAATATGTAATGCCACCACTGAATCTGTTAGTAAAAGGAAATAAAAATCGTAATAGTAAAGCGAATCAGATGGAATTAAGAGAGACTGCAATTAAGCTGCAAAAGACATTAAAAAATTTCGGTGTGGGTGTTACGATTACGGATGTCAGTCGTGGTCCGTCGGTTACAAGGTATGAACTTCAGCCGGAACAGGGAACAAAGGTAAGTAAGATTACTGCATTGACAGATGATATCAAGCTGAATCTTGCAGCGGCAGATATTCGTATTGAAGCACCAATTCCCGGAAAAGCAGCAGTTGGAATTGAAGTTCCGAATCCGTCAAGAGATACGGTTTACTTTAGAGAATTAATTGAATCAGAAGAATTGCAAAATCATCCTTCTAAACTGGCATTTGCGGCAGGAAAAGATATTGCAGGAAAAGTGATTGTTGCAGATATTGCAAAAATGCCACATATGCTGATTGCCGGAACAACCGGTTCCGGAAAGTCTGTATTCACAAATTCAATTATTATGAGTATTCTATATAGAGCAAAACCATCCGAAGTAAAGATGATTATCGTAGATCCAAAGGTTGTGGAATTTGGAGTATATAACGGAATTCCACATCTGCTGATTCCGGTTGTAACAGATCCTAGAAAAGCAGCCGGAGCATTAAACTGGGCAGTAGCAGAAATGCAGGAACGATATAAGAAATTTGCTCAGATGAATGTGAGAGATTTAAAAGGGTACAATAACAGAGTAGAAGAGATGGGAGAAAAAGAAGGATTAGAAAAAATGCCACAGATTGTGATTATTATTGATGAGCTTGCAGATCTTATGATGGCAGCGGCAAAAGAAGTAGAAGAAGCAATTTGTCGTCTGGCACAGTTAGCAAGAGCAGCAGGAATTCATTTGATTATTGCAACACAAAGACCATCGGTGGATGTCGTCACAGGGCTGATTAAGGCTAATATTCCTTCGAGAGTGGCATTGCTTGTTTCTTCGGGAACAGATTCTAGAACCATTATTGATATGAATGGTGCAGAAAAATTATTAGGAAATGGAGATATGCTCTTTTATCCATCCGGTTATGTAAAACCGGTACGTTTGCAGGGAGCTTTTATTTCAGATACAGAGGTTACTAATGTGGTAAACTTCATACGGGGACATTGTCAGGAAGTTGAATACGATGCGTCGATTACTTCAAAAGTGGCGGAAAACACTACGACAATGTCACAGACAGACGAAGAAGATGCCAGAGATATGTATTTTATTGATGCAGCAAAATTTGTGATTGAAAAACAAAAGGCATCAACTTCCATGCTGCAAAGAGTATTCCGAATTGGATATAATCGTGCAGCAAGAATTATGGATCAGCTATCTGCTGACAGAGTCATCGGTCCGGAAGAAGGGACGAAACCAAGAAAGGTTTTGATGACGATGGCACAATTAGATAAATTTATAGAAGACAATCAATTATAATTTTCAGGAGGCACAAAATGGCAGTAAAAACAGATATTGAAATCGCAAGAGAAGCAAAAATGTTACCAATTAAGGAGGTAGCAGCACAGTTAAATATTGAGGAAGATGATTTAGAATTATATGGAAAATATAAAGCAAAATTATCGAATAAATTTTTAAAGAAAATTGAAAAGAATGAAGATGGAAAGCTTGTATTAGTAACAGCAATTAATCCTACCCCGGCAGGAGAAGGAAAGACAACAATTACAGTAGGATTAGGCCAGGCATTGAATCAGTTAGGAAAGAAAACAGTTATAGCATTAAGAGAGCCATCGTTAGGACCTTGTTTTGGAATTAAAGGTGGAGCAGCAGGTGGCGGGTATTCCCAGGTTGTTCCAATGGAAGATTTGAATCTTCATTTTACAGGAGATTTTCATGCAATTACATCAGCAAATAATCTTCTTGCTGCATTACTTGATAATCACATCCAGCAGGGAAATGCACTTGGTATTGATACAAGAAATATAGTATGGAAGCGTTGCGAAGACATGAATGATCGAGTGCTTCGTAATATCGTTGTCGGACTTGGAAGCAAGATGGATGGTGTGGTAAGAGAAGATCATTTCGTAATTACGGTTGCATCAGAAATTATGGCAATTTTATGTCTTGCAACTGATATGGATGATTTAAAAGAAAGATTAGGAAAAATTGTAGTTGCTTATAACTATGACGGAGACCCTGTTACAGCATCAGATTTACAGGCAGTAGGTGCAATGGCAGCACTATTAAAAGATGCAATCAAACCAAATCTTGTTCAGACATTAGAAAATACTCCTGCTTTAGTACATGGTGGACCATTTGCAAATATTGCGCATGGATGTAACTCTGTCAGAGCAACAAAGGCTGCTTTAAAGATGGGTGATATTGCCATTACAGAAGCTGGTTTTGGTGCAGATCTTGGTGCTGAGAAATTTTATGATATTAAATGTCAGAAGTCTGGATTAAAACCAGATGCAGTGGTACTTGTAGCAACAGTCAGAGCTTTAAAATATAATGGCGGAGTTCCAAAGGCAGAGCTGAATGAGCCAAACCTTGAGGCAGTGAAAAAAGGAATTGTAAATTTAGAAAAACACATTGAAAATTTACAGACATTTGGAGTACCAATTGTTGTTACATTGAATGCGTTCATTACAGATACAGAGAAAGAAACAAACTACATTAAGGAATTCTGTGAAGAACGTGGATGTGAATTTGCACTTGCAAAAGTTTGGGAAAAAGGTGGAGAAGGCGGATTAGATCTTGCTAAGAAAGTATTAGATACGTTAGAGAATAAAACAAGTAATTTCCATCCTTTATACGATGTAAATCTTTCTATTAAAGAAAAAGTAAATGAGATTGCAACAAAGATTTATGGTGCAGATTCTGTTACTTATTCAAAAGCAGCAGCAAAAGCAATTGCAAAGATTACAGAAATGGGATATGGAAATCTTCCGATTTGTATGGCAAAAACACAGTATTCTCTTTCTGATGATCAGACAAAACTTGGAAGACCGGAAGGATTTACTATTAATGTACGTGAAGTGTATATTTCAGCAGGTGCAGGATTTGTTGTTGTAATTACAGGAGCAATTATGACAATGCCTGGATTACCAAAGAAGCCGGCTGCATTTGGAATTGATATTGACAGTAATGGAGAGATTACCGGCTTGTTCTAAATCAATCAAGGAAAGTGGTTATGTGAAGATTGCGACACTGGTACGGGGAATTTCATGTAAAATCTATTATGGAACAACAGAAACAGAAATAGATTCTATTACCTGTGATTCAAGAGAAGTGCTTCCGGGTGGATGTTTTGTCTGCATGCCGGGATATGAAAGCAATGGAGAAGATTATATATCCGAAGCAGTAAAAAGAGGAGCAGTTTCGGTACTTACGCAGATAGATGCTGTAAGTGCCGGAATCATAGCCGGGCGGTTTTATGATTTTCCATGGAGAAAAATGATTTTAACCGGAATTACAGGTACAAAAGGAAAAACAACTGTGACAGAATATATACAACAGGTATTTTCAAAAACAGGTATTTCCTGTGGAACAATTGGAACATTAGGTGTGAAACTGCCATGGAAAGAAGAGTACATTCCATTGAAAAATACAACACCGGATGTTTTTTCATTGAACAAATATTTATATCTGTTAAGAGAAGAAGGATGTACGCATGTCGTAATGGAAGTATCATCACAGGCAATCAAAGACAAAAGAGTGAGTGGAATCCAATATGATTATGGACTTTTTACGAATATCGGAAGAGATCATATTGGTAAAAACGAACATAAGGATTTGCAGGATTATATGACGACCAAAGCAAAATTATTTCGTTGCTGTCGGTATGGCATTGTAAATCGCGATGATGTTGCATATCCTGTAATAAAAAATATGGCAACCTGTCAATTGTATACTTATGGGTTTGATCAGAAACAGAATATTACATTTCTTGATTATAATCACAGATTGACAGAGATTGTCTGTTTTTTACAGGGAATTCCGGAAATGATTACAAAACAGGTATTGTTACATGCAACTGCAAAGGGAAGAATGGAATTTGTACCGGTAAGAAAGCCTTATCAGGTTCTGATAGATTATGCGCATAATGAAAGCAGTATGGAAAATATACTTTCATACGTGCGGAAAAATACAAAGGGGAGAATTCTGACTGTTTTTGGATGTGGAGGAAATCGTTCGGTACTTCGTCGTAAAACAATGGGAAAAGTAGCAGGCAGATTGTCTGATTTTTGTATTTTGACAGAAGATAATTCTCGTTATGAAGATGTCAGTGACATTCTTTCAGAAATTGAAAAGGGTGTAAAAGAAGAACAGGGACAATATGTGATTATACCAGACAGAAGAAAAGCGATTATTTATGCCATGAAAAAAGCCAGGGAAAATGATCTGATCCTGCTTTTAGGAAAGGGGCATGAACTTTACTTAGAAAAGAATGGAAAGAAGTATCCGTTTGATGAAAGAAAGATTGTTTTAGAAGAAGCGAAAAACACATAATCTGACTCTTGTCAAAAGCAGAAGAAAAGAGGAAAATTTGAAGTTTGCCAGTATTATAGTAGATATATCACATGAAAAATTAGATAAGACATTTCAATACATGATTCCGGAAGAATTAGAGGAGCAGATTTTTATCGGTACAAGAGTGGTGGTACCATTTGGAATGGGAAACCGTAAAATAGAAGGATATGTGATTTCTGTAGAAGAACAGGCAATGTATCCTTTATCGAAAATGAAATCTGTATATGAGGTTGCAAAGCAAAGTGTGCCCATTGAATCACATTTGATTGCACTTGCAGGATGGATAAAAAAACATTATGGTGGAACCATGAACCAATGTCTGAAAACGGTGCTTCCGATTAAGGATAAAGTAAAGAATAAGGAAGAAGAAAAGATTGTACTTGCAGTTTCTGAAGAAGAAGGAAAGAGATTATTAGAGGAAATAGAAAAGAAAAAGAATCTTTCTGCAAGGGCAAGATTATTAAAAATACTGCTAGATAGAAAAGAAATCTTAAAATCAGAAGCAAAGCAAAAGTGGAATCTTTCAGATAGCACGATAAACCGGATGCTAGAATTGAATCTGATAGCAATAGAGAAAAAAAGAATTTATCGTAATCCCATGATATTAAAACAGACAGATTCGAAAAAAATTCTGTTAAACGGTCAGCAAAGAGAAGTTGCAGATTTGATTATTTCACGCATGAATAGTGGAAAAGAAAAGAAAAAACCGCAATTAATTCATGGCATAACAGGAAGTGGAAAAACAGAAGTCTATATGGAAGTGATTGCTGCAGCGATAAAAGAAGGAAAAGAAGCAATTGTCCTGATTCCGGAAATTGCTCTTACTTATCAGACAGTGATGCGGTTTTATCAAAGATTTGGTGATAAAATTGCCATTTTAAATTCTAAGATGTCAGCCGGAGAGCGATACGATCAGATGATGAAAGCGAAAGAAGGAAAAGTCAGTATTATGATTGGACCAAGATCTGCATTATTTACTCCTTTTAAGAATCTTGGATTAATTATTATAGATGAGGAACATGAAAGTGCATATAAAAGCGAAGGAGTTCCAAAATACCATGCCAGAGAGACTGCAATTGCCCGCGCAGATATGACAGGGGCAATGGTAGTGCTTGGTTCAGCAACGCCATCTTTAGAATCTTATTACCGGGCTTTACATGGAACCTATGATCTTTTGCATTTGAATGAAAGAGCGAAGAAAAATGAGCTTGCAAACGTGGAAGTCGTAGATTTAAGAGAAGAGTTAGAGCAGGGAAACCGTTCGATTTTTAGTCGCCGGCTGAAAGAATTGATAGAGGACAGATTACGAAAAAAGCAACAGATTATGATTTTTATCAATCGAAGAGGGTTTGCAGGATTTGTATCCTGTCGTTCCTGTGGTGTGGCAATGAAATGTCCACATTGTGATGTTACTTTAACTTACCATAAAAATCAGAATGGATTTGAAAAACTGGTATGTCATTACTGCGGATATGAAAAGGCATTTCCAAAAACCTGTCCGGAATGTGGATCAAAATATATTTCCACTTTTGGAACAGGGACACAGAAAGTAGAAATGTTTATGAAAAAGGAATTTCCACAGGCTGGTATTCTTAGAATGGATATGGATACGACGAAAAATAAAGGTGGACATCAAAAAATACTAGAAGCATTTGCAAAACATCAGGCAGATATATTAATTGGCACACAGATGATTGTAAAGGGACATGATTTTCCCAATGTTACATTAGTAGGTGTCATCGCAGCAGATTTGTCTTTATATGCATCGGATTATCGAGCAGTGGAAAGAACTTTTCAGCTTCTGACACAGGCAGCCGGAAGGGCTGGAAGGGGAAAGGAACCCGGTAATGTAGTGATTCAGACTTATGTACCGGATAATTATGGAATTGTATGTGCGGCCAGACAAGATTACAATGGATTTTATAAAGAAGAAATTGCATATCGCACTTTGATGAAATATCCTCCGGTATACCATCTGATGGCTATTTTAATTACTGCAAAAGAAGAATTAAAAGCAGAATCTGCAGCAAAAAAAATAGCAGCAAAGATAAAAGAACGGATGATTTTATCTAAAGACAATCAAAAAACAGAAATTCAAAAGAGGGAAAAGATAGAACTGATTGGACCGGCAGACAGCAAAATCAGTAAAATAAATGATATATTTCGAAAAGTGATATACGTAAAAGCAAAAGAAGAAGAGGATTTAATGAGGTGCCAGGAAGCAGCGGAGCAGTATATTTTAAAAAATCCGGATTTTGCTGAGACAGGGGTACAATTTGATTTAGACCCAATGGGTAATTATTAAAAATACATTTGTATGTGTGAGAATATAGGAGGTTTATCATGGCAATAAGAGAAATAAGAACAATGGGAGATCCGATTTTAGGAAAAATATCCAAACCAGTCAAAGAAATGACACCAAGAATTGAGGAACTGATTGATGATATGCTTGATACGATGTATGAAGCAAATGGAGTAGGGCTTGCAGCTGTGCAGGTTGGAATGCTAAAAAGAATTGTAGTAATTGATGTAGACGATGAAAACGGACAAATTGTTATGATTAATCCGGAAGTCATTGAAACAAGTGGAAGTCAGACAGATTATGAAGGATGCTTAAGTGTTCCGGGAAAGACAGGAATTGTTACCAGACCGGATTATGCAAAAGCACGTGCACTTGATCGCAATATGCAGGAATTTGAGATAGAAGGGCATGGACTTCTTGCCAGAGCCATTTGTCATGAATGTGAACATTTAGATGGACATTTGTTTGTAGAAAAAGTAGAAGGCGAATTATATAATAACGAAGATTTAGTAGAAGAGTAATTTTAAATAACAGATACAAGAAGGAGGAAGAGATGCGGATTATTTTTATGGGTACACCAGAGTTTGCAGTGCCAACGTTAGAGGCATTGATTCAGGGAGGACACGAGGTAGCAGCAGTTGTTACACAACCGGATAAACCGAAGGGAAGAGGTGGGAAAATGCAGTTTCCACCAGTAAAGGAATGTGCATTGCAGCATGAAATCCATGTGTTACAACCGGTAAAAGTCAGAGAAAAAGAAGTGGTAGACCAGTTAGCAGCATATCAGCCAGATGCAATCGTGGTTGTGGCTTTTGGTCAGATTTTACCGAAAGAAATTCTTGATATGCCAAAGTATGGATGCATTAATGTACATGCATCCTTACTCCCAAAATATCGTGGTGCAGCACCTATGCAGTGGGCAATTATTGATGGAGAGAAAAAAACAGGGATTACTACGATGTATATGAATGAGGGATTAGATACCGGAGATATTCTTGAACAGGAAGAAACAGAAATCACAGAAGACGAAACAGCACAGACATTACATGACCGTTTATCTATGATGGGTGGACCATTGATTCTTTCTACCTTAGACAAACTAGAAAAAAATGAAATTACAAGAATAAAACAGGATGACAGTCAGTCATGTTATGCAAAAATGCTTCACAAATCACTTGGAAATATTTGTTTTGATGAGGACGCAGAAAGCATTGAACGACTTATACGGGGGCTGAATCCATGGCCAAGTGCTTTTACACATCTGAATGGAAAAACATTAAAAATCTGGAGAGCACAGACATGTGAAGGCAATTTTGACGTAAAACCAGGTACGATTGTAAAAGTGGAAAAAGACAGTTTTACAATTGCATGTAAAAAAGGTGGATTAGAAGTATTAAGCCTTCAGCTAGAAGGAAAAAAACGTATGGATGCAGAAAACTTTTTAAGAGGCTATCAGTTAGAAGAAGGAATTGTGCTAGGAGAGTAATAACAGGCACAGAAAAGAGGGTTTATGTTTTTGTATATCGGGTATTATTATTGGGATCCAACTTATATATTTATTATCATTGGAATGGTTATTTCTTTAGCCGCATCTGCTTTAGTGAAAGGAACTTTTGCAAAATACAGCCAGGGAGTCAATGAAAGGGCTCTTACAGGCGCTGAGGTAGCACTTCAGGTATTAAACAGTCAGGGATTGTACCATGTTAAGATCTATCACGTAGATGGATATTTAACAGATCATTATGATCCGAGAACAAAGACCTTACATTTATCAGATGCTGTATATAATTCACGCAGTATTGCAGCAGCAGGGGTTGCTGCACATGAGTGTGGACATGCAATTCAGGATGCCAAAAGTTACGTACCATTAAGACTTCGGAGTGCAATTGTACCGGTAGCAAATTTTGGTGCAAATATATCCTGGATTTTGATTCTGATCGGAGTGCTTATTCGAAGTAACAGTTCCTATTTATTGATTCAATTGGGAATTTTGGCATTTTCATTATCTGTTTTATTCCAGCTTGTGACGTTGCCGGTAGAATTTAATGCATCTAGAAGGGCGTTACAGATTTTAGAGAACAGACAAATTCTGTCATATCAGGAAATGCCAAAGGCAAAAAAAGTGTTAGGTGCAGCAGCACTAACGTATGTTGCAGCAGCGGCAGCATCCATTTTACAGTTACTTCGACTTGTAGTATTATTTGGAGGAAGAAGAAATGACGACTAACCAGGTCAACGAACGGGAACTGGTATTAGACATTTTACTTGAGGTAAATAAAAATAAAATCTTTTCTCATCAGGCAATTCGTATGATGCTAGAAAAATACCAGTATTTAAGTAAACAGGAACGTGGATTTATTACAAGAGTTGCAAAGGGTACCATAGAATGGCAGATTACAGAAGATTATATCATCCGCCAGTTTTCCAAAGTACCGGTAAATAAAATGAAACCAGTGATTCGGGAAATCCTTCGGATGAGTGTATATCAGATTTTTTATATGGATCGTGTGCCTGATTCAGCAGTCTGTAACGAAGCTGTCAAATTAGCACAAAAAAGAGGATTTTCCGGTTTAAAAGGATTTGTGAACGGAGTTCTTCGGAATATAGTCCGAAAGAAAGAGAATATCACCTGGATTTCGAAAGAAAAAAATCTGTCACAATATTTATCTGTTTCGTATTCTATGCCGGAATGGATTATAAAAAAATGGCTTCAAAGTTATTCAGAAGAAACAGTAGAGAAAATGCTACAGGCATTTGTAAAAGAAAATAAAACCGCTGTCCGTATGATTTTAGAAGGGACAGAGGAAAAACAGGAGCAAAGAAGAAAAGAAATTCTTGAAAGTCTGAAAAAAGATGAAGTATCTGTAACTGAACATCCATATTTTAAGAATGCTTTACAATTATCAGAATATGATTATTTAGAAGATTTAGAAGCCTTTGAAAAAGGATGGATTATCGTACAGGATATTAGTTCTATGATGACAGCAAAGATTGCAGACCCGCAAAAAGGAGATTATTGTATCGATGTCTGTGCAGCACCTGGTGGAAAGAGCATTCATTTAGCAGAACTTCTTGAACGAACCGGAATGGTAGAAGCAAGAGATGTATCTGAGTATAAAATAGATCTGATGGAAGAAAATATAGAACGGGTTGGTTTGAAAAATATACGGACCAGACTGGCAGATGGAACAAAATTAGAGAAAGAAAGTATAGAAAAAGCTGATATGGTACTAGCAGATGTACCTTGTTCCGGACTTGGTGTTATTGGGAAAAAATATGATTTGAAATATAATATGTCAGAGGATAAAATAAAAGAAATCTGTGCTTTGCAGAAAAAAATTGTAAAGAATGCAGCTTCTTATGTAAAAAAAGGAAAGACATTTGTATACAGTACATGCACGATCAATCCAGAGGAAAATGAAAAGATGGTAGAATGGATTGAAAAAAATACAGATTTAAAAACAGTGGATTTACAGCCCTTTTTAGATAAGAATCATGAGATTTCTCTGCCGGAGGATTTGTATCGGAATGCAAAAAAAGGGTATTTACAATTTCTTCCTGGAATTCATGAAAGTGATGGCTTTTTTATAGCAAAGTTTAAAAAAGAAAAATAGAAGATAAATGACCTCTTGTGCAGAGGAATATAGGATTGGATATGTTTTAAAAACAGAAAAGAGGAAAAATTGGACGAAATTAAGAGCCTGACCTTTGAGGAATTAAGTCAGAAAATGTCACAATTAGGAGAGAAACCATTTCGCACAAAACAGATTTATGAGTGGCTGCATGGGAAAATGGTGGATGATTTTGATGAGATGACGAATTTATCAAAGGATCTTAGGAAAAAATTAAAAGAAAATTTTAGAATCAATCGAATGGAGATTGTAGAGGTTTTGACGTCTAAAATAGATGGAACACAGAAGTATTTGTTTCGACTTCATGATGGAAATATCATTGAAAGTGTGCTTATGAGATATAAACATGGAAATTCAGTTTGTATTTCCACGCAGGTAGGATGCAGAATGTCCTGCCGCTTTTGTGCATCGACATTAGATGGTCTGACACGAAATCTTTCGACAGGAGAGATGTTAGATGAAGTGTATACAATCTCAAAGTATATTGGAGAACGCATTTCAAATGTTGTGTTAATGGGAAGCGGTGAGCCTTTGGATAATTTTGATGAGGTAGTGAAATTTTTTCATATGATCTCGGATGAAAAAGGCAGAAATATCAGTGCACGTAATATCACAGTTTCTACCTGTGGAATTGTACCAAGAATTTATGAACTGGCAGATATGCAGCTGCAGATTACATTAGCAATTTCTCTTCATGCATCGGATAATGAGACAAGAAAGAGTCTGATGCCTGTAGCAAATAAATACAGCATTGAAGAAATATTAGAAGCATGCAGATATTATTTTGAAAAAACGAAGAGAAGAATTACATTTGAATACAGTTTAGTGGCAGGTGTTAATGATACAAACGAAGAATCAGAAAAACTGATACATTTAGTAAAAGGAATGAACTGTCATGTTAATCTGATTCCGGTGAATCCGATTAAAGAAAGAGATTACAGACAATCTTTAAAGCATGATATTGAGAAATTCAAAAATAATCTTGAAAAAAATGGGATTAATGTTACTATTAGAAGAGAAATGGGCAGAGATATCAATGGTGCCTGTGGACAATTGAGAAAAAATTATATGGAAAAGAATAAATAAAGAAAGGAGGATTTCATGCGAGCATATGGAATGAGTGATATAGGAAAGGAAAGGCCGGTTAATCAGGATTTTATCTTTTATTCTGTGGCACCCGTTGGTAATCTTCCGAATTTATTTGTGGTTGCGGATGGAATGGGAGGACACAAAGCGGGAGATGTGGCCTCACGATATGCTGTGAATACATTTGTAGAGTACATAAAAAATTCTGAAGATACGAATCCGATTACTTTAATAGATGAAGGTATTCGATTAGCGAATAATATGGTAGTGGGAGAGGCAGCAACGAGTACAGATTATGCCGGAATGGGAACCACATTTGTGGTGGCTGTAATCTATGAAGGCTGCGCTTATATTGCCAATGTGGGTGATAGCAGACTGTATCTGATTAACGATGAGATCAAACAGATAACAAGGGATCATTCTCTTGTAGAAGAGATGGTAAGTTTAGGAGAGTTAGATAGAAAAAATGCCAGAACCCATGAGAAAAAAAATATCATTACAAGAGCAATTGGAGCAGAGAAAAGTGTAATTCCTGATTTTTTTGAGATAGAATATGAACCTGGAGATAAATTTTTGCTATGTACGGACGGACTTTGTAATATGATTGATGATCAGAGGATTAAGCAATTAGTATGCAATTACAGACATGTAGAAGAAGCAGTAGATGCACTTGTAGAAGAGGCCAATGGAAACGGTGGAAAAGACAATGTATCGGTAGTTTTGGTTCAGACTCAATATAAGGATTAAGTGCGAAAGGATTGAATATGATGTTAAGAAAAGGAATGTTCATCGGTGACAGATATGAGATACTCGAACAGGTAGGCTCAGGTGGAATGTCCGAAGTATATAAGGCAAAATGTCATAAGTTAAACAGATATGTTGCGGTAAAAGTGCTAAAGCAGGAGTTTAGCGAAGATAAGAATTTTGTTGCAAAATTCAGAGTAGAGGCACAGTCTGCGGCAGGTTTGTCACATCCTAACATTGTAAGTGTCTATGATGTTGGAGAAGAAAATGGATTGTATTATATTGTAATGGAATTAGTGGAAGGAATTACCTTAAAGAAATATATTCAGAAAAAAGGACGACTTTCTGTAAAAGAAGCAACCAGTATTGCAATCCAGGTGGCACAGGGAATAGAGTGTGCACATAATAATCATATTATTCACCGGGATATAAAACCACAGAATATTATTATATCAAAAGAAGGAAAAGTAAAAGTTACAGATTTTGGAATTGCAAGAGCTGCATCTGCAAACACGATTAATTCGAATGCAATGGGTTCGGTCCATTATATTTCACCGGAACAGGCAAGAGGTGGATATATAGATGAAAAAAGTGATATTTATTCACTTGGAATTACAATGTTTGAAATGATTACAGGTCACCTGCCTTTTGAAGGAGATTCCACAGTGGCAATTGCCTTGCAGCATATTCAGGGAGAAATGCCAGATATGAGAGATTATGTGGATGATCTTCCAATCAGTACAGAAAAGATTGTACGTAAATGTACGCAGAAAAAACCAGATCACCGATATTTGAAAATTTCTTCTTTAATTGCAGATCTAAAGAAATCTTTAATTACACCGGATGAAGATTTTGTACAGATTGTTTCACCGGTGCCTGTGAATGGCGAAACGGTTATGTATGATCCAGGTGAAATAAAGGCCGGGGTAACAGATATCAATGAAAAGAAGACTAAAATACCGGTTATCAATGAACCAAAAGAAGCAGAAGAAGAGGATATCGATCAGATTAATCCAGGAGCAGAGAGATTTTTGCGTTTAGGTGGAATTACGGTCTGTCTGATTTGTGTTATGATAGTCGGGATGTTGATTTTTAAGTATTTTGGTGGAACATCGATTAAGAATGATGAGAAAGAAACATCTGCAACGTTAGCAGAAAATTACGTATATATGCCTGATTTATATGGAAAAACAGTAGAAGAAATTGAAAATACACTTCGTGATTTGAATTTAGGAAGAAAATTCGAATATGCAAAGGACAATAATGCAAAAGAGGGTACTTGTTTTAAACAATCAGTAGAAGCAAATACACCGGTTGCAAAGTATACACAGATTACGCTTTCTATTAGTGAGGGTGCCAATCGTTTTGAAGTTACCAATTATGCGGGAAAAACACTAAAAGAAGTAATCAGTGATATGGAACGGTTAGAGCTAAAATATAAAATAGAATATGAGTACAGTGACAGCACAGAAATAAATGAAGTGTTATCTTCTTCGCCATTGCCACCGGAAGAAATTCAGGCAGGAGACACCATTACGCTGAAGGTCAGTCGTGGAAAAGAATATATTATGGATGGCGTTGTTCCAAGTTTGTCAGGATTAAATCTTTCAGCAGCCAAATCAAAGTTAGAGTCGGCAGGATTAGGACTTGGTGAAACAAAATACGTAGAAAATGAAGAGATTGCAAAAGATCAGGTAATCAGTCAGGAAGTAAAAGCCGGAGATAAGTTGCCAATGACGAGTCTTGTGAATTTAGTTGTCAGTTCCGGTCCACCTCAGGTGGTAGTTCCTGACTTAGGAACCGGTGTGAATTCAAAGAAAAAGGCACAGGCAATTTTAGAGGCAGCAAATCTTAAGTTAGGTACGATTACAATGGAATATAGTGATCAGAAGAAGGGAACTGTTATTGGACAAAGTGTTCAGGCAGGAGATAAAGCGGACAAGAATAGTGCCATTAATATTGTAATCAGTAAAGGAAAAGAACCAGAGACTACGACAGAACAAACAGAAACAACAGGACAGGACGAGTCTTCTTCCCGTTCTTATTCAGGAAGTTTTTCCGTTTCTAAGAGTTCGAATTTAGGTGGAGCAACATCAGGAACATTTTCAGTGACAGTGGATGGAGAAAATGTAGATGTTGGAGAATACGCGGATGTTTCTAAGTGGCCTTCAGATACATTTGTATATAAGATTAATAAATCAACTGCATCCATTTGTAATGTAGCAGCATATTTAGATGGTATACAGATTTATAGTATGCCGGTGCAGGTAAATCAATAATGGCAGTATCCGGTAAGATTATAAAAGGAATTGCAGGTTTTTATTACGTGCATACATTCGAAGGCGTGTATGAATGTAAAGCAAAAGGAATATTCCGTAACCAGAAAATCAAACCTTTAGTGGGAGATAATGTTGAGATTGACATTTTAGACCAGGAAGAAAAAAAAGGGAATATTACAGGGATTCTTCCAAGAAAAAATGAACTGATTCGTCCAGCTGTGGCAAATGTAGACCAGGCACTGGTTGTGTTTGCATTGTCACATCCGGAACCTAATTTTAATTTGTTAGACCGGTTTTTAGTAATGATGGAAGCACAGAATTTATCGACAGTTATCTGTTTTAACAAATCAGATTTAGAAGCAGGATTTAACAAGGAAGAGATGATATCACATTATAAAAATGCGGGATACCGGGTGGTTGAGACAAGTACCAGATTGCAACAGGGAATAGACGAAATAGATGAAATACTGACAGGAAAGACTACCGTACTTGCAGGGCCGTCAGGAGTTGGAAAGTCTTCCATGGTAAATCAGGTTAGTAATGGATTTCGAATGGATACAGGCTCTGTAAGTGAGAAAATCGGACGAGGCAGACATACAACGAGGCATTCAGAGATTTTTTGCATAAAAGAGAAAACTTATATTGTGGATACACCAGGATTTAGTTCTTTGATGGTTATGGATATGGATCCGGCACATTTAAGATTTCATTTTCCAGAATTTGAACAATATGAAGGAATGTGCAAATTTAACGGATGTGTGCATATTCATGAACCGGCCTGTAGCCTGAAAGAAGCATTAGAACGTGGAGAAATCAGTCAGATGCGATATCAGCATTACAAGCAGTTTTTTGAAGAATTATCAAATAAAAAGAAATATTAGAGAGGCAAAAAGTTATGATTAAATTATCACCGTCAATTTTATCAGCAGATTTTAGTCAAATAGGTGAAGAGGTAAAACGAGCAGATGCAGCAGGTGCAGATTATATTCATATTGACGTTATGGATGGCATTTTTGTACCTTCGATTTCCTTTGGAATCCCTATTATTCAGTCTATTCGTGGAATTACTAAGAAAGTATTTGATGTACATTTAATGATAGAAGATCCAGGAAGATATATCGAGGATTTTGCAAAAGCAGGTGCAGATATTTTAACAGTTCATGCAGAGGCATGTGTACATTTAGATCGTGTATTGCAGCAAATCAAAGATTGTGGATGCAAAGCAGCGGTTGCATTAAATCCTGCGACACCATTACAGACATTAGAATATGTTTTAGATAAAGTAGATATGGTATTAATTATGTCTGTAAACCCCGGATTTGGCGGACAAAGTTATATTGAAAGCAGTACAGAAAAGATTCGGCGATTAAAAGAAATGATTGCAGGAAAGGGACTTGACATTGATATTGAAGTAGATGGTGGAATCAAACCAGACAATGTACAAAAAGTCATTGCAGCAGGTGCCAATGTGATTGTGGCCGGCTCTGCCGTCTTTGGTGGAAACATTGAGGAAAAAATACAGTTATTTAAGGAGAAGTTCGAAGAAGAATGAAGACATTAATCATTGGTGGTGGATGTATTGAAATTAGTTTCGTAGAGAGCTATGTAAAAGAAAATGAATTCGATTATATCATCGGTGTAGATGGAGGCTGTAAAGTTGCACTTGATTTAGGAATCAATATGAATTATGCAGTTGGAGACTTCGATACATTGACAGAACAAGATTATAATCGAATTGCAGATCAGACATCCATTGTAAAATTAAATCCGGTGAAAGATGAAACCGATATGGAGAGTGCAATTGAAATGTCAATTGATATAGGCAGCAGTCAGGTCTATGTAGTAGGTGCAATTGGGAATCGCATTGATCATTCTCTGGCGAATATTCATTTGCTTTACAAGTTTTTAAACAGAAATGTAGAAGGATTTTTAGTAGATAAGAAAAATAAAATTTACATGATTCAGAAATACAGAAGAGTCTATAAAAAGGATTTATATGGGACGTATATTTCATTTCTCCCTTACACAACAGGAATTAAAAATCTGACATTAAAAGGTTTTAAATATCCTTTAAATGATGCGAATATGTCATTATTTGAAGCACAAAGCTGGGGAATCAGTAACGAACTAGAACAGGAAGTCGGAGAAATCTTTTTAGATGATGGAATTCTGCTTGCAATGGAAACAAGCGATTAAAAGAAAGGCTGACACTTTACAGGTTTTGTAAAGTGCCAGCCTTTTTCTATCTAGCATTGTTTAAACATTAAAACGGAATAAAATTACATCGCCATCTTTTACAATATAATCTTTTCCTTCTAGGCGGACAAGTCCTTTTTCTTTGGCTTTGGCGTAAGTACCACAATCGAGTAAATCCTGATAATTGACTACTTCCGCACGAATAAATCCACGTTCAAAATCAGAGTGAATCTTTCCGGCAGCAGCAGGAGCTTTGGTACCCTTGCGAATCGTCCATGCTCTTGTTTCATCTTCTCCGGATGTAAGGAAACTGATTAATCCAAGCAGACGATAGCTTGCAGTTACTAATTTATCAAGACCAGATTCTGTTAAACCTAATTCTTCTAAGAACATTGCTTTATCATCTTCGTCAAGTTCAGAGATTTCCTGTTCAATCTCAGCACAGATGACAAAAACTTCACAGTTTTCTGATGCGGCATATTGACGGACAGCCTGTACATGTGGATTATCTGCTCCATCATTCGCTAAGTCTGAGTCAGAGACATTGGCTGCAAAGATGACAGGCTTACCTGTCAGAAGATTACATTCTTTGAACAATGCTTCTTCATCTTCATCTTCAAGTTCAATACTTTTTGCCAGCTTTCCTTCTTCTAAGTGTGCTTTAAATTTTTTCAAAGAGGCTTCTTCTTTTGCTAATGCTTTATCCATGCGTGCCCCTTTACTTACTTTGGCAATTCTTCGTTCTAAGATCTCAATATCAGAAAAGATTAATTCCATATTGATTGTCTCAATATCACGCAGAGGGTCGATACTACCATCAACGTGTACAATGTTTGAATTCTCAAAGCAACGGACAACATGTACAATAGCATCCACTTCGCGGATATTGGATAAGAACTGATTTCCTAATCCTTCACCTTTGGATGCACCTTTTACAAGTCCTGCAATATCAACGAATTCAATGACAGCAGGAGTAATCTTTTTGGACTGGTAAAGATTACCCAGGGCATTGAGTCTTGAGTCTGGAACTGTAACAATTCCGACATTTGGATCAATGGTACAGAATGGATAGTTTGCGGATTCTGCACCGGCTTTTGTTAAAGAATTGAATAATGTACTTTTACCAACATTTGGTAAACCAACAATACCAAGTTTCATATGTTTCCTCATTTCTGCGCTGAAATAATACAAGTATACCTACATTCTTCTAACCATCAGATCTTCGGAGCAGCGCACGCAGACCTGTTAGAATCATGAATAAATTCTCTGATAGTTTATCATATTATGTGGTAGGTGTCAAAACTCTTCGCACTCAGAAGAAAATTCATCCGAAAAGAAATCAATTGTTTTGTCGAAAAAGAGAAAATAGTGTGGATGACATTCAATTGACTTTTGGTATTCGTGGGATGTAAAATGTATATGGAAGTCGAAAATAGGGATTTTCTGTTAGGAAATGAGAAAAAGAAAAAGAGTTTATTTGCAAGAGTACTGCATTGCAAAAAGGGAAAAAATGGCAGTACAGAAAAGAGGAAAATATGCGATCAATCATCCGGGATATTGAAGGAAAAAGAAAGCAGCTAGATGAAAAACTTCACATAGAAAAAAATTTAACAGATGTCCTGTCAATCAGCCAGGAACTTGACATATTGATAGCAGAATATATTGAAAATAGTGAAGTAAAAAAAGAAAAACAGAATATCTAAGACTGTATTTTATATTCAGATTGGCACAGGTTGTTTTTAAAAGACAGCCTGTGCTATTTTTTAAGAGAAAAACCATTCAAATGTTTCAAAATTACTTGATATTTGCTTAGAAATAGGTTAAAATTGACTCACAAGTGGTGGTAAGTGGTGTATTGTGGTGGAAGATGGTGGGGATGTGGTTAAACAATACACAGACAGATAGAGATCCTGTATCAGAACAGGAAAATAAGAGGTGAAGTTTTATGTTCATGGGTGAATACAATCATACATTAGATGCCAAAGGCAGAGTGATTGTGCCATCTAAGTTTCGTGAAGCACTAGGAGAAGTTTTTGTAGTGACAAGGGGCTTAGATGGTTGTTTGTTCGTGTTTTCAAATGACGAATGGGCAGACTTTGAAAAAAAACTTCAGGACTTACCAGTTGCTAGTAAACAAGCAAGAATTTTCACACGTTTCTTTTTATCCGGTGCGATTACCGTTGAAGCGGACAAGCAGGGAAGAATTCTGATTCCTGCGAATTTAAGACAAGCAGCTGATTTAGAAAAAGACATTGTCTTTGTCGGAGTCGCAAACCGTATTGAAATCTGGGATAAAGAGAAGTGGTCAGGGTACACTGAAATTGATGATGAAGATATGGAAGCAGTAGCAGAACAGATGGCAGAATTAGGAATATAGAAAAGAGGAGAGCTTAATGGAATTTAAACATGTATCCGTACTTTTAGAAGAAACAATAGAAGGATTAAATATAAAAAAAGATGGAATATATGTAGATGGTACATTAGGTGGAGCCGGACATTCCTATCATATTTGTGAGAGACTTAGTGAAGGGGGAAGGCTGATTGGAATCGATCAGGATGGAGAAGCAATTGAAGCAGCAAAGAAGAGACTGTCCCCATTTTCGGATCGTGTTACCATTGTCAGAGATAATTACTGTAACATAAAAAATGTCTTAGAAGATTTAGGTATTGAAAAAGTAGATGGTATTTTACTTGATATCGGGGTATCTTCCTATCAGTTAGATAATGCACAAAGAGGTTTTACTTATCGGGAAGAAGCACCTTTAGATATGAGAATGGATACCAGAAATACGGTAACAGCCAGAGATATTGTAAATGAATATAGTGAATCCGAATTGTATCGTATGATTCGGGATTATGGAGAAGATCGATTTGCGAAAAATATTGCCAGACATATTGTACAGAGCAGACAAGACAAGCCGATTGAGACAACGAAAGAATTAACAGACATTATTAAAGCATCTGTACCAATGAAAGTTCAGGCAAAACAGGGACATCCTGCAAAAAAGACTTTTCAGGCAATTCGAATTGAGTTAAATAGAGAATTAGAGGTATTAAAAGATTCCATAGATACGATGATTGATTTGTTAAATCCAGGAGGGAGACTTGCAATTATAACATTTCATTCGTTAGAAGACAGAATCGTTAAAACAAAATTTCGCGAGAACGAACATCCGTGTATTTGTCCACCGGAATTTCCGATTTGTGTATGCGGAAGAACACCAAAAGGAAAGGTGATTACCAGAAAACCAATCATTCCACAGGCGGCAGAAATTGAACGAAATAAGCGGGCCAAAAGTTCAAAGTTGAGAATATTTGAAAGAACGGCAGATGAACATGGAGAGAGAGATGAAAAAAAGAAAGACAAGGAAAGAGTGGATAGCAATGAAAACAAACACTGATTATGCTAGAACAAGGGCAAATCATAGAAATACAGGTACCAGTCGGAAAAATGGCTATGATTACTATGCAGAAGGAAATGCAGTAAGAAAGGTACAAGTAGAAGAAATTCCACAAAGAAAAAGAACATCAGGGAATTCAAACCCAAGAAAAAAACCAAATCAGCCGCAGAGAAGACAGCGGGTTTATGAAAATGGAAAGAGATTAAACACAAGCAGAGAAGTTCGCAGAAACCGCGAAAAAGCTGCGAATATGAATGCAAGTTATGTGTTCTTTCTAATTACAGCGAGCCTTGTTGTATTATTTATGTGTGTGAAGTATTTAAATATTCAGAATCAGATTGACGAAAAAACAAATGAGATTAATGAATTAAAGACACAGATTAATACACTTACTGTTCAGAATGATTCTTTAAATTATACGGTTAATTCTTATATGGATGTGAATTTTATCTGCAAGAAGGCAGAAAAAGAATTAGGAATGGTAATTGCGGATAAGAAACAGGTATCAAAATATAAGAGAAATAACTCAGAATACATGAAACAGATCAAAGATATTCCAACGAAGTAGATGCCATAGACCAATGGCAAAGGAAAAGAATAGAGGCGGAGTCATAAGTAAAATGAGTAGACGCAGAAGAAAACCAAGAGTTCCAAGAAAATTAAATAAATGGATGAAAAAGAAGATTATATATTTGTTTGTTGGAATCCTTGCTGTAGTGGTCGTTTTAAATGGACGTTTAGTCTATATCAGTTATAAGAGTGGAGATCCTTATAAGATTCAGGTTTTAGCACAACAACAGTATAACAGTCAGACAGTTCCATTTAAGAGAGGCGATATTACAGATCGAAAAGGAAATGTTTTAGCAACAAGCGTAAAAGTATATAATCTGGTGTTAGATCCAAAAGTAATTATGAGTAATGATCAATACGTTCAGCCAACGATTGAGGCACTTACGACATGTTTTGATGAATTAAAAAATTCAGATTTAAAAAAAGAAATAGAAAACAGAAAGACAAGTAGTTACTATGTAGTGAAAAAAAAGCTTACTTATGAGCAGATTGAGAAGTTTTTAAATATACAAAAAGACACGAAAAAAAATCCAAATGTAAAAGGGGTTCATTTTGAAGAAGAATACGAAAGACAGTATCCATATTCCACACTGGCTTGTCATGCACTTGGATTTGCAAATGCATCGAATACAGCAGAGACAGGAATTGAAGCATACTACAATAGTGAATTAAATGGGACAGATGGTCGTGAATTCGGATATATGAATGAAGATAATGCAATGGAAAAGGTTGTTAAGGAGCCTGAAAATGGGAATAATATCGTTTCGACCATTGATATGAATATTCAAAGAATTGTGGAATCAAAGATTAAGTCATATCAGAAAAATACCGCCAGGGCAAAGAGCATTTCCGTATTAATCATGAATCCGAATAATGGAGAAATTCTCGCTATGGCAAGTGATAAGATTTATAATCTGAATGAACCGAGAGATTTAAAGACTTATTATGGAAAAAAAGAAGCTCAAAAGATTACATCAGAAGAGAAAAAAGACAAAAAAAAGGGCGTAGATGCTTTAAGTGAGATGTGGCGGAATAAATGTGTTTCTGATACTTTTGAACCAGGTTCGACTATGAAACCGTTTACCGTTGCGGCTGCTTTAGAAGAAGGAAAAGCAAAGAAAAGTTCAACGTATGTTTGTGATGGCGGACAACAGGTTGCAGACCGTTATATTAAGTGTCACAAAGAAACTGGTCATGGAACCATTACACTAGAACAGGCAATTACTTATTCTTGCAATGATGCTCTGATGCAGATTGGTCTGAATTTAGGAAAAGATATTTTTTCTTCTTATCAGTCACGCTTTGGTTTTGGAATGAAATCAAAAGTGGATCTTCCAGGTGAAGCAAGTGGTATTTTATATTCAGCTGAGAATATGGGAGAGACAACACTTGCAACCAATGCATTTGGACAGAATTTTACAGTAAATATGGTTCAGTTAGCGGCAGGATATTCGTCGTTAATTAATGGTGGAAATTATTACACACCTCATCTGGTAAAAAGAATTGAAACATCAGAAGGAGGATTGGTAAAAAATGTAGCCGCTTCTGTTGTCAAACAGACAGTTACAAAGTCAACCTCTGATTTTATTAATGATGCATTACGAACGGTTGTATTAGATGGTACAGGTCGAAAAGCTGTGATTGATGGTTATGATGTAGGTGGAAAGACCGGAACGGCTGAAAAACTGCCAAGAGGAAATGATCAGTATGTGTTATCGTTTATAGGAAGTGTTCCTTGTGAAAAGCCAGAAGTTGTGTGTTATGTGGTAATTGATACACCAAAGGAGAATCCTTCTGATTCCGGATATGCGGCAGAATTGTTTAATAATATTATGACAGAGGTTCTTCCTTATATGAATATTTATAAGAGTAAGGAAGAGACAAATATTAAGAAAACAAAAAATTCAGGAGAAGCGGAAAGTTATCAAAACGGAAGCTATTTAAATGGACAGGATGTCGGAGTTGCAGATCCAGACGGCAATTACAATGCAGGAGAAAATACAACGACGAATGCTACAGGCGATACATCAGATGGAACAGATGAGACACAAATACAGGAAGAATCTACAACGTCAGAAGCTGATATCACAGAGCAGACGACGGCGAGCACACCTTAGAGGAATGTAATATTACAATCATTCATAGAATGTACAGTTTGCTAATAGTATATATAAACTGCTTTTACAGGAGATTATATGTCTATTAGCAAAACTTATAATAGGAAAAGAGTTCTGATTTTTGTTTCGTTTTTTACCTTTGGCTGTCTGTTTTTGACCGGCAGAATTATATTTCTGATGGTGTTTCAGTCATCTTATTATACAAGCCTGGCAAATGAACTGCATGAAAGAAAAAGAGAAATAAAGGCTGCCAGAGGAAAGATATTAGACCGAAATGGAAAGGTTTTAGCTACGAATCGTACTGTTTGTACCATCTCAGTTATTTATTCTCAAATAGAAGAGAGAGAAAAAGTAATTCAGGTGCTTACGAAAGAATTAGGAATGGAAGAACAGGAAATACGAAAAAAAGTAGAAAAAGTCAGTTCGAGAGAAAAGATAAAGTCGAATGTAGAAAAGGAAATTGGGGATAAAATCCGGAAATATCATTTGGCTGGTGTAAAAATTGATGAAGATTATAAAAGATATTACTTATATGATGAGTTAGGTTCGAAGGTGTTAGGATTTACCGGGGCAGATAATCAGGGAATTCTTGGATTGGAAGTAAAATATGATAAATATTTACAAGGAAAAAATGGACGGATCCGGACAGTTACAGATGCTGCTGGTGTAGAAATTGAAGGAGCATTAGAAACAAGAAGAGAGTCTGTTGCAGGAAAAGATTTAACGACAAGTATCGATTTGAATATTCAAAAATACGCACAACAGATTGCAGAAAAGACCTTAGAAGAAAAAAAGGCAAATTATGTTTCGATTGTCGTTATGAACCCACAAAATGGGGAAATATTTGCAATGGTGAATGCACCGGAGTTTAATCTGAATCAACCATATGAATTAAATATACCTTTTCAGGGAGAAAAAAATTCAAAAGAATATCAGAATGAATTAAATAAAATGTGGAGAAACCAAAGCATTAATGATACTTATGAACCAGGCTCCACTTTCAAGGTTTTTACAGCGACAACAGGATTAGAAGAGCATGTGGTAACACCGGAATCAACGTTTACCTGTCCGGGATATAAGATTGTAGAAGACCGGAGAATACGCTGTCATAAGACTTCGGGACATGGAACAGAAACTTTTGTCCAGGGAACGATGAATTCCTGTAATCCCGTTTTTATGACGGTAGGAGAACGAATTGGTGTGGATCATTTTTATGAGTATTTTCAAAAATTAGGACTGCGTAGTCATACAGGAGTTGATTTGCCCGGAGAGGCAGGAACCATATTGCATAAAAAGGAAAACGTCGGTGCAGTTGAGCTTGCAACCATGAGTTTTGGACAGTCTTTCCAGATTACACCAATCAATATGCTTCGAATGGTAAGTTGTGTAGTTAATGGAGGAAAATTAGTAACCCCGCACTTTGGAATTTCTGCAAAAGATAGTCTAAATGGGGTTGTAGAAACTTTTTCTTATGATACAATAGAAGATGTTGTTTCTAAGCAGACATCAGAAACAATGCGCATGATCTTAGAAAAAGTCATTTCAGAAGGATCAGGAAAAAAAGGCGAGGTAGAGGGATTTCGAGTGGGAGGCAAGACGGCAACTTCTCAGAAACTTCCAAGAAGTGCCAACAAATACATTGCTTCTTTTATCGGATTTGCACCTGCAGATCATCCACAGGTCATTGCAATTGCAATTATTGATGAACCACAGGGAATCTATTATGGCGGTTCCGTTGCAGCACCGGTGATTCAGAAGTTATACCAGAATATTCTACCTTACTTATTAGATAAAAAATAAAATGTGAAAGGATACGTTACAAAATGAAAACAGAAATTGTTATGGCAATCATCATTGCTTTTGGAATTAGTATTGTTTTATGTCCAATCATTATTCCATTTCTAAAAAAACTAAAATTTGGACAGTACATCAGAGAGGAAGGACCGGAAGCACATAAGAGTAAAAGTGGTACTCCGACTATGGGTGGTGTAATTATATTACTGGCAATTACAATCAGCAGTCTTTTTTATGTAAAGGATTATCCGAAGATTCTTCCAATTTTATTTATGACATTAGGATTTGGATTAATTGGTTTCTTAGATGATTTTATTAAAGTTGTAATGAAGAGAAACTTAGGATTACGTGCATGGCAGAAAATGGCACTGCAATTTGTTGTAACGGCAATTTTTGCATATTATATTGTAAAATATGCCGGAATAGGGACAGAAGTGATTATTCCTTTTACACATGGAGCAGTCTGGGATATGGGATGGTTATATATTCCGGTTTTATTTATTGCAGTAATTGGTACAGTAAATGGATCTAATTTTACAGATGGACTTGATGGACTTGAAACAGGTGTCACAATTATGATTGCGGTATTTTTTACAGCAATCGCAATTGGAACCAAGAGTGGTTTAGAACCGGTTACAGCAGCAACTGTTGGAGCATTACTTGGATTTTTCCTCTTTAATGTAAATCCCGCCAGAGTATTTATGGGAGATACCGGATCACTTGCTTTAGGCGGATTTGTAGCTTCTGTAGCGTATATGTTGCAGATGCCGATCTTTTTAGTGATTGTTGCATTTATTTATTTTATTGAAGTTCTTTCTGTTATCATTCAGGTAGTATATTTTAAATTGACACATGGAAAGAGATTTTTTAAGATGGCGCCGATTCACCATCATTTTGAATTATGTGGATATGCAGAGACACAGGTTGTAGCTGCTTTTACAGCTGTAACAGCGATTTTATGTCTGATAGCGTATTTAGCATTATAAAAGACTTTTAGAAAAGAAAACGTTGAAAGGCTTGGTACAGAATATGAATTTAGCAGAGAAAAGATTTTTAGTTGCCGGTTTAGGAAAGAGTGGAATAGGAGCAGCCAATTTATTATTAAAGACAGGAGCGAATGTTACATTATATGATAGCAATGAACAATTGCAATATGATGAAATCAAAGATAAGCTTATAACAAAAGAGCCTGTGACACTTGTGACAGGAGATTTACCGGAACAGGTAATTCAAAATACAGATATTATGATTTTGAGTCCGGGAATTGCAATTGATGCACCATTTGTTAATAAAGTAAGGGAACATCAGGTTACGATCTGGGGAGAAGTAGAACTTGCTTATGTATGTGCGAAAGGAAGAATTGCCGGAATTACAGGCACAAATGGAAAGACAACAACAACCGCACTAGTGGGTGAAATTTTTGCAAATTACTTTGCAAGTTCATTTGTAGTTGGAAATATTGGAATTCCATATACAAGCGTTGCATTAGACACGAAGGAAGAATCCGTTACAGTAGCTGAAATCAGCAGTTTTCAATTAGAAACGATTGATCAATTTCATCCAGGTGTTTCAGCAATATTGAATATTACACCAGATCATTTAAACAGACATTATACGATGGATAATTATGCCAATGTTAAGTTTCGCATTACTATGAATCAGAACGAAAATGATGTCTGCGTATTAAATTATGAGGATGAAATCTTAAAAGACAAGGCAAAACTTGTAAAAGCAAAGATTCTGTGGTTTTCAAGTGCCAGACAGTTAAAAGATGGAATATATTTAAAAGATGGAGATATTATTTTAGCTGAAGATGGAAAAGAGCAGGTTCTTATGAATGTATCCCAGATGCAGCTCGTCGGAGTACATAATGCAGAAAATGTTATGGCAGCGATTGGTGTTGCAAAAAGTATGGGTGTGCCAATGGATGTAATTATTTCAACGGTGAAAAAGTTTCAGGCAGTTGAACACAGGATTGAATATGTAAAAACAGTTAATGGTGTTATGTACTATAATGATTCAAAGGGAACGAATACAGATGCATCAATAAAAGCAATTGAAGCAATGTCGAAACCGACGATTTTAATTGCAGGAGGCTATGATAAAGGTTCAGAATATGACGAGTGGTTTGATGCATTCCATGGTAAGATCAAAGCACTTGTGTTACTTGGAAAAACGAAGGATAAAATTGCGGCGACAGCAAAAAGAAAGAATTATCAGCCGGTATATGAAGTGGATTCATTAGAAGAGGCAGTAAAACAGTCTGCGAAACTTGCCAAAGATGGAGAGGTGGTGCTTCTATCACCTGCATGTGCAAGCTGGGATATGTTTAAAAGTTATGAAGAAAGAGGAAGATTATTTAAGGATTATGTTAGAAACTTGTAGGAGTGTTCTGAAAGGAGAAAGATATGGGAAATAATACCAGAAGAACCACAACAAGAACAACGTCTAGAACCCGGACAAAATCCAGACCGCAGGCAAGAAGAACGGTTGGAACAGATTCTGGCAGATATTTCGATTTTAGTCTTTTGTTCATCATTGTATTTTTGCTTTGCTTTGGACTGGTAATGCTTTATAGCACCAGTTCTTATGAATCACGCATGAAGTTTTCAGATGCCGGATTTTATTTGAAAAAGCAGCTGCTTGCAACAACACTTGGAGGCGTTGCCATGTTTGCAGTGATGTTATTTGGTTACAAACGATTAAAAAAATATGCATTTCCGATTTATGTTATTGCAGTATGTTCGGTATTTCTTGTTAAGACACCGATTGGTGTATCGAGTAATGGTGCAAGCCGATGGATTAATATAGGAATTGGAACGATACAGCCGGCTGAGTTTATTAAGTGGGCAGTGATTATTCTGCTCGCACGTGTACTGAGCAAGAAAGCATATACATTAAATAAAATGGGAAATGCCCTGAAAATATTTATGATTGCGGGTGTTCCGGCGATTCTGATCTTTTTCCTTACTTCTAATATGAGTTCGGCTATCATTATCTGTTTTATTGGAATTGTGATGATGTATGTTGCTGCTCCAAAGAAAAACAAAATAATTCCTTTGTGTGCAATTATCGGTGTAGCCGGTGTAATTGCTCTTTTGCTTAGTAGTTTACATGGAAGTGGTGGGTATCGTACTAACCGTATTAAAGTCTGGAGAAATCCAGAGACCTATTCAGCAGAAGGCGGTTATCAGATTGTACAGGGATTGTATGCAATTGGTTCCGGTGGACTTTTTGGAAAAGGATTAGGCCAGAGTGTTCAAAAACTGGGATTTGTACCAGAAGCACAGAACGATTACATTTTTTCTATTATCTGTGAGGAGCTTGGATTGTTTGGTGGAATTGCCGTAATCGGAATGTTTTTATTTATGATTTGGAGGTTTATGACAATTTCGAATAATGCCCCGGATTTGTTTACTTCTCTGCTCGTTGTCGGAACAATGGCACATATTGCAATCCAGGTTCTGATGAATGTTGCGGTTGTAACGAACACTATGCCTAATACAGGTGTAACACTTCCATTTATCAGTTATGGAGGAACATCCATTATGTTTTTACTTGCAGAGATGGGAATGGTTTTGTCTGTCTCACTTGGAATCAGAAATAAGTAGCAATTTTTTTAAAATTGAATATAATGAAATTGAGGGCAAAATTACAATGCTGTATTACAGACTGGGAGGAATAAAGCTTGGATTGTTATCGTGTAACCGGTCACAGAAGATTATTTGGAGAAATTCAGGTGCAGGGCTCTAAGAATGCAGCTTTGCCAATCCTTTCCGCTACGATATTAACAGCGCAAAAAACAATGATATCAAATTGCCCAAGAATCAGTGATGTGGAAAATGCAATTCAGATTTTAAAAGATTTAGGGGCAAAAATCACATGGGAAGACGAGATTTTGATAGTAGATACCAAAGAAATTGATTCCTGTGAGATAGAAGCTTCAAAGACAGAAAAAATGCGTTCTTCCATTTGCTTTCTTGGTGCACTTGCCGGACGGTTTCATAAAGCGAAAATAAGTAAACCGGGTGGGTGCAGAATCGGAGAGAGACCGGTTGATCTGCATATCAAAGGATTAAAGAAATTAGGCTGCTTTGTAAAAGAAGAAGAGGGACGCATTGATTTAACGTGTGACCGAATCAGAGGAGGAAGTATTGTACTTCCTTTTCCGAGTGTTGGTGCTACAGAGAATCTTATGATGGCAGCAGTCAGGGCAGATGGACCGGTAAGAATTAAGAATGCAGCAAGAGAGCCTGAAATCGTTCTGTTAGCACAGTTTCTAGAGACGATGGGAGGAAGTATCTATGGAGCAGGAACGGATCAGATTACCATTTATCCGGCCAAGGACAGCTGCAGAGAAGTATGTGTGCAGATTCCAGGAGACCGGATTGTTGCAGGAACATATCTTGCAATGGCTGCCGGATGCAGCGGAGATCTTTTGCTAAAAGGAATTTCACCGGCACAGTTACAAGAAGTGATTTTTGTATTAAAAAAAATGGGCTGTAAGATTGGAACAGAAAGTGATAAAATCAGAATTACCAGAAAAGAAGGACAGAAGCTTCTTTCACCACGAATTCTTGTAACAAAACCTTATCCGGGATTTCCAACAGATTTGCAGTCAGCTTTTATGGTTTTGTGTACCTGTGCACAGGAGAAAACATTAATCGAAGAGACAGTATTTTCCAATCGATGCGAAGCAGCAAAAGAACTTTTAAAAATGGGTGCAACAATTGGATTTTGTGGGTCACAGCGTTTTTGGGTTTGTCCTTCTAAGCTGAAAGGAACAAATGTCAGATCGAAAGATTTAAGGGGAGGAGCGGCTCTTGTATTTGCAGGAATGTTAGCGAGTGGAGAGACGGTAATTTTAGATCAGGGCTATATCAAAAGGGGATATGAACGATTAACGATGGATGTGAACCATATGGGTGGATGCATACAATACCAATAAAGGCAGGTGATGAGAAAAAATGAGAATCAGCACGAGAAGGAAAAAAAGACTTCAGATTCTTGGAGGGATAGTCGGAATACTTTTGATTTGTGTCATTTCTTTTTTGTCAATCAGGATAAAGACAGTTGAAATAACCGGAAATGTACAAAATACAGAAGATAATATAAAAAAAGCAATATTAGGAGATAAGTCGTCACCTTGTAGTGCATGGCTGTATCTGAAAAATAAATTTAAAAAGCATGAAAAGATTCCTTTTGTGGAAAAATATGACATAGAATTTCATTCTTTAACGAGTATTACCATTAATATTTACGAGAAAAAAATTATTGGTTATTTTTATTACATGAGTCGTTATTTTTATTTTGACAAAGATGGAATAGTTGTAGAGATTTCAACGAAATTAATTGAGGATGTTCCGCAGATTACAGGATTGTCATTCGAATATGCTGTGGAACAGGAAAAACTGCCAATCAACAACGATCAAATTTTTGAACGGATTTTAAACGTGACAAAATTAATAAAAAAATGTAAGATACAGGCAGATAAGATTTACATTCATAAAAAAGACAGTTCTGTGACATTATATATAAAGAATGTAACTGTTAATCTAGGAAATGACGATATGTTGAGTGAAAAAATGTCTGATTTAGAAGGAATGCAAAGCCTGTTAGAAAAGAAACAGGGAACACTTGATATGACAGAGTATAAAGAAGATGGAAGTTATATTTTGAAAAAAAGTACAGCTTCAAAGTCATCTTCAAAATAAAAAATTGAAAGTTTTTGTTGATATTTTTTTCATTTGATTATATTATATAGTATATATGTTTTTGGCTGGAAAAGATGCCGCAAAAGAGAACAAATTTAATTCAAGAAATAGAGGAGGAAAAGACCTTGCTGGAAATTAAAACAAATGATGCTGATGCAGCAGCAAAGATTATAGTTGTAGGTGTAGGTGGAGCAGGTAATAATGCTGTAAATAGAATGATAGATGAAAATATTGGAGGAGTTGAGTTTATTGGTATTAATACAGATAAACAGGCTTTAGCGAGATGTAAAGCTCCTACTGTATTTCAGATTGGTGAGAAGTTGACAAAAGGTTTAGGTGCAGGAGCACAGCCAAGTGTTGGAGAAGCTGCAGCTGAAGAGAATGTAGAAGAAGTAGCAGAATTGTTAAAAGGTGCAGATATGGTATTTGTTACCTGTGGAATGGGTGGAGGTACAGGTACCGGTGCAGCACCTGTTATTGCCAAGGTTTCAAAGGAATTAGGAATTCTGACGGTAGGTGTAGTTACAAAGCCATTCCGTTTTGAATCCAGAACACGTATGAGCAATGCATTAGATGGAATTGAGAAGCTGAAGGAAGCAGTTGATACATTAATTGTAATTCCGAATGATAAGCTTTTAGAGATTGTAGACAGAAGAACAACTTTCCCAGAAGCTCTTAAGAAGGCAGACGAAGTATTACAGCAGTCTGTACAGGGAATTACTGATTTGATCAATGTTCCATCGTTAATTAACTTAGACTTTGCAGATGTGCAGACAGTTATGAAGGACAAAGGAATTGCTCACATTGGTATTGGTTCCGGCAAAGGTGATGAAAAGGCAGAAGAAGCAGTTAAGACAGCTGTTACAAGTCCATTGCTTGAGACAACCATTGAGGGTGCTTCTCATGTCATCATTAATATTTCCGGAGATATCAGTCTTATGGAAGCAAATGATGCAGCAAGTTACGTACAGGAACTTGCCGGAGATGGTGCAAATATTATCTTTGGTGCCAGATATGATGATACATATCCGGATGAATGTACGATTACGGTTATGGCAACCGGACTTGACAGTCAGACACAGGGAAGCCGTTTTGGTGGTTTCCAGTCTAGTATGGCAAAGAAATCAACAGTTGTAAAACAGCCACAGTCTACTCCAAGTTTCTTAAGTGGACACACAAATAATACTACATCAACAGCTCCAACACAGAATACAGCAGATGCTTCCGCAAATAAGCCAATGTTTAATTTTGGTGGACAAGTAGCGAAGCCAGAACCAACGGTTCAGCAAAGAGATATTAATATACCGGATTTTTTACGCAGACGTAAATAATAACAGGGATACTGCAATACAGAGGATGTTATATCATTTGTATTGCAGTTTTTTTCTTTATCTGAATGCTTGCATTGAAAAATAATCGAATATAAATATATTTCCAGAAATAAAAGAGAAGGAAAAGAAAACAGATGCAGATTTTGTCAGAAAAAAAATAGGTTTTGTCTCCAAGTTTTGACAAAAAATTCACTTTGAATTGCATATAATAGTGCAGGTAAGGAGGATGACATGAAACATGTTCTTTACCTGGATGTTTTTTTTATGATTAATTTCCTTATGGATCTGTTAGCAGCTTTTACCGCGGGGAAGCTGTTAAGGAAAAAAACGAAGCTTGCAAGAATTATTTTTGCAGCATTTTTTGGTGCTTTATATGCATCCATTACAGTGGCACTGAAGATAGTGTCTATTTATTACACGATTTTTGTTACATATATACTTACAAGTAGTATTTTAACAATTATTTTATTTGGAAAAGGAACAATCCGGCAGATTCTGCAACGCATTTGTATGTTGTATGCATCTGTATTTTTAATCAATGGAATTGTGTCGTTTTGTTTCAGAATTACAACTTCATTTTTTATAATGATCGGATTAAGCATTCTGATATTAGGAATTATTCTAATGGAATTGTGGAAAAACAAAGGAAGAGACAGGGAGGTGGTAAATGTCGTTCTGTGTTATGAAAAGAATAAAGTGAGCCTGAAAGGTCTGATAGATACTGGTAATTCATTAAAAGATCCGGTTACAAAGAATCCGGTACATGTAATCAGTGCGAGACTTGGAAAGGAATTATTAAATACTTATTCTGTCAAAAATAAAGGATTTACTTATATCCCTTATCGCAGTGTTGGAAAATCCAATGGACTTATGCCGGCAATGTATATTGATACGATGGAAATTTATTTTGAAGAGAAAATCATGATTAAACATCCACTCATTGGAATATGTAAGACAGATTTGTCATCCAATATGCATTTTCAAATGATAATAAATCCAGAAGTGATTAGGAATGAGGTAAATTAAATGCTATTAAAAATGCAGCTGTTGCCGACGATTACCGGGATGTTATTTCGTAATCATGGAGACATTCATTACATTGGCGGAAGTGATGTATTACCGGCACCTTTTACAACACAGGAAGAGTGTATGGTAATTCATAAATTAGGTACCGTAGAAGATGAACAGGCGAAGTCGCTTTTGATAGAGCATAATTTGAGACTGGTAGTTTATATTGCCAAAAAGTTTGATAATACAGGCGTGGGAGTAGAAGATTTGATATCAATCGGAACGATAGGGTTAATTAAAGCGATAAATACCTTTAATCCAGAAAAGAAAATTAAATTGGCCACATATGCGTCAAGATGTATTGAGAATGAAATTTTGATGCATTTGAGAAGAAATAATAAGACGAAAATGGAAGTATCTTTTGACGAGCCATTAAATGTAGACTGGGATGGGAATGAATTACTATTGTCGGATATACTAGGTACGGAAGAAGATATTATTTGTAAAAATATAGAAGACGAAGTGGAGATTAATCTGTTAAAGGCTGCTGTTGGCAGACTCAGCCGCAGAGAACGCACAATCGTTGAATTAAGATTTGGTTTAAATACACTAGATGGAGAAGAACGCACACAGAAGGAAGTGGCAGATCTTTTAGGAATTTCGCAATCCTATATTTCTAGATTAGAAAAGAAGATTATGAAAAGGTTAAAAAAGGAAATTGTCAGGTTCCAATAATTAGTATAAAAACGGTCTGAAGTGTCAATGATTTTAATATAAATCATAAACATGGAGGAACGAATATGGCATTGTATAAAGTTGAAATATGTGGAGTAGATACTTCGAAATTACCACTTTTGAAAAATGAAGAAAAGACCACATTACTAGAGCAGATAGCTAAAGGTGATATGCAGGCCAGAGAAAAGTATATTCAGGGAAATTTAAGGCTTGTATTAAGCATTATTCAAAGATTTGCCCAGACAAATGAAAATGTGGATGATTTGTTCCAAATAGGATGTATTGGACTGATGAAAGCAATTGATAATTTTGATTTAACATTAAATGTTAAATTTTCTACCTATGCGGTTCCCATGATCATTGGAGAAATACGCAGGTATTTAAGAGATAACAATAGCATTCGTGTAAGTCGTTCGTTAAGAGATACTGCCTATAAGGCAATCTATGCGAAAGAAAGGCTGACGAAGCAGTCACAAAAAGAACCCACAGTCAAAGAAATTGCAGCAGAAATCGGTCACAGTGAAGAGGAAATTGTATATGCATTAGATGCAATTCAAAGTCCGGTATCCATCTATGAGCCGGTATATTCAGATGGCGGAGATCCTTTATACGTGGTTGATCAGTTAAGCGATAAATCCAACCGGGAAGAAAGATGGGTGGAAAATATTGCATTACGGGATGCAATACAGAGGCTGACAAACCGGGAAAAAGATATTATTAATAAAAGGTTTTATAAAGGAAAAACGCAGATGGAGGTTGCAGATGAAATTGGTATTTCACAGGCTCAGGTCAGTCGTTTAGAAAAAAATGCACTTAGATCTATGAAAAATTATTTAAAGGCTTAGATGTGTCTTTTGGCAGTTAAGATGCATAGAATAATAAAAAAGGCAGATGTAAAATGAGAATGTGGGAACTTCGGCAAAAAGAAGTGATAAATTGCTGCAATTGTAAAAGACTGGGATATGTAGCAGATATCGAATTTGATATTTGCAAGGGATGTATTCATGCCATTATTGTTCCTGTCCCTGGTAAAATCTGTGGGATATTTGGGAGTGAAAGAGAATTTGTGATTCCCTATTCTTGTATCAAACAGATTGGGCCGGACATTATTTTGGTAGAAATAAATGAAACAGCAAGTAATAAAAGCAGAGTGTAAATAATATATTATAGAGAGTAGTATCTAAGAAAAACACAGCTTAGAATATGGAAGGAGAAAAACACATGGTAGATAAGGTTATTGAAAATAATCAGGTAAGCGTAATTGGGGAAATAGTTTCTGATTTTAGATTCTCCCACGAGGTATTTGGAGAGGGATTTTATATGGTGGATGTATCAGTAAATCGGTTAAGTGATTTAGTGGACGTAATTCCACTTATGGTTTCAGAAAGATTAGTAGATGTAACAAAAAGTTACATGCGTAAGCAGGTATGTGTTTCTGGACAGTTCCGCTCGTATAATCGTCATGAAGGAACGAAGAACAGACTCGTATTATCAATTTTCGTAAGAGAATGGGAAATTGTAGAGGATAATCCGGAACAGGGAAGGACAAATCAGATTTATTTAGATGGATTTATTTGCAAAGCTCCAATTTACAGAAAAACACCATTGGGAAGAGAAATTGCAGATTTATTAGTTGCAGTTAATCGTCCATACGGAAAATCCGATTACATTCCATGCATTGCATGGGGAAGAAATGCCAGATATGCTTCAACTTTTGAAGTTGGTGGAAGAATTCAGATCTGGGGAAGAGTACAAAGCAGAGAGTATGTGAAAAAAATTAGTGAGGAAGAGATTGAAAAGCATACTGCATATGAAGTTTCAGTCAGTAAGTTAGAATACGATGATGCCGAAAAATAAAAAAATTTGGCAGGTAAGTTGACACAAGAATATAATAATGCTATAGTCTAAGTGATGTGTGAGTAGAGGTCGCGATGTTTATCAGTAAGCTGTCTGATGTGTCAGGCGCAGATGACGACAGATGAAAGGAAACATTGCCGAAAGAATTAGACACCTGAATGGATAATTCTTGGGTACATAATGAAGAATTATGTAACTGTCATCTTTCAGATGGAGAGCTACCTAAAGAGACGATAGTGAATCTTTAAGAGCTAACCAAGGTTAGCTCTTTTATAATGAGATTAGAGGGGAAGCATACTCGCATAAATTTATTTTAGGAGGAATGAATTCTTATGTCTATTTTTACAGGAGCAGGTGTTGCAATTGTTACACCAATGAATCAGGATGGAACGGTTAATTTTGATAAATTAGGAGAATTAATCGAGGAACAGATTGCCAATGAAACAGATGCGATTATCATCTGTGGAACGACAGGAGAATCATCAACATTATCCCATGAGGAGCATTTAGAATGCATAAAGTATGCAGTTGAAAAAACAGCAAAGAGAATTCCGGTTATTGCGGGAACAGGTTCAAACAGTACATTAGAGGCAACCACATTATCAAAGAAAGCAGCAAAATGTGGTGTGGATGGACTGCTGGCAGTTACTCCATATTATAATAAGTCTACACAAAATGGTCTTGTACAGTATTTTACAGATATTGCGAAGTCAGTAGATGTTCCAATTATTATGTATAACGTACCAAGTAGAACAGGATGTAACATTTTGCCGGAAACTGCAATGAAAGCAGCTAAGTCAGCAGACAATATTGTAGCGATTAAGGAGGCTTCCGGTAATATTTCGCAGGTTGCACATTTAGCTGCCATTTCGAATGGAGCACTTGATATTTATTCAGGAAATGATGATCAGATTGTGCCTGTATTAGCTTTAGGAGGAAAAGGGGTTATTTCTGTATTATCGAATATTGCACCGAAAAAGACACATGATATTGTTGCAAAGTTCTTTGAAGGAAAGGTAAAAGAAAGTCTTGCTTTACAGTTAGAAGCAATGGATGTGATTGATGCATTATTCTGTGAAGTGAATCCAATTCCGGTAAAAGCTGCGCTGAATTTAATGGGAAAAAATGTAGGAACATTAAGAAGACCGTTAACAGAAATGGAAGATGCACATAAGCAGAGACTTGCAGAAGCAATGAGAGCTTATGGTGTAATCAAATAAGGAATTAGAAACAGTGAACAATAATAAGGTCGTGTTTGTTATTGTTAGAAGAAAGGACTTAAGAAAATGGTAAATATAATCATGCATGGCTGCAATGGAAAAATGGGTCAGGTTATTACAGAGATTGTTGCAGCAGATGAGAATGCACAGATTGTTGCAGGAATTGATATTTCAGATGATGGACACAATGCATATCCCGTTTATACAAAATTAGACGAATGCGAAGTATCAGCAGATGTTGTGATAGATTTTGCAGCCGCAGTAGCAGTAGATGCATTACTTGATTTTTGTGTAAGAAAGAAGCTTCCTTTGGTTTTATGTACCACAGGACTTAGTGAAAGTCAGTTAGAAAAAGTACAGGAAGCATCGAAACAGATTCCAATTTTAAAATCAGCTAATATGTCTTTAGGTATTAATACAATTATGAAGTTATTAAAGGTGGCAGCACCAATTTTATCTGAGGCAGGATTTGATATTGAAATTGTTGAAAAACATCATAACCAGAAGTTAGATGCACCAAGCGGTACGGCACTTGCTTTAGCTGATACAATCAATGATGAATTAGATCATCAGTATCAGTATAAATACGACAGAAGTCAGGAACGGAAAAAAAGAGAGAAGAAAGAAATTGGAATCAGTGCAGTTCGTGGCGGCAATATTGTTGGGGAACATGAAGTTATTTTTGCAGGATTAGATGAAGTAATAGAGATTAAGCATACCGCATATTCTAAGGCAATATTTGCTAAGGGTGCAGTATCTGCTGCTAAATATTTACCTGGAAAACAACCAGGCATGTACGATATGTCAAATGTAATTGACGAATAAAAGCATCGTTTATTGATTATTGTTTTATGATGGTTTTATGAATGAAAAATCTCCTTTTGTGCATATTAAGAAAGAGATAAGCAGGTTTTGCTTATCCCCCGATTAATATTATAAAAGGAGATTTTTTTATGAGAAAATGGACAAACAAAGCAAAAACTCTTCTTGTTTCTTTTTCATTGTTAGCTGCAATTCTGGTATTTAGTGGATGCTCCTGGAATGGAAATGAAGGCGAAACTACAACAGAATCGACGACAAATGAAACAAGTGAAACAAAACGGGAGGAAACAGACAGAGAAACAACAAAGAAAGAAGAAACATCATCTCATAAAGCAGAGAATCAGACAGAAAAAAGTACACAAAAAGGAAAAAATGGGGGAGTTGTAGATGATATCGGAGATGCGATTGGTGATGTGGGAGATGCAGTCGAAGATGGAATAGAAGATATTGGAGACGCAATGACAACAGAAGGAACAACAAAATAAGATTTTGTATTCCAAAAAGATGCAGCCTGAATGGCATGTATGGGGACATGATATGCACTTTGCAACGTTCACGTAGCAGACACTAAGATTTGAGTTACGTAAAACGCACTCAAATCAAGTGTTAACGAGAATGAAACAGTCCGAAATACAAAGTCATTCAGGCTGCTTATTTATTGAGAAAAGGAACAAAGAAAATGAATCTTACATATACTATAAAAGATGATGTTTGAAATAATGAGGTGATAATTTGGCATATTCCGTTATGTTAGATGCCGGACATGGAGGAAAAGATCCCGGAGCTGTATTTGAAGGAAGAAAAGAAAAGGATGATAATTTACAGCTTGCACTTGCATTGGGAGATATATTAGAAAATCGTGGCGTAGATGTCAGGTATACCCGAATGGAAGATATTTATCAGTCACCATTTGAAAAGGCAACGAAGGCGAATGAAGAGGGCGTGGATTATTTTGTGTCATTTCACAGAAATGCTGCAGAGGAGCCTGGAAATGGCAGTGGAGTGCAGACATTGGTATATAATGATCAGGGAATTAAGGCGGAACTTGCACGCAATATCAATCAGGAACTTGAAAAATTAGGGTTTAAAAATTTAGGTGTGGATGAAAGACCGAATCTTGTTGTTTTGAAACGTACAAAAATGCCGGTCGTTTTGATTGAGGCAGGGTTTATTGACAATGAAAAAGATAATGAGTTGTTTGATCAAAAATTTTATCAGATGGCAGAGGCGATTGCCGATGGAATTATCAATACATTAGATCAGGTGCAGACGGAAACAAAAGCAGATGAGGAGAAATCTTATCAGTTGTACCGGGTTCAGGTAGGGGCATTTGAAAATCATCCATATGCAGAACAAATGGTAACACAGCTTCAGACGATGGGATTTCCGGCTTATATTTTATTTGATCATAAATTTTATAAAGTACAGGTAGGGGCTTATCGGGTATTAGACAATGCGGTCAGGATGGAAGATAAATTACGTAGTATGGGATATCCAACCTATATTACGACGAATTAAAAAGAAAAAAATTAAAAAAAAATAAAAAAATTTTGAAAAAGTGTTGACATCTATCTATATATATGTTATTTTATTACTGCACCGGTGAGAACTAGTGCTACTATATCTAATACCCCTATCTATTAGATATAACATTTTTCATACTCACGCCTAGTGGTGTCGAAGCCACTAGGCTCCCCCAGATTTTTATCCTCCAGTCGTTTGGCTGGAGGTTTTTTATTTGATTAAAAAACAAAAACATTAATTGCATATATGGTAAGAATATATTATAATAACATTGTAATCTTTTTAAGTATTATATTTTAGAGTTTCGTGCAATTTAAATTCAGGAGGTAGAAGATTCATGAGAATACTATATAAAGAAGATGGAACAGTATCTGTGCAGGAGGTTACATTTGGTACATTCAAAAATAATGCTTTAGAGCAGGAAGATGGCAATTATATGAATACAATTGTATTTCAGGCAGTAGACGATTCGCTTGTTGTTACAATTGTAAAGGATGAAGCAGAAGCGAATGAGATTCTTGCAGAACTGATCGAGAAGGATTATGTTAATCTTTCAGCATATGAATCAGTTACAGCTGCTATGGAAGATGATGACGATGAAGATGATGACAGAGGGAATGGGGTAAACGTATCATTTGATGACGTATTCTAGAAAGTAATAAGATAATAACTTGCGGATAAGAGAATAGAAGAATTAGCGAGTGAGGGAAGAACTCTAAAAAAATACATAAAATTGTTATATATTTTGTTGTTAGAGTAGGAAGAACAATCGAGAAGAGATAGAACTTTATCAACATTTTTAACAGGATAGAATAAGAGGAAAAGAATCAGGTGCCAAAGTTGTACTTGATTCTTTTTGCTTGCGACACCAGGACATAAGAAGAAGTTGACAGAAGGGGAAACAAAATGATTGAGATTAAAGATGTTTCAATGAGATTTACAGATACATTTCAAAGAAAAGAAGAATTTACAGCACTAGAGCATGTAAGTATTTCTATTCCGGATGGGTGCATTTATGGATTTTTAGGTTCAAACGGAGCAGGAAAATCAACATTGATGCGCATGATTTGTGGTGTATATAAGACGGAACAGGGAAGTATTCAGATTGATGGAGAGGAAATATATGATCATCCTAAGGCAAAAGAAAAAATCTTTTTTGTAAATGATGAAACAATTCAGTATACCAGATTTAATTTAGAACAGTTAAAAGAGTTTTATAAAGAATTTTATCCACAGTTTTCTGATGAAATTTTTTATCGTTTATGCGAGAATTTATCTTTAGATATCCATAAAAAATTACAAAAATTTTCAAAAGGAATGAAACGTCAGGCAATCGTTATTGTTGCGTTAGCATGTCAGACGGAATATTTACTGTTAGATGAAGCATTTGACGGGTTAGATCCGGCTATGAGAAAAATAGTCAAACAAATGATTATGCAGGAAAGAAAAGAACGAAAAATGACAATTGTGATTTCTTCACATAATATTTCAGAGATTAGTGAATTATGTGATCAGGCAATGCTGCTTCATCATGGACGTTTGATTTTTGCAAATCAGGTGAATGCTATTACAAGTAATTTTCGGAAGGTTCAGATTATAAAGAAAAATTTACAGTTTATTTGTCAGGATATTGTAAAGCTTGGAATCAATGTCATCCAATATAAAAATGAAGGAAGTGTTGTACAGATTGTTGTCAGGGGAAGTGAAGAAGAGATATTAGAAAAATTAAAACCTCTTGCAGCAGATATTATAGAAACAATTCCGCTTACACTAGAAGAAATATTTATTTACGAATTGGAGGTAAGAGGTTATGGAACAGATATCGTTGAAGCGGATTAGGAGAATGACAAGGGCAGAATGCAAGATACAAAAAAATATTTTTATTATTATGGGGATTCTTTTAGGAGCCGGCTCTGTTCTGACCGGATTAGGAATTAGTAGCAAAAAATCAGATGCAGAACTTTTTCTTGGAATCTGTTTATTATATGGGACGATTTTTGTTGGATTTATTCTTTGTCTGAATTTGTTTCGTGATATGAATTCTTCACAACTTGCAGATGTTAAGCTTGCACTTCCTGTAAGTGCAGTGGAACGTTATATATCAAAGATTTTAGCAATGTTTTGGATACAGTTGCTGCCTACATTTGTGGCTGGGATATTTTCGTTTGCATTTTCTTATGTAATGCTTTTGATTCGGGGACAAAGGCCCAATATTTTAAAGCAGCTTCCACATGAATTTTGTATGGCAGCAGTATCCACTGTGGTGGTTGTATTATTTACAAATGCAATTGTCATTTTCTGTTGTGTCTCTTGTGGTACATTTGCAGAAAGCTGCTATTTTTCAATGATACTGCTATTTTGTATTACTGCAATTCCATTCTTTTTTGGTCAGTATCTGATAGAATCTTTTTCAGGTATATGGAAAGGAACTTTTTTCTTTCCTTATTGGACCTATACGAGTGTGATATCAATGGCAGAAAAAGATACGATCTGGACCTGGCCGACATGGATTAGTATCCTTATTTCGTGTATTGTCTTTGGAATCAGTGGTTTTTTGTATAAGAAAAGAGACGGACAGGGAATTGGGAATCCTTTTGTATTTCGTTTTACTAAAAATATATTTATGTTTTTAGGAGCAGTTACACTTCTCATTGGATTTTCGGGATTAGGAAACGAAAAGGTCGGTTGTATTCTTACGTTTATTGTATATTTTATTATCGATTTGATTATAAAGCGAGGGAAAATTAATATCAGAGAGATTCTAAAGTCTGTGGTTTCTTTTGCATTGATATTTGTTATTTTTGTAGGAATTTCTACAGCTGCTTATTTTACGAATGGATTTGGGTACAGTAAGCTTGTACCAAAGATGAAAAAGGACGAAACATGCAGATTGTATTGTGAAGTATTTGAGCCAGAGTCGGAAGAAGATACGAAGTTAGATTTTTCATTATACAGAGGGGCGATTACAGATGCAGAGAGAAAAGGAATTTTAAATTTCGTTCAGAATATTCGTTCTTATGAGCCAAAGACATTAAAAACCTGTTATGACCGGATTGTATACAATGATATTAGTAAAATAAAAAAAGAAAATTATAGAATTTACATTGCTTTTATGCCTAAAAAGAAAGCGAATTATGTGATATACCAGTGTCAGTTTTATCTTACGAAAGAGAAAGCTCAGGAATTAGAAGATGAAATAGAAAAATATAAAACAAGTAAAAAAGAATGAAATTTCGTTCTAGACAGACAATTGAAAAAAATGTAAAATAAAATTAAAAAAACGCATATGGATGTGAGCCAGAATGCGTTTTTTTGTACATGATGCAAAATGTAGCAAAAGAAAGAGTGATTTTGAAGGAGGAAAAAATGGGAAAAAAATCAAACAGACAACGAAGAATCGTAAAAAGAATTTTTTCAGCGTTTATTGCTGCAAGTCTGGTATCAGGGATTACGATGGTACCGACAGTGAAAAAAGCATATGCAGCAGCGCAAAAGTATGAATTTGAAGATGGAACTATGGCCGGACAGACAGCAGAAGCAGTGTATGAAGGTACTAAATGTGTGGATTTACATGATCACAGTACAGGAGATTCTGTAACGGTCAAGGTAGACGTAGAAGAAGCCGGTATGTATGATTTGACCATTCGGTATTATCAGCCAAAAGACCGGGGAGCGAAATCACAGTATGTTTTAGTGAATGGACAGACTGCAGCAACCGTTAATTTTGCGATTACAGATGAATGGAAAGAACTGAATATCGGTACGTATAAGCTGAATGCCGGAGAAAATACAATTACGGTAGAGGCTTTCTGGGGATGGACGTATCTTGATTACCTGACAGTTGAAAAAGCAACATTACCGGAATTAAAGGGAAATGCGACTCTGTCAGACAAGAAGGTAACACAGTCCACACAGGGACTGATGAATTATTTAGCAGACATTTATGGAAAACATTCTCTGACAGGCCAGCAGGAAACTTGTTTTGGTGTAAATGAGGATGAATTTAACTATCTGACTAAAACAACCGGGAAATCTCCAGCAGTTCGTGGATTTGACTTTTTAGCCACGAATCCATTGTTTGGATGGGAAGATGGAACAGTAAGCCGGATGATTAAATGGGTCAATGAAGAAGGAGGAATTGCGACAGCATCCTGGCATTGGTTTGCTCCGGCGGATATGTCTACTTACAATGTAGGAGATAAGCTTCCATATGAACAGTCAGCCTTTTATGTAAATGGTGCAAATTCTGTAACAACTAATTTTGATGCGTCTAAGATTAAGGATCATACATCGAAAGAATACCAGTATGTTATGCTTTCCCTTGAATCAATTGCAGAGAAATTAAAGTTATTACAGGATGCCGATGTTCCGGTTATTTTCAGACCATTGCATGAAGCAGGTGGATCTGGTACAGCAGACTGCTCAGGAGAATGGTTCTGGTGGGCAAATGCCGGAAGTGAAGCATATAAGGAACTTTGGAGATTAATGTATACAACCTTGACAGAGAAATATGGATTGCATAACTTAATCTGGGAATTTAATTCTTATACATATGAGAATTCAAAAGACTGGTATCCGGGAGATGACTATGTAGACATCATCGCATATGATAAATACAATGCAACAGATAAGCCCAATGAAAGTGCTCTTTCGTCTACCTTTTATAGTCTTGTAAAGATGTATGAAGGCAAGAAAATGGTATCTATGGCAGAGTGTGATACCATTCCATCTGTAGAAAATATAATGGATGAATCGGCATTCTGGTTATATGCATGCCCTTGGTATGGAGATCATCTTATGAGTGAGCAAAAAAATGCACCGGAAACATTAAATAAGATTTATAATAGTGATTTATTCATTACAAAAGATGAACTTCCAGATTATAAAACATATGGATTCGAGAAGCCGACAGAAACTACGAGTGAATCACAGTCAGAAACAGCAACAGAGACAGAGTCAGCAACAGGGTCAGAAACAGCAACGGAGACAGAAACCGTAACAGAAACGGAATCTCAGACAGAGACAGAAACCGTAACAGAAACTACCTCAGAAGAAGTCACAACAGAACCAGAGGTGACAACAACAGAAGAAGTTACAATAAAGCCGGAAGTAACAACGACAGAAGAAGTTACAACAGAACCAGAAGTGACAACGACAGAAGAAGTTACAACAGAGCCGGAAGTGACAACGACAGAAGAAGTTACAACAGAGCCGGAAGTAACAACAACAGAAGAAGTTACAACAGAGCCGGAAGTAACAACAACAGAAGAAGTTACAACAGGACCAGAGGTGACAACAACAGAAGTTATCACAGAGCCGGAAGTGACAACGACAGAAGTTATCACAGAGCCAGAAGTAACAACGACAGAAGAAGTTACAACAGAGCCAGAAGTAACAACAACAGAAGTTATCACAGAACCGGAAGTAACAACAACAGAGGAAGTTACGACGCAGAGAGAAAGTACAACAGAATTATCAACTACAAAACAGGAAGAAACAACAAGTGCCTATGTTCCGGTAAATGAAGTTCGGTTAAATTACTATCATATTAGTTTTAAGGCAGGAGTAAAACATCGTCTGCAGGCAACTGTATTGCCAGAAAATGCTACAGATAAGAAAGTAACATGGAAGTCTTCTAATCCGGAAATTGTTGAAATTATAGATGAAGATGGTACATTTCTTACAAAGAAACCAGGGGAAGCTTTTGTACAGGCAACAGTAGATGGCATAACCAGAGGATGTGTCATTCATGTTGTAGAAGATGAAACAACTGAAAGTACAAAAGAATCAACCACTGAGACAAGTACAGAGCCAGAGACAACAACGAAAGAGGAGACAACAACGCAGACAGAGACAAGTACAGAACCAGAGGCAACAACAAAAGAAGAAGCAACAACGCAAGCGGAAACAAGTACAGAGCCAGAGGTAACAACAAAAGAGGAGACAACAACGCAGGCGGAAACAAGTACAGAGCCAGAGGCAACAACAAAAGAGGAGACAACAACACAGGCAGAGACAACTAGCAGTTCGTCACAGTCAGATGTGCAGACTCCGACAAGTTCCACGAATCCAACAGAAAATGTGGAAGAAACAAAGAAAAATACAAGTGTTGCACCTGCAGGAAAGAAAAAGAGCATCAAGAAACCTGCAAAAGTAATTGTAGTAAAGAAAAAAACAGGTAAATCAGGAAAGGTTACTTTTATCTGGAAGAAGCAGAAAAATACGACCGGATATAAGATTTATTGCTATCGTGCATCAAAATCAAAAGGGAAATATAAACTCTATAAAACCGTAAAGAAGAATCAAGTTACCATTTCTAGATTAAAGAAAGGAAAAACATATCGATTTAAAATATGTGCTTACGTAAAACAAGGTACAGCCATGAAGACAGGAACATTTTCTAGAATCCAGATAATCAGAATCAAATAAAAAGGACAAAAAAAGAACCCCGGAAACGGGGTTCTTTTTTGGGATGCAATTACATCTCAAGTGCTGTCTTCAAAGACTCTAACTGATCTTTTACTTTGTCTGATGGTGTTCTGTTACCAGCAGCGGTAGCACCATTTGCAAAAGGACTCTTAATATCTACAAGTGTTGATTCACATGTAGAAATTGCAAGGCAAACATTACGATCCTTAACTAATGAAGAGCTCTGAGCTGACTGAGCCTTAGAATTGATAGAAGCGATAGAATTATAGGCACTGTCAAGATCTGCCTTACCATTTAAGTAATCATCTAATACACTTACAGCATCTAATCCACAGTCATAGACTTCTTTTGACATTTCATCTGGTACTTTGTAAGCTTTTTCTGCTGTTGCAGAATTGGAACTGTTACTGTCTGAAGAACCACATCCACTAAAAGAAGCAGCTAAAGCAACACAAATAGCCATAACGGGAACTAATACTTTCTTTTTCATAAAATTACCTCTTTCCTTAATACTAAAAAATATAATCAAAAAATCCTTTTCTTTATCATAACACAGAATCAGAAAAAGAAAATAGAAAAAATAGAAAAAAAGAAATCTTATACAATTGGTATGTTTTGGGAAAAAATATTTTTTTCAAACAAAGGAAAAAGCACAAAAAAATGAGAAAGGATAAAAATACATAAAATTGAAAATAGAAAAAATATATAAATTTTATTAAAAAATCTCATATTACATATGCACAATAGTAATGGTAAAAAAATAAAAAAAATGTCGAATAGATGATAATGTAAGAAATATATAGGCAAAACCTGATTTGCAGATATATTGAATAAGTACTAGAAAAGAAACAAAAAAATAAGAAGAAAAGTTATACTTGATTTTTTAAAGAAAGATATGTTATAAAAATAGTAAGAGGATTTAAATTATCTAAATATGAAATAGTTAGCTTCTATCACAAGACTTACTATTTCTGTCAAAACATCAAATCAATATTCGAATGCATTCATTTATAACGATATGAATGCAAAGCTACCAATATCTAATTTTACAACAAAAAATGTGAACAGAGTGGTCAATAAAGAAGGGAGTCATTTTTATGAAAGGGAGAAGAAAGATTGCTTATTTGTTATGCATTGTTTTTCTGGTATCATATTTTCCGCTTAGAACGGGAGCTATGGATAGAGTTTATGATACACAAACAGAATCTATAGATTTAGATGGAGATGCGAGCACAACGACAGTGCAGGCAGATGGTTTTACGGAACAGACAGAGCGGACACAAGACAAGGAGGAACAATCTTTAACAGAAATATCGTCAGCACAGTCAGAGACTGTGAATGATACAACAAGTGAGAAGACAGAGGATACGGACAGAAAAGAAGATAAAACAAAACAGACGGATGTACAGACAACGAAAGAAACTCAGAAAAAAAAGACAAAAACGCAAAAATTCAGCACAGAAAATAAAAATGGAATAGCTATGTATTCTAATGAGATTAATGGCAATAAAAATTTAAAAGAGCCAGAAAAGGTAGGAAAAGGTACCTATGCACCAATGAACAATCTTCAGATTCTAAATAATATGGAAGGAGCGAGTGCAGAAATTATAGACCATGGAACAGGTATTGATCAAGATGAAAATGGATATTACCAGATTAAGGATATCAGTGCAGATACAGAAGGAGATGATAAAGAGGATTCGGTAGATAAGTCCATATCACAGGGAAATTTCTGGAATAATGATAGCAATGATGGTTATGGAATATGGAATTCCATGTATAAATCCATGAGAGGTGAAACGCATTATGGGGGAATTGCAATATTATTTGCTCCATCTTCGGATCAGTATGTGTATGGATCATACGGTTATGATGGGTATAAATGGGAATATGAAGAAGGATGGAAAAAAGAAGATCGGTCCTTAAAAACTACAACAATGTACTTTACGGTAAAATATAAAAATGTCGGATACTATAAAGGTCGAATGATTAATGCAAAAGCACTCATTAAAATCACACCATCGAAAAACAGAAATAAGGATGTTCCATGGGATGATAATGATTATGGTTATCAGGGAAGTTACCAGCCCATGGTGCAGATTAGTAACTGTTTATATCGTGGATGGGTCTGGCAGAATGTAAAAGAATTTCATGTAGATCTTTCTTTTCAATATAGTGATGATACAGAACAAAAGGATATCCAGCTGGTAGCTGCTGCAAATGAAAAGGACCAGAATTACAGTGTAATGGATGCCACGTATTACGTTATTAATTCTTTAAATCCAACTGTAGATACAACTAGTTGGGAAAAATATCCACATTATACCGGTCCGGAATATGTTCTTCCAACACAGACAAATGGAATTTCAAGTGCATATATTGTAGATAATTATAGTATAAATGGAAAATCTTATGCCTCTAATATCCAGACTTCTTATACAGTAGGACAAAATACAGCCTATGCATACAATGGTGGAACGAATGAGTGGGCTTCTGGAAATGATGCGATTGGTGCGGATGGATTTGCAGAAAATTCGGTTATGATTATGCCAAATAAATGTACAGACTTATCCTTTACATTAGGACAATTAGACAGAGAACCATATGATGAAGGCGTTCGGGATTCCAAGAAACATTCTTCTTCTATGTGGTCTTCGATTAGTACTACACCTTTTTCAACGGTACGTCAGCCAATCCATATCGATTATACAAAAGAATGGAAGGGAATTACGCCAGAGGAAAGAAAGGCTATTAAAACTTTGACAGTGGAATTGTATTTAGAGGGTACTGTAGCAGCAACCGGGGAGGCATATCAGGAATTATTACGAACGGATACCATCAAACAAAGAAATGGAAAGTGGAACGGAACCTTTCATAGTCTGGCACTACTTGATAGTGCAGAAGATTCACAGGGAGCAACAATTACAAATAAACGGTATGTGATAAAAGAAACACAGATTGTAATGAAAGATAAAACGGTCATTGACCTGACATCAAATCCCAATGTGTATCAGACAAGTTATGCATATCTTGATGCGAATGGGACAGAACAAAAAGGTAATTCTATGTCTCAGACAACATTAAAGGATAATACGAAAGGATCAGATGGAAGTTATAATATTAAAGAATCTTTTTTGATTTATAATGAGGTAATTAAAAAGGGAAGTATTAAAATTCAAAAAGTAGATGATGAAAAAAAAGGAATAAATGGTGTGACATTTCGGTTATACAGGGCAGTTGTAAATGGAGACGTCTGGACAGAAGATTCTTCCAAACCAACAATAGACTTAACAACAGAAACGGTAAATGGGGAAGATGGAATCTGTCAATTTACAGGCTTAGAAGAAGGAAATTATCTGGTGAAAGAGATAAAGACAAAGAAAGGGTATGTTCTTTTAAAAGATCCAGTCAAAATTACTTTGCCATATGACTTGAATGGAACAAAAAAATATGACCTGACTTATACAGTTACAAATGGACAATCATTTGATTTGCCACAAACAGGCACAAATGTTAGATATGATCAATTTCTAAAATCAGGTGTGGCAATTCTTATGATAGCATCAGGAATGCTTTTTTTGAGGAGAAGGAGGCGATGTTGATGTGAATTGTTTATTTTGAGGAGAAGGAGGCGATGTTGATGTGAATTGTTTATTTGAAAAGAGACAGAACCAAAGAATAAAGATGAATGGAATGTAGGAGGAGATTATTATGAACTTCAGTGTAAGATTAAAAAAAGCAGCCACTTTATTTTTAGCAGCGGCAACTGCAGTTGGAATGACTGGAACAGTAAAGGCTGCAGAAAGTACACAATATCCGGATAGTTCAACAAACGGAAGTATTACCATTACAAAATATCAGGATACTACGGCAAGTACCTGGGATGAATCAGGCAGTGCACAGACAGCACCAACAGGAAAAACGCCATTAAAGGATGTAGAATTTACTGTAAAAAAAGTAGGTACTATTTCTCAGGAGACAGATACAAATGGAAATGTGCAGCTTTCTTATACGGTAGACGAGAGTGTAAAAACTGCGTTAAGTCTTTCGGATACGAAAGTAAGCAGTACAGAGTTAGACGCAAAATTAAAAACTGCATATAATAGCAATAAAAATGTTGCAAATACACTTGTAACAGGTGGAACAGCAAAGAAAACGGATGCATCAGGTGTTGCAAAATTTACAGAATTAGAACAGGGATTGTATTTAGTTGCTGAGACAGATGCTCCGGCTACAGTTACAACAAAATCCGTTCCATTTTTCGTTTCTATCCCATCTATTGTGAATCAGGAAAGTGGAAATACATCATGGGAAACAGACATAAAAGCATATCCTAAAAATATAGTTGGTACACCAACAATTGATAAAAATATCACTGCAATTAATGGAACCAAAAAAGAGACAAAAAAAGAGACAGCAGCGATTGGAGATAAGATTACATTTACGATTCCAATGACAGCAATTATACCGGCAGACGGATTAAAAATGCTGGCAGTAAAAGATATCATGGGAAAAGGTCTTACCTTTGATGATAGCAGTGTAAAAATTTATCCAATGAATGGAAGTGTTCGTGGAACAGAGTTATCAAAGGGAACAGATTATACGGTAGATACAAAAGCAGGAAGCAATAATGTTGTATTTGATTTTCAGACTTCTTATTTATCATCTTTGACAGCAGGAAGTAGCATGAAATATGAAATTGAATATACAGCTACTTTAAATGAAAATGCAGTTTTAGGTACTTCAGGAAATGAAAATACAGTAAACTTCTATTATTCTTCAAAAATAGAAAATAAGCCGGGAACGGGAGGAGATAAGCCTGTAAAACCAGAAGGAAATACACCACCAATCGATCCAGATCATCCTGATACACCAATTCCATCTGTTCCATCGGATGATAATCCACCAAAGACAGTCGTCTATACATATGGTATTGATTTGACAAAGACAGGAAAAGAAAATAGTAAATTGGCAAATGTTGAATTTACAGTTACAGATGGAACTGGAAATCAGATTAATGTGAAAAAATCAGGTGATTATTATGTATCAGATAGCAGTGGATCGAATACGGTAACTTCAGATGAGAATGGTAAAATCACAATTCGGGGATTGAAACCAGGAACTTATAAAATACAGGAAACAAAAACAAATAAAGGATATGTATTGTTAAAAGATCCGATTACCGTTGTCATTACACAGACAGATGCAGATGCAGGTGATGCGACAGCAACTGTGGATGGAAAAACTGTTACAATGACAGATGATAACATCAATGCAGGAAGTAAAACTGCCCTGGTTGCAATGACTGTTATAAACCATAAAGGATTTGATTTACCAAAGACAGGAGCAGAAGGAACCGCTATTTTTGCATTCGCAGGTATTATTCTGGTATTAGTAGCCGGAGCAATTTTATTTTTTCGCAGAAAAACAGTGGAAAAGTAGGATGTATGACAAATAAATAAAAGAGGATGACAAAAGGGGCTGGCATATGATACCGCCCCTTTTTTAAAAATAAGAAGGGTTTGATGAAATGAAAAATAAAATCATAAATATCATATTAGTGCTTATGTTATTTTTAGGGATTGGAATATTAACGTATCCTTTTATCAGTAATTTTCTGCATGAAAAAAAACAGGATACAATTGCAACAAATTATGATAAAACAGTTGAAAATATGGGGCAGGAGAAAAAAGATAAACTGTTAGAAGAAGCAAAAAAATATAATGAAAATCTGTCAGGGTCGGCCGTATTAACAGATCCATTTGACCCGGCTGCATTAAAAAAAGAAAATGAAGAATATCATCAGATTTTAAATGAAAATGCAGATGGAGTAATGGGCTATCTTGAGATACCAAGAATCAAATGTTACGAAGCAATTTATCATGGAACAGATGACGCAATTTTACAAAAGGGAATTGGACATCTGGCAAATACATCATTTCCGATTGGTGGAGAGGGAACGCATGCGGTATTATCGGGACACACAGGACTTCCGGATGCCGAATTGTTTACAAATCTTGCGCAAATGAAAAAAGATGATATTTTTTATATCCATGTGTTAGGAAATGTTTTGGCATATCAGGTGGATCAAATCAAGGTTGTCTTGCCATCAGAAACGGATGATTTAAAAATTGTAGCCGGAAAAGATTATGTAACATTAGTCACCTGCACACCTTATGGAATTAATTCACATCGTCTGCTTGTCAGGGGAGTCAGAGTTGCAAATGACCAAAATGTTAAGCAACAGGCAGAAAAACAGAAAAAAGATGGAATGGAGGAAGAAGAATGGAAAAAGATATACCAAAAAGCATTTATTCAGGGAAGTCTGGTAGCGGTTCTGGTGCTGGGAATTCTGTTTCTGTTTACAAGAAAAAGAAAAAAAGTCTCATCATAGCATTTCTTCTATACCTGTCAGGGCTGGTGTTGCTTTCGTGGCCGGATATGAATAAAATGAAAAGTCAGATTCAAAATAAATCAGTACTGCAACAGTTTGAAAAAAGAAAAAAGCAAATAAAAGAACAAGAATCCAAAAAAAAGGATAAAAATTCGAATCTGAAAATAGAAATGCAGCAATATAATAAAAAAATTGCAAAAGAGGGACAAAAAGGATTAAAGGATCCATGGTCTTATGAACAGACGGGAATATCTTTAGAAAAATATGGAATCACAGATGGTGTTTTAGGAAAAATTAAAATACCGAAAATGCAGATAGAACTTCCACTTTATTCCGGTGCTTCGCAGGAGCATATGGAGAAAGGAGCAGCTGTTTTAGGTCAGACATCTATGCCGGTTGGAGGGAAAAATACAAATTGTGTGATTGCGGGGCATCGGGGATATAAGGGAGTTTTGTTTTTTCGAAATATAGAAATGCTTGCATTAGGAGACAGGGTAATCATTCAAAATTTCTGGGAACAACTGCAGTATCAGGTTACAGATATTGAAATTATTTCTCCGGAAGAGGTGGAAAAAGTTTTCATACAAAAAAAGAAAGATATGATTACTTTAATTACCTGTCATCCATATCCTACAGATCAATACCGTTATGTTGTTTTTTGTGAGAGGGTGTCCGAAACAGAACAAAAAAGAAAAACAGAAAAACAGGAAAACACAGATACATTTAATAAGAAGAAAGAAGAAGCAGTGAAACAGGACCAGAAAGAATTAGAAAAAGAAAAGTACTTGACAAGCATCGGATATTTATTATACCTTCTTATAGGAATTGGAATCTTAATTTCTTTTTTGAGATTAAAAAGAAGTTCAAAATTTATGAAGGATGGAAAGAAAAGTTCTATCGTAACAGGAGAACATGATGAGTCAGGAAATAGAGCAGAATCAATTAACAAAAGGGAAATTTAGTATTACAGGTGGAACATTAAAAATAATTGCCATCATTACGATGCTGATTGATCATATTGGTGCCACAGGGGTATGGAATATCGTTGTACAGACAGGAAGCAGTAAATGGAGAACAATCTATATTGCTATGCGCCAGACAGGAAGAATTGCTTTCCCTATTTTTTGCTTTTTATTAGTAGAAGGATTTATACATACAAGGAATCGGAAAAAATATCTGTTTCGGTTAGGAATTTTTGCATTGCTTTCTGAAATTCCTTTTGATCTTGCTTTTTCAAGAAAAATACTCTCTTTTTCGCATCAAAATGTGTTTTTTACATTAAGTATTGCTTTCCTTTGTATGATGATAACGGACAAGATTTTAAAAAAAGAATCTTTTAGCAGAAGTTACAAGATAGTTTTAGCAGGACTTGTATGCATTTGTGGGATGCTTGTGGCATATCTGTTAAAGACAGATTATGCAGAAAAAGGTATAGTTAGTATTATGGTTTTGTACTATTTTAGAAATGACAGACCTTATCAGATTTTAGCAGGAATCTGTTCCTTTTTATGGGAAATCAGTGCATCGCTTGCTTTTATTCCTATTGCATTTTATAACGGTAAGAGAGGAAGACAATTAAAATATTTCTTTTATTTGTTTTATCCCCTGCATTTGTTGCTATTGGCATTCCTCTTTTCTATGTAAACTGGTATGGTTAAAATTATAAAAACTGGTTGTTTTAATAATACCAATTTGGTATATAATCTTCTTATCTGATTTGGATGTCAAAGTTCAGACATCAGGTTCTTAAGAAACAAATATTAGAAGAGGAGATTTATTATGAGCGAAAACAGATATGGTTTAAACAAACAGTTAGCACAGATGTTAAAGGGTGGAGTAATCATGGATGTAACAACACCTGAGCAGGCAAAGATTGCAGAAGAAGCAGGTGCATGTGCAGTTATGGCACTTGAGAGAATCCCGGCTGATATCAGAGCAGCAGGTGGTGTTTCACGTATGAGTGATCCAAAGATGATTCGTGGAATTCAGGAAGCTGTTTCCATTCCTGTTATGGCAAAATGTCGTATTGGACATTTCGTGGAAGCACAGATTTTAGAGGCAATTGAAATTGACTACATCGATGAAAGTGAAGTTCTTTCACCGGCTGATGATGTATATCATATTAAAAAATCAGACTTTAAAGTACCATTTGTTTGTGGTGCAAGAGATTTAGGAGAGGCTCTTAGAAGAATCGAAGAAGGCGCATCTATGATTCGTACAAAAGGAGAACCAGGTACAGGTGATGTTGTACAGGCTGTTCGTCATATGAGAGCTATGAACTCTGAGATTCGTCGTGTACAGAATTTAAGAGATGATGAAATCTTTGAAGCAGCAAAACAGCTTCAGGTTCCTGTTGATTTATTACAGTACGTACATGAAAATGGGAAACTTCCAGTTGTAAACTTTGCAGCAGGTGGTGTTGCAACACCGGCTGACGCAGCATTAATGATGCAGTTAGGTGCAGAAGGTGTATTCGTTGGATCAGGAATCTTTAAGTCAGGAGATCCTGCAAAACGTGCAGCTGCAATTGTTAAGGCAGTTACAAACTACACAGATGCAAAATTAATTGCAGAATTATCTACTGATTTAGGAGAAGCAATGGTTGGTATCAACGAGCAGGAAATTGAATTAATCATGGCAGAAAGAGGAAAGTAGAATACCGATTGAAAATAGCTCCCTTTGGGAGCTATTTCAAGTCAAAGGCGATATTTGGAAAAAGGAGAAATAAAATATGACAGTAGCAGTATTAGCATTACAGGGCGCATTTGCAGAGCATGAGCATAGTTTAGAACGACTTGGAGTAGAATGTTTTGAGATACGTCAGAAGAAAGATTTAGAACGTGAATTTGATGCCTTAATTATTCCGGGTGGAGAAAGTACAGTAATTGGCAAATTACTTCATGAATTAGACCTGTTTGATGAAATTCAAAAAAGAATTCAGAACGGATTGCCGGTATGGGGAACCTGTGCAGGATTAATTCTTCTTGCAAAAGAAGTAGAAGCCGGAGTTGCCTGTCTTGGAACGATGGATATCTGTGCAAAAAGAAATGCATACGGAAGACAGTTAGGAAGCTTTAATACAGAGGCAGAATTTAAAGGGATTGGAACAATTCCGATGACATTTATTCGTGCTCCATACATTGAAAAAGCAGGAGAAAATGTAGATGTGTTAGCGGTTGTAGATGGAAAAATTGTTGCAGCACGTCAGGAAAATCAGTTAGCTACAGCATTTCATCCGGAAGTGACAGATAATCTTCTGGTGCATGAATATTTTGTAAAGATGATAAAAGAAGCATAGAGTAAAATGGTATCGATTGATAACATCTAAAAGAGTGTCTTGAAAGTTATACTTTTGAGGCACCTTTTTTATTCCATTTTTGGAAAATTAGTGTATAATCTAGATAAAGTAATTACATATTGTTAGAAAATAGAAAGAGGAAAGAAAATGGCAAAGATAAAAGTATGTGGACTGATGACAGAACAGGATGCAGTTTTATTAAATGAAAATCAGATTCATTATGGTGGAATGGTATTGTTTTTCCCAAAAAGTAAAAGAAATATTACGATTGAGCAGGCAAAAAAAATAATCAGGAAATTAAACAAAGAGATTTTGAAAGTCGCAGTTGTTGTATCACCGACAATGGAACAGACAAAGCAGATTGAAGAAGCAGGATTTGACATTATTCAGATACATGGAGCGATGGAAGAAGGGGTATTAGAGTCCATTCATATTCCGGTATGGAAGGCTTTTAATGTAAAAGACTTGGCTCATTATGAAAAATATGCCCGAAACGAAAAAATAAAAGGGTATGTATTCGATGCTGCAACACCGGGAAGCGGTCAGGTTTTTGACTGGAATTCCATGAAAGAAATTCCAAGAGATGGAAAATTATGGATTCTTGCAGGAGGATTAAAAAAGGAAAATGTAAAAGAAGCAATCCAATGTGTCAGCCCGGATGTAGTAGATGTATCTTCCGGGGTTGAATGTGATGATAAAAAAGGGAAAGATGCAGACAAAATAAAAGAGTTTGCCAATGAGGTAAGAAGATGAAATTTGCGGTAAAAAAAGAAGAATTATTTACAATTCCTAATATTTTAGGATATATCCGGATTGCACTTTTACCGGTTATCGGAATCTGCATTTTGAAGGATTATCGTACAGCAAAGATTGTGCTTTTAATTTTTTCAGCATTGACAGATTTTCTAGATGGGAAAATAGCAAGAAAATTTCATCAGGTAACAGAATTTGGAAAAGCATTAGATCCGGTAGCAGATAAACTAACCCTGTGTGTGTTATTTGCATTTCTGGCATGGAAGAATTCTTATGTGAGAGTCATTGCAGTCAGTATGATTGCAAAGGAATGTTTTATGCTGATGATGCAGTTTATTACTGTAAAAAAGACAGGAAAGACGACAGGAGGTGCATTCTGGTATGGTAAAATCTGTACAGCTGTATCGTTTGTAACTTTGATTTTGGATTTACTGTGGGATCCGATGCCTGAGGTATATGCCATTCTGTTTATGGGTATTACCTGTCTGGCCATTTTCTTTGCATGGCTGATGTATGCAGTTCGATTTTATCATCTTTTATCGAAAAGATAAGGAAAGGACATGAATTATGAAAAAAAAGATCATTCGCAGAGGACTGTTTTGTCTGCTGATTGTAATTTCCTATTTGATTTTAGGAACCTGGATGCCATTTTTGTATCATAAACAGCCTGGTGATGAAACCCAGAAAAATTTTCATGTAGAAGATTTGAAAAGTGATACAAGAGGAACAGAAAAGGCTGCCTATATCACAGATAATCAGAATGCCATGGAGTACCGGTTTCATATGTGTGAAGATGCCAAAAAGGAGATCCTGTTTTCAACTTTTGATTTTAACGCAGATGAGGCGGGAAAAGATATGATGGCAATGCTTCTTCATGCGGCCAACCGGGGAGTAAAAGTACGAATGATTGTGGATGGAATCAGTGGTTTGTTAGACGTTAAGGGAAGTCCTTATTTTCAGGCTTTAGCAGCAAATGAAAATATTACTTTAAAGATTTATAATCCGGTAAATCTTTTGCTTCCATGGAAAGCAGAGTGCAGAATGCATGATAAATATTTAATTACCGATGATCAGATGTATGTACTCGGGGGCAGAAATACAATGAATTTATTCTTAGGAGAGTATAGTGGTGGAAAGAATGAAGATACGGAAGTATTCGTAAAGGAAGAAGGAGAAAAAGAAGGAACTTCTATAGAAGAACTGCAACAGTATTTTGAAAAAATCTGGGAGTATAAGGGTTCTAAGACACAGAAGAAAAAGGAAAATAAAAAGGAAACAGATGCAAAGAAAGAGTTAATACAACGCTACGAAAAAGTAAAAGAACTTTATGGTACAACAGAAGCAGACAAATTTTACCAGAATGGACTGATGGAAACTAATAAGATTACGTTACTGTCAAATCCCATCGAAGCAGAAAATAAAACACCGGATTTGTGGTATTGTCTTTCTGAAATTATGAAAACAGGACAGAATATTTCGGTATATACGCCATATGTTATTTTAAGCAATGACATGAAAAAGGATATTAAGGAAATCTGTCAACATGCAGAAAATGTGGAGTTTTTTATTAATGATCCGAAAAAAGGAGCAAATCCATGGGGATGCACAGATTATCTGAACCAGAAACAAAAATTATTAGATTTAGGATTAGAAATCAGGGAATATCGAAGAGATCATTCTCTGCATACAAAAAATATTGTTGTGGATGACAGAATTTCCATTGTTGGTTCTATGAATTTGGATATGAGAAGTGCCTATTTAGATACAGAATTGATGCTTGTTCTGGATTCAAAAGATTTCAATGCAAAAATCCGGGATAAAATTTCAGATGATAAAAACTATTGTAAAAGTATAAAAAAAGGGGAAGACTATCAATATGGCAGTCATTATACAGAAAAAGATTTCGATACAAAAAAGAAAGTGATGTATCAGATTCTTCGTGTTTTGATTCGTCCGATTCGATGTTTATTGTAAATAAACTTGACAAAGGCAGAGAAATTGATTAGTATAATAGACAGAGTGCGACGAAAGCCACATGAAGGGGTACACCACCACGGGTGTATTTTTTCGTGTGGCTTTTTTAGTCACAAGAAAGGAAAGAAAGGAGCATTTATGATTCGAATTAATGGAAAAGATACTGATTTGCAGGAGATTTTATTGACAACTTATTTAGAGGAACATGGTTATAAAAGAGAACGGATTGCAGTGGAATGCAATGAGAAAATAGTACCAAAATCAGAATATGATACATTTGTATTAAAAGATGGCGATATTGTAGAAATTGTAAGCTTTGTAGGAGGAGGTGCAGGAAAATAGATCATATACCTTCAAGAAGTGAAATGCAGCAGGCATTAGAACTTCGTCATACAAAAAAAGTACAGGATTGTCTGTCTGATGCCAGAGTTGCAATCTGTGGGCTTGGAGGGTTAGGTTCGAATATTGCGATTGCCCTTGCCAGATGTGGTGTAGGGCATTTACATCTGATTGATTTTGATGAAGTAGATCTGACAAATCTGAATCGTCAGCAATATCAGATTCCCAGTTTAGGACAACCCAAACCAATGGCATTAAAAAATATTATTTTACAATTTGCTCCATATGTTGAGATTCAGACAACATATCAGAAAATAACAGAGAAAAATGTAACAGAATTATTAGCAAAAGAGCAGTATATCTGTGAGGCATTTGATGTTCCAGAACAAAAAGCGATGCTTACAAATGCAGTGTTAGAGCAGATGCCGGATAAATATCTCGTAGGAGCATCGGGAATGGCAGGATATGCAACAGGCAATACCATACAGACGCGAAAAATAATGGAGCATTATTATTTATGTGGAGATGGTGTTTCACAGATTACAGATCAGTGGGGACTGATGGCACCACGCGTGATGATCTGTGCAGGACATCAGGCTAATACAATTATCGAGTTAATTATCAAACATGGAGGAAAATAAAATGCAAAAAGATACGTTAGTAATTGGAGGAAAGGAATTTTCTTCAAGATTTATTTTAGGTTCAGGGAAATATTCTTTAGAATTGATTCAGGCAGCAGTAGAAAATGCAGGAGCTGAGATTATTACACTTGCTGTAAGAAGAACAAATACCAAAGAAAGTGAGAATATTTTAGATTATATTCCCAAAAACGTAACATTGCTTCCGAATACTTCAGGGGCAAGAGATGCAAAGGAAGCAGTCCGGATTGCAAGAATGTCTAGAGAATTAGGATGCGGGGATTTTGTGAAAATTGAAATTATGAAAGACAGCAAGTATTTATTGCCGGATAATGCAGAAACAGTAAAAGCTACAGAGATTTTAGCAAAAGAAGGATTTGTCGTTTTGCCATATATGTATCCAGACCTGTATACGGCCAGACAGTTAGTGGATGCAGGTGCAGCAGCGGTTATGCCACTTGCTTCTCCGATTGGTTCGAATAAAGGACTTGCTACCAAAGAATTTATTCAGATTATCATTGATGAAATTGATTTGCCGGTGATTGTAGATGCAGGAATTGGAAAGCCATCCCAGGCATGTGAAGCAATGGAAATGGGTGCAGCAGCAATTATGGCAAATACAGCAATCGCAACGGCAAAAGATATTCCGCAGATGGCAGGTGCATTTAAAAATGCAATTGAAGCGGGAAGAAGTGCATATCTTGCAGGACTTGGAAGAGTATTAGAGCGTGGCGCAGAGGCATCCGATCCACTGACAGGATTTTTACGGGATTAATCAAATCAATGATATAGTATCAAATGCAGAAAGAAGGATAAATATGGCACAAAATCAGTTTTTTGTAGATTCAGATAAATTAAGCGAAAAAGCTCTTGAAAGAAAACACAAGATCGAGCAGGATCCGTCTGTCCGTACTGATCCGATGGAGTATATGCCTGGAATGGAACAGATTCATTCGGATGTTATGGATAAAGTGTTAAAACAAATGAAGGAATATGATTACGAAAGTTATACAGCAGATGATGTAAAAAGAGCATTGTATCATGAAACATGCAGTATCGAAGATTTTAAAGCATTGCTTTCTCCGGCAGCTCTTCCGTTTTTAGAGCAGATGGCACAAAAAGCAAAGAGAGAGACCAGCAAACATTTCGGAAATACCGTATATATTTTTACACCTCTTTATATTGCCAATTATTGTGAGAACTATTGTATTTATTGCGGATTTAACTGTTATAACGATATTACAAGAAAAAGACTTTCAAAGGAAGAAATAGAAAAAGAGATGAAGGTAATTGCAGATTCCGGAATTGAGGAAATCTTAATGCTTACCGGAGAAAGCAGGGCAAAAAGCGATGTTTCTTATATCGGGGAAGCATGTAAACTTGCAGCAAAATACTTTAAAAATGTCGGATTAGAGATTTATCCGGTTAATAGTGAGGAATATCGTTATCTTCATGAGTGCGGTGCTGATTATGTTACTGTTTTTCAGGAAACATATGATTTAAAGAAATATGAGACGTTGCATTTGTTAGGACATAAAAGAGTATTTCCATATCGTTTTGAAGCACAGGAACGTGCTTTGATGGGAGGAATGAGAGGAGTTGGATTTTCTGCCTTGCTTGGATTGTCTGATTTTCGTAAAGATGCATTAGCAAGTGCATTGCATGTATATTACTTACAAAGAAAATATCCACATGCAGAATATTCGTTATCTTGTCCGAGACTTCGCCCGATTATTAATAATGATAAGATCTCGCCTCTTGATGTACATGAAAAAGAATTGTGTCAGGTTCTGTGTGCATACCGTATTTTTCTTCCATATGTTGGAATTACGGTATCATCAAGAGAGCAAAAACATTTTCGGGATGGGATTGTTAAAATTGCGGCAACCAAAGTGTCAGCAGGCGTATCTACAGGAATTGGAGATCATGAGAGCAAGTATAAAGGAAAGAAAGATCAGGATGCGGGAGATGAACAGTTTGAAATATCAGACAGCCGTAGTTTTGATGAAATGTATACAGAAATTGAAAAGGAAGGATTACAACCGGTGTTAAATGATTATGTGTACGTATAAAACAGTCTGTATCACGAATCGACATCTTGTTTTTGGTCAGGAAGAAACGAATGGAACAGAAAAACTGTGGAATGCATATTTCATGCAATTAGAAGAAGCCTTAAAAAAGAGGGTTTCTTTCGTGATTTTGCGTGAAAAAGATTTATCGCAGAGTCAGTATCAGACGCTTGCAAAAAAAGCAATTGCTTTGAGCAAAAAATATCAGACACTATGTGTTTTGCATTCTTTTACAGAGACTGCAATGGAATTAGATCATCCGTATATTCATCTTCCTTTCCAACGCTTTTGGGCATTAGAAAAAGATCAGAAGGAAAAATTTCTTCAAATTGGTGTTTCGGTGCATAGTGTAGAGGAGGCGAAAAAGGCACAACAGCATGGTGCTTCTTATATTACAGCCGGTCATATTTTTCAGACACAGTGTAAAGAAGGTGTGCCACCAAGAGGACTTGCTTTTTTAAAGGAAATATGCGAGGAAGTCACCATTCCGGTTTATGCCATTGGTGGGATTCATTCAGATAATGCACAAAAATGTATAGAACAGGGAGCATACGGTGTATGTATGATGTCGGATTTTTTTCACCCTGTTAAGGAAAAAGAACAATATGAGAAGGAGAAAACAGAGAGGATACCAGGATGAAATTTTATTTTGCACCAATGGAAGGGATTACAGGATATATTTTTCGAAATGCATATGAACAGGTATACGGACAGATTGATAAATATTTTACTCCCTTTATTTCCCCTACTGCAAACAGGAGTTTTACAAATAGAGAAAAAAGAGATGTTTTACCAGAGAATAATCAAAATATCAGGGTTGTGCCACAAATTTTGTCAAATGATGCAGCATTATTTCAAAAGACGGCACAGCAACTGTTAGAAATGGGATATGATGAAGTAAATCTAAATTTAGGATGTCCATCCGGAACAGTTGTGTCGAAAGGAAAAGGTTCTGGCTTTTTAATTTATTTAGATCAGCTGAAACAGTTTTTAGATGAGATTTATAAACAAAATACGATAAAGATTTCAATTAAGACAAGAATTGGAAGAGATGATCCCGATGAATTTTATGAGCTTTTAGAGATTTATAATGAGTATCCGGTTTCGGAATTGATCATTCATCCGAGAGTACGTAAGGATATGTATAAAAATAAACCAAGACTGGAAATTTATGAATATGCCGAGAAACATGCAAATGTCAGCCTGTGTTATAATGGAGATATTTATACAAAAGAGGATTATAACAAGATAAAAGAACGGTTTCAAAAAACACAAAATGTAATGTTAGGAAGAGGATTATTATCTGATCCGGAACTGATTCAGACGATAAAAGGTGATTCAAAGGACAAAAAATTAGATATAAAAAAGCTTGAGATATTTTTAAATCTGTTAACAGAGTCTTATCAGGAAGCGTTTCAGGATGAAAAAAATGTGCTGTTTAAATTAAAGCAGTTATGGATTTATCTGAATAGAAGTATCAGAGATGAGAAGGGATTAAAACAGATAAAAAAATCAAAAAATCTGAAAGAATATCAGATGATTCAAAAGAATGTTCTGCAAAAATATGAAGGGAGGATGGATTAAATCCATCCTCCGTCTAATGTGATAATCTGGCTTGTTAAATAGACTGGTGCCGTTAAAAGAGATGCAACACATTGCCCGACTTCTTCGGGGAGACAAAAGCGTCCATAAGGAATTTCTTCTTCTAAGGAGAGACGGTCGTTTGCAGACAGAAATCGGTTCATTTCTGTGTCAACTGCCCCACAGGCAATTGCATTTACTGAAATATTACTAGGTGCTAATTCTTTTCCAAGTGCCTTGGTGAAAGCATTGATTCCACCTTTGGTTGTAGAATAAGCAACTTCACAGGATGCCCCTACATTTCCCCAGACGGAAGAAATATTAATGATACGTCCATATTTTTGCTGAATCATATCAGGAACCGCCTGTTTAGACATAAAAAAGACAGAGGACAGGTTTGTATGAATGATATGATTCCAGTCATCTGCTGAGGTATCCTGAAAGAGTCCGACGATACTGATTCCGGCATTATTAATTAAAATATCTACAGAATATCCTTTGGTGTGAATCGAATCCCAAAGCTGGTTTATATCTGTTACGTCTTCAACATCGCAGGTAAAAATTTCACATTGATTTCCATAAGAAATGATTTCCTGCTGAATTTTCTGTAATTTATTCATTCTTGTATGACAGGTAAGAAGAAAATGATATCTGCCAGGCATGTGTTTCGCCAGATAACATGCAATGCCACATCCGATTCCACGAGATGCACCAGTAATTAAAATTGTTTCTATTTTCATAATAAGAATCCTTTCGTTTCAACAGACAAAAATGACTGCCTTTCAGTATAGAGCTGATTGTAAACTCCCATGTAAATAATAGTATCATAAAAAAGGGAAGAAGAAAAGATACACAAAGATTTCACAGAAATAAAGTATTATAAAAGTTGTGAGCAAAAAAGAAAAGTCAAAAGAACGGTTTTAGGAGGAAAAATTTCCTTCTTCGATTGCAGAACTGTTCGAAATGTTACTAAATTATTACAAAACAGAAAATAAATTGTTGACATTCAGAGTATAAATTGATATACTCTAGAAAGTAACATTTTTGTAATAATTAATTTGAAGTTCAATGGAGGTTTTGTTTTGATGAAAACCAGATTTACGAAAGCAATTGCATTAGGACTTGCCGGAGGTATTGTAGCAGGAAATAGTGCAATCTGCGCATTAGCAGAAGAGAATCCAACACAGCAGAGCACTGAGATTGCTAAGCCAACAGATACGGCGGAAGCATTAGAGAAAGCTGCTCGTGCTGAAGAAGAGACTACAGAATATGCGGCAGCAGGTATATCAGTTTTATTAGACCAATACTATTCTAAGACAGATGATTCACAGAATGAGATTTTAGATATGCTTACTCCTGCGAAGACAGAAGAGACAAAGAAGACAGAGAAGAAAGCAAAATACGAGAAAAAGAGAGAAGCATATTTCAAGAATCTTGCAATCGCTAAGGTGGATACATATGTAAATATTAGAAAGAAGCCGAATACAGAGAGCAAGGTTGTTGGTCATATTTATGGTAACTGCAGTGCCAAGATTATTGACAGAGTCGATGGATGGTACAAGATTCAGTCAGGTAATGTAATCGGTTACACAAAGGCTGATTATTTTCTGACTGGTACAGACGCAGAAGAATATGCTTTCAATAATGGATATGTTTTAGCAAGATGTAACGTAGAAGGCTTATATGTAAGAAAGAAAAAATCAACGAATTCTAAAATCTTAACAATGATTGCAAATGGAGAGAAGTATGCAGTTGTTGATAAGACGAAGGAATGGGCGAAGGTAGCTCTTGATGATGACACAGAAGGATGGATTTCCATGAAGTATGTGGACATCAGAGCATGTCTTGATAAGGCTGTTACATTAAAAGAAGAGAGACAGATCCAGAAGGAACAAGAGAGAAAACAGAGAGAAGAAGCTGAATCAATTTCCGAGTCAGTTGCAGCAAGCCAGAGTGCAGAAGCAGCTTCTATTGAAGCAACTCAGCAGGATGAACAACAGCAGCAGCCAACACAGGCACAGGTACAGGAAGAGCAGCAGGTTGCACAGGATAATCAGAATGATTATGAGCAGGTAACACAGCCAACAACTGTACAGCAGTATGTTCAGCAGGAGACTCAGAAGATTACACAGAGAGCAACACAAAAGGCTACACAGAAGATTACAACTCCTCAGACAACAACATTACAGCAGATTGCAGATGATTCTTTAGATCAGGGAAGTTCTTCTGTATCAGGAGTAGCTGTTGTAGCATATGCAAAGAGATTTTTAGGTAATCCATACGTATATGGTGGATCTAGTTTGACGAATGGTACAGACTGTTCAGGATTTACAATGTCTGTCTATGCTCACTTCGGATATTCGTTAAACCGTTCATCAGCTGCACAGAGAAGCAATGGTGTTTCCGTACCACTGAATGCTGTACAGCCGGGTGATTTAATTTGCTATAATGGACATGTTGCATTATATATTGGTGGTGGACAGATTATTCATGCAAGTACACCTTCTACAGGTATTATTATTTCAAGCATGTATTATGGAAGTACACCAATTTGTGCAAGAAGAATTATTCAGTAATAATAAGATGACTCTTTTGAAATAAGTAAAATGAGAAAAACTGTTGTATCGTTTGATATAGCAGTTTTTTTCTGCTCTGAAAAAATATTTGTTTAAAATCAATAATAAAACGATTATTAGGTTGAAATAATTCAACAATGTGGTATAATAGAACTAGGTTAAGAAACTTATGGCAGATATATAAGTTTTACCTGTACTTTAATGAAAAGGAGTTGGACATCATGCGTTATGTAATTACAGGGAGAAATATCGAAGTAACAGAGGGATTAAAATCAGCCATTTATGAGAAGATTGGCAAGCTAGAGAGATACTTTACACCGGATACAGAGGTTCATGTGACTCTTAGCGTAGAGAAGGACAGACAGAAGATAGAGATAACAATTCCAGTGAAAGGAAAGGTTATTCGTGCCGAAGAGACAAGCAGTGATATGTATGTATCAATTGACTTAGTAGAAGAAATTATTGAGAGACAGTTAAGAAGATACAAGAATAAGATTATCGATAAGAAGCATTCTGGAGATAATTTTACAGTGGAATATATGGATAGTGATTATGAAGAAGATGATGCAATCAGCATTATCAGAACAAAGAAGTTTGCAATTAAGCCAATGGATCCAGAAGAAGCCTGCATCCAGATGGAGCTTTTAGGACATAATTTCTATGTATTCCGTAACTCAGAGACGAATGAAGTGAATGTCGTATATAAGAGAAAGAACAATACATACGGATTAATTGAACCTGAATTCTAGGAAGATGCTTCCTTTTAAGTGATTTCTATAGATTGACAGAATCAAGAATAGATTTGAATTTTAACAACTTATAGGATGAACAATTATAAGAAGAGACACTGTTAGGTATCGAGACGGTGTCTCTTCTTTCGTGCTATTCGCAATTCAGTATAATTTGATAAAAAAATAAGAAAGTGTTAAGAAATGTTAGCGGATTTTGAACATGGAAGAAAGGTTTCAATAAAAAATATATTGAATAATGTGAAGGAAAATGATAGAATATCTATTTGAAAGCATAGTTAGTGGTCATTTAGGCTCTAATTGTGCAGAACATAGAAGGAAAACAATACCGAAATGACATCAGTCAATAAGGTAAATAATTATATTTCATAGGAGAATAAGTAAATGGGATTAATGAACAAAGTGTTTGGAACACATAGTGATAGAGAGATTAAGCGTATTGTTCCAATTGTAAATAAGATAGAATCCTATCGTGAGGCTATGGGGCAGTTATCTGATGAGCAGTTAAGAGACAAGACAGAGGAATTTAAAGAACGCTTGTCTAAGGGAGAGACATTAGATGATTTACTTCCTGAGGCTTATGCTGTTGTAAGAGAAGCTGCAAAGAGAGTACTTCATACAGAGCATTACCGGGTACAGTTAATGGGTGGTATTATTTTACATCAGGGACGTATCGCAGAGATGAAGACTGGTGAAGGTAAGACACAGACCTGTTTGCTTCCGGCATATCTGAATGCATTAGAGGGTAAGGGAGTTCATGTCGTTACTGTAAATGATTACCTTGCTCATCGTGATGCTGAGTGGATGGGTCAGGTACATAGATTCTTAGGATTAACAGTAGGATGTGTTTTGAATTCCATGACTCCGGAAGAGCGTAAGGAAGCGTATAACTGTGATATTACTTATATTACGAATAATGAACTAGGTTTTGATTACTTAAGAGACAACATGGTCATTTATAAGGAAGATTTAGTTCAAAGAGATTTACACTTTGCGATTATCGATGAGGTCGATTCTGTTTTAATTGATGAAGCAAGAACACCTCTTATTATTTCAGGACAGAGTGATAAGTCTACAAAGCTTTATGAAGCCTGCGATATTCTTGCAAAACAGTTAACACGTGGTGAAGCGAAAGAATTAAGCAAGATGGATTTCATGATGGGAGAAGAGACAGAGGAGAGCGGAGACTTTGTTGTTAATGAAAAGGATAAAGTGGTAAATCTTACAGAAGAAGGTGTACACAAAGTTGAGAAGTTCTTCCATATTGAGAACCTTGCAGATCCAGAGAACTTAGAGATTCAGCACAATATTATTCTGGCATTACGTGCACATAACTTAATGTTTAGAGATAAGGATTATGTAGTAAAGGATGATGAAGTTTTAATCGTTGATGAATTTACCGGACGTATTATGCCAGGTAGAAGATATTCAGATGGTCTTCATCAGGCAATTGAAGCAAAAGAACATGTAAAAGTTAAGAGAGAAAGTAAGACACTTGCAACGATTACTTTACAGAACTTCTTTAATAAATATGATAAGAAGTGTGGTATGACAGGTACTGCATTAACAGAGGAACAGGAATTTAGAAATATTTATGGAATGGATGTTGTTGCAATTCCAACGAATAAACCAGTTGCCAGAATTGATTTACAGGATGCAGTGTACAAGACAAAGATGGAGAAGTTCCATGCAGTTGTTCGTGAAATTAAAAAAGCACATGAAGCAGGACAACCAGTCTTAGTTGGTACCATTACCATTGATACTTCAGAATTACTTAGCCGCATGTTAAATAAAGAAGGCGTTCCTCATAAGGTATTGAATGCAAAGTATCATGAACTTGAAGCAGAGATTATTGCTGAGGCCGGTAAGCATGGTGCAGTTACCATTGCAACCAATATGGCTGGTCGTGGTACGGATATTAAGTTAGATGATGAAGCACGTGAGGCAGGCGGTCTTAAGGTAATTGGTACAGAGCGTCATGAATCAAGACGAATTGATAATCAGTTAAGAGGACGTTCTGGAAGACAGGGAGATCCTGGTGAATCTAGATTTTATCTTTCTTTAGAGGATGATCTGATGCGTTTATTTGGATCAGAGAGATTAATGTCTATCTTTAATTCTCTTGGAGTACCAGATGATGAGCAGATTGAACATAAGATGTTAACAAGTGCAATTGAGAAGGCACAAAAGAAGATTGAGAATAATAACTTTGGTATCAGAAAGAACCTGTTAGAATATGATCAGGTTAATAATGAGCAGAGAGAAATTATTTATGCAGAGAGAAGAAGAGTTCTTGATGGAGAGAATATGCGTGATTCCATCATGAAGATGCTGAAGGATGTCATCAGCAATTCTGTAGATATGTGTATCAGTGATGATCAGTCTCCAGAAGAATGGAACTTAGAAGAGCTGAATCAGATTCTTCTTCCGATTGTTCCATTTGAGCCATATGAGCCATTTGAGCTTACAGAGGAACAGCAGAAGCATTATAAGAAGAGCCAGTTTAAGGATGACTTATATGAAAGAGCAGAAGAGCTGTATCAGAAGAAAGAAGAAGAATTCCCAGAACCAGATCAGATGCGTGAAGTAGAACGTGTGATTTTACTGAAAGTAATTGATAGAAGATGGATGGATCATATTGATGATATGGATCAGTTGCGTCAGGGTATCGGATTACAGGCTTATGGTCAGAAAGATCCTGCAATCGAATATAAGATGAGTGGTTTCGACATGTTTGATGAGATGATTCATGGAATTTATGAAGATACAGTCAAATTATTGCTTCATGTCAGAGTTGAGCAGAAGGTTGAAAGAGAACAGGTTGCACAGGCAACAGGTACAAATAAGGATGAGACACTTGCAAAGGCTCCAAAGAAGAGAGAAGATGCAAAGATTTATCCAAATGATCCATGTCCATGTGGATCAGGTAAGAAGTACAAACAATGTTGTGGACGTAAGATTGTCTAGGCATTTACAGAGATCGATTGAGATACAAAAGAAAAGGGCAGTGTAGTACTGCCCTTTTCACACTAAGAATATGAAAGTAGGTGAGTTTGGTGGTTGAATTAGATCAATTCAAAATGGAATTATCAAGTAAAGTACCAGCCCTGAATGAAGTGAGGGATTCACTTTGACCTGGCTGGAAAGAAAGAAAAAATAGAACAGTTAGAAAAAGTGATGGAAGAACAGACTTTTTGGGATGACATGGAGCATGCACAAAAAGTGATGAAGGAAGTAAAAAATCTAAAAGATGTAGTGGAACACTTTGAACAAATTCAGTCGATGTATGATGAAATCGAAGTTTTAATCGAGATGTGCGAAGAGGAAGAAGAGGAATCCTTATTAGAAGAGATTGATACACAGATGCGTACATTTTCAAAGGCATTAGACAAGATAAAGATAGATACCTTACTGTCAGATGAATACGATCGCAATGATGCAATCTTAACACTTCATGCCGGAGCAGGAGGAACAGAGTCTTGTGACTGGGTCAGCATGTTGTATCGTATGTATACAAGATGGGCAGAAAATAAGGGCTATAAAGTAGAACTGCTAGATTATTTAGATGGTGAAGAAGCTGGTTTTAAAACAGTAACAGTTCAGATATCAGGAGAAAATGCATTTGGATATTTAAAATCAGAGAGAGGAGTTCACCGTCTGGTACGAATTTCTCCGTTTAATGCAGCAGGAAAAAGACAGACATCTTTTGCTTCTTGTGATGTGATGCCGGAAATTGAAGAAGATATTGATATAGAAATTAAGGATGATGAGATAAGAATTGATACATATCGTTCTAGCGGAGCAGGTGGACAGCATATAAATAAGACATCTTCAGCAATTCGAATTACACATCTTCCAACGAATATTGTGGTACAGTGTCAGAATGAACGGTCACAGTTACAGAATAAGGATCGTGCCATGAAGATGTTAAAATCAAAATTATATTTGTTGAAGAAGCAGGAAGAAGAAGAAAAGAGAAATGATATTCGTGGAGAAGTGAAAGAAAATGGCTGGGGAAGTCAGATTCGTTCTTATGTTATGCAGCCATATACTATGGTAAAGGATCACCGGACCAATGAAGAAGTGGGAAATATTTCTAGCGTTATGGATGGAAATATTGATCCGTTTATCAGTGCATATCTAAAATGGAAAAAATTAGGACAAAGCAAATAACAGGATTTTAGATGACAGAAAAGTAATATTATGTGCACAAGTATTTGTACCCGGGGATTTAGAAGATGCAACATAAGAAATCTGTGAGAAATGAAAAAGAGAGCAGGAGGATTGTAAGAAATGGCAAAATGGGTCTATTTATTTAAAGAAGGAAATGCAGAAATGAGGGAACTTCTTGGAGGTAAGGGGTGTAACCTTGCAGAAATGACACAACTTGGAATGCCTATACCGCAAGGTTTTACGATTACAACAGAAGCATGTAGTGAATATTATCGGTGTAATAATGTAATACCGGAAGAAATTCGGACGCAGATTATGGATGCACTTACCTGGCTAGAACATGAAACAGGAAAAAAGTTTGGAGAGGGAACGAATCCGCTGCTTGTATCAGTCCGTTCAGGAGCTAGAACTTCTATGCCTGGAATGATGGATACGATACTGAATCTGGGATTAAATGACCAGACAGTAGAAGCACTTGCGACAGAGACTAAAAACAGAAGATTTGCATATGATTCCTATCGCAGATTTATTCAGATGTTTTCAGATGTAGTAATGCAGATTCCAAAGAATCGGTTTGAAGAGTTGCTTGAGGCTAAGAAGAAGGAAAAAGGTGTTGTATCCGATACAGAATTAAATGAAATCGACTTAGAAGAATTAGTGCAACAATTTAAACAGGTATACAGAGACTGCATGGATGGCAGAGAATTTCCACAAAATCCAATCGAACAATTGTTTTTTGCAATCTATGCAGTTTTTCGTTCCTGGGATAATCCAAGAGCAATTGCCTATCGCAGAATGAATGGTATACCGGGAGAGTGGGGAACAGCGGTAAATATTCAGGCAATGGTATTTGGAAATAAAGGAGAGACTTCCGGAACGGGAGTAGCATTTACAAGAAATCCGTCTACAGGTGAAAAAGGAATTTTCGGAGAGTATCTGATGAATGCACAAGGAGAAGATGTTGTTGCAGGAATTCGGACTCCACAACCGATTTCGAAGTTAGAACAGGAACTTCCAGAGTGTTATCATGAATTTATGGAGATTGCCAGAAAATTAGAAAATCATTTTCATGATATGCAGGATATGGAATTTACGATTGAAGATGGTAAGCTATATTTTCTGCAGACAAGGAATGGAAAAAGGACAGCAGCTGCAGCAATACAGATAGCGTGTGATTTAGTAGAGGAAGGACAAATTACAGAACAGGAAGCAGTCTGTAGGATTGATGCAAAATCACTCGATCAGTTATTGCATCCGACATTTTCAAAAGAGGCTTTAAAAGAGGCGGAAGTTGTAGGAAATGGACTTCCGGCATCTCCGGGTGCAGCAGCAGGAAAGATTTGCTTTTTTGCAGAAGATGCGAAAAGTGAAGGAATTGGTGGAAAGGGAGAACGGGTTATTTTAGTTCGTTTTGAGACATCACCGGAAGATATTGAAGGAATGAATGCTGCACAGGGGATTTTGACAAAACGTGGTGGAATGACTTCTCATGCAGCTGTTGTTGCAAGAGGCATGGGAAAGTGCTGTGTCTGTGGATGCGAAGATTTGACGGTGATGGAAGAAAACCGGACACTGATGATTGGCGGGAAAGTTTTTCATGAGGGCGATTATATTTCATTAAATGGGTCAAATGGAAATATTTATGCCGGAGATATTCGAACGGTTCAGGCCGGTATGAGTGAAAATTTTGCAAGGGTGATGCACTGGGCAGATTTATATCGTACTCTGGATGTAAGAACGAATGCGGATACCCCACAAGATACAGAAAATGCGATAAGATTTGGAGCACAGGGAATTGGATTATGTCGTACAGAGCATATGTTTTTTGATGAGAACAGAATCTTTAAGATGCGGAAAATGATTTTGTCAGATGGAAAGTTACAAAGGGAAGAAGCATTAGAGGAACTTTTGGTATACCAGAAAGAAGACTTTAAAAAGATGTATGAAGTTTTAGAGGGAAAACCAATGACGATTCGTTTTCTTGATCCTCCATTGCATGAATTCCTTCCAACAGAGACAGATGAAATTCGTTCTTTGGCAGAAGAGATGAATCTGTCTGTAGATGATGTAAAGGAAAAATGTGATGCATTACATGAATTCAATCCAATGATGGGACATAGAGGATGCCGGCTTGCAGTTACATATCCGGAGATTGCAAAAATGCAGACAAGAGCAGTTATGGAAGCTGCAATTGAGGTAAGTGATGAGTTCGGATATCTTATTCGTCCGGAAATTATGATTCCATTTATCAGTGAAAGTAAAGAATTTAAATTTATTAAAGAGATTGTGGAAAAAACAGCAGAAAAGGTTAAACGTGAGAAAGAGTCCGATATGGATTATAAAATTGGAACGATGATTGAGACACCAAGAGCTGCACTGTTAGCAAATGAAATTGCCGAAGAAGCAGACTTTTTCTCATTCGGAACAAATGATTTAACACAATTAACCTTTGGTTATTCAAGAGATGATGCAGGTAAATTTTTAGATGCCTATTATAAAGAAAAAATCTTAGAATCAGATCCTTTTGCAAGTTTAGACCAAAACGGTGTCGGACAGCTGATTAAAATTGCAGCAGAAAAGGCAAGAGCAGTCAAGGCAGATATATCACTTGGTATGTGTGGAGAGCATGCAGGAGATCCGAAATCGATTGAATTTTGTAATACAGTTGGCTTAAATTATATTTCCTGTTCTCCATATCGTGTTCCGATTGCAAGACTGGCAGCGGCACAGGCTGCGATTGTCAATGCAGGAAAGTAGAAGAGTGTTATCACAGGGCAAAGGCTTTTATCCAGTTTCAGGGCAAAACTTTCAGCCAGTGAAATGACAAAAATCATGTGAAAACATGAAATGCAATTTAGAATAAAGAATGACCTTGATGGTCTGGAATTTCCAGACTGTCAGGGTCTTTTTTCTTATATGGCAGCAGTTTTCAAGGATTTGAAAAGTAGAGAAAAGCCTTATTTTAAGGGCTTTTAGGGGTCTGAAAAGTGACATAAAATTTTAATTTTATGAGGAAGGTTACGATTGCAGAGTATTCTATTCTGACTGACAGGAAAACATTATTTGATTGAATGTTGGGTAGGTAATTTCATAAATCTGAGAAAAGGCAACACGATAAAAACTTTGCCCCGAAACAGAATGAAAGAGATTGCCCTGTGACAAGTGTAAATTTTTACTTCATGTCACTAAGTGTGGTAAAAAAATAAGACTGTCGTTTTACGAAAAGGTAATCTTTCGTAAAACGACAGATTTTTTATATCAAGGTAAGGGCTTTTACTTTTGTTTCCGTTTATCAAAATGAGCGAAGAGTCCTGCAAGTAAAGTTCCTGAAATAGAATGCCATACGCAGGAAACGGCACAGATAATTGCAGATTCCGGAGTAGATGCAAATTGAGACGTTGTTGTAGCAAGGTTCGTTGCCAAACCTGCATTTTGCATACCGACTTCAATAGAAATCGTTCTTTTTTTAGCAGTGTTCATACCGACTAATTTTCCAGCTCCATATCCAAGTAAATATCCTAATGCATTATGTAAAAATACGGCAAGGAAGATGATGGCACCGGACTGGAAGAATTTAGATCCCTGAGAGGAAGTTACACCACCAACAACACAGGCAAGACCGAGTACAGCCAGACCTGGCATTAATTGCTGAATCTCATGGAATGTTTTCTTTTTACCAAGAAAATAATTTAGGATAAATCCAATTGCAATTGGAACAATGACAGTCTCAATAATCGAAACAAACATTGGAAGGGCTTTGATATGAATCGTGGCACCACTGGCTAAGAAAGAAACAAGAAGTGGAGTCATCAGGGGTGAAAATAAAGTAGAGACGGTTGTCATACCAACGGAAAAGGCAACATCGCCACCGCAAAGATAAGACATAATATTAGAAGATACACCACCAGGACAACAGCCGACTAAAATAAGTCCTAAAGCGATTCCATCAGGTAAATGCAATAATTTGCTTAAAGTAAATGCAAGAAATGGCATGATGAAATATTGCGCAATGGCACCTACACAAATGTCAAATGGACGTTTCGCAAGGATTCGAAAATCGTCGGTTGTAAGAGTAAGTCCCATACTAAACATAATAATACCGATAATGATAGACTGGCTGGTAAACTTATTTGATACCGGATCGGTAAATAACTGATAATTTACCCAGCCCATCATAGATGGAAGGAAAAAGGTAATCACTGCAATTGCGATTACAACGACTGATGTGTAATCAGATAAAAATTTGCTGACTTTCTGTAATGCTTTCATAATACAAAACCTCCTGAAAATAAATTTGAAATATGTTCAAAAAATCATTGTAACTGAGTAAAAAAAATCCCTTTCAGAATAAAATCTGAAAGGGACGAATCTATCCGCGTTACCACCCAAATTCTGTAGAAAACTACAGCTCTTAACGTACCATAATACGCTTCCTTTTAACGGAGGATTCCGGCGAGATCTACTTTAAGTATTCAATCTGCTTCTTAGAGAGGATATCCTTATCTGCCTGTCTGCCTGCTCACATCTAATACAGGCTCTCTGGAAGAACGGTATAGATAAGACGTTGTTCTCATCAATGAATTTGATGAACAATTCAATTTCTGTCACTAATTATAGTCTTATAAAATAAAATGTCAAGAGATATATTTCGTAAAATATATATTTTAAAAACATAAAAGAATTGTATGTTTTATAAGAAAATTACAATTGAATAGCAATATTGAATATACTATAATATAAAAAGTGTAAAATACAAAGATATAAGGAGAAAAAAGGATCTCCGATTCTTTAATTTTTGCAAAGAAAATGGAGGTAGGAATCTATGAAAACAAAATGTTTAAAAACAACAATGGCAGTACTCTTTTCGATATTATTATTTGGAGTATGGACGGCAACAACAGCAACTGCAGCTCCGGACAACGGACCGAGAGCGGAAATTACCAAAGCAAAGGTAAGCGACAGTGGAAGAAAGGTAACTCTGTATTTCTATAATGCCGGGGATGCAACCTACACACTTCAGGTCGCAACATCACAGAAAACGGTTACAAAAATTACAAGAACGGATTTTCTTACTTACAACATCCCAAGTACCTTTGTAAAGGAATCATGGAAAACGCTTCGTAAGACGGACAGCAACAGAATCACGCTGAATCTGAAACAGAACAAGGCATACCGTTTCCGTGTGAAAGTACAGGTACATGGTGGAATGAAGTATGAGAGTATTCCGGTAGACCTTTACACAGGAAAGGTTTCCGTATTCACGCACCAGAACAGTGACAAGTTCAAGATTGATGTATTCGGAAGTAAGAAGTATACGAAATACTGTCTTCGTGGTTACAAGGCAAACAAGTATTTAGTTAATTCTGTAGAACGTAAAGTCATGAAAAAAGCGAAGAATGGAAAAGTGACATTTACAGAACCGACAAGTTATACAATCGATCATGAAATCGGAAAATACCAGGTAAAGGCATACAAAGGAAAAAAGCTTCAGAAACAGAGCCTGAAGTTCAAGATGATTGAAAGAAGACAGAACGCAACTGATACAAAGGGAACGAAGCTTCACAAGGATGCCCTTTATTACATGAACAAATATCGGAAAGAGCATGGATTAAAAGAAGTAAAGTGGAGTACCAGACTGGAGTACGGAACCAGACTGCGTGCAAAAGACCAGTGTACCTTCTTTGGCCATGTAAGACCGGAAGGGCAGTTCGAATCTGATGAATTTTTGTATATGTTGACACCAACGATCAAAAATGACCCCATTTGTGGTTCTTCTTACTTGAAAGGAACAAAAATACCATGCTCATTAGGTTCAAATCTGTATTCCGGAAAAAGAAGCGTAAAAAAGGTCTTTGAGGCATGGATGGATTCAGAGGGACACCGAGCCCTTATTCTTGAACCGGAAGCAACAGAAATGTGCTATGCTACCTATTATTGGAACGGGCAGGAGGCAGCTGTTTTAATGACTTTAGATGTATTAGATTAAAGAAAATGGTTCGAAAAAGGATAATGGTTTCTGAAAAAGAAAACCATTGTCCTTTTTTCTTCCAAAAAAAATGTCTAAAATTGTTGCAAAAAAGAAAAAACTGTGCTAGACTACAAAACGTAATGTTTATGTTTTTTTAGTTAATGGAATATTGAGATTTAAAGGACAGGCTGCCACATACCGTGTACAAGAAGTGGGCTTGTCCTTTTGTGCTTTTTTTAGGGTATTTCAGACTGAAAACACATGAAAAAAACAGGAAAGGAGAAAAAGTGAAGAAATGAAAGCACAGTTGAAACGCATTGCGACCATGCTTCTTGTGGTTGCAATGTCACTCACGCAGGTTCCCCAGATACCGCTGGGAAATACCGCGGACACCTCTGCACAGGCCGCAGCGGGTGGAGGGACATTATCCTATGTGGCCAGGTACAGCTCCAATGCAGTACTTGGAAAACTGGATAATCATCACAGTACTGCCATGATGAGCCATATCAAGATGAATGGACAGGAAGTGTTTTGTACGGCAATCGGACGTGGAGCCCTGTCCGGTAATTACAAGGGTATCACAGTGAACTATGGTTCGTATCTGAAACTCATGAAGGGTGCCGCTTATTATAGGAAAGTCAGTAAAGGTTCCAGTAAAGGTTCCTATGAGGCAACGCAGATTCTGATTTGGAGAATCAAGCAGATGCAGGAAAACAAAACTGCTGCAACCGCTGCCAACGTTATGAACGGAGATGTAAAAGATTGTTTTAATCATTTTGCATCCGGTGAGTTTGATAAGGCAAAAGCAGTGATGCAGAGAGCCGAGAAGAACGAATTCAGCAAAGCAAAGCTGGAGGATTATTCTTCCGGAAACAGTACACAGTCTGTTGTATGGCTGGATGCAAGAGAAGAATTCTGTTCCGTTAAACTTACCAAAAAAGGAGAGAATACAGGAACGAAAGCAGACTGTTCCGGTGCGGTGTTTACTGTTTATAAAGGCAATAGAGCCGTCACATCGTTTGCCACAGATGCCGATGGAAAAGGTAAAAGTGAACAGGTTCTTGATACCTACACTACCTACAAGGTAAAGGAAACCAAAGCACCAAAAGGATGCGTCAAATCCGACAAGGAATATACCGTAAAAACCGGAGGAGCAGACAGTGTCACGCCTGTTGGAAACAACGGAGTAATTACCAATAAGGAAAAGGAACTGCAGTTTGATATCCTGAAAATTGGTGTGTATGTTTCCAACCAGAAGACAAAAGGGAAAAAAGGAAAGGTTATCATTACAAAGGTAAAAAAGAATAAAAAACTGGAAGGCGTCAAGTTTGCCGTACAGGAATGGAGTGCATCCAAACATGCATGGAATACACTGGAGACTAAGAAGACAAATTCTAAGGGAAAAGTAAAATCTTCCAAACTGAAATACACCAGGGATAACCAGGGAAAATTTCGAATGAAGGAAATATCTTCGGTGGAAGGATTTAAGGTGACTTCAAATTCCAAGGTAGAAGGGTACTGCAAGGACAAGGCACTTACAAGCATTGCACAGAAAATGATTAATAAGGATGACCTGACAGGTCAGGTGCGGTTCCACAAAAACCTGATTCTTCCAAACGGTACAGTCACATCACAGGACAAACTCCAGTCACTGCTCGCCGGAAATGAATTTTCCGTATTTGATGCAGCGGGACAGCTTGTGGAAACAGTGGCAACCGATGGAAAAGGAGACGGAGCCATAAAAGACCTCGCAAGAGGAAAATATACGTTAAGGGAAACAAAAAATAATCCCGGAACCATGTTAAACGGAAAGACATACAGCTTCGAAATTAAGGAAGGAAGCACCGATGTTGTTGTCGGAAATGAGTATGTAGACAATCCCGTATGGTACGGAGACGTATATGTACATAAGGTAGACAAACGCGATGATACCACACCTGTTCCAAATGTTGTGTTTGCAGTGGAAGAAAAAGTAGACAACCAGTGGAGAGAAGTACAGACCATCACAACCGATAAAAACGGAGATGCAAAAAGCGGTCTGCTCTGCTACACAAAGGAAAACAACGGAAATTATAGGGTAAGGGAAAAGGAATGTAAAAATCCATCCTTTAAGTTTGTGGACCAGAGTCAGGAATTTACCATAAACTCGGTCGACCAGCATTTCAGCTACACGATGGCTGATCCAAGAACCAGCGGTTCGATTGAGATTAAAAAAGTAGCCGTAGATATTTACGGAAACGAAGTAAAAACAGGATTCCAGGGTGTCACTTATACCCTGTATAAGAGCTGGAACGTTGTCGGAGACGTACTGGACTTAAAAGATGCCGTTCCAAACGGAACCATTTCCTTAGATGAGAATGGTGTCGGAAAGGCAGACGATATCGATGTCGGAACCTATCTGATGGTGGAATCCAAAATCACAGATCCGTTCGTTTCTGATTTCTACCAGACACCAGCACATTCCATGGTGATAACCATTAAGGACAATGTCAATACTCTGGTTGCACCGGACAAGGGAATTTCATTTGATAAGGGTGCCAACTGGGTGAAAGTCAGAGACGCAAATGGAAACGAAGTTCCTACGAATATTAAGGACTACAAAATCTTTAAAAGCAACGCACTTGTAAACCTCAACAAGACCATGAAAATCGATATCACAAAGGTGGACGTAAAGAAATATGTCTTAGAGGGTGCCGAGTTCGATCTGGAACAGTGGAGTGCAAAGGAAAACAAATATGTGAAGTTTGTGACAGCTGTTTCCAATGAAAGTGGAAAGCTCTGTCAGACAGGTACAGGAAAGATTCCTGTTCTGAATTATACTTCCGACAATGCCGGAAGATACAGACTTGTGGAGACAAAAGCTCCAAAAGGATGTGAAAAACCTTCCTATTATAAAGAATTCAGTTTTTCTTCTCCGGAAGTAAAGAAAGAGGGAGTGACCTATTCTTATACCGGAGGCTACAAAGGCCAGTGGAGTGCAGAAACAAACTATGTAATCGGAGATGTGGTTACATGCGACGATATTCTGTACCAGTGTGTCGAGGAAAAATCGACCGGAGTGAAACCTTCGGATTCCTGCGGATACAAGGGAGACGATAAGGGAAGCAAATGGGAAGTTTTAAACGACTTTACCGGAAAGAACGGGGAAGCAGATATCCGCGGTGTATTCAGTACCGATAAGGGTAAAATGCAGAAAGGCGGTTTCGCTGCAAGATTCCGTTCCGAAATCTTCCGATTCACAAGTGGTCTTTATAAATTAAAAGGCGTTCGTGCATTGCAGGGCGATGATGCAAAGGAAAACAGCAAAAAACTTTACGATGTAAACGGAAATGTAATCGATCCCGGAACAGCAGATGCCTCTACCGTACAGAGTGCAGAGGTGTTAAGCCTGATCAGGGAACTGTTCCAGAGAGTGGAATTTAATATGGATGCTCCGGCAACCGAAACATACAATGCAATGTTTGTATATACGGATACCGTAGTAAATAAGGCTGCCACACCATCGGTTACTTTACATAAGGAAGATAAGAATACAAGAGAACGTATCAGTGGTGCAGAATTCACCATTTTTGATGCCGACGATAAGGAAATCGGAAAGATGCAGGAAAAGGATGATAAGGGAACTTATTACTATGAATTTAAAGACCTCGCACTAACCGATGGAGAAACAAAGAAGATTAAGATTGTGGAGACAGGTATTCCAAAACCTTATGTCTGGTATGCAGATGCAACAAAGGACTACCATGAAACAATCAAACTTTCAGATGAAAATCTGACACCGGAAGTTACCGTAAAGGAAACACCGTATATAGCACCTGTAAAACTGAAAAAGATTGGTGACCCTGCAAGAGACACTGATTTTCTAGACAGAAAAGAGGTCTTCTGCCGGGAAACAACAGAAAACCTCTTCCTAACCTAAAAAACTTAATCAAAAAAACTACCATTCTAATTTAACACATCCATTTAGTTTTTGCAACTGCAAATTTGATTTTTTAATAAGGAACACACAGCTTTCTATTTTCATTTTAAACAGAAAAGTAGCGAAAAAAATTCAGAAATAGAAACAAGAAAAAAGAAGAAAAGTCAGAAAAGAAATATGATACGCAGAGGCAAAAAACAGGCACTAAAAGAGCTGGAAACGAAGATTCAGAACAGGAAAATTATGGAAGGGGGGACAAAATGTTTGGTAGAAGGACAGAAAAACGGGAGATTCCAAAGAACTGCAGCCGGAAAAGACTTCACGCAGTCCGGAATACAAAAGGCAGAAGAACACGCAGAGGGAGCCATAGGGATAGGAGATTTTGTATCATATTAGACCTTTTTTATATTATTACGAATTCAAATACCATGTAGTGAATGATGGAGAAACAAAGATTACATAGATTGTTAAAACTAGTTTGTTTACAATAACAACCATTATAATAATAAAACAACAATATTTTCCAATATAAAAACAGAAAAGTTGACAAAGTTAGTAGGGTATAATATAATAAAAAAGAAGCAGATTTCAAAGAATGATATGAGATTTGCAAGGGTCACATTAGGAATATAAAATAGTGGAATGTTTGGATAGAAAGAGGAATATGGCGGATGCACTGCATCCGTTATTTTTTCGTATAAGGAGACGATAAATATGTTGAATCAATTTTCAAGAACAGAGCTCTTGTTAGGAAAAGAAGCAATTGAAACATTAAAAAATAGTCGTGTAGCTGTGTTTGGGATTGGCGGAGTTGGCGGTTATGTATGTGAAGCACTTGTAAGAAGTGGAGTTGGCAGATTTGATCTGATTGATGATGATAAGGTTTGTCTGACGAATTTAAACAGACAGATTATTGCAACAAGAAAGACAATCGGAAAGTATAAGGCAGAAGTTATGAGGGACCGGATTTTAGAAATTAATCCGGATGCGGAGGTTGTGATTCATAAAACCTTTTTCCTTCCGGAAAATGAGGATGAATTCCCATTTGAAGAATATGATTATGTTGTAGATGCAGTGGATACGGTTACAGCTAAAATTGCATTGGTTATGAAGGCACAGGAAAAAGGAGTACCGGTTATTTCTTCTATGGGAGCAGGAAACAAATTAGATGCAAGTTTGTTTCAGGTCGCTGATATTTATAAGACTAAGGTTTGCCCGCTTGCAAAAGTGATGCGCAGGGAATTAAAAAAACGAGGAGTTAAGAAACTCAAAGTAGTTTATTCGGAGGAAAAACCAACCAGACCTTGCGAGGATATGTCGAATAGTTGCCGGACCAATTGTGTCTGTCCACCCGGAGCAAAACACAAATGTACGGAGAGAAGAGATATTCCGGGAAGTATTGCATTTGTACCATCTGTAGCAGGACTGATTCTTGCAGGAGAGGTAGTCAAAGATTTAGTAAAGGCAGGGAAGAACGCATGAGTATTACGATACAGGAATTAAAATCATTAGAAAAGGATACGTATCAGATTATTGATATTCGTGATGAAGCAGAGATAGCAAGAGGAGAAATTCCAGGTGCTGTTCATGCGAAAGCAGATCAGGTAGATCAGACAGAAGGTGTAGATACATCTAAAAAACTTGTTATTTGCTGCAGCCGGGGAGAATACAGTATTGAGGTTGCAGAGGAGTTAACAGCGAAAGGATTTGACGCAGAAAGTTTAGAAGGCGGGTATATTGCCTGGCTTTTGAATCATATGAAAGAGGCACAAGAGGACAGTTTCTGTCAGGATGTGGAGCAAAGTATCCGGAAGAAATTCCGAAAAAAGATCTGGTGTAAATTTACAAAAGCAATTAATCAGTATGAATTAGTAAAAGAAGGAGACAGCATTGCGGTCTGCATTTCCGGTGGAAAAGATTCCATGCTGATGGCAAAGTTATTTCAGGAGTTAAAGAGACATAACAAATTTCAGTTTGATGTGAAATTTTTAGTAATGGACCCGGGATATAGTCCGGCGAATAGAGCAATTATTGAGGAAAATGCAAGAAAATTACATGTTCCGATCACGATTTTTGAATCAGATATTTTTGATTCGGTGTATCATGTTGAGAAATCTCCATGTTATCTGTGTGCAAGAATGCGAAGAGGACATTTATATCGTTTTGCCAAAGAATTAGGATGTAATAAGATTGCATTAGGCCATCATTATGATGATGTAATTGAAACGATATTAATGGGTATGCTATATGGTGCGCAGGTACAGACCATGATGCCAAAACTTCATAGTAGTAATTTTGAAGGAATGGAACTGATTCGTCCTTTATATTTAGTACGGGAAGATGATATTAAGGCATGGAGAGATTACAATGAATTATATTTCATTCAGTGTGCATGCAAATTCACAGATACCTGTACCACTTGCAATAATGAAGAAAATAAGTCGAAAAGAATGGAAATCAAAGAATTAATTCGAACTCTGAAAAAAGTGAATCCGTATGTAGAAGGAAATATTTTCAAGAGTGTAGAAAATGTGAATCTTGATACCATAGTGGCATATAAAAAAGATGGTGTGAAGCATCATTTCTTAGATCATTACGAAGACGAGTAGAAATATGAGGTGAGAAAATGGAAACATTAGAATTGTTACAAGAGGAAATCAATAAAGTAATTCGGGGAAAAGAAGAAATTGTTGAAAAGGTTTTAGCAGCAGTCATTGCCGGAGGACATATTTTGATGGAAGATATTCCAGGTGTTGGGAAGACGACTCTTGCAACGACATTTGCAAGAGCTTTGTCGATGGATTATAAGAGGGTGCAGTTTACTCCGGATGTATTACCAAGTGATATATTAGGATTTTCTATGTATAACAGTACCTTAAAAGAATTTGAATTTCATCCGGGGGCAATCTTTACAAATTTGTTCTTAGCGGATGAGATTAACAGAACTTCTCCAAAGACACAGTCTGCATTGTTAGAAGTTATGGAAGAGGCACATGCCACAGTGGATGGTGTTACCAGGGCATTGCCGGATCCATTTGTGGTGATTGCGACACAGAATCCATTTGGCTCTTCTGGAACACAGATGCTGCCGGAATCGCAGTTAGATCGTTTTATGATTCGAATTTCCATGGGTTATCCGAAACACCAGGATGCGGTGGAGATTTTAAAAAATAATCATTTACGTCTCGTGCAGCATGTGAAGCCGATTCTGGATTTAGAAGAACTGAAGGAAATTAAGAAAAAAGCGGAAGCAGTATTTGTACATGATGAAATTTATGAATATATTGTCAATCTTGTAGAGGAAACAAGGACAAGTCCTCTCTTTTCAATGGGAGTTTCGCCAAGAGGATCTATTGCATTACTGAAAATGTCAAAGGCAGTCGCACTGCTTCGGGGAAGGGATTTTGTAACTGCAAAGGATATTCAGAATGTACTGGCAGATGTGTTTGGACACCGTATTACATTAAGTGCCGAAGCAAAATCTGACAGAATGGATGAAAAAGAAGCAATCGAGGCATTTTTAGATACTGTGAAAGCACCTAGATGCTAGAAGAAAGGATTTGTGCACGATGATAAAAGGAAACATTCATATGCCGAAGCTTCGCATGCATCCAGTTCGACTGCTTCTTTATATGGCATTATATTTGCTGAATTTTTTTATGTATCAATTTCTTTACAGTTATTTTAATTTGATTATATGGGTTGTAATGACTGTTCTGTTCGTTGTTTCTGTTCTGTTTATTTTCCTGTTAAAAAAGAATCTAAAAATATATATTTCCACACCAGAAGGTGGTATTACAGTTGGAGAAACAGGGAAAGCCAGACTTCGGGTTGTTAATCCGAACTGTGCATTTTCCTTAGATGCCAAAGTTACGGTTGGTATTGAAAATACATTTTATGGTACTGCAGGTCAGGTAGAACTTTCACTTCCGATTTTATTTAAGAAAGAAAAAACGGTTTACCTTCCGCTGTCTTTTGATTTATGTGGAAAAATTCAGCTTACCATTCAAAAAATAGAGGTGTGGGATTTGCTTGGAATTTTTTCTGTGCAGTGTCCGTCAAAGGCAAAAGCAAGCATATTTGTAATCCCAGGATATAGCAAACCTGTAAAAAGCTGGGCCAATGAACTTGCAGCCGGTGTTACAGAGAGTGAAGAAAGCAGTGCGAAAGGGAATGATTTTTCAGAAATCAGTGGAATTCGCGAATACAATGCAGGTGATCGGATGAAAGATATTCATTGGAAGATCTCTGCAAAGAAAGAAAAACTCATGGTAAAAGAAAGAGTCAGCATGTCGGATGAGAGACTTTTTGTAGTTATTGATCTGTCTGGAACAAAAGAACAGACGGAGATGGTATTAGAAAAATTATATAGTATATTAAAAGATATGGAAAACAGAATGGACACAAAAGTATGCTGGTGGAATCCCGCACAGGGAGAATTTCAAGTATTGTGTCTGAAAGAGGTAAATAAGTTAGAAGAAGTTTTTCCTAAGATTTATGCGTGCAAAATCCAGAGGGAACAGGTTGATACGATTCAGTATATGAAAACCATTATGAAACAAGTGTCATCTTACGTATATATTTCAGCAAAGAGTCAGAGTGCGAAAGTTACGATTCAAGAGAACAGGTAGAAGTTAGGGTTAGCTTCGGATTGGAAGGGATATATGGAACGAAATTGGTTTCGGTTTCGAAAGAAGAAAGCTGAAAAAGAAAATATGGAAGTATGTGAAGGGATTTCGATTGATGAATCTCTTTTTAAAGAAGAAGAAAAAAGAAGTTATACGTTATTTTTGAAAGGTGTTATTATTTATTTGATTGTTATGGGAAGCATTGGCTCTTATTTAAGTGCAGTTGAATCTTCTTATGCGTCTTATGCAGTAAATATTGCTGTTTTTCTGATTGCTATTTTTTGTGCATTTCTGTTCTATAAGCGATGGGTAGAAAATGTCGGATATCTTTTTTTGATGTGTTGTGTCATTGCAAGTGGTTATACATTGCGACAATATATTAACAGTGGATTCTATGCTGTGATGAATGATACCTTATCGAAAGCATCTACTTACTTTAGTCTGAATGCGGTAAAAACTTATAGTGAGCAGATTCCAGACAGATATCTTGCAATTACAATTTCTATGATTTTTATTGGAAGTATCTTATGTATTATTTTTAATATTCTGATTTCTAGAAGAATGGAATATCTGGTAGTGATTCCACTTGCATCTGTTTTGCTCATGATTCCTTTTTATATGGAATTACATCCGAATATGATTTACATGATGATGATTTTACTTGGATTTGTGGCAATGTATTTGATTCGTGGAAGCAAAAAATATTCCATTACAGAAAATGATGCAGTATATCAAAAAGGAAAAAAAGGGCGTATTTTCAGGGTATATCAGATTCATGCATTCTGGCAGATGTTTCTGCTTGCAATTCTTGTGACAGCAGGAAGTACCATCGTAGTAAATGCCGTAGTTTCAGATGAAATGCTGACTAGAAAAAATTATAAAAGCGAATGGAAAATAAAGACAAAAGATAAGGCTGCTTTGGTTGCAGCAAAAGGACTGCGGGGATTATTTGGAGATGCAGATGAAAAAGGCGGAATGAATCATGGAAAGCTTGGAAATGTCAATCAGGTAGCCCTTGATTATAATACAGATTTGAAAGTAACCTTTACACCATATTCAATGAATCGGTTGTATTTAAAATCATTTGTAGGAACAAAGTATCTCCCATATCAGAATCATTGGAGTAATGTGGAATCAGGCATTGTTTATAGTGGAATTGAGCAAAAAGAAATCAATGGATATGCTCTCTATTATATGCAAAAAGGGAAAAATGCGGCAAGAGGTTATATGAAAGTGGAAAATATGGATGGAGGAGACAGCAATGAAGAATTTTATCCATATTATTCAGGTGTGTCAACTTCAGATACGACAGGCAGAAAAAAAGAATATTTTTATTTTCCGGCATTAGATGGAAATACTTTTGCACTCAATCTTCCATTAAAAGAATGTCTCAATGAGAATGAAAAAGCAGAGACATATTTAGAGGTTCCAAAGGAAAACTATGATACGATTAAAGAAGTTTGCCAACAACAAAATTTTCATGGAACAGCAGATGAGATTGCCAGTCAGATTGCAGCATATTATCAGAAAAATATTCCTTATACGTATTCGCCCGGAGAAACACCGAAAAAAGAGGATTTTGTAAACTATTTTTTAAAAGAAGGTAAGAAAGGATTTTGTGCTCATTTTGCTACGGCAGCAGTTTTAATGCTTCGTTATGAAAATATTCCGGCACGTTACGTGGAAGGATATGCAATTGATTATGATGAGGTTTTAAATGGACAACTTGTATCGAATGAAGAGTATGCAAAGTACTATGATGGTTATTCGGAAGTTGGAAAAACAGCAGTCGTAGAAGTGGATGCAACAGATGCAGATGCCCATGCCTGGGTTGAAATCTATACAGAAGAAAAAGGATGGCATCCGGTGGAAGTGACACCGACGTCAAATGAAACAGCACAACACTCCGGGGGATCATTTTGGAGTTCTTTCCTACAGATGTTTGGCTCGAATGTGTCATCTTCGACAGAACAAAATCTGACAGGAGAGGATATGAATACTTCTATCGGAAAAACAATGTTACACTTTGGAAGCAGAGTAATTGTATTTCTACTGGCTATGTTTGTGTTTGCTGTCATTCTTGTTACAGGTATAAGAAAAGTTCGTTTTCTACTGAAGTATTATAAAAGTAACCCAAATGACCGATTTATTATGGATTATCAGCGGTGGATAAAAAAGAAAATGCGAAGAAACAAAACGCTGCGTCAGTGCTTGAATTATGAAAGCCAGATAGAATATCTTTTAGAGCATCGTATGATTGCAGAGATTTCTGAGAAAGAAAAACAAGAAGTGATTCAGATTCTAGAACAGGCCGGATTTTCTAATCGTCTGATAGAATCGAAACAGATTCAGTTTGTCTGGAAAAAGTTAAAAAAAAGACCCAGACCAAAAAATAACTAGACAAATCGCCTTCTGGCTGGAATAGCAAATAAAAAATAACTTGAATATTCTGTGTAAAGTGTTACAATAGAAGTGTAAAGACATAAGTATTTTATGCAAGATGTTGTATGACTTGCAGGAATGGAGGACATTATGGGCAACAGAATTTATACAATCGGAAGAGAATTTGGAAGTGGCGGTCGTGAGATTGGTCAGAAGCTTGCAAGTGAATTAGGAATTCAGTGCTATGACAGCAGATTGATTGAGATGGCTGCTAAGGATGGTAATATTGATATAGAATTGTTAAAACCAGTAGAAGAAAAAAGAGCATCGAGTCTGCTTTATTCGATGTATTATGAATATGCAGCAGATGTGAATGGATATGGCGTTCCTATGAATGATAAGCTGCATAATCTGCAGTCAGAAGTAATCCGTAAGCTTGCAGAACAGGAGTCTTGCATTATCATTGGAAGATGTGCGGATTATGAATTGGCAGAATTTGACAATGTATGCTCTGCATTTATTTTTGCGGATTTAGATGCAAGAATTGATCGTATTATGAAACGCTATAAAGTAGATGAGAAGACTGCGAAGAACATGATTAAAAAATATGACAAGCAGAGAAAAAATTATTATAATTTCTATACTGGTTTAGAATGGGGTGGAAGAGATACATACGATATTTGTATGAACAGTTCTACACTTGGAATCGATACTTGTGTGAATATTTTGAAAGCATATGGAGAATAAAGAATAAAAAAATGACATCTGTATGAACTTCATACAGATGTCATTTTTTCTATGCACCTGACCAGAATCGAACTGACATTACTGCCTCCGGAGGGCAGCGCTCTATCCATTAAGCTACAGGTGCACATCATGATGTCTCAAATGAGACAATAGTTATTGTATCTTATTTTTCCGTTTGGTGCAAGCAAAAAAATGAAAGTAATTGCTTTTTTTTTATAGATTTGCTAGAATGAAAGCAATAGTACATGTATGAGGAGGTTTTATTGTGTCAGATTTAGATTTCCTGGGGGAAGAGGAAAACAGACATAGCAAATATTACAAAAAGAAGCAAAAGAGACGTCGGCATGGCAGTCAGAAAAAATCAGGCAAACAATCAAAAAAGAATCGTAATAGAGCAAAAAAGGTCCAGACCATGTGGATGATTTTGATTTTACTTCTTATTCTTGTAGTTTTAGCAGCAGTAATCTGGGCAACTAAGAGGTCGAAGGATAATGCGAATACGAATAATTCACAGACGGAAGCAACAACAACCATGAAGCAGGATGGCGGAGATTTGTTAGATACGAATAATCAGGAAGTACTTAATCTGGTGAATCAGTATTTTGATGCAAAGATGAAAGGTGATTCGAATAAGATGACAGAACTGGTAGATTCTATGACGGATGATGATCGAAAGAAGATTGAGCAGGAGAACCGGTACATTGAATCATATCAGAATATTAATGTATATACCAAAGAGGGACTGAAAGAAGGAACCTTTGTTGCTTATGTATATTTTGAAGCCAAATTTGCAAATATTAAAACGGCAGCACCGGGCTCAATTGTATTGTACCTGCAGCCGAAGAAAGATCAGTCTGGTTTGTGTGTGCACACATATACGAAGGATAGTGAAGTGATTAATTATATTAAGGGACTTGAAAAAGATAAAGATGTTGCAAACTTTTATAATACAGTAGAGGCAAAGCTTGTAGAAGCTTGTGACAGTGATAATGATTTAAAGACCTTTTACCAAAAACTGACAAATGCAAAATAGATTCTGACAGGAACTGTCTTGAGAAGTAAAACTTCATCAAGACAGTTTTTTTACATAAAAAAATTTTTATAATTTTTTAGAAAAAAAGTGTTGACATATTAAAAAAGCGTGTTATAGTAGTTATAGAACAGATGAAAAACAAATTCTGTTTTAAGATTTGAAATGATTGGAGGATGAGCCTATGAATATCAGTAAGTTTACACAGAAGTCGGTAGAAGCGATTCAAAAGTGTGAGAAGTTGGCATACGAATATGGCAATCAGGAGATTGAGCAGGAACATTTACTTTATGCCTTGCTGACAGACGAGGATAGTCTGATTTTGAAACTCATTGAGAAGATGGAGATTCAATCTGCACATTTTGTAAATCGTGTCGAGACTGCTTTGAATAAAAGGGTAAAAGTACAAGGTGGAGAAGTCTACATTGGAAAAGATTTAAATAAGGTGCTGATTAGTGCCGAGGATGAAGCAAAAGCAATGGGAGATGAATACGTATCTGTAGAACATTTATTCCTGTCTATGATTAAGTATCCAAATCCTCAGATGAAGGAAATATTCCGGGAATATGGAATTACCAGAGATAGATTTTTACAGGCATTATCTACGGTAAGAGGAAATCAGAGAGTAACATCAGATAACCCGGAGGCAACTTATGACAGTTTATCGAAGTATGCAGTAGATTTAGTTGCCAGAGCAAAGGAACAAAAATTAGATCCTGTCATTGGACGAGATGCGGAGATTCGTAATGTTATTCGTATTCTTTCCCGTAAGACGAAAAATAATCCTGTTTTAATCGGTGAACCTGGTGTTGGTAAAACAGCAGCAGTAGAAGGACTGGCACAACGAATTGTGCGTGGTGATGTTCCGGAAGGATTAAAGAATAAGAAGATATTTGCACTTGATATGGGTGCTTTGGTTGCAGGAGCAAAATATCGTGGTGAATTTGAAGAGCGTTTGAAAGCTGTTTTGAATGAAGTAAAGGAAAGTGAAGGAGAGATTATTCTTTTCATTGATGAACTTCACACGATTGTCGGTGCAGGTAAGACAGAAGGTTCTATGGATGCAGGCAATATGTTAAAACCTATGCTTGCAAGAGGAGAACTGCATTGCATCGGTGCGACAACCTTAGATGAATATCGAAAGTATATTGAAAAGGATCCGGCGCTGGAAAGAAGATTTCAACCTGTTATGGTAAATGAACCAACAGTAGAAGATACCATTTCTATTTTAAGGGGATTAAAGGATCGTTACGAAGTATATCATGGTGTTAAGATTACAGACTCTGCACTGGTATCAGCTGCTGTATTGTCAGACCGTTATATTACGGATCGTTTTCTTCCAGATAAAGCAATTGATTTAGTAGATGAGGCATGTGCCATGATTAAGACAGAGATGGATTCAATGCCGACAGAATTAGATGAATTGAGACGTCGAGTTCTCCAGATGGAAATTGAAGAGAAAGCATTAAAGAAAGAAGATGACCGGTTAAGTCAGGAAAGATTAGAGAATCTGCAAAAGGAATTGTCTGATTTACGGGAAGAATTTAATACCAGAAAGATTCAATGGGAAAATGAAAAGAATTCAGTGGATAAGTTAAGCAAACTCCGGGAAGAGATTGAATCTTTGAACAATCAGATTACCATTGCGGAACAAAGTTATGATTTAAATAAGGCAGCGGAATTAAAATATGGAAAATTACCAGAACTTAAGAAACAATTAGAAACAGAAGAAGCTGCAGTAAAAGATAAAGATTTGTCACTGGTTCATGAAAGCGTTACAGATGATGAGATAGCAAGAATTGTTTCAAGATGGACAGGAATTCCGGTTGCTAAATTAACGGAGTCAGAGAGAAATAAAACGTTACATCTTGGAGACAAGTTACATGAACGTGTCATTGGACAGGATGATGGTGTAACAAAGGTAACAGAAGCAATTATCCGTTCGAAAGCAGGAATTAAAGATCCAACAAAGCCAATTGGTTCCTTCCTGTTCTTAGGACCAACAGGTGTTGGTAAGACAGAGCTTGCAAAAGCATTAGCGGAAAGTCTGTTTGATAATGAAAATAATATGGTTCGAATTGATATGAGTGAATATATGGAGAAATATTCTGTTTCCCGTTTAATCGGAGCACCTCCAGGATATGTCGGATATGATGAAGGCGGTCAGTTAACAGAAGCAGTTCGAAGAAAACCATATTCGGTTGTATTGTTTGATGAAATTGAAAAAGCGCATCCAGATGTCTTTAATGTTTTATTACAGGTTTTAGACGATGGAAGAATTACAGATTCCCAGGGAAGAACGGTAGATTTTAAAAATACAATTCTGATTATGACATCGAATATCGGATCTCAGTATCTGTTAGACGGAATTAATGAAGATGGTACAATTAAGACAGAGAATGAAAATCTTGTTATGCAGGATCTTCGTGCACATTTCAGACCGGAATTTTTAAATCGTTTAGATGAGATTATTATGTTTAAGCCATTAACAAAAGAGAATATCCGCGGAATTATCGAGTTGTTAATCAAGGATGTAAATAAACGGTTAGAAGATCGGGATTTGAAGATTGAACTGACAGATGCGGCGAAAACGTTTGTTGTAGACAATGGTTATAATCCAACCTATGGTGCAAGACCACTAAAGAGATATGTACAAAAGAATGTGGAGACTTTAGCTGCAAAGCTTATTTTGGCGGATGGTGTCAAGTGTGGAGAAACGATTTTAATCGATGTAAAAGATGGCGGATTAGTTGCTGCTGTAAAAGAATCGTAAGATAGGTCGTTGAAACTTTTTTGTATGACATATCTTACATTAGGTATATCATATAAAAAAATTAAAATAGTATTATAGATAGTAAAAGATTATCAGAAAATTAAAAAAATACAAAATTTCTGTACAAAAAAAACCTTCTTGGTGTACAATAGATAAGTACGTATACCAAGGAGGTTTTTTATGGAAAAGGGAAGAAGAGAGATAGGAATTTTAAAGATTGATGCGGAAGAAAAAATATTTCCTATCGGAGACTTATACGGAGTCTCTTTTGAAGACATCAATCATGCAGTGGATGGTGGCTTATATGCGGAAATGGTACGTAATAGAAGCTTTGAGTACGAGATGGTGGAACAGGATGGAATACGTCAGGTTGCATCATGGAGAGTAAAGGGATACAACGGAGGAAGCGGATCACTTACGATAGAAGAGAAAGAACCATTCAATCAAATAAATCCTCATTATGGTGTATTGACTTTAGGAGGAACATCGGTAGATGGAAGTGGACAGACAGGAATTTTGAATGAAGGATACAATACAGGGTTTTCTCTAAAAAAGGGACAGAAGTATTATTATTCTTTTTATGCCAGACGTTCAGAATCCTTTGATGAAAATGTATTTGTACGTGTGGAGAATGAAAAAGGAAAGGCTTATTGTGTCAGCCTTTTGAATATTTCTACAGACAAATGGAAAAAGTACGAAGGAGAGTTTGTTGCAAACGAAACAGCCAGTGATGGAAGACTTGTAATTGTGACATCAGGGAAAGGAAAAGTCTATTTTGATCATGTATCGTTATTTTCTGAGCATACATTTAAGAAACATAAGAATGGAATGCGAGAAGATTTAGCACAGGTAATTGCTGATTTTAAGCCTAAATTTTTACGTTTTCCAGTGGGGCATTTAGTAAAAAGCGGAAGCGAAAAAACATATCAGAAGGGAATGGTATATAGCTGGAAAAGCACAGTCGGACCAATCGAAGAACGACCGGTATGTGTCAATAAATGGGGTTATCACCAGACACTTGGTGTCGGAGTCTTTGAACGTTTTCAGTTTTGTCAGGATATTGGGGCAAAGCCAATCCCTGTATTTACAATTCCGGCAGAGGAACAGGTGGACAGGCAGTTAGTGGAATTCTGGATACAGGAAATATTAGACCTGATTGAATTTGCCATGGGAGACGAATCAGTTACATGGGGCAAAAAAAGAATTCAGCTTGGCCATATAAAACCATTTCGGTTAGAATATTTAATTATAAATTGTGAAGAAAAAAAGATTAAGTATATGGAAATTCTTAATTATCTTTATGCACAGATTAAGAAAGCTTATCCGAAGATTCAGATTATCAGTGCCTTTTATGGAGATGGAGACCGGGATGAATTAAAAGAATGTACAGCACTTGATGTTCCGGAAGGAACAGATTATATAGACAGATGCTATCATCAGAAAGCGGAATGGTTTATACAGCAGTATCATAGATTTGATCAGTTTGAACGGGATGGAAGCAGATTTAGTCTGGGTGGATTTTCATCAAGAGATAATAAATTCCGCAATGCATTAATGGAAGCTGCGTTTATGACAGGGATTAACAAGAATTCTGATATTATACAATTTGTCTGTTATGAACCATTGCTTTGTAACAAAGATTATATTAATCAGACCCCGGATCTGATCTGGTATGATAATCACAGAATTGCAAGAAGCATTAATTATTATGCACATAAGCTGTTTTGTAATTTCCAGGGAGAATATAGTATTGTTTCAACACTTGAGGGTGGAGAAAAGAGAAGGTTTGAAGGAATGGAAGTGGAACCGCTTTATTATTCAACGGAGATAAACGAGAAAAAACGTGAGATTTATTTAAAGGCGGTAAATGTTGCATCAGAAGATTTTGATGTAGATATTTATATCGAAGCAGATAAAAGAATTGATCCAAGTGTGTTGTTAGTGGATATGGATGTAGAAGATATTCAGCTTGAAAATACGATTGACCATCCAGATGTTGTGATTCCAAAGGCACATTTTGTTCAGTTTATTGATAATAAATTAAAATATAAATTTAAGGCACATTCGATTTCGTTTTTCCGGATTAAGTACGGAAAATAGAATTCAGAAAGGAAAAAAATGGAAAGAGAATATATAGATATGCATGTGCATTCGAATATCTCAGATGGAACGATGACACCAGAAGAATTAGTTGCTTATGCAGAGGAAAAAAAGCTGTACGCATTTGCATTAACGGATCACGATTTAGTTGCCGGAATTGATCGTGCCATTGAGGCAGCAAAACAATATGAAGTAAAGGTGATTCCTGGAATTGAGATATCGGCACAGTTTTTAGGAAGCGATATTCATATTTTAGGTTATGGAATCGATTATAAAAGCCAGGTGTTATGCAAACATACAGAGTTTTTACAACAAGAAAGGCATAGAAGGAATCTTACAATCATGAACCGGATGAATGAAATGGGCTATGCAATTCATGCAGATGCTTTTTTAAAGGAACATGAAGGTACTTCCATTACAAGAATGCATTTTGCAAGATATCTGTTAGAAAAAGGATATGTAGATTCTTTCCAGCAGGCATTTGATACTTTATTAAATAAGGGATGTCCACTTTATGTTCCACGAAAGATGGTAACAGTAGAAGATGCGATTTCTATCATTCATGAAGCCGGCGGAAAAGCTGTTATTGCTCATCCTGTACTTTATCATTATGATACAATGACAAATGCAGAGTTAGTAGAATATTTAGTCAGACAGGGAGCAGATGGCATAGAGGCTATTTACTCTAGAAATTCCAAAGTAGATGAAGCTTATTATCTTCAGTTAGCAAGAAGATACCATTTATTCGTAACAGGTGGAACAGATTATCATGGAAGCAATAAACCAGATTTAGATTTAGGTATCGGAACCGGTAATATGAGAATTTCAAAGGATTTGCTGAAAGCAATTCCGAATATTTTATCATAGACGTTTTACCAAAATAAAAAGGCTGTTTTTTATTGATTTAGCTCAATGAAAGATGGCCTTTTTTTGTTTTGCTTAAAACACAAATGATTTAAGTAAAAAATCAACAAATTCCATACTTAAAAATTACTTAAATCTTATTAAATATTCAAATTAAATTCGGTTGAAAAAAAGATGTTGCCGTTATAAAATAATAAAAAAAGAAAAGATGTAATAAATTATATCATTTATTTACAATGGAGGTAACGATGAAGAGACAATTTATACCTAAAAAGATTGCTGTAGCAACAATGACTGCAGCGTTAACATTTTCTAATGTGTTTGTGCCATATAGCACAGCTTATGTCAAAGCACTTGCAGCTGAAGCATCTGAGACGAAAGATGTACAGAATATTTATGAGAGTGCAGAGAAGATAACATTTGATAAATTAAACATTGCCACAGAAGACTGGGGCGATGATGACATGATTAAAACTTATGATGAAAAGATTTCCAGTAAGACTACGACAGAGAATTTTACAATGACGGCAGAAGTATCGATTGATGAAGCAGGATTTCAGTCATTAGGAGAAAAGGATGACGAAGCAGCAGAAGAATCAGATCATATTAAGTTACAGGGAGTTGTAAAATTAGGAGCAGACTGGACCTGGACAGACAGCCAGACAATCCCATATTTAACACAGGGAGATTTTACGAAGGATGGTAAGAAATATAAGGCAAAGATTACAATCCCATTTTCGGATAAAGATGCGGGAGAATTAAAGGGAATTTATTTCCGAATTGTCGCACAGGGATTCCATGGTGCATTATCAATTGGTAATGTAACTTTAACACCGGTTGTAAAAGAAGCAACGACTGAAAATGTTGTTTATACAGGAGATAAGACACTAACAGAGAAGATTGATTTCACAGGCTATACCGATGATAACTGTTGGGATGAAGACAAGAAGTTAATGCTTACATATGACACAGATATGACAGGAGTCACAGTTGGTTCTAATCTGGTTGCCAGAGGAAAAGTTACAATTGATAAGGCATTATATGATTCTTTAGACAAGGAAGGATCTTATTTGAAGTTACAGGCAGTTGTGAAGACAGGTGACGACTGGACATGGACCCAGGGTGGCAGTTTCCCATATTTGGATAAGGCTGCTTTTTCAGAGAAGGACGGAAAGTATGTAGCAGATTTTGAAGATAAGTTTTCTGATATTACAGGTGGAGATATTCATGAAGCAATTTTTCAGTTAGTAGGTGTAGATGCTAAGGGAACAGTTGAGATATCTGATCTGGTATTAAGTGATGTGGTAACTGCGTCAGAGGAACTTCCGGAAAAAGATCCTACAACCGTTGCAGATTTTGAAACAGATCTTGTTGGAACAAAAGCAGGATGGGAAAATGAAGACGGATGGCAGTATCCAAATAATGTTGCAATTTCAGTTGATAAAGTGAATGGAAGCAATGCTTTAAAGCTTGGATTAGATTATACAGGATGTGGCGGATATACCTGGAGCGAAGCTAAAGTAAAGAAGTCGTTTAAGGAAGGATTAGATGTTTCTGCTTATAATATCTTAAGCTATGATTTGATTTATCCGGAAGAGTTAGATGGTGCTTTTAAGACAAAAGTATTTGCAAAAAATGATGAAACAGGAACGGAAATCATTAATAAAGAAGGAACGGCAGAGACAACTGATTTAGGAAACGGACTTAAGAAAGCAACGATTAAGGTAAAATTCTCTCCGAATAAAGAAAAGATCACTGATCTTACCATTGGTACGGTTGGTGTTAGTACAGAATTTAAGGGAGATGTATATATTGATACTGTGACATTGTCACAGTATAATGCAGCTGCAGATTTTGTAGATATTACAGCAACTCCAAAGACAGCTTCACAGGCAGCAATTGATAATATGAAGTCTACTGTTTCATTGTCAGATACAAAAGCAAGTAGTGCTACGAAAGCTTTATATTCTTATCTGATGGGATTAGATGCATCAGATCAGGTATTATTCGGACATCAGAATGATACACATAAGCACGTAACAGCAAGAAGCGGTGTGTATTCTGATTCAAAGGATGTGACAGGAAGTATCAGTGGTCTTGTAGGTATTGATTCCTTAGCTTTAACAGGAAAAGAAATTGGTGAAACAGATGTTGATACCGCAATTAAAAAATGTGTTGAGATTGGAAAAGAAGCGGCAGCAGAAGGTGGAATTCTGACATTATCTACCCATATGCCAAATATGAGCAATGCAAAAATCAAAGAGACAAATAATCCTGACAGACCATATGATTTTTCAGAATGTGATTTTTCAGAATCAAAGGATTTATCAAATAACTGTGCACAGGAAGTACTTCCGGGCGGAAAATACAATAAACAGTTTACTGCTTACTTAGATGTAATTGCAGATTATGCAAAGGGATTAGGTGATGATATTCCTGTCTTATTCAGACCATTCCATGAAAATGATGGTGGATGGTTCTGGTGGGGATCTGCAACAACAGATAAAGAAACATACAAATCAATGTATCGTTACATGGAAGATTATCTGACGAATACAAAGGGTGTTCATAACCTGATTTATGTATATTCTCCAAATGGTCCTGTTACATCAGAGACAAAGTATTTAGACAGATATCCTGGTGATGATTATGTAGATATTCTTGCATTTGACTATTATGATGATTATAATTCATATCCTGCAACATACTCAGATGAATTCCTTAAGAATTTGAAGACTTCATGTGAAGTAATTAAGAAGATTGCAGATGAAAAAGGAAAAGTTGCCGCAATCTCTGAGACCGGTGTCAGAGTTATGAAACAAGATGGATCAGATAATGAAGGTATTTTAGTAAAAAATAATCCGATCAAAGATCAGGAATGGTACAGTAAGGTAAATGATGTTGCAAAAGAAACAGGAATGCCATATTTCTTATTATGGGCAAACTTTAGTGATACAAACTTCTATATTCCTTACAAATATAATGATACAAAGGGTCAGGAACTGATTAATGAATTTATTGATTTCTATAATGAAGATTCTTCTATTTTTGCAGATGGTACGAATTTCTATGGAAAAGATGGAGCAATCAATAAAGAAGTTACCAACACACATAAAGAAGAAGCAAAGGGATATCTTACAAATGTGTTCTCAAAATCAGTTGTAAAGGCTGACAAGGTATTAAAGGCAAATGTTGAAAATGCAAAGACAGTGCAATTTGTATTAACGAATGGTAATAAACAACAGATAATTGATGCAACTGCTTCTAAGACAGGTGAATATGAAGCAAAAGTAAGTGCTGATATTTTAGATGCTCTTGGTAAAACAGATATTGGTGTCATTGAGTTAAAGGCAGATGGAAAAACATTATCAAGTGCTACCTTTGTAAGCTTTGGACAGGATAAACAGACACTTCCGGAAAATACAATCGATAATTTTGAGTTGTACTACGGAGATAATGATTATCTAAACGGAACCTTTACAGAGAATTCAGCAGCAAACTGTTCTTCTAACTTTACATTAGATTCTGAAAATAAAGCACATGGAAGCTTTGGTGGAGCATTTAATTATACGCTTAAGAATACCACATCAGAAGTCTGGACAGGTAGAAAGATGTCACTTCCAAAGAGTGATTATAGTAAATACAATGCACTTTCATTATGGGTAAAACCAGATGGACAGGGACAGAAATTAGTAATCCAGTTAGTTTCTAACGGAGAAGATTTTGAAGTGTTCTTAAATGACTTTGTGAAAACAAAAGAAGCAAAATATATTACAATTCCATTTGATCAGATGAAAGGAAAGAATGGTGGAAAAGTAGATCCTTCTAATATTACGAATTTTGCAATCTGGTGTAATAGTGTAGATAAGAATACAGATTTATCATCAACGATTGTATTTGACGATATTCAGTTTGGTAAGGTAGATACTTCAAAATTAACTGTTAAGAATGGATATGCAGTTACAGATCAGGCTCAGATAGAAAAGAGTCGCACAGGAGTTACATTTAAAGACTTTATCGTTGAAAAAACAGTTGGAGATGCTGATTTTACAAATGAATTAAAGGTATCTTCAAAGACAGAAAATCGTGAAGTCACATATTCATCAAGTGATAACAGTATTGCAACGGTAGATGCAAAGACAGGTAAGGTTCAGATTAAGAAAGCCGGAAAGGTATTTATCAGAGCAGATATTGCAGAAACAGAAAATGATACAGCAGCAGCTATTTCATATTTACTTTCAATCAATGAGAAGGATAACCAGCAGACGACAACACCAGTTCAGAAACCGGAACAGAATGAAACAAAACTGGCACAGGTAAATGGACTCAAAGCTTCTACAACTTCGAAAGCAGTAAAACTTACATGGAAGAAAGTAACGGGTGCAGACGCATATCGTGTATATCGTTTTGATGCGAAGAAGAAAAAATATGTATTAGTTAAGACTGTTAAGACAGCAGGCTATACAGATAGTAAGAAGAAGGCAGCAACAACCTATCGTTATAAGGTAGAAGCAGTTTCTACAAAGGATGGTAAAACAACCGTTGGAAATGCTTCTAAGATTGTGAAAGCGACAACAAAATTAACAAGCGTTGCAAAGGTAAAAGCAAAATTAGCAAATGGTGCTGTAAAAGTAAACTGGAAGAAAAACAGTACAGCTGCAGGTTATGAGGTATTTGTTTCAACAGCAAAGAAAAACAGCTTTAAGAAAGCAGTGACTGTTAAAACAGCAAAGAATACATCTTGTACAATTACAGGAGCAAAAGCAGGAACAAAGAAAGTTGTAAAAGTAAGAGCATATAAGACGATTGCTGGAAAGAAAGTATACAGTTCTTTCTCATCAGCAAAGGTTACTAAATAATTTGTTTTTACTTTACATAAAGTAAAAAAGATTCCGTCTCTCGTAGATAAAATCATTTACGGGAGACGGATTTTTTTGCACAAGAACACAGATGGGATTTAGAAAAGGACAAAAAAGTTTAACAATTTATTCTTAAAAATATATTGCGGGTATAGTTAAAATGACGTATAATCAAGAAATCAATGTGAAAAGAAAGAGAGAAAAGACGGATGAAAAAAAGAAAGTATGCAATCAAAAAAATAATTCTGACTACTTTTTTAGCGGCAGGAACTTTGATGTTGACATCTTGTGGAAAAAGTAAAGAACAGGATAAGAATACTATTAAAGTTTATACGATGCAGACGGATTTAGATGAGGATTTAAAAAAATATGCAGAAGATTTTGAAAAGAAGAATCCAGGTTATAAAGTAGAGATTAGTACAGAATATCAATCTTATTCACAAAGATTACTGATGGATTTAACAGCTGGAATTTGCCCGGATGTCATCGAAGTAGACGAAAGCATCCCAAGGGATTTATATGATTATAATTTACAGCCGATTGGGGAAAAATCAGATTTAGAAAAACAGTATCGGTATTTATCAGGTTCTACCATAGATGGAAAGGTTTATACACTTCCATTAGGTGTAACAGTAGAAGGAGGAGTACTCTATGATCAGACAGTTTTAAAACAGGCTGGTATTACAGAATTGCCAAAGACACCAGAAGAACTTGAAGAGATGCTTGTTAAGATTTCAGATGGAACAAAGGATCAGGATATCATTCCATTGTATACCTGCTATAAACAGCAGACGAGTATGACAGGATGGAATCCACTTGCAACATCGTTAAAGGCGAATACGAATTTTGAACAGGAATATATGAATCTAAAGAATCCGTTTGAGAATCAGACGGTTTTTCAAAGGACCTATAAGGTATTGTATGATGCGAATAAAAAGAAGCTGACAGAGATTGGCAGAGGAAATATGGATAGTGTATGGGAGGAAGCAGAGAAGTTTCTAAAACAACATAAAATTGGTGCAGTTGTAGCTTCTGCAAATGAGGCCGAAGAATTGATTGAGGAGCATCCGGATGAATATGTTTATCAGCCGTTTACTGCAGAGGATGGCAAGCAATACTTACAAATGGAACCGCAGTATGGACTTGGAATTTCAAGAACCTGCAAGAATCCGGAACTGGCAAAAAAATGGATTGCATATTTATATCAGGATACAGATTATCTTGAAAAATGTCAGGCATCTTATATGAGAACGGACAAAGAAGACTCGAAACTGGTTCAGACAATTCAAAATCAGGGAATACAGATTATGAATCCGGTTGAATATAAGCAGGACGATATAAAAGCTTATGAAGAAAAGGTAACCAATTCGGAACTGGCAGTAGATTCGGGATATTTAGGATGGCATTTAATAGATCTTATGTCATCGAAAGACTGGAGTTACGATGAAATCTGTAAAAGATGGAATGAAAGCTGGAATGCCAAAAGTGAATCATAAATAAATCATTCGTGAAACAAACAGACAGCCATCATGACAAATATTTTTGTTATGATGACTGTCTGTTTATTTTTGGAAATTTAGAATTGTTGAATCAGCCATTTTCCAGTCTGAGATAAATTAGATTTCCGGATGATTCCTGTTTTATTACAATTACTTTTGATAAGAGAAGAGGTTTCATTTTTATTTGAAACATTCCAGGCAATATAAGGAATTTTATTTTTCTTTAACAGATGCATCCATTTTTTTGCTTCTGTTTTATTAATGGAACCATTTCCGGATGCATCGCAAATGCTGAATTCACTTACGAAAACAGGTAATTTATTTTTGATGGCAGTTTGTAATTTTGAGCGATTCCACTGTGTATGTGTTGCAGCATAGAAGTGGAGTGTATACATAATATTTTTTTCACCCCGGACAGGATCTTTGGAAACAAGATCAACATCTTGTGACCAGGTTGGTGTTCCGACAATAATGATTGCTTTTTTATCATATTTGCGGATGGTTCGAATCAGCTTTTTTGCATATGGTTTGATATTCTGTTCCCAGGTGACATTCCCATTTGGTTCATTACAGATTTCATAAAGAACATTTGATTGGGAATGATATTTTTTAGACATTCTGGTAAAGAAAGCAACCGCTTCTTTTTGATTTGTCTGTGGATTCCCGTCCTGTAGAATATGCCAGTCGATAATCAGATACATTCCAAGTCTGGTAGCTGCCTGAATGCCTTTGTCAATGGTAGGGTAAAGAGAACGGGAATAACCATCAGCAGGATTACTGTAGACAGCAAGACGTATGGTATTGGCTCCGAACTTTTTCCAACTTGCAAATTGCGCCTTATTTACATATTGTGGAAACCAGGCGATGCCATATGTGCTGACTCCTTTTAACTGAACCGTCTGACCTTTTTTGTTTATAACATGTGTTCCCTTGACTGATAACCGCCCCCATTTTGCTGCCGGATTTGATGCAGCATTTGCTGGGTTAGAAAATAAGATACTGAATAGAAAAAACATACAGGTAAAAGAGAACATAAAAAAATGTTTTCCATGTTTTTGATTTGTGTGCATAATGTACCTCCCATTTTTTTTCTTTATTTTACCATGTCTGTGGCAATTGGTCAAAAATTACACCATTCGAAATGGATAAAATGTGTTATAATACAAAAGAACAAACGATTATGGGAAGGAATAACAGAAATTTAAAAATAAAAAGAAATTAAACGAAAGGTGGAAGCAGGATGAGAGAAATGGAATTTAAAATGGAACGGCCAGGTCAGGTAAAAGAAGGCCAGGAAGTTCAAATTACAGAACTTCCCGGATATAATTATAATTATATGATTGAGCCGGCGGTAGCGATGAGTGGATGTTATAAGATTTCGGAACGACTAAAATCTACTTCCGGAATTGTAAAAAAGATTGAAGAAAATGACAGAGGATATTATGTGACAGTGGAATTTGATGAATAAAATTCTTAACAGGGAAGAATGAAGAGACCTTCGTAAACGGTGATGCAGTTGCCAGTCAGGAATAGTTCCTTTTTGTTCTTGTCATAAACAACCCGGAGTGAACCTCCAGGGAGTGTGACAAGAACTTTTTTATTGGTTTTATTTGTTAAAATTCCGGCCATAACTGAGGCACAGGCAGCGGTCCCACAGGCAAGAGTTTCTCCACTTCCCCGTTCATAGACGCGAAGGGCAATGTGATTTTTATTTATAATTTTTACGACAGAAACATTGATACCTTCTAAAAACATCTTTTGAAATTTTTTTGAACATGCAATCTCTTTTAGAGGAAAGGAACAGGGAGAAGAAGAAAAGAATACTGCATGAGGATTTCCCAGTGATAAGACAGTCAGTGGATAAGTTTTTTCATGAAAACAGAAGGGATGGTAGATCATTGTAGAATGGGAGCTTTTCATAGGAATGGAAGCTAGAGACAGACAGGGACTTCCCATAGAAACGGTTACGGTACTGACTTTACGGTCAGGATTAAGATGCAGTTTAAGAATACGGATTCCACTGCGGGTTTCGATGTTTAAGGTTTCTTTGAAAGTAAGATTAGATTCATAGACATACTTTCCTAAACAGCGAATGGCGTTTCCGCACATGTTTCCTTCGGAACCATCTGAATTGAACATGCGCATCTTAAAATCAGCAATCGCAGAGGATTCAATGAGTACAATGCCATCACCACCAATTCCGTAATGTCTGTCAGAAAGCAAAGGAGACAGGCAGGAAGGATTTTCTTCTAAAGGGTGATGGATGCAATTGATGAAAATATAGTCATTTCCACATCCATGCATTTTGATAAAAGGAATCCGGTTTTGCAAAAAATGACCTCCGTTCAATATTCCAATGCAAATTTTGCAAAAGAAAATGATTTATTAAAATATATGCAGGCAGTCATGAAATCATACTGCCTGCATATATTTTTGAGATTATTTTCTGTTTTTCTTTTTTACATTAGCCGGTTCTAAAGATACTTTGCGTCCTTTGATGGTTGCCTTTTTCATAGCCTTCATAACTTTATTCGATATTTCTTCCGGAACATCAACAAAGGTGTAATTGTCGTACATATCAATGGAACCAATCAGGGAACCAGAAACCTTAGATTCTCCTGCAATTGCACCTAAAATATCACCGGCACGAAGTTTATCTTTTTTTCCAACATTTAAGAAAAGACGAACCATTCCCTTTTGCTGCTTGAATTTTTTCTTGCCATCTTTTTTGTGTTTCCGTTTCTCCTCTTTGTTACGGGCAGAGTAAGGAATTGGAATTTCGACTTCTTCATTATTGGCAATTGTTGTTTTATAAAGAAGAGCTGCTGCGATATCCATGGCCGTTAAATCACTTGAATTGGTCATTTCTTCTACATTGTTGCGAAGCTCCGTCATATTCTGCTGTTCTATGATTTCCTGAATTTCGTGCAGAACAGAATCAATCTTGCAGGTTGCAACGTCACTTAATGTTGGAATTGGTCTGGCAAGGATTTTAGTTTTGCAATACCGTTCAATTTCTTTTAATTTGTATATTTCTCGTCCGACAACAAAAGAAAGAGATTGACCGGTACGACCGGCACGACCGGTACGTCCGATTCGATGGACATAATATTCTTCATCCTGAGGCAGGTCATAGTTAAAAACAATGTCAACATTTTCAAGATCAATTCCACGTGCTGCTACATCAGTGGCAACTAAAATGTCGGTTTTTCCTTTTCGGCAATTTCGCATGACACGATCTCTAGACTGTTGTTTCATATCGCCATGTAATCCTTCGGCAAAATAACCACGTCCCTGCAGATCGTTGACAAGTTCATCGACCTGATGCTTGGTATTGCAAAAAACAACAGATAAATTTGGGTTATTAATATCAATCAGACGTGATAAGACCTCTAATTTATTTTGAGGACGTACTTCATAATAGTACTGGTCAATATTGGCAACGGTTAATTCTTTTTTGATTACTTTAATGACTTCTGAATTGTGCTGATAATTTTTGGCAATTTCCATAATCGGTTTTGGCATTGTTGCAGAAAAGAGAATCGTCTGTCGCTCATCTGGAACGGCAGAGAGAACAGTTTCAATATCTTCACGAAATCCCATCTGTAACATTTCATCTGCTTCATCAAGAATTACCATTTTAATATCCTGGAAGGATATGGTTTTACGACGAATATGATCTAAAGTACGTCCCGGAGTTCCAACAATGATCTGAGCACCAGATTTTAAGGCTTTAATCTGGCGGACAATATCCTGACCACCGTAGATCGGTACTGTTTTGAGATTATGCATGTATTTGCAGAGCTTATGTAATTCTTCGGAAACCTGAACAGCTAATTCGCGGGTTGGACATAAAATGATTGCCTGAGCCGCTTTTTTTGTTGTATCAATTTTTTCAATCGCAGGGATTCCAAAAGCTGCAGTTTTACCGGTACCGGTCTGAGCCTGGCCGATAATATCTTTGCCTTCTAAAATAGCTGAAATTGCTTTAGCCTGAATCGGAGTTGCTTCTTCAAATCCCATATATTTAATTGCACGAAGCAATTCTGGTTTGATGTTTAATTCTTCAAATTTCAATGTTATATATCCTTTCTTTGCTGTATCAAATGTTATAAATTTCAAAAGTATATGGATTCTGTTCATACGTGTGGAATGAAAAACCATAAGTTTATCTAGAATAACAGAATTGCGAATAAAAGTCAAATGTGCTATAATCGAAAAGCCTAAAATAAAGGAGGAATTGTATGATTCAATGGTTAGTAAAAAGATTTGTGAAAGACTATCAGAACACAACAGATGATAAAGTGCGGGAAAGGTATGGAATGTTTAGCAGTGTGGTAGGTGTTATCTGTAATGTAATATTATTTGTAGTAAAATATATTATGGGGACATTTGCACATTCGATTGCAATTGTATCAGATGGATTTAATAATTTATCCGATAGTGCCAGCTGTATTATTACGATGTTTGGATATAAATTAGCAGCCAAACCGGCAGATAAGGAGCATCCGTATGGACATGGAAGGATGGAGTATTTAACTTCTCTGGTTATTGCGACCATTATTATGGTTGTGGGAGCAGAAACGTTAAAAGAGTCTGTAGAAAAGGTGATTCATCCACAGGCAGTCAGTTACAGTCACATCGTATTACTCTCTTTGATTTTTTCGATTGCAGTCAAATTGTGGATGGCTTTTTTTAACCGGACACTTGGAAAAAAGATTCAGTCAACAACGATGATTGCCACATCAAAAGACAGTACCAATGATGTATTTGCTACATTAGGAACTGTAGTTGCCCTTTTAGCAAGTAATTTTGTAAAACTTCCGGTTGATGGAATTATGGGAATTATCGTATCAATTTTTATCTTGTTTTCCGGATATGGCATTATAAAAGAAACCGTAGATATGCTTTTAGGAAAACCGGCAGAACCAGAACTTGTGGAAGAAATAAAACGTATTATCATGTCAGATGATATGATTTTAGGAGTACACGATCTTATGATTCACAATTATGGACCGGGGAAAATGATCGGCAGTGTTCATGTGGAAGTGGATGCCAAAGGGAATCTGCTAGAGATTCATGATAAGATTGACCAGATTGAAAAAGAAATCTATACCCGGCTGAAAATGATGATGACGATACATATGGATCCGACTGAGACGGATAATGAATTTGTTATGCAGTGCAAAGAAATGATAGAAAAACTGTTACAGCTCATTGATAGTAATCTGACACTTCATGATTTTCGTGCAGTTGTAGGAAAAAGTCACACGAATCTGATTTTTGATGTGGTTGTTCCATATGACTGTAAATTGAAAAATCAGGAAATTAAAGAACAATTAGACCAGTATTTAAAAAAAATAGAAGGAACCTGGTATACTGTGATTACATTTGACCGAAGCTATATATAGAAGGGAAGAAAGGAAAAAGATGAAAGAAGAAAGATTGACCATACAGGCAGTAAAAGAATTGAAAAGGGCTTTTACACATGGAGGAAAGTTCCATTCAGATGATGTATTTGCAGCAGCTTTATTAAAATATCTGAATCCGGATATTATCATTGAAAGAGGGTTTCAGATTCCGGAGGATTATGATGGAGTTGTATTTGATATCGGATTTGGAAAATACGATCATCACCAAAAGGATGCGAGGGTAAGAGAAAATGAAATTCCATATGCGGCATTTGGTCTTTTATGGGAAGAACTTGGAGCTGAGATTTTAGGAGAAGAGGCAGCAAAAGATCTGGATGAAAAGTTTATACAGCCATTAGACTTATCGGATAATACAGGATGCGATAACCAGATAGCGGAACTGATCAGTCTTTACAACCCGAACTGGAATGAGAGTGCTTCTACAGATGAAAGATTTATGCAGGCAGTAGAATTAGCGAAAACAATCTTAGAACGAAAGTTTTTAAAGATTAAAAGTGTACAAAAGGCATGCAATCTGTTAGAACCAGAAGTTCGAAAGGCAGAAAACGGAATTTTAATTTTAAAACATTATGTGCCATGGAAAAAAGCTGTCGAAGGCACAGAGATTGTTTATGTAATCTATCATTCCCAGAGGGGCGGTTTTGCAGCACAGGCAGTAGAAGACGAAAATGGCGAAATGAAAAGTCCCTTTCCAGAAGAGTGGAGAGGAAAATCAGACCAGGATCTTGCGGAAGCATCGAAAATAGAAGGTCTTACTTTTTGCCATAAGTCAGGTTTTTTGATTGCAGGAGATACATTAGATACAATATGGAAAGCCTGTAAGCTTGCATGTGAAAAAAATAAACAAAGAAACCAAAGCAAATAGGGGAAATTGGAAAATTACACAAAAATAAAAATTGAAAAAAATGATTTTAGTACTATTATTTATTGACATGAAAAAAATAATTATGCTATAATAATCCCATTGTACGACAAGGGATAGGTTCAAATGTCAGAACCAGTCGTATGATATCGTTTAAGATTATGATATGTTTTTGCGCTTCAACATCGCAGAAGATAAAGTACAACAGAAAGGTCGGATTTTATATTATGAAAAAGTTAATATTAGTTACGTCTCCACCAGCATGTGGAAAGACTTATGTTACAAGAAAGTTAGCTAAGGCAATGACAAATTGCGTATATTTAGATAAAGATTCCTTGATTGTATTATCGAAGCAGATTTTCAAGGTTGCGAATGAAGAATATAATCGTAGTTCTGATTTCTTTGAGAGAGAGATTCGTGATTATGAGTACGATGCGATTATGGAAGTTGCATATGAAGCATTAGAATATAATGATACAGTATTTATCAATGCACCATTTACAAGAGAGATTCGTGATAAAGAATACATGGCTAAGTTACGTAAGGAATTAGCAGATCGTGATACGAAGCTGGTTGTTGTATGGGTTCACACAGATATCGAAGTATGTCATCAGCGAATGATTGAGCGTAATTCTGATCGTGATACATGGAAGTTAGAGCACTGGGATGAATATATTTCTACACGTGATTTCAATCAGCCGGAAGGAATTGAGAACTTAGTCGTATTTGAGAATTCTTCAGAAGAAGATTTTGATAAGTCATTAACAAAGATTACAGAATATTTAAGAAAATAGTCTGTTTATAACAGGAAAAAACACTTGCAGATTGTAAGATTTGCAGGTGTTTTTTTATAGAAAATTTTCGTAAAAAATCTATTGCCAATGATGGAAAGCTGTGGTATTCTGTCAGTTGTGCCCTTTTAGACATTATTATGAAAAGGAAGAGGATCAGCAGAAAAAAACAACTTGGGGTTGGGCAGAAAATGAATGTTTAGAAGGAGAATAAAAGAAAGGATATTTTGTATATGGGTGAAAAAAATAAAAAGAATAAGGCTATGACTGATATGACGGTTGGAAGTCCGTTTCGGTTGTTACTGGCATTTGCAATTCCTATTTTTATAGGTAATGTATGTCAGCAGATTTACAATCTGGTAGACACAGCAATTGTGGGGAAATTTGTTGGGGCAAATGAACTGGCAGCAGTTGGGGTAACCGGTAATATTTCATTTTTCTTTAATTCGCTGATTATCGGACTGACAGGTGGAATTGCGATTGTAATGTCACAATTTTTTGGAGCAGGAGATTTGAAAACGGTAAAACGTTCCTTTGGAACATCTATTTATGCGATTGTGTTAGCAATCATATTAGTAACAGTTTTTGGACTGCTTTTAGTGAATCCACTTCTAAAAGCACTCGATACACCGGACAATATTATTCAGGATGCAAAAGATTATCTGAATATTATTGTGATTGGAATGTTTGCTACTGTAACATACAATTGGATGTCTTCCGTTCTAAGAGCATTAGGAGATTCTGTCACACCGTTAATTTTCCTGGTATTATCTTCTATTGTTAATATAGGTCTTGACCTTCTGTTTATTATCAAATTTCACTGGGGCGTATCTGGTGCAGCATGGGCGACGGTAATTGCTCAGGCATTATCCGCACTGTTATGTCTGATCTATGGTATTTGGAAAATGCCAGTCTTAAGAGTTCACAAAGATGAGTTAAAATTAAATATGCATTTGTTAGTTACGATGATTCGCGTCGGACTGCCGGCAGGAATTCAGATGTCATTGATTTCTGTGTCCATTATGTTAATGCAAAAGGCAATTAATGCGTATGGTTCTACGGTTGTGGCCGGATTTATTGGTGCTAGTAAAATAGAACAGATTGCAATGCAGTTTGGGAACTCAATTGGAATGGCAAATGGAACCTATACCGGGCAAAATGTGGGTGCAGGAAATTATGAAAGAGTTGAAAAGGGAATTCGGATTTCTGCAATTATGATTGCAGGAGGATGTCTGATTATATCTCCACTTATTTTCTTCTTTGGGGATTCATTTATGAAGATGTTTGTAGATATGAACCAGGATGCAGCGGCACAGGTTGTAAGTTATGGAACAGAATATCTTAAAATTATGACATTTGCTTTAGTTGCAGTAGGAATTCTTCAGGTATTCCAGAATATGCTTAGAAGCGCCGGAGATGTTGCAATTACTATGATTATGGGTGGCAGTGAGGTGCTTACAAGAGTCATTGTTGCATTTGCATTTTCAGCACTTTTTGGAAGAATCGGAGTATGGTTTGCAACACCGATTACATGGATTACAGCAATGAGTGTGGGATGGTTCCGTTATCTGAGTGGAAAATGGAAAGTAAAAGGATTAGTAGGAAAATAAAATAATATAAAAAACAAAATTTTTGGAAAAAAAGAGATGAAATATGATACAATACAAGTATGTTACAAAATATGGGAAAAGTAACATACTTGTTTTTTTAAGAAAGTGAGGGAGGGAAAGTTATGCGCAAAAAAATGATACTTTTTTTTCTGGTATCGGTATTGTTATTGCTTGATTGTTCACAACAGACATATGCAGGAACCAGAAAAAAGAAAAGTGAAACAACAACCAGAGATTATGGATATCAAATTACATCTTATGGTTTGAATATTGATGTTTCAAAAGACAATGTTTACCATGTTACAGAAAAATTAGATGTCCGGTTTGGGAAGAAATTTAGTGAAATGAAATGCCAGATTCAAAAAAATAATTTACTGACATTAGGAGATGATTCTAAGTTTTTTCAGGATGTGAAGATTGAAAATGTAAAATGTCAGGAAACGGATATTTCCGTATCTAAGGGAAAAGAGGATTATATTTTAAGTCTGAAAGAAAAAAAGAAGCACTATACCATTTCGTATGATTACAAAGTGAAGAATCGTGTACAGGGAAAATATGATTACTTTTTTTATCCGGTACTGAATCACCAATGGGATGCACAAAGTATGGAAGATTTTACGTTACATGTTCAGATGCCTGAAAAAGTGGAACGTTCTAGTGTTTCTGTGTCGGGAAACAGTCAAGGAGATCAGGTTTTTAATTCTATGAGATTAAGTGTAAAAGAAAATGTCATCTATATGTATATGCAAAATAAGATGCCGATTACAGAAAAAGAACAGATTTTAATGGCAGTAAAACTGAAAGGTGGATATTTTCAAAAGACTACGGAAGATTTCGTACTTACATATGTGCCAATCGGTGTTTTTGTAATTGCATCGTTCTTATTGTTTCTTTCTTTTTTATATTGGAGGAAAATAAAATCAACAAAACATATACAGACATATATCATAAACGATCCGCCGGAAGGGTTTCATTGTGCAGAAGCTGCTTATATCTATGAAGGAGAGATTCAAACAACAGAAGTGGGAGCACTGGTATTAGAACTGGCACAGAAAGGATATTTAGAAATAAAAGAAGATGACCGTTATGGCAGAGAGGCGGAATTTGCGCTGGTTAAGAAAAAGGAATATGATGGAGAGAGTGAAGAAGAAAGGGTATTTTTTAATGCGATATTCAAAGAAAAAGATTATGTAAAAAATAATGATGTCTTTAATTCTTTTTATCATACGTCTGAAAAGGTGGGCGAAATGGTTCGAAAGGAATACGAAGGAAAAGTATTTGAAAAAGATAACCGGATGATTCGAAAGGCTTCTGTAGGGCTTAGTATTATTTTAGGGCTGGTAAATCTGTTAGTCGGATTTGATGTAATCCAGGCAGGAGAGTGGAATCTGCTTTTTATTGGCGCAGCTGTTATACAGATGGTTTTATATGGAGTGCTGGTAAGTATTTTATTAATATGTATTCATTATATTACTCTGAGAGATGGCAGTGGGAAGTTTAATAAGAGGACGCTCATTCCATCTGTTTTATGTGTGATTGCTTTAAACATTTTCTTTTGGAAATTAAAAGGAATGTATTATTTTGTATTTCTCTATATGCTATTGGTCCAGATTCTGGTATTATATTTATCGGATCATTCTGTTAAGAGAACGGAGTATGGAGAGAATATGTATGAACGTGTCGCAGGATTTCATGCTTATTTAGATTCTGTCAGTAAAGAACAAGTGAATGATATGATACAGAGAAATCAAGACCAGTTTTCGAAAATGTTACCGTATCTATTTGTTTTTCAGTTAGATGGAAAGTGGAAAAGGGAATTTGGTGATTTGACTATACAGCTTCCGGAGTGGTTTAAGAAAATCAATGGAGATAGTATGGAACAGTTCGGACAGTTTTTAACATTTTTAGGAATTGTAATTATGCAGATGAATGATTCAATCACAGACTAATAAGTAGCAACAGGGAGGAATAAGACGGAAATGAAAAGAAAATTCGGATTTCTTGTATGTATGTTTCTGTTTGTACTCTGCATGGGGAAAACGGTAAAAGCAGATGGTGGCTATCAAATTACCGGTTATGATGTGAATGTAAGGGTTACAGAAGAAAATGTCTATGAAATTACAGAGACCATACAAGTAGATTTCTTAGAACAGCGGCATGGTATTTATCGTGATATTCCATTGGAAAATTCAGTCGTGAGGCTAGACGGAAGTGGCGGAATAACCAGAGCAAAAGTTACAGATATTGACTGTAATGGAGAAAATTATACTGTTTCAAGAGAAGGAGATAATTGCAGAATCAAGCTTGGAAGTGAGAGTAAAACTATCACAGGAGCAAAAACATATCGCATTTCTTATAAATATGACTTAGGAAATGATATTTTTGAAAATGGGGATGAATTTTACTTTAACTTAATTGGATCCGGCTGGGAAAATACAACCATTCAGAATGTGACATTTACGATTCAGATGCCAAAATCATTCGATACAAGCAAGATTGGAATGTCCTATGGACCAAAAGGGTCAACGCAGACAGATGGGTTATATTATCAGGTAGATGGACAGACAATCAAAGGATACTTAGATCAAAATCAGACTTTAACTTCGGGAGATGCACTGACAGTAAGAATAGAACTTCCTTCTGGATATTTTGTTGAGAACAATTCTTTTCCATTCCTGGCATGTATTTCCATACTGCTTTCAGCAGGATTGTTATTGTGTGCATTTTATCTGTGGTATAAATATGGAAAAGATGATATGGTAGTTGAGACGATTGAATTTTATCCACCGGATGGGATGAACAGTGCAGAAGCGGCTTATATGTATTATGGAAATCTTGAAGATAAGGATATTACATCATTGATTATCTATTTAGCGCAAAAAAGCTATTATGATATAGAAGATAAAAAGAAAAATTTCGCATTTATAAAGAAAAAAAATTATGATGGAACAAAAGATTCAGAAAGTAAATTTTTAAGAGGATTATTTAAAAAGGGAGATGTTGTCGGAAAATCGGATTTACAGGATTCTTTTTATCAGACCATAGGAGAAATCAAATCTTCCATTACCAAAGAATATAAAACAAAAATATTTTATAAAAACTCTTTAAATAAAGCTATTATTTTATATGTGCTGATGGTTTTATTAAACTTACTTACAGTATATATCCCGGTTAAAAATTATTATGGATTTGATTATAAGTGGAATTTAGCTTTTACATTAGTACCACTTGGATTTTTATTTGTAGATATCAATACAATTATTCATTCAAGACGGTTTTCGGCTAAAATTATGACGACAATTCTTATGATTCCGGCCGCATGGGTGATGATTCAGTTTGCAATACTAGATCCGTTTCAAAGGTCAAATGGAATGTATACAGTAGCGTATATCGTATTTATGATTGTGGCATTTATCACAATTGTTTTGTGTGGCTATATGGAGAAAAGGACACCTTATGGAAATGAAATGCTTGGAAAATTATCCGGTTTTAAAAAGTTTTTAGAAACGGCAGAAAAGGACCGGCTAGAACTTATGGTGCAGGAACACCCACAGTATTTTTACGATATTTTACCGTATACCTATATATTTGGAATATCGGATAAATGGATTAAAAAATTTGAGTCAATCGCAGTCGAACCGCCGAACTGGTATTATGGTCCGTCAGATGCATATACCTTTAATATCCTGCAATTTGAGCATTTTATGAATCATGCGATGAGGCAGGCACAGTCAGCTATGGTGTCATCGCCAAGTTCAAGTGGCGGAGGATCTTCCGGAGGTGGTTCCGGTGGAGGCGGGGGTGGTTCCTGGTAAATCCATCGTAGAAAGCAAAGGTCAGAAAGAAAAGAGAGGAGAACGGTATTATGAAAGGATACATTATTTTAGCAATTATTGTGTTAATTGTGATTTATATTATCTGCTGTTATAATAAGCTGGTAAAGAAAAGAATTATAGTAGAGGAAGCATTTTCAACCATGGATGTTTATTTAAAAAAGAGATTTGATCTGATTCCAAACCTGGTTGAAACAGTTAAGGGATATGCAAAGCATGAGTCGGAAACGCTTGCGAAGATCGTTGGTCTGCGTGGAGAAAATTACAGCCAGATGTCAGATGACGAGAAGATATCAAGCAGCATGGCTCTTTCTAGAGAGATTCCTAAAATTCTTGCGTTGGCAGAAGCATATCCGGATCTGAAGGCGAATCAGAATTTTATCAATCTGAGTGGACAGCTTCAGAAAATGGAAGAAGATATTGCAAATGCAAGAAAATACTATAATGGTGCAGTTAAGAGTTATAACATTACCATTCAGACAATACCAACGAATATCATTGCAGGACTTTTTCATTTTGAAAGCAAAAAGATGTATGAAGTCAATGATGCAAAAGAACGTGAAAATGTACATGTACAGTTTTAGAAAAAACATTGGATTCCATATTTAATATTTGTACCGGTTTCTGAAAGTCAGATATAAGAATCTGACGATTAGAGGCCGGTATTTTTTATTGGTATTTTTGCTTGACAACTATTCTTGTCAATGATATATTGGAAATGACAAGAATAGTTGTCAAAAATAAAAACAAAGTTGTCAGGAGGTCTTTTGTATGAGACTTAAAAATCATTTGAAAGAGTATCGGGCAAGGTTAGGTGTGAATCAACAGCAACTAGGAACGATGGTTGGATGCAGCAGACAGACGATTAGTTTAATTGAGCGTGGAGATTATGCACCATCAGTAGAGTTAGCATTGAAGATTGCCAGAGAGTGTGATGTGACAGTGGAGGATTTATTTGAACTAGAAGATTGAAAATGATAGGTAAAGGAGGAAATGATGAACGAAAAAAGTAATTCAAAAAAGAAAGTTTTAGTATTCGTGCTTTATTTTGCTGGCTGCATGGCAGCTGGATTCGTTGGCGGACTTTTTATAGGGCGTTATATACAAAATCATGGTATTCGAAATGTATATGCCCGGTTAGGAAGTTTTTATAACACAATTGCAGGATATGCAGGCTTTGCAGTTATAATTTTTACGGGATTATATCTCTTATTTCAAATTATAGCATATCATCGAATCAGAAGGAAAATTGACAGCATAGATTTAGAGAGTGAAGAAGCGTTTGATTATATGGATCAAAGACTTACGAATCTGCTGGTTCTTGGGAATGCCGGATTGTTTGGAGTTGAATTATTAGGTGGAATCAGCTTTTACAATATGATGAGCAGAATAAAAGAACAGTCTGTCATAATGATGTTTGCGATACTTGCATATCTGGCAGGAATTATAACAGTTATCGTTTTTCAGAAAAAAATTATGAATCTGGCAAAAAGATTATATCCGGAAAAAACGGTATCGTCATTAGATTTGCAATTTCAAAAAAAGTGGATGCAACAGTGTGATGAAGCAGAACGATTTCAAATCTATCAGGCCGGATTTCGGGCATTTCAATGTATGAATAGTTTTATTTATCCGATTTTAAGTATTGCACTGCTGATTACAGGAATGGTATTTGAGATTGGTCTGCTGCCTTTTATTCTCGTTGTTCTTTTATGGATGATATCGAATTTTTCATATATGTCCGGAGCAAAAAAAGCAATCAAAAGATTATCATAGTCAGAATAGAATAAAAAAGAAAAGTTAGGAGAGGAAAGATTATGGGATTAGAAGTAAAGGATTTAGTGAAGAAATATGGAGAAAATACAGTTGTGGATCATTTGAATTTCTCCATGCAGGAGCCGGGTGTGTATGCACTGTTAGGAAGAAATGGTGCCGGTAAAACTACAACGATTCGTATTATGTTAGGCATGCTTGCAGCAGATGAAGGAGAAGTATTATGGAATGGTAAGACGTTAGATCCTTTTATAGCAAATATTGGATATTTAGCAGAGGAAAGAGGATTGTATCCAAAGTATACATTGATGGATCAGTTGATTTATTTTGCAGGTTTAAAGGGTATTTCTGAAACAGAAGCCAAAAAGAGGATTCAATACTGGGCAGAACGGTTAGAAGTGGAGGAGTATTTATATCCTACAACAGATGCAAAAAAAAGAAAAAGAAATGGAAAATTAAGTGCAAATAAAAAAATTCCATCAAGACAGGCAGATCAGTTATCAAAGGGAAATCAGCAAAAGATTCAGTTAATGGCTTCTCTGATTTCAGATCCGGATTTAATTATTTTAGATGAGCCACTTAGTGGATTAGATCCTGTTAATTCCGATTTGTTTAAGTCTATTATTCGCGACTGTATTAAGAAAGAAAAATATATTATTATGTCTAGCCACCAGATGCCGACGATTGAAGAATTCTGTTCGGATATTACGATTTTAAATCGAGGAAAGGCAGTGGTACAGGGAAATTTAAATGAGATTAAAAAAAGCTATGGGCGCGTGAATATGTTTGTGAAGTCCGAAACAGATATTTCTGCATATATTCAGGAGTTTCAGTTACAGATTATGGAACAGACACCGGATGGATATCATATTAAAGTATCAGGAGAAGAACAGGCAGAGCAGTTTTTGTCTAGATTAGTGGAACAGAAAGTTCCTGTTATCCGTTTTGAACTGCGGGAGCCTTCTTTGCATGAAATCTTTGTAGAAAAGGTGGGTGTCGGAAATGAATAAAAATCTAATCAGAGGCTGGAGGGATGTCTTAACATTTACATATGTTCAGACTATGAAGAGCAAAGGAATCAGGATTACAACACTGATTTTGTTTCTCATTGCAGTTGCTGTTTCTCCTGTTATGGCTTTATTTTCAGGAAATAAATCTGATGAAAGCAAAAGCAGTGAAGATGCAAAAGTAAAAATACTTTATGTAGTGGATGATACAAAAACACTGATGAAAGGTATTTCAGAAATCCTTGCAACGGATCAGGCATTTCAGGGAACTAAGTTTGTAGAAAAGACGGATTTGAATGAGATGGAAACAAAAATAGAACAGTTAACCGGAAAAGATGATAATGAAATGCTGATGCACATTCAGATGACAGATGGTGCGTATCATGTGACATATCAGTATGGAGAAAATAGTAATATCGGAATTATGACAGCAGAAACTTTTTCCGAACAGATTGATGAAAAAATGCAGGATGTTATTATGAATGCGTATGGTGTAACGAAAGAGTCCATGGAATTAATAAAAAAACCTGTCGATTACGAAGTACAGGAATTAAAAGACAACCAGAGTTCATCAGAGGCGGATCAGTCAGATCATCATGCAGCACTTTCAAGTGGACAATATTCTTTCATTTCTTCCATTGCGGTTATCATGACAATGATTCTTGCATTTGCAGGAGAGGCAATCGCATCTTCTATTGTGACAGAAAAATCATCTAAAGTGATTGAAATATTGTTGACGAGTATCAAACCGATGGCAATTATCTGTGGTAAGGTTTTAGCAATGTTAGGTGTGATTTTGACGCAGGGACTCGTATTAACAGTTGGATTTATTGGTTCTTCTTATGTTACGAATAAGCTAAATGGTTCAGCAGGCAATACGATATTACCGGATAAAATGGTGCAGACATTTTCAGGCATGGATTTAGAATTGAATCTAATCTGGGCAAAAGTGATATTTGTGATCATTGGTCTGGCATTTGGTATTTTGACTTTTGGATTAATTGCCGGTCTGGCAGGATCAAGTATCAGTAAAATGGATGAACTGGCGGAAGGAATGAAATTATACAGTTTTGTACTGGTTGTTTGTGTATATATTGTAATTGCGGTAATTACGATGGATAACGTGGGAGGAGCAAATGGAATTTTAATCAAAGCACTTGCACTGATTCCACTTACTTCACCATTTTTGACACCAGGGTATTTATTAATTGGAAAGATATCAATCTGGATTGCATTGGCATCAGTCATCATACAGTTCATTTTACTGATTCTGTTATGGAAGTATGTGGCAGGAATTTATGAATATTTGATTTATTATAATGGAGAGCCGCTAAAGATGAAAGATTTTATCCGTCTGGCAAAAAAAGAAAGAAAGGGGAAAAATAAAAATGAATAAGAAAAAAATGTTTTCAGGCTGGAAACAGGTATTTCATTTTACCTTTCGACAGGCTACAAAAGGGAAAGGATTTAAAATGGCAACCTTTGGAGTGAGTATTCTGTTATGCCTGGCACTCTTGATTATCAATGTTGTATTAGCAGAAAGTGCAAAAGAAAAAAAGACAGAGACATCAATTGAACAGGTAGTTCTTTCAAACGATACGGATATTTCAGTGGATTTTTCATCTTTTGCTGCTGTAAATACTGAATATAAAGGAATTCAGTTTAAAAATAAAGAACAGAAAGGACAAGAGATAAAAGCTGACGAACTGAAAGAACATACAGTGGGAGTTCAGATTGCAGAAGAAAAGGATTCGAATGGTTATTTAGTAAAGGTGTTCTATCCAGGTGAAGGCGAAGTAACAGAAGATCAGGCACAGGAATTTGCTGAGAAGATAAAGGATTATTTTCAAAATTATAAGATTGTCGTTTCAGGAGCCAGTCAGGAACAGATCAAAGCAATCAGTACACCGTTACTTAGTGAAATTACAACAGCAGGAAAGCAGAGTAAGGGAATTGGTGAAATGATGTTTCGGACCTTTGCGCCGATGATTGTGTATTTTCTTTTATATTTTATGCTGATTTCTTATGGACAGAGTATTTCAAAAGTAATCATTTCTGAGAAATCATCAAAGGTGATGGAATTATTGCTTACTTCTGTAAAACCATATGCAGTAATTACCGGAAAAATTGTTGGGATGACATGTGTTGCAATCTTGCAGTTATGCAGCTGGATTGCAGGAGGAATTCTTGGATTTGCAGGTGGTAATCTGATTGGAAAGCAGTTAAATCCTGATTATCAGAATGGCCTGCTTCAAATTATAAACTTAATCCGGGATAATTCCGATGGAAATACATTTTCGGTTTCTGTTTTGATTGTTTCTGTACTTATTTTATTTTTCGGTTTCTTCTTCTATTGTGTGTTAGCAGGACTTGCAGCATCTACAGTCAGCAAGCCGGAGGAACTGTCAAATGCCATGAGTATTTTTATGATTCCTGTTGTATTATCATTTTTAGCGGTATATGCACTTCCGATATTTGAAGAAGCTGCATGGATAAAAGTTTTGTTAAGATATCTTCCATTTACAGGCGCCTTTTGTATTCCGGCAGATTTGTTAGTGGGAAATCTTACAATAACCGGAGTCATCGTTCCGTTACTGATTATGATTCTTACAACATTTGTACTTATTACGATAACCGGAAAGATTTACAAGAAAAAAATATTTTAGTGTTTTTGATAAGTGGATTGAAAAATCCACTTATTTTTTGTAGAATAGGAAAGAACGTTATTTTAAAAGAAATAGCAATGCAAAACATCGCAGGATGAATCGGAGAAAAGAAAGCACAAAATTCGTGCGGATTGGAGAGAATTATGAAGATTAGAACAAGATTTGCACCAAGCCCTACAGGAAGAATGCATGTAGGAAATCTAAGAACAGCTCTTTATGAGTATTTAATCGCCAAACATGAAGGCGGAGATTTTATCTTAAGAATTGAAGATACAGATCAGGAGAGATTTGTAGAAGGTGCACTTGATATTATTTATAGAACTTTAGAGAAAACAGGACTTAAGCATGATGAAGGTCCAGATTTAGATAAGGGATATGGTCCTTATGTTCAGAGTGAGAGACAGAAGGAAGGACTTTATTTAAAATATGCAAAACAGTTAATAGAAAAGGGTGAGGCATATTATTGTTTCTGCGATAAAGACAGATTAGAGAAGGAATGTAGTCAGGTAATAGATGGGAAAGAAATTATTGTATATGATAAACATTGTCTGCATTTATCAAAAGAAGAAATAGAGAAAAATTTAGCAGAAGGAAAACCTTATGTAATCAGACAGAATATGCCAAAAGAAGGAACTACAACATTTCATGATGAAGTGTATGGAGATATTACAGTAGACAATCAGGAATTAGATGATATGATACTGATTAAGTCAGACGGATATCCAACTTATAATTTTGCAAACGTAATTGACGATCATTTGATGGAGATTACACATGTGGTAAGAGGAAATGAATATATTTCATCTTCTCCAAAATACCAGAGACTCTATGATGCGTTTGGCTGGGAATCACCGGTATATATTCATCTTCCTTTGATTACGGATGAGAATCATAAAAAGCTTAGTAAAAGAAGTGGGCATTCTTCTTTTGAAGATTTAATAGAGCAAGGATTTTTGCCAGAGGCTGTTGTGAATTATATTGCACTATTAGGATGGAGTCCGGAAGATAACAGAGAGATTTTTTCATTAGAAGAATTAGTAAAGGAATTTGATTATCACAGAATTAACAAATCACCGGCTGTATTTGATATGGTGAAATTAAAATGGATGAATGGGGAATATTTAAAGGCCATGGATTCAGAGAAATTCTATGAGATTGCAATGCCTTATATAAAAAAGGTAATTACAAAGGACTTAGATTTGAAAAAGATTTTAGATATGGTAAAGACAAGAATTGAAATATTACCGGATATTGCAGACCATGTTGATTTCTTTGAAAAAATGCCAGATTACGATATTGCAATGTATACACATAAGAAAATGAAGACAAATTCAGAAAATTCATTGGAAAATTTAAAAGAAATGCTTCCATTATTAGAAAAACAGGAAGATTACAGTACAGATGCACTGCATGATTTGATCATGGATTATATTGCCAAGAAGGGAATTAAGAATGGAATGGCATTGTGGCCACTTCGTACTGCTGTTTCCGGAAAACAGATGACACCAGCTGGAGCATTTGAGATTATGGAAGTATTAGGAAAAGAAGAGTCTCTTCGCAGAATCAGAATTGGAATTGAGAAATTAGAACAGAAATAATGAAAAAGGCAAAGGTGTGGAATGTTGTATTCTGCACTTTTGCATTCTAGAGGGGAAAAAGGAGTGTTCTTTACAGAACATGATATGCAAAGGAGAAAGCATGCAATATTTTATTTACTATATATTGGATATGATAAAATTTTATTTTATTTACAGGTATGGGTTGGGAATGCAGGTAAGACAAAAGAAATTTTTGCTTCCCGGGGCAGGGTTATTTGTAGGAGGAATGACTTTGTTTTTAGAGAATCTGGCAGAAGAAAAAAATCCTATTTTTGTATATCTTCTGCTGGCATTTTTGTTTTTACATATGGGATTTTATATTGAAGCAAAAAAGATTTTTGTTGTTGGTTTTTGGGCAATCTGTTTTGTCGGCTTTATGGATCAGACATCTGAGATTTTCGTTGCTGAAATAACAGGAAAATCTTTTTTTCAATGGAAACCATATACGGTTTTAGATGATATTGCTTCATTTGTGACAATTGTTTTTATAGGGGGCGTAATTGGAATTGTAAATCATAAAAGTCTTTATGCATTAAGAAAAATTACAATGCCATATTATTTGTTGTTTATGTTTATGTGTCTTGCAAATGAATTGTTCTTAGCGGTTGTAAAGAAAGGAATCTTACAGGATTGCGGGCATAGTAAATTTATTTTTGCTTTTTATTCATTTAGTACGGTTCTACAATTATTTATTTTGCTTTTAGTTGCAATATCGAATCAGATTCATAAGGAACAGGAGATTGTGAATCGAAAATATTTGCAGGAACAGGAGTCTTATTATTTGTATTTAGAAGAAAAGGAAAAAAATACAAGAAAATTCAGGCATGATATAAGGCATCATTTGTATATGTTAAAACAGCTTGCTATGGAGGAAAATCAAAAAGAGGTAAAGCATTATATTGAAAAAATAGCAGGGGTTTTAGAAGATGGGGAGCAGGTGATAGATGTTGGAAATAAAATTGTTAATGCAATTTTAAACCGGTATTTTGCGATGTGTCAAAAAAAAGGAATTCAGTTTAAGGTAGAAGGATATTTACCGGCACAAATGGAGATTGATGCTTTTGATTTGTGTACGGTTTTTTCGAACTTGTTACAGAACGCTGTAGAAGCAGCAGAAAAAACAGAAGAAAAAAAGATAGCATTAAAACTGCAATATGATGAAGAATGGATCTATGTGAAAGAAAAAAATACATTTTTAAATGAAATTTCAAAGAAAAAAGGAATTTTAGAAACTACAAAGAAAAATAAAGAAGATCATGGTTATGGTCTTATGAATATGAAAAAAAGTATAAAAAAATATTTTGGAGATATGGTATATAGCAGAGAAAATGAGATGTTTCAGATTCGAATGCAGATGTCTTATAAAAAGAAAGCCGTTGATGTAAAATTCAGACCATTCATGTCGAAAAACTTGTATTCATAGTAAAATGTGCTATAGTAAAAGTGTTCGAACAATACATAAGCAATTGCAGAAAGGAAAGAATGATGTGTATTTTAACAGGAAGATGGATTGACTGGCTGGCAAAGTTGTTAGGCTATTAAATGATAACTCGTTTGGGAAAGGTGAGAGCTATCATAAACGGAATTAGAAAAAATGGGAAAATACGATCAGAAAAAGATTAGAATAAACAGTTAAAATTTCATATATGCGTGTAGAAAGAAGGCAGTTTGGTATTAAAAAGACTGCCTTCTTTATTAGAAGAAAGGGGCAGGTAAGTATGAAAATAGCAATTATTGATGATGATAAACAGTGGAGAAATACAATAAAGGAGAATGTAAAGAAATACTATCAGGATCAAGTAGAGATTGATTTATATGCATATGCAAGTGATTTTTTATCGGTAACAAAGAAGTATGACATTCTTTTTATGGATTTGGAATTTGAAAATGAAAAAGAAACCGGGTTTGAATTGACACAAATCTATAAAACGATGTATCGGGAAGCTATCGTAATTATTTTAACAACACATACGGAATTAGCAAGAAAGGGATACCAGGTAAATGCATTCCGGTATATTGATAAAATGCACTTAGAAGAGATGACAGAAGCATTAAAAAGTGCAGATAAGGTTTTGCTTCAGGAAAAAAGAATTGCATTTCATTTTGTCTCAGAAGGAGAACAGAAAATAAAATGCAGAGAATTATTATATATAGAAGCAAGGGGACGAAAAGTAGAGGTTGTAACAACACAGGGCACTTTTTTGTGTAATGAAAAAATGGAGGAATTAGAAAAACGTATCTGTAAGTATGGATTTTACAGGATTCATCGTGCCTATCTGGTGAATATGCAGCATGTGATCCGCTATAATAAAAAAGAAATAGTTTTATCACAGGGGCAAATGCTATGTATAAGTAGAAGAAGATATGATGATTTTCGTAATACTTTATTTGAATGGAAGATGGAGAGAGCAAATGGATAGGTAAGATGTATAGTTTTTTTATTAAAATGTTGCAAAAAAATCATTTTAGTGTAATAATAACAAAAGAGTGTATCATCATTTTTTTTGAGAGTGAGAATGATTTACACTAAGAGCATAGAAGGGAGTACAATTTAGAAAGGAGAATTGAGCGAAATGAGAAAGAACTCAATGAGAAAAGTGGGTCGTAAAATTACGGCATTTGCTCTTACTGCAACAGTGAGTGTTCAGATGTTATTATTACCGAAAGGAATCGGAAGTATATCTGTACAGGCAGCAGACGAGGAGAATTCGGCAACAGAAAAAACATATGATTATGGTCGTGCATGGCAGCAGACATTAATGTTTTATGAATTCCAGAAGTCAGGAAAGTTATCAGGTACAGATCGGAATAACTGGAAAGGAGATTCCTGTGTTCATGATGGGGAAGATGTTGGTCTTGATTTAACAGGTGGATGGTATGATGCCGGTGATCATGTAAAATTCAATTTACCAATGTCTTATAGTGCAACAACTCTTGCATGGTCTTATTTAACATTTGAAGATACATATAAGAAAACAGGCCAGGATAAGTATATGTTAGATGAGATTAAGTGGGTAAATGATTACTTTATCAAGTGTCATCCAGAGAAAGAAGTCTATTACTATCAGGTTGGAAATGGTGATATTGATCATCAGTTCTGGGGAGCACCGGAACTTTTAGAGTTACCTCAGGTAAAGAATCCTCAGGAAGAAGGTGGAAGAGGATTTACAAGACCTTCTTACAAATGTGGAGTAGGGCCTGAAGATGGTGGTTCAGCAGTCTGTGCAGGAACAGCCGCATCGCTTTCTGCTGCAGCAATTATCTTTAAAGACAGCGATCCGGAATATTCGAAGTTATGTATTAAGCATGCAAAAGAATTATATGCCATGGCTTTAAAAGCACAGAACGATAATGGATATCATGAGCATGCAAAAGGATATTATACATCGACTCATTTTGAAGACGAATTATCATGGGGTGGTGTATGGCTTTATAAAGCAACCGGTGACAGATCATTCCTTGAGACAGCAGAATCTTATGGTCACAAATGGGGTGGCGAAGAGATGGTTGGTAAACTGACAGGTAATGTGTGGACACAATGCTGGGATGATGTACGTTATGGTGCTATGTTACTGATCGCAGAGGAAGACCATACATTAGCTGGTGCAGAGTACAGAGAAGGAATCGAATATAATCTTGATTACTGGAGTACAGGTGTAAAGGACGGAAATGGAGCAGTTTCCCGCGGAAAGTATACACCAAAGGGTCTTGTTATGATTAATGACTGGGGCTCTTTACGTTATGCAGCATCGGAAGCTTTTATGGCAACTTTATACAGTGCATGGAAAGAGGCAGATCCACAGAGAGTGAAAGATTATATGGTATTTGCAAAATCACAGGCAGACTATATTTTAGGAAGTACAGGCAGAAGTTATATTGTTGGATATGATGAGACTTCTCCTAAGAATCCACATCACAGAACAGCACATGGTGCATGGAAGAATTCCCCATTAGGTTTTCCAGAGACATCAAGACATACACTTGTAGGAGCATTAGTAGGAGGACCACTTGCAGATGACTCTTATGTAGATGACAGAAATAATTATTGTACGAATGAGGTTGCAGATGATTATAATGCAGGTGCACTCGGTTTAATGAGTGCTATGTATGCAAATTATGGCGGAACAATTGATCCGAATATGACCGCAGTAGAACCGGTAGGCCAGGAATATTATATGGATGGATGTAACTACCAGAAGGGTGAAGATGACAAAGGTAATTCTTACTGTGAAGTAAAACTGACTGTCGAAAACCATACAGCATGGCCTGCAAGAGGAGTAGATCACTTAGCGTTTAAATATTTTGTCAATATCAAAGAGTTGTTAGATGAAGGATATACGGCGGATGATTTTAAGGTTATTTGTTATTATTCACAGAGAAAGGCTGTCATCAGCCAGCTGATTCCATGGAATAAAGAGGCAGGCATTTATTATGTTGAGGTTACATTTGGAGGAGACAGTGCTTTAAAGAAAGCATATGATGAAAAAGGAATTACATATGTAGAAAATGGAGAAGCGGATTCTTTCATTTATCCGGCAGGTGACGTAGAATGTCGTGCAGATATGCAGCTTCGTATTGAAGCACCGGGAAAAATGGATTTTTCAAAGAGTCCGACATATAGTGATATCGCCTCTACAGAAGTAGATGAGAAGGCAGAAATTAAACATGCAGGAATCTATGAAGAAGGAAAATTAGTAGGTGGAACAGAACCGGCAAAGAGTGGAGAAGTAATTGTTGAACCACCAACGACAACGCAACCGGCTACAACAGTACCAGCGACAACGGTTCAGCCAACGGAAACAGAGGAATCTACAACACAAGAGCCATCGGTAGAACCAACGGAAACAAATCAGTCTACAACAGAAGAGACAACAACAGTAGCACCAACAACAGAGGTGCCAACGACAGTAATACCGACCACAGAGGTACCAACAACAGAGGCATCAACGACGGTAGCACCAATAACAGAAGAGACAACAACGACAGTAGCACCAACAACAGTAGCACCGACAACAATTACACCAACAACAGTGGTGCTAACAACAGAACCTGCAACTAGTGCAACGACAACACAAAATCAGGAGACAACTACAGCTGTCCATGCTGGAATCGATCAGAGTTCGGTCGTACTTGTTGTAAATAAGACAGCTCAGTTAAGTTATACATCTGATACAAAAGTAAATAGTGTAAAATGGCAATCTACGGATTCCTCTATTGCAACGGTTGATGAAAAAGGATTAGTGAAAGGTATCAAAGCGGGAGAAACAACCATTGTTTTAATCATAAATGGAAAAGCATATACTTGCAAAGTACAGGTTATCGATGATACAACAAGACCGGTTGAAACAACAACGGCAACAGAAGAGCCAACAGTAATACCGACAACGGAAGCGGTCACAACAAATGCACCGACGAAAGCAACAGAAACACCAACTGTAGTTACAACAAAGACTGTAGAAGAGACAACGACAAAAACACCTGTTGCAACGACAACAGTAACAGAGACAACCACGAAAGCAGCGGACGTTACAACAAAAGCAACAGAGACAACCACAAAAGCAACGGACGTTACAACAAAAGCAACAGAGACAACCACAAAAGCAACGGACGTTACAACAAAAGCAACAGAGACAACCACGAAAGCAACGGACGTTACAACAAAAGCAACAGAAGCACCAACGACAAAACAGCCAGAACCTACAACCAAGGCAGGAACGGGAACTTCTGCGAATACAGAGACAAAACAACCGACTGCAAATAATGGAGAAGGAAGTAAGTTAACAGTAGGTACAATTATCCGTTACAATGGATTAAAGTATAAGATTACAAAGAATTCAGATTCAAAGAAAGAAGTAGAAGTTGTTGGAGCAGCAACAAAGAATCTGAAAAAAGTAAAAATTCCAAAACAAATTCGTGATGCAAAATCAAAACTTGTATTTCAGGTTACTTCAGTAGGTACAAAGGCATTTGCCAATAATCAGAAGATTACATTAGTATCTATCGGAAACAGTGTAAATAAGATTGGAAAACAGGCATTTTACAAATGCAAAAATATCAAGAGAGTTTCCATTGCAAAGAATGTGAAAAAGATTGATAAAATGGCATTTTATGGATGTAAAAAGATTTCAGCGGTTACGATAAAAAGTAAGAAACTTACAAATGCAACAGTAAAGGCAAATGCATTTGGAAGTATGAATAAAAAAGTGGTATATCGTGTACCAAAAGCCAAGATTCATTCATATAAGAATCTTCTTGTAAAGAAGGGTGCAGGATCAGATGTCATTGTAAGATATTAGGTTTCAATCATATGTTAGGATGATAAAATAGAAGAACAAACGAGGCTGTTGCTTCAGGAAATGATTCCTAAAGCAACAGTCTTTTTTTAGAAAATGTGAAAAAAAGGTGATTTAGGGAAAATGTCAGGAAATAGGATTGACAGGGTACTTTGAAAGAAGTATTTTAAACATAGGTAATTTAGAAAAATAACTTGAAGCAGAAAGGAATACAACATGAAATCAGTAAAAAAACCAAAGAAACCAGTCTTTTTTTATTATCTTCTTGCATTTGTTCTTTTAATTCTGATTAATGAACTTTTATTTCCTAAAATATTTCGACAGCAGATAAAGGAAGTAGATTATAGTACATTCCTAACGATGGTTAAGCAAAAAGAGGTATCAAAAGTACAAATAGAAGATAATACCATTTATTTCCAGGATAAAGAGAAGGATACGAAGTATTATCAGACAACAACTTTTGATGACCCGAAATTAGTTGACAGGCTTTCAGAAGCCGGATGTTCTTTTGAAAGGGTTGTAGAAAAACAGATGAATCCTGTTTTAAGTTTTATTCTTTCGTGGATTCTTCCAATTGTATTTTTTATCGTGATTGGGCAACTGTTAGGAAGAGCTCTGATGAAGAAAATGGGTGGCGGAGCCACACCGATGCAGTTTGGTAAAAGTAATGCGAAAGTCTATGTACAGTCTGAAACGGGAATTAAATTTGACGATGTTGCGGGAGAAGATGAAGCAAAAGAATTATTACAGGAAATTGTAGATTTTTTACATAATCCGGAAAAATATCGTGAAATTGGTGCTTCCATGCCAAAGGGTGCATTACTTGTCGGACCACCGGGAACCGGAAAAACATTATTGGCAAAAGCTGTTGCCGGAGAGGCGAATGTACCATTTTTTTCTATTTCAGGTTCTGAATTTGTAGAAATGTTTGTGGGAATGGGTGCTTCTAAAGTAAGAGATTTATTTCAGCAGGCAAATGCAAAAGCTCCCTGCATTGTTTTTATTGATGAAATTGATACCATTGGTAAGAAAAGAGATGGACAGGGATTATCCGGAAATGATGAAAGAGAACAGACACTGAATCAGTTATTAACTGAAATGGATGGGTTTGACGGATCGAAAGGTGTTGTGATTCTTGCAGCAACAAACAGACCGGATGTATTAGATCCTGCATTATTAAGACCAGGACGTTTTGACCGGAGAATTCCGGTAGAATTGCCGGATTTAAAAGGAAGAGAAGAAATTCTTAAAGTACATGCCAAAAAAGTAAAATTATCTGATGAGATAGATTTTCATGCGATAGCAAGAACCGCTGCAGGAGCATCAGGGGCAGAACTTGCAAATATTGTAAATGAAGCTGCACTTCGTGCTGTCAAAATGCATCGTTCTTATGTGATTCAGGAAGATTTAGAGGAAAGTATTGAAACAGTCATTGCAGGATATCAAAAGAAAAACAGTATCCTGTCGTCAAAAGAAAAATTAATTGTTTCTTATCATGAAGTCGGCCATGCATTACTTGCAGCATTACAGACGAATTCAGCTCCGGTTACTAAAATTACGATTGTTCCTAGAACATCAGGAGCATTAGGATATACGATGCAGGTAGAAGAAAATGAACATCAGTTAATGTCAAAAGAAGAACTTCTGAATAAAATAGCGACGCTGACAGGAGGAAGATGTGCAGAAGAATTGATTTTTCATTCTATATCAACCGGTGCATCAAATGATATTGAAAAAGCAACAAAGATAGCAAAAGCAATGATTACGAGATACGGAATGAGTCAGGATTTTGGGATGGTTGCATTTGAAACACAAAATAATAGCTATTTAGGTGGAGATGGAACTTTAACCTGTGCACCGGAAACAGCAAGAAAAATAGATGAGATGGTTGTATGTCTTGTTAAGGAGGCATATCAGAAAGCGGAAAAACTGTTATCAGAGAATTTGAATCTGTTACATGAACTTGCAAAATATTTATATGAGAAAGAAACAATAACAGGTGAAGAATTTATGGAAATTATGGCTAAGACTAGACAAAAAGAAGAAAATATATTAAACTAGATACATAACATATGATTAGAGAAGGTTTTAGTTATATAGAAAAAAAGGATGAAATGTTAAAACGAAAAGGCGGTGAACAAGAATGCCAAAAGATAAAAAAAGATATACCATAGGGGTTTTAGTTGGTGGAATCATGGATGACTTTACACGTTATGTCTGCCGGGGAGTTATGCAGCAGGCAAAGCTGATTGATGCGAATGTTGTAATTTTTCCAGGAAAATATATTGAAAGAGATTTATCAGATAATCCGGAACTGATGTATGAATATCAATATGGAACAGTTTTTTCTTATGCAAGAAAGAATAATATAGATGCATTGATTATTGCTGCAGGAAGTATTGGGTGTTTTGCAACGACAGATCAGATTAAAAAGATGTTAAAGCAGTATGAGGGGATTCCATGTCTGCTTGTTGCAACCGAGATAGAAGGATATGTGAGTGCTATTTTTGATAACTATCAGGGAATCAAAGATGGAATGGAATATCTGATTAAGAATAGTGGATGCCGTCATTTTGGAATGATTGGCGGAACAGATGAGAATCTTGATTCATACGAGAGAAAGCAGGCTTTTCAAAAGATTTTAGAAGATAACGGACTCCCATTCGAAGAAAAGATGGTAGTAAAGGGAGATTTATCAAGACGATGTACAGATGCTTTTAAGAAGCTTTTGGATGATAATTCGGATTTAGATGCAATTTTTTGTGTGAATGATGAAACAGCAATAGGAATGTATGAAGAATTAAAGCAAAGAGGCATTCAGATTGGAAAAGATATTTCCGTATTAGGATATGACGATACAATTTCAGCCGCAAAAGCTTCTCCATCGCTTTCTTCTGTAAGAGCAGATTCAAGTAAACTTGGAGAAGAAGCAGTAAAGATGGCTCTAAGAATTATCAGAGGTGAGAAAGTAGAGAATATAAGAGTATCTACAAGTTTTGTACGAAGAGATTCCTTTAAACATCCAGAACAGGATGTGGATGACAGACAAAGAACAGGCGACTTGATTGACAGTTCCTTTACAGATATCTTTTATCGTTATCAGTATGAAGGAATGAGCCAGACAATGAACAGCTTAAAGGTTGCATATAATAAGCTGATTAAGAGTATACAGTCGAATTTTGATTCTGGAGAGAGTACAATTTCTGCATATATGGATATTACAGTTAATACAGATGATTTCATCCGTTTAGGAGGAATCGAATATGCGGATGTGGATAATTTATTAAGCTTTTTAGAACGGTTATATCGTTCTTTAAAAGAAAAACAGCCAGATGATAAAAAACGATTTGAATTAAGAGATGTTTTTTCGATTATTTACCGGAAGATTGTTCGTGATCTGAATGGTCAGATTGGTAATATGCAAAAGGAACAGTATAATGAGAATTATTCCATGAAGATTTTCATTCAGGAATTATTACAGTTTGAAAAAGGAAGGGATCAAAGTTATAGTGTTCTGTTAGAGAATTTAGACTGGTTACATATAAAGAATGCTACATTATATATGCTCGAACAACCGGTTCTGCATTTGTTTCGTGAAGAATATCTGCCACCGGAAGAGATGTATTTAAAAGCAGTATTAAAAGATGGAGAGGTAAGTTCTATTCCTGCTATTAAGCAAAAATGTAGTCTGGGAAAATTATTTTATGATGGAGAAGAGCAATTATCTGAGGCAAGATTTGAGAAGGTTATTTTTCCGTTATTTTTCCATGAGAATGTCTACGGAGTTCTGACTTGTGATATGAGTGACAGCTTATATAATAATGGAGAATTCCTCGTAAATCAGGTGAGTGCAGCAGTTAAGATGATTGCATTGTTACAGGTGAATGAAGGAATTCAGCAGCAACTAGAAGAGAACTTAGTAACATTAAAAGAGAATAACATTGAACTAGATACGATATCAAAGATTGATGTTTTAACCGGCATTTTAAATCGAAGAGGTTTTTATAAAGAGGCAGGAAGTAAGATTAATAAATGTCGTGTAGAAGGTAAGAATGTATTAGTTATTTATATTGATATGAATAACCTAAAGATTATAAATGATCGTTTTGGACACGAAGAAGGTGATTTTTCGTTAAAACTCATTGGACAGTTCTTAGGAGAATTAGTAAGAGATAAAGGAATTGCCGGTAGAATTGGTGGCGATGAATATGCCTGTGTTTTAGAATATGATGGACTTGATCAGGGGAAAAAGATTGTAAATAATCTTAATTTCAAATTTGAAGAATTTAACAGACTAAGTGATAAGCCGTATATCATTACCGTCTCGGCGGGAGCATATCTGCTAGATATTGATGATCCGTTAAGCTTAGAAGAGGCATTATCACAAGCAGATGAACGGTTGTATGAAGTAAAACAATTTAGAAAGAAAGAAGTAGTAAAGGCGCTTAAATAAGAAGTTATTTAAGTGCTTTTTTAAAAAAGGAGGGAGGCTATGAATGGATACCTGATTTTAACAGCCAGTGTGATTTTACTCTGTGTTGTATGCAATAAGATATCAAATAAAATTGGATTACCGATGTTATTTGTTTTTTTATTAATTGGTATGTTTTTTGGCTCGGATGGAGTGGTACACATTCCTTTTGATAATTATGTTTTTACAGAAAATATATGTTCGATTGCTTTAATTGTTATTATGTTTTATGGAGGATTTGGTACAAAATGGGATATGGCACGTCCGATTATGGGAAGAGCGATTCTTTTATCGACAGCAGGAGTAATTCTTACAGCAGTAATGGTAGGAGGATTCTGTCATTTGATATTACGAATGGGAATCAGGGAAAGTTTTCTGATTGGAGCACTGATTAGTTCTACCGATGCAGCATCCGTTTTTTCTATTTTGCGTTCAAAACGATTGAATTTGAAATATCGTACAGCATCGCTACTTGAGGTAGAAAGTGGAAGCAATGATCCTTTTGCATATATGATGACAATTTTAATGATTTCAATTATGAAAGGAAATGATTTTAAAATTCAGACCATCCTATCGTTAATTTTTTCCCAGATGTTTCTAGGAATGGTATGTGGGATTCTGTTTTCTATGATAGCTTATCTGGGATTAAAGAAATTTGAATTTTCTACAGAAGGATTTGATACCATTTTTGTTCTTGGAATTGTTTTGCTTGCTTATGCAATTCCTACCAAAATCAATGGAAATGGATATTTAAGTGTTTATATTCTAGGCATTATGTTAGGAAATTTAAGACTGCCACAGAAAAAACAGATGGTACATTTTTTTGATGGAATTACCGGATTGATGCAGATGGTATTATTCTTTTTACTGGGACTTTTATCGTTTCCATCCCAATTGGTTCATGTGATATTTTATGCTTTTTCGAGTGCAGTATTTTTGACGTTTTTTGCAAGACCTGTTATGGTATTTTTGCTTATGACACCATTTCATGCACCGGTCAGACAGAAACTCTTTGTTTCCTGGGCAGGACTACGTGGGGCAGCATCGATTGTATTTGCCATTATGACGGTAAATACAGGTGTGGATGCAGGTTATGATCTGTTCCATATTGTATTTTTTATTGTATTATTTTCGATTTTATTACAGGGAACTTTTTTGCCAATGATGGCACGAAAGCTCGATATGATTGATGATCAGGAAGATGTACTGAAAACATTTAATGATTATGTAGAAGAAGTTCCGGTATCATGTATTCAGTTTATTTTAACGAACGAACATCCATGGTGTGGAAAGAAAGTAAAGGAAATTACTCTTCCACCAGAGACTTTATTTGTTCAGTTAGAACGTGAGAATAAGGGGTTAATTATCCCGAATGGGGATACGATTTTACAGACAGAAGATGTAGTTACACTAAAAGTACGATAAATCAATTAATGAGAAATATTATCTATAAATGTATTTCCTTTTTGTAAGAGAGTGCTATAATAAAATTAAAGATTAGGCAAAACTAACCATATAGTACAAAAAGGAAAGGACTGTGCAAGATGGGAAGATATTATTATTTATCGAAAAGGATGACAGAAGAACAGGAGACTTTAGTAAAGGAAGAACTCAATGAGATTGACGATGTAGAAAGTGCTGAAATTACAAAAGAACATGATTGTCTAAAGATTGTAACTAAGGATAATCAATTTGAAGATGTGATGTCACAAGCGGTAAATATATGTCGAAGAGTGGCACAAGGAACAGAATTATCCTTTGCAAGATTTGCTGTATAAGGAGATTTTAAAAAGCCAGGAAATGAGATTGACGTTGTTAGATGCAGTTTCATTTTCTGGCTTTTTTCGCGTTGCACAACAGGATGGGATATGTTATTCTAAATATGGATTGCAGTGTCAAAAGAGACAATTAAGATTGGAGCATTTTGACACCTAAATCAATATGTTTAAAAATAAATTCTCAGAAACCTGAAAGAACATGGAGAAATTTATGTTAAAGGATAAAGATATCAGAGAGCCATTATTTGAATATTTTGAAGAAAGATATCCCAAAGTACGCATTATCGAAGAAAAGACAATGGGACGGTCCAGGGCAGATATTATGATGGTTTTACCAGATTGTTTAATTGGTGTAGAAATAAAGAGTGATGCAGATACTTATGCCCGATTAGAAAGACAGACAAAGGATTATGATCTTTTTTTTGATGCGAATATAATCGTGGTGGGATCAAAACATGCGAAGCATGTACAGGAACATATTCCAGAATGGTGGGGCATCATTTCAGTAGAAGAACAGGATGACAAGGTGGATTTTTATGTTGTGCGGCAAATGAAAAAGAATCCCAAAGTAGAAATGAAGCAAAAAATTATATTGCTTTGGAGGCGCGAATTGTCACACATTCAGGAACTGAATGGAATGCCGGCATATAAAAATAAAAGTAAAAATTTTGTTCGGGAGAAAGTAATTGATACAATTTCAGAGGGGGTTTTGCAGGAACAATTGTGTCAGGAACTTTTTGAGAGAGATTACACCACAATTGAAGCTGAAATAGCACAATACCGGATGGAACATAACAGACCAAAGAGAAGAAAGAGAAAGAAACGAAGAACGCGGTAAAATATAATGAAAAAGGAGAAAATACATGGAGACTAGAATTGAGCAGACAATAGAAAGAAGAAACAAAGGATATAATTGTGCACAGGCAGTTGCATGTACCTATTGCGATTTATTTGGAATCGATGAAAATACGATGTTACGAATTACAGAAGCATTTGGTGTCGGCATGGGAAATATGGAAGGAACCTGTGGAGCGATTTCAGGAGCCTGTGTGATATTAGGGTTATTAAATAGCAGTGGTGACTCTGAGAATGTAAGCAGTAAAGGGGCAACTGGAAAATTAGCAAGACAGGTAATGGAACAGTTTAAAGCAAGAAACAGCTCAGTCATCTGTAAAGAGTTAAAAGGTGTTACAACCGGAAAAATGTTACGATCATGTCCGGATTGTATTCGTGATGCTGCAGAATTTTTAGAAAATATTTTGCAGACAAAAGAAGGAGAAAAATAAATTCTTTGAGAAAGGAATATCTTGTGGGAAAATAGAATGAAGAAACTAGTAATGGGAATGCTTGCACATGTGGATGCAGGAAAGACAACTTTATCAGAGGCAATGCTATATGAAGGTGGAAGTATTCGGACACTTGGAAGAGTAGATAAAAAAGATACTTTGTTTGACCATTTTGATTTAGAAAGACAGAGAGGAATTACCATTTTTTCTAAGCAGGCAAGAGTACAATATGAGGGGACAGAATTTACACTATTAGATACACCCGGACATGTTGATTTTTCAACAGAAATGGAACGGACACTGCAGGTAATTGATTATGGAATTTTAATTATCAGTGCCAATGATGGCATACAGGCGCATACGATGACGGTGTGGAATCTTTTGGCAAAATATCAGATTCCGGTTTTTCTTTTTGTCAATAAGATGGATCAGATGGGGGCAGATCAGAATGCCATATTGCAATTATTGCAAAAAAAACTGAATGCAAATATTGTTGATTTTTCGAATGAAAAGGAAGATTCTTTTTACGAAAGTATTGCACTTTCTAAAGAAGAAGTTATGAATGAATATTTAGAAACAGGAAAAATTACAGACAAAGTTATAACTGATTTGATTGCAAAGAGAACGATATTTCCATGCTTTTTCGGTTCGGCATTAAAAATGAATGGTGTGAAAGCATTTTTGCAGGGACTGAATACGTATACCAGACAGAAAACGTATACGGATTCATTTCAGGCACGTGTTTTTAAGATTACAAGAGACTTAGGCGGTAATCGACTGACACATTTAAAGATAACAGGTGGATGTTTAAAAGTAAAAGATGTCCTTTCTTATCTGGTAAGAACAGAAGATGGAATAGAACGTATCGATGAAAAAGTAAATCAGATTCGCCTGTATTTGGGAGAAAAATTTCAGTCTTTAAAACAGGCAGAGGCAGGAATGATCTGTACAGTTGCCGGATTAACAAAAACCTATGCAGGGCAGGGATTAGGCGAGGGATTAGAGACTGTGCAGCCAATGATAGAACCGGTTTTAACATATCAGGTAATGATTGAGGATGGAACGGATCCGATGGTTTTATTACCAAAGTTAAGAGAGCTTGAGGAAGAAGATCCGTCGTTGCATATCAAGTGGGATGAGTGGAAAAAGGAAATTGCCATTCAGGTGATGGGAGAAGTTCAGTTAGAGATTTTAGAAAAAATAATCGATGAACGCTTTCATGTTACCGTTTCTTTTGGAAATGGAAACATATTATATAAAGAAACCATTTGTAATACCGTAGAGGGTGTCGGGCATTTTGAACCATTAAAGCATTATGCAGAAGTACATTTGTTATTAAAACCAGGAGAAAAAGGAAGTGGAATGCACTTCCGTTCAGAATGTAGTGAAGATATGCTGTCAAAAAACTGGCAGAGATTGATTTTGACACATCTGAAGGAAAAGCAACATCGTGGAGTATTAACAGGAGCACCTATTACTGACATGGAAATTATTTTAGTTGCAGGACGTGCTCATAAAAAACATACAGAAGGCGGTGATTTCAGACAGGCAACTTACCGGGCCGTTCGTCAGGGACTGATGGAAGCAAAGTCTGTATTATTAGAACCATATTACAAGTTTTGCATGGAACTTCCGACAGACTGTGTTGGACATGCCATGATGGATATCGAAAAAATGAAAGGTGGATGTGAAATTACGGAATCGGATGGAGAATATTCGGTATTAAACGGAACGGCACCTGTTTCAGAAATGGCAGGATATTTAAAAGAACTTCGGGCTTATACCAAAGGAAGAGGAAAACTCACTTATGAAGTGAAGGGATATCAGATTTGTCATAATCAGGATGAAATTATAGAGAGTAGTGGTTACGATCCTGAAAAGGATGAATATCAACCATCAGGTTCTGTTTTTTGTGCACATGGAGCAGGGTATTATGTACCATGGAATGAAGTAAAAGAACATATGCATCTCCTGGCATATCAGGGATTGAACGATAAGAAAGATCAAACAGGTGAAATGCAGATTCAGGCGAAATCAAAAATGCAGGAGTTAGATTATGCTCTTGGGAAAGAAGAAATTGATCAGATATTAAAACAGACATATTACGCAAATCAAAAATCAGAATTCATTCCTCACAAAGGAATCCGGCGAAGAAATGTGCCAAAGGAAACAACTTCTGAACGGGTTACAAGAGTCTATCGTCAGGAAGAAAAAAAGGTTCCTTACATGTTAGTAGATGGCTATAATGTAATCTTTGCATGGTCAGAATTAAATGAGTTAGCAAAAGCGGATATTAATGCGGCAAGGGGACGATTAGTAGATATTCTTTGTGATTATCAGGGAATCTGCCAGAAAGAAATGATCGTTGTTTTTGATGCATATCGTGTAAAGGGGCATGAAACAGAATTTTTAGATTATCATAACATTCATATTGTTTATACAAAAGAAGCGGAAACGGCAGATGCCTTTATAGAAAAATTTACACACGAACATCAGAAGAAATATGATATTACAGTAGTAACATCGGATGGATTAGAACAGATTATTATTACAGGAGCAGGATGCCACTTAGTATCATCAAGGGAATTAGAAAAGGAAATTGCTTATGCAAAAGAACAGATGTATCAGAACTATGAAAACAGTAGAGAAAAAGAGAAAACATATCTGTTAGACGGATTTTCAAAAGAAGAAATTGATACCTTTACCAAAAAAGAATAAAAAGAAGCTGCTACAGAATCATTCGTATAGGAATAGCGAAATCTGCAGCAGCTTTTTTATTAAAAATAGGAATCGAATAATTATAGTGACAGTCCGGTTGTCTCATCACATCCAAGCATGATATTCATACATTGAATTGCAGCACCCGAAGCTCCTTTTCCAAGATTGTCGAAGCGGGAAGAAATCATAACACGATCATCATTACCGGTTACACAAATCTGCATGCCATCCCATCCAGAACAATTATTAGAACCAAGGAATCCATGAAGCTTTTCTTCACATCCGTATGGCAATACCTGAATAAATGGCTCATCTTTATAATAGTCAGAGAAAAATTCCTGAATAGATTTTGCTGTTTGTGAACCATTTAATAATTTGGTATATAATGGAAGTGTGACTACCATTCCACTGTAATAATCCGCAACAATTGGTGTGAAAAGAGGAAGATCATTGAGTTTAGTAATCTGCTGCATCTCTTTTAAATGCTTATGCTGCTGGGTTAATGCGTACATACGAGGCGAATCTAATTCTTTGTTTCGATCTTCTCCTTCGTATTCTGCAATCATCTTTTTACCACCACCACTGTATCCGGTAAGAGAGTAACTTGTGACAGGATAGTCTTTTGGAAGAATTCCTTTTGCAACTAAAGGGTATGTAACAGCAATAAATCCTGAAGCATGACATCCTGGATTGGCGATTCTTTTTCCGGTACGGATGGCATTCCGGAATTCAGGAGAAAGCTCAGGAAATCCATATGCCCAGCCGGCGGTTGTACGGTGTGCAGTTGAGGTATCAATAATACGTACATTATCATTTTCAATCATAGAAACGGCTTCTATGGAAGCAGCATCAGGAAGACATAAAAAAGTAATGTCTGAGCGGTTAATAAACTCCTTTCTCGTTTCCGGGTCTTTTCTTAATTCTTCCGGAATAGAAAGAATTTCGATATCTTCACGTCCCTGAAAACGTTCATTAATACGGAGTCCCGTAGTACCGGCACTTCCATCGATGTAAATCTTAGGTCTCATTTTCTTTTTCTCCAATCTTTCTTGTAATAATATGAGAGGAAATGACATCTGTTGTGACAATCATAACTCTCTTATTTGGTAAATCTTGCTTTTTGTAATTATAGAACGGTTTCTGTTAAAATGCAATCATTTGTTGTGATTTTAGATGGTTCATAGTATGATAGAGATAAAAAATGACAAGAGAATGGAGAAAGAAATGTTTCCACAGGAATTTACAGAACGAATGAAAAAAATGTTAGGTCTAGAATATGATGACTTTATGCAAAGCTATGAAAGAGAGCGCTATTATGGACTAAGGTTTAATCCATTAAAAGGAAATCAGGAATCTTTTTTGAAGAATCAGGATTTTTCACTTTCAGAGATTGAATGGGCAAAATATGGGTATTATTATAAGGGAGAGACACAACAGCCAGGAAAGCATCCTTTTCATGAGGCAGGTGTTTATTATATTCAGGAGCCAAGTGCAATGGCACCGGCCACATATTTAGATGCAAAACCAGGAGAGACTGTTTTAGATTTGTGTGCTGCCCCGGGAGGAAAAACGACAATGATTGCTGCAGCAATGGAGGGCAGAGGCTTATTAGTCAGTAATGAAATTCATCCGGCAAGAGCGAAAATCCTTTCAGAAAATGTAGAGAGAATGGGGATTAAAAATGCAATTGTAACGAATGAAACACCACAAAAATTAGAGAAGAGATTTCCACTGTTTTTTGACAGGATTATGGTAGATGCGCCATGTTCCGGAGAAGGCATGTTTGTAAAGAATGAAATTGCCAGAGAGGAATGGAGTGTAGAAAATGTAAAACTGTGTGCCAAACGACAGGATGAAATTTTAGATTGTGCATATTCCATGCTAAAACCTAAAGGACGAATTGTGTATTCGACCTGTACTTTTTCAGAAGAAGAGGATGAAGGAAGTGTATTGCGGTTTCTAGAGAGACATGAAGAGATGGAAATAGAAAAAGTGTTCCGTTATCCTATGATGTCAGAGGGCAGATGTGAAACAAAAGAGGAAAAAGAAAAAAATCTTCACAATACCATTCGTCTGTGGCCACACAAATTAAAAGGAGAGGGACATTATTTAGCAGTATTAAAGAAAAAAGAAGAACAGTGTGGTAATTCGAAGAAAATAAAGCTGCAAAAGGGTGAAGATGAAAAAAATTTAAAGGAATTTTTTGCATTTAAAAAACAATATTTAACAGGTGATATCAATGGGACTTATTTATTATTCGGAGAACAGTTATATCTTTTGCCGGAAGGAACACCGGAATTAAAGGGATTGAAGGTATTAAGACCAGGATTACATTTAGGAACAATGAAGAAAAACAGATTTGAGCCCGGACATGCACTGGCTTTAGCTCTTCATAAAAATGAAGTGCTCTTACATGCAGATTTGCATGTAACAGAAAATGAAGTATATCAGTATCTGCAGGGAAATACATTTTCATGGGAGGGAGAGAAAGGGTGGTATCTGATTACCATAGAAGGATACAGTATTGGATGGGGAAAATTAGTAAATAACACCATGAAGAATCATTATCCAAAGGGACTAAGAAAAATTTTAAGACTAAAAAAATGAAAAAAAACTGACATTTTGAATTTCAAAGTGTTACAATAGAAGTGTAAAAGTAAGAAAAACTCTGTTTGGACGAAATAAAACAGAGAATGTAACAGGTAAAGAAAGGAAATGAGGTAAAATGTTCCAAATAGGTGATATTGTTGTTTACAGTAATCATGGTGTATGTAAAGTGATTGATATTGGTCCGCTTGCGATGAATGTTGCGGATAAAGAAAGACAGTATTATACATTGGCACCCTTGTATCAGACGGAATCCATCATCTATGCACCGGTTGATAACCCGAAACAAGTCATGAGGGATGTAATTTCAAGGAAACAGGCAGATGCATTAATTCAACAGATAGACGGAATGGAAGCAGACTGGATTACAAATGAAAAAGAGCGGGAAAGAAAGTATAAAGAGACGTTAAAGTCCTGCGATTGTCTAAAACTGGCAAAAATGATAAAGACTTTGCATATCCGACATGATAAGCGTGCAAAGCTTGGAAAACGTATGACTGTGGTAGATGAAAGGTATTTTAAAAGAGCAGAAGAGCAGCTTTATGAAGAACTGGCTTTTGTACTTCAGATTGAATTAAAGAATGTGGATTCCTATATTCGAAAAGAAATAGAAGAACGTCATATACAGGAATTATCATAATCAGACTTGACAAGGATTAGAAAGAGTGTTAACATACGAAAGTATCTCGTAGTGCGAGATATTTTTTGTATGTTTTTTCTTTCTGTGAAAAAGGAAAGAAAAAAGCAGGATAAGAGAAAGGAGGAAGTCTGACAGATGAACGCACAGGAACTGACAGATGAATATTTAGAGGTATTTAAACAAATGCATCAGTTTTCGCCAAGGAAACCATTTCCAGAAGAAGTAAAAGGGGAAATTGGAGTTATGCATTATCTTTATTTTGAAGGGAAAAATGTAACACCCGGGGAAATAAAAGATGTTTTAAATATCGGATCAGGACGTGTGGCGGATATCTTGAAGTGCCTGGAAAAAAAGGGGCTTATATGTCGAGAACATGATCCTGCAGATAAGAGAAAAGTATTAGTTTCGTTAACGGAACAGGGACAGGATTTAGCTTGTAAAAAGAAGAAAGAATTATGTAAAAGGCAGGAAGCGTTGATTACTTTTTTAGGTGAGAAAGATGCAGCCGAAATGATACGGATTATGAAGAGAGTTGTGGAGTTTTTAAAGAGTAAAACAACAGAAGAAAGAGACTAGAAGGAAAGGAAGTGTGCAGTTACATGAAGAAAATATTTGCAAATTTAGCTCCATACTGGTACATGATGGTATTGATTATTGCACTGTTGTGTGTGCAGGCATATTGTGATCTGTCATTACCACAGTATACATCAGATATTATTGATGTCGGAATACAGAATAAGGGAGTGAAACACAGCATTCCACAAAAGATTACAAAAGAGGATTATGAATATGCTCAATTGTATATGAATGAATCGGAAAAGAAAGAGTGGAAGGATTCCTTTGATAAAAAAGAGGATCTTTATGAAAGAAAAGATTTAAAAGAAAAAGAATTAGATAACTCAGATGATGAGTTATTTACACCGATTTTATTAGTATATCAGTTAGGAAATCTTGAAGAATCACAGTTTAAAGAAATGGTGAAGAAACAGTTTGAACAGAATGAGCAGACAAAAGCACAGGCTGAAAAGATTGATCAGATGTCGCTAGAAGAAATCGAACAAATGATGCAGACGAAGCTTTCTACGTTTAAAGCTGAAGACGAAAATGGAAAAGAGTCAGTCTATGTCGACATGAGACCTATGATGGCAGAAATGATTGCATCAGGAAAAGCGACACAGGAATCGATGAATCAGACGAGAAAAGAGATGGAAGAAAAGCTTGATGAGGTTGGATCTTCTACATTGTCAGCAATGGGTGCAAAATTTGCTTTAGACTGTGATAAAAAGGCCGGAGTAGATATTGAGAAAAGACAAAAAAGTTATTTGTGGACAGAAGGTGCAAAGATGTTAGTGATGGCTCTTATTATGCTGATCATGGCAATCGGAGTCGGATACTTTGCTGCCAGAATCGGAGCCGGAATTGGTAAAACTCTTAGAAATCGTGTATTCGAAAAAGTTGTCGGATTTTCGAATTCTGAGATTAATCAATTTTCCACTGCATCACTGATTACACGAAGTACGAATGACATTCAGCAGGTACAACTTGCAACAACCATGATGATTCGAATTATTTTATATGCACCAATCATTGGAATTGGAGGAATTATCAAAGTAATTCACACAGGAGCCGGAATGGGCTGGATTATTGTATGTGCAGTATTAGTTATTTTAGGCTTTGTTGGAGTATTGATGGGATTTGCAATGCCGAAGTTTAAGATTATGCAGAAACTTGTTGATAAAGTCAATCTTATTTCAAGAGAAATTCTTACCGGTTTATCGGTTATTCGTGCTTTTGGACGTGAAAAAACAGAAGAAAAACGATTCGATGGCGCAAATAAAGAATTGACCAGAACACAGTTATTTACAAATCGTGTCATGACATTTATGATGCCTGGTATGATGATGATTATGTATGGAATTACCTTATTGATTGTGTGGGTAGGCGCACACAGAATTGATGGAGGTACTCTTCAGGTAGGTTCGATGACAGCATTTATTACTTATTCCATGATGATTGTTATGTCATTTTTGATGCTTACGATGCTTTCGATTATGCTTCCAAGAGCAGGTGTTGCTGCGGACCGTATTGATGAAGTGTTACGTACAGAGACAATAATTAAAGAAAAGGAACAGTTAGAAGAACATACGGGAAAAACATCTGGAATTGTAGAGTTCAGAAATGTTAATTTCAAATATCCAAAATCAGATGGTTATGCCTTAGAAAATATTAATTTCACAGCAAAACCAGGTCAGACGACAGCAATTATTGGAAGTACGGGATGTGGAAAATCCACATTAGTACAGCTGATTCCAAGATTTTATGATGTGACAGAGGGACAGATTACCTTAGATGGAACAGATATCCGGGATCTTTCCTTAAAAGATTTGAGAGAGTCCATTGGATACGTTCCACAAAAGGGAGTATTATTCTCAGGAACCATTGAATCCAACCTGAAATTTGGAAAAGAAGATGCAACGCAGGCACAGATAGAAGAGGCAGCACAGATTGCGCAGGCATCTGAATTTATTGAAGAGAAAAAAGATAAGTATCAAAGTTCGATTGCACAGGGAGGAAGCAATGTTTCCGGAGGTCAGAAACAGAGACTTGCGATTGCAAGGGCAATTGTAAAAAATCCGGCAGTGTATGTATTTGATGACAGTTTTTCTGCACTGGATATGAAGACAGATGCAATTCTTCGAAAAGAATTAGAGAAGAAAACGAAAAACAGCAGTGTCATTATTGTTGCACAGCGTATCAGTACGATTATGCATGCAGACCAGATTCTTGTATTAGAGGAAGGAAAAATAGCAGGAATCGGTACACATCAGGAACTATTAAAGAATTGTCCGGTATATTTGCAGATTGCAAAATCACAATTATCAGATAAGGAATTAGGTTTAGAAAGCGGAAAGGAGGAATAGACGATGGAAGAGAATAAGACGATGAACCGGCCTGCAAGAAGACCAATGCGTGGACCGGGAGCAGGAATGGCTCCGGGAGAGAAAGCAAAAGATTTTAAAGGCTCAATGAAAAAGTTACTTGCATATATTGGAAAATATAAAATAGCAGTTTTTATTGTTTTTATTATGGCTGTTGTAGCTACTGTATTTTCTGTTATCGGACCGAAAGTAATGGGTAAGGCAACAACTGCATTAGCAGAAGGTCTGATGAGAAAAATTGCAAGAACCGGTGGAATTGATTTTTCTTATATTGCCAGGATTTTATTATTTACATTAGGATTATACCTGTTAAGTACAGTTTTCAATTTTATTCAGGGCTGGATTATGACAGGTGTAACGCAAAAAATCTGTTATCGTATGCGAAAAGAAATTTCTGAGAAAATTAATCGCATGCCAATGAAATATTTTGAAAGCAGAACATATGGAGAAGTTCTTTCAAGAATTACAAATGATGTAGATACCTTAGGCATGGGATTAAACCAGAGTGTTACGCAGATTATTACATCACTTTCTACTATGATTGGTGTATTGGTTATGATGCTTACGATATCGCCACTGATGACATTAATTACACTTGTCATTCTTCCGATTTCTATTTTCCTTGTGTCATTTGTTGCGAAACATTCACAGAAATATTTCCGTACACAACAGGAATATTTAGGACATATCAATGGACAGATAGAAGAGACTTATGGTGGACATTTAGTAATAAAAGCATTTAATAAAGAAGAAACAACAATTAAAGACTTTAAATCAACCAATGAGATTCTTTACCGGTCTGCATGGAAATCTCAGTTTTTATCAGGATTAATGCAGCCATTTATGATGTTTGTTGGTAATTTAGGATATGTGGGCGTTGCGATTTCAGGTGCCTTTCTTGTAATGAATAATACAATTAAGGTAGGTGATATCCAGGCATTTATTCAATATGTGAAAAACTTTACACAGCCAATTCAGCAGATGGCACAGGTAATTAACCAGGTACAGTCTATGACAGCTGCATCAGAAAGAGTCTTTGAGTTCCTTGAAGAAGAGGAAGAAGATCAGGTAGTAGAAAATGCGGTTTCGGTTGAAGGAATTAAAGGAAATGTAGAATTTTCACATGTACATTTCGGATATTGTCCAGATCAGATTATTATTAATGACTTCAGTGCGAAGGTTTCACAGGGACAAAAGGTTGCAATTGTAGGACCAACCGGTGCCGGAAAAACTACAATGGTAAAATTATTAATGCGGTTTTATGATGTAAATAGTGGAAGTATCCGATTAGATGGACATGATTTGAGAGAATACAACCGAAGAGAATTAAGAGATGCTTTTGGTATGGTTTTACAGGATACCTGGTTGTTTAAAGGAACCATTATGGAAAACATCCGCTATGGACGGTTAGATGCGACAGATGAAGAAGTAATTGCAGCAGCAAAAGCGGCCTATGCACATCATTTTATTGAAACATTGCCAGGTGGATACCAGATGGAATTAAATGAAGAAGCAAGCAATATTTCACAGGGACAGAAGCAGTTACTTACGATTGCAAGAGCAATCCTTGCGGATAATAAAGTGTTAATCTTAGATGAAGCAACTTCTTCTGTAGATACCAGAACAGAGATACAGATTCAAAAGGCAATGGATAATCTGATGAAGGGCAGAACAAGCTTTGTGATTGCACACAGATTATCGACTATCCGGGATGCAGATATGATTCTTGTTATGAAGGATGGAGATATTGTGGAACAGGGAAATCATGAACAGTTATTACAGAAAAATGGATTCTATGCAGATTTGTATAATTCACAGTTTGCAAAATAAAAACAGATAAGCGGAGGATAATGAAATGAGTGCAATTGTTACCTTAAAAAAAGGAGAAGGGCGAACCATCAAAGCCGGTGGTGCATGGATTTTCGATAATGAAATAGATGTTATTACAGGGGCTTTTGAAGATGGCGATATTGTAGAAGTGCATGATTTTGATGGATACCCGATGGGAAGAGGTTTTATCAACCGTCGTTCAAAAATTATGATTCGTATGATGACAAGAAAGCCAGATGTAGAAATTGATCATGATCTGATAAAAAAGCGGGTACGTGATGCATGGGAATATCGCAAACATGTAACAGATATTTCAAGCTGTCGTGTGATATTTGCAGAAGCAGATTTTCTTCCGGGAATTGTCATCGATAAGTTTGAAGATGTACTGGTTGTAGAATCTATGGCATTAGGAATTGATCGATTCAAATTAGAGATAATAGAAGATTTGAAAGAAATACTAGCTGAAGATGGAATTCATATTCGTGGTGTATATGAACGAAGTGATGGAAAAGTCCGTCTAAAAGAAGGAATGGAAAGGACGAAGGGATTTATAGGAGAGGAATTTGACACAAAGGTTCCGATTACGGAAAATGGAGTAAAATATATAGTAGATGTCAAAGAGGGTCAGAAGACAGGATTCTTCTTAGATCAAAAATACAATCGCCTTGCCATTCAAAAACTTTGTAAAAATGCGAAAGTCTTAGATTGCTTTACGCATACCGGATCTTTTGCGTTGAATGCAGGAATTGCAGGAGCAAAACAGGTCTTAGGAGTGGATGCATCGCAGCTTGCTGTCAATCAGGCACAGGAAAATGCTGCCCTGAATCAGCTTGAAGATGTTGTAACTTTTCAGTGTGAAGATGTTTTTGAACTATTGCCAAAATTAGAAGAAAAAGGTGAAAAGTACGATGTCATAATTTTAGATCCGCCTGCTTTTACAAAATCAAGAAGTTCAATCAAAAATGCAGTAAAAGGATATCGTGAAATTAACTTAAGAGCAATGAAACTTTTAAAAGATGGAGGCTTTTTAGCTACATGCAGCTGTTCGCATTTTATGGATTATGAGTTATTTACCAAAACCATTCATCAGGCAGCTTCTAATGTGCACAAACGTCTGCGTCAGGTGGAATACCGTACACAGGCACCAGATCACCCAATCCTTTGGGAAGCAGATGAAAGTTATTATTTAAAGTTTTATATTTTCCAGGTATATGAAACGAGATAAGAATGCAGCAATTGCAGAAAACTCCAGGGAAATTCATTTGATAAAAAAAGAAAAATAAGTTAAAATATAGGAAGAATTCAAGGATAGAAATATCATTGGATTCTTCTTTTTCATATAATAATAGATTAAAATGAATAGAAGAAAGAAGGAAATGATATGAATCAGTGTTATAAAGCATTAACAATTGCAGGAAGTGATTGTAGCGGAGGCGCCGGTATTCAGGCTGATTTAAAAACGATGATTGCGAATGAAGTATATGGAATGAGTGTAATTACCGCTTTGACCGCACAAAATACAATGGGAGTGTCTGCAATTTTTGATGTTGATGCAGAATTTGTAAAACAACAGTTAGAAAGTGTATTTACAGATATTGTGCCAGATGCAGTTAAGATTGGAATGGTTGGAGGAAAAGAAAATATTATTACGATTGCAAAAGTCTTACAGCAATTTCATGCAAAAAATATTGTTGTAGATCCGGTCATGGTTTCTACGAGTGGTTCTAAATTAATACCAGAGGATGCAATAGAAGCATTAGAGCAATTTTTATTTCCGATTGCAACGGTTCTTACTCCTAATATTCCGGAAGCACAGGTGCTGACGAATCTGGTTATCACGAAAGAAGAGCATATGGAGGAAGCAGCAGAAATAATTTATGAAAAATATGGCTGCGCAGTTTTATTAAAAGGCGGACATAGTGTAGAAGATGCAAATGATTTGTTATTTGACGGGCAAAAAAAATGGTTCCATGGGAAAAGAATTAAAACATCTAATACCCATGGAACCGGTTGCACCCTTTCAAGTGCAATTGCATCGAATCTTGCAAAGGGTGCCAGTCTTACTGAAGCGATAGAACATGCCAAAGAATATCTGACGCAGGCACTAGAGGCCGGTTTAGACATTGGAAATGGCAATGGTCCGATAGATCATCGGATTCGCTTAAAATAGTCTTTTGTATCTTTTGAAATGACTTTCCGTAATGCAATGATTGCGATTAAGTTTGGTATTGCCATTAAACCATTAAAGATATCTGCAATGGTCCATACAGCAGACACAGTCATATATGGACCAATAAATACAGCGGCAATATAAAGCCAGCGGTAGAAAAGAACAATTTTCTGGTTCCCGTTTACTAAATATTCAATACAACGTTCTCCATAATAGTTCCAGCCTAAGATGGTTGTAAATGCAAAAAAGACCAGACAAAGCATTAAAATTAAGGCTACTACATTAGATGGCAGAAAAGAAAGTCCTTTTTGGAAAGCATCGGTTGTAACCTGAACTCCTTCAAGGGTCTGATCTTTCCAGGATCCCATCATAACAATGGATAATCCTGTCATCGTGCAGATTACAATGGTATCGATAAAAGTTCCGGTCATTGAGACAAGTCCCTGTCTGACCGGTTCTTTTGTCTGGGCAGCAGCTGCTGCAATCGGAGCAGAACCAAGTCCGGCTTCATTAGAAAAAATTCCTCTTGAGATACCATTTTTCATAGACATCATAATCGAGGCGAGAACACCTCCGGCAATCGGGCGCAGACCGAAAGCACCGTAAAGGATTTCTTTGACTGCTCCTGGAAGTAGTTTTATATTTGTAATGACTAAAATAAAAACAGTTGCAATATATAAAATAGCCATAAATGGAACAACAACTTCTGATACACTAGAAATTCTTTTGATTCCACCTAAAATAACAAGTGCAACACAAATAGTAATGACAATAGCAGAAATCACAACTGCAATGGAATAGTCCATCGATAAAATAGATACCGTATGTTTTTTCTCAGGATCAAAAAATCCCTGAATGGCAGAGGAAATTCCGTTTACCTGTGAAAAAGTTCCAATACCAAGAAGTGCAACACAGGAACCAAAGAAAGCAAAAATTTTAGCAAGCCATTTCCATTTTACACCCATTCCATGTTCAATATAATAAAAAGGTCCTCCGAGAACGTGGCCATCCGGGTGAACCGTTCGATATTTAATTGCAAGAAAACCTTCTGCGTATTTGGTTGCCATTCCAAAAAAGGCAGCAACAAGCATCCAGAACAGAGCACCAGGGCCTCCGGCTAAGATTCCGATACATGTAGCAACACCTACAATATTACCGGTACCGATGGTAGCAGAAAGTGCAGTACAAAGAGCTGCAAAAGAAGAAACTTCTCCAGTACCGTTTTCTTCATTTTTTACCATGTATTTTAAAGCAAGAGGTAACTTGCGCAGTTGGATTCCTTTTAAACGAATCGTTAAAGAAATTCCAACAATCAAAATAAATAACGTGAGGGGAACGCCCCATACAAGATGATTTATTCTGGTTAAAAAATCATTGATTGTGTCCATAAAGTATTTCTCCATTCTTTGGTATTTTTGAGATTTTTGTAACAAAATTTTAATAAAATAAAAAATGCAACAATACTAAAAAGTATATTATTTTTTCTGGGAAAACGCAAGGAAAAATCTATATTTACAAGTTAAAACCTGGATTTTTTCATATTGTTTCTAATTTTACCGGCCCATTCTGGAGAAGCACAGTAAATATTAGAAAGCACTTTATTTATCACATCAGACTGACACATGCAAAGTTCAATGGCAATATTTTCGGCCAGATGATTTTTTTGCGTTTCACAAAGACTGTCGTAATGCATTTTTGCCTGACTGAAATTGTCTTCTTTGGGAATGAGAGATGGTTTGACATAGCCCTGAACAAAGGAAGGATTTTTTACAGCTTCGTTACCAGGTAAGATACTGCCTGGATGGTTGCTTGGATAATAATTTGTTGATTCTGAAGAATAATAATAAGACATGGAACCGTCCTGCTGGTTATTATGAATTGGTGAAATCGAGCGGTTTACCGGAAGCTGTAAAAAATTACTTCCAATACGATAACGCTGAGTATCGTGATACGAAAAAGAACGTCCCTGTAACATTTTATCAGCGGATAATTCAATACCCGGTACTAGATTTGCAGGGCAGAATGCAGATTGTTCTACCTGTGCAAAGAAGTTATCCGGATTCTGGTTTAAAGTCATCATACCGATTTTGTAAAGAGGAAATTTATCTTCAGGCCAGATTTTGGTATCATCAAGAGGATCAAAATCGAGGGAATCTGCCTGCATAGGATCCATCAGCTGAACGCATAATTCATAACGTGGAAAATCTCTTGCTGAAATTGCATGGGAAAGTAAATCAGATGCAATATCAGGACTTTCACCAGCTAATTTTAAAGCTTCTTTACGTGTGAGTGTTTCTACTCCCTGCATGGTTTTCCAATGATATTTCACGTATCTTTTTTGCCCGTTTTCATTTGCCCAGACATACGTATTTACACCAAATCCATCCATATGGCGGTAATCTTTGATTGTACCTAAATCCGAGTATAACCAGGAAAGCATATGAGTGGATTCGGGAGTTTTAGAAATAAAATCCCAGAACCGGCATGGAACCTTCAGATTATTGGTGGGATCCGGTTTGAGAGAATGGATTAAATCCGGGAATTTTAATGCATCCCGGATGAAAAAGACCGGAATATGATTTCCGACAATGTCATAGATGCCTTCCTTCGTATAAAATTTTACAGCAAAACCTCTGGGATCGCGAGCGGTATCGGGAGAACCCTTTGAACCGATTACCGTTGAAAAACGGACAAATACTTTGGTAATCTGATCAGGCTGTTGCAAAAAATCGGCTTTGGTATAACATTTCATGGACTGATAGTTACGAAAGAAACCAAAAGCACCGGTTCCTTTGGCGTGTACGACTCTTTCCGGAATTCTTTCACGATCGAAATGAGCCAGTTTACTGATTAAGTGTACATCCTCAAGTAAAACCGGACCATTTGCACCAACCGTAACAGAACTTGTATCATTTTGAATCGGTTTTCCGGTATCACTTGTCATGCGTCTGTCAGTGCACCGGCAGGAGGATTCAGACGCAGGGAGACAATGACTTTGGCGGGAGAAGTTATTTTTCATAAACACCTGCATTTTTTTTATTATAGTATGATTCAAAATAAAAAAAGTGCAAAACAGAAAATTCATTTAAAATTAAATCTTTTTACTTCACGAAATTAAGATAGAGTGATATACTATCAATACTGAATGTTTTTAGAGGACGGAATATCTCTAAGAAAATGGAACGAAGAATGGAGGATTAACATGCAATTTAAAGAGGAAAGTTTTATACCAATGCTTTTTGGAGGGGATATTAATACGTATAGTGTTGCCAGAGCATTTTATGAAGAATATCAGGTAAAGTCGTATGTATTTGGTAAATTTCCAAGTGGGCCAAGCTATGGAAGCAAAATCATTGAGTATACCCCGAATGTTGCAATTGATACAGACAAGGTATTTTTAGAAACAGTAAGAGATTTTTGTAATAAGCATCAGGATAAGAAAGTATTAACCATCGGTTGTGGAGATGCGTATGTTGCATTAATCAGTAAGCACAAAGAAGAATTACCTGAGAATGTCATAGCTCCATATATTGATTTTGAGTTAATGAACCGGTTACAGCAAAAAGAACTGTTTTATCAGTTGTGTCATCAGCATGGCTTAGATTTTCCGGATACACTTGTATTTAAAAAAGGAATGAGTCTTGATTTTGAGATGCCATTTGAATTCCCGGTTATTTTGAAGCCATCGAATAGTGTAGAATACTGGGAACATGAATTTCCAACACAGGAAAAGGTATATAAAATCAGAGACCGTCAAAGACTCAATGAAGTCATTGAACAGATTTACCAGGCAGGATATGAAGATTCACTGATTATACAGGATACAATTCCAGGAAATGATGAATACATGAGAGTGCTGACCTGCTATTCGAATCAGGATGGTAAGGTACAGATGATGTGTTTAGGACATGTATTGCTAGAAGAACATACTCCACATGGATCAGGCAATCATGCTGTTATTATCACAGAACCACAAGAAGAACTGATGCAGAAAGTAAGAACATTATTAGAAGAACTACATTATGTAGGATATTCTAATTTTGATATTAAATTTGACAGCAGAGATCAGTGCTATAAGTTTTTTGAAATTAATACAAGACAAGGCCGTTCGAATTTTTATGTAACAGGTTCAGGGTTTAATGTAGCAAAATATATTGTAGAAGAATATGTAAAACATAATATGCTCCCGTTTAAGATCGCAAAAGAAGAACATCTCTGGATGGTAGTTCCCAAGGGAGTTGCACGTAAATATATTCATGAACCAGAGAATCTGCAGAAATTAAATCAGCTGATAAAAGAAAAAAAGATGGTGAATCCAGTCTTTATGAAAGGTGATTATGGTCTGAACCGTACATTACGAATGTTAAAGAATCATTTTAGCCATTATAAAAAATTCAAAAAATATTATCAATAATAGCACCTGTTCAAAATAAGAATGGTGTACAAAGACATCGGGAAGGCGGAAAAAGCAATGAACAATTATAGTATCTCTGAGTATGTACAGAGAATGAAAGACGAGAATCTTTTGATAAAATGTGATATAAAAGGGAAAGAGAATCAAAAAATTACGAATTTGACATATAATTCAAAGGAAGTATCAGAAGGTACATTATTTGTATGTAAAGGAGCAGCGTTTAAAGAAGAATATTTAGAAGAAGCGATAAAAAAAGGCGCAGCATGTTATGTCAGCGAGAAGGAATATGAGACGGCAAATCAGATTCCATGTATCATCGTTTCAGATATCCGGAGAGCAATGCCGGGACTTGCATCCTTATTTTTCCATCATCCTGCCACGCAGCTTAAAATTACCGGAATTGGTGGAACGAAAGGTAAATCGACCACTGCTTATTATGTAAAAGCAATTGTGGATGATTATCTTTTTGCGCAGAAGCAAAAGGAGAGCGCTGTAATTTCATCAATAGATGTTTATGATGGAGTGATTCGGGAAGAGTCACATATTACAACACCGGAAAATATAGAATTGCAAAAACATTTTCGAAATGCCTTAGACAGTGGAATTTCTTTTGTGGAAATGGAAGTTTCTTCACAGGCGCTGAAATACAACAGAGTCGATCAGATTCCGTTTGAAGTTGGAATCTTTTTAAATATTTCTGAAGATCATATCAGCCCGATTGAACATCCAGATTTTGAAGATTATTTTTCTTCGAAATTAAAAATGTTTTCCCAAACAAATCATGCATTGATTTGTACCAATTCGGATTATTTCGAAAGAGTGGAAGAGGCAGCAAAAAATGCAAAGACAGTTTTAACTTTTGGTACAAAGGCCGGAAGTGATATTTATGGATACGATATTCATAAGGTTGGTCATGAAATTCATTTTAAAGTAAAATGTGACCGGTTTGATAAAGAATTTGTACTTACAATGCCGGGACTCTTTAATGTAGAGAATGCTTTAGCAGCCATTGCAGCAGCGTATGTATACCAGATTCCATATGAATATATGTATTCCGGATTAAAGAGAGCACGCTCATCCGGAAGAATGGAATCTTTTGCAAGTAAAGATAATCATGTAGTAGCAATTGTAGATTATGCGCATAACAAATTAAGTTTTGAAAAATTATTTGATTCAACGAGACAAGAATATCCAGAGTATGACATTATTTCTATTTTTGGATGTCCGGGAAAGAAAGCCCTGATTCGACGTCATGATCTTGGAACGATTGCAGGAATGTATGCCAAAAAGGTATATTTAGTGGCAGAGGATCCGGGAGAGGAGCCTGTGGAACAGATTTCGAAGGATATTGCACAGTATGTAGAGGCACAGAATTGTCCTTATGAGATGATTGAAGATCGAGGAACTGCAATACACAAAGCGATTATGGAATGTGCAGATAAAAAGGAAAAGACAGTATTACTGATTACAGGAAAAGGAAATGAAACCCGCCAGAAATATGGCAGACAATATTTAGACTGTACATCAGATGTAGATTATGTAAAGCAGTATTTAAAAGAATATGAAGAAAGCATGCAGAAACGAAAGGATAAGTAGATGAAAAAAATGTTGGGTATTCTTGGAGGAATGGGTCCGGAAGCAACAGAGATTTTTTACAAAAAGATTATAGATAAGACACAGGTAAATAATGACAGAGATCATTTAAATATAATGATTTATTCTCACGCAACAATTCCAGACAGAACAGAATGTCTTTTGTGTGGCAAAGAAGATTATTTATGGGACATCATAAAAAAAGATGTAGATATGTTAAAAAGTGTAGGATGTGAATATTTAGCAATTCCTTGTAATACCTGTCATTATTTTGCAGACAGATTACAAAAGGAAATGGATGGACATTTCATTAATATGATTGAGGAAACAGCAAAATATGCGAAAGATCGTCATCTGAAAAAAGTGGGAGTTTTAGCAACAGATGGAACAGTACAGAATAATATGTATCAGAAGATGTTAGCAAAGCATGGGATTGAGACTGTTTATCCTTCCGCAGATTATCAGAAAGATGTCATGTCTTTGATTTACGATCAGATTAAACGAGGTGAAAAAGGAGATAAGCATCAGTTTATAGGAATTGTGAAAGAGTTAAGAGAAAAAGGCTGCGAAGCTGTAATTTTAGCCTGTACAGAACTATCCGTATTTAATGTCAATTATGGTTTAAATGGTGATTATTATATAGATGCTTTGGATGTTGTAACAAAAGCATGTATTGAAAAGTGTGGTGGAACATATTGCGAGTAAAGCCACAAGGTATGCAATAAGAAACAGATACAATCGAAGAAAAAGAAAGGTATGGTAAATTTATGTGTGGAATTGTAGGTTTTGTTGGCAAAACTGAAAAAAAAGAACAAGTGATAGAAGTGATGCAGGAACGAATCAAGCACAGAGGACCAGATGGAAGAAGTCATTATATAGATGGTGATGTGGTACTTGGACATGTTCGTTTAAGTATCATTGATATCGAAGGCGGTGCACAGCCGATGCAGAACGAAGATGGAACAGTTACCATTATATTTAATGGAGAAATATATAATTATCAACAGATTCGTGAAGAGTTAATTCGTGCAGGACATACGTTTCATTCTCATTCTGATACAGAAGTTCTGGTTCATGGATATGAAGAATATGGTGCAGACATGTTAAATAAATTAAGAGGTATGTTTACGTTTGTAATCTGGGATCAGAAGAAAAAGAAGCTTTTTGGAGCAAGAGATTTCTTTGGAATTAAACCTTTTTATTATGCACAAATGGGGAATACGTTTATGTTTGCCAGCGAGTTAAAAGCATTTATGGCCCATCCGGATTTTAAAAAGGAATTAAATGAAGAACGGCTTCCGGATTATCTGACTTTTAACTGTATTCCAGGATATGATACAATGTTTAAAGGTGTGCATAAGCTTGCTCCGGGACACTATTTTGAATATGAGAATGGAAAACTTACAATCACAAAATATTACGAAGTGGAGTTTCATCCAGACTATTCAAAATCATACAATGAATTTGTAGATGAGATTGCAAAGACTTTTACAGCATCTGTGGAAGCTCATAAGATTGCAGATGTAGAAGTTGGATGTTTTCTGTCTTCCGGTGTTGATTCTAGCTACACCGCAGCAGAATTAGCAAAGATTTATGATGTTAAGACTTATACGGTTGGATTTGCAAATCAAAAATATTCAGAAGCAGATGATGCAAAGATGTTAGCAGATGAGATTCATGTAAAAAATTATCCTAAAATTATCAGTGCAGATGATTACTTTGGAAGTTTTGCAGATGTGCAGTATCAGATGGACGAGCCATTAGGAAATCCAAGTGCGAATAACTTATATCATGTTTGCCAGAGAGCAGCAAAGGATTTGAAGGTTGTTCTTTCCGGAGAAGGTGCGGATGAGATGTTTGGAGGCTATAATGTTTACAAAGAACCACTTTCTGTAGAAAAATATCAAAAGATTCCAAAACCAATCCGTAAATTAGCAGCAGCAGTAGCTAAAAAGCTTCCGGACTTTAAAGGAAGAAACTTTATTATACGTGGAAGTAAGACTGTGGCAGAACGATATATTGGGAATTCTAATGTATTTAAATATGGAGAAAGAGATTCTATTTTAAAGAAACATTATGATTCTAAACCACCACAGTATTATACAAAACCATTTTATGATAAGGCAAAGGCAGCAGGATACGATGATATTACACAGATGCAGTATTTAGATATACATGGATGGATGGTTCAGGAGATTTTATTAAAAGCGGATAAAATGAGTATGGCACATTCATTAGAATTACGGGTACCTTTTCTGGATAAGGAAATATTTGCTCTTTCCTCAACGATTCCAACAAAGTATCGTGTAAGTAAAGAAAATACAAAGCTTGCACTTCGTACCGCTGCTAATCGTGAAATGAATGATATCAGTGCAAATCGTAAGAAACTTGCATTTCCAACTCCGCTTCCGGACTGGATTAAGCAGGATAAGTATTATGAAATGATAAAGAAACAGTTTACAAGTGATTATGCGAAGAAATTCTTCAAGACAGATAAGTTAGTAAAAATGCTTGAAATGCATAGAGAAGGACACAGATTCATGGTTTCTAAAATTTGGAATGTGTATTCTTTTCTTGTATGGTATGAACAGTATTTTGTTCTAAACCGTTAATAAATTTTAGAAAAAAGGAGTACTTGAGTCAGACAGAACATAGCCAAGTACTCCTAATTTTAATGAGATAAAAACAGACAGAGAGAGGAAGAAGAAAATGGAGAATAAAGAATATGCAACAAAAGTGTTATTAAAACGATTTATTCCCTATTACAGGAATCATAAAAAGGTAATGGCTTTTGATTTGTTTTGTGCTGCGATGACGACATTATGTGAATTAGCACTTCCGGTTATTATGCGTTATATCACCAATACAGGTCTGAGGGATGTATCACTTTTATCCGTATCTATCATTGGAAAACTAGGGTTATTATACTTTGCATTAAAGATTATAGAGTGTGCTGCTAATTATTATATGGCAGGAAGAGGCCATGTTATGGGAGCAGCAATTGAAACCGAAATGCGGGCTGATGCCTATGCACATTTGCAGAAATTATCAAATAATTTTTACAATAATAATAAAGTAGGGCAGATTATGGGCAGGATTACCAATGATTTATTTGATGTAACTGAATTTGCACATCACTGCCCGGAAGAATTTTTTATTGCAGCGGTTAAAGCGACGGTTTCTTTTCTTATTTTGGCCAATATTAATTTGACTTTGACGCTTATGGTTTTTCTTGTTGTACCCGTAATGGCAGTTGTCTGTATTAAGTTAAACAGAAGAAGCCGGAGAGCATTTGCAAAGCAGAGAGTCCAAATTGGAGAATTAAATGCAAATATTGAAGACAGCCTTTTAGGACAAAAAGTTGTAAAGGCATTTGCAAATGAAGAAAATGAACTGAAAAAATTTGCAAAAGGGAATCGGAAATTCTATCAGATAAAAGAAGAAACATATCAATATATGGCCACATTTCAGATGGCAACGAGAGCTTTTGATGGCCTGATGTATCTTTTAGTGTTATTTGCAGGAGGAATTTTTTTAGTGAAAGGGAAAATTACTCCGGGTGATTTAGTGGCATATACCTTATATGTAACAACCTTAATTGCAACCATTCGTAAAATTATTGAATTTGCAGAGCAGTTCCAGAGAGGATTAACAGGAATTGAAAGATTTTTGCAGATTATGGATGCTGATATAGAAATTTTTGATAAAGAAAATGCAGTTGAAATGCCAAGACCGAAAGGAGAAATCCAGTTTAAAGATGTGTCTTTTGCCTATGCAGATGATCATAACCAGGTCTTTCATCATTTGAATCTAGATGTAAAACCAGGAGAAAAATTAGCGATTGTGGGACCTTCCGGAGCAGGAAAAACAACATTGTGCAATCTGATTCCACGTTTTTTTGATATTGATGATGGAACCATTACAATTGATGGGCAGGATATTCGAAACTATACGTTACATTCATTGAGAAATAATATTGGAATGGTACAGCAGGATGTGTATTTGTTTTCAGGAACTGTCATGGAAAATATTCGATATGGAAGACTAGATGCAACGGAAGAAGAAGTGATAAATGCTGCAAAAAAGGCTGGTGCTGATGAATTTATATCCAGATTAAAAGATGGATATCATACGTATGTAGGAGAAAGAGGCGTTAAGCTTTCAGGCGGACAGAAACAAAGAATCAGTATTGCCAGAGTATTTTTGAAAAATCCTCCAATTATGATTTTAGATGAAGCAACTTCTGCACTTGACAATGAGAGCGAATATGAAGTGGCAAAATCTTTAGATAGTCTTGCAAAAGGACGAACAACAATTACAATTGCACATCGTCTGTCAAGTATTAAAAATTCAGATCGAATTCTTGTATTAACAGATCAGGGAATTGAAGAAGAAGGAAATCATGAATCATTAATGAAACAAAAAGGACTATATTATGATTTTTACACGATGGCTGATCGGCTAAAATAAGGGAGAAGGAGTTTTTTATGATTATATTTGTTTGTTTAGATACAGAAAACGGAATGATGTTTTTTCATCGGAGACAGAGCAAGGACCGGGAAGTTCGAAAAGATATTTTAAAGGAGACAGAAGGAAAAACACTATGGATGAATACATTTACCTTAAACCAGTTTGAAGAGGCAGAACAGATTTTTGCAAGAAGAATGGTAAAAGTAGATGAAACATTTTTAGAAAAGGCCCAGGCAGGTGAATTTTGTTTTGTGGAAGATCAGTCTTTAAGAAATTATGAAGATAAGATAGAAAAAGTAATTATTTATCAGTGGAATAGAGAATATCCGGCAGATTTTGTTTTTGATCTGAATTTAGATTCTCTAAAATGGAAACAGCAGGATGTTGTGGAATTTCAAGGATATTCACATGAAAAGATTACAAAAACGATTTGGGAAAAGAGGTAGTGGATGATGAATCAGATAAGAAAAAGCAAAGGATTTCATATTTTTGCGATTTTAGTATTATGCCTAAGTATTTTTACCGGATGTGGGGAAAGTGATTCCTTCATAACAAATCAGGGAAACAATCAGTCGGAAGTAATAAAACAGAGTGTTACACAAAAAGAACAGAAAACTCAAAAAGAGACGAAGAAAAAAGAACAGAAGACTCAAAAAGAGACAAAGAAACAAGAACAGAGTTCTATAAAATGGAATGATATTCCGGATTATCAGAATAAGGCATATGTTATTTTAAATGAAAATCAACCGGATTTTAGTAACGGTGATAAAAAAAGAACAGATGCATTTGAAACATATAGTAACTTAGATTCTAATGGCCGTTGTCAGACTGCTTATGCAAATATATGTAAAGAGCTGATGCCTGATACAAAAAGAGAAGGAATCGGACAGGTAAAACCAACAGGATGGCATACTGTAAAATATGATTGCGTAGATGGAAAATATTTATACAATCGCTGTCATTTAATTGGTTATCAGTTAGCTGGTGAAAATGCAAATGAAAAAAATCTGATTACAGGAACAAGATATTTAAATACCAAAGGAATGCTGCCATTTGAAAATATGGTTGCGGATTATGTAAAGGAAACAAATAACCATGTCTTGTATCGTGTCAAACCATGGTTTAAAGGAAATGATCTGTTAGCAAGAGGAGTGGAAATGGAAGCATGGTCTGTAGAAGATAAGGGAGAAGGAATCTGTTTTCATGTCTTTGTGTATAATGTTCAGCCTGGGATTGCGATTGATTATGCGACAGGTGAAAGCAGTGATCTAGGTGGAAGTAGTGAAACACAGACGAGCAGACAAAAAAGTACCACAAAAGCAGCAACGACAAAACAGACACAAAAAACAGAAGATATACAGAGTACGTCACAAAGCTATATTATAAATGAAAATACAAATAGGTTTCACAGACCATCCTGCAGGGCAGTTAAGCAGATGAAGGAATCAAATCGTAAACAGTATACAGGTAGCAGAGATTCTTTATTAAAACAGGGATATGATGCGTGTAAAATCTGTCAGCCTTAATAAGTGATAAAAAACATTTGTATAAAATAAAGAACGAAGAAGAGACATACTTGATATTTTCGAATATGTGGAGTAGAATAATAAAAAATAAACAAGAAAGAAAAGAGGGCTCGATATGTTTTCATTTGACGAGGTAAAAGGATACGATCCAGAATTAGCAGATGCTATGGAAAAAGAGTTGCAAAGACAAAGAGATCACATTGAATTAATTGCATCAGAGAACTTAGTAAGTAAAGCAGTTATGGCAGCTATGGGCAGTCATTTAACGAATAAGTACGCAGAAGGATATCCAGGTAAGAGATATTATGGCGGATGTGAGTATGTTGATATTGTGGAAGATTTAGCGAGAGAAAGAGCAAAGAAGCTATTCCACTGTGATTATGCCAATGTACAGCCACATTCAGGTGCACAGGCCAATCTTGCAGTATTTTTTGCAATGGTAAAACCAGGAGATACGGTAATGGGAATGAATTTATCCGAAGGTGGACATTTAAGTCATGGATCTCCTGTTAATATTTCCGGTAAGTATTTCCATATTGTTTCTTATGGTGTGAATGAAGAAGGATTCATTGATTATGAAGAAGTAAGAAGAATTGCAAAGGAAAATAAACCAAAGATGATTATTGCAGGTGCAAGTGCATATGCAAGAAAGATTGATTTTAAAAAGTTCCGGGAAATTGCAGATGAAGTTGGTGCATATCTGATGGTAGATATGGCTCATATTGCCGGATTAGTAGCAGCCGGAGTACATGAGAGTCCAATCCCTTATGCAGATGTTGTTACAACAACAACACATAAGACTTTAAGAGGACCTAGAGGTGGAATGATTCTTTGTAATCAGGAAGCAGCAGATAAGTTTAATTTTAATAAAGCTGTTTTCCCTGGTATCCAGGGTGGTCCATTGATGCATGTTATTGCAGCAAAAGCAGTATGTTTAAAAGAAGCATTAGATCCATCTTTCAAGACTTATGGAGAAAATGTCGTAAAGAATGCCAAAGCACTTGCAGACGGATTAATGAAGCGTGAATTTGATATTGTTTCTGGAGGAACAGATAATCATTTAATGCTTGTGAACTTAATCAGTAAAGGTGTTACAGGAAAAGAATGTGAGAAGTTATTAGATGCAGCGAATATTACATGTAATAAGAACACTATTCCAAAGGATCCGACATCTCCATTTGTAACAAGTGGTATTCGTTTAGGAACACCAGCCGTAACAACAAGAGGAATGAATGAAGCTGATATGGATGTTATTGCTGAGGCAATTGCATTATTAGTAAATGATGTAGATGCAAATAAAGAAAAAGCAATGGAATTAGTAAAGTCTTTAACAGACAAATATCCACTCTATGCATAGAAAAGAAAATGCTGACACTTAGCTATATTGCCAAGTGTCAGCATTTTTTAATAGAAAAGGATAAGAAATTATCCCATCATAACTAAATGTGCAACTGCTTCGTCAGAATCATCTTCTGATACATTTAAAAGTGTGACTTCGATTGTGGTAATGTAGTCTTTAGAAAATCCGGTAGAAGCACAAATTTCATCGATGTCTTTTCCAAGTTCCATAAATTCACGTACCTGCTTTACATGTGCGGTAACACGTGCAAGTTCTTCAGCAATTCTATTAGAGGAATTTGAAGAAAAAACTTCCGATGCAGATGGTTCGTCTTCACCAAGAAAGTCTTCAAAATTGAGTTCTTTTTTTGGAACATCATTATAATAATCACTGTCTAATTCCCAGTCTCCATAAGGATCAAATGATTTTTCAGATGTCATGGTTCTACTCCTTTCGTAATGTTTTAATGAATTTCTTTCAAGTATAGCATTTACTTTTTTGAATCTGCGATTCACGAAATAAACTTACTTTGAATATTCTGTGAAAAGTATATTCAAAATGAAAGCAAAATCCGATAAATATGTTATAATGCATTTTATAATAAAAATCAAGCAGATAAACGATTAGAAAGAAAGGAAGAAATGCAATTGAAAGAAAAAATAAGACGATTTATGATAGGAAGATATGGGATGGATGATTATAACAGGGCGTTATTTTTAGGCGGAGTGATTCTGTTTCTTGTTGGGGAATTTTTGCCGAATATTTATCTTTCTCTTTTGATCACAAACCTTGGACTCTTGTCCATTTTTTATGGATATGTTAGAATGGTATCGAGAAATATTACAAGACGCTATGAGCAGAATTGTGTATTTTTAGAAAAAACGAAAAAAATCAGAGATTTCTTTTCAAAGAAAATCTGGATACTGAAACAACAAAAGGAATATCATATTTATAAGTGTCCGGGATGTGGACAAAAAATAAGAATTCCGAGAGGAAAAGGAAGAATTCAGATTACATGTCCTAAGTGTCATGAGTCGTTTATAAAAAACAGCTAGAATTCGATAAGAAAGAGGGAAATGAGTTGTTCGGTTATATCACGATTAATAAGGGAGAGTTAAAAGTAAAAGAATTTGAATATTATAAGTCATGTTATTGTGGCTTGTGCGGTCAGCTAAGAAAAGATTATGGACAAACGGCAGGGATTATGTTAAGTTATGATATGACATTCCTTTCATTATTTTTATCTTCTTTATATGAAAAAGATTATGACAAACAGGTGAAAAGATGTATGAGGCATCCTTGTCGAAAACAGATGTTTCAAAAGAATCAGTATACCGAATATGCTTCACACATGACTTTACTTTTAATGTATCATAAGCTTTTAGATAACTGGAAAGATGAAAAAAGCGTTCTAAGCCGGCTAGGTGCAACGGCCATAAAAAATCGATATAAAAAAACTGCAAAAAGGTATCCGAGACAGGTAAAGGCGATAGAAGAATATATGAAGGAAACGGCAAGATATGAGGCAGAGCAGCAGATGATTCCAGAGGAACAATTAGAGGCATTATCTTCGTGTACCGGGAACATGTTGCGGGAAATTTTTCTTTATTATGAGAAAGATGTCTGGCAGGAAACATTACAGGAACTTGCTTTTTATTTAGGAAAATATATTTACATATTAGATGCTTATGATGATTTAGAAAAAGATAGAAAAGAAGGTGCATTCAATCCACTGTTTGCAATGGAGAACGAGCAGGGATTTGAAAATAAAATTTATGATTTTTTAAATATCATGGGGGCAATGGCTGCGAAACAGTTTGAAAAATTGCCAATCATTGAGAATGCTTCACTTTTAAGAAACATTCTTTATTCCGGAATGTGGGAAAAATATGAAGAGATTCGAAGGCTGAGAGAAAAAAGAAGGGCAGAGGAACAAAAAAATGATGTATAATCCATATGAGTTATTAGGTGTGCAGGAAACTGCAACGGATGAAGAAGTCAAAAAGGCATATCGGAAGTTAAGCAGAATGTATCATCCAGATGCAAATATTAACAATCCCAATAAAGATTTAGCAGAAGAAAAATTTAAGCAGGTGCAAGAGGCTTACAATCAAATCATAAAACAAAGACAGTCTGGTTATCAGGATTTTAATGGTTATGAGAATCCTTTTCGAGGTTATCAGGAGTATCGTAATCCAAACCCAAACTCAAATACAAATACGAATACCAATCAGGCCAATGAAGAGTCAGATGAGATGAAGTTGAAGACTGCTATGAGCTATATCAATATCAGATTGTATAAAGAAGCATTAAATATATTAGACGGAATGCCAAATCATAACGCAGAATGGTATTATACAGGTGCATATGCCAATATGGGGCTGGGGAATCGGCTTGTTGCACTGTGTTATGCAAAAAAAGCATCAGAATTAGATCCAACGGACTTTAGATACCGAGAGCTTTATGAAGGACTTAATGAAGAATCCTATATGTATCGTCATATGGGAGAATCATATGGAAGAAAGGATCGGAATTCATCAGATTGTCAGGGCGATTTATGTGGATTCTATTTATGTAATCTTTTGTTATGTTGTTAAAATGATGATAAAAAAAGAATTTAATTGTGACTTGTGCTAAAATAAAAAAATAAATATGGAGATGTTTGACATTTGTTGATAAAGGTATTATATTTATCTGTATAGTGTGGAGGCAGTTATTTTCTATTTTAAACAGAGAAGAGTTCATCCATGAACTCTTTTTTTTATAAAATAAATTTAAAAGTCTCACATGAAGATTCTGACAAGAAATTGTCTATGCGAAAGGAGAAAAAATGAGATCAAACAAAGGAAAAACGAAAAGAAATATGGCGTATTTTCTTGCAGTAACCATGATGGGATCCTCTCTCGTTCCGATGGAAGGAACTATTTTGGCCAAAGCGGCTGGAAAACTTCAGATTTTATCTACAGAAGGTGGAATGGAGAATGCCGCAATCAGCTGGAAACAGGCAGATGATGCAGATGGTTACAATGTGTATTACAAAAAGAATGGAGAGAATGTATATACACAGATTGATGGAGAATTAATACGTAAGTATTCAGATGAATATCGGGCAGATATTCCGGGAATTTCACAAGGGGATTATGAAATAGATGTTGTTCCATTAAAAAATGGAAAACTTAAGACAGAAGAAGCAGCTTCTACGAATACCAAAGTTGTATCTAATGTCAGAGAAGGATTTGCATTCTCAAAAGAATCAAAAACAAAAGGAGAGGCATCCGGTGGTTATAATAATACGGATGGTACGTTACCGAAGACTGCACAGGTACTTTATATTACAAAAGATAATGTAAATACTGTATCCTTAGATGTGATAGTCAATAAAAATGGCACCAAACAAACGGTAACAGGTCTTGCAAATATTTTGAATGCACGTAAGAAGGGATATGATAAAACATCTTTAGTCATCCGTTTTATTGGAAATATTAAAAAAAAAGATGTAGATGGACTGAATTCAAATGGTTATCTTGAGATTAAAGGATGCAGTAATATCACCTTAGAAGGAATCGGAGAAGATGCAACTATTACCGGAATTGGATTTTTAGTCAGAGAATGTACGAATGTGGAAGTTCGTAATTTAGGTTTTATGCTCTTTCCGGATGATGGTGTATCTCTAGATACGGGAAATGAAAATATCTGGGTACATAATAATGATATTTTTTATGGTACGGCAGGAAGTGATGCGGACCAGGCAAAAGGCGATGGATCATGTGATATAAAAGGAACAGGATCAGATAAGAAGTCAAATTATATAACGGTTTCTTATAACCATTTCTGGGATTCCGGAAAATGTTCTTTATGTGGTATGAATGATACCGAGGAATTTTTCGTTACATATCATCATAACTGGTTTGATCATTCTGATTCCCGTCATCCAAGAATTCGTGTTGGAAGTGTCCATATTTACAATAATTATTATGATGGAAATGCAAAGTATGGTGTGGGAATTACGAAAGGTGCTTCTGCATTTGTAGAAAAAAATGTATTTCGTAATTGTAAATATCCAATGCTTTCTTCTATGCAGGGAACAGACATTGCATCAGGAAAAGGTACGTTCTCGTCAGAAAATGGTGGGCTGATTAAAGCGTTTGACAATCAGATTTCAGGAGAAAAAGCAATTGTATATGCCAGTAAGGATCAGTTAAATGAACAAAATGATGCATATCTTGCACAGTCAAGAGAAGAACAGGTACCAGACAGTTTAAAAACAGTACAGGGACAGAATATTTATAATAATTTTGATACTTCAGACACAATGTATCAATATCAGCCTGATGATACTTCAAAGGTAACCGAGCGTGTTACAAGTTATGCAGGAAGATTTTCTTCCGGAGACTTTAAATGGAATTTTACACAAGAGGATGATACTTCGTATGCAATTAATCAACCGTTAATGGATGCAATTAAGTCTTATGAGACAAAATTAACCGAAGTAGGAGCAAACTCTGTCAGTCTTCCATATGAACCTTCGTCTGAGGAAACAACAAAAGAAACTACAACAACAGAAGAGACAACGGCAGAGGAAACAACAAAAGAAACTACAACAACAGAAGAGACAACGGCAGAGGAAACAACAAAAGAAACTACAACAGCAGAAGAGACAACGGCAGAGGAAACAACGAAAGAAGTTACAACAACAGAGGAAGTTACAACAACGGAAGAGACAACAGAAGAAGCTGCAACAACAGAAGAAACAACAGAAACAGCAACAACTGCTGCGTCTGTAACAGAAGATAATATTGAGAATCAGATGGATGTTGGCACCATGGATATTGGCGGTGGCGGTTTTGTTTCCGGAATTGTAACAGGAAAAAAAGCAATGTATGCAAGAACAGATGTAGGTGGTGCATACCGTTATAATTTTGAGACAGAACGCTGGGAACAGATGTTAGGATTCCTGTCAGAAGAAGACCGCGGATTATTAAGTGTGGATGCAATGTGTATTGATCCAAAGGATGATAATACGATTTATCTTTTATGTGGATGCGCATACTTTAGTGGTGCGAAAACCGTTATTTTCCGTTCCAAGGATGGTGGATATACGTTTGATGAGATTGATGTGACAGATATGATACAGGTACATGGAAATGGAAATGGACGTCAGTTTGGAGAAGCAATTGCTGTTGACCCGGATGATTCTAACATCATTTATTGTGGTGGTGATACAACCGGATTAATTAAAAGTACAGATGGTGGAGATCACTGGAGCATTGTAAAGGGATATAGTGATTTAGGATTATTTACATATGAGATTAACTGGCCAACATGGACCGATCATAAGGTTAAGACTACAGATAAAGAATATTCATCAGCAAATGGAATTGGTACGGTTGCGATTATTGGAAATAAAGTATATGTAGGAACTTCGGTAAAAGGTGAGGCCAATGTACATGTTGCTGATATAGGAACCGATAAATTTTCAGTTTTAAGTGATAAACTTCCTACAGATTTGATTCCATCTAGAATTAATACAGATGCAGATGGTAATTTATTAATTAGTTATGTAAATGGAATTGCTTTTGATGGAAGTAAAGGAGCAGCATATAAATATAATGTAAAAACAGGAGAAGTAACAGATATTTCACCAAATGACAAGGGAAATGCAGTAGGTATAGGAGCGGTAGTCAGTGAACCGGATAATGCAGATCATCTTGTTGCCACAACCTGTGGTTTATGGTGGGGACAGTTATGGGGACCAAATGACTGGGAAGAAAATAAAGTTTGTTATGGTGACATCATTTTTAAATCAAAAGATGGTGGAAAGAACTGGACGGTTGTTGCAGCAGGTAACAAGGAAGGATGGCCAGGAACATTAACAACAAATTACCTTCAGGATGGAGGTCATGACTGGATAAAAAATAAGGCAATTCACTGGTCTGGTGCGCTTGTACTTGATCCGGTGAATAAAGGAAAAATTTATGTAACATCCGGAAATGGAGTATTTGCCTGTGATGATATCTGGGCGGATGTACCTACGATGTATTTCCATCCGGACGGAATTGAAGAAGTTGTATCATTAGATGCAACATCAGAACCAGATGGAACATTTTATTCTGTAATTGGTGATTACGATGGATTTATTCATACGGATGTGAATCATTCGACACAGTTGACACCATCGATGAATACGTTAGAAAGTAGTGCATCAACAGGAGCAATTGCATACTGTCCATCAAATCCGGATGTTATGGTTCGATATTCTGAGAATGGTTCCGGTGCATTTTACAGTAAAGATGCAGGAACTACATGGGAAAAACTTAAGAGTGGTGGCTCTGGTGGAAAAGCGGCAATCACTCAGTTAGATGAAAATACTTACCGTATTTTTAGAACAGGTTCAGGAAGCATATCCTATACAGATGATTTTGGAGAAAGCTGGAAGAATGCAGAAGGAACAGAAGGAAGTTCGAATTTATGGGCTTGTATAGATGAAAAGAATCCAAAATATGTATATGCATATGGTTACTATTTCAATGCATACTATAATGGACATGATAAAGGACATGATAAAGGACAGGCTCCAACGGTTGATGATGCAAGATATACTTTGATGGTAAGTGATGATTATGGTAAAACATTTACCAAACAGACAATTTGTCTTTACGATCAATGTGACAGTGCATATCGGATTGCCTATTTAGATGAGGGAGAATTTGTTCTTGCCGGTGGATGGCAGGGAGCATATCTGGTTCAGGATTACGGAAAAACAGTTACAAAACTTGATTCAGTTTCCTATTGTAAGACAATTGGATCCGGTGCACCTGAAAAAGAAGGTGGATGTGATACCCTTTATATGTGGGGAAAACCGGATGAAAATAGTACAGAAGGAGTTTATCGTTCGACAGATAAAGGAAAAACATGGGTTGCTGTAAATTTAAGTAGAACTTATGGCGGTACAGGTAACGGAAATTATATTGTTGGAGATAAGAAACAGTTTGGTACATTTTACATGTCAACGGTTGGATGTGGAATTGTATATGCAAGATTAAAGACGAATTCAGATCCATCTACGAATATTCCGGTTACTGGTGTTACGATTGAAGAAGATGCAGTTGCAATGCAAAAGGATGGAACCTATCAATTGAAATATAAGGTTGCACCAGTAAACGCAACGAATAAAGATGTTATCTTTACTTCATCGAATCCAGAAGTTGCTGTAGTAGATGAAAAAGGTCTTATAACAGCTGTTGGTATTGGTAGTGCAGATATTACAGTTACAACAAAAGATGGAAATAAGAGTGCAACCTGCAAGGTTACAGTTGTAAAGGAAGATACACCAATTGAGACAACAACAGAAGGAACAAGCGAAGAAGTACCAACGACCACAAGCAGAGAGGCCGAGACAACAACGGAAGGAACAAGCGAAGAAGTACCAACGACCACAAGCAGAGAGGCCGAGACAACAACAGAGGAACCAAGTGGGGAAGTACCAACGACAAGCAGAGAGGCCGAGACAACAACGGAAGGAACAAGTGAAGAAGTACCAACGACCACAAGCAGAGAAGCCGAGACAACAACAGAGGAACCAAGTGGGGAAGTACCAACGACAAGCAGGGAAGCCGAGACAACAACAGAAGGAACAAGCGAAGAAGTGCCAACGACAAGCAGAGAGGCCGAGACAACAACAGAGGAACCAAGTGGAGAAGTACCAACGACAAGCAGGGAAGCCGAGACAACAACGGAAGAACCAAGTGGAGAAGTGCCAACGACAAGCAGGGAAGCCGAGACAACAACGGAAGGAACAAGTGAAGAAGAACCAACGACAAGCAGGGAAGCCGAGACAACAACGGAAGAACCAAGTGGAGAAGTGCCAACGACAAGCAGGGAAGCCGAGACAACAACGGAAGAACCAAGTGGAGAAGTGCCAACGACAAGCAGAGAGGCCGAGACAACAACGGAAGAACCAAGTGGAGAAGTGCCAACGACAAGCAGAGAGGCCGAGACAACAACAGAGGAACCAAGTGGGGAAGTACCAACGACAAGCAGGGAAGCCGAGACAACAACGGAAGAACCAAGTGGAGAAGTACCAACCACAAGTAAGGAAGCTGAGACAACAGGAAAGTCAGGTCAGGAAAATCCAACAACAAATATTCCAGCAGGAGGTAATACCAGTATATTGCCAACAACACCTGTATCAAATACAGTGGAACAGTCATTAGAAATTAATAGAAAAACAGCAAATATTATTGTTGGAAAAACAAAAACAGTAAGAGTAAAAGTATCTCCGGCTAATAGTGATCAGACAGTTCAATTTATCAGTTTAGATAAAAAAATTGCGACAGTTTCTAATTCAGGTGCCATAAAGGGACTGAAACCGGGAATTACAACAATTATTATTACAACAAAGAGCGGAATTAGAAAGACAGTAGACGTTACTGTTCGTCCTGCAAAAGTACAAAAAGTAAAGAAATCTTCCGTTAAAGCTACCAGTGTAAAATTAAAATGGAAGAAGCAAAAAAATATTTCTGGTTATATTGTATATTTCAATTCTGGTACATCAAAGCGTTATCGTTATTATAAGACAGTAAAGAAAAATACAATTACAATTAAGAAATTGAAGAAAAATACTTCTTATCGCTTTAAGGTTCGTGCATATAAAAAGGTTAATAAAAAAATAACAGGTGCATGTTCAGAGGCTGTAAAAGTAAAAACAAAACAACAATAAAAAAGGAAAAGGTGTCACAGGATTGTGGCACTTTTTCGTTCTGAAAATAAAAAAGAAGAGGAGAATGTGAATGCAAATAGGTTGTCATATATCAAGTGCAAAAGGTTTTTTAGCAATGGGAAAACAGGCAAAAGAATTAGGTGCAAATGTTTTTCAGTTTTTTACAAGAAATCCGAGAGGAAGTAAAGCAAAGGAAATGGATTATGAAGATGCTGCTGCGTTAATGCAGTTTTTAAAAGCAAATGAGTTTGGACCGATTCTTGCACATGCACCATATACATTAAATCCATGTTCTGCAAAAAAAGAAACAAGAGAGTTTGCATATCTTACCATGAAAGATGATTTAAAAAGAATGGAGGCATTGCCTGGAAATATGTACAATTTCCATCCGGGTTCCCATGTCGGACAGGGGAGTGAACAGGCAATAGATCTAATTGCGGATTTATTAAATGAAGTGATATCTAAGCAACAACATACGACGATTCTTTTAGAAACCATGGCCGGAAAAGGAACAGAGGTTGGAAGAACATTTGAAGAGTTGCAAAAGATTGTAGAAAAAGTAGAGCTCTCATCACATGTTGGAATTTGTATGGATACTTGTCATATTTTTGATGCCGGATATGATATTACAAATCAGTTTGAACAGGTAATGGAAGAGTTTGAGCAGGTGATTGGAATTCATAAATTAAAGGCAATTCATTTAAATGACAGCAAAAATCCTCTTGGAAGCAAGAAAGACCGGCATGAAAAAATTGGAGAAGGTAAGATTGGTATGGATACATTTCAAAAACTGATCAATTATGATAAATTTAAGGATATTCCAATGTATTTAGAAACACCGAATGATTTAGAGGGTTACAAGTATGAAATATCCATGATAAAGCAAATGAAAGGTTAAAAAAAGTCAAATCAATTGATTAAAATAAAACGTAGACGAATAATAGAAGATATGATAAGATACACCTAGATTAAAAAAGCAATAAAAATTGTTTTGTAAGCTTAAGGAGGTTAATTATGGGAATGCCAAATTGTAAAAAATATAAGAAAACATATTTTATGCCACCAGAAGTTACATATGACTGGGTGAAGAAAGATTCAATAGAAAAGGCACCGGTATGGTGTTCAGTTGATTTAAGAGATGGAAATCAGTCTTTGATTGAGCCAATGAGTTTAGAAGAAAAGCTTGAATTTTTTACCATGCTTGTTAAGTTAGGATTTAAAGAGATTGAAGTAGGATTTCCGGCTGCATCAGAAACTGAATATGAATTTTGCAGAACATTGATTGAAAGAAATATGATTCCGGATGATGTTGCGATACAGGTTTTAACACAGGCAAGAGAACATATTATCAAAAAGACTTTTGAAGCCGTCAAAGGGGCTCCACAGGCAATTGTACATGTATATAATTCTGTTTCAGTTGCACAAAGAGAACAGGTATTTCGTAAATCAAAAGAGGAAATAAAAAAGATTGCTGTAGACGGAGCAAAACTTTTAAAGAAACTTGCGGATGAAACAGACGGTAATTTCCGCTTTGAATATTCACCTGAGAGTTTTACAGGTGCAGAAGTAGATTATTCTTTAGAGGTTTGTAATGCAGTGTTAGATGTATGGCAGCCAACTGCTGATAAGAAGGCAATCATTAATCTTCCTTCAACAGTGGAAAATGCAATGCCACATGTACTTGCAACGCAGGTAGAATATATGAATAAGCATTTAAAATACAGAGACAATGTTGTTTTATCATTACATCCACATAATGACCGAGGATGTGCAATTGCAACAGCAGAACTTGGAATTCTTGCAGGTGCTGACCGCTTAGAAGGAACTTTATTTGGAAATGGTGAAAGAACAGGTAACCTAGATCTTGTTGTAGTAGGAATGAATTTATATTCTCATGGTGTGGATCCACAATTAGATTTTTCAAATATGTCAAAGATTAGAGAAGTATATGAACGTTGTACAAGAATGCAGGTTCATCCACGTCAGCCGTATTCAGGAGATCTTGTCTTTACTGCATTTTCAGGTTCACATCAGGATGCAATTGCAAAAGGAATTGCATACCGGGAAGAGAAGAATACAGATGCCTGGACAGTACCATATCTGCCAATAGATCCTAAGGATGTTGGAAGAGCTTATGATTCAGATGTAATTCGTTTTAATTCTCAGTCAGGAAAAGGCGGAGTTGGTTATATTTTAAAAACAAATTACGGAATACAGATGCCAGACAAATTAAAAGAGGAAATGAGTTATTTAGCAAAGGATGTTTCAGATAAGAGACATCAGGAACTGACACCGGAAGTTATTCATAAAATATTTATAGAAGAATATGTTAAGGTTCCATCTACATTTGCTGTAGATGAATGTCATTTCAAACAGGAAAATGGAATTTTAGCAGAGGTAACTATTTATCATCAGGGAAAAGAATCTGTATTACATGCACAGGGAAATGGACGTTTAGATGCAGTAAGTAATGCATTGAAAGATTATTTAGGAATCGAATATGATCTGACAGAATTTTCAGAACATGCATTGACAAGAGGATCTTCTTCTCAGGCAGTTGCTTATGTGGGAATTAATTACAATAATAAACTGTATTGGGGCGTTGGTGTAGACGATGATATAACAATGGCATCCGTACATGCTTTGATTACAGCGATTAACCGTATGAGTGAAGTCGAGATTAAAAAAAAATGAATTAGAAAAACAATCCATTGAACTGATGAACTATATCAGAGAAAATTATAAAGAAATTACATTAAAAGATATGGCAGATTATTTTGGATTTTCCATCCCATATTTATCAAAATATATTAAACAGAAAACAGGTGAAACATTTGGTAATCTTGTTAAGAATACGCGAATGAAAAAAGCCTGTTATCTGCTTAAATCTACCAATCTGTTAGTAGAAGATATTGCAGGGACAGTGGGATATCAGACAGTGGAACATTTTAACAGGACATTTAAAAAATGTTATCATGTCACTCCTGTGCAGTATCGAAATGGCAAAAGAGAGAAGGACGAAAAAGGAAAAATATCATGAAAAAAAATAGATGTAAGGTAATATGGAGAATTCTTGCGGTGGCAGTAGTGATGTCTCTGTTTTTTACCGGATGTGGAAAAAAAGATAAGCAAGATAAAGATATTTCAAATTCAGAAGAACAGACAACAGAAAAAGAAAAAAAGCCAGAGTATACTTTTGAACAGGAAAAAGTACAGGTCAAAAAATATTATATCTATGGTACTAGATTTAATTTCGAGGGACAATTAACAACCGATAAGGAAATCTCAAGTATACAGTTAATTGCAGCTGCAGAGAAAGAATATAAGTTTGACTGTATCTTTTCTAAAAATAAAAAATTGAAAAATACAGTAAATATTAAAGTGTCAAAATGGATTAATGAAGGTATGAATTTAGATCAGTTCCAGAATGGTGAGTACCAGTTACATCTTGCTGTAACAGATGCAGACGGAAAAACCAGTCACTATTCTATGGAAAATAAGACAAAATATCCAAAATCTGAATATTATACCATGACAAAAGACAATACCAATCAAAAGGTTACAATTGCAGATGATTTTAAAATGACAGTAGCAGAAGAGAAAGAACCAGATGGACTTTATGATATTGCGATTGATCCAGGACATGGAGGATTAGATACCGGAGCAGCTGTTAGTGATTTGGCTGAAAGTGAAATTGGACTAAATGTCGGAAAAAAAGTAAAAGAACTTTTAGAGAAAAAAGGATACAAAGTCTTGCTGACAAGAGATGGAACAGAGGACAGCAGTTATACGGCATATAATACGTTTGACAAGAATGGAAGAGTTACACTTACCTGTAAAGCAAAAGCAAAGTATGCATACTCAATTCACTGTAATAGTACAGAAGCATCTTTAGCACAAGGTGGTGCAGAAGTTTACCTTGCACCGGCTGCAAAAGAAACGATGGCAAAAAATATTGTAGATGGGTTATGTAGTACAAGTGGAATGGATTATTCTGCAATGAAGAGTTTTCGCAGATGCAAGGGTGTATATGCCAAAGGACATGATGAAAGTGCAAAGCAGGAAATTACGAGATATGCAAATGCAGGCGGATATAAGCCATTTCATGTAACGAGTAATACACCATACCTGTATATGATTCGTGAAACAGGAGGAATTGTTACCGGAGCATTTAACGATGGAAGAATGCCAAAATACAGTGCCAATAAGTATTATAAGAGCAATGTGGCAACAGAAACGTATCTGATTGAATTAGGATATTTAACAGTAGATAAAGATTTTAAAATTATCAAGAATAAGCAGGATAAACTTGCAGAAGGAATTGCAAATGGAATTATAAAATCTTTACAGGAAACAGAATAAAAAAACAAATAACCGGCAATGCTATTACCATGAAAACAAAATTTATGGAATGTGGCATTGCCGGTTGGTGTTTAGAGATTATCTTTACGGCAATTAAGGATCAAAAAAATAATCGAAAATTAATGGGAACCACATCTCTTATTATGTTTCCTATCTATGGAACCGCTGCTTTCTTCTCTCCTTTAATGAAGAAAATAAAAGATAAAAATATTGCAATTCGGGGAGGAATTTATACAGGACTGATTTATCTGGTAGAATTTTTTACAGGAGAAACTTTGAAAAAGCAAGGAAGATGTCCATGGGATTATAGTAAGGCAAAATATAATTTAGATGGGGTAATACGTTTAGATTATGCGCCTGCCTGGTTTGTCACCGGACTGATTATGGAAAAAATCATATCAGATGAAAAAAAGGAAAAGAAAAAATAAAAATAAAAGAACAGCTGCTGATCAAAAGAAAAATTCTTTTGAAACAGCAACTGTTTTTTTATAGAAATCAGGTTAGGATTTCTTTGAATTATTTTTGATATATTGTTTTTATGTAATCTAATCTTGAAGTCATATTCATAAGTAACGCATCAGCAAGTGTAAGTGCAGTCATACATTCTACTACAACAACAGCTCTTGGCACGATAATCGGATCGTGTCGTCCTTTGATGGCAATGGTAATGTTTTCATTTGATTTGTTTACGGTATGCTGTGTTTTAAAAATGGAAGGTGTCGGCTTGATTGCTGCACGAAAAATAATATCTGAACCATCGCTGATTCCGCCTAAGACACCACCTGAGTGATTCGTCTCTTTTTTGATTCTGCCTTGTTCAAATAAAAAGGCATCATTATTTTCGGAACCTGCAAGATGTGCGGCAGCAAAACCTTCTCCAATTTCAAATCCCTTTACAGCACCGATAGAAAGAATTGCCTGTGCTAATTTTGCATCTAATTTTTCGAAAACAGGATCTCCTAATCCTGGCATTACATGCTTGGCGATACATTCCACTATACCACCGACAGAATCATGTTCTTCCATCTTAGATTCTAAAAGTGCAGCGGCCCTGTTCGCTGCCTCTTCATCTGGCATATATACATTATTTTGCATAATTGTCTGAAAATCAAAATTATCATAATCAATGGAAACAGAACCAATGGATTTGGTATAGGCAGTAACCGTAATTCCTACTTCCTGTAATAACTTAGCTGCGATTGCACCGGCAGCGACACGTGCAATTGTTTCACGACCGGATGAACGTCCACCTCCGCGATAATCACGAAAACCATATTTTTTATCGAAGGTATAATCCGCATGTCCGGGACGGTAGTAAGAAGCAATTTCACTATAATCAGAAGAACGCTGTGACTGATTATAAACAATCATAGAAATTGGAGTTCCTGTTGTTTTCCCTTCGAATACTCCAGATAAAATTTCAACACTGTCACTTTCTTTACGTGGTGTGGCAAATTTAGACTGACCCGGTTTGCGGCGGTTTAAATAGGGCTGAATATCTGCCTCGCAAAGAGAAAGACCAGCCGGACAGCCATCAACGACAACTCCGATTCCTTTCCCATGAGATTCCCCCCATGTTGTAACTTTAAATATATTTCCAAATGTAGAACCTGACATAAAAATCCTCCTAGTAATTGCATCCTGTGCAAAAGTATTATCGTTACAAATATACCATTGTTTTTTTGGTGGCGCAAGGGAAATACAATCAGAAAAGGAAATTCGAATGAAAAGAAAGTGCGCATTTGTAAAAATAAGACTTGTGTTTTTGGCAAAAATTCGTTTATAATATTATTTTAGATATAAAATTTAAGAAAAAAAGGTGAAGAAATGTATCGATTAATAAAAAGAGACGGAAGAGCAAAAAGAGGAGAATTTCATACCGTACATGGTGTGATTCAGACTCCTGTATTTATGAATGTAGGAACTGCTGCCGCAATCAAAGGGGCGGTAGCTACAACAGATTTACAACAGATAAAAACACAGGTTGAATTATCGAATACGTATCATTTACATGTCAGACCGGGAGACCAGATTGTAAAAAAATTAGGTGGATTACATAAATTTATGAACTGGGATAAACCAATTCTAACTGATTCCGGTGGATTTCAGGTTTTTTCTCTGGCAGGACTTCGAAAGATTAAAGAAGAAGGAGTATATTTTCATTCACATGTAGATGGAAAAAAGATTTTTATGGGTCCGGAAGAAAGTATGCAGATTCAGTCCAATCTTGCATCTACGATTGCGATGGCTTTTGATGAATGTATTCCACATGATGCAGATGAAAGCTATGTCCGGAATTCTGTAGCAAGAACTACCAGATGGTTAGAGCGGTGTAAAAAAGAACTGCAGCGTCTGAATGAACAACCAGATACGATTAATAAAAATCAGATGTTATTTGGAATTAATCAGGGAACAACTATGATTGATATACGAATTGAACATGCCAAGCGAATTTCAGAATTAGATTTAGATGGATATGCGCTAGGTGGTTTAGCAGTAGGGGAATCTCATGAAGAAATGTATCATGTTTTAGATGAGACAGTTCCATTTCTTCCATTAGAGAAACCAACCTATCTGATGGGAGTAGGAACTCCGGCTAATATTTTAGAGGCTGTAGACCGAGGCGTTGATTTCTTTGATTGTGTGTATCCGTCAAGAAATGGAAGACATGGACATGTATATACCAATCATGGAAAATTAAATCTGTTCAATCAAAAATTTGAATTAGATGATACCCCGATTGAGGAAGGATGCCAGTGCCCTGCATGTAAAAATTATTCAAGAGCCTACATCAGACATTTATTAAAGGCCAAAGAAATGTTAGGAATGAGATTATGCGTCTTGCATAATTTATATTTTTATAATACAATGATGGAAGAAATTCGCCAGGCAATTGAAGAAGGAAGATATCAGGAATATAAGAAGCAGAAGTTGGATGGCCTGAATGCAAAAGGCGAATAGAAGAGTCAGACTGCATGGACACTGTAAGGCAGACTGATGGTTATTTTAAACAGTGTAGAAAGAGGTTAAGATGAATTTATTACATTTGTATGCAACAAGCGGAGCTGGATCAACGAATACCATTTGGTTTAGTGTACTTTGGATGGTTATTTTATTTGGTGGAATGTATTTGTTATTGTTAAGACCGCAGAAGAAGCAGCAGAATAAGATTAATGCAATGCTTGCAGACATGAAAGAAGGAGACAGTGTATTAACTACTAGCGGTTTCTATGGAGTTGTAATTGATATCAATGATGATACAGTAATTGTTGAATTTGGTAATAATAAAAATTGTAGAATTCCAATGCAGAAAGCAGCAATTACAGAAGTAGAAAAGGCTTCTGATGGAACAATTCAGGATAAAAAGTAAAATGATTTAAACCGATGCAGGAATGCATCGGTTTTTTGTGTTGAAATATAGGAAAAAATGAGTTATCATAATAAGTGCTATTATTTTATAAAAATATTTGTTTTATTTTTAGTGATAAAATAGAACATAAAATATACATATATGGGAGGTTAGACGATGGATTTTAACATAGCAGTCATTCCAGGAGATGGAATAGGACCTGAAATTGTGGCAGAGGCACAGAAAGTACTGAATACAGTAGGAAAGAAATTTGGTCATACATTTAATTATACAGAGGTTTTGATGGGTGGAGTGTCGATTGATGCATATGGTGTTCCATTGACAGATGAAGCTCTTGAGACAGCTAAGAAGAGTGATGCAGTATTACTTGGAGCTGTTGGAGGAATTGTTGGAAAGGACAGCTGGTATGAGTTACCTCCTAATTTGAGACCAGAGGCAGGGTTATTGGCCATCCGAAAGGGATTAGGTCTGTTTGCTAATTTAAGACCTGCATATTTATATCAGGAATTAAAAGATGCGTGTCCATTAAAAGATGAGATTATCGGTGACGGATTTGACATGATCATTGTCCGGGAACTGACAGGTGGATTATATTTTGGAGATCGCAAGACAGTAGAAGAAAATGGCGTTTTAACAGCATATGATGAATTAAAATATAATGAAGAAGAGATTCGCAGAATTGCAATTAAGGGATTTGAAATTGCAATGAAGCGTAGAAAGAATGTCATTAGTGTTGGTAAGGCAAATGTTTTAGATTCTTCTAGATTATGGAACAAGGTAGTTGCAGAGGTTGCAAAGGATTATCCGGAAGTAACACTGACAGAGATGCTCGTAGATAATTGTGCCATGCAGTTAGTGAAAGATCCAAAGCAGTTTGATGTCATTTTAACAGAGAATATGTTTGGAGATATTTTATCTGACGAGGCAAGTATGGTAACAGGTTCCATTGGTATGCTTTCTTCAGCCAGTCTTGGAGCTACGAAGTTAGGTTTATATGAACCAAGTCATGGAGCTGCACCGGATATTGCAGGAAAGAATATTGCCAATCCGATTGCAACCATTCAGTCTGCAGCAATGATGCTTCGCTATTCCTTAGATTTAGATCAGGAAGCGGATGCGGTCGATGCAGCTGTTAAGAAAGTTTTAGCAGATGGAATCAGAACAGTAGATATTATGTCAGAAGGATGCAAAAAAGTAAGCTGTACTGAGATGGGTGACGCAATCTGTGAAAGAATTTAGTGTTCTCTGATCCAAACAGAATGCAAAGAAAAGAATGAAAATAATAAAATAGATGTAAAGGAAGGAATTGCAATTATGAAGAGTGATGCAGTAAAAAAAGGGATGCAACAGGCACCTCACAGATCATTATTTAATGCACTTGGTTTAACAAAGGAAGAAATGGACAAACCATTAATTGGTATTGTCAGTTCCTATAATGAGATTGTCCCTGGACATATGAACCTTGATAAAATTACAGAAGCAGTAAAGCTTGGTGTTGCACTTGCAGGTGGAGTTCCAAGAATGTTTCCTGCAATTGCTGTATGTGACGGAATTGCCATGGGACATATTGGAATGAAGTATTCTTTAGTAACCAGAGATCTGATTGCAGATTCAACAGAAGCTATGGCAATGGCACATCAGTTTGATGCATTAGTTATGATTCCAAACTGTGATAAAAATGTTCCTGGTTTGTTAATGGCAGCAGCAAGAATTAATGTACCGACGATCTTTGTAAGTGGTGGCCCGATGTTAGCAGGTCATGTACATGGACAGAAAACTTCACTTTCTAGTATGTTTGAGGCAGTTGGTGCGAATAGTGCCGGTAAGATGACAGATGATGAAGTTGCATATTATGAACAGAATGTCTGTCCAACCTGTGGTTCATGTTCCGGAATGTATACAGCCAATTCTATGAACTGTTTAACAGAAGTATTAGGTATGGGGCTTAGAGGAAACGGAACAATTCCGGCTGTTTATTCAGAAAGAATTCGTCTTGCAAAACATGCAGGTATGCAGATTATGGAATTGTTAAAGAAAGATATCCGTCCACGTGATATTATGACAAAAGATGCAGTCATGAATGCATTAACAATTGATATGGCATTGGGATGCTCAACAAATAGTATGCTTCATTTGCCTGCAATTGCACATGAAATCGGATTTGATTTTGATATTACATTTGCAAATGGAATTAGTGAGAAAACACCGAATATTTGTCATTTAGCTCCAGCCGGACATACTTATATGGAAGATTTGAATGCAGCAGGTGGTGTTTATGCCGTAATGAACGAAATCAGCAAGTTAGGTTTATTGAATTTAGACTGTATGACTGTAACAGGAAAAACAGTAGGTGAAAATATCAAAGATGCCAAGAATTTGAATCCGGAAGTAATCAGAACCGTAGATGAACCATATAGTAAGACAGGTGGGTTAGCTGTTTTGACAGGTAACATTGCACCAGATGGCAGTGTGGTAAAGCGTTCCGCAGTTGTACCTGAGATGATGAAACATGAAGGACCTGCAAGAGTATTCGAATCAGAAGAAGATGCAATTGCAGCAATCAAAGGTGGAAAGATTGTAGCCGGAGATGTTGTAGTAATTCGATATGAAGGACCAAAGGGCGGACCTGGAATGAGAGAGATGTTAAATCCGACTTCTGCAATTGCAGGTATGGGATTAGGATCAAGTGTAGCATTGATTACAGACGGACGATTCAGTGGTGCATCAAGAGGAGCATCTATTGGACACATTTCTCCGGAAGCAGCAGTAGGTGGTCCAATCGCATTAATTGAAGAAGGAGATATCATCAGCATTGATATTCCAAACTATTCCTTAAATGTGAAAGTAAGTGATGAAGAATTAGAGGCAAGACGTCAAAAATGGCAGCCAAGAGAACCAAAAGTAAAAACAGGTTATCTGGCACGTTATGCATCTATGGTTACATCAGCAAACAGAGGAGCAATCTTAGAAGTAAAGAATCAATAGAGATTTAATCTGGTTCTTCTCGAAAAAAGAAGATACAAGAAAGCCAAGTGGCAGAATGGAGTGTTAAATATGCAGTTAACAGGTTCAGAAATTGTAATAGAATGTTTAAAAGAGCAAAATGTTGATACAGTATTTGGATATCCGGGTGGAACAATTTTAAATGTATATGATGCATTATATAAGCATTCAGATGAGATTACACATATATTAACTTCTCATGAACAGGGAGCAGCACATGCAGCAGATGGATATGCACGTGCAACAGGAAAAGTAGGAGTCTGTATGGCTACTTCAGGTCCGGGAGCAACCAATCTGGTGACAGGAATTGCAACCGCATACATGGATTCAATTCCAATTGTTGCAATTACAGCGAATGTTGCAAAATCCGGATTAGGAAAGGATAGTTTTCAGGAAATTGATATCGTAGGAGCTACACTTCCAATTACCAAACACAATTTTATTGTAAAAGAGATTGAAGATTTAGCAGATACAATTCGAAAAGCATTTTATATCGCAAAATCAGGACGTCCGGGTCCTGTGCTTGTAGATATTACAAAAGATGTAACGGCTGCAACTTATGAATATGAAAAGAAAGCCCCTAAGCCAATTGTTCGTGATATATCACAATTAAAAGAAGAAGATTTACAGTGTGCAGTAGAATTAATCGAACAGGCTAAGAAACCATACATATTTGTTGGTGGTGGTGTTACACTTTCGGATGCATCGAAGGAATTAAAGACATTTGTTGATAAAGTGGATGCACCTGTTTGTGACAGTTTAATGGGTAAAGGTGCTTTTAATGGAGAAGACGAACGATATTCAGGTATGTTAGGAATGCATGGAACAAAGGCATCTAATCTTGGTGTAACAGATTGTGATTTGTTAATTGCAATTGGTGTTCGTTTTTCAGATCGTGTTATTGGAAACGCTAAGACATTTGCACACAATGCCCAAATTTTACAAATCGATATTGATCCTGCTGAGATTAATAAAAATGTCAAAACATTTGCAAGTGTGATTGGTGATGTAAAAGAAGTTTTATCTAGATTAAATGAAAAATTAGGTAATTATCATCACACAGAATGGTTAGCAAAAATAGATGAACTTAAGAAAAAGTATCCTTTAAAATATGATACTTCCAAGTTAACGGGACCATATGTGATTGAACAGTTAGATAAGATTACAAATGGTGAGGCAATTATTACGACGGATGTTGGACAGCATCAGATGTGGGCTGCACAATTTTATAAATACAAAGAACCAAGACATTTTATTTCATCCGGAGGATTAGGTACCATGGGATATGGACTTGGTGCATGTATTGGAGCTAAAGTCGGACAAAAGGATAAGATTGTTGTAAATATCGCGGGAGATGGTTGCTTCCGTATGAATATGAATGAGATTGCAACAGCGACCAGACATGATATTCCAATTATTCAGATTGTTTTGAATAACCATGTACTTGGTATGGTTCGACAATGGCAGACTTTATTTTATGGTAAGAGATACTCGAATACAACTTTAAAAGATAAAGTTGATTTTGTAAAAGTGGCGGAAGCTATGGGTGCTAAGGCATTCCGAATTACCAAAAAAGAAGAAGTAGAACCAACTTTACGAAAGGCAATTGAATTAAAAGAGCCAGTACTTATTGATTGTATCATAGAAGAAGATGATAAAGTATTTCCTATGGTTGCACCGGCAGCATCTATTAGTGATGTCTTTGCAGAAGAGGATTTAGAAGCAAGAGGATTTAGTAAATAAGTCAATTGCAACCAGAGAAAGAAAAAGGTATGATTATAAGAAAGAGATTACAATAACAATTCTCTAATAAATAGATAACATAAAATTAGGAGGACATTAGAATGTCAAGAGTGTATAATTTTTCAGCTGGTCCAGCAGTTTTACCAGAAGAAGTTCTTAAAGAAGCTGCAGAAGAAATGTTAGATTATAAGGGATGTGGTATGTCGGTTATGGAAATGAGCCACAGATCTAAGATGTTTGATGACATTATCAAGGAAGCTGAGCAGGATATCAGGGATTTAATGAATATCCCGGATAATTACAAAGTATTATTTTTACAGGGTGGTGCATCACAGCAGTTTGCAATGATTCCAATGAACCTTATGAAGAATAAGAAAGCAGAGTATATTATTACAGGACAGTGGGCAAAGAAGGCATGGAAAGAAGCACAGAAGTATGGTGACGCAAGAGCAATTGCTTCTTCAGAAGATAAGACTTTCTCTTATATTCCAGATTGCTCTGATTTAGACATCAGAGATGATGCAGATTATGTTTATATCTGTGAAAATAACACAATTTACGGAACAAAGTATAAGCAACTTCCGAATACAAAGGGTAAGACTTTAGTTGCAGATGTTTCTTCATGCTTTTTATCTGAGCCGGTTGATGTAACGAAGTACGGTGTGATTTATGGTGGAGTTCAAAAGAATGTAGGACCTGCCGGAGTTGTAATTGCAATTATCAGAGAAGATTTAATTACAGATACTCCTCTTCCAGGAACACCAACGATGCTTACATACAAGACACAGGCAGATGCTAATTCACTTTACAATACACCTCCTTGTTATGGTATCTATATTTGTGGTAAGGTATTCAAATGGTTAAAGAAGCAGGGCGGATTAGAGGCCATGAAGAAGAGAAATGAAGAGAAGGCAAAGATTCTTTATGATTTCTTAGATCAGAGTGAATTATTTAAGGGAACTGTTGTAAAGGAAGACAGATCATTAATGAATGTTCCTTTTGTAACAGGAGATGCAGACTTAGATGCGAAGTTCGTAAAAGAAGCAAAAGAAGCAGGACTTGAGAACTTAAAGGGACACCGTACCGTTGGTGGTATGAGAGCTTCTATTTACAATGCTATGCCAAAAGAAGGTGTAGAGAAGTTAGTAGAATTTATGAAGAAATTTGAAGCAGAGAATAAGTAGGAAACCGAAAGGCAGAACGGAGGATAGAATGACAAAGATTAATTGTTTAAATCCAATCGCAAATGTAGGATTAGATTTATTTTCAGATAAGTATGAGATGACGGATGATTTTGCACAGGCAGAAGCTGTTTTAGTTCGTAGTGCTGCAATGCATGATATGGAATTTGGAGAGCAGCTTTTGGCAGTTGCAAGAGCAGGAGCTGGAGTAAACAATATTCCACTTGATAAATGTGCAGAAAAAGGAATCGTTGTATTTAATACACCAGGTGCAAATGCAAATGGTGTAAAAGAATTAGCAATCGTAGGAATGTTATTAGCATCACGTGATATTTTAGGTGGTAACAAATGGGTTGCTGATAATAAGGAAGATGCTAATATTAATAAAACAATGGAGAAAGCAAAGAAAGCATTTGCCGGAACCGAGATATTAGGAAAGAGTCTTGGTATTATCGGTCTTGGTGCAATTGGTGGTTTACTTGCGAATGCAGCAGCTTCTTTAGGAATGACGGTATATGGCTATGACCCATATATTTCTGTAGATGCAGCATGGAAGTTATCAGATAAGATTATCCATGTAAAATCTACCGATGAAATTTATGAGAAGTGTGATTTTATCTCTGTGCATGTTCCTTTGTTAGACAGTACGAAGGAAATGATTAATGCAGATGCAATTGCAAAGATGAAAGACAGAGTTGTGATCATGAACTTTGCACGTGACATTTTAGTAGATGATGATGCAGTGAAGGCTGGATTAGAATCAGGAAAAATCCGTAAATATGTTACAGACTTCCCTAATGCAAAAACTGCAAACATGGAAGGTGTCATTGCTACTCCTCATTTAGGTGCATCAACAGCTGAATCAGAAGACAATTGTGCAGTTATGGCTGTGAAAGAAGTTATGAATTATATTGAAAATGGTAATATTGTACATTCTGTTAATTATCCAAATTGCGATATGGGTGTTTGTAATAATGCCGGACGTATTACGATTTGTCATAAAAATATTCCAAATATGCTTACTCAGTTTACATCTGTATTAGGAAATGCAGGAATTAATGTTTCTGATATGATGAACAAGAGTAAAGGTGATTATGCATATACAATTTTAGATATTGACAGCGAAGCAACATCTGCAATTGTTTCTGAAATCAGTGCAATTGATGGTGTAATTAAAGTAAGAGTAATCAAATAAGGACAGAACTCTTCGTTTCAATGGATAAAAGATAATAATATGAAAAAAGAGAACTGTTACACTAAGGATGTGGTGTGATAGTCTCTTTTTTTATTCCTTTTTTGACAAATGAAGTGCTTTTTCGAATCGCGACTTGATTTTAAAGATGAAATATGTGATAATATTTTTATCATTTGACGAAAAAATAACATATGACAGCATAGAAATGAGGTAATTATGGAACAAAAATTATACAAATTAATGGATTGGAGAGCAATAGAGGGGATTTTGTATGCTGATACAGATCAACCGTCTCAGGTATTAGGATCGAGAATGACGAGAAGTGGAAGACTGATTATGGCGTTTGTACCTGACAGTGTTCATACAACTTTAAAATTGGAAAATAAGAACCAGTATAAGATGGAATTAGTGGATGAGGCAGGAATTTTTGCTGCATTAATTCCCAAAAAAGAAACTGGAAAGTATAGAATTCATGCAGAGTATGCCAAAGGTGTCAGTTATGAATATTATGATTGTTATCAATTCTCATCTACAATCGATAACAAAGAATTGAAAAAATTAAATCAGGGAACGAATTGTGATGCGTATAAGATTCTTGGTGCTCATCCTATGACTATTGAAGGGGTAGAAGGAGTTCGTTTTGCTGTATGGGCACCAAATGCAACCAGAGTGAGTGTTGTAGGTGATTTTAATTTCTGGGATGGAAGAAGACATATGATGTCCCGCCTGGGTGATAGTGGTGTTTTTGAGATTTTTATACCTGATATAGAACAGGAAGCAATTTATAAATATGAGATTGCAAACTGGGCAGGAAGTGTAGAATTAAAGGCAGATCCATATGCATTTTATTCGGAATATACGGTAGATGGAGCATCTAAAATATGGGATATAGAACAGAAAAAATGGTCAGACGAGAAATGGATGAAGGCAAGAGTTGGGACAAGAAAGGAAGAACCACTTCGGATTCTAAAGGTAGATCTGACAGATTTATCAGGAGAAAAATCAAATCAAAATTATAGAGAACTGGCAGAAGAAATTATAAAAGATGTAAAGAATAGTGGATACACCCATATCCAGTTAGAGCCTGTTATGGAGTACCATGCGTACTATACGCATGCATATTATGCACCAACAGGCAGATTTGGAACACCAGATGATTTTGCAGACTTTGTGGATACTTTACATCAAAACCATATTGGAATTATTTTAGAATGGAATATTTCAGAGTTTCCAATGGATGAATCCGGAATGGGAAGGTTTGATGGTACAGCATTGTATGAGCACCAGGATGCAAGACAGGGATGCAATCAGTCACATGGAACATACCTTTTTAATTATGCAAGAAATGAAGTTGCTAATTTTTTGATTTCGAATATTTGTTTCTGGACTCAGATTTATCATGTAGATGGAATTAGTATTCAGAATCTGCCGGCAATGTTGTATCTAGATTATGATAAACAGGATGGAGAATGGATACCAAATATGTATGGAGGAAATGAAAATCTCGATGCAGTTGCCTTTTTACAGATTTTAAATGATATGATAAAAAAGAGAGATAAATCTGTCATAATGATTGCAGATGATGAATCCACCTGGCCTTTAGTGACTGGTAGTGTGAAAGAAGATGGATTGGGCTTTGATTATAAATGGAATTACGGATGGATGAATGACTTTACGGATTATATGAAGACGAATCCTTATGAGAGACATCATAAATATTCTAATCTGACATTTAGCATGGTATATGCATACAGTGAAGATTTTTTACTTCCACTTTTGATTCAAAATACAGGGGATCAGACTTTGCTCGAACAAATGCCAGGGGAAGATTTAGAACAGAAATATGCTAATTTACGTTTGCTGTATGGATATCAGATTTTACATCCAGGGAAAAAATTATCGCAGAATGGTATCGAATATCAGCAGAAAGATTCTTCAAAGTCAGATGTACAATTTCAGGATTATTGTCAGGAATTAGGAAACCTTTATATAAATCAGCCGGCATTATATGAACTTGATTATCAGCCGAAAGGATTTGAATGGATAAATAATATTGAAAATAAAAAGAATATTCTTAGTTTTGTGAGAAAAGGGAAAAATCAGATCTTATTAGTTATTTGTAATTTTGGTCCGGACGAATATAGTAATTATCAGGTTGGTGTTTCAAAAAAAGGAAAATATAAAGAAATATTTAATAGTGATGATAAGAAATTTGGAGGAACTGGTTTTACAAATCCACGAATGAAACAGACAAAAGCAGAAGAATGTGATGAACGCAAGAATTCTATTCAGATGAAGGTACCTGCATTTGGAATTTCGGTGTGGAAATACATACCGGCGGAAGAGACAAAGAAAGAAAAAAATGCAGTGAAATCGAAAGAAATTACGGGTAGTTCAGAGGTTGCTCAAAAGATCCAAAATGAAATGGATAAGGCAAGGGAAGAAGAGGAACATAGAAAATTCAGCAAAGATGAAATACAAAAATTAGAATTAGAGAAGATAGATAAAGAGAAAGAAAATAACAAAAAGAAATAAACAGGAATGGATTATTTTCAGGTTTAGTAAAAGGAAAGAAGAAATATGTACTTAAATTTACTTCATATTATCAGTCGTATAAGTATTTTATTCCCTACGGAAACAGTTACAGAGGTAATAACGGAAACAAGCAGTAGTCAGGAGACAACAACTGCAGAGGAAGTCACGAATGTAGCAGTAGAAGCAATTGATAAGTTTAGTGAAAAGAGTAATTCGGTAATCGAAAGTTTTCGCTCATTAGAGCCTAAAATATTTGATTTTTTAATTAGTTGTGCAGTTGCATTTGTAATTCTTCTAATCGGAAAGCTTGTCATCAAACTGGTTATGAAATTTTTAGATAAAATATTCGAACGGGGTCACGCAGATGCTTCGGTTAGAAAATTTATGCATTCGGTAATAAAAGTGTTATTGTATATTCTGTTGCTTATCGTAGTTTTAGGTACGGTAGGGGTACAGACAACTTCATTTATTGCTGTTTTAAGTACTGCAGGTGTAGCAATCGGTCTTGCCTTACAAGGGGCATTATCGAATGTTGCCGGTGGAGTTTTAATTTTAATTTTACGTCCATTTTCAGTAGGAGATTTTATTATTGAAGAGATGAATAATGGGGTAGAAGGAACTGTTAAGAAGATTGATATCTTTTATACAAGTCTGACAACAATTGATAATAAAGTTATCTTAATTCCCAATGGTACTTTGATTAACAGCCGTATTATCAATGCGACAAAGAATGATAAAAGAAGAATCGATTTTAATGTGGGAATCAGTTATGATTCAGATATCAAAAAAGCAAAAGAAATTATGTGGTCTGTCGTAAATGAAGTGAAAGATTACATGAAAGAAGAGGAAAGCAGTGTGTTTGTCTTAGAGTTAGCGGAAAGTCAGGTAACCATGCAGGCACGTTTCTGGGTACCGACAGAGGCATACTGGAAGACCGTCTATTTTATTAACGAAAGAATGAAAGAAAAGCTTGAGGAAGGTGGAATTGTAATTCCATATAATCAGTTAGATGTTCATATTGTTAGTAATGATGGAAAATAAAGAATGATAAAATATGGGAAACAGTCGGCTTACTGTTTCCCATATATTTTTTGGTTAAAGCGGTATTTGTCATTGTTTGCTTTTAACTGATCAGAGAAAGTCTGAATTTCGTTTTCAAAGTCAGAATAGTGTTCGCTACGCTTGTAAGGTGCATAGTCATTGGTAAGATTTAGAAGGTAATCAATGCTGGTATCATAGAAAATGGATAATTTAATGAGAAGTTCATAAGGCATTTGTCTATGACCATTTTCATAGTTTGAATATGCACGTTGTGTTACATGCAGGAGTTTGGCAATGTCTGTCTGCATTAATCCATTGATCTCACGTAAATACCGAATTCTGGTATGAATGTTCATTGATATTTCCTCCGTTTTAAAATAACAAGCTTGTAATTTGAATATATTTATTATACAATATTTAATGTTTAGATTCTAGAAGAAAGAAATGATTTCATTAGAAATTAATACAATCGATAGAACATAATTCAAACACAGAAAGAAAAATAGAAAGGTGGTTTCATCTATGAAATTATGGGGCGGACGCTTCACAAAAGAAGAAAATCAATTAGTACACAATTTTAATGCATCAATTTCATTTGATAGCAAGTTTTACAAGCAGGATATAGAGGGAAGTATTGCACATGTTATGATGCTTGCAAAGCAGGGCATTATTTCAGAAGATGATAAGAATGCAATTGTTCAGGGATTGAAAGAAATTAAAGAAGAGATTGAAAATGGTACATTGCAGTTTACACCGGACTCAGAAGATATTCATAGTTTTGTAGAAGCGAATTTAATTGAGAAAATAGGTGAGCCTGGAAAACGTCTTCATACAGGACGAAGCCGTAATGATCAGGTAGCATTAGATATGAAATTATATACAAGAGATGAGATTAAAGTAATTGATGGTCTTGTAAAGGATTTGTTGAAAGTTTTGCAAAGAATTATGAAGGAAAATACAGAGACATTTATGCCAGGATTTACCCATTTACAGAAGGCTCAGCCAATTACATTAGCACACCATATGGGTGCATATTTTGAGATGTTTAAAAGAGACCGTTCCCGTTTAGATGATATTTATCACAGAATGAATTATTGTCCATTGGGATCTGGAGCATTGGCAGGAACTACATATCCATTAGATCGTGCATACACAGCAGCACTTTTAGGCTTTGATGGCCCAACAAGCAATAGTATGGATTCTGTTTCGGACAGAGATTACTTAATTGAATTATTAAGTGCATTGTCAACAATTATGATGCATTTGAGTCGTTTTTCAGAAGAAATTATTATCTGGAATTCGAATGAATATCGTTTTGTTACGATTGATGATGCATACAGTACAGGAAGCTCTATTATGCCACAGAAAAAGAATCCGGATATTGCAGAACTTGTAAGAGGAAAAACAGGACGTGTATATGGAGCATTAATGTCACTTTTAACAACAATGAAGGCAATTCCATTAGCATACAATAAGGATATGCAGGAAGATAAAGAATTTACTTTTGATGCAATAGATACGACAAAAGGTTGTCTGGCACTATTTACAGGAATGTTAGATACCATTACTTTCCATAAGGATGTAATGGAAGCAAGTGCAAAAAATGGATTTACAAATGCAACAGATGCAGCAGATTATCTGGTTGGAAAAGGAGTACCATTTAGAGATGCACATGGCATTGTCGGACAATTAGTTTTATACTGTGAGTCAAAAAATATTAGTTTAGATGACATGACAATAGATGAATACAAGGCAATTAATCCGATCTTTGAAGAAGATATTTATGATGCAATCAGTTTGAAAAACTGTGTAGATAAAAGAATGACAATTGGTGCACCAAGTAAAACTTCCATGGAAGATGTAATTGCAGAAAATGATAAATATCTTGCGACAAAATAAGAAATGCAATAAAAAAATGAGGCAAAACTGCCTCATTTTTTTATTGCATTATTTAGTAAGAAGAGATAATACTTTATTACTGCGTTCGATAAATGCAGCCATTGCATCCTGAGAAAGTGGACCATGACTAATCATAGCCAGATCATATAATTGTTTGCAAAGCAATTCAACATTTTCTCCTTCTTTATGATCGAGCAGATATTTTACTAAATCATTGTTAGAGTTCAGAACTAATGTTTCTCCAGATGGCAAATCACCCATATTCATGCCATACATACCATATTGTTTCATCATATCCTGCATACGGCGGGCCTCTTCTGATAAAGTAATCATAGAAGAAATAGAAGTATTCTTCAGACTTTCTACCTTAACAACTAACTTATCATTTCCAAGAACCTTTTTAAAGGTATCTGTCAGTGAATCAGTCATTGTCTTTAATTCTTCTTCGGTAGGTGCATTGTCATCTTTAAAAGTGTCTGTAATATCAGAATCAATTCGACAGAACTTAATATCTGAATGTTTCTGTTCAATGTGAGAAATGAATGGCTGGTCAATATTATGAACAAGAATGACAGCATTTAATCCATTATCTTTGAACATCTTAATATACTGACTTTGGACAACAGGATCTGTTACATAATAAATAATGGAACGATTGTCTTTTTCTGGTTCGTTCTTTTCAGAATTATCCTGTGAATTTTCAGAGTCTGCTGTTTCTTCTTTAGGTGCATCTTTAGTGACTTCTTTCATCAAATCAGGAAGAGTAGAATATTTATCGTGAATATCTTTAAACAAACAATAATCTGTCATTTTTTCACAGAACTTATCATCTTTTAAGCATCCATATTCGATAAAGGCACTAATATCATCCCAGTATTTCTCATAATTCTCACGATCTGTTTTACACATACCAGAAAGTTTATCTGCCACTTTTTTCGAAATATATTCAGAAATTTTCTTTACAAATCCATCGTTTTGAAGAGCACTTCTTGATACATTCAATGGAAGATCCGGACAGTCAATCACACCTTTTAATAACATCAAATATTCAGGAATTACTTCTTTGATATTATCAGCGATAAATACCTGGTTGTTATATAACTTGATAGTACCTTCAATTGATTCATATTCTGTATTAATCTTAGGAAAATATAAGATACCTTTTAAATTAAAAGGATAGTCCATATTTAAATGAATCCAGAATAAAGGCTCTTTATAATCATGAAATACGTTACGATAAAATTCTTTGTATTCTTCCTCTGTACAGTCGTTTGGATGTTTGGTCCATAAAGGATGAATATCATTTAGTGGAATCGGACGACGAAGAATTTTTGCTTTCTTACATGCAGGTGAAACTTCTTTTGTCTCTTTGGTTCCATCTTCATTTTCCACTTCTTCTGTTTTGGCTTCTTCTACAAAAGAATCAACGACAGTATCCGTATCTAATACGTCTTCTTCTGGAATTGTATCATATTCAGGCTTTGCATTTGGATTTGTAAGATAAATCTCAATTGGCATGAAAGAGCAATATTTTTGTAAAACTTCTTTGATTCTGTATTCGTTTGCAAATTCGAGACTTTCTTCATTCAGATATAGAGTAATCTTTGTGCCACGAGTATCATAATCGCTTTCTTTCAAAAGATATTCTGACTCACCATCACATTCCCAGTAAACAGGCTTTGTATCATCTTTATAAGATTTTGTTTCAATGGTTACTTTATCAGCAACCATAAAAGCGGAATAAAATCCTAAACCGAAATGGCCGATAATCTGATCTTCGTTTGTTTTATCTTTGTATTTAGACAAGAAAGCTTCTGCACCTGAAAATGCAATCTGTGTAATATATTCTTCTACTTCATCCGCTGTCATACCAATACCATTATCAATAAAAGTAAGAGTCTTTTTTTCAGCATCTGCGATTACTTCAATTTTAAATTTGTTATCATCTAGAAGTGTTGCCTCTCCCATCATTTCAAGTTTCTTTAACTTTGTAATAGCGTCGCAGCCATTTGAGACTAATTCTCTTACGAAGATATCGTGATCGGAATAGAGCCATTTTTTAATAATTGGAAATAGATTTTCACTGTTAATTGATAAATTACCTTTTTTTTCTGCCATAATGTTATACACTCCTTTTTATCATTGATTTGCATTGTTTTTATCAAAAGAACAGAATGGATGAAAGAAAAATCCATTCATTTTGTATCTGAGAAGTATTTTAGTACGGGAAAATTTAAAAGTCAATAGAAAATTAGCACTCAAAATAAAAGAGTGCTAACAAAAAGAAAAAAGCCCCTAAAATCAGGGGCTATCGGCAGATATGTTCACAAAAAATTCATAAATTATACTGGATTCTCAATATCAAAATGTTGATGTAAAAACTTTTCTACGGTAAAATCCCAAAGCTGTTCAAGGGATTTATCCATGGAGAATGTTTGAAGAGAAGCAGCACTGATAACAGTCAATTTCTGATGCTCAAATTTTATATTTAAATTCAAAGATGCATTTGCAGATAAGGACTTAGAAATCTGTTTTTTTTTGGATAATTCTTCGATTCTATGACTCGGAAGAGAAAGCACAATAGAAAAGGACAGAGGTGTTTTTTTCCCTTTTATAATTTGAAAGCAAACAGGCTTTAGCATTTCCCAATTTGAAAATTCTGGTTTTTCTAAAGCTTCATATTCGTTTAAAGGATAATAGTCAGGGTGGATTCTGCCAGAAATTTGGAATGTATTAAAAGTTGTAATCGTTGCTTCTATGCAGAGAAATCTGTCAAAGAAGGAATGAATCAATAACTGATTCATAAATTGTTTGACGTCTTTTATGATAAATGCTTTCATGAGTGTTCCTTTCTTAAGATCGTTTATAAAAAATAAATATCTTGTAATGTGTTTGTGAAGTACCATTATAACAGTTCATACAAGGAATGTAAACGAAAAAGAGTATAGCGGTCAGATCCATACATGGAAATAGATTGGAAGTTTTACTATTCATGACAGGGAAAATTATGTTACAATAATCAAAAAAAGAAAGAAGGTAATGTTATGCAGAAGAAAAAAATTCTATGGTTCTCTTTTGGGTGGTGTTTGGCAGTGCTGTTTTTATTCTTTCACACAACACAGGTGTTTGCTAAAGACATGCCCAAAACAGCAGATAATCTTGAAACGGGGATAGATTGTACATCGAATCTTGTTTCGGTAGAAAAGGGTTATATGAGAGTATTTTATCATAACTCTAAAATTAATATTGAATACTATGATGAACAGTTTCATATTCAAAGCAGTAAGTCAGTAAATATGGAATTACCACTTTGGGGTGGATTTTATGCAGGATCGAATGCTTATTATGTTGTAGAAGGAAGTAAAAATTCCACAGAAAGTAATTTAGCAGAAGTCATTCGTGTTATTAAATATGATAAAAACTGGAAAAGAATAAGTGCGGCATCTATCACAAGTAATTCTGAACTTTTTGGTGGAGAGGTTCGCACTCCGTTCGATTATGGCAGTACCAGAATGACAGAACAAAATGGTACTCTTTACATTGTCAGCGGGCATGAAGGCTACGTAGATCCACAGTTTCAGATGGGACATCAGGGATTTTTACTGATAGAAGTAAATGAAGCATCTATGACCGGCAAGATTACAGACTGTGATTTGTGGCATTCTTTTGCCCAATATATTGCAGGGGATGATTCCGGCTTGTATATATTAGAACAAAGTGAAGGAAGCAGATGTACCAAACTGTCTAAATATAAGCAAAATGCAGAAGGTGGAAGTTTTGATTCCAAACGTTATCCATCATTTCCAGTATTTGAATATGGAGGTTCGCATACATCTTCATGGGCCATTGCCTGTTATGCAACTGTAAATGGTCTTGCTTTATCGTCGGATCATATTCTTAGTATTGGTACTTCCATTGATCAGTCCAAATATGATCAGGCAAGACAAAATCCATACAATATTTATCTGACTGTTACATCAAAATCAAATCCAGGGAAAGAAAGTACAACTGTAAAATGGCTGACAAATTATACAAATGCGGACATTGGCTTAAAAGATACAAAATTAGTAAAAATAAATGATCATCGATTTATGGTTTTATGGCAGGAAGAATCGAAGCAGAGTGGTTCTGTGACAAATAATAGTAAAAATTTACCAGATATCAATGACACTCTTTCGAATCAGTTGCTCCGTTATCTCTTTATTGATGGCAGTGGGAATATCATCAGCAAAGAATTTACAGCAGCAGCACCACTGACAGACTGTGATTTGATTGTAAAAGGTTCTAAGGCTGTCTATTATGGCTCGAATGATACAATGGTTAATTTTTATTCTATTGATACGAAAAGTGGAAAATTCGATAAGAAAACTTATCGTCTTGCCGGAGAGCATGCTACCTGGGAAATTAGTAAATCTAAAGTACTTACAATATCAGGAAGTGGAGAAATTACTTCATTGTTTGATAATTATGATGATATTGAAAAAATTGTAATTAAATCTGGAATTACAAGCATTCCGGATCATGCTTTTCAGTATCTGGAGCATTTAAAAGAAGTAGAAATGGAACAGGGTGTAAAAACAATTGGGAACAGAGTTTTCTATGGATGCGAAAAATTATCTAAGATTGTAGTTCCGGCAAGTGTGAATCAGATTGGGGAAGAATTTTTAAGTACCGGTTTTTATTGGATTAGCAGTCATAAGCCGGTATACTACGCGACAATCTATGCTCCATTTCATTCTTATGCCATAGATTATGCAAAAAAGAATCATATTTCTTATGTGGAGATGATTACCAATGCGAAAATAACAGGGCTTAAGAAAAATTATGTGTATTCCGGTAAGAGTATCAAACCAAAGGTAAAAGTAAAACTTGGAAATCAGATACTGAAAAAAGACAGAGATTATAAAATTACTTATTTCAATAATAAAAAAATTGGCAGAGGCAGAATTAAAATTACCGGTTTAAAAAAATGGAATGGTACAATTAAAAAAACATTTTGTATTTTGCCAAAGAAGGGGAAAATTACGAAAGTTGTTTCTAAGAAATCTAAAATGGTCCTGTTAAAATGGAAAAAGGACAAAAAGATAACCGGATATCAGCTTACCTATTCAAAGAGTCCTAAATTTAAAAAAGCAAAATCAAAAAGTATTACTAAAAAATCAATTGGCAGTATACAGATTTCTGGTTTAAAGAGCCGTACAAAGTATTACGTAAAAATTCGTTGCTACAAAAAAGTAAAAGGAAAAAGGTACTATGGAGTCTGAAGTAAAACTGTAAAGGTAAGGTGTAAATAAGCAGAATAGAAAATAAATTTTTAATTTTTTAAATAATTCTTGAAAAAATAAAAAGTGATGATACAATATAAAGCAAAAGTTAGTTCATTTGAGTACAGCATTTCAATGCTGCCAGAGGGGAAGTATAAAAATTGCTGCGAATGTGAAAGAATGAATAAAGATAGAAAGTGAGTAGCATAAAATATGATATTTAAGAAATTAGATGAAGATACAGTACGTTGTATTGTAAATGAAGAAGATATGAAAGAATATGGAATAACAATGGAAGATTTTCTTACACGTAGAGGAAATGTAGAAGATTTTTTAAGAGATGTGGTAGAACAGGCAATGGATGAAGTTGATTTTAAGACAGAAAATGGATCTTTGTCTATGCAGGTAATGAATCTTCCAAAGAATAGACTTGCAATTACTTTTTCCGGAAAAGCAGATGGAGGAATGGAGGACATTCTTTCTAGAATTATTAAGGATAAAGGGCTGGTAAAAGAAATGGTAGATGATATTCCAGATGATGTGGAAGTAATTGATGAAAATATGATTTCAAATCCAGACATTCATGATTATGAAAGTGAAGAAAAGAAAAAATATGATATTCGAATTCTGGCATTTTCCAATTACCAGTATTTAGAACAGTACTGTAAAGCACTTCCGGAGGAACTAGAAGTTAAGAGTGCAATGTTTAAGGAAAATAAGAACCATTTGTACTATTTATCTATTGAGAAGGGAAAGGAATCTACCAGTGAGTTCAAGGCAATTTGTGAACTCGGCGAGGAATTTGGAAGTATTCTTACCGACGATAAAATCTGTCTGGCATATTTAAAAGAAGAGACAGACTGTATTATAAGCAAGAATGCCATTCAGGTTATTGCGACAATGTAAAAATGTGCTCCGACGAAAACGTCGGAGCTTTTTTAATGTGTCAGTCTGAACAGAAATTTTTCAAGTAATCCAATGAAACCATACATAAGACCGGCTAAAATACATAAAATAACAATAGACATTAAAACATAGTCGAGGCGGAAAATCTGACTGCCATAAATAATCAGATAACCAAGTCCTGCATTTGCAGCAAGAAATTCACCGATAATGACACCAACAAGAGACAGGCCAATATTTACTTTCATGATACTTAAAATGTTAAGCAGGTTACCAGGAAGAAGAACACGATAAAAGACATCAAATCTTGATCCGCCTAAGGTATAGATTAACCGGACTTTATCAGGATCCACGTCCATAAAATTCTGATATAATGTAATAATAGAACCAAAAATAGAGATGGATATGGCAGCAAGAATAATGGTTTTCTGATTATTACCAAGCCATACGATAAATAAAGGTGCTAAAGCTGATTTTGGCAGACTATTAAGAATTACTAAAAATGGATCTAGAATTTCATAGAGAGTCTGAAACATCCAAAGCAGTGTTGCCATTAAGATACTTATGATTGTTACAAGGGAAAAACTAATCAGTGTTTCGCGTACTGTAATTTTAATATGATAAAATAAAGTTCCCTCATGAAAAAGGAATTGCGTTGTATGAAAAATGCGGGAAGGACTACTAAAAATAAAGGAATCAATATACTGATATTTACTGCTGAATTCCCAGATAAAAAGAAAAGAAAAAAATAAAAACAACTGGATGAATCGTACCGTAAAATGATGGCGTTTTAAATGTTTCAAATAAAGAATCTGTTCTTTAGAACATGAAAGATCAGGAGATTTCATAATCGGTCAGCTCCTTCCAGATTAAATTAAAATAATCTTTGAATTCAACTGCATTTCGACATTGAAAAGGAGTACGTTGTTTTAAGGAAAATGAGATAGGAATTATTTTTTTTATCGTTGCAGGACGTCTGGTTAATATAATTACTTTATCACCTGTAGAAATTGCTTCTGCTAAATCATGAGTTACTAAAATGGCAGTTTTTTCTTCTTTTTTTATGATATGATAGATATCATCACAAACCTCTAGTCTTGTCTGATAATCTAAGGCAGAAAAAGGTTCATCAAGTAAAAGAAGGTCAGGATCGAGAGCCAGAGTCCGGATTAAAGCTGCGCGTTGTCGCATACCGCCGGAAAGTTGCGAGGGTTTTGCTTTTTTGAAAGTTGTAAGTCCATAAGAATCTAACATATCTGAAACATTTTTACGTGTTTTATCTGAAAGAGTATGATGGATATTAAGTCCTAAGGTTACATTATTATAGATATTGCACCATTCAAATAAGTGATCTTTTTGAAGCATATATCCAATATTATTTCCATGTACTTTAATGATTCCGTCAGAAGGTTCCATAAGACCGGCAATCAGGGAAAGTAAAGTAGATTTTCCACACCCACTAGGTCCGACAATAGAAATGAATTCCCCTTTTTGAACCTGGAGAGAAAAGTTTTTTAGAGCAATGGTTTCCTGCTGGGGGGTATGATAAGAACAGGACACATTTTTTAGTTCTAATATGGGATCCATGATGACCTCCTTCTCGCTTTATTTAAGATTTCTCTATGTTAGTTTATGTATGAAAGCAGTCAGAAGTTACCGGGGAATCAGAAAAAAGGTTTTTTGACAAAAAAGTTCAGAAAAATAGAATACAGAAATGAAAAAGTAGTTGCAATATTTTAAAAATATGATATTATAAGATAGTATTGCTTCTGTGGCGTAGTTGGTAGCGCAACTGATTCGTAATCAGTAGGTCGTGAGTTCGAGTCTCATCAGAAGCTTTTTTTAATTTGTAGAAAGTTCTTTGGTACAGCAGTTGTTATACTGCTAGATGTGGATGAAGCTGTCAAAAGAATATGTGTGTAAACGGTTCTGATTTTTCAGAATCGTTTTTTTCATAACAGAAATTAAAAAAAACCCTTGCAAAACCTTAAAAATATGGTATAGTATTTTAAGTGAACACAAATGTTTGCCTCAGACGGACAAAAGAGGCAGCATCGTTCGATATAGAAGAAACTAATGAATGCGAGGAAAATCAAATGGATAAGAAATTAAGAGTTGGCGTGTTAGGTGGAACAGGAATGGTAGGACAGAGATTTATCTCTTTATTAGAGAACCATCCATGGTTTGAAGTTGCAGCTATAGCAGCAAGTCCACGTTCTGCAGGAAAAACATATGAAGATGCAGTTGGAAGCAGATGGAAGATGCAGACACCTATGCCGGAAGCAGTAAAGAAAATGGTGGTTATGAACGTAAATGAAGTAGAAAAGGTTGCTTCAGAAGTAGATTTTGTTCTTAGTGCAGTAGATATGTCAAAAGAAGAGATTAAGGCAATTGAAGAGGCATATGCGAAGACAGAGACACCAGTTGTTTCAAATAACAGTGCACACAGATGGACAAAAGATGTACCAATGGTAATTCCAGAAATTAATCCAGAACATTTTGAAGTTATTGAATCACAGAAGAAGAGATTAGGAACTACAAGAGGATTTATCGCTGTTAAGCCAAACTGTTCTATTCAGAGTTATACACCAGTTCTTACAGCATGGAAGGAATTTGAACCATATGAAGTAGTAGCTACAACATATCAGGCTATTTCCGGAGCAGGAAAAACTTTTAAGGACTGGCCGGAGATGGTAGGAAATATTATTCCATTTATTAGTGGAGAAGAAGAAAAATCTGAGCAGGAACCTCTTAGAATCTGGGGTAAAGTTGAAAACGGAGAAATTGTAAAGGCAAATGATATTACAATTACAACACAATGTATCCGCGTGCCTGTTTTAGATGGACATACAGCAGCAGTATTTGTTAAATTTAAGAAAAAACCAACAAAAGAGCAATTAATTGAAAAATTAAAAGCCTTTAGAGGAGAACCACAGGAATTAAATCTTCCAAGTGCTCCAAAGCAGTTTATTCAGTATTTAGAAGAAGACAATCGACCACAGGTTGCATTAGATGTAAACTTTGAAAAGGGAATGGGAGTATCTGTTGGACGTTTAAGAGAAGACAGTGTATATGACTGGAAATTCGTTGGTCTGTCACACAATACACTTCGTGGTGCAGCAGGTGGTGCATTACTTTGTGCTGAATTATTAACAGCAAAGGGATATATTCAGGCTAAGTAATTACTTGCATTTCAATCAGATGGATTCTTAGATGAAGGAATTCTATATTATTCTATATAATCAATATAAAGTAGAAAAAGTCGTATTTCGAGGATGAGAGATACGGCTTTTTTTAATTATTTGATAAAAAAGTATAGACTAATTTGTCGTTTTATGAGAAAATAAAAACAGAGTGCGGGAAGGCGACCCGTACAATAATAAGATAGATATATTGAAAGGAGTCTTATAATGATTTATTCACAGGAAGTAGAAGAAATGTGCACAGTAGCACAAGGCGTTCATCATGGTGCTGCTCCAATCCCAGAAGAAGCAAAATGGGTACAGTCAAAAGAAATCAAAGATATTTCAGGCTTAACACATGGTGTGGGTTGGTGTGCACCACAGCAGGGAGCTTGTAAGTTAACATTGAATGTTAAGGAAGGAGTTATTCAGGAAGCATTAGTTGAAACAATTGGTTGTTCAGGAATGACACATTCAGCAGCTATGGCATCTGAGATTCTTCCAGGACTTACAGTTCTTGAAGCATTAAATACTGACTTAGTATGTGATGCAATTAATACAGCCATGAGAGAATTATTCTTACAGATTGTTTATGGTAGAACACAGTCAGCTTTCTCAGAAGAAGGTCTTCCAATTGGTGCTGGACTTGAAGATTTAGGAAAGGGTCTTAGATCACAGGTTGGTACAATGTATGGAACTCTTGCAAAGGGACCTCGTTATCTTGAGATGACAGAAGGATATGTAACAGGAATCGCTTTAGATGCAGATGACCAGATTATTGGATATCAGTTTGTATCACTTGGTAAGATGACAGACTTTATCAAGAAGGGTGATGACCCTAATACAGCCTGGGAGAAAGCAAAAGGACAGTACGGACGCGTGGAAGATGCAGTTAAAATCATTGACCCACGTCAGGAATAATATAAGGAGGAGATTTCACAATGGCTTTATTTGAATCATATGAGAGACGTATTAAACAAATCGATGCTGTATTAAACAGTTATGGTATTGCTTCCATTGAAGAAGCAGAAAAGATTACTAAAGATGCAGGTCTTGATGTATATAAGATGGTTGAGAAGGTTCAGCCAATCTGCTTTGAGAATGCGAAATGGGCTTACACAGTTGGTGCTGCAATCGCTATTAAAAAGGGATGCAGAAAAGCTTCAGAAGCAGCAGCTGCAATTGGAGAAGGTTTACAGGCATTCTGTATTCCTGGTTCTGTAGCTGATCAGAGAAAAGTAGGTTTAGGACATGGTAACTTAGGTAAGATGTTACTTGAAGAAGATACAAAGTGTTTTGCATTCTTAGCAGGACATGAGTCATTTGCAGCAGCAGAAGGTGCAATTGGTATCGCTGAAAAAGCAAACAAAGTACGTAAAGAGCCATTAAGAGTTATCTTAAATGGTCTTGGTAAAGATGCTGCACAGATTATCTCAAGAATCAATGGATTCACATATGTTGAGACACAGTATGATTACTATACAGGAGAATTAAAGGAAGTTTATACAAAGGCTTACTCTGACGGACTTAGAGCTAAAGTTAGATGCTACGGTGCAAATGACGTTAGAGAAGGTGTTGCAATCATGCATAAGGAAGGTGTTGATGTTTCTATTACAGGTAACTCAACAAATCCAACAAGATTCCAGCATCCAGTTGCAGGTACATACAAGAAGGAATGTATCGAACAGGGTAAGAAATACTTCTCAGTTGCTTCAGGTGGTGGTACAGGACGTACACTTCACCCAGATAACATGGCAGCAGGACCAGCTTCTTATGGTATGACAGATACATTAGGACGTATGCACTCAGATGCACAGTTCGCAGGTTCTTCATCAGTTCCAGCTCACGTTGAAATGATGGGATTGATTGGAATGGGTAATAACCCAATGGTAGGTGCTACAGTAGCAGTTGCCGTTTCTGTTGAGGAAGCAGCTAACGCTGGCAAGTTCTAAATAGAATTTACAAATTGAAAAGAAGTTAAACCCAGAAAGTACCGTAATCACAGCGATTGCGGTACTTTTTTGTATACAATTCTTTTTTAAATTATAGAGAATGATACCTATATCAAAGAAAAATGTGGTAGAATAGATTTAATATTTTGGAGAGGACAGGTATTGTGTGATGAAGATTGAAACATCAAAAAGATTAGAGCATTTTAAAACAGGAATTTTTGCAGCTTTAGATGAGAAGAAAGAACAATTATTAAAAAGTGGAAAAAAGATTTACAATCTATCTATAGGGACACCGGATTTTCCAGTAGATAGACATGTGCAGGAAGCATTAATCGAGGCAGCAAAAAATCCGGATCGATTTCATTATCCGCTAAAAGATTTGCCTGAATTATTAGAGGCAGTGCAACAGTTTTATAAAAAAAGATTTGGAGTAGATATCGGACTTGATGAGATAGTGTCTGTAAATGGTTCACAGGAAGGTATTTCTCATATTGGAATGGCACTTTGTGACCCGGGCGATATCGTACTTTTACCCAATCCGGGGTATCCTGTTTTTGAAGTTGGTGCTTATTTAGGTGGAGCTGAGTTGTATTTTTATGATTTAAAGGAAGAAAATGATTTCCTTCCTGATTTTAATGCCATATCGGAAGAAATTGCCCGAAAGGCAAAGTACATGATGGTATCATATCCTTATAATCCGGTATGTGCGGTTGCACCGGAAGGATTTTATGAGACATTAATCGCTTATGCAAAAAAATATAATATTATGATTGTTCATGATAATGCATATTCAGATATCATTTATGATGGCGTTACAGGTGGTTCTTTCCTGCAATATCCAGGAGCAAAAGAAGTAGGAATTGAATTTTATTCGCTGTCAAAATCTTATAATCTTACAGGAGCCAGAGTTTCCTTTGCCATTGGAAATAAGCAGATCATTGATGCATTCAAACTGCTTCGTTCACAATATGATTTTGGAATGTTTCAACCGATACAGGAAGCTGCCATTGCGGCATTGACGGGGCCACAGGATGGAGTGAAAAAACAGTGTCAATTATATCAGGACAGAAGGGATGCTCTTTGTGGCGGATTTCGTTCCATTGGCTGGAACGTAGCAGATAGTAAAGGAACAATGTTTGTGTGGGCAAAGATTCCGCAACAGTTTAAAACATCGCAGGAATTTTGTATCGAGTTAATGGAAAAAACAGGAGTCATTTGCACACCGGGAGATGCTTTTGGAAGTATGGGAGAAGGATATGTACGTTTTGCGTTAGTTCTTCCGGTGGAGACAATTCAGGAAATGGTACAGATTATAAAAGACAGTGGAATTTTAGATGCATAATTTTTTATGTAAAATCAAGAAAAACTGATAAATCGTGACTGGTTCATAAAAATAAATCGTATCATGAATTAAAAAAAGAAACTTTTTATCAAATAGGAAAAAAGAGGAGGAAAGGTATTAAAAATTTAAAAATATGATATCGGATTAATAGGAAGAATTGTTAAAAGTAATAAAAAATATGGGAAAGAAAAAATGACATGGAAAATCAGCCTGAAAAGCCACTTGCGAAAAAAGGAAGAGTGTTGTATTATGAGGTCGAAGAGGGAGAATTTAGTAAGGATAGAAGGAAAAAGAATATGAAGAAAAAGTTTATAATTGCCGGAATGGCCTTTACAATGGTTGCTGGTTTGACGGCATGTAATCAAAAGGAAGAAGGAAAGAGTGAAACGAGCCAGATACAGACAACTGTAGAGGAAACATCGAGTGATGGAACAAGCAAGGAAGAGACAACAAGTGATGAAAATGAGAGCATGTCGGTAACAGAGTCTGAGACAATTACTAAAATGGCAGAAGGTGAGACGGAGTCTGCAATGCAGCTTTCAGAAGAAGATGCGGCTTTACTGCAATCTTATTTAGGTGGGGAACTTGATGTTGCAGCAGTTAAAAATCTGACAGATGAGAATAAGAAAAAGATTCAAAAAGAAGCAAAAGATAATGGATATATCGTAGAATTTGATCAGAACAATAAAGTGACAATCAAAGATGAAGATGGACAACCATTAACAGCTGGTAAGACATGGCCGGAAAATGAATACACAGAAGGGTTCCCTAAAATGAATAAGGGAAGAATAGTAAATACAACAGTCAGTAAGACAGATGGCACTGTGATTACAATGGAAGGTGTAACAGTAGATGATGCAACAAGTTATGTCAGGAAGGTCAGAAAAGCAGGATACAGGATTGATCAGTCTGAAATGAGTCGCTTTTCAGAAGAAGATTCCTATTATTTTGAAGCAAAAAATAAAAATGGATACCAGACAATGATTATTCTATCCAACAAAAAATTTGTCATTACAATTATTCAGGCAGATAATGTTGAAAAATAAAAAAGAATCAGATATAAGGCTTTATATATTGACAAAATGAATATATATGCTAAAATTACAATTAGTGCGAAGCTATTGTTACGATACTTATTTTTTTCAGGTAAAAACTTATGAAATGCATGAGCTGACAACTTGTGGAAAGAAAATAAGAAGTACGATGGGCACGTACAGAATGGAGGATAATCATGGAAGAAAAAATGAGAGAGATGGTCTTGTCAATCTTAGTCGAGAACACTTCAGGTGTTTTGAATAGAGTAGCTGGATTATTTAGCAGAAGAGGATACAACATTGATAGTTTAACTGTTGGTGTTACAGAAGATCCGGCATATTCAAGGATGACAATAGTTGTTCATGGTCATGATGACGTTTTAGAACAGATTATCAAACAGATTAATAAGTTGATTGATGTAAAAGAAATCACAGAGTTAAAGCCAGGAGAATCTGTATGCAGAGAGTTGATTTTAGTTAAGGTCGCTGTTTCACCACAACAGAGACAGCAGGTAATTGCAATTGCTGATATCTTCAGAGCTAAGATTGTCGATGTAGCACCAGATTCTTTAATGATAGAATTAACAGGAAATCAAAACAAGTTAGATGCTTTTATTGGTTTATTAGATGGTTTTGATGTAAAAGAACTTGTAAGAACCGGAATTACCGGACTGACAAGAGGAAGAGCTGATATGATTGGCGATTCTTATGAAGATTAATTTAGGCTAATCACTACATAAAGTAGTATTAACAAATATATATTATTTTTTGGAGGCACAATTATGGCAAATAAGATTTATTATCAGGAAGATTGTAACTTAAGTCTTTTAGAGGGAAAAACAATTGCGGTTATCGGTTATGGTAGCCAGGGT